>NC_007511.1:1200000-2400000 GCF_000012945.1 Burkholderia lata
ATAAGACGGCGCTGCAGGCGTTGCCCGCGAACGATCCGCGCAACGTGCTGACGACCACCGTGGTGCCGGTCGCGACGCTGAACAACGGCGGTTTCGCGAACCTGAACGTGACCGAGGACAAGAGCGGCGGCAAGGGATTCGTCGTGCCGCAAGGCACGCAGCTGGCCCTGCAGCCGGGCGGTTCCATTTCGCTCAACAGCGTGCCCATCGGTGCGGATGTCAACGTGGCAGGCAAGCTGATCGTACCGTCGGGCACGATTTCGATTGTGGGCGGCGGGAATATCATCGTCGGGCCGCAGGCGGTGATCAGCGTGGCCGGGCAATGGGTCAACAACGACGTACAGGCCGCACCCGGCACGACACCGGGCAATAGCCAGTTCATCAATGGCGGCAGTATCGCGTTATCGACCACCGAACAGACGGTCGGAAACTCGAGCGACGGTTTCAGGGACTCGACGGGATCGATTCTGCTGCGCCCCGGTAGCGTACTCGACGTGTCGAGCGGCGGCGAAGTGCTGGCGAACGGCCAGTTGCTGATGCAGAACGGCATTCCGGTCGGACGCGGTGGCAACGTTGCGCTGTCGGTCTACGCGGAGCCGGTCACCCGGCAGTTTGGTCATACGGGCGACGGTGGTCAGATGATGCCGACCACGCAACCCGTCAACGGTACGATCGCACTCGGCGGGACGATCCTCAGCGACGGTTTTTCGGGCGGTGGCACGTTGGCGTTGCAGGCACTCGGCTTCCAGATCGGCGGCGATCCGAAGGCTGCTGCGCCGTGGGATGTCTATTTGCCGGAGCGCTTTTTCGCGCAGCAGGGTTTCGGCAAGTATGTGTTGAACGCGTACTACGACGCGACCGTGGCGCCCGGTGCGGCCGTCACGCTGACGCAGCGCAATCTGATTGCCGATGTGCCGGCGCTTCTGCAAACCGCGACGGGCGCCAACCTGTCGACGTCGGGCCTGACGACCTCGGGGCGTCTCGACGACTATCACCGGCAGCCCACGAGTCTCGTGTTGACGGGCGGCAATGACGCGTCATGGATCACGCCGGCGAATACGGCACCGTCGTATCCGGGGGTGACGGGTGCCGTTACGTTGTCGTCCGGCGCGTCGATTCATGCGGATGCCGGCGCGAACATCGGCTTCGGTTCGCCGACGCAAGTAACGGTGCTCGGCTCGATCGTCGCGCCCGGCGGGTCGATCACGCTCAGCGCGGATTCAGGCAGCACGTTCGCGCAGACGGGGCAATACGGCATATTCGTGCCGAGCGACAGTCGATCGGTCTGGCTCGGCTCGGCTGCCGCGCTCGACGTGTCGGGTACTGCGCTCGTGAACCCGCTGGCGGCACCGGTCTGGATCGGCACGGCTGTCGTCGTGCCGAACACCGGCAAGGTCCTGCCGGGTGGTTCGGTCACGTTGTCGAGCGACGCAGGTTACGTGGTCGCTCAGCCGGGGTCGAAAATTGACGTGTCGGGCACCTCGTCCAACTTCGACCAGTTGCAGCCGAACGGCACGTATGCGTCGCAGCCGGTGTGGAGCGATGCGGGTTCGATCACGTTGTCCGCCGGGTATGGGCTCTTTGCCGACGCGACGCTGGCTGCTCACGCCGGTGCCGCACAGGCGCGGGGCGGTGTGTTGACGATTCTGCCGCAACAGAACAGGGCGGGTACCGGTGAGGCTACGCTCGTCATCCGGCAAAGCGGCGAATTGACGCCTGTCGGGCTGGGAGTGGGGCAGAGTTTCAAGACGGCGATCGATTCGACGACCGGGTTGCCGATTGGTCAGCCGACCGGTGTCATTCAGTTCGCCACCGACCGGCTGGACGGCTCCGGCATCGCGAATCTCGTCCTGGGCAGCGCGACATCGTTGGCGCCGCTGATTGCGTTCGCCGGGAACGTGAACCTGAGCTTGCCCGAGTCGGTGACGCTGAATGCCGGTCGGATCGCCGCAATCGGGACGGACCAACTTGCCACGCTCCTTTCTGCGCCCTCGACGACGCTTTCGACACTGCTCACGCAACCGTCGCAGCATATGCCCGGGACGACGGTCGAGATCGATGCGCCATATGTTGCACTGAACGGGCCGACGCTGACGTCGCGGTCGCCGGCGTTCGTGCCGGTTGCGACGGTATCTGATGCAACGCTGAACGTGAACGCGTCGTTCATCGATGTGACGAACCAGTTTCAGCTCAACAACTTCGGGCAGGCGAACTTCACGAGCAGCGGGGATATTCGCCTCGGCTCGACGAACGCGACCCAGACGTCGTCGACCGCCCTCGCTGCGGCCGGCATGCTCTATACCTCCGGCAACCTGACTTTCAAGGCGGCGGATCTCTATCCGGCGACCGGCAGCACGTTCATCGTCGATGCGGTCGGGCCGACCGATCGGGCCACCGGCAAGCCTGTCCCGACGACGATCACGTTCGCGTCGAACGGTGCGTCGGGCACGCCGCTGTCGGCCGGCGGCACGTTGCTCGTGGATGCCACGAACATCGTGCAGGGTGGCACGGTGCGCGCGCCGTCGGGTTCACTCGTGTTCGGTGTCGGGGATCCGGCCAGCACGGCGACGCAGGCGCAATTCAACGGCCTGCCGCTCGTTGCGACGGAATCGGTCAGGCTCGCGAACGGCAGCGTGACGTCGGTCTCGAACGACAGCACGGTCATCCCGTATGGCACGACGGTCGACGGCGTCGAATGGCAATTCAACCCGATGGCGGGCAACACCAAAGTCGCCGACCTGACTGCGCCGCCCGCGAAGTACGTCGGAGTGAACGCAGGCAACGTCGCGCTCGACAAGGGCGCGACGATCGACCTGTCCGGCGGCGGCGATCTGCAGGCGGCCGAGTGGGTGCCGGGCACCGGCGGCACGCGCGATGTGCTATCGCAATACAACGTGAGTTATGCGAGCGGAAAGGGCGCCGCGGCTGTACCGGTCAATGCTGGCGCGGGCAATGTCTACGCGATTTTGCCGGGCGCGCAGGCGCCCGTGGCGGCCTATGATCCGGTGTTTGCACAGACGGTCCAGCCGGCCACCAGCGTCTATGGCACGGCGACCAAGACGACCGCGACGCTCGGTGTCGGGCAGGCCGGCCTGAACGACGGGATCGGCAAGGCGGTGTACCTGTCCGGTGTGCCGGGACTGGCCGCCGGGTATTACACGCTGCTGCCGGGCAAGTATGCGACGCTGCCGGGTGCGTATCGCGTCACGGTTGCGAGTACGGGCGGCGCCGTCGTGCCGGGCGCGAGCACCGTGCTGCCCGACGGGACGGTCACGACGGCAGGTTATTTCGCCGACGCGCTGACGGGCGGCCGCAACGCGATGCCGACGCTGTTCAACGTGCAGTCTGGCCCGGTCTGGCAGCAGTACTCGCAGTACACGCTGACAGGGGCGAACAAATTCTTTGCCGCGCAGGCGGCTAAGCAAGGCAGCGTGACGCCGCCGTTGCCGGTGGATGGCGGTCAACTGGTGCTGGCGGCGACGAAGGCGCTTACGCTTGGCGCGACGTTGAATACCGCTGCCGGCATCGGTGGCGCGCCGGCCGAGGTCGATATCGCGTCGCGGGACATTCAGATCACCGGCAGCGGCAGTGCCGCGCTGGCCGGCTATCTGCAGATCGGCGCAAGCGATCTCGATTCGCTGAACGCGGGCAGCCTGCTGATCGGTGGCACGCGTCAAGCCACGCCGCAGGGCGTTGCGATCACACCGATCGCGAACAGCGTCGTCGTGTCGAACGACGGGAGCACGACGCTGAAAGGCCCCGAGATCCTGCTCGTCACGAAGGCGGACGGCAGCGGCACCGATCCGAACGCGCCGAACGGCTTGCGCGTCGACGCAGGCGCGTCGATCGCCGCGCAGGGCGATTATCCGGCGGCGAAGGATCAGCCGCTTTCGATCGCCGGCGACGGCGCACTGTTGCGCGTATCGAACGGCACGATGGCGCCGCTGACGCGTACGGGCGGGACGGGCACGGGCCTGTTGACCGTTGGCGCCGGTGCGACGCTCGCAGGTGGCCAGGCACTGATGCTCGATTCGTCCGGCAATCTGAAGGTCGATCCGTCCGCGGTGCTGTCGGCCAAGGCGATCACGGCCGACGGTTCGGCGATCACGTTTACGAACGCGAGCGGCGGCGCGGCCGCGAGCCTGCCGGGATTCGTGGTCGATCCGGCCGGCCTAGCACAGTTCGCGAATGCGCAGCAGGTGGCGCTGCGCAGCTACGGCGCGATCGGCTTCGTCGGCGACGTGAACGCGACGTTCGGTAATAGCGTGGACCTGAGCGCGGGCGCGTTCACGAGCGATGGCGGCCGTGTGACGCTGAATGCGCAGCAGATCGCGTTCACGAACGAGACCGGGGCGCCGAACGGCGTGGCCGCGCCGGGCAACGGCACGCTGACGGTCAACGCGAAGGAGATCGATTTAGGCACCGGCACGAAGACGTTGAGCGGTTTCGGGGCGGTGACGATGAATGCGACCGGCGGCATCGTTGGTCAGGGCACGGGTACGTTCGATTTCGGCGCACTGCCGGTGACGCTTGGTGCGCCGGTGTATCTCGCCGACACGGGCTCCGCGTCGATCGTGAAGACGACCGGTGCGCTGACGCTGAATGGCGCATCGGGCACGGCGCTGACGAAGACACCGGTCGGCGGTGCGTGGCATTTCATCGGCGGCGCGATCGCCGACAACGGCGCGGCGATTGCCGCGCCGGCGGGCAACGTGAGCCTCGAGGCGACCAGCGGCAATCTGACGATCGGTAGCGGCTCGACGGTGAGTTCGGCTGGCATGTCGAAGCAGTTCTTCGATGTGACGCGCTACGCGCCGGCCGGATCGATCACGCTGACGGCCGACGCCGGTACCGTCGATGTCCAGGCCGGCTCGACGGTCGATTTTTCCGGTGCCAATGGCGGTGGCGCGGCAGGCAGCCTTGCGCTGTCCGCGCCGCAACAGGTCGTGAACCTGAACGGCACGATCAAGGGCGGCGCGGCGAACGGTTATGCGGGCGGCTCGTTCTTGCTGAATACAGGCGGTGCGGCGGATCTCGACGCGCTGTCGAAGACGCTCGCGTCGAGTGGCGTGAACCAGTCGATCGCGATCCGCTCGAACACGGGCAACCTGACGCTGTCGCAGGGCAACACGCTGACCGCGCATACGGTGCGGCTCACGGCGGACGGCGGGGCGGGCAATGCGGCCGACTCGGTCAACGGCAACGTGAACGTGTTCGGCACGATCGATGCATCCGGCAAGGCGGGTGGGGAAATCGACCTGTACGGCCGCAACGGCGTGGATATCGAAGGCACGCTGCTGGCGCGCGGCTCCGATCCGAAGCAGCGTGGCGGCAAGGTCGACATCGGCACCAGCGCGATGTTCGATCCGACCGTCGCGAATCCATACAACGCGACCTACGGCTACGAGAACATCGCGCGTGCGAACGCGGGGACGATCACGCTGGGAGCAAACGCGCTGATCGACGTGTCGGGCGGCACGGCCGGCGGGTTATCGGGCGGGACGGTGAATTTCCGTGCGCCGCTGCTCGCGGACGGCGGCGTCAACGTCAATCCGCCGGGGGCATTCAACGACGGCAAGGGTATCGTCGGGTCGCGCGCGACGACGCTCGAGGCCTATGCGGTATGGAGCACGACCGACGCGACGACGCATGCGCAGCACTTCGACGGCATCATCGATCCGGCGGGCTGGTACGACAGCAACGGACATTTGGTCGCCGGTACGTTCACGGCACAGGGCACGAGCGGCGTAACGTTCGGCTTCACGCCGAATGCAAGCGGCGACGGTGGCGGCACGCTGACGAACAACTCGACCGGCGCGCAAGTGGTGCTGACGGGCAGCGCCGGAGATCAAGCGCAACTGCGCAACGGCTTGGCTTCGATCGGCTTCGACGGGATGAACGGCACGTACTTCGTGCCGGGCGCGGCAAATGCCGATCACCAGACGTTCTACGGCTATCAGGCTGGCGGTGCGACTGCGACGACGCCCGGTACGCTGATGGGTTTCGTTCAGCATGGGCTCGACGCGCTGGTGAATCCGTTCGCGGGGAAGAACGTCGCGAACGTCCACGTGGTGCCGGGTATCGAACTGGACAATCCGAGCCGGGCGATCAACGGCGGCGACATTCAGGTGCTGACGAACTGGAACCTGGGCACCGGCACGTCGCCGACGGATCTCGCATTCCGTTTCAATGGGGAGGCGCCGGTGGTGACGCTGCGCGCCGAGAACAACGTGAAGCTCAAGGCGAGCCTGACGGACGGGTTCTTCCAGATCGCGAATCCGCTTGGCGGCGGGGGGACGATTCCGGTGCCGGGGTTGTCCACATTGAGTGCGACGCAGTCGATTTACGACATGCCGTCCGGTTCAGGTGGATATCACTACGGATACACGCTCGGCTACTTTGGGAAAAACGGAATTGGGTTCAATCGGAATCTGGCTTTTGGGCCTGGTCAGCCGACGGGCGGGACTCCGGACGAAATAGCGGAATACTATGCATTGTATTCAGCGTATGCGAATTATCTGACGGCGACAGCCACTACGATCAATTCCATGTTCGGATGGGATCCGACCAATGACAACATCAACATCATCAGCACTTTTCGAAGCACCGGTAAATCAGTGGCAGGTCTCACTGCACCGATTGCACCAACCGCATCGGAGCAGGCGATCAATCCAGGCTCCTATCTGATCTATTTGAATCAATACAAGACATATCTTTTAGCGGCTGCCAACTATCGCAACCAGCATCAACTCGATCCGTATCCGTTCGTGGACGTTGTCACACCGCCGACTGTTCAGCCGGTCGCGGTAATTGCGACGTCGACGATCAACTTGCCCGCCGTGGCCGACAATACGCCATCACCGGTCGCCACTGCGGCGAATCCGATCCCGCTTCAGTCTGCTTCATTGGCTGGAGGAGCAAGCAGTTCTTTCCGCGTGGTTGCGGGTGCGGATCTGGGCAGCACGAATCCGCTTGCCGTACAGGCCGCGTCGGCTTCGACGAAATCGCCGGGCAACGGCAGTGTGACCTTCGACGGTCACACTGCTTATGTGGACGCCAACGGTTTGGCATTGCTTGCGCCGACAGCGCTACGCACCGGTACGGGATCGATCGATGTGGCGGCCGCGAATGACATCGCACTGTTCGATGCGAGTTCGACGCCGGCGAACGATCCGAGCGTGACGGTTGTCCCCGGTGTCATTTATACGGCGGGTGCTCCGGCTGCCGGAGCGCCCGCGCAGGGCAGCGATGTCGCGATCGTGCATCCGTTGTGGACCGGCAAGCAGGACATTCTGGTGACGCCGGCCGTCAACCCCGATTCTGCCGGCGATATCACCATTCACGCGCAAGGGAACATCGTCGGTGCCGAGCGCTTGACGGATGCGACAGGTGAGGTGACAGGCCAGCAAGGCAGCGATATCAGCCAATTCTGGTGGCAGTGGATGCAGATCGGCAATCCGACGGGAACCGTCGGCGCAACGCGTCCTGTGATGCAGACCGTTCAAACATCGATCAATTTCGGCGCCTTCGACCAGGGCGTGATGAGTTCTGGCGGCAACATTTCCGTGTCGGCAGGCGGGAATATTGCCGATCTGTCGGTGTCGCTGCCGACGACGTGGTATTTGACCGCGGCCAATACGGATAACCCGACGGTCAATACGGTCGGTGGCGGCAACCTTGCGGTACACGCCGGTGGGGATATTCTGAGCGGCGGCTATTTCGTCGCGAAGGGCATCGGCACGATTACCGCGGACGGCAAGATCGGCTCGGATATCACGTTGCCGTCGCTGTTGGTCGGACAACTTCCAGGTTCGCTGGATACGTTGCTGGCGACGCAGGATGGCACGCTCGACGTGAGCGCCCGCCAGGGCGCCAGCATTGGAAGGGTGTTCAACCCGTCGTACGTGCAGAGCACTACACTGTTGAATGCCTATCGGCAATACGCGGACGCGCAAGGCTATTCGACGAATTCGGCTGTCAATATCACGTCAACGACGGGCGACGTGGCAATCGGCACGCTGAAGGGGATCGACACGATAGGGGGAGGAGCTTCAAGTGCCACATTCGGGCTCAACGACATGTCGTTCGTGTTACCTGCCCGATTGAACCTCACTGCGTTCACCGGTGGTATCACGATAGCGGCCAGCGGAGAACTTGCTCCGTCTCCGTCGGGCAATCTGAGCTTGATCGCGGACCAGTCGATCAACTTTTCCAGCCTCAATGGGCTGGCGACCAGTGGCGGGGGGGACGGCACCCCGGTGTTCGGCATGCTCGATATGGATCCTGCGTCGATGCCGTCCCCGACGAATCCTCATGCGAATGTGCCGCTCCTGACCGACACGACGCTGGCCGCTCATGCGTCCAGCGCGTTGCACGAAGACGATACCGTTCCGGCGCGCATCTATAGCCTGAATGGCGACATCGTCGACGGGATTTTGCAGACCACCGGCTTTTACGACCAACTCGTTCCCATCTCGATCGACAAGCCCACGTTCATCCAGGCCGGGCAAGACATCGTCAACCTCGCTTTCCAGGGGCAGAACCTGCGCAAGTCCGATGTGACGCGCATCGTGGCCGGGCGCGACATCTACGATACGCCGTTCGCAGGTACCGTGAACGCCGTCGTTCCGGCGCTGGTACTGGGTGGCCCCGGCACGTTCGACATCGAGGCGGGGCGGAACATCGGACCGCTGACCAACCAGATTGAAGTGAATCTTCAAGGTGTACTTACCGGGATAGACGCGATCGGCAACGCGAAAAATCCGTACCTGCCTCATGAAAGCGCGAACATCAACGTGCTGTTCGGTGTGGGGCCGGGCGTCGATACCGCGACGTTCGTTTCGACTTACATCGACCCGGCGAGCTCGGTGGCAGGGGTGCCAGGCACGACGCCCGCGCTGATCGCATTCGTACAGCAGTACGAAGCGGGTCAGGTGGTCGACACGGGGCTGGTGAGCGATCAGCCGGCAAGCGCGCCGCTGACGGCAGCACAAGCGTGGTCGAAATTCAAGGCGCTTCCGCAGTATGTTCAGCAGCTTTTTGCCGAGCAGGTGCTGTTCAACGTGCTGGCCCGGGTCGGGGAGGACTACAACAATCCCGCGAGCCCGTATTTTCAGAAATATGCCAGAGGCTATCAGGCGCTCAATACGCTGTTCCCGGCTTCGCTGGGCTACACGGCCAACAGTCTCGGTGGCGGTAGCAATGGTGCGAACAAGCAGGTCGACACGGGCGATCTGGATATGCGCGGCACGACCATCCAGACGCAGCAGGGCGGTAACGTGTCGATTCTCGGCCCGGGTGGGCAGGCGTTGGTCGGGAGCACGTCAGCGCCGCCGCAGATCGTCAATGACAAGGGAACCGTGATCGCTGGCCCGGGGTCGATGGGTATCCTGACGCTCGAGAAGGGCGACGTGAATATCTTCACGGATCGCAGCGTGTTGCTCGCGCAGAGCCGGATCTTCACCGAGCAGGGGGGCGACATGACGATCTGGAGTTCGAACGGCGACATCAACGCCGGCAAGGGCGCGAAGTCGTCGGCCGATACCCCGGCGCCGCAATATCAGTGCGACGCGAACCACTATTGCATGGTCGATGCGCGCGGGCAGGTGACCGGTGCGGGCATCGCGACGCTGCAGAGCGTACCGGGCGTGTCGCCCGGCACGGTCAACCTGATTGCGCCGCGCGGCACGGTCGATGCGGGCGACGCCGGGATTCGGGCGGGCAACCTGAACGTCGCGGCGCTGCGCGTGGTGAACGCGGACAACATTCAGGTGACGGGGAAGGCGACCGGTATCCCGCTCGTGCAGGCGGTGAACACGGGAGCGTTGACGGCCGCGAGCGCGGCTGCGTCGGCGGCGACGCAGGTCGCGCAGGATATGGCGAAAAACAACGCGTCCGGTGCGTCGGCGCGGCGCTGGACGATTTCGGTGCAGGTCGAGGGATTCGGCGATGCGGGCGGCGATGGCGCGAAGAAGCACAGGCAGCAGGTTGGCTACGATGCATCAAATGCGGTGTCGGTATTGGGTTTCGGTCAGGTGGGGCCGACGCAGCGTGCGACATTGACCGAGGATGAGCGTGGGCGGTTAGGCAAAATATGACGAAGGGTGAAGTTGACGCGAGCTGCCGGTTCGATCGGTGGCTCGCGTTTTCATATTGGTTTGTGACGGCCGCTCAGTGATAGGGGGGGGACGTTTGCTATTTCGCATGCAAAAACTCTGCCACTGGTGTTCCAGGGGCAGAGTTGCAGAGAGCAATGCCTGCACTAACGACCGGTCACTGTGTCCCTGCAGATGCTCGTGTTGCCGATGTCGAGGTTGTACGTGCTTGTATTGCTTAGGAAATCTTGTGAAATAGCTGCCAGGTAATTCGACGCAACCATGTCGAAGCCGTTTCCGTGAACAATGGACGCAAAGCTGGCGTTTGTGTAGTGGCTATTCAGGAGGTCATGCATGGCCGTTGCGATGTTCGGATCGGCATAGCACTGGCTCAGGATGATCTGGCTGGTGCCGGAAACTGGATAGCCCGACGTGGGGTTTCCCGCATTGGGTACCCAGTTCACTTGATTGCGCGCTGGTATCCCGGCGGTAGGCGGTGCGAAATTGGACAGTGCCATCGACGCGTTCGCATACGTCGGCGCATAGTAGGTGCCGATCGCCGTGTTGCGGAGGCTTGCCACCGGCAGTTGCGTTGCGCTGGCTGACGTCGTGACCGTGCTCTGCGGCGCGAGGTATGTGTTTGTATAAGCCGGGCTCAGGTAGGCGACCGCGGCCGTCGTGGTCGTCGTCGTGGCGTACGTGACCAACTGGTTGCGCACGCCGCCGCTGCCCGAAGCCGCGACGAAAGTCGAGCCCGACGGGAAGCCGGTCGGGAACGACGCCGTGAAGGTCGTCGAATCGACGAACGTGACGCCCGGGGCGGTGTTGGCGGTCGTGCAGACGGCGACCAGGTGGCGGGTCAGCAGTTCGGTCGTGCCGCTGCTGTCCGAGCGGTAGACGACGGTGATCGGCGCGTGCAGCGTATAGACCGAGCCCGTTTCCGGATTGGTAACTTGATTCCAGTTCGTCAGCTTGCCCGAGAACACGCCGCACAGGTCGTCATCGTTCAGTGCGATGCTGTGTGCTTGACCCGGCGTCGTTTGCGGCGTCGTCGTGCTCGTCACGGCCGGGCCGTTGATGATCGGTACCGTGATCGGCGTGACGATGTACGGAATCTGGATCAGCGGACCATTCGTCGTGCCGAGGCCGGTCTTGTACGATGTGATTTGTGAGGACGACAGCGCCGCATCGCTGTACGCGAAATCGACCATGCCTGTGTTCTGCGAGCCGAGAAACGTCGGCTGATTTTTGAGGAATGCATTCTGCCCGTTTCCTGAACCGACCGGGTAATAGGTCAGCGTTGCCTCGGCGGTGCCGAATAGGCCGATTTCGGTATTGGCAATGCCGGGTTCGCCGATCATCGGTGCGACGAGCGACGACCCGCCACCCTGGACGAGCGGGCCTGCGGCGATCGCGGCCGTTGAACCGATGCCGGCGATCAAAAGCGCGACGATCCGGCAGAGGTTGCGTTGTTGAAATTCCATGAGATTTTCCCGTTGCATCAACCGGCTATCCAAAGTGCCCGGTATGCGCATCTAGCGATGCTCGACCGGATGAGGGTGAGAAATACCGATTGGACGTGTAAACAAAAAACCGCGCCCTTGACGATCCAGGGGCGCGGTCGAATCAACGGCGGAGCATCCGCCGCCAAATGGACTTAACGACCGGTCACGGTGCCCGTGCAGACGCTCGTGTTGCCGATATCGAGGTTCCACGTGCTAGCGTTGCTCAGGAAGTCGTTCGAGATGGCCGTCTGGTAGTTCGACGGAACCGTGTCGAAGCCGTTGCCGTGAACGATCGACGCGAAGCTGGCGTTCGTGTAGTGAGCGTTCAGGAAGTCATGCACGGCCGTCTTGACGTTCGGATCGGCATAGCACTGGCTCAGGATGATCTGGCTCGTGCCGGAAACCGGATAGCCCGACCCCGGGTTGCCCGCGTTGGGCACCCAGTTTGCCTGGTTG
This sequence comes from Burkholderia lata, assembly GCF_000012945.1. Taxonomy (NCBI): domain Bacteria; kingdom Pseudomonadati; phylum Pseudomonadota; class Betaproteobacteria; order Burkholderiales; family Burkholderiaceae; genus Burkholderia; species Burkholderia lata. The sequence continues at coordinate 1,212,056 of NC_007511.1, forward strand.
GAGGCGGCTGCCTTCGACGTGGTGGGCGGTGCGAACGAACCCAGCGCCGTCGACGCGTTTGCGTACGTCGGCGCATAGTACGTGCCGTTCGTCGTGTTCCGGAGGCTTGCCACCGGCAGTTGCGTTGCGCTGGCCGACGTCGTGACCGTGCTTTGCGGTGCGAGGTACGTGTTCGTGTAGTCCGGGCTCAGATAGGCGACTGCGGCCGTCGTGGTCGTCGTCGTCGTGGCGTACGTGACCAACTGGTTGCGCACGCCGCCGCTGCCCGAAGCCGCGACGAAAGTCGAACCCGACGGGAAGCCGGTCGGGAACGACGCCGTGAAGGTCGTCGAATCGACGAACGTGACGCCCGGGGCGGTGTTGGTGGCCGAGCAGACGGCGACCAGGTGGCGGGTCAGCAGTTCGGTCGTGCCGCTGCTGTCCGAGCGGTAGACGACGGTGATCGGTGCGTTCAGCGTATAGACCGAGCCCGTTTCCGGATTGGTGACCTGATTCCAGTTCGTCAGCTTGCCCGAGAACACGCCGCACAGGTCGTTGTCATTCAGCGCGATGCTGTGCGCTTGACCCGGCGTCGTCTGCGGCGTCGTCGTGCTCGTCACGGCCGGGCCGTTGACGACCGGCACCGTGATCGGCGTGACGATGTACGGAATCTGGATCAGCGGACCATTCGTCACGCCGAGGCCGGCGCCGGTCTTGTACGACGTGAGTTGCGCGGACGACAGTGCCGCATCGCTGTTCGCGAAGTCGACAGTACCCGTGAGGCCCGGGCTCAGATACGTCGGCTGGTTGTTCAGAAACGCGTTTTGACCGGCGCCCGAACCCACCGAGAAATACGTGAACGAGCCTTGGCCCGTACCGAACAGGCCGATTTCGGTCGCGGTGTTGCCGATCGCGCCGATGGTCGGGGCGACGAGCGACGAGCCGCCGCCGAGCACGGTCGGCGAGGCCATTGCGGCCGTGGCGCCCAGACCGGAAACAACGAGAGCGAGGACTTGACAGATCTTGCGCTTGCTGGATTTCATGAGAAATTTCCTTGGACGAAGATAAACGGGAACCCCTGCTACTGCGGTTGGAATGCTTGTAGACCGCCGGGTAAATGTAGGGGGAAATACGAATGACGCGTGTGAATTTTTCATAACGAATGGTGCGTAACATTTTTATCGAATAAGCCATTGCGTTATTCGGATTGGTAAAGCGGGGATTGGAGCGTTATTTGGCACCTGCCGGAGCGTTCAGATACTGGGATTCGGCGCAGGGCCGTTCCGGCGGAACGAGCGCCAGAGCCGCCAGAGCCTTAATCACACATGGCGCCGACCGCCGACGTCGCACGCGAGCTCGCGCGGTGCTATCCCAACTTCAAGACGGTTTTGTGGCGGATGTTACGGAACATTCCGCGCGTCGATGAATATCCTATCCCTTGATGTATTCCTTCCATTGACTGCGCTAATCCATAAATGGAAGGCCAGCAAAGTATCGTGTATTTAATGTGTGACGGATCAATCGCGGCAAAAAATTGAAATCGTTTTTAAGTTATAAGAATAACGACTCAACGTAATAAAGCCCGCCAAAAAGGTAGCCCAACATCCGTCACAAATTTGCGCCGGTTCGCTCCGTAGTCTTCCCCGGCGACTCCGTCCGGCAAGCTGCGCGACGTCATCGAAAGCAGTCGCGCCCGTGACAGGAGAACCCCGGCATGTCGGCATTCCGCTACGAAGCGATCGATCCCACCGGCCGCACGCTGAAAGGCGTGCTCGAAGCCGACAGCGCACGCGCAGGCCGCAGCCATCTGCGCACGCAAGGTCTCACGCCGCTGATCGTCGAGCTGGCCGCACAGCGCCTGCACGGCGAACGTCATCAACGCTTGTCGCTCGGCCGCAAGCTGTCGCAGCGCGAGCAGGCGATCATCACGCGCCAGCTCGCGAGCCTGCTGGTCGCGGGGCTGCCGCTCGACGAATCGCTGTCGGTGTTGAGCGAACAGGCCGAGCGCGATTACGTGCGCGAGCTGATGGCGTCGATCCGCGCGGAAGTCGTCGGCGGCCATTCGTTCGCGAACGCACTGAGCCAGCATCCGCGCGATTTCCCGGAGATCTATCGCGCGCTCGTCGCGGCCGGCGAGCACACCGGCAAGCTCGGCATCGTGCTGTCGCGCCTCGCCGACTACATCGAACAAAGCAACGCACTGAAGCAAAAGATCCTGCTGGCGTTTACGTATCCGGGCATCGTCACGCTGATCGCGTTCGGCATCGTCACGTTCCTGCTGAGCTACGTGGTGCCGCAGGTTGCGAACGTGTTTACCAGCACGAAGCAGCAGTTGCCGACGCTGACGGTCGTGATGCTCGCGCTGTCGGACTTCGTGCGGCATTGGTGGTGGGCGTCGCTCGCGGCGGCGGCCGTGCTCGTTTATGCGATCCGCAAGGTACTGTCGCGCGATGCGCCGCGGCTCAGGTTCGACACGTGGCTGTTGACCACGCCGCTGGCAGGCAAGCTCGTACGCGGCTACAACACGGTGCGCTTCGCGAGCACGCTCGGCATTCTCACCGCGGCCGGCGTGCCGATCCTGCGCGCGCTGCAGGCGGCCGGCGAGACGTTGTCGAATCGCGCGATGCGCGCGAACGTCGACGATGCGATCGTGCGCGTGCGCGAAGGCTCGGCACTGTCACGCGCACTGGCGCATACGAAGACGTTTCCGCCGGTACTCGTGCACCTGATTCGCTCGGGCGAGGCGACGGGCGACGTGACGACGATGCTCGATCGCGCATCCGAAGGCGAATCGCGCGAGCTGGAGCGCCGCACGATGTTCCTGACGAGCCTGCTCGAGCCTCTGCTGATCCTCGCGATGGGCGGCGTGGTGCTCGTGATCGTGCTGGCGGTGATGATGCCGATCATCGAGCTGAACAACATGGTGCAGTGACGCGCGGATCAGCGCACGTATGCGTTGGCCTTTTCCGTGGCGGGCAGCGCGATCTCGCGTTGCAGGCCGTGGCGGTCGACGACGATCGAGCGCGCGCGAACCTCGGCCAGTTTCGCGGCTTCGCCGATCGCCGCGCCGAGCGACACGACGCGCGAGGCTTCGCCGCCGACGCTGATGATCGCGGCCGCACGGCGCGCGTCGAAAGCGAGCACGCCGAGCAGCTGGATGGCATCGCGGCTGTCGTCGGGTTTCGCACCGAACAGCCGCGCGGCGGCGGCAACGTCGATCGGCGCGGATGGCGGTGCAAGCGCCGCGACCGGCGCATCGGCAGCGCTCAGCACGCGCACGGCCCACAGCGACACGGTAATGAGCGCGGCCGCGGCAGCAAGCGTCGCGGCGAGTGGTACGAGATCGGCGCGGGATGGCGCGATGCGAAGCAGGTCGAGCGGTTTCATGGCGGCAGGTCGGTGCGATGAACAGAAGATGTTTTCCATTCTTTGTTGCGAGGGTGAATGCATGATGACGGGGCCCAACGAAACCCGAACGCGGTACGCCGACTCTGTCGGACGGCACACGCAACGCGGCTTCACGTTGATCGAGATCATGGTGGTGGTCGCGATCCTCGGGATTCTCGCGGCGCTGATCGTGCCGAAGATCATGAGTCGTCCCGACGAGGCGCGCCGCATTGCCGCGAAGCAGGACATCGGCACGATGATGCAATCGCTGAATCTGTATCGACTCGACAACGGCCGCTATCCGTCACAGGAGCAGGGGCTCACCGCGCTGATCCAGAAGCCGACCAACGATCCGGTGCCGAACAACTGGAAAGACGGCGGTTATCTCGAGCGTTTGCCGAAGGATCCGTGGGGCAACGCGTATCAATACCTGAACCCGGGCGCGCACGGCGCGATCGATGTGTTCAGCTATGGCGCGGACGGCAAACCAGGCGGCGAGGGCAACGATGCGGACATCGGCTCGTGGCAGTAACGGCATGAGGATCGTGCCCGTCAGGAAACGGCGTCCGTTCGCGTCGCGCCGTGCAGCAGGCTTCACACTGCTGGAGATGCTCGTCGTGCTCTTGATCGTCGGGCTGCTGGTCGCGGTCGTGACGCTCGCGCCGTCGCGCAATCGCCGCACCGATCTGGCGGAAGAGGCACAGCGCCTGGCGAACCTGCTCGAATCAGCCGGCGACGAGGCGCAGGTGCGGTCGGTCCCGATCGCATGGCAGACGGTCGGGGGAGGTTATCGCTTCGTGCAGCGCACCGAAAGCGGCACGTGGGCACCGATGACCGACGATCTGTATCGCGCACGCCGCTGGGGCACCGAGGTGACGGGCGTGTCGGTGCGGTACACCGGCGGTGGTGAAGTGCCGTCGCGCCTCGTGCTCGGCAGTGAAGGCATCGACGTGCCCGTGACGATCACGCTGTGGTCCGGCGACGTGCGGATGGCCGTCGTCGGCACGGGCATCGGCAACTTCGTCGTGCGCAGGCCGTGAGCGACGCTCGGCGCCTGGCACGACCGCAAGGCGAGAACGCGCGGCGATTGAATCGCATCGCTGCACGCTTCACCTGACTGTCATAGTGCCCGCTCACAATCTGACGTTCGTTTGCTGCGGAACCGCTCACGGGGGTGCGCGTTACGCCGGCAACGTGCAACTCCACTTCCGTCCAGGGATTCATGACTCGTTCACGGGCGCCGTCTGGTGTCCTGGCGCTCGTTGCGTGGCTGGCGTTCGTCGTGCCGTGCATGCACGGCATACACGCGCAGGAGACCGGTTCCATCGTCCGCCAGCCGGGCAGCACGGCGCGTTTCGAGCTGCCCGCGCAGCCGCTCGCGAAGGCCTTGCAGGATTTCGCGCGGCTCACCGAGCTGATCGTGCTGGCGCCGGCGCCGCTGCTCGACGGGCGCACGAGTGCGCCGGTCCAGGGCGAATTCGCGCCGCGCGACGCGCTCGAGCGGATGCTGGCCGGAACGGGGTTGCGTGCGGAATTCTCGCGCCCGGACGAAGCGATCATCGTCGCGCAACCGGCCGCCGAGCAGGCGCCCGCGACGGCCGACACGCCGGCGGATGCGGCCTTGCCGATCGACGGGATCGGCGATTCCGGCGATCGGCGCGCGTTCGCGGGCCTGCTGCAGGCGCATCTGATCGATGCGCTCTGCGCGCAGCCGGGAGCGGTGCCGGGCAGCTATCGACTCGTCGCGCAGGTGCGCATCGACAACAGGGGGGCGGTGGTGGCGGTCAACATGGTGGCATCGAGCGGTTCGGCCGCCCGCGACGCGGCGGTGATGCGCGCGCTGCGCGCATTGAAGCTGGACGACGCGCCGCCTGCGGAGCTGCCGCAGCCGGTCACGATCCTGCTGCGGCCGGCCGGCAACGGCGTGCATTTCCGCTGTCCGGCGCCGCAGCCGGCCGTCCGGGGCTAGGCCGTCATGTCCGACAGCAACCGCTCCGGGCTCCGGAATCTGCTGGCGACGCGCTATGCGTACCTCGTCAGGCGCCTCGAGCGCGTGACCGGGTCGAAGGACGGCGCCGCCGACGCGCTGCACGAAACCTGGCTGCGTCTCGAGAACGCGAACGTCTCCACGCAGGTGACGAACGCGGACGCCTATATACTCGGGATGGCGAACAATGTCGCGATCGACCAGCATCGCCGCGAACGCCGGCATCTGCACGACGACGATGTCGAGACGCTGCTCGAGATGCCCGACGAACTGGCCGATCCCGAGCGCATCGTCGCGGCGCGCCGCAAGGTCGAGACATTGAAGGACGTGCTGCGCGGCCTGCCGCCGCGGCGCCGCGCGATCCTGCTGGCCGCCCGCGTGGACGGCCTGCTGAACCGCGAGATCGCCGAGCATTTCGGCATTTCGCTGCGGCTCGTGGAAAGCGAGCTGAGTGCGGCAATGAAGTACTGCCTGCAGCGCATGCAGGAAGACGGCGATCCGTACACGGGCACGCGAGGCGGCCCGCGTAAATTTTGAGCATCAGGACGATGACGAAAGCCCAGGCCGAACCTGCCCACGACGAACTCGACGAAGCGAGTGCGTGGCTGCTGCGTCTGCGCTCCGGAGACGCGAGCCAGGCCGAAGCCGATGCGTTCGAGCGCTGGTGCGCCGATCGTCCGCAAGCCGCCGATCTGCTGCGCGACACCTGGAGCTCGTTGCGCACGGCGGCGACCGAACTCGCGCACGAGGAGCGCGCGGCCGCCGCCTGGGCAAACGTTGCAAAGCGCGAGCGCACGATGCGCACCGGGCGGCGCGCGTTCATCGGCTTCGCAGTCGCGGCCGGCGCGTCGTGGCTTGCCGTGCGCCCGCCGATGCAGTTGTGGCCGTCGCTCGGCGATCTCGCGGCCGATTACCACACGGGCACCGGCGAGCAGCGCAGCGTCGCGCTGTCGTCGCGCGTGACGGTGGAGCTGAACACGCAGACGCGTCTGGATGTCCTGGCCGCGAGCGATGTCGCGCACGGCGTCGAAGTCGTCGCCGGCGAGGCGGAGATCGACGCGGCCGCGCCGCCGGCCGACCGCGCGACGCCGATCCAGCCCGTCACCGTGGTTGCGGGCGGCGGCCGCATGCAGGCGACCGTCGCGCGCTTCAACGTACGGCGCACCGGCTCGCAGGTCTGCGTGACCTGCCTGTCGGGCACGGTCGCGCTCGAACATCCGCGCGGCGCGCGCACGCTGACGGCCGACGATCAGGTCGTCTACGACGATCGCGGCGTGCAGCCCGTGTCGCGGATCGATCCGGGCGCGGTCAGCGCATGGCGGCGCGGGATGCTGGTGTTCAACGGCGTGCCGCTGTCCGACGTCGTCGACGAGATCAACCGCTACCGGCGTGGCAAGGTCATCCTGCGCAGCGCGTCGCTCGGCGAAAACCGGATGCAGGCGCAGTTCCCGATCACGCGGCTCGATGACGTGATCGACATGGTCGGCCGCCTGTATGGCGCGCACATCACGCGCCTGCCCGGCAACATCGTGCTGCTGAGCTGACGCGGCTCCCCGCGTCTTACTTTTCGTTCTTCCTCCCGCTGGCGATGCGTTCGCGTCGCTTCCGGCTGTCCGCACCCTGCGGGTTACGGCCGTTCGATACGACTTGATCAATGAGGGCCGGCAAACGCCGGGCTGTCTGTCATGGCGGCCCGGTGTGACGTCGTCGGACCCGAGGCGTGTGTGGCAAGCGCCCCGGCCGTGCAGCGATGCACGGTGCGGGGGATGTGTGTCGATGGAGCTTCGGGCGGTGGCGTGATCATGAACGAATCGCAACGGGAGTCGGATCCCGGCGACGCGAATACGCGCGCCGATGCGATCCGCGAGGGCGCGGTGCGCTGGTTGCTGTGGCTGCGCACCGGTGACACGACGGAACAGGAACTCGACGCTTTCGCGCGCTGGCGCGCGCAGAGCGACGAGCACGCACGCACGGTCCGCGAGCTGATCTGGATGTGGGCCGTGCTGGAGACGGTCGGCCGCCAGGAGCCCGGCGGGCCGACGCGCACGCATTGATGCGGCGCTTTGCGCGTGCACCGGGGAGGTGCGCAATCGCGCGCGTGGTCGTGCTCGTGCCGTGGCGCGCGTGCTGAAAGAAAGTATGCGGGTTATGCGGGCTCGCTTCGACCTTGTATATGAGAGAGCGAGGGGCCGTGCAGAGGGGCGGTAAGGCGGAGACCGGGGAACGGGGGCCTGAATGGGCTCCCGGATCACCGCTCACGCAGGGTGGCGCGTGTGGGCCAAGTTCGTACCGGCCGCGTCACGAAAGCCCGGATTCACGACTCGGGATTCAGGAGGGCGCCCCTGGCTGCAGGCCGGCGCGTGCGCCGTTCCAGGCGGCGTCGAGCGGATCGCCGGCATCGCGCAGCGGCTCGCGCAGAAAGGGAAAGCGTTCGACGAACGGTGCGGATTCTTGCAGGGCCACGATATGGTTGACCATCCATTGCAGCAGATCGCCGCCGTGCCGGACCTGTTCCGGCCGCCAGTCCGGCATCGTCGAGAAGAGGGCCGAGAAGCCGCTCCAGCGCGACGGACGATCGTTGTCGCCGGGCCGGAAGTAGGTGTTCATCGCGACGTCGTGCGCGTCGGTCAGCGCGCCGACGAACAGCCCGTGCGGCGTCGGCACGCCGATCTGCTGCCAGCCTTCCGCGAGGGCCAGCGAGCGCATCACGCGCGCTGCGACGAACGCGATGCGCGTTTCAGATTCGATTTCCGCCAGCGACATCACGCCGTTGCGCTGCATGCAGCGCGCAACTGCGTGCGGCCGGATCACGTTCGACGCGAAGCTGCGCAGCACGAGGTCGGGCACCGTCAGTTGAAGCTGGAATTCGCGCAGGCCGTGCTCGGCGCTCATCGTCGAGAAGTTGACGAACAACCCTTCGGCATGACCGAGCGCGCCGACGTACGGCTCGAGCCCGAGGCGCGCGAGCTTCGGCGCGATCTGGCGTTCGAGCAGCCGCATCAGGTTGCGGCGGTTGCGCACGCCCGTGAAATCGTCGAGGCCGCGCGTGACGACGTCGCTGATTTCCCAGCGGCGCTCGTCGGCGACGAGCCGCGGGGAGCCGCTCAGGTCGAACCGGGCGCGGCCGTGAGCCACGCGGGGATCTACGTACATGCCGGTGCCTCGTGCATCGATTGCGGGCGGACCGCCGCGGCGGCGCGCCGTCGCGCGGGTCCGGTCGCTCACGATGCTGCGGCGTCGCGGGCGGGCCGTCAAGTGCGAACGTATCGCGACGCACGCGTGCGCATGCCGTTGCGGCAGCTCGTGCGATCAACCAGTCAGGGTGGGGTAATCCGATGATGCGCACGATCGTGGAACGCTTTGTCGAGCAGAGCCCGATGACGATCATGGCGCGGCTCGTGCTGCAATGCGCGCTGCACGACGACTGGATCGGCGCCGCGGCGGACGCCGGCGACGAGCCCGACGGCGAGTCGATCCGCGAGACGTTGTTCGCCCTCGCCGTCGACGCGATCGCGTCGATTGCCGCGTGGCAACGGATGCCGGATGCCGGCGTGGCCGCCGCGCCGGGGTTTGGTTCGGCCGTGACGGCACTGCACGATTGCATGAGCCGTTGGCGTTCCGGCTGGGGGCGCGCGCTGGCAAAGGACAGCGTCGAACTGCTGCTGCCGGTCGCAGCGGCGCGCAACGTCGACGGCGAGCGTGCCGTCGACGGGATGCGGCTGCGGGTGCTGGATGGTACTGGCGAGGCCTGCGCGCCACAGGCCGGCGGATGCGACTGCGGGCGCGCGTGCGACGACCCCGCGCGCGATGTGGCGGCGGGCGGTGTGCGCGTCCTGCCGGTCTACGATCCGGAGCTCGGGATGATCGTCGACCTGCTGCCTTGCGAGCGCGGCCGGACGCATGAGCGCGCATTCGTCGGCGCGCTGCTTGAAGCGGTCCGGCCTGGCGAGCTGTGGATCGTCGATGGACGCTTTGATACCGACGCGCTCCTTTCCGGCTGGCCGCGCCGCGGCGGCGCGTTCGTGCTGCGTGAATACGGCCGCTCGGCCGCGTGCCGGCCGCTTGGCGACTGGCAGGAAGGCGGCGTGTTCGGCGGCGGACGCGTTCGCGAACAATCCGTCGGGATGGCCGGCGAAGGCGGCGTGTCGGGCGCGTTTCGGCGGATCGAATGGCACAGCGCGGATTCGCCCGGCGAAATCGTCACGCTGCTGACCGATCTGCCGGCCGAGCGGTTCGACGCACCGCAGGTCGTGGCGCTGTCGTCCCGGCGCTGGCGCGACGCGCTGCCGCTGGCGCTCGAGCCCGTCACGGGCGGCGGGCCGTTCGGCGGCGTGCCCGCACGCGCGGCGCTGCTGGCGAGCGGGATCGCCGCGTTTGCATACAACGCGTTCAGCGTGATGACGCGCGTCGTCGGCGGTGCGCTCGATCTCGATGCGCGCGACGTCGACCGATTACCGTCGCTGATCGCCGACGGGGTGACGGCGACCTACGCGGGCATGATGATCGCGCTGCCGCCGGACTGGTGGCAGCGTTACGACCAGTTGCCCGCGGCGACGCTAGGCCAGATCGTGCGGATGCTTGCCGTGCACGTCGACCCGCGCAGCGAGCGTCGTCGGCGCCGCGACAACCGGCTGTCCGCGAAGTCGCAGGCGTTGCTGCGTGCAGCGACGCTCGAGCGCCTGATGCACGACGATGGCGACGATCCGGCCGCCAATGTGTTCAGCCTGCGCACGATCGCGATGGCGACGCGCGACTTCAGCAGCAATCCGTCGAAGGCGCTGCGGCATGCGGGTGAAGCGCTCGTGATGGTGACCAAGTACAACCGGCCGATCGCGCTGCTCGTGTCGATCGACGACTGGAACCGGCTGCTCGGCGAAGTGCGCGAGACGAGCTTCACGCGGCTGTCGTTCGATGCGGCGGTGACGCAGCAGGGTGTGCGCGCGGTCGGGTTGGGCGAGTTGTCGCGGGTCTAGCGTTCCGGCCGCGGTGACTGGCGGACACCGTCTGTATCGTGTGTCGCGCAACGCGCTGGCCGGATTCCGTTGCGATAACATCGAAATACCTGCCGACACGAACATGGAAGAAGGAACGGGGTGCTCGCCCGTCGCGGTTCATTGACGCTCGCGCTACACGGGATCAGTTGCCGGATAGCCTTTATCCGTTGCCGCATTCCGGCATGAAGTACGTACGCCCGTGTACGCATCGAGGCCAGCCCGTCGGCGTCAACTCGTGAGCCGTCGCACCCAGATGACCGACGTCCACGCGAAATTGCCGCTGCCGTAGCGCGCGATCAGCGTGTCGATACGCGTGTTGATCCGCGCCGAGTGCACGCGGCAATGCACGATGAAATAGCCGCTGTTCACGCCGACGGCCGAGCCGTCCGGCAGCGTCGGGTTGCCGCCCTGCGCCGGCAGCAGGTATTCGGCGATGTCGCCGGTACTGACGAAATAGGCCGTCGCGCGCCGGTCGACGAGCCGCTTCGCCTGACTCTGCGACAGCGTCGGAATCGCGGCGACGAGCACGGGTTCGGCGGCGGTGTTCGCGTTGACGACGGTCAGGTCGGGCAGGATCGTCACGAAGGGCGCGATCGCGTCGATCGTACGCGCGTCGTAGCCGGGAATGCGCGCGAGATCGTCGACGGACACGAGCTGCAGCGGCCAGCCGTCCGGACCGTTCGCGTCGCGCAGCGAGCGCAGCATGTAGTCGGCCGTCGATTGCGCGAGCGCGGGATTGAGCGACAGCTGGCCGAGCAGGCGCCGGTACGCCAGCACGCCTTCGCCGCTGGACTGCCACGGCTTGCCGGGCGCGGCGCGCGACACGAGGTTCGTCAGGTTGAAGCGCGCCTGCGCGTCCTCGACGCTGCCGGAGATCCACGCGCGTGACAGCTCGGCGTTGACCGCCAAGGCGTCCGACGGCAGCAGGTCCGAGAGCTGTACGTCAGCGACCGGTGCCGACCATGGCTGGCCGACGAACGTGACGTTCGACGTCGCGCTTTGCGCGCGCAGCGTCGCGCGTGCCCACTCGACCGCGGCGCGCTCGATCCACATCGTCTGCGTCGCGAGCCGCTGGTTCTCGACGTCGCGCGTCGCGACCTGCTGGCGCCACAGCACGCTGGCGGCAAGCGTGGCCGCCAGCGCGACGACGAGCAGTACCGTCACGATCGCAATGCCGCGTTCGCGTCGAGCCCGCGCCGTCCTTCCTGTCCCGTATCGATGCATCCGCGTGCCTCCGCAGTGTCTGTCGGCGCGGTGCGCTCACACTTCGAACGCCAGCCACGCATGCGCGATGCTCGCATGCGCAGATGACGTGACGCCGAACAGCGCGGCGAGCCCCGCGACCCAGCATGCGAGCGTCGCGGGACGCATGCCGTCGTTTGCCAGCGGGCCAACCAGGCTGGCGATCGCGTGCGTACGCCACAGCAGCAGCACGAACAGCGCACAGCCGACGGCCATCGCGATGCCGAACATGTGCGCCGCGACCGCCGGACGCCGCGTGAACGGCATGCGGTGATGCCGCTGGTTCGTCGCAACGATCGCGACCCCGTTTGCGACGGGCACGATCGCCATCACGAGCCCCCAGAACAGCGGCTGATCGCTCGACGAGTTGATCAGCAGCAGCGTGCCGATCATCCAGATCGGCGGCGCGAGCAGCGTGAGTACCGACCATGACAGCAACTGCCACGCGAGCCACGGCGTGCGCCAGCGCAGCGGCGGAATCCGCGCGGCATGAGCGGCATGAGCGGCGGGCGGAAGCAGCCGGCCCGGCATTCCGGCGGCGCCGGACAAGCGCCCGGCAAGCCACCGTACGAGCATCGTGGCGAATGACATGGAGGGTCCTGTCGTTGACGTGTTCTGTTCTCAATAGCTAGGACGAAGCGGGCGGCCGCAAGCCGCAGGATTTCGTGCGTACCTGCGTTTTGCGGCGCGGCACATCGCGATTCAGCCGTGCCGCGTAAACGGTCTCGACGATCGCTTGCCGTGTTTCGCGAGCGTTTCGTGAATATCTTCAGCGGAATGTCACAAAAACTTCCCGGTTGAAACCCGAGGATTGTCGGGCCGCTCGCTGGCACGTTGCGCTTTTCGCGCGTCGGCCGGCCAGACGGCGACACGCTTGCCGGCCGTCCGCGCGCAACGGCGGACCGCCGGGCGCCGCACGTCGGCCAGGCGACGACACGTACACGAAACGGGGGCCACGCAAGGTCATGCACCGCATCTCGCAAGTCTTGCGCGAGGGGCGGCTGCGCGCGCATTGCAGCCCGCTTGCGTCGATCGTTTGCCCGTGCAGGCGGATCGATCGGCGTCACGCAAAAAAACATTGCGGCAATGCGCGCTTCGTTCCGTCTAGGTAGGTGGGAGCTGCGACTTGGTGCGCCGCACGCGGCCCCGACGCGCCGTGCCGGCGCGCGGGAGCACGCGGAGATGCGCATTTTTTCTCATCAGGCGGCATGAAGCCGACAGGTGCATGACAGTGGAACAGTTCGAGGAAACCAGGCCGACCGGCGAGCGCGACGCGCCAGTGGACGACGCATCGGCACGGCAAGCGGAAGCGCTGTCGCCGGTCATCAACCTGCGCGACACGGGGCGCTTCCTGCAGGTGCTCGAGGCGCTCAAGTGCTCGCTGGCCGTGAGCCGCCGCCCGTCGGGTGTCGCCGTGATCGGCGTTGACGATGGCGTTCCCACGCTGTCCGCGTGCCTGTTGCCGCGCTCGATGGGGATGGCCGTGTCGGGCAACCGGCTTGCGGTCGCGACGATGCACGAGCTGATGGTGTTCGCGAACGTGTCGACGCTCGCGCCGCGCTATCCGGCTCGCCCGGATCACTACGACGCGATGTTCGTGCCGCGCATGTCCTACTACACCGGCGATCTCGACCTGCACGATATGGCGTTCGACAAGCACGTCCTGCTGGCGGTGAACACGCGCTATTCGTGCATCAGCGTGATCGACGGCTATTTCAACTTCACGCCGATCTGGCAGCCGCCGTTCGTGACGGAGACCGCGCCGGACGATCGCTGCCACCTGAACGGCATGGCGTTTGCCGACGGCAAGGTGCGGTTCGTGACCGCGCTCGGCATGAGCAACGAGCCGTTCGGCTGGCGGAGCGGAATGGCAAGCAGCGGCATCGTGATGGAGGTGCCGTCCGGCCGGGTCGTCGCATCGGGGCTGTCGATGCCGCATTCGCCGCGCGTGATCGGCGGGCGACTGCATGTGCTCGAAGGCGGCCGCGGCCACGTGCTGCAGATCGATCCGCAGTCCGGCGCGCGGCGTGTGCTCGCGAAGCTGCCGGGCTTCACGCACGGTCTTGCGGAGTACGGCGGCGTGTTGTTCGTCGGGTTGTCGAAGTTGCGCGACAAGCGCGGCCCGCAGGGGTTGCCGATCGAAAGCGAGTCGGATGTGCTGGTCGCGGGGGTGGCCGCGCTCGACGCGAACACCGGCGACGTGCTCGGCATCCTTCAGTTCTTCAACGGCGTCGACGAGATCTTCGACGTGCAGGTGCTCCCGAACGTGCGGCGCGTAGAGATCCTGAGTCCGCATCAATGGGCCGAGACGCCATCGATCGTGACGATGCAAGGCGGCTTCTGGCAGACACGTCCGCGCGAGGACGACGAACCCGCGAATACGGGGGCACGGGCATGATGAAGATCGAACGTTGCGGGTTTTCCGGCGTCGTTTCGTCCTTATCGGTAGACGGGGCTCACGCAGGGTGGGGAGCTTCGCCGCAGCGGGCCGGCGGGGTGCTGTGGCTCACGGGGCTGTCGGGCGCGGGCAAGACGACGCTGGCCGATGCGGTGGCCGCGCGACTGAGCGACCGATGCATGCATCCGGTGGTGCTCGATGGCGACCGGTTGCGGACGGGGTTGAATCGGGATCTCGGTTTTACGGTGCAGGATCGTTTCGAGAACGTGCGGCGCATCGCCGAAGTCGCGGCATTGTTGAGCGAATCCGGCGCGCTAGCGATCGTCGCGGTCATTTCACCGCTCGCGGCGATGCGCGACGAAGCGAAAGCGATCGTGGGGCCGGCATTCCGTGAAGTGTATGTGAGCACGGCGCTGGCCTGCTGCGAGACGCGGGATCCGAAGGGGCTGTACGCGAAGGCGCGGCGTGGTGCACTGCCGGAATTCACGGGTGTTTCGGCGCCGTACGAACCGCCGGTGGCAGCCGACCTCGAGATCGATACAGGTCGTGCTTCGCTTGCGACGTGCGTCGACACGCTGATGCAGTTCGCCTGTGCGCAGTTTGTTCGTGCGGCCGATGCGCGGGCGGCGCTGATGCGTCACGGCTGAGTTCGGATCGGTGGAAGGAAATGGCATTGCGCAGAAGATGTTGAGGATGACGAATAAAACGTCATCAAAGTGAAACAGGCATTTGATAGCGGGGCGAACGGCTGGCGCGGTGCGCAAAGCTTCGATCCGGAACAACAAAGGGGAATGGCGCATGCCGCCGAGAGTAGACCGCAAGTCACGCGAACGATGGCGGCTGAACTGCCGATGCCTGGCGGGTGTCGTGCTGGCAGGTGGGCTGGGTTTCGCGCCGGGGATTCATGCGCAGGAAGCTGCGCCCGCCGCGAAGGCGGCCCCGGCCGCGCCGCAGTCGTTCGACGTGAATGCCTTCGTGGTGCGCGGCAACACGACGTTGCCGACGCTCGAGATCGAGAAGGCCGTGTATCCGTTCGAAGGGCCGGGCCGCACGCTCGCCGACGTGAATGCGGCACGTGACGCATTGCAGAAGGCGTACCAGGATCGCGGCTACCAGTCGGTCGTCGTCGAGCTGCCGCAGCAGCAGGTGAAGAACGGCGTGATCCTGCTGCAGGTGACGGAAGCGAAGGTTGGGCGCTTGCGCGTCGACGGCGCGAAATACAACTCGCCGCAGAACATCCGCGATGCGGTGCCCGCACTGGCCGAGGGCCAGGTACCCGATTTCAACCAGGCGCAGCAGCAGCTCACCGACCTGAACCGCTCGGCGGACCGGCAGGTGATTCCGATCCTCAAGCCGGGCGCGCTGCCGCAGACGGTCGATGTCGACCTGAAGGTCGACGATCACAGCCCGCTGCACGGCTCGCTCGAACTGAACAACGACAACAGCCCCGGCACGTCGACGCTGCGCACGACCGCGAACGTCAGCTACTCGAATCTCTGGCAGCTCGGCCACGTGATTTCCGGCACCTACGTGCTCGCGCCGCAGCATCCGAACGATGCACGTGTCTACGCATTCTCGTATCTCGCGCCGATCAAGGATTCGCACTGGAGCTTCCTCGCGACGGTCGTGCATTCGGACAGCAACGTCGCGTCGGTCGCGAATACCAATGTGCTCGGCAAGGGCACCACATACGGCTTCACCGCGATCTATTCGCTGCCGGCAACGGAGACTTACGCGCACTCGGTCAGCGTCGAGATCGACCGCAAGCACTTCGACGAAAACGTGTCGATACCGGGCCAGACGGGCTCGACCGCGCCGCTCACGTATGTGCCGGTGACGCTGTCGTACAACGGCCAGCTGAGCCTGAAGAACTCGCAGACGTCGTTCTCCGCATCGGTGACGACAAACATCCGCGGCCTCGGCAGCGACTGGGGCGCCTGGGACAACAAGCGCTACAGCGCGACGCCCGATTTCGTGTACGGCAAGTTCGACGTCAACCACACGCAGCGCTTCGCGAACGACATGCAGGCCAATGCGCACGTGAACGCGCAGATCTCGAACTCGCCGCTCGTGTCGAGCGAGCAGTTCGCCGCGGGCGGGATGAACAGCGTACGCGGCTACATGCAGGCCGAGGACACCGCCGACAGCGGCGTGATCGCATCGGTCGAGCTGCGCAGCCCGTCGCTCGCGAAGTGGCTCGGCGGCACGATCGGCAGCCGCGTGAACGAATGGCGTTTCCACGCGTTCTTCGATGCGGCGCACCTGTGGCTCTTGAGTCCGCTGCCGGAGCAGACGTCGCGCTTCAACCTGATGAGTGTCGGTGTCGGCACGCGGGTGCAGATCATGAAGTACGCAAGCGCGGATTTCGAGGCCGGATGGCCGTTGAAGGCGGGCGTCTACACGCGGCAGTACAGCCCGCGGTTCGATTTCTACGTAAGGCTGGGGTTCTGACGGATTTTTTTTGATCGTGCCTGGGCGATGCGACGAGCGCGGTGCCCGCACATTCGGGGAGTGGATCGTGAAGCGAGTCTTGTTTTTCCTGTTGGCGGTGATGCTCGGCGTGCTGCCCGGCATCGCGAACGCATGGTGGCAGAACGACTGGTCGTACCGGAAGGCGATCACGATCGACGCGAGCGCGAAAGGCGCGAACCTCGCGGAATCGGCCGGCCGTGTGCCGCTGCTGATCCGCCTGCATTCGGGTAACTTCCAGTTCGACGGGCTGGCCGACAACGGCGCGGACATCCGCTTCGTCGCCGCCGACGACAAGACGCCGCTGAACTACCACGTCGAGCAATACGATCCGGTGCTCGGCGTCGCGCTGATCTGGGTCGACATTCCGAAGATGCCGGCCGGCGCCGCGGAGTCGATCTGGATGTACTACGGCAACAAGAAGGCGCCGGACGGCAGCAAGCCGGCCGAGACGTTCGATGCCGACTACACGCTCGTCTATCACTTCAACGGCGCGGCCGGTGCGCCGCCGAAGGACCTGACCGCGTATGGCAACCATGCGCAGAACGCCTCGTTCAAGACGGTCGAGGACGGCATCGTCGGCAAGGGCGCGCGATTCGACGGCAGCGGGTCGCTGACGCTGCCGGCGAGTGCGTCGCTGAATGTGCCGGCCGGCGGCAGCTTCACGTTCAGCGCGTGGGTGAAGCCGGCGGCGCTCGCGCCGAACACGCTGCTGTACAGCCGTCGCGATGGCGCGAACGCGCTGCTGATCGGCCTCGACAACGGCGTGCCGTTCGCGGAAGTCGCGGGTGGCACGGCGCCGGTGCGCACGCCGGCCGCATCGCCGGTCGCCGCGAACCAGTGGACGTATCTCGCGGTCACGGCCGACGGCAAGAATCTCACCGTGTACGTGAACGGCAAGCAGGCCGCTCAGGTCGCGGCGACGCTGCCCGCGCTGAATGCCGCAGCGACGATCGGTGCGGACGCAACGGGTGCACCGGCCGGGTTCGCCGCGTATTCGGGCGCGCTCGACGAACTGCGCCTGTCGAAGATCGCGCGCTCGCCGGCCGTGATCGCGGTCGACGCGCTCGCGCAGGGTTCGGAATCGAAGCTCGTCGCCTACGGCGCCGACGAGAAGCAGTCGGGCTTCGGCTTCGGCTACTTCGGCGTGATCGTGCAGTCGGTGACCGTCGACGCGTGGGTCGTGATCACGATCCTGCTCGGCATGGCGCTCGTGTCGTGGATCGTGATGTGGACGAAGGCGCGCTACGTCGGCACCGTCGACAAGGCAAACCAGTATTTCGTGCAGCGTTTCCGCGAAGTGGCCGGGCGTCACCTGGTCGGTCTCGCGCATGTCGACGAGGCGAGCGCCGACGGCCGCCGTTTGTACCAGTCGTCGCTGTACCGGCTGTACAAGGCCGGCGTGCATGAAATCTACAGCCGCGTGGACAACAACGGCCGCACGGTGATCACGTCGGAATCGATCGAGGCGATCCGCGCGTCGATGGACGCGACGCTGGTGCGCGAGAACCAGAAGCTGTCGAAGTCGATGGTGCTGCTGACGATCGCGATCTCGGGCGGCCCGTTCCTCGGGCTGCTGGGCACGGTGGTCGGCGTGATGATCACGTTCGCGGCGATCGCGGCGGCCGGCGACGTGAACGTGAACGCGATCGCGCCGGGTATCGCGGCCGCGCTGCTCGCGACCGTCACGGGCCTGTTCGTCGCGATCCCCGCGCTGTTTGGCTACAACTACCTGCTGATCCGCAACAAGAACGTGACCGCGAACATGCAGGTGTTCGTCGACGAATTCGTCACGCGCCTCGCCGAAGCCCACCGCGCGCCCGATCACGCGGTACTGGCCGACTGACGCACGCAGGAGACCACCATGCAGGTTCAGGACGACGACAAGCCGTACGACGACATCAACATCACGCCGATGCTCGACCTCGCGTACGTGCTGCTGATCATCTTCATCATCATGACGACCGCGTCGGTGCAGGGCATCAAGGTCGATCTGCCGAAGGCGAGCTCGTCCGCGAGTCTCGCGAAACCGAAGACGAAGGCGATCACGGTGGCCGATTCGGGGCAGGTGTTCCTCGACGCGTACCCGGTGACGATGGACGAGCTCGAGAGCCGGTTGCGCACCGAGAAGGCGACCAGTCCGGAGTTTCCGATCGTGTTGAAGGGCGACGCGGGCGTGCAGTACCAGAAGGTGATGGACGTGCTCGACCTGCTGCGCCGCCTCGACCTGTCGCAGGTCGGTCTGGTGACCGGCAAGGCGAAGCAGGGCGGTTGACGCGATGGAAATGACCTACAACGGCGGCCCGCCGGACAAGGGCCCCGGCCGCTACGTGAAGCCCGTCGTGATCGCGCTGGTGCTCGCGGGCGTGGCCGCGCTGATCTGGCGTTTCGCGAGCGACACCGCGGGCGTGAAGCGCGTGAGCGCGCCGCAGGTGACGACGGTGATTCCGTTGCCGCCGCCCCCGCCGCCGCCGAAACAGAAGCCGCCGCCCGAGAAGGTGAAGGAAGAGGTCAAGACGCCGATCGACCGGCCGACGATCGCGCCGAAGCCGTCCGAGGCACCGAAGCCGGCAGACAACCAGCCGCAGCAGATGACGATGAACGCCGATGCGCAGGCGGGCACCGACAACTTCGGCATCGGCGCGGGCGACGGTTCCGGCATGTTGGGCAGCGGCGGGGGCGGCAAGTTCGGCAACGCGAGCTATGCGCAATACATGGTGTACGTGCTGCAGCGCGCGATCGAGCAGGACAAGGGCGTGCA
Source organism: Burkholderia lata (assembly GCF_000012945.1). Taxonomy (NCBI): domain Bacteria; kingdom Pseudomonadati; phylum Pseudomonadota; class Betaproteobacteria; order Burkholderiales; family Burkholderiaceae; genus Burkholderia; species Burkholderia lata. The sequence continues at coordinate 1,231,273 of NC_007511.1, forward strand.
GGAGGCCGGCGGCGCGCGGTTCGCGGGCAACCTGAACCTGTGGATGGATGCGTCGGGACGGATCACGAAGGTGACGATCGCGCAGTCCACCGGCGACGCGAAGATCGATGCGGCCGTCGTCGCGGCGGTCGAAGCGCTCGGTCGGGTCGACGAGGTGCCGCCGCCGGCGACATCGTATCCGGTGCTCGTCAAGCTTCAGGGGCGCAAGCCGGCATGACGATGCGTGCGCGTTACGACGAAAGAATCATGGGGTGGCGCCGTCGCACGGATGCTGCCGGAAAAGAAACGAAAATTGTTCGGAGTACTGCGATGACTGGCAAGATGAACGGACGGGGTGAGGTGCCCCGCAACGGCGCGCTGCCCGCGCGCCTGTCGCGTGTCGGCGCGGCGGTGCTGACGCTCGGGCTGACCTGCGCGTCCGCCGCGCACGGGCAGTCGCTCGAGGCGCAGGCCGCGTCGGGGAAAGCGGCGCCGACCGAGAGCGTGGTGATCAACCTGATCAACCTGCTCGTGAAGCGCGGCGTGCTCACGCAGCAGAACGCGAACGAGCTGATCAGCGAGGCGCGCACCGAGGCCGTGCAGGCGCGGTCGGCCCGTGCATCCGGCGCACCGGTCGTGGCGGGCGGCGTGGTCAATCCGCCGACGCAGCCGGGCGACGTCGCGGTGCCGTACGTGCCGCAGCTCGTGCGCGACCAGATCCGCGACCAGGTGAAGCAGGAAGTGATCGCGCAGGCGAAGGCCGAGAACTGGGCGCAGCCGAACACGTTCCCCGACTGGGTGTCGCGCATCAAGCTCGACGGCGACCTGCGCGTGCGTGACGAGTATCACTTTTACGGCGGCGGCAACACGAACGGCGTGACGAACTTCGCGGCGATCAACCAGGGCGGCGGGTTCGACGTCAACCAGAATACCAACCATACGCAGCTTCCCACGCAGAACACGCGCGAGAACCGCAACAACCTGCTGCGCTACCGCGCGCGGCTTGGCGTGACGGCGACGCTGTCCGACGAGATGATCGCCGGCATCCAGCTCGCGAGCGGCAACGACAACGGGCCGGTGTCGACCACGGCCACCGCGGGCGGCGGTTTCGCGAAGAAGAACATCTGGCTGAACAAGGCGTTCTTCGCGTACAAGCCGACGTCGTGGTTGAACCTGACGGCCGGCCGTTTCGACAACCCGTTCTTCAAGTCGGACCTGGTGTTCTCCGACGACCTGATGATGGACGGGATCGCCGCGAACCTGCGCCATGCGCTGCCGTGGAATCCGGACGTCACGCTGTTCGGCACGCTCGGCGTGTTCCCGATCCAGTACACGAGCGAGAACTTCCCGTCGAACAGCACCGAGAAGGCCGGCAGCGACACGAAGTGGATGTTCGGTGCACAGTTCGGCGCCGACTGGAAGATCGATGCGAAGAACCGGCTGCGCGGCGCGGTCGCGTACTACGATTTCCAGAACATGCGCGGCACGCTGTCTGCGCCGTGTGACCTGTCTCTCGGCGCGACGAGCTGCAGCACCGACAACGAGGCGCCGGCATTCATGCAGGGCGGCAACACGCTGATCGCGCTGCGCAACATCGTGCAGAACCCGAACCTCGCGCCGGGGATGACGCCGCAGCCGCAGCTGTTCGGCCTGGCCTACAACTACCGGCTGCTCGACCTGAAGGCGCAGTGGGATACGGTGGTGGCCGATCGCTTCAAGCTGCGTCTCGACGGCGAATACGTGCGCAACCTCGCGTACAACGACAACAAGGCATTCGCGGCATCGTCGCTGCCGGTCAACAACTACGATTCGACGTCGGTGAACGCGACGCGCGCCGACTATCGCAGCGGCCCGAACGGCTTCCTCGCGAAGGCCACGTTCGGCGAGCCGGAGCCGCGCGAGAAGGGCCAGTGGAACTTCTCGATCGCCTACAAGTACCTGCAGCCGGACGCCGTGCTCGACGCGTTCAACGATCCCGACTTCCACCTCGGCGGCACCAACGCGCGCGGCTATGTGCTCGGCGCCGCGTATGCGGTCGCACGTGATACGTGGGTATCGGCCCGTTACCTGAGCTCGAAGGAAGTGTACGGGCCGCCGGTATCGATCGACGTGCTGCAGATCGAGCTCAATGCTCGCTTCTGACCGGAGCCGCGGATGAACACGATCACTCGCACGATGTTCGCGGCCGGCGTGGCCGGCACGCTGCTGCTCGCGGCCGGCGGCGCGCACGCGCAGAGCATCGAGGACAAGCTGCGCAGCCAGTTGCGCTCGACCGTGCAGGAGCTGCGCCAGCTGCAGGACAACCAGGCGCAGTTGCAGAGCGACAAGGCGGCGGCCGAGAAGCAGCGCGACGACGCGCTCGCGCAACTGAAGGCGATGCAGGGGCAACTGGCCGCCGCGCACGGCGACTCGGGCGCCGAAGCGGCTGCAAAGCGTGCGCTCGCCCAGGAGCGGGCAGGCCGCGAGCAGGACGCGAAGTCGCTGGCGAAATACAAGTCGTCCTATGAAGACTTGCTCGCCGTGTCACGTGCCCGCGATGCTCAGCACACGCAATTGCAGAAAGACGCCGCCGCGCGTGACACGCAACTGAAAACCTGCCAGGCACACAATGCCGAGCTGTATCGCGTGGGGCACGAGATTCTCGACGCGTACGAGCACGTCGGGATCGGCGCGCTGTTCTCGTCGCGTCAGCCGTTCGCGCAGTCGGCGCGCGTGAAGTACGACGACATCGCGCAACGCTACGGCGATGCGCTGTATGCGGGCAAGTATGACCCGGCTGCGCGGCCGGTTGCAGCAACACCAGCGCCGGTACCGGCGTCGGCTGCTGCCGCGAATGCGCAGTAAGCGCGGCCCGCAGCCGGGATGGAACCGATCGATTCGTTGAATACGAGGAAGACAGACATGCAAGACAAGCAACCGAACGCCGGCGACGAACGCGCGGCACACGATGCACCGATCGAAGCGATCAGCGCCGACCACCTCGCCGACGTGCTGCGCCGCGCGGGCTACCGCGTGACGGCGGCGGAACAGAACGGCGCGGTGCAACTGATGAGCGCGAGCCAGGGCATCGGCTTCGCGGTGCGCTTCGGCAACCCGGCCGCCGCACTCGCGCCGCAGGGCGCCGACGCGTCGCCCGCCACGTTGCTGTTCATCGACTACACGCTGTCGTGCGTGCTGCAGGTGCAGGGTGACTTGCCGGCCGAACTCGTCGCGGACTGGAACCGCACCAAGCGCTTCGCGCGTCTCGCGAGCCACGGACAGTTTCTGGCGCTGGAGATGGATGTGGTCGTCGCAGGCGGCGTGTCCGAGCGCTACCTGCGCTCGACGATCGAGCTGTGGGATCGCCTGATCCAGGAATTCCTGCTGCACCTGCGCAACCGTCCCGCGATGGCCGAGCAGGAAGCGGCGGCACGCGCGGCGGCCGGCGATCAGGCCAGCGCATCGCCGGTCGACGCGGCTGCGGTAGCGGTCGAGGCCACCGCGAAGTGAGGATCGGCGCCGCGCTGCGAGCGCTGCTGCCGGGCCGCGCGCGGCATGAGGCGGACGCGATCGCTGCGGGCGATGCACCGGCCGCGTGGGGCGCGTACGCGCAGCGCATCGCGCAGTGGCTGCAGGCGACGCTCGACGGCGACGACGCGGCGGTGTGCCGCCTGCGCGCCGGCATCGAGCACTGGGCCGGCGAACGGGCCGATGCCGGCGACGAAGGGTTCGTGTTGCCGGTGCGCGCGTGGCTCGACCGGTACGGGCACGTGACGCGTGTCGACAGCGGTGCGGCCGAAAACCCGGCGCTCGACGCGGCGCTGCACGCGGCACTCGTCGGCCGGGCGGTCGGCGCGGCGCCGCCACGCGGGATGGCGCAGCCGCTCGTCCTGCGCATGACGCTGACGGACGCGCGCTGATGCAGCGTCCGCATTTCAAGAGCAATCGAGAGGGCAGTCGAACGATGATGACGAAGATGAAGATGCTGGCGATCGTGGCAGGCAGTCTCGCACTGGGCACGCCGTTCGCGGCGCACGCGCAGGACGACGTGATCGCGAATGCCGCGCAGGCGTCGGTCACGCAGGACGATATCGCGGGGCTGCTGAAGGCGGTGAGTCCGGAAGGGCGCGAACGCCTCGCGGCCGATCCCGCGGCGCTCGACCAGGTCGTGCGTTCGACGCTCGCGCAGAAGGCCGTGCTGGCCGAGGCGAAATCGAAGGGCTGGGACAAGCAGGCGCAGGTGCAGGCAGCCGTCGAACAGGCGCGGCGCGATATCGTCGTGCGCAGCTATCTGGCGTCGGTGAATGCGCCGCCGGCCGACTATCCGTCGGACACGGAGCTGCAGTCCGCCTATGACAAGAACCGCGCCGCGTTCACCGCGCCGCGCGCGCTGCATGTCGCGCAGATCTATATCGCGGTGCCGCCGAACGCGGATGCCGCGACGCTCGACAAGGCGCGCAAGCAGGCGGCCGATCTCGCGAGCCGCGCGCGCAGTGGCGATTTCGCGGCGCTTGCAAAAGCGAACTCGCAAGACAAGGCGAGTGCCGCGAACGGCGGCGATCTCGGTTTCGTGCCCGATCAATTGATGGTGCCGGCCGTGCGGCAGGCCGCCGACGCGCTGAAGCCGGGCCAGGTCTCCGCGCCGATCCAGACGCCGGCAGGCTTTCACGTCGTGAAGCTGATCGATGTCCGCGCGGCCGCGCCGCGTCCGCTGGCCGACGTGAAGGAGCAACTGCGTGCGATGCTGCGCGCACAACGCACCCAGCAGAATGCGCAGGCGTATCTCGCGAAGCTCGCCGCGAACGCACCGATCAACGAAGACGCGCTGAAGAAAGCGCTCGCGTCTGCCCGGTAGGCGCGCTCATGCCAACCGTCCGTTCGACGTCGCGCGTCGACGCGCCCGATGCACGCACGCCGGGGCGACGCCGCCCCGCTGCGGCCGCCGACCGCCCGCGCATGCCGAAAGCGAACCCGTGGCCGGGCCGGCCCGGCGAGTGGCCCACGCATTGCCCGCTGTGCTTCGGCGCGCTGGAGCCGTTGCCCGGCGCGGGCGGCTATGCGCGGCACCGCAGCGCGCGGTGCTCCGCGCAGTGTGTGCTCACGACGCGCCAGTATCAGCCGGAGGAGCTGACGATTCGCGGCTCGCGCGACGTGCAGGTCGCCGCCCGGCATCGCGAACGCTTCGTGGCGCACTGGGCGCGCCATTACATGCTGATGCGGCGCGCGTGGCCCGCGCTCACGATCGCCCGTTTCATCGCGGTGATCTCCTGTGTCGACGTCGCGGATCTCTGGTCGTACCGGATGTTGCGCGACGACGATCTGGCGGCCGTGCTGCTCGTGCTGGCGGGCTTCCTGCGCGTGCCGGACGCGTTGGACACCGACGCGCCGAGTACCGACACGCGCGCGCCGACGGTGCGCTGGGTGCGATTCTGGTTCGACGCGAGCGTGCGCGACGTCGGCGATCTGTGGACGGCGGGCGGCAGTGCGCCGCCACTGTTTCGCGTCGACTATCGCGAACCGCTCGTCACGCCGTATCCGACCGGCGCGCAGGTGCAGGCGTGGCAGCCGGTCGACGGCATGCGCGACGCGTGGGCGCAACAGGTCGATGCACCGGAGCCTGCCGTAGACGAAGCCGATCGCGCAGCGTTCGCGCGTTTCCTGGCGCGTGCGTCGGCACCGGGCACGAATCTGTGACGGCAGCCGTGAGGGCGCAATGGAGCCATTTCTGAAGGAGGCGCGCATGAAGATGCGACGAAGCGGCATCGCGACGATCGTCTGCCTGCTGCTGACAGCCGGCGTACACGCGCAGGGCGGCCGCGCGGCGGCAAGTGCGGCCGCGCCGGCCAGCCCGGGTTCGGCCGCGAAGCCGGTGTGCGTCGATGCGGAAGTCGACGGCAAGCGTGCGCTGTCGTACGACTGCCTCAGCCAGCAACTGAAGCCGAAGGCCGACCCGCAGGCGGGCGCGTCGCAAACGGATTCGGAGCGGCTGTCGAAGCAGCCGTCGAACCGTCTCGGCACGTTCAACCTGTCGACCGAGCGAAACCGTTTCGGCTCGAACTGGGGCCGGTCGACGACGCCGCAGCGGCCCGATGTGCCGGTCGCGGTGCCGCCGAAGTAATGCAGGCGGCCGAGCGTGGCGCGCAGGTATCGATGAGCCGGCGGCGTTCCGGTGCGAACCGACGAGGAACAGCGACATGAAAGCGGGCAGGCACACGAACCTGGCAGCGGTGCTGCGAGCGATGGCCGGCGGGCTGGCGTTGGCCGGTGCGTGCGCATGCGGTTGTTCGACGGCAACGGCTGCCGAGCGGCCCGCGCAGCCGGGCGCCGCATCGCCAACGCCGACGCCGACCGTCGCGCTGCCGAATTTTGCGGCGCTGGTCCGGCGCGTCGGCCCGGCCGTCGTCAACATCAGCGTCACGCGCGAAGTCACGCAGATGGGCATCCAGTTGCCGCCGGGCATCGCGCCCGATCATCCGCTCGCGCCGTTTCTTGCGCGGCGCGTGATCGGCAACCGCGAGGAGGTGAGCCTCGGTTCGGGCTTCATCGTCAGCGAGGACGGCGTGATCCTGACCAACCGGCACGTGGTCGGCGACGCCGTTGCGATCGACGTGAAGCTGACCGACAAGCGGCAGTTCAAGGGGCGCGTGATCGGCAGCGATCCCGTCTCCGACGTCGCGGTGATCCGCATCGACGCGCACAACCTGCCGGTCGTCGCGACCGGCGACCCGGCGCGCACCGAAGTGGGCGACTGGGTAATGGCGATCGGCTCGCCATACGGGTTCGCGAACACGGTCACGCAGGGCATCGTCAGCGCGAAATCGCGCTCGTTGCCCGGCGAGCGCGCGATTCCGTTCATCCAGACCGACGTGCCGATCAACCCCGGCAATTCGGGCGGCCCGCTGTTCGATCTCGGCGGCCGGGTGATCGCGATCAACTCGATGATCTTCTCGAAGACGGGCGGCTATCAGGGGCTTGCGTTTGCGATCCCGATCGATATCGCGCTCGACGTGAAGGACCAGTTGCTGCGAACCGGCAAGGTCACGCGCGGCCGGCTCGGCGTGGCCGTCCAGGAAGTGAGCCAGGCGCTGGCGCGTTCGTTCGGCCTTGCCAGCCCCGACGGCGCGCTGATCACCATGGTCGAGCCGGATGGCCCGGCCGCGCACGCGGGCCTGCAGCCGGGCGACGTCGTGCTCGCGGTCGATGGCAAGCCGGTCGCCGAATCGTCGGACCTGCTCGGCACCGTTGCGGGCATGCGTGCCGGCCGGCAAGCCGACCTGCTCGTATGGCGCGCCGGACGGGCGATGCACATGAGCGCGACGGTCGGCGCATTCGACAGCGGCACAGCGGCGGCGAGCGGCGAGCAAGGGCCCGCGCGGTTCGGGCTCGCGTTGCGCGCGGCGACGGAGCAGGAGCGCCAGCGGCTCGGTGTCGGGCAGGCGCTCGTCGTCGAGCAGGCGAGCGGCCAGGCTGCGCGCGCGGGGTTGCAGCCCGGCGATGTCGTGCTGTCGGTCAACGGCACGCCGGTCGCGAACATCGGTGCGCTGATGACCGAGATCGACGCCGCGCACGGCAACGTCGCGCTGCTCGTCCAGCGCGGCGGTACGCGGCTGTATGTGCCGATCGAGATCGGTTGAAGGGCGCAGGGTGCAGGGCGCAGGGCGCAGGGCGAGCGCGCGACGCAATGCGGCACGGCCGCGCATCGTCGAAACGGGAGGCGGGATGAAGCGAATGCAGCAGTGGGGCGGATCCGGAGGGTGGCGGGCGATCTTCGTCGCGTGGGTGCTGGCCGTAGGCGCCGTGCCGGCGGCCGTTGCACAGACGGCCGACGTGCCGCCAACGTGGATCCGCTACGGACAGCTCGCCGGGCAGCAGTTCCAGACCTGGCTCGAAGCCGACGGCGACGCGGCCGATCGTCTGCACCGCTATCTCGAAGCGCGCGTACTGAACGCGAGCGCCGCCGCGCCGCCGCCCGCGATCGTCGTGCGCGCGTGGATCGGCGCGAACGGCGCCGTCACGCGCGTCGAATTCGCATCGCTCGGCGATCCCGACGCGGATGCGACGCTGCGGCAACTGCTCACGGCCGGCCCGCTGGCGGAGCCGCCGCCGCCCGACATGCTGCAGCCGTTGCGCGTGCGCCTGCGGCTCGCGCCGAATCCCGATGCGGCCGCCGCCGCGCCGGCGTCGGCGGCGCGCATGCCTTGACGCACGGGGCCGGACCGGTACCGGCCGATATCGTAATAAGATTGAGCGGCGATTGCATCGGCGGGGCAATGAGGCTCCGCTTCCTCGCAAGGAGCTACCCATGCAACTGACGCAGTTAGGCGGCCACGTCGCCCAATCCGGTATCGCCGAAAAGCAGAAACACGCGCAGGCGCTGATGTACGGCATGGCCGACATCGACGACTATGTCTCCGGCGGCATCTGCTACGAAGCGGCCGCGTACGTCCGGTACCTGCTCCGGGGCGACGGCATGATCACCCCCGGCACGCTGCTCGATACAACCGGTCAGCTCTGGAAGACGCGCTTCAACTTCGAGAACGGCGGCGAGTGGGACGGGCGCAGCAGCATTCCGGCGGGAACCGCGATCGGTTTCTCGCGGGACGGCCATGTCTTCCATGCGGCGATCTCTGTCGGCGGCAGCCGGATCCGGGCCGTGAACGGCGGCCGTCTCGGCAGCGGATGGCTGCGACCGGTCGATCTCGCGCGCGTGCTCGAACCGGACGAAGGCGGCGGCTTTCTGTACGACCGCGCGAACACGCGGGTTCTCCTGTCGCGCCTGTAGGCCGCCCGGCGCCCGATATCGCGAGGCGCGACCTTTCAGCCGCTTGCCGCTCTCGAGGCCACGTTGCGGCCGGAGCGGCCGCCTTTCCACGATGCCGGCGATTCCGGCATGGCGTGGCGCGCCCCATCGCTGCTATCCTCTCGACCGTGATTGACTCTCCACGGCGTCACGATCCGCATGCTGCAGTGCGGCGATGCGCGCGGGTGTGACCCGCGTGCGCGCTGAGGTAGCATGACTGAATATCCACGACGATCCGTGACCTGTTTCGTGACTGATTTCCTTCCGTCCATGTCCACATGGTCAAGACAACGATGAGCGGCGCACCTGAATCCGCGGCGCCCGGCGACGACGAGTCGCCCGGCGGCGCGTCGTCCTATCTGGTGCCGGGGCTCGAACGCGGGCTGCGGATTCTCGCCGAATTTTCCGCACGCGAGCCGGTGCTCGGCGCGCCCGAGCTGTCGAAGCGCATCGGCATTCCGCGCACGACCACGTTCCGCCTGCTGCAGACCCTCGAAGCGCTCGGTTTCCTCGAGCGCGTGAACGGCGACCGCTATTTCCGGCTCGGCGTCGGCGTGCTGCGGCTCGGCTTCGAATACCTGAATTCGCTCGAACTGACCGATCTCGGCGGGCCCGTGCTCGAACGGCTGCGCGATGCGACCGGCCTGTCGACGCATCTGCTGATCCGCGACCAGCGCGACGTCGTGTTCGTCGCGAAGGCGCAGAGCAATACGTCGATGTTCGGTTCGGTGAAGGTGCACGTCGGCACGCGCCTGCCCGCGCATGCGACCGTGCACGGGCACGTGCTGATGGGCGACCTGACGCGCGACGCGCTGCGCCAGCTCTATCCGGAAAAGCGGCTCGAACAGTTCACCGAGCGCACGCCGGGCACCGTCGACGAACTGTACGAACGCGTGCGCCATTACGCGCGGCTCGGCTACGCGATGAGCGAGGCGGCATTCGAGAGCGGCATTTCGGCAGTCACTGCGCCCGTACGCGATCATTCGGGCTCGATCGTCGCGGCGATCACCGCGACGGTGCCGCGCTCGGAAATCGGCGAGGCCCGCGAGAAGGAACGGCTCGTCGAAGCCGTGTGCGGCGCGGCGGTCGACCTGTCACAGCGGCTGAACTATCGTCCGCTCGAAAGCGATCCGACCTTCGCGCACGCGCGCCACAAGGTCGCGATGTTCTGAGTGGCCCGATGCGCGGCCGGTGGCCGTGCAAATCCAGTGTGCGAAAAAAAAAAGCGGCCCGCGGGCCGCTTTTGTCGTTTCAGGCGGCGAACGCCTGATTTCGTTCAGAACGAGTGGTGGATGCCGGTGAGCACGATCACCTGGTTCGCCGTACTCGACACGCCTGCCGTGAAGAACGCGGCCTGCGCACCGCCCGAACCGTGCTCAACCAGCACGTTCGCATACAGCTGCGTGCGCTTCGACAGCGAATAGATGTCGCCGAGCTCGACCTGCGTCCAGCGGCGGCCGGCCAGTGTCGTGGTCGCCGCGCCGCCCGCGATCGTGTTGAACGCGCTGCTGCGGTAGTTCACACCCGCGTCGTAGCTCTGGAACGTGTCCGAAAAGCCGTTCGACTGCATCTTCGTGCGCGTGTACAGGCCGTGCACGAGGAAGTCGCCGAACTGGTACGACGCACCCGCCCCGATGTTCTCGACCTTGCTCGCGGTATAGCCGTTCGCGGTGTTCTGCCCCTGGAACGACGTGATGCCGGTCGTGCTGATCAGGATCGAGCGGTCATGCTCGTTCGAGTACACGGCCGACGCCTTGAACGGCCCGTTCGCATAGTTCAGCGCGACGCCGACCGATTTGCCGGTCGAGAAGTTCGTCGTGTTGCCGAGCGCCATCGTCGCCGCGGCCGAGAAGCCCGCGAAGGTCGGCGAACGGTACTTGACCGCGTTGTTGTACGGCACGTTGCCGGTCGCGGCGAGCCCGTCGATGTTGCCGGGGTGGAACGCGTACCAGCTCATCGCGAGGTAGGCCGTGCTGAGCGGATCGAGATAGTCGAACGACAGCGGCGTCTGGCGGCCGAGCGTCAGCGTGCCGTAGCGTTCCGAGCTGAGGCCGACGAAGGCCGCGCGGTTCCAGATCGTGTTCGCGGTCGCGAACTGGCCATTGTTCGTATAGAAGCCGTTTTCGAGCTGGAAGATCGCCGACAGGCCATTGCCGAGGTCTTCCTTGCCCTTCAGGCCCCACCGATCCGGCTGCGTATTGCCCTGGATCATCGCCCACTTCGCATGGCCGCCGACGTTGTTCACGTACGCGATACCCGCATCCATGCTGCCGTACAGCATCACGCTGCTCTGCGCCCACGCGCCCGACACGGCGCCCATTCCGATCACTGCTGCTGCTACCGCGTGCTTGACCATTTGATCTCCTGAATCTCCAACCTGATGAAAACGTGCCGTGGCGGCATGCGCAGGAACGGCCGGCCGTCGCGCGTTTTCGCCATGGGGTGGGCATTCGTATGTTCCATATAAGGAACGATGTGCCTCTGATGGAATGGAGTATAGAGGCGTGAGGCAGCGGATCAAAAATAATTTTTTCGGGGCGGATGGGTTTCGGGCCGATGCCCGGCGCCGGTGCGCGAAGCCCGTGTAAACCCGGTAACTCCCCGTTGTATAACAAAAAATTTCATTTAATGAGGTGGGTGCGCGTGATCTCCGACCCGACGGTCAGTGTTTTCCCTAGGGCGTGCAGCTTTTTGTTTTACTCGTGGAAAGTCACTCCTATAATCACCATCCATAAACTGCTGTTCCGGGTATGGAACAAATCGGAACAAACCGAGAGTCGATCAGAAGGAAGGGTGTGAGATGTCTGAACAATGGGTTTGCGCCGGGCACGCCGGCGCGCTGTCGGAAGACACGCCGATCGAGTTCAAGCGGACCGACGGCGTTGAAATCGGGATCTACCGCGTCGGCGACGACGTGTATGCGCTCGAGAACGTATGCCCGCATGCGTACGCGCTGCTGACGCAGGGGTTCGTCGATGAAGGCACGGTCGAATGCCCGCTGCACGAGGCCGTGTTCGACATCAAGACGGGCGAATGCCTGAAGGGTCCGGGTGGTCGCGCACTGAAGCAGTACGCGGTGCGCCTCGCCGGCGAGGAAATCCAGATCAAGGTGGAATGACATGAAAGAAGCGACCGTCAACTTCAATCCCTTCCTGAAGCCGTGGGTGGCGCCGCAGCCGAACAACGTCGCGGGCAAGGGGCAGATCGAGATCCCCGGCCAGGTCGAGAACCAGGTCTGGCAGAACCGCAAGGCTGCACCGACCCAGTACGAAAACGACCTCGGCGATGCGCTCGAACGCGTGTTCGAAGCCGGCGCGATCGAGCTGGACGATGTCGTCGCGGGCCTGAACCGCATCGGCTTCCGCGCGCCGGACGGCACGGTGTGGACACCTGAGCGCTTCCGCGCCGAAATGGCCTCGCTCGCGGAATGACCGCCTGAGCGCCGACCGCCGACCCGACGACAACCGCATCCGGAGCACACTGATGACGTCCCCCGAACAACACGCAGCACAACACGACCCGGTCCGTGCCTATCTCGACCGCGGCATCAAGAACTACTGGTATCCCGTCGCGCCGAGCTGGCAGGTGTCGAATGCACCGGTCGGCCTCACGCGCCTGTCCGAGCAGATCGTGCTGTGGCGCGATCACGACGGCAAGGTTCACGCGCTCGAAGATCGCTGCCCGCACCGCGGCGCGCGCCTGTCGCTCGGCTGGAACCTCGGCGGCAACATCGCCTGCTGGTATCACGGCATCGAAGTCGACGGCGGCGGCACGGTCAACCGCGTGCCGGCCGTATCGAACTGTCCGCTCGAAGGCACGAAGTGCGTGAAGTCGTATCCGGTCGAAGAGAAGGCCGGCGCGATCTTCCTGTGGTTCGGCGACGAAGCGCACGGCGAGCCGGCGCCGCTGAACCTGCCCGAGGAACTGGTCGCCGACGAGTACGGCCACTTCCTGTGCGTGTCGAACTGGAAGTGCAATTACCAGTACGCGATCGACAACGTGATGGACCCGATGCACGGTGCGTACCTGCATGCCACGTCGCACTCGATGGCCGAAGGCGACAAGCAGGCCGACATGCGCGTGCGCAAGACGGAAACGGGCCTGATGTTCGAGAAGGTCGGCCAGCGCGACGTGAACTTCGACTGGGTCGAGCTCGGCGAAACGGGCTGCCTGTGGATGCGCCTCGCGATTCCGTACAAGCAGAAGTTCGGCCCCGGCGGCAACTTCGGGATCATCGGCTTCGCGACGCCGGTCGACGGCGACAACTGCCAGGTCTATTTCTGGCGCACCCGCAAGGTCAGCGGCTGGCAGCGCGACGTGTGGCGCTTCATGTACCGCAACCGCCTCGAGGGCCTGCACTGGGACGTGCTCGAGCAGGACCGCTACGTCCTCGAAAGCCTCGCGCCGAATGCACGCGATCACGAATACCTGTACCAGCACGACGTCGGCATGACGCGCGTGCGCCGGATGCTGCGCACGCGTGCGCAGGAGCATCTCTCCGCGCTCGACGCGCATCGCGCGGCGCAGGCGCAGGCCGCATCGGAGCCGGCAAATGGCTGAGCGCGCTCCGGTCGTGTCGCTCCCGGGGCGCCGCGTGCTCGTCACGGGCGGCGCGCGCGGGCTCGGCGCGGCGTTCGTGAAGGCGCTCGTCGAAGCGGGCGCGCAGGTCGCGTTCGGCGACGTGCTGGCCGACGAAGGCCGTGCGCTTGCCGCGCAACTCTCCGAAGCCGGCCATGTCGCGCATTTCTTCGCGCTCGACCTCGCCGATCCGGCGAGCGTCACCGCGTTCGTCGCGCAGGGCGCGGCAGCGCTCGGCGGCATCGACGCACTGATCAACAACGCGGCGATCACGAACTCGGGCGGCAAGCTGTCGACCGAGCTCGACGTGTCGACGTGGGACACCGTGATGAACGTGAACGTGCGCGGCGTGTGGCTCGTCAGCAATGCAGCGCTGCCGTACCTCGCGCAGTCGGGCCGCGGCGCGATCGTGAACCTTGCATCGGACACAGCGCTGTGGGGCGCGCCGAAGCTGCTCGCGTACGTCGCGAGCAAGGGCGCGGTGATCGCGATGACGCATGCGCAGGCACGCGAGTTCGGCGCGCACGGCGTGACGGTCAACGCGATCGCGCCGGGGCTGACCGAAGTCGAGGCGACCGCCTACGTGCCGGCCGAGCGCCACGCGTTCTACATGCAGGGCCGCGCGCTGACGCGTGCGCAGGTACCCGACGACGTGACGGGCCCCGTGCTGTTCCTGCTGTCGGACGGCGCGCGCTTCGTGACGGGTCAACTGCTGCCGGTGAACGGCGGCTTCGTGATGAATTGATTGAATTGAAGTTTTCACTCTGATGAAGGAGAGGACGATGGCGGACACCGATCTCGAACGCAAGTCGTGGGACCAGCCGGAAGGCGCAAGCTTCAACGACTGGATGGAAGGGCGTGTGGCGCGTTATGCGACGCGCCGCTACGACTGGGACGCACTGAAGTTCCAGGCCGACTACGACCCGAAGTACCGCCGTGCGCAGATGCGCTACGTCGGCACGGGCGGCACGGGCGTCGCGAAGGACGTCAACACGGTGCCGGCCGGCGGCTTCACGTTCTCGACGATGGTCATCCCGGCCGGCAACATCGGCCCGAGCCACATCCACATGGATGTCGAGGAAATCTTCTTCGTGCTGCGCGGCAAGATGAAGGTGATCTGCGAGCGTGACGGCGAGACGTGGGAAGCGATCCTCGGCGAGCGCGACCTGATCTCGGTGCCGCCGGGTGTGTATCGCACGGAAATCAACATCGGCGAGGAAGATGCGCTGATGTGCGTGATGCTCGGTTCGCCGAAGCCGGTCACGCCGACGTATCCGCCCGATTCGCCGCTCGCGAAGATCAAGCGTTGAGACGGGGCAGGTGAAGCAATGAGTGTCATCGACAAACGTGAACGCGACCGCACCGCGGCGTTCGCCGCGCTGCTCGGGCAGTTTCCCGAACAGCGTTGCGTGGCCGGCGCGGCGGGCACGATCGGTTATCGCGAGGCCGGCGCGCAGCATGCAGGCCGTGCGCTGCCCGTCGTGCTGCTGCACGGCATCGGCTCGGGCGCCGCATCGTGGGTCCGCCAGCTCGACACGCTCGGCGCATCGCGGCGCGTGCTCGCGTGGGATGCGCCCGGTTACGGCGTGTCGACGCCGGTGCGCGGTGCGTCGCCGGCCGCCGCCGATTACGCGGCATCGCTGAACGCGTGGCTCGAGGCACTCGGCATCGAACGCTGCGTGCTGGTCGGTCATTCGCTCGGCGCGATCATCGCGGGCGGTCTTGCCCGCGTGATGCCCGCGCGGATCGCCGGCCTGCTGCTGGTGTCGCCTGCGGGCGGCTACGGCAGCGCACCGGCCGAAACGCGCGAATCGCGCCGCGATGCGCGGCTCGCGATGCTCGCCGAACTCGGTCCGGCCGGGCTCGCCGAGCAGCGCAGCGGCAACATGCTGTCCGGCTTCGCGAACGAGGATGCGCGTGCGTGGGTGCGCTGGAACATGGCGCGCATCGTGCCGGCCGGTTATGCGCAGGCCACGCATCTGCTCGCGAACGCCGATCTCGCAACGGATCTTGCCGGCTTTCGCGGCCGCACGGCCGTGGCCGTCGGCGCGAACGACGCGATCACGCCGCCCGCCGCGTGCGAGCGGATTGCCGCGGCCGCGCACGTCGGGCTGCAGGTGATTCCGCAAGCAGGCCATGCCGGCTACGTGGAAGCACCGGCCGTCTATTCCGCACTGATCGACACGTTCTGCCGTCAGTGCGACCAACAGCGGGGGCTGGCATGAACGAACCGCTGCAACAACCCGATACCGAAAACGGCAAGGCCGAAGCCAGCTACGTCGTGCCCGGCCTCGAGCGCGGGCTGCGGATCCTCGCCGAATTCTCGCCGCGCGAGCCCGTGCTCGGCGCGCCCGAATTGTCGAAACGGCTCGGCATTCCGCGCACGACGGTGTTCCGTCTGCTGCAGACGCTCGAATCGCTCGGCTTCCTCGAGCGGGCGGACAAGGATCGCAACTACAAGCTCGGCATTGCCGTGCTGCGGCTCGGCTTCGAATACCTGAGCTCGCTGGAGCTGACCGATCTCGGCCTGCCGGTGATCGAGAGCCTGCGCGACGCGACCGGCTTCACGACGCACATCGTGATCCGGGACGGCCGCGACGTGGTGTTCGTCGCGAAGGCGCAGAGCCAGGCGCCGGTGTTCAGCTCGATCCGCGTGAACGTCGGCACGCGCTTGCCCGCGCATGCGACGACCCACGGCCACGTGCTGATGGGCGACCTGTCGCTGAAGGAGCTGCATGCGCTGTATCCGGAAGGTTCATTGAACCGGATGACGAACGCGACGCCGGAGTCGGTCGACGCACTGTACGAAGTGATCCGCGAGGATGCGCTGCGCGGTTACGGCGTCAGCAACTCGTCGTTCGAGCGCGGCATCTCGGTGGTCACGGCGCCGGTGCGAAACGAAACGCAGAAGATCGTCGCGTGCATTACGGTGACGGTGCCGCGCCCGGAAATCGACGCGGCGCTGATCTCGGACGGTCTGATCGACAAGGTGCAGCGCGCAGCGGCAGAACTGTCGCGGCGGCTCAATTACCGCTCGGATGACGAGCACACGTTTCTCAAGGCTTTAGGACTCCGATGATTCAGATCGATCTGACCGGGCAGGTGGCGGTGGTGACGGGCGGTTCGTCCGGCATCGGCCTCGCGACTGCCGAACGGTTCCTGCAGGCAGGCGCATCGGTCGCGATTTGCGGCCGGGACGGCGACCGTCTCGCACGCGCCGAAGCGATGCTCGTTGAAAAATACCCGGGCGCGCAACTGCTCGCCGCGCGTTGCAACGTGCTCGACGAAGCCGATGTGGCGGAGTTCGCGCAAGCGGTGTCGACGCGCTTCGGCCGCGCCGACATGCTGGTCAACAACGCCGGCCAGGGCCGCGTGTCGACCTTCGCCGATACGACCGACGACGCGTGGCGCGAAGAACTCGAACTGAAGTATTTCAGCATCATCCGCCCGACGCGCGCGTTTCTGCCGCTGCTGCGCGATGCGCAGGCGCCGACGATCACCTGCGTGAACTCGCTGCTCGCGCTGCAGCCGGAGCCGCACATGGTTGCGACGTCGTCGGCGCGCGCGGGCGTGCTGAGCCTCGTGAAGTCGCTCGCGACCGAACTGGCGCCGCAGCGCATTCGCGTGAACTCGATCCTGATCGGCATCGTCGAGTCGGGCCAGTGGCGCCGCCGTTACGAAACGCAGGCGCAGTCCGGCGAAAGCTGGGAGGACTGGACGGGCGCGCTCGCCCGCACGAAGAACATTCCGCTGAACCGCTTCGGCAAGCCTGACGAGGCCGCCTGGGCACTCTTTTATCTCGCAACGCATCTGTCGTCCTACACGACGGGCAGCCATATCGACGTTTCTGGAGGCTTTGCACGCCATGTCTGAAAAAACCACGGTTGGCGAGCTGATTGCCGCCTTTCTCGAGCAGTGCGGCGTGAAGACCGCATTCGGTGTCATCTCGATCCACAACATGCCGATCCTCGACGCGATCAACTCGCGCGGCAATATCCGGTATGTCGGTGCACGCGGCGAAGCCGGCGCATTGAACATGGCCGACGGCCTGGCCCGCGTGTCGGGCGGCCTCGGCGTCGCGTTCACGAGCACGGGCACGGCGGCGGGCAACGCAGCCGGCGCGATGGTCGAGGCGCTGACGGCCGGCACCGCGCTGCTGCACGTCACGGGGCAGATCGAGACGCCGTACCTCGACCAGGATCTCGCGTACATCCACGAAGCGCCGGACCAGCTGTCGATGCTGCATTCGATTTCGAAAGCCGCGTTCCGCGTGCGCACCGTCGAAACCGTGCTGCCGACGATCCGCGAAGCCGTGCGCATCGCGCAGACCGCGCCGACGGGCCCCGTGTCGGTCGAGATTCCGATCGATATCCAGGCCGCTGAAATCGAATGGCCGGAAGACCTCGCGCCGGCACACGTCGCGGTGCGCGAGCACGACGCCGCCCGCGTAGCGAAGCTCGCCGACGCACTGGCGGCCAAGCGCCGTCCGCTGCTGTGGCTCGGCGGCGGCGCGCGCCATGCACGCGAGGAAGTCGAACGCCTCGTGAAGCTCGGCTTCGGCGTCGTGACGAGCGTGCAGGGCCGCGGCGTGCTGCCCGAAGATCACCCGGCGACGCTCGGCGCGTTCAACGTGCACGCGTCCGTCGAAGCGTTCTACAAGACCTGCGATGCGCTCGTCGTCGTCGGTTCGCGCCTGCGCGGCAACGAAACGCTGAAGTACAAGCTCGCGCTGCCGCAGCCGCTGTTCCGCGTCGATGCCGATGCGCTTGCGGACAACCGCGGCTATCGCAACGAGCTGTTCGTGCATGGCGATTCGAAGCGCGTGCTGGCCGCACTGGCCGACCAGCTCGAAGGCCGCCTGTCGGTCGATCCGCAGTTTGCGGCCGATCTCGCGGCAGCCCGCGAGCAGGCGGTGGCCGACGTGTCGAAGGGCCTCGGGCCGTACAAGCAGCTCGTCGACACGCTGCAGGGCGCCGTCGGTCGCGACTACAACTGGGTGCGCGACGTGACGATCTCGAACAGCACGTGGGGCAACCGCCTGCTGAAGATCTTCGAGCCGCGCTCGGGCGTGCATGCGCTCGGCGGCGGCATCGGCCAGGGCATCCAGATGGGCATCGGCGCGGCGCTCGCGGATGCGGCCGCGAAGACGGTGTGCCTCGTCGGCGACGGCGGCCTGATGGTCAACGTCGGCGAGCTCGTCACGGCCGTGCAGGAAAACGCGAACGTGATGATCGTGCTGATGAACGACCAGTGCTACGGCGTGATCCGCAACATCCAGGACGCGCACTACGGTGGCCGCCGCTGCTTCGTGCAGCTGCACCAGCCCGATTTCGCGCAGTTCTGCGCGAGCTTCGGCCTCACGCACTACCGGATCACGTCGCTCGACGACGCGGAAGCGATTGTGCGCGAAGGGATGGCGAAGGCAGGCCCGGTGATGGTCGAGGTCGACATGCTGTCGGTCGGCTCGTTCGCATCGAACTTCGCCGGCCCGCCGGTGAAGAAAGAAGAGCCGTCGGAGCGCCAGTATGCGTAATGCCCACGCACCCGTCGACGTCGCGATGATCGGCTTCGGTGCGATCGGCGCGGCCGTGTACCACGCGGTCGAGCACGATGCGTCGCTGCGCATCGCGCACGTGATCGTGCCGGAACACCAGTGCGCGGCGGTGCAGGGCGTGCTGGGCGGCGCGGTGGAGGTCGTGTCGTCGGTCGACGCACTGGCCCGCCGCCCGGAGTTCGCGCTCGAATGCGCGGGCCACAGCGCGCTCGTCGATCACGTCGTGCCGCTGCTGAAGGCCGGCACCGACTGCGCGGTTGCGTCGATCGGCGCGCTGTCCGATCTCGCGCTGCTCGATGTGCTCGCACAGGCGGCCGACGAAGGCGACGCGACGGTGACGCTGCTGTCCGGCGCGATCGGCGGGATCGATGCGCTGGCGTCCGCGAAGCAGGGCGGCCTCGACGAAGTGCTGTACGTGGGCCGCAAGCCGCCGCTCGGCTGGCTCGGCACGCCCGCCGAGGCACTGTGCGACCTGCGCGCGATGACCGGGGAAAAGGTGATCTTCGAAGGCAGCGCGCGCGATGCCGCGCGCCTGTACCCGAAGAACGCGAACGTCGCGGCCACCGTCGCGCTCGCGGGCCTCGGCCTCGACGCGACGCACGTGCGCCTGATCGCCGATCCGTCGGTCGAGCGCAACGTGCACCGCATCACCGCGCGCGGCGCATTCGGTGAGATGTCGCTGGAAATGAGCGGCAAGCCGCTGCCCGACAACCCGAAGACGTCCGCGCTGACCGCATACAGCGCGATCCGCGCGCTGCGCAACCGCGCGGCCCGCTGCGTGATCTGACCGGACCATCGAATGTCCGCCCGCGCCACGGCGAGGGCGGACGTGCAGAGACAGATTTGTGGGACTTGTGACATGACTCCTTTCGATACGAGCCTCGTACCCGACGGCAACATCCTGATCGGCGGCGAATGGCGGCGCGGCCGTGGCACGCCTTTCGCGAGCATCTATCCGGCCGACCAGTCCGTGAACATGGAAGTGTCGACCGCGAATGCGGAAGACGCGGCCGAAGCCGTCGTGGCCGCCGATGCCGCATGGCGCCGCGCCGATTGGGCCGGGTTGAAGCCGCACCAGCGCGCGCAGGTGCTGTACCGCATCGCCGACCTGATCATGCAGCGCCACGAAGCGCTCGCGAACCTGCAGCGCCGCGACAACGGCAAGCCGATCGGCGAGACGCGCGTGCTGGTGGCTAGCGCCGCGAACACGTTCCGCTATTTCGCGGCGTGCCTCGAGACGCTCGACGAGGAACTGACGCCGTCGCGCGGCGATTACCTGACGATGAGCGTGTACGAGCCGATCGGCGTGATCGCGGCGATCACGCCGTGGAACTCGCCGATCGCGTCCGATGCGCAGAAGCTCGCACCGGCGCTGGCAGGCGGCAACGCGGTGGTGCTCAAGCCGGCCGAAGTCACGCCGCTCGTGTCGCTCGCGCTGGCGCGCATCTGCGAGGAAGCCGGCGTGCCGAAGGGCGTGCTGAGCGTGCTGCCGGGCAAGGGCTCGGTGATCGGCGACGTGCTCGTGCGTCATCCGCTGGTGAAGAAGGTGTCGTTCACCGGCGGCACCGAAGTGGGCCGCGGCATCGCGCGCATTGCAGCCGAGAAGCTGATGCCCGTGTCGCTCGAACTCGGCGGCAAGTCGCCGACGATCGTCTGCGACGACGCCGATCTCGATCACGCGGTCAACGGCGTGCTGTACGGCATCTTCAGTTCGTCGGGCGAAGCGTGTATCGCGGGCTCGCGGCTGTTCGTGCAGCGCGCGGTGTACGACGAATTCATGACGCGTTTGGTGGCCGGCGCACGCAAGCTGCGCGTGGGCGACCCGACGCGGCCTGACACGCAGATGGGGCCGCTGATCACCGCGAAGCATCGCGAATCGGTGGAGCGCTACGTGGCGCTCGGTCTCGAGGAAGGCGGCCGCCTGCTGTGCGGCGGCGAGCGGCCGTCGGGCGACGGGCGCGAGAACGGCTTCTTCTATCAGCCGACGATCCTCGAAGGCTTGCCGAACAGCGCGCGCATCTGCCAGGAAGAAATCTTCGGCCCGGTGCTCGTCGCGATGCCGTTCGACGACGAAGCGTCGCTGATCGCGCAGGCGAACGACAGCGTGTTCGGCCTGGCGGCCGGCATCTGGACGCGCGACTACAAGCGCGCCTGGCGCATCGCGCGCGCGCTGGAGACGGGCACCGTCTGGATCAACACGTACAAGCTGTTTTCGATCTCCACGCCGTTTTCGGGCTGGAAGGAGAGCGGGATGGGGCGCGAGAAGGGGCGTCTCGGCATCCGCGAGTACATGCAGCAGAAGAGCCTCTACTGGGGCTTGAACGACGCGCCGCTGCCGTGGGCGAACTGAGCGAAGGGGAATGACGCAATGAGCATTTTGGGAATCGAGCAGATCACGTACGGTGTCGACGACCTCGCGACCTGCCGGCGCTTTTTCGCCGACTGGGGGATGAAGGAAGTCTCGCACGACGAATCGCGCGCACGCTTCGAGACGTTGAACGGTTGCACCGTGCTGGCCGTCAAGGCAGACGATCCGGCGCTGCCGCCCGCATTCGAAGCGGGCCCGACGCTGCGTGAAGTCACGTGGGGCGTCGCGACGCAGCAGGAACTCGATGCGCTGCGCACGAAGCTCGCCGGGCAGCCCGGCTATTACGCGCAGGACGATGCGGTGGGCTGCATCGACCCGAACGGGATGGCGATCCGCATCGAAGTCACGCGCAAGCGCGAACTCGACATCACGGGCTCGCCGTCGAACGTGTGGGGCCAGACGCTGCGCGTCGACCAGCCGAGCCCGATCTATGCACGCGCGGAGCCGGTCGAGGTCGGGCATGTCGTGTTCTTCACGAACTGCCTCGATGCGCAGGAAAAGTTCTATCACGAGTTGCTGGGCTTCGAGACGTCCGACCGTTATCCGGGGCGTGGCGCGTTCATGCGCTGCGCGCCGCACGGCGGCCACCACGACCTGTTCCTGCTCGCGCTGCCGAATGGCAAACGTGGCCTGAATCACGTCGCGTTCACCGTGCGCGACATCCACGAAGTGTTCGGCGGCGGCATGCACATCGACCGCTGCGGCTGGGAAACGCAACTCGGCCCGGGTCGTCACCCGGTGTCGTCCGCGTACTTCTGGTACTTCCAGAACCCGGCCGGCGGCCTGATCGAGTACTACGCGGACGAAGACATGCTGACGCCCGAGTGGCAGCCGCGCGAGTTCGAGCCGGGCCCGACCGTGTTCGCCGAATGGGCCGTCGACGGCGGCCTCGACGGCAACACGCGCCGCCAGAAGAACGCGAAGGCGCCGGAAGGCAAGTTCATGACGGAGCGCAAATCATGAGCGAAGAAACCGCACAGGAGCAGGCCGCGCCCGGCACGGTCGTCGTGATCGGCGGCGGCCAGGCCGCCGGCTGGGTGTTGAAGACGCTGCGCGCGGAAGGCTTTGCGGGCCGTCTCGTGATGATCGCGGACGAACCCCATCTGCCGTACGAGCGTCCGCCGCTGTCGAAGGCCGTGCTGGCCGGCGACGCCGATATCGAAACCGTGCGCGTCGTGCGGCCCGACGAATTCGACGCGTTGAATGTCGAAGCATGGCAGCCGGAACGCGCCGCATCGATCGACCGCGCACGCCGCGTCGTGACAACCGAAAGCGGCCGCGAGATCGAATACGACCGTCTCGTGATCGCGACCGGCGGCACGTCGCGCCGCTTGCCTGACGCGCTCGTGAAGACGCAGAACCTGCATTACCTGCGCACGCTCGACGAAGCGGCCGCGCTTGGCGAGAAGCTGCGCGCGAGCCAGCGCGTGCTCGTGATCGGCGGCGGCTGGATCGGCCTCGAAGTCGCGGCGACCGCGCGCAAGCTCGGCGTCGACGCGGTCGTGGTCGAAGGCGCGCCGCGGCTGTGCGGCCGCTCGGTGCCGCGGATCGTGTCGGATTTCCTGCTCGACCTGCATCGCGCGAATGGTGTCGACGTGCGCCTCGGCGCGGCGCTCGCGTCGCTCGACGCGCAGCCGGACGACGCATCGAAGGTGCGTGCAACGCTCGCCGACGGTACGACGATCGACGCCGATTTCGCGGTGGCCGGTATCGGCCTCGCGCTGAATGCGTCGCTCGCGAGCGATGCGGGGCTGGCGATCGACGACGGCATCGTCGTCGACGAATTTGGCGCGACGAGCGACCCGGCGATCTTCGCTTGTGGCGACGTTGCGAACCATCACAACGGCTGGCTGAAGCGGCGCGTGCGGCTCGAATCGTGGGCCAACGCGCAGAACCAGGCGATCGCGGCAGGGAAGGCCGTGCTCGGCGTGCGTGCGCCGTACGCGGAGATTCCGTGGTTCTGGTCGGATCAGTACGACGTGAACCTGCAGATCCTCGGTGATCTGCCGGCGGATGCGCAGCTCGTCGTGCGCGGCGATCTTGCCGCGCGACGCGCGACGCTGTTTTTCGTGGGCGAAGGACATGTGAGAGGTGTCATCGCCGTCAACAACGCACGTGAGCTGAAGCTCGCGCGCAAGTGGATGAACCAGGGCCGGGCAGTGGATACGGAAGCCTTGGCAGACACGACCAAGACACTGGCCTGACCGGCGACGAGACACAGGAGACACCCCGCATGAGCACTTTCGACAACGTCGTGGCCGGTCGCGCCACGATGGAAGCTGCCGCCTCCACGCCTGGCGCGATCATCGCGCGGCTCGAGCGGCTTCCGGCCAACGCGATGCAGATCCGCGCGCGCGTGCTGATCGGCGCCGCGACGTTCTTCGACGGCTTCGACGTGATCACGATCGCGGCGACGCTGCCGCTGCTGATTCACAAATGGGGGCTGTCGCCGACGCAGATCGGCCTGCTGATCGCATCCGGCGCGATCGGCCAGCTGATCGGCGCGTTCCTGTTTCCCGCGCTGGCGGAGAAGCACGGCCGCGTGAAGGCGATCGCTTGGAGTTCGGCCGTGATCGGCATCACGAGCATCGCGTGCGGTTTCGCGCCGACCTTCGAGATCTTCGTGCTGCTGCGGATTCTGCAGGGTCTGGGCCTCGGCGGCGAGTTGCCGGTTGCCGCGACATACATCAACGAGATCACGCGCGCACACGGCCGCGGCCGCTTCGTGCTGCTGTACGAGATCGTGTTCCCGATCGGCCTGCTCGTGTCGATGGGGCTCGGTGCGTGGCTCGTGCCGCGCTTCGGCTGGGAAATCATGTACTTCGTCGGCGGGCTGCCGCTGATCCTGTCGCTCGTGCTCACGCGCCTCGTGCCGGAATCGCCGCGCTGGCTCGCGTCGCGCGGGCGGCTCCCGGAAGCCGGGCGTGCGGTCGGCGTGTTCGAAGCGTCGGTGCGCGGCGAGCTGCCGCCCGTCACGCAGGCGGCCGCGTTCGACGAGATGGTGCGCCAGCATCCGAAGCGCAAGATGAGCGACCTGTTCAGCGCCGCGTATCGCAAGCGCACGCTCGCGGTGGCGACGTTGTGGGCGACCTGCGGGTTCATCCAGTACGGGCTGTCGACGTGGCTGCCGACCATCTACAAGAACTTCTATCACGCGCCGCTGCAGCTCGCGCTGAACCTCGCGGTGATCGGCTCGGTGATGGGCGTGCTCGGGTCGCTGGCGTCGGCGCTGCTCGTCGACAAGCTCGGCCGCAAGCCGGTGATTGTGTGGTCGTTCGTGCTGTGCGCGGTGTCGCTGGCGTTCGCGGGCATCTATCACGCGTCGTCGGTGTATGTCGTGTCGATCTTCTGCTCGCTGTCGCTCGGGTTGATGGCGTCGGGGTTCATTACCGCGTACGTCTATACGCCGGAGCAGTATCCGACGAGCATCCGCGCGTCGGGCTGCGGGCTCGGCAGCGCATGGCTGAAGATCGCATCGTTCGTCGCGCCGATGGTCGTGCCGCACGCGATCATCGGCGGCAACCTCGCGCCGGCGTTCTACCTGATCGGTATCGTCCCGCTGATCGCGGCGGTGACCGTGCACTTCGTCGGGATCGAGACGAAGGGGAAGGTGCTCGAAGCGCTGGAAGCGTAAGCGCGGCCGGCTGGCGGCAATAGCTGAGGTGAAGAGGCCCGGGCGATGATGTCCGGGCCTTTTTGTTTTGCGGTGATCCAGGGTGCCGCGGTGGGGCGGGGCGGGCGAATGCATGAAATGGCCGACTCGCATCTCGCGTGTTCTAATTCACGATCCCGTTTTTTCGACCGACTGTCGCCATGCCCCTGTTCGAACCCGTCACGCTGGATACCGCCCGCCTCGTCCTGCGGCCGCTACGCGAAGCCGACGCGCACGCGTTGTTCGAGATCTGGTCGGATGGGGAGGCGATGCGCTATTTCTCGTTCTCGCCGATGACACACGTCGAACAGGCGATCGAGCGCGTCGCACGCAACGTGAAGACGTCCGCGAGCGGGCAGGACCTGATCTGCGTGCTCGAACTGCGGGAAACCGGCGAAGCGCTCGGCGAATGCGTGCTGTTCCATGCGAACGAGCAATGCCGGCGCGCGGAGATCGGCTTCAGCCTGCGGCGTAAGTACTGGAGCGGCGGCTACATGCGCGAGGCGGCATCGGCCGTGATCGATCACGCGTTCGGCACGCTGCGGCTGAACCGGCTCGAAGCCGATATCGATCCGCGCAACGTCGCGTCGGCGGGGCTGCTCGAACGGCTCGGCTTCGCGCGGGAAGGGCTGCTGCGCGAACGCTGGATCGTCGGCGACGAAGTGTCGGACAGCGCGCTGTATGGGTTGCTGGCGAGCGACCGGCGCGCGTGACGCGCTGGAATCGGATCATTTCGCCGCAGGAACGATCGCGAACGCGTCCACTTCGACCAGCACGTCGGGGCGGAACAGCGAAGCCACGCCGACGAGCGCGCTCGCGGGCGGACAGGCGGTATTGACCCACCGGTCGCGCACCTCGCGAATCTGCGGCAACAGGCTCGAATCGAAGTCGCGGACGTAGATCGTGAGCCGCGCGACGGACTCGAAGCCGACGCCCGCGGCACGAAGCGTATCGGCGATGTTCCGGAACACCTGATCGAGCTGCGTCGCGTGATCGGTGCCGACCACGGTGCCGTCGGTGTCGAACGGAACGTGCCCGGACAAATACAGCGGTTGGCCGCCTTCCACGAGTACCGCCTGCGAAATGCCGGGAATCGTGGCGCCAGGGGGATTGATTGCACGCAGCATGCGACGCTCCTCTCAGGTTGATGCGGTTGTTCGGGACGGTCGGGGGTGGCCCGCCGCGTTTGATTCAAAAGGTTGGTCAGCGATGGGGCGACGCGCTCACAGTCGAGCGAGCCAGCCCTCGACCAGTTCTTTCCCGTGCAGCGCCGCGACCCACCGATCGGGCAACGCGTGCTCGCCGTACAGTGCGCCGGCAAGGCTGCCGGCGATGGCCGCCGTCGTATCCGTGTCGTTGCCGAGCGCGATTGCGCGCTTCACACAGTCTTCGTAGCTGCTCGTCGACAGCAGGCAATGGATCGCCGACCAGAAGCTGTCGACCACGTAACCGGAGCCTTGCGGCGCATCGAAGCGGCCGTCGAGCACGATCTTCAGTTCGATCTCCTCGGCGGTGCCTGCGTAGCGCGCCGGCAGCTCGTCTTCGGCCGCGCGCACCGCGTCGGGCGCGAGTTGGCCTTCAACGATGTTCATTGCTGTCAGGCCGTAGAGCGCACAGCACAGCTGCGAGCGCACGTGGCCGTGCGTAACGGCACTCTGCCTGCACGCGAGCCGGATCGCTTCGTCGCGCGATGCGGCGACCATCACCACCGGAAAGCAGCGCATCAGCGAGCCATTGCCGTTGTCACGTTCGTCGCAAGGGCCGGCAACGGCAGGCGCCGCGCCCGCCGCCAGTGCATGCAACGCACGCTGCGTCTGCAGGCCGACGTCGAACACGCGGCCGTCCGGCGTGAAGGCGCCGCGATGAAACCAGTCCTGCAGGTTGCGGGCGAACGTATCGAGGTTCAGGTCGCGGTCGTCCGACAGCGCGTCGAGTAGCGCGAGCGCCTGCGCGCCATCGTCGCTCCAGGTGCCAGGCGGCACGCCGTCGTGTGCGCGCGCAAAGCCGGGCGGCGGCGACATGTCGATCGCAGCGGGCGGCGGGATCGACGCGGCGTCGTGGAATTCGTACGGCACGCCCAGCGCGTCGCCGATCAGCAGGCCAAGCAGGCCGCCGCGCAGGCGGGATCGTCGGTTCGGAGTGGCAGTCATCGGGCAGGGGTCGGATTGGCGGCTCGCGCCGCGGAATACCGTGCAGCCTAGACCAATCGCTTGCGCGTGCCTAGCCGATGCAGCGTCGCCGATGCGAACGAATGCCGCATGGCTCATGCGCGACGGTGAACTAGAGTCGAACGTAGCCGATGAAACGACACCGGGAAGACAAGCTCATGGCGAAGAAATTTCCGCTGCATCCCGTGCATCCGGAGCGGATCTGCTGGGGATGCGACAACTACTGCCCGACGCATGCAATGCGTTGCGGCAACGGTTCGAGCCGCACGCAGCACCCGAGCGAATTGCTCGGCGACGACTGGTATCGATACGGCGACTGGGGCATTGAAGGCGCGGATGCCGACAACGAAAGCGAACGCGCGACCGAAGCCGGCGGGCAGTCGTAGCGACAAGTTGCCTCACCCGGGTGCGTCCGGTTTCTTGATCTGCATCACGGTTGCGAAACGCGTGCCGAAACATCATGAATAAAGATGCATACGCAACGCATCTTGAAGCGGGCGAGATGCCCGGTGGCCAGGAACGCGTGTTCCGCCGCCGATCGCACCGACCCGCGCCCCCATGATCGATAAAGGAGAGCACCGTGTTTTGCTATCAATGCGAACAGACCGACCGGACCGGCGCACGGCCCGGCTGCGCATCGGCGAAAGGCAATTGCGGCAAGGATGCAACGACGGCCGACCTGCAGGACCTGCTGGTCCATGCGGTGAAGGGCATTGCGCAATACGGCGCGATTGCGCGTGCGATGGGCGCACCGGATCGCGACGCCGACCGGTTCGTGCTGTATGCGATGTTCACGACGCTGACCAACGTGAACTTCCATGCGGCCCGTTTCGTCGCATTGCTGCGCGAAGCGGCGCAGATGCGCGACCGCGTGAAGGCCGCATGTGACGCGAGCGCGCGGGCGGCGGGCACGGTCGTCCCGGCGCAGCACGGGCCGGCGATGTGGCAGCCGGCGGACGATCTGGCCGGCCTGCTGGAACAGGCCGCGCGTGTCGGCGTGGACAACGGGCTCGACAAGGTGGGCGCGGACATCGTCGGCCTGCGCGCGCTGGTGCTGTACGGTCTGAAGGGCGTGTGTGCGTATGCGCACCATGCGCGGGTGCTCGGCTACGAGCGCGACGACATCTACGAGGGGATCGAGGCGGCGCTCGCGTTTCTCGCGCGCGACCCCGACGACGTCAACGCGCTGCTCACGCAGGCACTCGGCCTCGGCCGGCTGAACCTGACGGTCATGGAACTGCTCGACAGCGCGAACACCGGCCGTTTCGGCGCGCAGCAGCCGACGGCCGTGCGCGTGTCGCCGGTGGCGGGCAAGGCGATCCTCGTGTCGGGCCACGATCTCGGCGATCTGCACGCGCTGCTCGAACAGACGGCCGGCACGGGCATTCACGTGTACACGCACGGCGAGATGCTGCCGGCCCATGCGTATCCGGTGCTGAAGGCGTTTCCGCACCTGGTCGGCAACTACGGCGGCGCGTGGCAGGATCAGCAAAGCGATTTCGCGCATTTCCCCGGGCCGATCCTGATGACGTCCAATTGCATCATCGAGCCGATGCCGCAGTACCGGCAGCGGATCTTCACGACGGGGCCGGTCGGCTGGCCGGGCGTGCGCCATCTCGAGCATCACGATTTTTCGACGCTGATCCGCGCCGCGCAGGCGCTGCCCGGGTTCCCGGCCACGGCGGCGGAGGAGACGATCACGGTCGGCTTCGGCCGGCATGCGGTGCTCGGCGTGGCGGACAAGGTCATCGACGCGGTCAAGGCCGGACAGATCCGCCATTTCTTCCTGATCGGCGGCTGCGACGGCGCGGCGCCGGGCCGCAACTACTACACCGAGTTCGCGGAGCAGGCGCCCGACGATACGGTCGTGATGACGCTCGGCTGCAACAAGTACCGCTTCAACCGGCATGCGTTCGGCGATATCGGCGGCATTCCGCGCCTGCTCGACGTCGGGCAGTGCAACGACAGCTATTCGGCGATTCGGATCGCGACGGCGCTCGCCGATGCATTCGAATGCGGCGTGAACGACTTGCCGCTGTCGCTCGTGATCTCGTGGTTCGAGCAAAAGGCGGCGGCCGTGCTGCTGACGCTGCTCGCGCTCGGCCTGCGCAACATCCGTCTCGGGCCGACGCTGCCGGCCTTCGTGACGCCGGGCGTGCTGGCGGTGCTGGTCGAGCAATTCGGCATCCAGCCGATCGGCGACGCCGGCACCGACCTGGCCGCGTCGCTGGCGCGCCACGCGGCTTGAGCGGGATCGATCGATGACTTATCGCATCGAGATCACGACCCGCGACGGCGAGCGCTTCGGCTTCGGCTGCGACGGCGAGCAGGATCTGCTGTCGGCAGCGGCCGACGCCGATATCACGCTGCCGTCGCAATGCCGGCGCGGAAGCTGCGGCGCCTGCCAGGCGACCGTCGTCGACGGCGCGTACGAGATGCAGCCCGACAGTGCCGGCGTGCTGCCGGCCAGCCAGCGCGGCGCGGTCCTGTTGTGCCGGACGCGGCCGCGTGGCGATCTGCGGGTCGCCGCACCGTACGATCGCACCAAGGTGCTGCTGCATCCGGTGCCCGTGCGCACCGCGCGGATCGCGGCGCTGGAGACGGTCGCGGCCGACACGATGCGCGTCGAGTTGCAGGTCGAGCCTGATGACACGTTTGGTTCGGCCGCGGAGTTCGAGCCGGGCCAGTTCGCGGAACTCGAGGTGCCGGGCAGCGGGGTGCGTCGCCCGTATTCGCTCGCGAACACGAGCAACTGGGACGGCCGCCTCGAATTCCTGATCCGGCTGCGGCCGGGCGGCTGGTTCTCGACGTACCTGCGCGAGCGTGCGCGGCCAGGCGATCCGCTGACCGTGCGCGTGCCGATGGGCGGCTTCGGGCTGGTCGCGGACAGCCTGCGGTCGCGCTGGTTCGTCGCGGGCGGCACGGGGCTTGCACCGATCCTGTCGATGCTGCGGCGCATGGCCGAATTCCAGGAGAGGGTCGATGCGCGGCTGTTCTTCGGCGTCAATCAGGAAAGCGAACTGTTCATGCTCGACGAGCTCGCGCGATTGCAGGCCGAGCTGCCGCAGTTGCGCGTCGATCTGTGCGTATGGCAGCCGGGCGGGGAGTGGGGCGGGTTGAGCGGCACGCCGGTCGACGCGTTGCGTATGGCGCTTGCGCAGAACGACGGGCCGTTGGACCTCTACGTGTGCGGGCCGCCGCCGCTCGTGCAGGCTGCGCGGGACGTGGCTGTCGCGGCGGGCGTGCCGGATGCGCAGTTTGCGAGCGAGCGGTTTACCGTTTGATGCCGGAGCCCGTGGCAGCACGGGTGACTTGCCGGATTCACGGCGCGAACGTACCCTTGGCCGACACCATCCTCCCTCGGCAGGTGCTCGACCATGCAAGCCCACCCCCTGCGTCTTTCCCCCGGCGACGACCTGCGCGCGTCGATCGAGCATGCATTGCGTCAGCACGACGCGCGCGCGGCATTCGTGATCCAGGGCATCGGCAGCCTGAGCGTCGCGCAGCTGCGCTTTGCCGGCGCCGACGTGCCGACCGAGCTGCGCGGCGACCTCGAAATCCTGACGCTGGCAGGCTCGGTATCGCCGGACGGCGCGCACCTGCACATGTCCGTTTCCGACGTGGTCGGCCGCGTGTCGGGCGGCCATGTGGCCAGCGGCTGCGTGGTGCGCACGACCGCCGAGATCCTGCTGGCCGTGCTGCCCGCGCATCGCTTTGCGCGCGAGCCTGACCCGCATACCGGCTTCAACGAACTGGTGATCCGCCGCGAACCGGGCGGCGATGCCGCGTGAATGACGCGCAGCGGCGCTAGAATCGCCGGTCATTCGACGCTTTTCCGCCATTCACCCTTCCGCGAGGCCGCCGTCCATGGATGATTCCGAAATCGAACAAAAGGTGTGGGACATCGTGCGCACCTGGCTCGAGGGCGCGACGCCCGAGCAATGGCACCGCTTCGCCGCGCGTTCCAATTACGACGGCAACGGCCGTGCGCTGCGCTGGCTGCTCGACAACCGCCACATCGATCGCGCCACCGCGCTGCTGATCTACTGGAATCTCGGCGCCGCGTGGTTCGTGCAGTACGCGAACGAAAGCGACCTGGGCGACGCATCCTATCAACTGGACAGGTTCCGGCTGGCGCGTGAAGTCGAGCAGCGTTATGCCGATGGCTACTACGCCGATCACGGGATCTGGTTCGATCCGCACGACTTCGACGGCGCGGGCCCGAACGACTATCCGGACGTACCGGTCGCGCGGCCGGTGCCGGCGCTGATGCTGCAGCCGACCGATGGCCGCGAGTATGTCGATCTCGACGAGGCGGAAGGGTACGACGAAGGCTTGCCGTTCGACGTCGTCGATCGAATTTCCGCGCTTTACGACTGACTCCGGGCTGCGATTACCTATCGGCACCGCATAAAAAAATGGCGCCGCGGGCATTCAGCCTGCGACGCCATTGCGTGGTGGGCTGCGACGTCAACCGCCCGCCGCAGCCCGCTCCGCGTGCTTACATCTGCACGGTGTCGGCCACTTCCTTGAAGTCTTCGATCTGGTCGAAGTTCATGTACTTGTAGATCTGGTCGCCGTTCGCGTTGAGCACGCCCATGTCGGCCATGTACTCTTCCTTGGTCGGGATCTTGCCCAGACGCGAGCAGATCGCCGCCAGTTCCGCCGAGCCGAGATACACGTTCGTGTTCTTGCCGAGACGGTTCGGGAAGTTGCGGGTCGACGTCGACATGACCGTCGCGCCTTCGCGCACCTGAGCCTGGTTACCCATGCACAGCGAGCAGCCCGGCATTTCGGTACGCGCACCGGCCGTGCCGAACACGCCGTAGTGGCCTTCTTCGGTCAGCTGCTTCTGGTCCATCTTGGTCGGCGGCGCGACCCACAGCTTGACCGGGATGTCGCGCTTGCCTTCGAGCAGCTTCGACGCGGCACGGAAGTGACCGATGTTGGTCATGCACGAACCGATGAACACTTCGTCAATCTTCGCGCCTGCGACGTCGGACAGCGTCTTCACGTCGTCCGGGTCGTTCGGGCACGCGACGATCGGCTCGTGGATGTCGGCGAGGTCGATCTCGATGACGGCCGCGTACTCGGCGTCGGCATCCGGCGACAGCAGTTGCGGGTCGGCCAGCCACTGTTCCATTGCCTGGATACGGCGCTGCAGGCTGCGCGGATCCTGGTAGCCCTGCGCGATCATCCACTTCAGCAGCGTGATGTTGCTGTTGAGGTACTCGATGATCGGTTCCTTGTTCAGGTGGACCGAGCAACCGGCTGCCGAACGCTCGGCCGACGCATCCGACAGTTCGAACGCTTGCTCGACCTTCAGGTCGGGCAGGCCTTCGATTTCGAGGATGCGGCCCGAGAAGATGTTCTTCTTGCCTTGCTTGGCGACCGTCAGCATGCCTTGCTTGATCGCGTACAGCGGGATCGCGTTGACGAGGTCACGCAGCGTGACGCCCGGCTGCATCTTGCCCTTGAAGCGGACCAGCACCGATTCCGGCATGTCCAGCGGCATCGTGCCGGTGGCGGCCGCGAACGCGACCAGGCCCGAACCTGCCGGGAAGCTGATGCCGATCGGGAAGCGCGTGTGCGAATCGCCGCCGGTGCCGACGGTGTCGGGCAGCAGCATGCGGTTCAGCCACGAGTGGATCACGCCGTCGCCCGGGCGCAGCGCGATGCCGCCACGCGTGCTGATGAAGTTCGGCAGCGTCTGGTGCGTCTTCACGTCGACCGGCTTCGGATAAGCGGCGGTGTGGCAGAACGACTGCATCACGAGATCGGCCGAGAAGCCGAGGCACGCGAGATCCTTCAGTTCGTCGCGGGTCATCGGGCCCGTGGTGTCCTGCGAGCCGACCGAGGTCATCTTCGGTTCGCAGTACGTGCCCGGGCGCACGCCCTGGCCTTCCGGCAGACCGCATGCACGGCCGACCATCTTCTGCGCGAGCGAGAAGCCCTTGCCGCTGTCGGCCGGCTGGTGCGGCAGGCGGAACAGCGTCGACGGCGCGAGGCCCAGCGCTTCACGCGCCTTCGCGGTCAGGCCGCGGCCGATGATCAGCGGAATGCGGCCGCCGGCGCGCACTTCGTCGAACAGCACGTCGGACTTGACCTGGAATTCGGCGATCACGTTGCCGTCCTTCAGCGCCTTGCCTTCGTACGGGCGCAGTTCGACCACGTCGCCCATTTCCATCTGCGACACGTCGAGCTCGATCGGCAGCGCGCCGGCATCTTCCATCGTGTTGTAGAAGATCGGGGCGATCTTGCTGCCGAGGCACACGCCGCCGAAGCGCTTGTTCGGGACGAACGGGATGTCTTCGCCGGTGAACCACAGCACCGAGTTGGTGGCCGACTTGCGCGAGGAGCCGGTGCCGACCACGTCGCCCACGTAGGCGACCAGGTGACCCTTTTCCTTCAGCGATTCGATGAACTTGATCGGGCCGCGCTTGCCGTCTTCTTCCGGCGTGATGCCCGGGCGTGCGTTCTTCAGCATCGCCAGCGCGTGCATCGGGATGTCCGGGCGGGTGGTGGCGTCCGGGGCCGGCGACAGGTCGTCGGTGTTGGTTTCGCCCGTCACCTTGAACACGGTGATGGTCAGGCTTTGCGGCACTTCCGGACGGCTCGTGAACCATTCGGCGTCGGCCCAGCTTTGCAGCACGGCCTTCGCGTGCGCGTTGCCCTTGTCGGCGAGTTCCTTGACGTCATGGAACTGGTCGAACATCAGCAGGGTTTTCTTCAGTGCGTCAGCGGCCACGGCAGCGACGGCTTCATCGGACAGCAGCTCGATCAGCGGCTGGATGTTGTAGCCGCCCAGCATCGTGCCGAGCAGTTCGGTCGCGCGTTCGCGCGAGATCAGCGGGCAGGCGGTCTCGCCCTTGGCCACGGCGGCCAGGAAGCCGGCCTTCACGCGGGCGGCTTCGTCGACGCCTGCGGGCACGCGATGGGTGATCAGGTCGAGCAGCGTCTGCTCTTCGCCGGCGGGCGGGTTCGTCAGCAGTTCCACCAGTTCGGCGGTCTGCTGAGCCGTCAGCGGCAGGGGAGGAATACCGAGCGCGGCGCGGGCGGCCACGTGAGCACGAAAGTTTTCAAGCATGGGGAGACCTGCTGATATTGCGTTTGAGGGGAAGGCCTTGCCGGCACTCCGGGGCTGTTCCAGGCACTGCTTTGCAGCGGGATTCTAATCTCAATGTGCTTTAACGTCAAATGTCTTATGTCTTATATAAGAGTTGGAGCCGGCACGCGGGAAAGCGAGGTGGCGCGGGGAGCCGACAGCGCAGATATCTGCACAAGCACGCAAGAAACGTTACACACGGGCCGCCTCCGCGCGCCTACGCTCTATTTCACGTGACTTTCAATCGGGTTTCAAAAAGCGGAGCGAGCATCGGCGTGTGCCGGTCGCCTTGTCCTGGAATGTCCTGGATGGCCGCGAGCCCTTGAATCCTGTCGATCAAGAACATGCGATCCAGAGAATCGATTTTCGTGGTGGTGGCGCTCGTCGCGTCGTCGGTCGTTCATGCGGCCACGACCGACGACGAAGCAAGTGGCTCCGCCAGCCGTCCCGTCGCGCTGGTCTATCGTGGCCCGGCTGCATGCGACGGCTGCCCGGAGACGATTGCGCAGCGCCTGCGGGAATCGGACCACCAGTTCCGGGTGATCTACGTCGGGCCGGCGGAGAAACTCAAGATCACGCCCGCTGTCCTGGCCGGCGCGGCGCTCTATGTCCAGCCGGGCGGCGGGCAGGACATCCCCGGTGCGGCGGCCAGCATCGGAAAGCATTCGATCAAGGCCGTGCGGCAATACGTGTCGAACGGCGGGCGCTATCTGGGCATCTGCATGGGCGCCTACCTGGCGGGCGACCCGGGTTTCGGGCTGGTTGCCGGCGAGTTCGACTCCGAGGTCGACCGGCCGGGCTCGACGCTTCACGGGATCGCGGACACGGTGACGCCAGTGGTATGGCGCGGGAAAAAACGCTGGATCTACTTCCAGGACGGCGCGATGCTCCCGGCCGCCCCCGGCGCGGTCGTGCTGGCGACCTATCCGAACCGCGATATCGCGGCCGCGACCTATCGCTACGGCAAGGGGCGCGTCGGGCTCGTCGGCCCGCATCCCGAAGCCGACGAAAGCTGGTATCGCCAGAACGGGCTCAAGAACCCGGACGGCATTCGGGCGGACATGGCCGACGACCTGATCAACGCGACGATGAAGCCATGACGGCGTGTGTGCGACTTCCGCTTATTTCCGCTTGGCGCGATACGCGTCGAGGTTCTTCCGCGCCTGCGTGCGGATCGCGCGTTGCATGAAAGGCGTCCAGCCGAGCAGCGCGCCTTTCAGCCCCAGCGCCTGACGCGCCCAGCGCCACAGGTCGAAGCTGTCGCGATGCTCGACGATGCGTCCGTCGCGAAACCGGAATCGCGCGTCGATCCGGTTGACCACCATCCGGCCGGTCGCGGTGAAGCGGTAGTGAGCGATCCACTCGGCGCGCCCGGCCTGTTGATCCGCGGCGACGTCGCCGAACGTCAATGAAAAGTCCTGCGCCCGCGCGACCAGCATGCGCCACATGTCGCGTGCGAGGTCGCCGCGCAGCTCGCCGAATGCGGGATCGCTGAACACGACGTCATCGGCATAGCAGGCGAGCATCCCGTCGATGTCACGCTGCTGGAACGCCGTATAGAAGCGCTGGATCAACTCGGTGTGTGGGTGGCTCATCTTTGGGTGTGTTGTCGTTG
The DNA here is from genome assembly GCF_000012945.1 of Burkholderia lata. Classification (NCBI taxonomy): domain Bacteria; kingdom Pseudomonadati; phylum Pseudomonadota; class Betaproteobacteria; order Burkholderiales; family Burkholderiaceae; genus Burkholderia; species Burkholderia lata. Next base: position 1,267,071 of record NC_007511.1, read on the forward strand.
GCGATGAAGCGGGGTCTCGACGCGGCGGCCGGATGCCGGGCAAGCCACTGTAGCGGAAATCAAACGGGCTGTCGCCGATGGCAGTGGTTGCGCGTAGCGGTTCTTTCGGCTGTTCCGCGGGCCGGTCATTTGACGGACAATCCGGCGCTGGAGGCCGATTGCGCGTCGACCCGAGCGCGCGCGTCGGCTGCCGGGAACCTACTCATGACATTCCGCTTTGAAGCCTCGTTGCGGCGCACGTTTCTGCTCGTGCTGCTTGCTCACGCGCCCCAGGCCTTCGCAGCAGGGCTCGACTGCGCGCAGGCAACCAGCCAGACCGAAAAAGCCATCTGCGCATCGAACGACCTGCATCAGGACGACGGCAGGCTGTCGGTCTTTTACCGGAAACTGTCCGATGCATTGCCGCAGGGGCATCGTGCTGCGTTGCGCACCGCGCAGCTCGGCTGGCTGAAGACCCGTGATCAATGCGGTGCCGATCACGGTTGCCTCGAGCAGCGCTATCTGACGCGGATCGGCGACCTGCAATCGCAGCTCGCCACGGTGCTTGCCTATCGCCCCGACGCCGAAGACAAGGCTGCGCTCGACGACTTGCGCGCGCTCGTCGACCAGGCGCGCCGCGCGGATTCAAGCTCGCCGGTCGAGAAAGTGATCGACCGGTTGCGGATCACGAACGGCGTGACGCGCTTTTCGAGCGACGCCAGCGACGGGGAGGGGCCGGTTTTGCCGACGGAGCGCCCCGGCGGCGTGACGGCCGACGAGTGGCGGGCGTTGAAGGCGTCGCCGAGCGGTAGCGGTGTGGACGACACCGCGATGGGGGCGTCGTATACGCTGATCGATCTCGACGGCGACGGGCTGCGCGATCTGGTCGTCGAATCGGCGGCGAACGGAACCGGGTTGTGGTCGTCGGTCGATGTCTTGCGCCGCAAGGGCGGCAAGTTCGAGGTGTCCGGCGATTCGAACGAGGCGCTCGACCGCAGCCTGTACACGACGAATGGCCGCGGCGCGAACCAGGCCGGTGAATGGATTCGCTTGCGCGGGCGCGTCTATGCGTTGTATCGCGACAGCCACTACGGCATGGACGAGTTTTACCTGCTGCGGCCGTTTTCCGTCGTTGGCCAGGTACCGAAACTGACGGTGCATTATCGTTACCGCCTGTCGGTGCCGATCGAGCAGCGCAATGAAGGCAAGACCGGTTCGACGGTGCTCGACGCCAAGCTGCATGCGGCGCTCGACAAGGCGCTGCACGACGTGAGCGACAGCACCGCGCGCGATGCGGGCTTCGATACGCCGCTGTGTCCGATCCCGCCGTCGGTGCAGGGCGACGATCGCAGCGACTACTCGAGCTACGGGCCCGGCCACTACGCGTACGAGATCGTCGGCGACATGGCGGTTCATGTCGGCGACACGTGCTACATCGGCAGGTTGATCGACTGGTTTGGCGACTACCGGAAGGATGGCCTGGTCGCGCAGTTGTCGATGCGTCTTCCCCGCGACGAGTCGGACCGCGAACAGACGTTCAGCGTGAACGGCATCCGGACCGTGACATCCGTCGCGACATCGATCGAGCAAATGACCGTGAACAGCGGGAATTGATGGGGTCGCGCGCGGCTCCGGTTCAGCCGTCGTGACCCGAGCGCGACCGGCGCCTCACCGGACGCCCGTCAACGGTTCGCCAGCGCGACATCCTGGTTGCCGCGTCCCGTCACCAGGCAGCCCGACATGAAGGCTTCGCCCTGGCTGCTGGCGGCTGCTTCGCCGAAGCCGCGGCCGAGCGCGTCGACCTTCACCTGCGCGGCACCTTGTTCGCACGCAAGCGGGCTGGTGTCGCGCCCCTGAGCATGCAGGATCGCGCGATCGCCAATGAGATACGCCAGCAGGGCGAAAACAGCGATATGTACGGCTCGTCTCATGGTTCGTCTCCTCGTGGCCCAAGCGTAACGCGGACCCGTTCGACGAAGCACTTGGGGGTTCCCCCGGTAAACGTCTGCTGAAATGGGGTGCGTTGGGTGATCCTGTCCCGTTTTTCGTGGTTTGCGGGCGGAGGGAAATCGCGGCTTCAGTGCGCGTGGCAGGCGAAACCGGACGGGCGGCGAGGCGTTCGCGCGACGGTTGTCTGCGCGGCAGGCGCGCGATTCACGGGAGTTTGACGAATGTCAGGGTACGGGCGGGCGGGGGCGGTTGCGCGGCGGTTCAAAGCGATAGCATGAATGCATGATTTGACGGAACGCGATCGCGGACGAATGCATCGGTTCCGGCAAGCAGGTGCGTGTTGAACATCGCTATCCAGTTAGTGAGGAATCCAAATGCTTAACGTCTCTTCCGTCCTGATCAGCCTCGCCCCGATGTGGGCCATCCTGCTCGTTGCGTCTTCGGCCGCCGCCTATTTCGTGTTCTGGCGCAAGGTCATCGATTGAGCGCTGCGTGAACGCCGGTGCGCGTGCGAGCGGCAATGCGCACACGGGTCGCACCGCACGTTGCAAACCCGGGGCGCGTCAGCGAACGAGCCCTCGACGCGCCGCTGCGCGTCATTCCCGTCATTGCACGGCCGTGACCGGCACGTTCGAAATCCGCACCAGCCGGCTCATCACGCTGCGACGGAACACCGACATCAGCGCATGCAACGGGTCGTGCCGCGGCGCGACGACCACGATCTCGTCGCACCCCGTCTCGGCCGCGACGGACGCGATCGTATCGGCCACCGGGCCCACCTTCATCACGACGCTGTACTTGACGCCGGCTTCCTGCAGGATCCGCTCGGCCATGGCCAGATCGTCGGACGCGAACTTCTCCTCGATCGAACGCAGCCGCGACAGCGGATGGTAGGCCTCGAGCCGCGTCGATTCGAGCGGTGCCTGAACGTTGATCAGCACGATCTCCGACGCGCAGCGTTCGCGATACAGGAATGTCGCGTGGCGAACCGCCTGAAGCGAGCGGGGAGAGTGGCCGACCGGAACCAGCAGCTTGAGCATGAACGTTGTCCAGGAAACGAGATGATTCCAGCGTAGCGCCCCGCCGGGCCAAACGATCTAAAGAGAACGGGCGGTCGCGTAAAAATGTCGTTAACACGTACCGCCTCGTGCCGCGCCTAATAGAAATATAAGAAATTTAAGTTTATGCGCATAAATGATTTCATCGGCCGGGGCGGCGCGCACACAGCGGGGCCCGCCGCCCCGATTTAGTCGGAACCGCAATGAATCGCGGCGGAAAATATCGGAGGTCGCCGATTCGACGTCGCGTAGAGTAGTGCATCGGCCGCGGCGCGGCCGCTCCCGGCCGGTTCGGGCGCGATCGCCGCCATGCGGCCCGCCATTCCATTCCGATTCCAGGAGACTCCGCATGCCGCACGGCGCCCCGCAGCTTCTCGCTCCCGCTTCCATCCCCGTCGACCCGATCGTGCGCCTGTCGGCGGGCGAGCTCGCGTCTGCGATCCGCAGCAAGGCCGTGTCGTGCGTCGAGACGATGCGCGCATACCTCGATCACGTCGAGCGCGTGAACGGCGCGGTCAACGCGATCGTCGCGCTGCGCGATCGCGACGCGCTGCTCGCCGACGCGGCGGAGAAGGATGCCGCGCTGGCGCGCGGCGAGTACCACGGCTGGATGCACGGGATGCCGCAGGCGCCGAAGGATCTGGCGATGACGAAGGGGCTGCGGACGACCTACGGTTCGCCGATCTTCCGCGAAAACGTGCCGCAGGCCGATTCCGTGGGCGTGGCACGGATGCGCGCGGCCGGCGCGATCTTCATCGGCAAGACCAACACGCCCGAATTCGGGCTCGGCTCGCACACGTTCAACGAGGTCTACGGCGCGACGCGCAACCCGTACGACCTGACCAAGAGCGCGGGCGGCAGCAGCGGCGGCACGGCGGCGGCGCTCGCGTCGCGGATGCTGCCGGTGGCGGACGGCAGCGATTTCGGCGGCTCGCTGCGCAATCCGGCCGCGTTCTGCAACATCTACGGCTTCCGTCCGTCGCAGGGCCGCGTGCCGCGCTGGCCGGGCGTCGACGTGTTCGTGCAGCAGCTCGGCATCGAAGGGCCGATGGGCCGTACGGTCGGCGACGTCGCGCAGCTGCTCGCGATCCAGGCCGGCTACGACCGCAACGATCCGCTGTCGCTCGCGGACGATCCGGCCGTGTTCGCGCAGCCGCTCGACGCCGACCTGCGCGGCAAGCGCATCGCGTGGGTCGGCGACTGGAACGGCTATCTCGCGACCGAGGCCGGTGTGCTCGCGCTGTGCGAGCAGGGGCTGGCGACGCTGCGCGAGATCGGCTGCGACGTCGATGCCGCGCTGCCGGCGTTCGCGCCCGACCGGATCTGGCGCCTGTGGCTCGCGCACCGGCACCTGCTGTCCGGCGGCGGGCTGCTGGCGCACTATCGCGACCCGGCGCGGCGCGCGCTGCTGAAGCCCGAGGCGATCTACGAGGTCGAAGGGCTGCTCGCGATGCAGGGCGCAGCGGTGTTCGACGCGAGCGTCGAGCGCACCGCGTGGCACCAGGCCGTTCTCAGCTTCTTCGACCGCTACGACTTCATCGCGGCGCCGACCGCGCAGGTGTTCCCGTTCGACGTCGACCAGCGCTGGCCGAAGGAGATCGCGGGCCGCCCGATGGATACCTACCACCGCTGGATGGAAACGGTCGTGCCGTGGACGCTGGCCGGCTGCCCGGTGATCAGCGTGCCGGTCGGCTTCAACGACGCGGGGCTGCCGATGGGGATGCAGCTGATCGGGCGTCCGCGCGCCGATCTCGCCGTGTTGCAACTCGCGCGCGGCTACGAGCAGGCGGCTGACTTGGTCGGCGGGCGATTGCCGGCGTGGATGGCTGCGTAACGAGGTGATGGCCGATAGCTGATAGCCGGAAGCCGAAGCCGAAGCCGAAGCCAAAGCCAAAGCCAAAGCCAAAGCCAAAGCCAAAGCCAAAGCCAAAGCCAAAGCCAAAGCCAAAGCCGGTTGCGGATCGCGCATGGCAGATGGGAAAGCGGGCGGCGGAAAGCCGCCCGTTTTGCTTTGACTCTCGAACGTGTCGTTCGCAGGTGCGTGTTACGCCGAGCACGGGCGTGTTGCGCGACGGTATGGCGTCATGTCATCGACGCTGCGCAGCACGTTCCGCGTCGCCGCTGCTCCTGGCGATCGAGCGCTCGATGTGCAGTGCAACATGCGGGAGGGCTGGCAGGCCACCTCCGGCGTCGCCTGCGAAAGCCGGCAACCGCCGCGATCGATTGATGCGGCGCGAGAACGAATTTCGGTACACGCCCGGAAATCGCCCGGCAAACGCGGACGAATCCCCTCGAGCACGTACGCCGGTCGCGGAATTGCAAGCGGCCGCGCCGCGTGATTTCGTTTCGATGTGTTTCAGTCGTTGCGGCCGCGCGCGGCGCGCTTCGACAATATCGGCCTCAACAATTCGGGCACGAGGACAACACATGAAGCAGATTCGCGCGACGGGCCGGCACCTGGCCACGGCAGGCATCGCGTTCGGCATCCTGGCAAGCGGCACCGCGCACGCGCAGCTCGACCTGCAGTCGCTCGGCGCATCGCTGCTCGGCGGCGGGCAGCAGCAGGCGGCGCCCGCGCAGGGCGGCGTCGCGCAATTGCTGCAGGCCTATGTCGGCGCGAACCAGCAGGTGCTGACCGGCCAGTCGTCGCTCGCGTCGGCGATGGGGCTGACCGGCGCGGCCGGGCAGGCGCAGCAGGCCGCGAGCCAGCTGACCGGCGGCGATGCGCTGACGCCGGCCGCACTGTCGCAGATGGGTGGCGCGCAGCAATCGGTGTCGCAGGCGCTCGGCCAGGCATTCGCGAGCGGTGGCGCGACGCACGGGCCGATCGACAAGCAGGCGTTCAGCAACGGCCTCGCGTCGCTCGGGCAGGGGCTCACGCAGTATTCGCAACTGCAGTCGGGGCTCGGCAATCTCGGCTCGACGAGCGCGGCGTCGCTGTTGCAGTCGGGCCTGAATCCGCAGAACATGCAGGCTGCGTCGTATATCGCGCAAAGCGCGCCGGGCCAGTTGCAGTCGCTCGCGACGACGCTCAGCCAGGCCGTGCAGTTCGCGACGAGCCAGGGCATTTCGGTGCCGTCGGTCGCATCGTCCGCGCTGAAGCTGCTGCCGTAACGTTGCGCGGGGCCACGCGCGATGCGGTGCCGGCATCGCGCGCGACGCGAAGATGGTCCCGCACAACATGGGGATTCCGCACGATGCTATCGTGGCGTGTCCCTTTTTTCGGTGCAGGTTCATGACAGACTCGTTTGACCTCTCGCGCTATTTCTCCCGCATCGGCTACGACGGCCCGGTCGAGCCGACGCTCGACGTGCTGCGCCAGCTGCATCTGCTGCACCCGCAGGCGATTCCGTTCGAAAACCTCAATCCGCTGACCGGTGCGCGCGTCGCGCTCGACCTGCCTTCGATCGTCGACAAGGTGCTCGCGCATCGCCGCGGCGGCTACTGCTTCGAACTCAACAAGCTGTTCTACACCGCGCTCACGGCGATCGGTTTTCGCGTGACGCCGATGATTGCGCGCGTGCGCTGGATGCAGCCGCCGGAAGCCGCCACCGCGCATACGCACATGCTGCTGCGCATCGATCTCGATGGCGCGGCCTGGCTCGCGGACATCGGCTTCGGCAGCGCGACGCTCACCGCGCCGCTGCGTTTCGTGCCGGACGAGCGGCAGTTGACGCCGCACGGCGTGTTCCGCGTCGTCGCCGCGCCGGTCGACGGTGAATTCGACATGCAGATCGAGACGCCCGACGGCTGGCAGACCACCTATCGCTTCCAGCCGAAGCGGGTCGAGTGGATCGATTACGACGCCGCGAACTGGTTCACGTCGACGTATCCCGAATCGATCTTCCTGCATAACCTGATCGCCTGCCGCGTGCTGCCGGACGGCCGTGCGGCGCTGCGCAACACCACGCTGACGATCCGCGATGCGGCGGGCGTCGGGCGCACCGTCACGTTCGACGATGCGGCCGCATGGGGCGCGTGCCTGCGCGACACGATCGGCATCGACACGACGGGATTCGATCTCGACGCGCTGTTCGCGCGGCTGGCGGCGCGCGCCGCGGCGTAACCCGGATTCACGATCGATTGCCAACGGCGTCCCGCATACGCGGGCCGCGCCTGCGGTTGACATTTGCTAGATTGCTAGCATACTAGCAAACATGACTGACGAAGAAGTGAAGCAGTTCAACGTTTACCTGCCGCTCAGCCTGATCCGGCAGGTCAAGCATCGCGCCATCGAAACGGAGCAATCGCTGTCCGCGCTGGTGGCCGACGCATTGCGCGCGTACCTGGCCGCGCCGCCGCCGGGCGTGGGGCCGTCCACCAAGGAGGAGTGACATGTCATCCGAGCGAATCGAAGCCGTGTACCTGACGACGCACAACTGGGGCAAGTCGGCGAAGTTCTTCCAGGCGCTGGGTTTCACGCTGGAGTTCGAAACCGATCACCAGTCGGGCCAGTTGCGCAGCGGCGACGGCCCCTTTCTGTTCATCGCCGAAGTGCCGTCGAGCGAGACGACGGACATGCAGGTCGTGCTCAAGGTCGCGGATGAGCAGGCGGTGCAGCCGCAGCCGATCGTCGACGTCGTCACGCCGTTCGAGGACACCCACTGGGGCACGCGCGACATGACCGTGCGCGATCCGGACGGCCGCGTATGGCGCCTGCAGGCGCCGGGCAAGCAGGGCGCGTGAGGCGGCCATGACCGAACCTCGCGAGAACGCTCCCGACAGCACCGCCGCGCGCGTCGCGCTGTGGCGTGCGCTGCACGTCGAACTCGACGCTCCGCCGGTGCTCGCCGACGAAGTCGGGCTGCAACTGCTCGCGCCGGAACCCGGCTGGCAGCAGCGCGGCGACATGGATCCGCAGTTCACGCGGCCGTTCCGTGCGTCGATCGTCGCGCGGGCGCGCTTCATCGAGGATTGGGTGGTCGAGCAGGCCGCGCGCGGCGTGAGCCAGTACGTGATCCTCGGCGCGGGGCTCGACAGTTTCGTGCAGCGCCGGCCCGACATGGCGTCGCGCGTGACCGTTTTCGAAGTCGACCCGCCCGCGCCGCAGGCCTGGAAGCAGCGCCGCCTGGTCGAGCTCGGTTTCGGCGTGCCCGACTGGCTGCGTTTCGTGCCGGTCGATTTCGAGGCGAAACAGTCGTGGCGCGCCGCGCTCGTCGGCGCGGGCTTCGATGCGGGCAAGCCGGCGGTCGTGGTGTCCACCGGCGTCAGCATGTACCTGACGCACGAAGCGAATGCGGCCGCGTTGCGCGAAGTCGCGTCGCTCGCGCCGGGCTCGACGCTCGCGATGACGTTCCTGCTGCCGCTGGAGAATGCGGATCCGGAGGTGCGCCCCGGGCTGGAAATGGCCGCGAAGGGCGCGCGCGCCAGCGGCACGCCGTTCATCAGCTTCTTCATGCCGGCGCAGATCCAGGCGCTCGCGCGAGAGGCCGGTTTCGCGCACGCGGCGCACGTATCGGCCGCCGATCTGACGCGTCGTTACTTCGCCGATCGCACTGACGGCCTGCGGCCGCCGAACAACGCGGAAGAGCTGCTGGTCGCGACGGTCTGAGCCGTCGCGACCAAAGCGACCACGCTGACCATCACGCCCGTTCGAGCACGGCCATTTCCCGCACGACCACGAGCAGCACCGCGAGGCTCGCGCCGCCCGACGCGCGCAGGTCCGCGAGCAGGTGCTCGTAGCGCACGAGCGCGGCTTCGCGGCGCGCGCGCCACGCGCCCACGATCGTCTCCGGCGTGGTCGAATCCGGCGATTCCGCGAGCGCGCTCGTCGCGAGCGTGCGCTTGAGGCGCGCGACTTCCGCGAGCGCGGCCGCGCGCGCCAGCATGTCCCAGTGCGTCGGCGTCGGCAGTGTCGCCGCGCGCTCGCCGATCCAGCTGTAATTGAGCAGCGTGCCGAGCGAGAAATAGACGCCCGCGACGAGTTCGAGGCTGCGGTTGCTGGTCGCGGCCACTTCGGCGATGTCGAGCAGCGCGGCCGAGATGTCGCCGCTTGCGACGCGCACCGCCAGCGCGCTGTCGACGCCGGCTTCGACCAGCACGCGCTGCCGTTCGGACAGCGCGTCGAGATCGTCGGCCGGCAGCAGCGACGGCAGTTGCGGCGCCAGCCGCTCCGCCGCGTCGCGGCAGCGCGCGATCAGCTCGGTGACGCCACCATCGGCCACCGCGCCGGATTGCAGGTGCCGCAGGAACCACAGCGCCGCGCGCTCCAGCAGCCGCGCGACGTCGACGAACATGCGCGCCTGCACGTCGTCGGCGACGCGGTTGTCGAGCGCGTCGATGTCGCGCCACACCGCATCGAGGTCGAACACGTCGCGCGCCATGATGCACGCCCGCACGATGTCGCCGGGCTTCGCGTCGGTTTCTTCCATCAGCCGGTGCACGAACGCGCAGCCGACGCGGTTCACGAGCGCGTTGGTCAGGTGCGTCGCGAGAATCTCGCGGCGCAGCGGATGGCGGCGCATCGGTTCGCTGAAGCGCTGTTGCAGCGGCTTCGGGAAGTAGTCGACGAGCATCGCGGCCACCAGCGGATCCTCGGGCACGTCGGATTCGAGCAGTGCGTCGTACAGCCACATCTTGCTGTACGCGAGCAGCACCGCGCGCTCCGGCGACGTGAGGCCGAGCTTTGCGGCCTGGCGTTCGGCCACTTCATCGTCGGTCGGCAGGAATTCGATCACGCGGTTCAGGCGGCCCGCGCGTTCGAGCCAGCGCATCAGGCGCGCCTCGGCGTCGAGCATCTCGACCGCATAGCGGCCGGCGATCGACAGCGCCTGCGTCTGGTAGTAGTTGTCGCGCAGCACGAGCAGCCCGACTTCGTCGGTCATTTCCGCGAGCAGCGCGTTGCGTTGCTTCTCGGTCATCTCGCCGTCGGACACGACGAGCCCGAGCAGGATCTTGATGTTGACTTCGTGATCCGAACAATCGACGCCGGCCGAGTTGTCGATCGCATCGGTGTTGATGCGGCCGCCGCGCTGCGCGAACTCGATCCGGCCGAACTGCGTGCAGCCGAGGTTGCCGCCTTCGCCGACCACCTTGCAGCGCAGGTCCGTGCCGTTCACGCGCACCGCGTCGTTCGCGCGGTCGCCGACCTGAAGATGGGTTTCGCGCGCGGCCTTCACGTAGGTGCCGATGCCGCCGTTGTACAGCAGGTCGACCGGTGCCTGCAGGATCGCGCGGATCAACTCGGCCGGCGGCAGCGCGTGCGCGTCGATGCCGAGCGCGGCCTGCACGGCCGGCGACAGCGGGATCGTCTTCGCGGTGCGCGGGTAGACGCCGCCGCCCGACGAGATCGATGCCGGATCGTAGTCGGCCCAGCTCGAGCGTTCGAGCGCGAACATGCGCGCACGCTCGGCGAAGCTCGTCGCGGGATCGGGATTCGGGTCGAGAAACACGTGCCGATGATCGAACGCGGCGACGAGCCGGATATGCGGCGACAGCAGCATCCCGTTGCCGAACACGTCGCCCGACATGTCGCCGACGCCGACCACCGTGAAGTCGGTCGTCTGCGTATCGATGCCCATCTCGCGGAAGTGCCGCTTCACAGATTCCCACGCGCCGCGCGCGGTGATCGCCATCTTCTTGTGGTCGTAGCCGACCGAGCCGCCGGACGCGAATGCGTCGTCGAGCCAGAAGCCGTATTCGTGCGAGATCGCGTTCGCGTAGTCGGAGAAGGTGGCCGTGCCCTTGTCGGCGGCGACGACCAGGTACGGGTCATCCGGATCATGACGCACGACGTCGGGCGGCGGCACGATCGCGTTGCTCACCAGGTTGTCGGTCAGGTCGAGCAGGCCGCGCAGGAAGGTCTGGTAGCACGCGATGCCTTCGCGCATCCACGCTTCGCGATCGCTCGGCGGCGGCGGGTTCTTCACGACGAAGCCGCCTTTCGAGCCGACCGGCACGATCACGACGTTCTTCACCATCTGCGCTTTCATCAGCCCGAGCACCTCGGTGCGGAAATCCTCGCGGCGATCCGACCAGCGCAGGCCGCCGCGCGCGACGCGTCCGCCGCGCAGGTGCACGCCTTCGACACGCGGCGAATACACCCAGATCTCGAACATCGGCTTCGGTTCGGGCAGCCCCGGCACTTTCGCCGGATTGAACTTGAACGACAGGTACGGTTTCGATTCGCCGTTCGCGTCGAGCAGGAAGTAGTTCGTGCGCTCGGTCGCGTTGATCACGCCGAGGAACTGGCGCAGGATGCGGTCCTCGTCGAGGTTCGGCACCTGGTCGAGCGCGCCTTCGATCGCCTTCAGCAGCCGTTCGGCCTGCACGTCGCGCGTGTCGCCGGTGGCCGGGTCGAAACGCAGCAGGAACAGCTCGACGAGTTGCCGCGCGATTGCCGGGTTGCCGGTCAGCGCGCGTTCGATATACGCGTCGCTGAAGGTCGAGCCGACTTGCCGCAGGTATTTCGCATACGCGCGCAGGATCGTCACTTCGCGTGCGCTCAGGTGGGCGCGCAGCACGAGGCGGTTGAAGTCGTCGTTCTCGATCCGGCCGCTCCAGATCTGGTCGAACGCATCCTCGAACAGGCCCTTCACGCGTTCGATGTCGAACTCGGTGTCGTCGGCGAGTTCGAGGCCGAAGTCGTGTACCCACGCATGCGCGGCATCTTGCGTCTGGATCCGGTACGGCCGCTCTTCGTCGACGCGCACGCCCAGATGCTCGAGCATCGGCAGGCTGCGCGACAGCGCGATCGGGTCGCCCGCGCGATAGACCTTGAAGCGGAACGCACGCGCCTCGGCCTCGATCGGCCGGTACAGGTTCATCGCGAGCTGCCCCGAATCCTTCACGCGCTCGATCAATTCGATGTCGCGCACGGCCGTGCGTGCCGGATAGTCGTCGCGATAGCCAGCGGGGAACGAGTCGGCATAGCGCTGCAGCAGGCGGTTGCCTTGCTCTTCGCCGAATGCGTCGAGCAGCGCGTCGGCGAGGTCGTCCTGCCAGCGGCGCGTGACCTGCACGAGCCGCGTTTCGAGCTCGCGCGTGTCGACGTCGGGCATCGTGCCCGGTTCCGCGTGCACGACGAAATGAATGCGCGCGATCGCCGATTCCGACAGCAGCGGCGTGAATTCGACGTTCACGCCGTTGTACGCATCGATGAGCAGCTTCGCGATGCGCCGGCGCAGGTCGGTGTTGTACTTGTCGCGCGGCACGAACACGAGGCACGACACGAAGCGGTCGAAGCGGTCGCGGCGCACGAACAGGCGTGTGCGCTGGTGTTCCTGCAGCCGCAGGATGCCGAGCGCGATGTCGTAGAGCTGGTCTTCGTCGGCCTGGAACAGCTCGTCGCGCGGATAGGTTTCGAGCACCGTCACGAGCGACTTGCCGAGATGTCCCTTCGGCAAGAAGCCCGCGCGCCGCACGATGTTCGCGCACTTGCGGCGCACGATCGGGATCTCGGCGCTCGACACCATGTAGGCGGTCGACGTGTAGAGCCCGATGAAGCGGCGCTCGCCGGCGACCTTGCCGTCGGGGCCGACGAGTTTCACGCCGACGTAGTCGAGATAGCCGGGCCGGTGCACGGTCGCGCGCGAGTTCGCCTTGGTCAGGAAGATCGGCCAGGAGCCGGTGATGATGTCGGCGGCGGCCTGCGGCAGCGGCGTGACGTCGGGTGCGCCCGACGTGCGCAGCGACTCACGCAGGATGCCGAAGCCGGTGCCTTCGATGCCGCGCAGCCCGAAGCCCGAGCCGTCCGATACCAGCGCGTAGTCGCGCTGGCCGAGGAACGTGAAGTGATCGGCGGCCATCCATTCGAGGAACGCGCGTGCCTCGATGTCTTCCGCGGTCGATTCGCGCGCCTTCATTTCCTTGATCGTCGCGCGGGCGATGTCGACGATCTTCGGCCAGTCTTCCACCGACGCGCGCACGTCGCCGAGCACGTGCGCGATGTCGTTGCGCAAGGTGTTGAGCAGTGCGGCATCGCCGCAGCGGTCGACTTCGAAATGGATGAACGAGGCGAGCTGCGACTGGCCGTCGCCGGGCGTCGCGCCGCCCGCGTCGACGCGCTCGATGCCGCCATCGCGACCGCGCCAGATGCGGAAGACCGGGTGCAGTGCCGAGTGCAGCGCGAGCCCGAGGCGGTTGACGGCCATCGTCACCGAATCGACGAGGAACGGCATGTCGTCGTTGACGATCTCGATGACCGTGTGGTCCGAGTGCCAGCCGTGCTGTTCGAGGATCGGGTTGTACACGCGCAGCCGTTCGCTGCCGGGCACGAACTTCTGGGCGGTCTGCCAGTGCGCCATCGCGGCGCCGTAGAGATCGGCGATGCTGCGGCTTTGCAGATCGTCGGCATCGACGAAATCGTAGTAATGACGCAGGAAGGGTTCGACGATCTGGAACGTGGCTTCGGGCAGACGCCCGCGCGCGAATTCGACGACGTCCGAGAGCAGGTGTGCGACGACTTCCTCGTTCTTCGCTTCCATGGCGGTCTCCTCGTCGGGTGGCCATCGGCTGCTGCGTCTGTCCGGCATTATGCGCCGATTGCGTGACAAAGCGATGTGCGGGCGCACAACGAGCGGCGGCCGGAGGCGGCCGCGTGCAGCGCCCGTCGCGGGCGCTACAGTGGGTGAATCAGTGCAGGGCAGGCGGCGCCGAAACGACGCCGCCTTTGACGCTCAGCGCTCGTCGCTCCACAGCTTGCCGGCCGTCGCCCAGTTCTCTTTCTTCACGTCGGTCAGGATGATATCGACCGAGCCCGGCGCGCAGCCGAGCGTCTCGCACGTGACGCGCGTGATGGCTTCGACGAATTCGCGCTTCTGGTCGACGGTGCGGCCTTCGAAGAGCTGGATATTGAAAGTCGGCATGACGGAATGCTCCGATGGTTGGGGTGAATGATTCGTGGGGAGCCGGCGGCATCAGTCGCGATACGTCGGATCGATCCGGTCGAGCCGGCGCAGCAGCGCCGGCCATTCCAGTTCGCCCTCGATCGCGCCGCCGTCGCGCAGCTGTTCGGCGGTGCGGTCGGCGATGGCCGGGGCGGGCAGCACGAGCGGCCCGCCGCCGGCCTGCGCGCGCACCTGGATATCGCACGCCTTGATCAGCGTATCCATCAGCACATAGGCTTCGGCCACGGTGCGGCCGACCGTCAGCGTGCCGTGGTTGCGCAGCAGCATCGCGGATTTCGCGCCGAGGCTCGCGGTCAGTCGCGCGCCTTCGGCCGGCGAGAACGCGAGCGCCTCGTAGTCGTGGTACGCGAGGTCGCCATGAAAGCGCAGCGCGTGTTGCGACGCGGGCAGCAGCCCGTCGCGCTGGATCGATACGGCGATGCCGGCCGTATTGTGCAGATGCATCACGCACACGGCATCGGCGCGCGCGGCATGCACGGCCGCGTGCAGCGCGAAGCCCGTCACGTTGACCGCATGCTCGCTGTCGCCGATCCGGTTGCCGGCCAGGTCGATCTTCACGAGATTCGATGCGCGGACTTCGTCGAACGTGAGGCCGAACGGGTTGATCAGGAAGTGGCCGGGCTCGCCGGGCACGGTCGCGGAAAGATGCGTGTAGATCAGGTCGTCCCAGCCGTTCAGCGCAACGAGCCGGTACGCGGCGGCGAGGTCGACGCGCATCTGGCGTTCGGCGTCCGAGATCGGGCCGCCGGGTTTCACGGCATCAGGACGGTGTGCGAATGACGACATCGGGTTCTCCGAGGGTGAAGCGGCGCGCGACGATCACCGTGACCCACGACGCGAGTGCGAACGGGGCCGTGAACGCGGGAATGCCGGCGCGCGTGGCAAGCCACTGGATCAGCGCGGCGAGTGCGGCGGCCGCGAGCGCCGCGCGCGGGCCGCGCGGCATCAGCGCGAGCGCGGCGAGCGCGCCGTTGAAGCCGAGCAGGCCGTCGGCGAACGATGTGCCGCTGGCGCCGAGCGTGATCAGCAGCACGGTCGATACCAGCGCGCCGCCGAGCGCGAACGCGGCCGCGCGGCGCGATGCGACGGCCAGGCCGGCGACGATCAGCGCGCCGGCCCATGCGCCTTGCGCGAAGGTGGTCTGGGCGACGCCCGAAAGAAGGGCGTCGGCGGCGGACGCAAGCGTCAGCGCCGGGCCGGCCGTCGCGCCGCTTGCATGTTGCAGCGCGACAAACGGCAGCCAAAGCGCGGTGACGGCGAGACACGGGCTTGAATACGGGCATTGGCGCCAGCGTGCGAGCGGCATGCGCATCGCGCGCTGCACGAGCGCAGCGCCGATCGAAACCAGCGGGACCAGCGCGACGGCAGCGAGTTGATGGGGCGCGAACAGCACGGCGATCAGCGCGGCGAGCGCGCCGTTGAAGCCGTGCAGCCCCTGCTCGACATCGCGGCGCTCGGCGCCCGTCAGCACGGCCGTCATGCTGGCGGCGGCCGAGCCGACCAGCGCCGCGCTCGCGAGCCGCAGGTCGGTCAGCGCCAGCGCGGCGAGCAGCAGCGCGCCCGTGAGCGCATTCGCCTGCAGCACGATCTGCCCGATGCCGCGCAGCAAGATACGCAGGTCGATCGACGGCGAGACGGGGCGGGCGGTAGGCATGATGGCGGCGGAACAGGACGAGCCGCGAGCATAGGACACAATGCCATGCACCGGAATAGGGAATTCTGGATAGTCAGGATTTGTGGGCAGCGCACCAGATCGGGGAATACGGCGTGTCCTGCGTGCTTGAACACCGCTCCGTTAGCTATTCAGGGGCGTTGGTCGGGCCGCTCGTGAATTCGGGCGGTGGCTGGCGTAGTCGTCGGGGGATTTGTGCCACGATGTCCCGCATCGGGAAAACCGGGAGGCGGAAAGATGCGCGAAGTGCGTTGGGCGTCGCTCGAAGGCGACGGGGTCGAACATCTGACGTTCGACCGGAGCGGCGGCGGGATCGTCGTCGAAAGCGCGGTGGTCGGCCAGCGGTACGGCCGTGCATACGGGCTCGCGTATCGCGTCGAATGCGACGCGCACTGGCGCGTGACCTGTGCGGTGCTCAAGGTGATGGGCGGCGGCACGCTCGAATTGCGCGGGGACGGCGCCGGCCACTGGCACGACGGCTCGGGCCGCGCACTGCCGGAACTCGACGGCTGCATCGACATCGACATCGCGGCGACGCCGTTCACGAATTCGCTGCCGATCGGCCGCCTCGGGCTCGCGCGCGGCGAGCGGCGGCCGATCGACGTCGCGTACATCTCGACGCCGGACCTGAAGGTCACGCCGGTCAAGCAGGCCTACGCATGCATCGAGCCGGGCCGGCGCTACCGCTACGAAGGGATCTTCCGCGACTTCACGGCCGAGATGGAGATCGACGACGACGGGCTCGTCGTCGATTACGAGACGCTGTTCAGACGCCTGCCGGCGCCGGCGCCCGCGGTGCGCTGAACCCGGGCCGCGGCCGGCGCGATTGCCGGCCGCTCCTGCGCGGACGCGAAGCGGTCGATCCGCGACGCGATCATGTCGGGGTGGCGCAGCACGATCCAGTGCGTGCCGTCGATTTCCTCGCGCACGTGGTCGCCGAGCCAGCGGTCGAGGTCGACCGACATCTCGGGCGTCACATAACGGTCGCGCACCGGCACCAGGATCTGCACGGGTGCCTGTGCGTAGCGTTCGCGCGGCTTGCGTGCCCGCGCGATGAAGTTCGCGCGGTACAGCTGCAGGCCGTTCAGCGCGTTCTTCAGTTGCACGGGATCGCGCTCGGCACGCACGCGTTCGGTGAGCTGCAGCCAGCGCGGCCACAATGCGGCACCACCGAGCCGCCACACCAGCGACGGCACGAGCGGCAGGTGGAAGAACGCGATATACCACGACTTCAGGCTCTGCTTGAGCCGCATCTTCGCGCGGAACACGTGATCGAGGCACGGGCCCGAGATCGACGTGTACGACGCGATCCGGCCGCGGAACGCGGGGTCGGTCACGGCCTCCCAGCACTGGATCGACCCCCAGTCGTGGCCGACGAGGTGGAACGGCCGGCCGCCGCAGGTTGCGTCGGCCACCGCCTTCAGGTCGGCGGCGAGCCGTTCGAGCGTGTAGTCGGCGCGGCGGCGCGGCGCATCGGAGGCACCGGCGCCGCGCACGTCGTACGCGATCACGCGGTAGCGCTTCGCGAGCCGCGCCCGGATCGGCGCCCACACGGCCGCCGAATCGGGGTAGCCGTGCACGAGGATCAGCGGCGGGGCGCGACGCGACCCGCTTACGTAGACGGCGAGTTTCACGTCGCCGGACTGGACGGTCAGCATCTCGTGGGCGCGCGCCATGGCGTCATGCCTGCGGAACCGGGTGCAGCGGCACGCGGCGCGGGGCGGCTTGCGCGGCGTAGCGCGCGTTGGTCGCGTCGATGTTCTCGAGCAGCGTGTCGAGCCCCTGCAGGTACACGTGGTTGTCGTGGTCCCACGGATGGAAGCCCGGGCGGAAGTAGTCGAGCCATTCGCGCGCGATGCTTGGGAACACGCCGTGCTTCGGGCTGTACAGGTACTTCACGAGGCGCCACATGCCGCCGAACTTGCCGTGCTCGCGACGGTGCGCGCGCATCAGGCGCACGTGGAAGTCGAACACGATCGTCCAGAAGAACACGGTCGTCGTCAGCATCGTGCCCGTGCGCAGCAGGTAGCTGCCGAGGCCTGGCTTCATCACGGTCGTCCATACGTCGTAGGACACCGCCTTGTGCTCGGTTTCCTCCATCGCATGCCACATCCACATCTGCTGGTAGCCTTCGACCGAGCCGTCGATGCGATGCTCGTGGCCCGACAGCAGCTGGTTCGCGAGGATCGCCGTGTAGTGCTCGAGCGCAATCGTGATCGCGAGCTGCATCGAATGCGGCAGCACCTTCTTGAACCAGCCGAGGATCGTCCACAGGCGCTTGTCGAGCTTGTGAGCGGGCAGGCCGGACGACTGCAGCAGGTCGTTGTATTCGATGTGCTCGCGCGTGTGCATCGCTTCCTGACCGATGAAGCCGAGCACCTGCTTCTTCAGTTCGGGATCCTCGATCTGGTCGCGATAGTTGCGCACCGAATCCATGAAGAAGCGTTCGCCGGCCGGAAACAGCAGCGACAGCGCGTTCATGAAGTGCGTGACCGGTACGCCCTGCACGTGCCAGTCGCGCGCGCGTTCGGGGGGCAGCGCGAAACGGATGTCGCGCCGCACGGGCATCAAGTTCGGGGTCGTCATGATTGTTCTCCTCCCTGGTTGCCTGCATTGTTGTAGGTGGCGTGCAGCGGCGCGGGCGCCGGCGCGCCGCGGCGGGCCTTCGCGGCCTCGCGGCGCGTCGCGAGCACGACGAGCGCCTGGTACGCGGACGGCAGGATGCGCGCCATCCAGTCCGCACCCTTCGCGTCGCGGCCGATCAGCACGCGGCGCTTGTTCTTGCGCACGCCGGCGAGGATCGTGCGCGCGGCGTCGTCGGCGGTCGTGATGAAGAACTTCTCGAAGCTGTCCTTGCCTTGCTGCTCGCTCTCGACGATGAAGCCGACCATGTTCTTCGCGACGCGGCTCGATTGCGCGATGTTCGTGCGGATGCCGCCCGGATGCACGCAGGTCGCCGACACGCCGCACTTCATCATGTCGAGTTCCTGGCGCAGCGATTCGGTGAAGCCGCGCACCGCGAACTTGGTCGCGTTGTAGCCGCTCATGCCGGGCTGCGCGAAGATCCCGAAGATGCTCGACGTGTTGATCACGTGGCCGTCGCCCGATGCCTTCAGGTGCGGCAGGAATGCCTTCGTGCCGTGCACGACGCCCCAGAAGTTGATGTTCACGATCCACTCGAGATCGCTGTATTCCATCCCTTCGATCGTGCTCGACAGCGCGACGCCCGCGTTGTTGAAGATCAGGTTGACCTTGCCGTGCTCTTTCGCGGTGTCGTCGGCCCACGCGAACATTGCTTCGCGGTCGCCGACATCCAGCACGCGCGTCGACACGCGCACGTTCGGCGCGATCGCGCGGATGATCCGTTCGGTTTCGGCGAGGCCGACGCCGTTCTTGTCGGCGAGCGATACCTGGCAGCCGGCCTGCGCGAGCTGGATCGCGAGCGAGCGGCCCATGCCCGAGCCGGCGCCCGTGATCGCGGCGACCTTGTTGGCGAAATCTCTCATGTCGATTGCTCCTTGTCTGGCTCAGGCCGCTTCGGCGGACGGGGAAGTCGAAGCGGAAGCGGCGGGCGCGGCGGCGGGCCGCGCGGTCGTGTCGTGTTGCGGCGCGCGATACGCGTGGTAGTCGGCGATCGAGAAGTGCGCGGTCGCCTGGCGGAAGCGCCACGTGAAGCCCGGCCACAGCGTCGTGTTCTTGCCGGTGCGCGGATCGAGGTACCAGCTCTTGCAGCCGCCCGTCGACCAGATCGCTTTCTTCAGCTTGCCTTGCAGGTCGCTGTTGAACTGCGCCTCGACGAGCGGGCGCACCTCAAGCGCATCCGCCCGTTCGCGACGCATCGCCTGCAGTGCGCCGAGGATGTACTCGATCTGCGACTCGATCATGAACACCATCGAGTTATGGCCGAGGCCCGTGTTCGGGCCGACGATCATGAAGAAGTTCGGGTAGCCGGGCAGCGTCGAGCCGAGGTACGCGTGCGCGCCGTCGCGCCAGGCGTCGACGATGTCGAGCCCGCCGCGGCCGATGATCGCGCCGCGCGGATACGGATCGGCCACCTGGAAGCCGGTGCCGTAGATCAGGCAGTCGACTTCATGGCGGCGGCCGTCGGTCGTCACGACCGCGTCGGCTTCGATGTGGTCGATGCCGGTCGTGATCACGTCGACGTTCTTGCGCGACAGCGCCGGGTAGTAGTCGTTCGAAATCAGCACGCGCTTGCAGCCGAGCGTGTAGTTCGGCGTGACGGTCTTGCGCAGCTCCGGATCGGGAATCTGCTTGCGGATGTGGCGCAGCGCGAGCTTCTGCACGTTCTTCATCAGCGACGGATGGATCGCGAAGCCGAGCACGCGCGATTCGAGCATCCAGTAGATGCTGCTGCGCACGGCCTTCTGCGTGAACGGCAGCGTGCGGAACAGCCATTTCTCGAGCCCGGTCAGGTTGCGGTCGGGCTTCGGCATGATCCACGGCGGCGTTCGCTGGAACAGCGCGAGCTCCTTCACGCGCGGCGCGATCTGCGGCACGAACTGGATCGCGCTCGCGCCGGTGCCGATCACCGCGACGCGCTTGCCTTCGAGCGAATAGTCGTGATCCCACTGCTGCGAGTGGAACGCGCGGCCCTTGAAGTTCTCGACGCCGGGAATCGACGGCAGCGCGGCGCGCGACAGTCCGCCCATCCCCGACACCAGCACGCGCGCGGACAGCCGTTTGCCGTTCGCGAACGTGAGGCGCCAGCGTTGCGCGGCCTCGTCGTACTCGGCGCGCTGCAGTTCGTGGTTCAGGCGCAGGTGCGCGCCGATCCCGAAGCGCTGCACGCAGTCTTCCAGATAGGCGCGGATCTCCGGCTGCGGCGCGAACATGCGCGTCCAGCGCGGGTTCGGCGCGAACGAGAACGAATAGACGTGCGATTGCACGTCGCATGCACACCCGGGGTAATGATTGTCGCGCCACGTGCCGCCGACCGACGCGGCCTTCTCGAGGACGACGAAGTCGGTCACGCCTGTTTGCCGCAGGCGGATCGCCATCCCGAGGCCGGCGAAGCCGGTGCCGATGATGGCGATGTCGATGGTTTCGTCCAGGCCGTCGTGGCCGGGCGGACCGAAAGGCAGCGTGCGAGCATTCATCCGGGTGTCTCCGATTTGGCTCATTTTTGAATGTTACATTGGTTGATGTAACGATAGTGGGTGAACCCGGAAACCGCAAGAGGCTAGAAGCGGCGCTCTAAGGGCCGGAAGCCAGACGGGAAAAGGCTGAGCGGGGTTTGGAACGGGCCGGTTTCCGCATCGGGGGATGCGCGGAAAGGGCCGTCGGCAGGGCGAGAGAGGGAGCAGGCGAGACCGCCGGCGCGCGGCGGTCTGTTTGAAACAGTATCAGGGACGGATCGATCGGGCGGCCGTCTCATGGAAAACCCCGGCCACGATCGTGACCTGTGCGAGCGCGTAGAGGCCCCAGATCAGGTAATCGATGCCCGGAAAGCCGCCGAGGAAGCGGCCGACGCCGATCAGCGTGTCGGAGCCGACGAAGATCAGGCTGCCGATGGCCACCAGCGGGCCGCGCGTGCGGGCCGCGAGTGCGAAGCTCGCCATCACGCACAGCACGAGCATGTAGACGGCGACCGGTGCCAGCAATTCGCCGAGGTGAGGGAAGAACGCCACGTAGAACGCGGGCGCGGCGATCCACAGCCCGACGAGCGCAACGATGCGCCAGCCGTGCTGCCGGGCGCGCCAGCGCATGAAGATTGCGCAATAGCACACGTGCGTGAGCAGGAATGCGCCGAGGCCGAGGACGAACGACAGCGGCCAGTCGGGCAGCGCGAGCAGCACGTCGCCGAGCACGGCCGTCACGAGCGCCGCGCACAGCCACGCGCGTTCGCGCGGCGCGGCGCAGGTGCTGCCCGCCGCGAGCAGCAGGATCCCCATCGCGGCTTTCGCGGCGGCCTGGCCGGGATAGGGCGCGGCGGCGAGCGACAGCCCGTACAGCAGCGCGGCGATGACGGCGAGCGGCCAGAGCCGGCGGTAGGTGGCGGGAAGCGTGGCGATCAAGGCGGGTGTCTCCGGTTTGTTGTTGTCTGCGGTGGACGGCGCGCCGTCGAGGGCGCGGCTGTCGGCCATTATCCGGAAGAAAGGGTGCGGGAAAACCGGCGAATCCTTCTAGGAATCGGGGCCGGGGCCGGCGGCGGAAAGCTTCAGCACGTTGCCCCGGTTGAACCGGGGCAACGACTTCAATTCGGCTTGCTATGATCGCCGCGGTATTGCCGTTGTCGAGGTGGTTGTTGCTGTCGTTGTTCCGCCCGGCCGCGCGACTGGATGCGCAAGCCGGTGCGTGCCCGATGAATCCATGCCGTGCCCGGCCCGTGCGCTGATGCGAAGCGGGGCGGGCTGGCCTCCCCACGAAAACAGGTCCGACCATGACCGAACTTCTCCACGGCGACGGCGCGATCCGTCGCACGACGCCGTACGGCTCGTCGATCGAAAACACCTATGCGGGCGTGCTGTCGTTCATGCGGCGCAACTATTCGCGGGAGCTCGACGGCGTCGACGTCGCGATCTCCGGCGTGCCGCTCGACCTCGCGACGACCTACCGCTCCGGCGCGCGGCTCGGGCCGGCTGCGATCCGCGCGGCGAGCGTGCAACTCGCGGAGCTTCATCCGTATCCGTGGGGTTTCAATCCGTTCGACGATCTCGCGGCCGTCGACTACGGCGACTGCTGGTTCGACGCGCACAACCCGCTGTCGATCAAGCCCGCGATCGTCGAGCATGCGCGCACGATCCTCGGCTCCGGTGCGAAGATGCTGACGCTCGGCGGCGACCACTACATCACGTATCCGCTGCTGGTCGCGCATGCGGAGCGCTACGGCAAGCCGCTGTCGCTGATCCATTTCGACGCGCACTGCGACACGTGGGCCGACGACGATCCGGACAGCCTCAATCACGGGACGATGTTTTACAAGGCCGTGAAGGAAGGGCTGATCGATCCGGCGACGTCGGTGCAGGTCGGGATTCGCACGTGGAACGACGACTTTCTCGGGATCGAGCGGCTTGATGCGGCGTGGGTGCATGACCATGGCGCGCGCGCGGCGGTCGAGCGGATCGTCGATATCGTGGGCGCGCGGCCCACGTACCTGACTTTCGATATCGACTGCCTCGATCCGGCGTTCGCGCCTGGCACCGGCACACCGGTCGCGGGCGGGCTGTCGTCGGCGCAGGCGCTCGCGATCGTGCGCGCGCTCGGCGCGGTGAACCTGGTCGGCGCGGATGTGGTCGAGGTTGCGCCCGCGTACGACCACGCGGACATCACGGCGATCGCGGCCGCGCATGTTGCGTGTGATCTGCTGTGTCTGTGGCGGCAGAAGAAGGTGGCGGGGGCGCTGAAGTAAGTCAGCATGCCCGAGGATGTGCGCATCGCCGGTGCGGTGCGCGCGTCGCCGGATCGGCGCGCGGTGTGCGGTTTGCATTCCGTGGAACCGGCGAAAAGTCTTCGCGGATTTCCGTGGAGGGACTTTGCCGACCCGTTGACGACATCCGCGAAATGTCAGCGGGTGGCTGCTTTCGTCCACCAACGAGGCGTTGGCATGTCACCGATGATGTGCGCCGACGTCATCACATCAAGCGACAAGCTATCGATTCCTGAAAAAAGCGGCAAGCATGTCGTCTTTCGGCGCTGCGGCTTGCGTTGTTTGCTGCTTTCCCGATCGTCCGCGGGATCGTGCATGATCCGCCCCGGCGCCATCTGGCCAGGTCCCCGTATAAACCGCGCGCGGCCTGATGAGATCGGATTGCTCGCGCTGCTCCAGCCCATGCGCGATCCAGCCGATCGAGCGGCCAAGCGCGAACAGCCCGAAAGCGGCACCGACGGGAAGCCGCAAATGTCGGCGCAGTGCCACCAGCGCGAGATCCAGCGAGGGTTTCTGGCCGACGAGCGCGCTCCCTGCATCGATCATCCTTTTCCATTGGGGATGACGCGGCAGGATCCGCGACAGCAGATACGTCGCGCGCACGTCGCCGTCGGGATAGAGCGCATGTCCGAAGCCCGGCAAGCCGTCTCCCCGGGCGAGGCGCTCGCCCATTTTCTGCTCGACATCCTTATTGCCCAGTTCGTCCCACAGCGCTTCACCACGCGCGGTGGCGGCGCCGTGACGCTCGCCCGACAAGCCGGCCAGGCCACCGACCACGACGGCCCGCAAGCTCGCGTTCGTCGACGCGATGCATCGCCCCGTGAAGCTCGACGCGTTCAGTTCGTGATCCGCGCACAGCACGAGCGCCATCCTGATCAGCTCGGCGCCCGCAGGCCCGACGCCCCATGCCCGTGCGCATTGCTCGTGGATGGGTGCGGTATCGATCCGGGTGCGCAGCAGGCACGCCGCCAGGATCCGCACGAGATCGCCGCAGCCCTGTGCGTGGCGATCGGCCGACTGATGCCAGATTGCCGTTGGCGCGTCCTCGCTTGCGACGGTGAAGAGCGGCAGCAACGCCTGCTCGGCGCGTTGATTGTCGTAGTGCCTGAAAAGCGTTCGCAGTACTGAGGGCGTCGTGGGGACGCGGCGGCCGAAAGCAGTCTGCTCGTCGCATCGCCACAGCAGCGCCGCGACATCCTCGAGACTCGCGCGGGTAGCGAGCTCGAGTGCATCCACACCGCGATAGAAGAGCCGGCCGCCGTCGATCAACGTGATGCTCGATTCGAGCACGGGCGAGCCCCAGTTCAGCGCGGCCTTTGCCACTTCCTTCGGCTTGTGGCCGCGTGCACGTTGATCGGCGAGGCGGTCGACGTCGGCCGCGAGGTAGCGGCTTTCACGGTGGCTGCTGCCCGGTTCCGCGCGAAGCAGGCCGCGGCTGACGTACGCATAGAGGGTTTGCCGCGAGACACCGAGCCGTGCCGCGGCTTCGGTCGAATTCAGGTAGTTCGACATCGTGCGCAGGGGGAATCGTTCGACAGGTTGATCAGGATAATCAACGTTGACAGCAAATGCGAGCGAGACGATCTTTGCTTCACTTAATTCATGCGAGGCGAACATGCGTGTCGATCAAATGTCGAGGGAACGGGCCGTGGCCGATGAGGATCGGGTGTCGCGTCATCTGCGGACGTTCTGGCTGGCGGCGGGCGGGGCACCGGCTTTTCTCGAGTCGTGCAGCTTCAGTGGCGCGGGAGAACTTGTCTCCGCGTTTCGCGTAACCGATCTGGCCACGGCGGCGATCGGCGCGGCCGGGACGTCCGTTGCCGAATTGCTGCATGCGTCGACCGGAACGTTGCCGGCGGTTCGGGTCGACCGGCGCATGGCGTCGCTGTGGTTCGGCACATCGCTGCGTCCGCAGGGCTGGATGATGCCGCCTCAATGGGATCCGGTGGCCGGCAACTATCGGGCGCGCGACCGGTGGATCCGGTTGCACACCAATGCGCCGCATCATCGGCTGGCCGCGTTGTCGGTGCTCGACTGTGCCGGCGATGCGCAGTCGGTCGCGCAAGCGGTGAATCGCTGGGATGCCGATGCGCTCGAACACGCGATCGTCGAGCGCGGCGGTTGTGCGGCGGCGATGTACTCGGCGCGGGAGTGGGCCGAGCATCCGCAGGGCAAGGCGGTCGCAACCGAACCGTTGCTGCATGTTCATGCCGCGACCGATGCCGTCGCGCATGATTGGCGGCCTTCGAAAGACAGGCCGTTGCGCGGCATCCGCGTGCTCGACCTGACGCGCATTCTCGCAGGCCCCGTGGCGACACGGTTTCTGGCGGGCCTGGGCGCCGACGTGCTGCGCATCGATCCGTACGGCTGGGAAGAACCGGGCACGGTGCCCGAAGTCGTCCTCGGCAAGCGGTGTGCGCGGCTGAACCTGAAGGATGCCGCGGATCTCGATACGCTCAAGCAGTTGCTCGCCGGCGCGGATATCGTCGTGCACGGTTATCGGGCCGATGCGCTGGCGCGCCTCGGACTCGATGCTGCGCATCGGCGCGAACTGAATCCTGCGCTCATCGACGTGTCGCTCGACGCTTATGGCTGGAGCGGTGAATGGCGCTGCCGGCGCGGCTTCGACAGCCTCATTCAAACGAGCACGGGAATCGCCGAGGCGGGCATGCGCGTGATGGGCCGCGATGAACCGGTGAACCTGCCCGTTCAGGCCATCGACCATGCGACGGGTTACCTGATGGCGACGGCCGCCATCCGCGGGCTGACGACGCGAATGAAACTGGGCGTCGGTACCGAGGTTCGCGCGTCGCTGGCGCGTACGGCGGCCGATTTGCAGTTGCGGTCGGAGCCCGTTAGCGAGGTGGTCGAACTGGTCGCCGACGGTCAACGTGATCGCGCGGAACACGTCGAACCGACGTCGTGGGGGCCGGCATCCCGGCTCCTTCCGCCAGTGCGGATCGATGATGCGCCGCTCCGATGGTTTTATCCGGCGCGTGCGCTGGGTGCGTATGAACCCGAGTGGTTGTCTTCGAACGGCGATCTCTGAGGCGGTGCGATGAATCGGCTGGCGTGTCGGCGCGTGGTAGCGGGACGTGAATCGACCCGGCTACCGCGACGCATTTCGCTCAGCGCGATGCGCAGGTGTCGTCGTCATCGGACAGTGCGCGAACTTGCTGGAACACGCGGCCGAAGTGATCGGCGGCGTGTTTCCCGATGCGCCCCCGCCGCGCGCTGGCTACCGACCAGGGCTTGCCTGATTGGATGAGAGCGGTTCGAGACCCTCGACATCGCGGTCAACGGGGCCGGCGGAGAGGGGGGGCTAGTGAAGCAAGCAGGCCGGTGCAGGCCGCCGGCGCGTTGTGTGTTGCTGGATCGAGGGCCGGGCGCTGCCTTTAGCCGCGCGTGTCGACCCAGTTGCGTGCCCAGCGGGCCGAATGCTGCAACGCCTGCTCCTCGCTCGTGAAGTAGTCGAGCGAATAGAACTGGTAGCGGCCTTCGGTGCGTGGGCTACCGGCGCGTTCGAGCAGCAGGTTGGATGAAAAACTTCCGTCGGGCAAACGATGCGCCGAGGGTTGAACGGCATAGCCGTTGTACTGTTGAATTTGGTTGTTCTGCATTTTAATTTTAATAATGTTCGAGTGCGCGCGTGCCGTGCCAAGTGTGCACGGGTGCGCCGATTCAAAGCCATTGCGGGCTGAATCTGAAGCAGTCGTAAAGCGAAAAAGGGCTTGGCAGCCAGAGGGGGAATGAAGTGCAACGAGGCGTGTGGCGCTCGGCGAGCTGCTGGATGAACCGATGCAGCTAAGAGCAATCGCGCCAACTTTGGGAGACCAATCTCCGCGAGGATGTCGCTGCAACCCGGCGTCCGTTACGGGAGGCCGGGTCCTTCAAACTTTACAGCGGCTTGATGTTAGCCGCTTGCAGACCCTTCGGGCCTTGCTTCGTTTCGAAGCTCACCTTCTGATTTTCAGCCAGCGTCTTGAAGCCGTCGGCGCGAATTTCCGAGAAGTGAGCAAACAGATCGTCGCCGCCGTTGTCGGGCGTGATGAAGCCAAAGCCTTTGCTGTCGTTGAACCACTTGACGATACCGGTATCCATGAAGATTCCTTGAGAAAAAATATACGAAGATTTGCTCTGTTAAAAGAGCGCGTGAAGCATCAAGGAGGGAGTGGACAACGAATACCGCTGAGGAGCGATCAATTGATGAACAGCAATCGGACTTCTTGAACTTCGGACGATACACTAACCGCTGGGCGGTGGTGACGTCAATCGTTAACTTGTAACTGTTTCCCCTGACGGTCCGTTTTGCGGATGAGGCGATGTGGCCCCGGCTGGCTGCGCGCGCCACCCGGCATGACGTCCAGGTCGGGGAGGGCCTGATGTGATCGATGGCCCTGAACGACCCGAAGAGGCCTTTCGGACCACGGGTCATCTTGCGACGGGGGAATCGCTTCGCGGTCGTCCACGATCGGCACGAAAGCGAGACCCGCACTCTAGCCGAACGCCGACACTTCGTCTCGCGTTTCCGGAAGCACCCGGCAAGAACAAAAAAGGCCGACGAGTCATGCGCCCGTCGGCCTTTTTGACCAGTTGCGCGCTGCGTTTCCGCTATTTCGCCGCGAGCGCACTCGCCCCACTTTTGTCGACCCATGCGTTGTCGGCCACGCTCAGCTTCTGCGGAATTAGCTTCGCTGCATAAAACGCATCGGCGACACCTTGCTGGGCCGCGACGATCTTGTCGTCGAGCGGCACCGCGCCGAACGGGACACGCTTGATCCACGTTTCGACGAGCGGCTGCGGCAGGCCGACCTTCGGTGCGATCAGCGCGGCCGTGTCGGCCGGATGCGTGTTGACCCACTGGCCCGTCTCGCGCGCCTGCTTCAGGATCGCGCCGACCACGTCGGGATGCTGCTGCGCGAAGTCTCGCGTCGCTTCGTAGAAGTTGTTGGTCGCCGCGAGGCCCGTGTAGTCGGACAGCGTGCGCACCTTCAGCGCGTTTTGCGCGGCTGCATAGTACGGATCCCAGACGACCCAGGCATCGACGTTGCCGCTCTCGAACGCGGCGCGCGCGTCGGCCGGCGCAAGGTACACCGGGCGGATTTCGTCGTAGCGCACGCCGGCTTTCTTCAGTGCTTCGAGCAGCAGGTAGTTCGCGCTCGAGCCCTTCTGCAACGCGATCTTCTTGCCGCGCAAGCCGGCGACCGAGCGGATCGGCGAATCGGCCTTCACGACCACGGCTTCGTTGTGCGGTGCCGGCGGTTCCGCGCCGACATAGACGAAGTGCACGCCGGCCGCCTGCGCGAACACGGGCGGCGGCGCACCCGTATAGCCGAAGTCGATGCTGTTCGCGTTCAGCGCCTCGAGCAGTTGCGGGCCGGCCGGGAATTCGAACCACTGCACGCCATAGCCGAGCGGCTTGAGCCGCGCTTCGAGCGAACCTTGCGCCTTGATGACCGACAGCAGGCCGGCTTTCTGGTAGCCGATGCGCACGACCTTGTCGGCGGCGCCTTGCGCGAAGGCCGGCGTGGCGGACAGCGCGACGAGCGTGACGGCGGCGGTGCGGGCGATCCAGCGGGTAAAACGAATCATCGAACGGACTCCATGCAAAACATCTTCGGGCGAGCGTCAGTGACGCTCGGTTGGAAGAATCGTCGCATGGGCGATCGTGCCCGCAAACGAAGCATTGCCGATATCAATATGACGGCGGCGTGGCTATGCTTCGTCGCTGCCGTCTTTCGATGCCGCTGTGTCGGACTGCCGCGCGGCCTCGTCGCTGAGCTTCTTGTCGAGGATCGTTGCGACGCGGCCGCCGAGATACGCGCTCGCCGCGGTTTCCAGCGCACGGTTCGTCTCGCCTTCGACGAACACGGCCGCGAGCGGACGCAGGCGCCAGATCGCGTCGACCAGCTCGGGCACGTCGGTGGCGGGCGGCAGCGTGCCCGCGTCGTAGCGGTCGAGCCGCTTCACGACGAGATCGACGAGCAGTCGCGCGATCGCGTCGAAATGCGGCCGCGCGAGGCTGATCACGTCGAGCAGTTCGCGCGGCGGGATGCCTTCCTTCGTCATCGCGGCGGCTGCCTCGAGCAGCGCGGGGCTCTTCGCGACGAACGACAGGCCGCGTCGTTCGAGCAGGCCGAGTTCGGTCACGCGTGACAGCTGCGTGGTCGCCTGCGGGCCGAACATCTGAGCGAGCGCGGCGAGCGAATAGGTCTTCGGCAGTTCGTGCGACCAGCGGCCGCCGATCGCATTTTCAAGGCCGAGGATCGAGCGCAGGTCATGGCCTTCGTCGATCGCCTTGATCAGGTCCTGGATGTTCGACAGCGTGTAGCCGCGCGCGAGCAGGTGGTTGATCACCTTCAGTCGTGCGACATGCGTGTCGTCGTAGATGCCGACGCGGCCGCGCTTTTCAGGCGGTGCGAGCAAACCGCGATCCTGGTATGCGCGGACGTTGCGCACGGTCGTGTCGGACACGCGCGCGAGTTCGTCGACCGTGTACTCGTTGCGGGAGTCCGGCGCCGCCTCGTCGGGTGTGGAATGAGTCTGTTTTGACATGCGGCCATTCTAGCGCGACGAGGCAGGCTCGGGCGAGACGGGGAGCGTGCGTGCGCCTTCGCCGAGCGGGCGCTGCAGCAGCGCCGTATCGATCCAGCGGCCGTGCTTGAAACCGGCCGCCTTCAGCATGCCGGCCGGCTCGAAGCCGAACGCGCGATGCAGCGACGTCGAGCCGCCGGTGCCGCCGTCGGCGATCACCGCGATCATCTGCCGCCACGGGCCGGCCTCGCAGCGTTCGATCAGTGCGGCGAGCAGTGCGCGGCCGATCCCGCGCCCGCGCTGCGCATCGTCGATGTAGATCGAATCCTCGATCGTGAAGCGGTACGCGCTGCGCGTGCGGTACGGCGTCGCGTACGCGTAGCCGGCTACGCGGCCATCGCATTCGGCGACGAGGTACGGCAGCCCTTGGCGCAGCACCGCGTCGCGACGCGCGCGCAGTTCGGCGACGTCGGGCGGCGTTTCCTCGAACGACGCGACGCTGTGGTGCACGTGGTGCGCATAGATCGCGTGGATCGCCTCGAGGTCGGCGTCGGTCGCGTCGCGGACGACGCAGGCGGGAGCGGTGGGCATGGCGGCGGGTCCGGCGAATTCAGAACGCAAACCGCTACTATGCCGGCCGTCGGAGCGCGTGGCAAAGCCGCGTGCGGAGGCACTCGCCTACAGTCGGCCGTCCGCCGCGTGCACGGCTTCGGCGATTGCATCGGCGACACGTTGCACGCGCGGCGACCGGCGCACGTCCGGGTGGACCACGAGCCAGATCTCGCGCTCGATGTCGCAACGCGGCGCGGCCGTCAGCTCGACGAGCGGCGCACCGGCGTGCGCAGCCGGATCGTCGACGAGAAACCTCGGCAGCAGCGCGACGCCGGCACCGGCCGCGCACGCGCGATGCTGCGCGGCCAGGTCGTTGGTGACGAACGCGAAACGGCGCCCGGCCGCGAAGCGGGCGAGCCACTGGTGCTGCGGCGTTTGCGCGAGCGCGTCGTCGTAGCCGACGAACGGCCAGGTGTCGGGCGGCGCGTCGGCCCATTCCGGTGCGGCGCACAGTGCGAAGCGCATCGTGCCGAGCCGGCGTGCGGCGAGCCCCGGCTCGGTCGGCCGCGACAGCCGCACCGCGAGATCGGCTTCGCGCGCGTACAAGTTCGCCGCGTGCATCTCGCCCAGCAGGTCGATGCGCAGTGCCGGCCACGCGCGCTGCGCGCGGGCGAGCCGCGGCGCGAGGAAATGACTGGCGAACACCGGCGACGCCGATACGCGCACCACGCCGTCGAGCGCCGCCGCGCCCTGGGCGGCGCGCGCGAACGCATGCGCGTCGGTTTCGAGGCGTGTCGCGTGCTCGGCGAGGTGCAGCCCTTCGTCGGTCGGCGGCCAGCCGCGCGGCAGCCGGTCGAACAGCCGGATGCCGAGCGCGGACTCCAGCGCGTCGATGCGCCGCGCGACTGTCGAATGCTGAACCTGTAGCGCCCGCGCGGCAGCCGACAGGCTGCCGCTGCGCATCACCGCAAGGAAATAGCGGATGTCGTCCCAGCTCATCGGCAGCGCGGGAACGGGATCCGGATCGGTCGAATTTTGCACAGTAGATGGGCGATTGGCGGGAATTCCGATCGATTATGCACGATGGGATGATCGTGTCACTTCAATTCGATTGTGAGGAACGTCATGACCCAGCCTGTCACCGCCATCCGGATCGGGATCGACCGTTACGGCGACGCCGGCGTGCTGCGCCGCGTCGATGCACCCGTCGCGCCGCCCGGTGCCGGCGAAGTACGGATTCGCCAGACCGCGATCGGCGTGAATTTCGTCGACATCTATTTCAGGACGGGCGCGCACGCGTTGCCGGCGCTGCCCGATGCGCTCGGCGTCGAGGCGGCCGGCGTGATCGACGCGGTCGGGCCGGGCGTGACGGATCTCGTCCCCGGCCAGCGTGTCGCGTATGCGGGCATGCCGACCGGCAGCTATGCGAGCCTGCGCACGATGCCGGCCGAGCGCGTGCTGCCGATCCCCGACGGGTTGAGCGACGAAGCCGCCGCGGCCGGGCTGCTGAAAGGGATCACCGTCTACATGCTGCTGCATCACGTCCGGCAGGTCGGCGCCGGCGACACGGTGCTCGTGCATGCGGCGGCCGGCGGCGTCGGGTTGCTGGCGACGCAATGGGCGCGTGCGCTCGGCGCGCGGGTGCTCGGCACGGTCGGGTCGGCCGCGAAGGCCGCGCTTGCGCGTACGCATGGCGCCGAGGCGGTCGTCGATTACCGCGAGGAGGATTTTGTCGCGGCGGCACGCGCGTTCGGCGGCGGCGCGGGGGTCGATTTTGCGATCGACGGGATCGGCGGCGACGTGCTGACGCGCACGCTCGGCGCGGTTCGTCCGTTCGGGATGGTCGCGAGCATCGGGCAGGTGGCCGCGATCGGCGTGCGGCAGACGTTCGATCTCGACGAGCTGGGGCCGGTGCGGTCGATCGCGCTGGCACGGCCGAGCGTGCTCGGCTTCATCGCGCGTGACGTTGTCGGATATCGGGAGGCTGCGCGCGCGACGCTCGAACGGCTGGCGGGCGGGATGCACGTGGAGATCGGCGCGCGGCTGCCGCTCGAAGAGGCGGCCGATGCGCACCGATTGATGGAGTCGCGCGCGACGAAGGGTGGGGTCGTGCTGGTGCCTTGATAGCGGGAGGATGCGGATCGCGATACGGCTCGACGCGCGCGTCGCGATCCACGGGAGGCTCAGTTGTGCTTGCGCAGCGGCGCATCCTCGACGAACCACGCGAGCACGAACGCGATCGCAATGACGGTCGCCGCCGCCAGATACACGACATGCAGCGAACCGGCGAACGCATGCAGATACGCGTCGCGCACGGCATCCGGCAACTGATGCACGGCAGCCGGGCCGAGCGCGGGCGGCAGCTCCGTGCCGGCCGGCAGCGCAGCCATCACCCGCGACTGCAGCCCGTGCGAGAACAACGCGCCGAACGCCGCGACGCCGAGCGAGCCGCCGATCGAGCGGAACAGCGTCGCGCCCGACGTCGCAACGCCCATATGCCGGAATTCGACTGTGTTCTGCACGGCGAGCGTGAGCACGGGCATCACCATGCCGAGCCCGATCCCGAGCAGCGCCATGTATGCGTACATCGTGTGCAGCGGCGTATCGAGCGTCAGCGTCGACAGCAGCGCCATCGCGATGCCGCCGGCCAGCGTGCCGAGGATCGGGAACATCCGGTACGAGCCGAGCCGCGAGATCAGCCGGCCGCTGACGATCGACGTCACGAGCATCCCGCCCATCATCGGCAGCAACTGCATCCCGGCTTGCGACGGCGTCGAACCCTTCACGACCTGCAGGTAGAGCGGGATGAACGTGACCGAACCGAACAGCGCGATGCCGACGACGAAGCCGATCAGGCTGACCAGCACGAAGGTGCGATGGCGGAACAGTTCGAGCGGCATGATCGGCTCGGCCGCGAGCCGCTCTTCATAAATGAAGCCGCCGATCGCGACGACACCGAGCACGAGCGTCATCCACAGCTGCGGTGACGTCCACGGCAGCAGCGAGCCGCCTTCGCTCGTGAACAGGATCACGCAGGTGAGGGCGGTGGCGAGGAACACGGCGCCCATGTAGTCGATCCGGTGTTTCACGTGCGCGGTGTGCGGCCGGAACGCGACGCCGATCACCGCGAGCGCGAGAAAGCCGAGCGGCAGGTTGATCGTGAAGATCCAGCGCCACGACAGGTGTTCGACCAGGAAGCCGCCGAGCAGCGGGCCGATGATCGTCGCAAGGCCGTACACGCCGCCGAACATCCCCTGGTAGCGCGCGCGGCGATCGGGCGGCACCAGATCGCCGATCGCGGCCATCGTGACGACCATCAGGCCGCCGCCACCCAGCCCCTGCAGCGCGCGCAGCACGATCAGCTGCGTCATGTCCTGCGCGACGCCGCACAGCGCGGAGCCCGCCAGGAACAGCACGATCGCGGCCTGCAGCACGATCTTGCGGCCGTACAGGTCGCCGAGCTTGCCGTACAGCGGCAGCACGACGGTGGAGGAGAGCAGGTACGCGGTGACGACCCACGACAACTGGTCGAGCCCGCCGAGCTCGCCGACGATCGTCGGCAGCGCGGTCGACACGATCGTCTGGTCGAGTGCGGACAACAGCATGACGAGCAGCAGCGCGGCGACGATCAGCCCGGTCGGCGCGTCGCGGCGGGCCGTTTCGGCGGCCGGCGGAGTGAGGAGGGTGTCGGTTGTCATTGATATATCTGCCGTGGCAGGGAATTGTGTCGAACTATAGCGGCGGATGGTTGACTAGTCAATTTCTGCCCAGCCTCGATGTGTTGCAACCGTAACAGGAGATTGCCGGCCCGAAAAATTGACCGGGATCAGGGGAAAGCGGGGACGGACTCAAGTTTTTTGCAGGCAAACCGTAATCCAGAGTGCTGCGGACCGATTGCCGCGGCATTTTTCACCGCTCACGTCCCGTCATGAACCTGAACGCCCTGTTTTCCCGTTTCTCGATCCGTACGCGGATCTTCTCCACGCTCGGCCTCGTTGCCGTGCTGCTCGTCGTGTCGGGGCTGATCGGCCTCGCCGGCATGCAGAGTTCGAACCGCGCGCTCGACGAGGCTTATACGCAGCAACTGGCTGCGAAGACCGCGTTGTCCGCGGCCAGCCTGAACCTGACGATCGTGCGCACGACGCTCGACCGCGCGATGCTGCATCCGGAAGCGCCGGAAGTGCCCGATCTCGTCAAGAAGGCCGAGAACTATCTCGCGAAGGCCGACACCGCGTGGCGCGGCTATGCGTCGATGCCGCACGACGGCGACGAAGGCCCGCTCGCGAGCCGCCTCGACGCCGCACGCCAGGCACTGATCGGGCAGGCGCTGAAGCCGATGATCGACGCGGTCCGCGACGGCCGCCGCGACGAGGCCGACCGGCTGCTGATGTCGGTGGCGCCGCCGCTGTCGGTCGCGCTCACGCAGGCGACCGATGCGCTCGACGCGTACCAGGTCGCACGCGGCAAGGACGTGTACGACACCGCGCAGACCTATTACGGCTGGATGCGCGCGGGCGCGATCGCCGGTATCGCGTTCGGCCTGGCCGCGTGCCTCGGCTGCGCGATTGGTCTGCATTACGCGATCACGCAGCCGGTGAATCGCCTGCTGTCGCATTTTCGCCGCCTGTCGGACGGCGACCTGACGTCGGAAGTGCGCTGGTCGTCGCGCGACGAGATGGCCGAACTGGTCAAGGGCGTGACCGGCATGCAGCGCAGCCTCGCGGACACCGTGCGTCAGGTCAGCCAGGGTTCCGAAGCGATCTCGACGGCGACCCACCAGATCGCGGCCGGCAACACCGACCTGTCGCAGCGCACCGAGGAACAGGCGTCCGCGCTGCAGGAGACGGCCGCGAGCATGGAGCAGCTCACCGCGACCGTGAAGCAGAACGCGGACAATGCGGTGGAGGCGCAGGCCTGCGCGGATACCGCGAGCGAGATCGCCACGCGCGGCGCGACGGTCGTCGGCGAGGTGATCGGCACGATGAACGAGATCGACCAGAGCTCGCAGAAGGTCGCCGACATCATCGGCACGATCGAAGGCATCGCGTTCCAGACCAACATCCTCGCGCTGAATGCGGCAGTCGAAGCCGCGCGCGCGGGCGAGCAGGGCCGCGGCTTCGCGGTGGTCGCGGGCGAGGTGCGCACGCTTGCGCAACGCTCGGCTTCCGCGGCGAAGGAAATCCGCACGCTGATCGGCGAATCGGTCGAGCGCGTCGCGATCGGCTCGCGGCTCGTCGGCACGGCCGGCGCGACGATGCAGGACATCCAGCAGGCGATCGGACGCGTCACGGGCATCATGACCGAGATCGCGGCCGCGTCGAGCGAGCAGCGCGACGGGATCGAACAGGTGAACCGCGCTGTGTCGCAGATGGACCAGGTGTCGCAGCAGAACGCGGCGCTCGTCGAGCAGGCCGCGGCGGCGGCCGCGTCGCTGGAAGAGCAGGCCGACGGGCTGCGCCGCGCGGTCGGCGCGTTCCGCGTAGCCTGATCGACCGGCGTCGGCGACGGGGCGGGTGCCTGCCCGCCGGTCGCCGGCCCGTTACATCAGACGGCCGCGAGTTGCGCGGCCGCGCGCGACGACGCGACGATCAGCAGTTTCATCGTCGCACGCGTCGCGCCGACGAACAGCTTGCGCGCGGCACGCGCGTCGAGCGTGTCGAAGTCGACTTCGGTGAGGATCACGCACGGCGCCGACTGGCCCTTGAAGCGGTAGATCGAATCGAGCAGCACGTCGCCTTCGCGATACTCCGGGTTGCCGAACAGGTCGTACTTGCCGGTAAAGCTCTTGAGCCGATGCGGGCCGAGCTGGTCGAGCGGCGCGAGCACCGAGCCTTCGCGGCCGCGATACGACAGCACCGCAATGTCCTGCTTGCGGAAGCCGAGCGACAGCGCGTGCGTGATCGCCCGCTTGGTCGCGTCGATGCAGGCGTCGGCCAACGCGTCGCCCGACGCGCCTGCTTCCCCGTACGACGACACCGACGGATCCGAACCGTCGAACGGGCTGCCCGAGCGCAGCTCGGCCGCGAGCGGCTCGACCCGGCCGACGATGTCGCGCACGAATTCGAGCAGGTCGCGCGGGCTGCGGTAGTTCGTGAGCGCCTTCAGCGTGACCCAGCCCGGCAGTGCGACGGGTTCGCGCATATACAAATTCTGCAGCGGATCTTCCAGCCACCACCATGCGCCATCCGGCGCCAGCAAGCGCTCCAGGGCGGCTGCCCACGGCGCATGGAAATCCTGCCCTTCGTCGACGACCAGCACGTCGAAGCGCCAGTGCCCGGGGATCGGCGTTTCCGCGAAGCGCGCCTCGAGCCGCTCGAATTCGCCGGGTACCTGGAAGTCGGGCGTATAGCCGCCGTCGCGCGCGACCCAGTCGCATAGCTGGTGGTAGTTCGCGATCTTCGCGCCGGGCGGCGCGATGCGCGCGATGTAGTCGGCGAGCGGCCGGTTGAAGCACACGTAGAGCACGCGCTTGCCGGCCGCGACCGCATCGCGCATCGCCTGCACGGCGAGCTGCGTCTTGCCCGAGCCGGCCGTGCCGGTGACGCGCAGCCGGAACGGCGCGAATTCGAGCTGGCGCGCCCACGCGGCGAGCCCGCCCGACAGCCGCGTGACGAGCGTGCCGGCCTGGCCGACGAGCGCGCTCGTGTCGGGCGTGAGCGCGAGCTCGTCCGCGAGGAAATGGTGGAGTTTCGGTGCGTTCGGGAAGTGCTCGTCGTCCTCGGGCAGGATCTGCAGGATCACCTGCGCGAGCTGCGCCTTGCGCGACGCATCGACGATGCGGTCGGCCGCGACGCCGGCGATCGATGCGTCGCGGATCGAGTAGTCGGGGCAGTACAGCAGCGCCTCGACGCCATAGACACCGGCGCCGAGCGCGGCCGTCAGGCGCCGGTGCAGCGTTTCCTGCGTGCGCGCGAGCTGGATCGGGACATTGCGTTCCTTCTGCAGATAGACCTTCACGAGCCCCTTCGGCGTTTCGCGCAGGAAGCCGGCTTTCTGTTCGATCAGCAGCACACGGCCGGCCGGGCTCACGACGACGAACGCGGCCTCGCCGAACACCGAGAACGCCTGGTCGGCGCGGGTCCAGTGCACGCCGTGATACACGGTGTAGCTGTCGGGCAGCGCGTGTTCGAGCGCGGCGAGCGTTTCGCGCTCGCGTTCGGCCGCGCCGGTTGCGGCGAGGCTTTTCCAGTCGTCGGGGATGAGGCGGGCCATGGCGTCGGGCGGCGGATGCCGGCGTGGGCGTGAACAGGTGCGGCTATTGTACTGAGCTATCAACCTGTTCACGACACGACCGCCGTGCCGCGCGGACGTTGGCCGTCCGGAGGAAGGAACGGCCCGGGGGCGTTACCCGCGGGCGAGCCGTTTCGCGAGATCGGCGCTGAGGATCGCCATGCGCGCCGGCTTTTCGTAGCAGACGACGTCGAACGCGCGGATCACTTCGCTGATGTCGGCTTCGCTCGCGCGGCCGGTGAGCAGGTCGCCTGTCAGCACGAAGATCGGTGCGCCCGGGTTGTCGGACGTGCGCACGGCCTTGATCGCAGTGGCGGCCGTGCTGTCGTCGAACAGCCATTCGGTCAGGACCGCGTCGAACGCCTGGCCCTGCAGCGCATCGACGAACGGCGCGAGGCCGTCGAATGCGGCGGTCGCGAAACCCTGGCGTTCGAGATAGCGGCACAGCTCGGTCGCGCTGACGCGATCGGGGTCGATCACCGCGACGACGAGCTTGTCGCTCTCCGCACGGCGCGGATAGATCTCGATCTTGTGCACGTCGTACGCGTTCTGGTACAGCACGCCGGTGTGGCGCAGCACGCGCCAGCGGCCGTTTTGTTCATACGCGACGAATTCGGGGCGCGCGCCGGCTTCGAGCGGCGCGCCGATCCATGCAGTGCACGGAATCTCCGCGACGCCCGCGTAAAGGACGGCTTCCTGCGAATAGGCGCCGACCATGCCGGGGTCGAGCGTTTGCGCGCCGAACAGCTGGGCGGCGGGTTCGCCGTACGCTTCGGCGACTTTCTTGATCTGCGCGAGCGTCCAGGGGCTGCTGCCGCGCAGTTTGCGGTGGCCTTGCGAGAAACTCAGGTCAAGGATGCGGCACAGCTCGGTGGTCTGCTGGCGCTTGCCGATGCCGTTGCGGGTCATCAGCTCGCGCACGCGCTCGGCAACCGCGAGGGAATCCGTGGTGATTGCTTCAGTGGTCATGCTACGGGAACGGATCGTGACGTTCAGAACGACGCCTTGCGGCAGTCTCGACGGACAGTCTTCATGACGTCCAGGGGCGAGCCGACCGGCCACGCGCGGAAAAGATAACTTTACCGCAAAATGGTCGTTATCCAGTGTCGTGAAAGGTGCGTTTGTGTGAAAGGTGTGTCACGACGTTACCACCGAGGTCCGTATTCCGACGCATTAACGCCTGACAGGAAACAATGACAACAACCTATCCGCTGCACGATGCCCTGACCCTCGCCGGCACTCCTTTCCCGACCGACGCCGATATCGTGATCGCCGGAGCCGGCATCATGGGCTGCGCAGCCGCGTATTACCTGGGCCTGCGCGGCCTGAAGGCCGTCGTGCTCGACAAGTCGCGCATCGCCGGACAGCAGTCGACTCGTGCGTGGGGCTTCGTGCGGCAGCAGGGCCGTGAAGCAGCCGAGGTGCCGCTGATGATGGCCGGCATGCGGATCTGGGAAGAGTTAGAGGAAACGCTCGGTTTCGATCTCGAATGGCGGCAAGGCGGCTGTCTTTATATTGCGGACAACGAAACGGACTGGGCGTCGTTCAACGCGTGGCTCGCTGTCGCGCGCGAGCACGGGCTCGACACGCGCACGCTGACGCGCGCGCAGATCGACGAGCGTGTCAGCGGTCTTTCGCCGCAGGCACGCACGCTCGGCGGGCTGTACACCGCGACCGACGGGCAGGCCGAGCCGCGCCGCGTGGCCGCCGCGTTCGCTGCCCGTGCCGCCGAGGCGGGCGCACGCTTCTTCGAAGGCTGCGGCGTGACCGCGATCGAGACGGCCGGCGGTGCGGTGGCCGGCGTCGTGACCGAGCGCGGCACGATTCGCACGCGGCGCGTGATCTGTGCGGCCGGCGCGACCAGCTTCCGGCTGCTCGACGGCGTCGGCATCCGGCTGCCGCAGCAGGCCGTGCGCGGCACCTGCATGCGCACCAATGTGGTGCCGCCGGTGTCGGCGTCTACGGTGTGGGGCCACGGCCTCGGCATCCGGCAGCGCAAGAACGGTGCGATCAATCTCGCCGACGACATGCAGGTCGACGTCGACCTGACGCTCGGCCACCTGCGCGGGTTGAGCCTGTTCTGGCCGGAGTTCTGGTCGCAGCGCGACAAATTCCGGCTGCACGTGAACGGGTCCGCGTGGCGCGATGCGCTGGCCCGCATCAACGGTGCGACAGGGCCGATCGAGCCGCGCGATCCGCAGCCGCAGCCGAATCGAGCGCATGCGCCGCGCGCGCTCGCGAAGCTCAAGGCGATCTTCCCTGCGCTGAAGGATGCGCAGATCGTCGAGGCCTGGGCCGGCCTGATCGACGTGCTGCCCGACGGCATTCCGGTGATCGATGCGCCGGGCACGCCGTCCGGGCTCGCGATTGCGACGGGGTTCTGCGGCCACGGTTTCGCGATGGGGCCGATCGTCGGGCGGCTGCTTGCCGAATGGATCGACACGGGCGCGCCGTCGCTCGACCTGTCGGCGTTTCGCGCGCAGCGCTTCGTCGACGGCACGATGGTGCGGCCGCGCAGCATGTTGTAACGGAAGAATCGACGCGATGACGTCGGCCGGTCGCGGCCGACCCATCGTAGAATCGAGCCCGCATCCTTCAGGAGATTCCCCGTTGGCTTCGCCCTCCGCCCAGCGCCGCTCGTTGCGCTCACGCCTGCGTCGCGCCCGCAACCCGTGGCAGGCGCCGCGTGCGCGCACGTTGTTCACGCGTCCCGCGACGTCGCCGCGGCGCACGCTGCTGTTCCGTATCGGCGCGGTCGTGCTGCTGTGCACGCTCGCGTTCCTCGTGCTGTATCTCGATCGCGACGGGTTGCGCGATTCGACCAAGAGCACGCCGATGACCGTCGCCGATCTCGTGTACTTCACGATGGTCACGGTCGCGACAGTCGGCTACGGCGACATCGTGCCCGTCACCGCACGGGCGCGTCTCATCGATGCGTTCTTCATCGTGCCGATCCGCATCGTCATCTGGTTCATTTTCCTGGGCACGGCTTATCAGTTCGTGATCCAGCGCGTCGTCGAGGAATTCCGCATGAAACGCCTGCAAAAGCAATTGTCCGATCACATCGTCGTATGCGGTTATGGCCTGTCCGGCTCGATCGCGGTGCGCGAACTGCTCGAGAGCGGCGTCGATCCGGCGACGCTCATCGTGATCGATTCGCAGCAGCAGGCGATCGAGGCCGCGACGTCGCTCGGCGTGGCGGGATTGCTCGGCGATCCCGCGCACGAGGATCTGCTGCAGCAGGCGCAGGTGCGTGAAGCGAAGGCCGTGATCATTTCGGTGACCGACGATCCGACCGCGATCCTGCTCACGTTGTCGGTGCGCAGCATCGCGCCCGACACGAAGATCGTCGTGCGGATCCAGGAGAACCTGTACCAGCGGCAACTGCGGCAGGCGGGCGCCGACGTGATCGTGTCGTCGACGAAGATCGGCGCGCTGTTGCTCGCGGATGCCGTGCATAGCCGCTATATCGTGCCGTTCGTGAACGACATGCTGTCGACGCGTGGCCGCGCGACGCTGCTGGAGCGCGAGGCGATGCCGCAAGAGGTCGGTTGCATGACGAATGTCGTGCCGGGCGCGATCGTCGTCGGGCTCGATCGATGCGGGAAGATCTTTTCGTTCTACGAGGATCCGCCGTGCCGGATCGAGGCGGGGGACACGCTGGTCGTGATCCAGTCGGCGCGGATTCCCGATCCGGATATTTGAGGCGATTAGTCTAGAAAAAATTAACCAGTTCAATGCGCTGAGATATTTCATCCTAGGTAAATTTTTATCTGCGTGTACCGTGCGGGTATCTGGAATCCGCATCAATCCATATTGATCCTCGTTAAAATATATGACTCGAAGCCCGGTTGGGCGGCACTCAGCCGGTAACAGGTATTTTTCTAAAAAAATTTAATAAATTGGCCAATGCATCTTCATCAGGACCGCGTTTCGATCGCGGAGGTTGTTAAGGCGATTGCTATCTGTATGGTGGCACCTCCTAATGAGATGAGGGTGGATATTGAGGTACACGCGCGGTGCCCGTGTTCGCAGGTGAACCTGATCACCGTGACTCATCTTTGAGCCAGGCAGAGAATGAATCACAAAACATCATGATGGTCTGCGTAAGCCGAGCGCGAGGCAAACAATCGGTTCTGGATTGGTAGCATGGACGCAGAAGCGATGAAGCGGTTTTATCCTGGATGTATTTAGGTATCACTA
This sequence comes from Burkholderia lata, assembly GCF_000012945.1. Lineage (NCBI taxonomy): Bacteria > Pseudomonadati > Pseudomonadota > Betaproteobacteria > Burkholderiales > Burkholderiaceae > Burkholderia > Burkholderia lata. The sequence goes on from NC_007511.1 coordinate 1,308,483, forward strand.
TAAAAATAAATGATCGATTCCCCACTCATTGGCGAGCGTCCGATTGCTCAGCGATGAGAAATGGTGGCGGTCAGGTCGCGCTCGCAGGGGCGGATACGTCCGCCGGATCGGGCTGCTTCGTTTGTCTGGCATCAAACATCTGCGTTGGAGTTATGCCTTCCATCATCCGCCATTGATGCGGCCGCTGAAGATACGCGTCAGCGTTCCCCTGCATCTGCTCTTGGGATAGCTAGCCTAGTTCGGTTTCGACGATGTCATGTGGCGGCTTGCCGCGAGTACGGCGCCGCGCGCTTCGCGTTGGCGGCGCAAGGTGTGACCTATGGCGGTCCGGCCGGCGGCACGGACATACAGAGCGCCTACCTGCCGCCTCCGGGCTTGTACGGTTCATGACCTCCGGCGCGCTGGGGGAAAAGGTCTGCAACAACGACGGACTGAGTCCAACGACCTCGATCAGGCTGCCGGCCGGAACCGCGGTTTCGGCCCGCCCTACGTCCATCCGTGGCAACTGTTCGGCGGCACGCCGGGCAGTTCGGTGGTTCCGAGCTACGGCTGGCGCAGCATCAATGTCAACGGCCGGCACCAGAGCTTCAGGGGCACGGCCGACATCTATACCGCTGCGTGTTGAGGCCGTAGTGATCCATGATGTAGGTTACGGCCGGCCTCTTCAGCGCGGGCGTGGCCACTTTTTTGTGGCGATATCCTGCAGGATCGCCTTGTTCAGGCTCAACTCCGCGACCAGCTTCTTGAGCCGCGCATTCTCGTCCTGGAACTGCTTCAGCTCGCGGACCTGGTTCGATTCCAGGCACTCGTCCTGCTTCTTCCAGCGGTAATGCGTCTGCTCGGAAATCCCCCACTGCCGGATTGGATCCGCCACCGGCATGCCCAACTCAGCCTGCTTGAGCGCCGCCACGATCTGCTCCACCGAGGACTGTTTACGTTTCATCGCCGACCTCCCGTTCACATTGGGAAACTCGCTACGAAACACGAACACTCATTTCTGTTCAGGATTTCTATAGCAGTTCACTGAGATCCGCCATGGCGACCTGGACGGTTGCTTAAGTGTAACAATCCCATGCATTGCCTCATTTGAAAGACCATCTCGCTATTTGACGATTCCTCATGGTCGCTTCTTTGCTTCTATAAAGTCATTGGGCGAAACAAAAATGTCTATTGCATCATTCCATGCGGATGGGGGCTACGTAGCGTTCTTCGATGTGTGGGGAAGCAAGCGTAAGCCAATGGAGGCGGCAATCGAATCATATCCACAAGGTGGCAGATTCAAGACGGTTTGTCGTTATTGGTTCAGTAGGCGAGAGTATCAGCGATGCTTGTTGCTTGATTGAGCGCTTGAGGAGTGGGTTGCGTCAACCAAATTCAATAAGATTGCACAATCCCGCTAAAAATTCAGTTATTTAATTTCATGTTTACTTGACATTCGAGGGCTTGCGCGAATAAATTCGTAAGCGCCATTGGCCAATGGCGCAGCGCTTCCACAACAGTGTGAAGCATCAACAATCTTCAAGAATGAGGTGAGTGATGCAACAAGATGTGCAGAAGCAGGAACAGAAAGTTTTGGACCCGACGAAAGTGTTTGCATTGACCCGAAAGGGATCGCCGTCCGTTTCGAGCGTGTCCAACTGATCTAGGTTTTCGCGATAAGTGCACCCCGCTTTTGGGGTGCATTGAAACCAACCGCCAAGAATCAGGACGCCGAGTGAAGCTCTACGACATTGTTAAAGTTGACGCGGAAGTTAAAGTACTTGATATCGGCTGCAGGCAAGTCGCGGGAGATCCCTCCAATTACACAAAACTTCACCGTCATGCTGCCGTCGGAATTGACTTGCCGGGCAATGGTGCGGAAACGGATTTCCAAGGGACAGTCATCTCGGCCGCGCTCGGCGACGGCAATGAACATGATCTGTACGTGTGCAAGCTGGAGACATGTTCATCGCTATACAAGCCGAATCTCGAGTTGATGAAAAAATATAACAATATTGCGGAGTGGCTCGAGGTTGTGAATGTGCGGAGAGTGCAGACGACAAAACTAAACGATGTCGATCTTCCATTCTATCCGGATTACATTAAATCCGATATACAGGCATCGGATCTGATGGCGATCAATTATGGTGAAAAATGGATAAAAACAGCGCTCGTAATTGAAATCGAGGTCGAGTTCGTCGAGCAATACCTGGGTCAGCCATTATTTTCGGATGTCGAAATCGAGCTGAGAAAGCTGGGCTTTCAGTTCTACACCTTTACCGGATATGGGTCGCGCTTGTTGAAGCCGCACTCCGATCCCGCAGACCCGTTTGCGCCGTCCGACCAATGGCTCTGGGCACACGCGGTGTTCATCACAAAGCGAAAGAGCGAGGCCACCGATCTTGAGATTCTGAAATTAGCCATGATTGCGCACGATGTCTATGGGGCCAAGGATCTGGCGGCTCATTATCTTGAGGAACTGGATCTTCGCAGCGGAAGTGCTTTGTGCAAAAAATACCTCGAGTATCAAGGGTAGTCTTGCCGAAGAGCGAAGTCGCCTGAAAATTCATCAGAATCACGAGGGCCATCATGGATGTAACAACTGCCAATTGGGCGGTTCCGGACGCAACGCGGGCGAAGCAACTTGTTTCAATGAACAACCAGGACGTATTGAACAGCCTGATCTATCTGGCTGAATTTGTCGATCTGGATAACGTACTCATTGAACGCATCAGCGCCTTTTCAGCGAGTGACATTGCGTGCGTGGCGCCACAAATTTACGCGGTCCACGAAATACTACGCATCTGCGCCGGGGCCGGGAATCGTGCGCGCGCCGAAGCCACCGTGACGGCGTTGATAGATGAGGTAAGCGCACGCCAGGACCGTACTTCGTCGAGCAGGCTGTTACGCTATGGAACAGGCTACGAGTCGGTAATTGGCGATGCGATGAGGGAGGTGTTCGCCAAGTCCTTTGCCGAAACATACGAAAGCAAGTACGCCGGCCGCGAGGTGGTGATGACTACGCCGGCAGTGCGCCATAAGCATTTGACGGACGACGCGATCTCGCTTGTGCTGGATGAAATCAAAAAAACTGACGAGATCCTGTTCGATGAGATTCAGGTGCTGGTCAAGGATATTATTGTATTCGACTCAAACGGTATCAATGCCGCAACCGAATTCAATACGCTTGGCGCTATCTACATTCGATCGTTCATGCCGGAAAGTGAGCATTGGTCGAGAATCGCCGAGCATATCGTGCATGAGGCAGCCCATAATTTGCTTTATCAAGTCTGGCTGAGGGAGCCAATAATTGACGACGACGATGGATTGTTTTATACGCCATTCCGTCAGGATCGTCGCCCGATGAGTGCGATTTTTCACGCGATGTTTGTACTGTCGCGCACTATTTTTTCCTTCGATAGATTGTTGGCCAACGCGGCGTCCGGGTTGTCGCCACGGGATATCAAGAGCAACTACAACGAGGCAAATAATGCCATCCCATTCAAGGAGAAATTTTTCCAAACAGTGAAGGTGATAGAGCAATCGAACAAAGCTACTGCCTTCGGCAAGAAAATTCTAGGGGATTGTGTGTCACTTGTTGAGTATAGCAGGAACGTATGATGCCACAGGATCGCTTGTTAACTCAGAGGCAAGAAAGAATCGAGGTTGCGAAGCTGCTGTTTGCGCAAGGGGCAGCGGTATTTTCTTTTCGCGCATTTCAGTTGTTATTTGCATGGCTCGTGCTTCGTGATGCTGGATCGGCAACATATCTCGCGAGCGTGATTGCCGTATCGTGGATTGTCAACTTGGTTGCCTTTCCGTTGGGTGGAGTGTTGATCGATCGGTATGGCGGGGTGAGGGGCATCAGATTCTCAGTTACGACCTCCTTTGCGGCGCTGCTATTCTTTATGTTGGGTGAGGTGTCGGGAGAGTTCAATCCTGTTGTTGCGGCGGCGGTATTGATACTGATGTCGGCGCTCGACGGCGTGATGTCGATTGCTCCCAATGCAATTATTCCGACGTTCGTTCAGGGAAGGGATCTGAATCGATATCTCGGGTATGCCGCCAGTGTCAATTCCATGCAAGTCATCGTCGGGGCGATCATCGGCGGCGCTTCGATGGCGGTGATAGGTGTGAAAGGCGCCATTCTCACGATTGCCATCCTGTTTGCGGCCTCCGTGTGTGCCGTATGGTCTCTTTCCTCAAGGAATCGTATTCGGGATCAGAAAGCGTCTGCTCGAGGAGTATTCAAGGAAACTTTTCTCGGGTTTCACGCACTTTTTAAAATCGACCCCGAAAAATGGCTGTGCGTTTCGTCGGTTGTCATCAATTTCGTGCTGACGCCATTTTTGTCGATCGTGATTCCAGCATTTATAAAATCCATGCTCCACGCGCCGGTGAGTTACCTGGCTGCATCCGAAATTTTGTTTGGCATAGGGATGCTGATTGGTGCTTTTATTGCGCCCAGGCTGATTGAGGCCGGAGTGTCACGGCTGAGAATCATCCTGTTGGGAAATTTGATGGTAGGCGCCGGGATAGTAGCCGTCATTTTCGTAAATTTTGATGTGCTGCGAGGTCTCATTGTGGCGACAATCGGATTTGCTCTGAGCCTGGGCAATGTAACATGTGGCTCGCTCAGGGGCTACGCCGCTCCAAATGATATACGAGGACGATTGGAAGCTGCGGTTTTTACCTGCTGTGTTGCGTCGATTCCGCTTGGAAGCTGGGTGTTTGGGTATTTCGTTTCGTCTGGTTCGATCGTCTACCTTGGCTACGCGATGACAATGGCAGGCATTGCGATCATATTGGCCCAGGCGGGTCTTTTAATATCAAAGAATACGGTCATTGTATTAACGTCACCTGAAAAAGAACTGAGTGGCTTGTACAGCAGGATGTATCCCGGCGCATTCAAGGGGTGATTTTTTGTACTTTTTCCCTTGGGAGGTGATGCGGGCAGCCATCCGGGGGGGCACGCGCCAGCGCGTGATCAGTTTTACAGGGGGGTATGTTGTACCACATACTCTCCCCGTAGCTTGTGCGACGATTGTTAGCGATTGTTGGTGCGGTTATCGATTTCGGATTCCGACGAAATAATCTTGTAGGCTAATCCGTACTGCACTGCCTCTTCCGCGCTCAACCAGAAATCCCGTGCGGTATCCGACGCAATCTTTTCGACGGCCTGGCCCGTGGCATCGGCAAAGATGCGATTCAGTCGGTCGCGCATTTTCACGATTTCATCCAGGTAAATGTTCAGATCGCTGGCCGGGCCGCGTGACTCGCCTGACGGTTGATGCAACAGGAAGCGCGTGTTGGGGAGCGTATAGCGATCCTCCTTGTTGGCCGCCAGGTAAATCAACGCACCAGCGCTGGCTACCCAGCCTGATCCAATGGTGATGACTCTGGGCTTGATGAAACGGAGCGTGTCGAAAATCAGATCGCCTGATTCAACGTGGCCACCCGGAGAGCTGATGAATACCTGAATGGGATCGTCGCTTATGTGGGCGAGCGCATGCAGATGCTGAACCACGTCACGGGCCATTCTCTGTTCAATTGTGCCGGTGATGAACACCTTGCGCGCACGTGTGAGGATATCGAACAGTTTGGCATTACCTTCTGACGACGGGTCTTTGGAATCTTCTTCTCGATCCAGGTTGTTCACTTGATTCTCCTGAAAAAATAGGCTCCATACTTAACCGCTAATCACTGGCGAAGTCGGTGAATGTCGACGAACTGCCACACTGGCTGACATTCATCAGACTATACCACCTGACTTTCGCCCCGGGGGGGCGCGGCCAGGCGGAATTCAGGTTGAATTACGCCTGGCCAGTACGACTTACGGTATGCAATCGGCGGCGACGTGGAAATGGATAGAGGCCACGCGCGGCCGATAAGATCAGTGGTTCAAAAAGATAGACAACCAATTCAATCGTTGCACCTGTCGCTCCAGCGCATGCATCGACGCCACCGCGTGTCGCGGCCGGTGGTGTACACCAGTGCCCGATCGCAGCGCGCGGACGAGCATCAACCGCGGGCCGTGCGAGCACACTGACGAGTCCAGCAGTCATAAACCCGAGTATTCTCAATAGTCGTTACTTTAGCGCCCCGAAAAGGATTGGCTCGAATTCCGAAGATTTGATATCAGGCTGAGCAGCTACCGCAGCGTGTCGTGGCGTATTGGGGTTGAGAATGGCGGGATTGTTTATTTGACATAGTTACCAATCTCGTCTGAATCGGGCGTCTGTAGAGTACACGTATCGCGACGATTGGTGCCGAAGGGGCAGGAGTGCTGTTGGTGGTGTTCGTTAGCCGTTCCGAGCCGAAATGTTTGCCGCGTTCGATTGTTGCCGGTGTTTGTGCCGTGGCTTGAGCTTCTTCGGGAGTAGGGACTCGCGTGCCCGAATTCCAGATGCCATGCAGGAAAGAGCTACGAAAATCGATCTACGTCAGTCAATCTAGAATTCCGATGATTTTGCACGAAGCCTTTGTGGGTAGTGGCTTCGGGTGATCACATGAATGTCGATTCATACCAGGGAATGTCGAAACACTCGGATTCCCGATCCGGATATCTGAGCACGCTCAGATCGACGTGCACGCGGCGAGTGCCCGCACGTCCGCAACGTGCTCGATATCCATCACCAGCGCCTCGAGCTGATCGACCTTCTCGCGAGGCAACACGATCGACGCGTTGTCTTCGAACTTGCCGATGATTTCTGCCTCGCTTGCCGGATTGGCCTGCGCGCCGCGATTGGCCGCCATCCGATGCTCGAGGGTCCGCGCGTCCTTCAGCTTGATCCTGACCCACCCGGGGAATGAACCGGGATAACCGGTATCGTCGGACTCCGTGAATTTCAGCCTTTGGGCCAGCTTCAGGATGCTGTCGTCCTTGATGGTTTCGTCGCTGAACGCCCTGAGCCCGACCTTGCCCCGGTGCAGCATCACCGACACGACATAAGGCAGGCTGAACTTGGCCGTGTACGCCGTTTTCGGCACGTAGCGATCTTCCCGCGGGTGGCAAAGCAGCTCGGCCTGCATCGGTGAAATGATGCATTCGATTTCCTCGATGTCATCCAGCGCGAACGGATTCGCTTGGCGGATCTCCTTCACGCAATCGAGAAATGCCTGCGTGTGATGGCAGCACGGGTACAGCTTGTACGCGATGTCGTTCACTTCCCACGTGGTCCCGAGATTGGCCACGGCTTTTTTCAGGTCGTAGTTGCCTTCCGGCAGAAAGGAATTGAAGAAGCCGTATCGTCCCTCGAACACGGTGTTCGGGCCCGTGACGCCTTCCTCGGCCAGGATGCTCGCGATGATCCCGCTGTACGCCGCCCAGCCGGGCTGAATCTGCTTGAGCGAGGACTTCGCGTTCAGGCACTCGAGAATGCCCGACGCCTGGCTGCCCGCGATGCCCAGCGCATTGCATTGCACGCCGGCGTCCAGGCCGTTCAGCTTGCCGGCGATCAGCACCGCGCCGAAGATCCCGACCAGCGACGTCGCATGGTAGCCCCTCATGTGGAAGACGCCGGGCGCGGCCATGCCGAGCCGCGTCGTCGTTTCGTAACCGGCGACGACGGCAGTGAGGAAATCCCTTCCGCTGGCACCGACCGATTCCGCGACGGCGAGGCTCGCGGGCACGACCACCGAACTGATATGGATCACCGAACCTTGATGCGTGTCGTCGAAGTCGGGGCCGTGGGCAGCACTGGAGTTGATCAGCGCGGCGGCGGCCGCGGAAAACTTCTCCGTGCCGCCGATGATCGACGATTCCGGGTGCGTGCCGATTCGCGCCATGGCTCGCTTGACCGCCTGCGCCGTGTCGTCTTGCGATGCGGCGAGGCAGATGCCGATCGTGTCGAGCACATGCAGCTTGGCGTTGGCCAATGCGTCGGCCGGGATGTCGGCGAAGTCGAGGTTCCGGGAGAACTGGATGAGTTGTTCGGAGAGGGTCATGTCAGGTATTTCGCGGTTTCGCTCGCATTACGCGGTTGTCTGAATGTCGGGGTTCGCGGTTCGATTCGTCGAATGGACTAACGCGTGTGCGTCCCGCTTGTTTCTCGGCGCGGTAGTGCGTCCTCACGAATCATGGCGGCCGCTTTCTCGCCGATCATGATGCAGGGCGCGTTGGTGTTGCCGGCGTTGATCGTCGGCATGATTGCGCCGTCGGCGACGCGCAAGCGCTGCACGCCATGAACGCGTAGCCGTGGGTCGACGACCGCCATCGCATCCACGCCCATCTTGCAGGTTCCGACCTGATGCCAGCCGCAGTTGCCGATGGTCTTGAGATGCTCGAGCAGGCGTTCATCGGTGGTGGCGCCGGGGCCCGGCGAAATTTCCTCGACGACGCGCTCGGACATCGGTCGGGCCGCCATGATTTCGCGCATCCGGCGCACGCCGCGCAGCGTGCGGATCGCGTCGTCCGGTGCCGCCAGGTAGTTGGGCTGGAACACGGGCGCTGTGAGCGGATCGGGAGAGGCGAGGTCGACCCAGCCGCGCGACGCCGGATTGAGCAGCACCACGCCGGCACTGAGGCCGGGGAAACGGTCGACGATGACGGCGCCCTTCGGGTGGAACGTGTAGGACAGGGGCCGCAGCACCAGTTGCAGATCGGGTTGCCCGAGATCCGCGGAGCTGCGCACGAAGGCCGCGCCCTGCGACGCGGAGATCGCCAGGACGCCGGTACGCGTCAGCAGATAGCGCGCGCCTTCGACATATTTGCGCAGCCCGGAAAGGCGCTGGTTATACGAGCTTCCCGGCGTGACTTTCCAGATCATCGGCGCAAACCAGTGGTCCTGGAGGTTTTGTCCCACGCCCGGCAGGTCCACGCGCGTGTCGATGCCTTTGGCCTGCAGTTTCGCGCCGTCGCCGATGCCCGACAGCATCAGCAGGTGAGGCGAATTGAGCGAGCCTGCCGAGATCACGATTTCCCGCGCCGCCTCGATGATTCGACTTTCGCCGTTCTGCAGGATCTCGATGCCGGTCGCCACGTTGCCTTGCATCACCACGCGCAGGACGCGCGCATTGCCGAGGACCGTCAGGTTGCGGCGCTGCAGGTGAGGCTCGATGAAGGCGTTGAAGGACGTCTCGCGGCGGCCGTCGCGGATCGTATGCTGCTGAAAGTCGACGCCCTCGTAAGGCGGCGCATTGAGGTCCTTGATATGGGGAATGCCGATACTGTCGGCGGCGCGGATGAAATCCTCGATCGCGGGGCTGCGGGTGACGGGATCGGACACACGCAGCGGGCCGTCTGCGCCGTGATGTTCGCTGGCGCCCCGCGCGTTGGATTCGGAACGCTTGAAGTAGGGCAGGACGTCGTCCCACCCCCATCCGTCGTTGCCGAGGCTTTTCCAGCGTTCGTAATCCAGCGGATTGCCGCGGATATAGACCATGCCGTTGACGGCGCTGGTGCCACCCATCGTGCGCCCACGCGGCCAGTAGATCTTGCGGTCGTGAATCTGCGGGCCGGCTTCGGTGAAATACGACCAGTTGTAGCGCTTTTCCAGAAACAGCCGCCCCATGCCCGCCGGCGAGCGGATCCAGAAATTGTCGGCCGGCCCGCCGGCCTCGATCAGCAACACCCGGTTCTGCGGATCTTCCGACAGCCGGCTGGCAACGGGGCAGCCCGCCGAGCCGGCACCCACGACGATGTAGTCATAAATTTCCATGTGCGTTTTCCTTGTGCCCGGGAAGGGCGTCATCTCCCGCGGCGGCTTCAGCTCGACAGTTGTTCTGCATAACTGACCGGTATGCCGATCGACTTGATTTCGACATAGCCGTCGAAACCTTCGATGCCGGCCTCGCGGCCGATCCCGGACTTCTTCCTTCCGCCGAGCGGCGAGTGATAGCCCGCGCTGGCGCCGTTGATATCGATTGCACCGGTCCGGACGCGTCTTGCGACGTTCACGGCCCGCTCGGTGTCGGCGGAGAACACGGCGCCGTGCAGCCCGTAGGCCGAGTTGTTGGCGATCGCCACGGCATCGTCGTCGGTGTCGAAGGACAGGATCGAGATCACCGGGCCGAAGATTTCTTCCTGCGCGATCACCGCATCCGGGTCGACGTCCGCGAAGATCGTGGGCTCCACGAACCAGCCGCGCGTGAGCCCCTTCGGCCGGCCGCCGCCGAGCACGAGCCGCGCTTCCTGCTTGCCTTTCGCGATATAGCCTTCAACCCGGTCGCGTTGGCGGGCACTGACGAGCGGCCCGATCTGGGTGAGCGGGTCGAACGGATCGCCGACCGGCATCGAACGAACCATCTCGACGAATGCGTCGATCAGTTCGTCCTTGCGGTGTTTCGAGACGAGCAGGCGCGTCTTGTTGCTGCACACCTGGCCCGAGTTGCGCAGCGAGCCCATCCGCAGCGACTCCACCGCCTTGCCGATATCGGCATCGTCGAGCACGATGGCGGGCGATTTGCCGCCCAGTTCGAGCGTGATGCGCTTGATGTCGTTTCCGCACAATGCGCCGAGGCGCTGGCCAGCGGCGCTGGAACCCGTGAACGAGACCTTGTCGACTGCCGGATGCAGGCAGAGGTACTCGCTGACCTCGCGGTCGGCAGGGAGAACGTTCAGTACGCCCTTCGGCAGGCCGGCCTTCTCCGCGAGTTCGGCCAGCAGACAGGCGTCGAGCGGCGTTTCGGGCGCGGGCTTGAGGATCGCGGTGTTCCCGGCCAGCAGCGCAGGGGCGAGCTTCAGGACCGCTATCTGCAGCGGCGCGTTCCATGGCACGACAGCGGCAACGACGCCGAGGGGTTCGCGTAACACGAGGCCGTTGCCGGTCACGGTGCGGCGGATCTGCGAAAACGGATAGTGCGGCGCCACCTCCAGGAACATGCCCAGCATGCTGATGGGCCCGCCAGCCTGCATCCATCGCGAGATCGAGATCGGGCAACCCATCTCCTCGGTGACGAGGTGCGCGATCAGGCTTTCGTGCTCGATCAGCAACTCGCGCAACCGGGCCATCACTTCCATGCGCTGGTGCAGCGACATGCGTGGCCACGGGCCATGGTCGAATGCACGGCGGGCAGCGGCCACGGCGGCATCCGCATCCACCTTCGACGCGGAGATGACGCTGGCCATCGTCTCTTCGGTCAACGGGGAAACGAGGTCAACGAAGTGCGTGGAGTCCGGCTTGACCCATTCTCCACCGATGTACAGCCGGTCGTTTCGGCCTTCCCAGATCATGATGGTTCTGCGCCCGTCGCGCTCAGCCCTTGATGTACTGGTCGAAGTTGTCGCCGAAGCTTGCACCTTCGCCGAGCGGTTCGGCGCGAACGACCGCGGCCAGCAGCGTGGCCGGCTGGCCGCCGGTTTCGCGCCAGCTGTGCTTGACGCCGCGATCGACGATCAGGTCGCCCGCCTTGAGTTCCACGCTGCCCGTTTCGAGCTCGAGGAGAACCTTGCCGCTCAGGACAACGACATAATCGATCGTGTCGGTCGTATGCCAGGCCGACGGCGCATCGGGCGAGGACGGGGAAAACAGCAGGAAGAACGTCGAACTGGTAAAGGTGTCCGTGCCGAACGGTGCCGCCGCCTCGTCGTTGCCGGCGTTGCTGACCGGATAGCCGTCCGTTTTCCAGATCACGGCCGGCACGCCCTGGCATTCGGGAATCTGGTTCAGCGTCTTGTCGGAAACCACGCAGGACTTGCCTTCGTTGTCGAGGCCCGTGACGATGCGGCGATGGGTGAATGCCATTGTTTTCTCCTGATGCGCGGCGAAGATTGCCGATCGTCGATCGATCGGTTTTGGGAATCCGGAATGGACAGGAGAAGGCTATCGGGTGGGGCAGCGCATGTCTGCTACCTGCCGAGGGGGCGCAATTACCCTAGGTCGTCGTTCGCATTGCCGCTGCGTGACCGGTTTCGTCGAGCCGGATACGGTGAAACTTGCCTGCCCGATGTCCCGGCGAACGCGCGGCGATCGTGAAACAGCGTGCGACGTGACGCTTCGGCCGGCGTGCCGGAATGCTATTCTTTTCGCAAAGACAGCATTCGAATGACTCATGGAGACAGACGTGCGTACCAAGGTAGAAAGGTCGCCTGCTTCATCGATGGCGACGGACTGGCGATGGAGCAGCGGCTTCCAGTGGGACAGCCTGCTGGCTTCGTTCGGGCGTCCGACATTCGAAGTCGAGGTGACGCGGCTGCTGGTCGAGGCGCTGGGTGTCGACCAGGTGCACATCTTTCGCGGTACGGTCGACGAACCGCAGATCGTTGCATCCATTTGCGCGAGCGGCACCGGAAGAGCCGAGCAGCAGAGCGAGCGCTATATCGATCAGAAGGTGTGGCGCTTCGATTCCGAATTTTCCCGCTACGACCATGACATCGAGCATGGCCCGGCCGTGTTTCGCTTCGATACCGTACGCACGAAGAGCCAGGAAATGCGGGATTTCTACGAGTTCGTCGACGTGGGCGAGCGGGTCATCGCCATTGGCGACAGTCCTTCCGGGAGGCTCTATCTGGCTGGGATCCGGTCACGGGCACGCGGATGCTTCACGGCGGACGAGGAGTACCGGTTGCGCCTGCTCGGCGAGATGGCCTTTCCGATGGTGGCGCGGCATTACGCGTTGCAACTGGAGAAGCAGGCGATGTCCAGGGCGCTGACGTCACTGCCCGTCATCGAAAGGTGTCTGTCGTTGTGTCGCGAGAATTTTTCGAGGCGGGAGGGCCAGGTGGCCGCGCGCATGCTCTACGGCCTGTCGACGGAAGGCATCGCACTGGATCTGGGCATTAGTGCGGATACGGTCGTGTGCTATCGGCGCCGCTTCTATCAGCGTTTCGGAATCGGCTGTTTTCGTGACCTGGTCATCTGGTACTTGGACCTGTATGGCGCGGTGGGGCATTACCTGGAACCCAACTAGGCATCCCGTTCTTGTCTGGCGGGCCATAGGCCCGTACCACCGCACGGCGAATCGATCGGCGCAGGCGCGTCGAACGGATTCGCCTCCGCGCATGTATCGGTCAGGGCTTCCGGTAGTACTTCGGATAGTACTGGGCGACCACCGGTGTCGATTCCGCCCACGTCCGGCAACGGTTGATGAAAAACGGCGGCGCGTCGTTGCCGAACGTCGTGTCGACCTGGTCGGGCGAGAACTGCGACTGATACGCGAAGATCGTCTGGTAGGCAGTCGTCGCCATCGACAGGATCAGGTCTCTCAGGTGCGTGCAACTCCGCACACCGCCGAGGGTGTCGTCAACGGCACGCCGGAAACCGCGCGTCAGCGATTTTCCGACGAGGCCCTGCGTGGGATCGTTTGCGCCCGGGCAATACGCGAACGGCGTCGCGGGCATCGACGTCGCTACTTCGTGAATCTTCAGGTCGTTGTCGACGGTCAGTCTTGCACACATGTTGTGATACGGCGTACCGGCGGACAGCGTGCCGCGTTCGCGATCCACACTGTCGTAACCTTTCTCGTCGACGATCTCTCCTTCGATGTCCCACAGGCCGTCGTCGCGTAGAAAACCGCGGGTAATGACGCGCCGCTCGTGCAACATCTGTCGTGGTTGGGGAGGAGGCAGCTTCATTTCGTCATTTCCTTCGGGGCAGGGCGGGTGTGCGTTGCGTTGAACGGGCATCGATGGTTGGGGGAACGGCGATCGCGGTGCACATGGCACCGCGGCGTGGCGGGGCGCGAAGCTACGGTGACGAATCGACATTGCGACCGGTGCGGAGCTTCGTGCCGCAGGGGCGATTTTAACCTACCTTCCGTTAGGCTGGGTTGCCGCGGAAGGTCGAGCGGAATGGATGTGCCGGCCAGCGGCTATGGGCGCATGGCCTTCACCGACACCTCCTTGTGCGCGTGACTCCGGCGTATCAGGGGAATCGGGAAATCGAATCGAAAAGAGCGGCCGGCATGCCTACGGGCAGAGGTCGGCCGCCCGCGACGTCAGAGCGTCGTATAACCGCCGTCGACGACCAGTTCCGCACCCGTCACGTAGGAGGACTCGTCGCTCGCAAGGAAGAGCACGACGTTCGCGACTTCCTCGGGCTTGCCCGGGCGGGACAGCGGGATCTTGGACAGCACGGCCTTGACGATCTCGGGATCCTCGAACAGATACGCGCTCTGCGGGGTCTGGATCAGGCCCGGGTGCACGGAGTTCACACGAATGCCGAACGCGGCCAGATCGACGGCCGCACCTTTCGACAGGAGACGGTTCGCCCCTTTCGATGCGCCGTAGCCGGGATGCAGGTTGGGGAAACAGATCATCCCGGCGATCGACGACATGTTCACGATCGATCCACCGCCCGCCTTCTTCATGTGGGGCAGGACCGCCTTGATGCCCAGGAACTGGCCATTGAGGTTCAGCGCGATCAACTGGCTTAGCCCGTCGAGGGTGGCCTGGTCCCAGGTTTCCGGGGTCCCGGGCAATCCCGCGTTGTTCACGAGAACGTTCACTTGCCCCCATTGCGTCAGCGTTCTGTCGACGGCCGCCTGCCAGTCGTCTTCCCGGGTGACGTCCAGCCGCGCGTGATCTGCCGTCAGGCCTTGCCCCCGAATCTCCGCCGCAACCTGCGCGGCGCCGTCCTCGCGGAGATCCGTGACCAGGACCTTCGCACCTTCGAGCGCGAGGCGGCGTGCGCTGGCGGCGCCCATGCCGCTGGCAGCACCGGTGATGATCACGATTTTTCCGAGCATTCGATTCATTCAAGTCTCCTGGAAATGTTGTTCTTGAATCTGTTTTTCATGCAGGACTACTTATCGAGAAAGCTGAGCGACTCGAGGAAATTGCCGCAGGTAACCGCCGGTGTGCGTCGTGAGCCGGTGAGTGGCTCAGCGGCGCAAGGTCAGTCGTGCAGTGGACTGGACGGTGGCCGCGCAGGGTGCGAACACGGCTATCGCGTTCTGTCCCGGGGCAATCGAGTGCTTGTGCAGCGTATCCGCATCGAGTCGCCCCGTAAATTCGCATTTTTAGAATTGTCGCTTCGACGAGCCCGAATCGCTGCATGTCGCAGTCGATTTGTTCCGGGCGATGGAACCGGATTGCCGAATCGCGATCGCCGCGGTGGTCGTGGATGTCGGCGCGCAGCGCAGCAGCGGGCCGCGACTGCGTTACGTGTCGTACGACTGGGCCGACAGCGCACCGGCCACGTCCCGATGTGCTTCGGACGGCGTGGACTGGCGCCGGTACTGCAGCGGCGAACAGGACATCGTCCTCTTGAACGCCGTGCTGAACGCGCTTTCCGATTCGTAGCCGAGCGAGAAGGCGATCGACGAGACGCTCTGCTCGCCGTCGCGCAGGAGATTCGCGGCCGTCATCATGCGCCATCGCGTCACATAGCCGATGGCCGTACCGCCTTCCAGCTCCTTGAACCGTTGCGCGAAGCCCGACCGCGACATGCCGGCGATCTTCGCCAGTTCCGCCAGCGTCCAGGGATGGGCCGGATCGGCATGGATCGCCCGAATGGCCGCACCGATCTGCCGGTCCGACAGCGCCAGGAACCAGCCCGGAGACAGGTTGGTCGAGGTTTCCAGGTGGAGCCGCAGGACCTGCACCAGCATGCAGTGAACCAGGTGCGTTGCCATCAGCGCGGAACCCGGCCGCTCCTGGCGGACTTCCTCGGCAAGCTGCTCCAGCGACCAGCGCAGCACTTCCGCATGACCCGTTGCGCTCGGGACATTGACGATCGCCGGCAGCGTGTCGAACAACGGCGCGGCGTGGCTCGCGGACACGTCGAAGCGGCCACTGATCAACAGCACTTCGCCGCCGCCGTTCCAGACCGCCACGCCATCGCGGGCCGCGGCATCCATGACCGGCTGGCAGTCGGCGGGCGGCAACGCGGGATCGGACGAGAGCACGAAACGACGGCCGCTGTTCAGCAGGAAGCAGTCGCCCGGGTTGAACCGGACGGGTTCGGCAAGGTCGTCGACGATGCCCCAGCAACTGCCGCGCACCACGGCGGTGAACTTGATGCCCGGATTGGCCGGAAACGAAAAGGACCAGTCTCCCGCCGCATCGAGCGATGCGTAGAACTGGCTGCGCGGCTTCAGGAGCGTGAGTACGTCTGACAAGGGATCCATCGGGGCGTCCTGGACGATCTACAAAGAATGACAGACTTTATCGCATGGAGTGTCCAGGGTTCAACCGCTAATCTTGAGGGCATCGAAGGAGGCGGCGTGCCGATCTCCTTCATGTCCCTGGAGCGCCGGGCCTGGAGCCCGGACTGGCGTTCGGCAGTCGTTGCACGCTCCTTCAGCCCGATGGTGGGCGGACACGGCAAGGAGAAGGTTCATGAGCAAGGTGTGGTTCATTACCGGCGCATCGTCGGGATTCGGGCGGGCGCTGGCGGAAGCGGTGCTGGCCGCCGGCGACAACGCCGTGCTGGCGGCCCGCCGGGGCGATGCGCTCGACGCGATCGTCGGCCGGCATGGCGATCGTGCGCTGGCGGTATCGATGGACGTGACGAACGCCGACGCGCGACAGCGGGCCGTGCGTGCGGCGCTGGAGCGCTTTGGGCGTGTCGACGTGCTTGCGAACATCGCGGGCCGGGGATCGTGCGGGGCGGCGGAAGAATTTTCGGGCGAGCAGCTTCGCGAACAACTGGAGCTCAACTTCATCGCCCCCGTCGAGCTGACGCGGGAAGTGTTGCCCCATATGCGCGCTCGGGGCACCGGACACATCCTCAACCTGACCAGCATTGCGGGTCTCGCGCCCATTCCGGCCTGCGCGCTCTATTGCGCGGCGAAGTTCGCGCTCGAAGGATGGAGCGAGACGCTGCATCAGGAGGTCGGGCCGCTGGGCATCCGCGTGACGATTGTCGAGCCGGGCGGTTTCCGCACGGAATTCAACGGCGCGGCGATCATGCGGCCGGGCCAGACCATCGACGCATACCGGCCGACGGTCGAGCCGATTCTGCAGTTCCTCGAGAGCGAGAGCGGCCGGCAGCCGGGAGACCCGGACAAGGCCGCGCGCCTGATGATCGAAGCGGTCAACAGCGATACGCCGCCGCTGAGACTGATGCTCGGTGCTGACGCGTATCAGCTCTGGGAAAAGACGGCGGCCGCGCGCGATGCCGATATTTCCGCCTGGCGCGAGAAGGGCGAGGCCACGGCCTACGATGACGCGCAATTGACGCCGATCGGCGGCGCTTGAGCGTGAGCGTCCCCATTCATTGAATCAAGATTGCAAAGGAATCAATATGAACAAGAATCCAAAAGTCTGGTTGGTCACGGGTGCATCGTCGGGCTTCGGCAAGGCGCTGGCCGAGGCCGTCATCGCCAATGGCGACAGCATTGCCATCACCGCCCGTCGCCTGGATCGGCTGCAAGCCATCGCACAGGGTCATGAAGACCGCGTGCTTCCGCTGGCCGTGGACGTGACCGACGCCGCCGCACGCGACAAGGCCGTGGCCGACACGCTCGCGCGCTTCGGTCGTATCGACGTGCTGGCCAACGTCGCCGGGCGAGGGGTGGCCGGCGCTTGCGAGGAGTTCAGTCTCGATCAGCTGCGTGAGCAGATGGAGCTGAATTTCTTCGCCGCTGCCGAGATGACCCGCGCGGTGCTGCCGCAGATGCGCGTGCAGGGCTCGGGCCATGTGCTCACCGTGAGCAGCATCGCGGGGCTGGTGTCGATGAATGCCGCGGGCCCGTACTGCGCAGCGAAATTCGCGATCGAGGGCTGGACCGAGGCACTGGCCATCGAGGCCCGACCGCTCGGCATTCACGTCACGCTGGTCGAGCCCGGCGCGTTCCGCACCGAGTTCGCGGGCGACGTCAACATGCGGCCCGTGCAGCGCATCGATGCTTACCGGCCCGTGGTCGAGCCGTTCGAAGCCTATCTCGAACACTCCGCCGGCAAGCAGATGGGGGACCCTGCCAAGGCCGCGCGGCGCATGCTGGAAGTTGTCGCAAGCGACGCACCGCCGGTGCGCCTGATGTTGGGCCGGGATGCGTTTTCGATCTGGGATGCGACCATCGCCAAGCGGATTCAGGACATCGACAGCTGGCGGGCAAGTGGCGAAGACACCGCATTCGACGGTGCCGAACTGGAGGAAATCCGGCTGTAACGCGGTTGCGGTGGGAAGGAAGAGGGGCCGGTCGATGTAGTCGATCGGCCCTTCTTTCGTTAGAACGACCGGCACCCGCATCCGCGCATCGACCGGGCAGGGTTCAACGCGCTCAGAGCGCCTGCGCGGTGTTCTTCACGGCGCCCGGAATGGCCGTGTCCTCGCCACGTGTGCGCCATACGCCGAGATCGCGGTTGCGCGACGCGACGGCGCCGTCCCACAGCTGGTAAGCATCCTCGCCCAGCATCAGGCGAACCGGCGCGGTGTCGCACGCCACCATGTCGACGACCACCTGCATGCCCTTGACCGGGTCGCCCATCTGCTGGCCGTTCTGCGTGGTGTAGTACTCGTCCATGCCGGCATCCAGTGGCGCGTAGGCGGCGATCCGCTGTTCGGCCTTCATCGCCGCGTTGCCCGCGAAGCCGGTGCGGAACGCGCCCGGCTCGACCAGCGTCACGCGGATGCCGAACGGCTTGACCTCGTGGTGCAGCGCCTCGGTGAAGCCTTCCAGCGCAAACTTGGACGCGTTGTACAGGCCGCTGCCGGGAAACGCGACCAGGCCGGCAATGCTGGTCAGGTTGAGGATATGGCCCGACTGCCGCGCGCGCATCTGCGGCAGTACTTCGCGCGACAACTCCGCGGCCGCGAAGAAGTTCAGTTCCATCTGGGCGCGAATCTGCGCGGACGTGAATTCCTCGAGCGCGCCGTACGAGCCTGCGCCTGCGATATTGGCCAGCACGTCGATGCGCCCGAATTTCTCGTTCGCGGCCTTGAGCGCGGCGGCGCGTGCGGCGGCGTCTGTCACGTCCAGTTGCAGCGCCAGCGCACGCTCGCCGTGAGGGGCGGCGATGTCCTGCAGCGACTCCAGGCGGCGGGCGGTCAGCACCGCGCAGTCGCCGGCGGCCAGTACCAATTCGGCGAGTGCTTTGCCGAAACCGGACGATGCGCCGGTGATGAACCAGATCTTGTTCATTTCAATCCCTTGAAAGTAGGTGTTGGATCTGTCTTGCGACGGGGCAAGACGGAATCGGAGGGTGCTCCGGAAGCGGCCGCGCGCCTGCGTGGTGTGGCCTTGGGCCGGGCCGGCCGGTACAGGTCCCGGTGCGTGCCGAAGGGCGCGATGGGACGATCCCGTGTGCCGGCGGGCGCGGTCTGGTCGAATGATTCCGGGGCATTGACGAGCGGCATGGCGTGCGTAGACGCACGCTGCCAAGGCAGTCAACGATATTCACTGACGGCCGAACGATCCATGCTTCAGCGTCCTTATTTTCTTTTCGATCGTACAAGTGTGGCCGCGGGCCTTCTGCCGGACAGGTCGCAGCGGCTTTGAGCGTGGGCGACTCGAGGGGCCGCTGGAGCGTGGGCTTGAGACTGCCCGCGTCGTCGGCGAATCCTGTTCGCGGTCGTGATGCGGGGCCCCGGTGGGGGCAGGCCAGCTTGGGAAAGTCGATGAAGCAGCGGGGCGTGACAACTCATCGCGCCCGTTTTGCTATGGAACGTCTGGAAGATCGAAAGCGGGAAATGCTTTGTTGGCGGCGCGGTGGATGTCCTGGCGCAGAACGGCCCGACCCTCACGGCCGGATGCGTTGCAACGGCGACGCGGCTGCGTACCCGGCGGCACGCAGCCAGACATGGCCATCTCGTGGTGGATCGACGGGGGCGATGCCGGGCCGGTTCGGCGCTGCCGACGGACCTGCAACGGCCGCGCCGGCGTTACTTGAAGAAGTCGGTGACGTAATCCGGCAGCGGCATTTCGGCAAGGCGGCGGGCCTCGTCCGGTGCGACGCCGTAGAGCCGCATCAGGCATTCGACCGTTTCGGCGGTGATCTGCGCACTCGGGCCGCCGTCGAGAATCCGGGTCATCGCACTGATCAATGCGGCAATCGTGATGTCTGCCGCGGTGTCGATGTATTGAATCGAGAACCGCTTTTGCTCGGTGCCGTTGCCGATGTCTTTCGACGCGCGAACCACGAACGTCTCGTTCATCTGCCGATGCGAATCCTGCGCCCGCACGATGAAGCGCCCCCACACGGGATCATGGACCGCCTTGGTCAGGAACATCTTCTGCACGTGACTGATCGCGACGGCCCGGTCCGTCTCGCGCGCCGAGATTTCGTCCGTGATGACGCCGATCTCCGATGCACGCTGCGCGAATACCGCCTTCGCGATCTCGTCTTTCGACTCGAAGTGGTTGTAGAAGGAGCCGAAACCGACATCGGCCTGCCTCGTGATCTCTTCGATCGTGCAGAGGTCGAAGCCCTTTTCCGCCATCAGGGTGTGCGCTGCTTCGATGAGCTTGCTCCGCGTCGCCAGGCGCGATCGCATGCCGCGCGGCATCGGCGCATCGCTGTCGCTGTGCAGGGGGGCTTTGGCAGGCGCTTTCGTTCGCGTCTTCCTGACGGACGAGGTTTTGGGAGCAGCGGGCTTGGGGGCCGTCTTGGTGCGCGTCACTGCGCGTGGTTTGGTTCGATCATCCATCTCGTAAGCCAGGTTAGCCGAAGCGCGCCGTTCAGAGCTTGCCGCAGAACCGCGCACGGACACGATTTCCATGCCGGCGCACCGGCGCTGCGACAAGAACGGCTTCATTGCTGAACAACGTCTGGTGTGCGCTAAAGCAATATCGGGAACCGAACAAGCGTATCACCCTTTGAGTCGATATCCAACGCGCGGCGGCGGTGCCGACTAGACCGGCCTGACGCTCGTGAGCCGATGGTAGGCGCGGTCGAAATACAGCAGGCCGCCCGCTTGAGACCCGTTCCCGATCCCGACGACCTGGCAGAACAGGATGCCGTGCGTGCCGACCTTCTCGATGCGGTCGATCTTGCAGTCGAAGCACACCAGGCTGTCGGGCAGCACCGGCGAACCGGTCTCCAGGTACTCGTAATTCGTCTGCGCGAACCGGTCCTCGACCGACGCACGCGTCTGTCCGCTGAACAGCCGCGAGACATGTTCCTGTTCGGCACCGAGCACGTTCACGCACAGCACGCCGTTGGCCTCGAAGCGGTCGTACTGGTGGCTGCTCTGATTCATGCAGACGAGCAGGGTGGGCGGGCTGTCCGTGACGCTGCATACCGCTGACGCGGTAAAGCCGCCCAGGCCGGCGAGGCCATTCGTCGTCACGACATTGACGGCCGCACCCAGCCGCGACATTGCATCCCGAAATTCCGTTGGCATCACCATGACTTGTCTCCTTGAGTTCGATTGCACCTTGCTGGCCAGCTCCGCAGAGTGATGAAAAAATCATAGATGATGATGTAATCAGTTTCAACTGCCGGAGCAGGCAAACGTGGCTGGGGAAAACCCCATTTGACTCTTCGTGAGTGTGATCGTTAAATCATAACTGATGACATCATCAGTCTACGGGTCGACGAGATTCGAGTCCGGCCGGGGTGGCATCTGACGAGATAGAGGGGACAGCGATGTACGTCGTGGTGGACAGGCAATGGCGGATCAGGGTCTCGGACGGGTTGGACGTCAGTCGGCTGGCGCTCCTCGTGCACCAGCCGCGTACCGAGTTGCAGCATGTGCGCGCGGTGCTGGACGGTGTCGCGATTGGCGTCGACGCGGATTTCGCATCGATCTCGCTGGCCTGGCTGAAGTCGGAATGCCTGCGCGCCGGGTCGAGCGGGGGGCAGCGGTTTGCACGATTGATGGAGCAATTGCATCGGATCGGCATCAACGAGGAGGGTGTCGGAACCATACGCATCCCGATTCGGTGGAATCAGGTCGATCGGACCGAACCTGGCAGCGATGAAGCCCGGAACGGGGCGGTCTGCCAGGTCTACATCGTCGATACGGCGGAGCGGTTCAACTGCCACGGCAATCAGCCGGTGCTGCAGGCGGCCATCGGCGCGGGAACGAAGTCGATCCGGTCGGGTTGCCACGGCGGTGGATGCGGCATCTGCAAGATCAGGGTGCTGCATGGCAGCTATGCGTCCGGCCCGATGAGCCGGGCGCACGTCAGCCCGACGGCCGGTGAAGGCAACGACGTGCTGGCGTGCCGGATCTACCCGCTGTCGAACCTGGTCGTCGAGCTGCTCGGAAAATCGAAGGAACGCTGCACGATCAAAAGCAGTTAGTTATCCAAAATCATGAAGGAGGGGATGATGGGTGTGATGAGAATCGGTCACGTGGCCCTGCGAGTGCTCGACCTCGATCGGGCGCTGCATCATTACGTGACGGTGCTGGGCCTGCAGAAAAGCCATGTCGACGTGCGCGGCACGGTCTATCTGAAGGGATGGGACGAGTGGGATCTCTATTCCGTTTCGCTGACGCAGGCGGATCGGTCCGGCGTCGAGCACATCGCGTACAAGGTCGAGAAGGAGGCCGATCTCGACACGCTGTCGGCGCGAGTCGAGGCAGCCGGCGTTCGGGCGACCGAGCATGCGGCGGGACATCTCGAGCGGTGCGGGCGTTCCATCGGCTTCACGCTGCCCAGCGGGCATCTGATGTACCTGTACGCGGACAAGGAATTTCGCGGCAAGAGCGTCGGCACGCTGAATCCGGAGCCCTGGCCCGATGGCCTCGAAGGCGCGGCAGTGCATTGGCTCGATCACGTGATGCTGATGTGCCCGGTCGACCCGGAGGCTGGCATCAACACCGTCGAGGAGAACACGCGCTTCCTCGGCGCGGCGCTCGATTTCCATCTGGCCGAGCAGGTGCTCGCCGGGCCCGATCACTCGGTGCAGGCCGCCGTGTGGCTGTTCCGGGGCTGCAAGCCTCACGATCTGGCCATGGCCGGTGGCCCGGTTGCCGGCCTGCATCACGTGGCGTTCTACCTCGACAGCTGGCACGACGTGCTGCGCGCGGCCGACGTGCTCGGCAAGCATCAGGTGAAGATCGACGTCACGCCGCAGCGCCACGGCATTACCCGTGGGCAGACCACGTACTTCTTCGATCCGTCGGGCAATCGCAACGAGATGTTCGCGGGGCTCGGCTACTACGCGCAACCCGACATGCCGCCCATCACCTGGCATGCGGAGGACATCTGGCGCGGCATTTTCTATCACCAGGGCGAACCGAGACCGGATTTCATCGAGGTCTACACCTGACCTGCGCGGCCGGTCGCGTCATCCGGCGCGACCGCGAGGCAGCGGATTTACAGCAGGTTGGCAGGGCAATTGCATTCAAGGAACAACGAGATGAACGAGACAGCAGCGACCCGGAACGATCCCGAAATCGGGCGCTCGATCCGTGCGGACGGCATTACCACGAACTACCACGACGAAGGAAGCGGCCGGCCGGTGCTGCTGATCCACGGCTCTGGGCCGGGCGTCACCGCGTGGGCGAACTGGCGGCAGACGCTGCCCGCGCTGGCGGAGTTCTGCCGGCCAATCGCGCCGGACATCGTGGGCTTCGGTTATACCGAGCGCCCGGACGGCGCGACGTATGGCAAGCGGCTCTGGCTCGAGCATCTCGTCGGTTTTCTCGATGCGCTCGGGCTGACCGAGGTGGACGTGATCGGCAACTCGTTCGGCGGTGCGCTCGCGCTGACGCTGGCGACGACCTTCCCCGAGCGGGTCGGCAAGATCGTGCTGATGGGAAGTGTCGGCGTGCCGTTCGAGCTGACGCCCGGGCTCGATGCGGTGTGGGGGTACGAGCCGTCGAAAGAGAACATGCGGAATCTCCTGCACACGTTCGCCTACAACCACGGGATGCTGACCGACGCGCTCGCCGATTCGCGTTACGAGGCCAGCATCCGGCCCGGGTATCAGGAGACCTTCGGCCGGATGTTCCCGGCGCCCCGCCAGCAAGGCATCGACGCGCTGGCCGTGCCGGACGAAAAACTGTCGGCCATCCGCCAGCCGACGCTGATCGTGCACGGGCGGGAAGACAAGGTCATTCCGGCCCGGACCAGCGAGCGGCTGTTCCAGCTGATTCCGCATGCGGAGCTGCACATGTTCTCCGAATGCGGGCATTGGGTGCAGATCGAGAAGGCCGCGAAGTTCAATCAACTGGTCCGGAATTTCCTGACGTCGTGATGCGTTCGCGCGGCAGCTTGAAGGTTTCGGCAAAAAACGCCTCACCAGGCAAACATGAGAGGTGACACATGAAGATCAACTACTTCCAACAGGTTCCGTATCGGGACTTGCCGGCCGATTTCGAAACGAAACACGAATCGGTCGTCACGACGCCCTATGGGCTCACGACGCCGCAAGGTATCCGGGGCGCCTATCGCGATGCGCTCGACGAGATGATGTATGCGGCGCGCGCCGGCTTCGACGGGCTCGCGATCACCGAGCACGGGCAAAGCTCGTACGACATGATGCCGAACCCGGATCTGTTCGAGGCCGTGCTGGCCTACATGACCGAGGTCGAAGGCATCGAGACCGCGATCTATCCGATCGGGCGCTCGCTCGGCAAGACGCTGGAGCCGCTGCGGGTGGCCGAAGAGCAGGCGATGCTCGACTGCATGTCGGGGGGGCGTCTCATCTGCGGTTTTCCGATCGGCCTGGCGTACGACGCGAACGTGAACAACGGCGTGTCGCCGCTGCAGACGCGTGCACGCTTCGATGAAAACCTTGAACTTATCCTGAAGGCGTGGAAAGAGCCGAAGCCGTTCGCGTGGAACGGCAAGTTCTCCCAGCACCCGGACGTGAACATCTGGCCGCGGCCGATCCAGAACGCGCCGCATCCGCCGGTCTGGATCACGGCGATCGGCAACCCGAACACGATGAAGTTCATCGTCGATCGCGACTACGGGTTCAATTACTTCGGCTGGTTCGGCGCGAAAGCCACCGGCAAGCGCATTTTCGACCGGTTCCGCGAGATCGAACAGGAAGCGGGCAAGGCACCGAACCCGTACCGGATCGGCTTCATGCAGTCGATCGCGGTTGCCGAAACGGATGCGGAAGCCGAGCGGCTGTACGCACGGCATGCGGAATACTTCTTCCGCAAGGCGCTCGGCGGCATCGGGATGCACCGGCTGGCACTGCCGGGCGGCATCGACATCCGCGGGCTCGAATTCATCTTCCGCGATCCGAAGGATTTCGGCATGTACGACCGGATGAAGACGGCGACCTACCGGGATCTCCTCGAATCGGGGGCGGTCGTCGCCGGCGGGATCAGCACGGTGCGCGAGCAGCTCGTCGAATATGCACGCGAATTCGGCATCGGCAACCTGCACGCGATGCTGCAGTTCGGCTCGATGCCGAAGGAGCTCGCGCAGTACAACATCGACATGTTTACCAAATACGTGATGCCGGACCTCAAGAAGCTGTGGAGCGACAAGGGGCATCAGCATCACTGGTGGCCGGAGCGGCTGGGCGGCGTTCCGCTCGATGCTCGCCAACAACAACTCGCGGAGACACAGGCATGAACACCGAAACGATCGAATCCCCGAACCAGGCTGCCGTCAGCGTCCCGCTCGAGGAGCGCAAGGTGCCGGTGTGGGGCGGCAAAGTCACCCTTCGCGTCAAGGTTTTCGGCACGGGCGCGGATGTCGTCTATCTTCATCCGGCGGCCGGCCTCGTGATCGACGACTTCCTGATGGACCTCGCGGGCACGCATCGCATTTTCGCGATCGAGTTTCCGGGAACGAGTGCGGACGACCCTTACGCGGTGCGGCAGCTCGACGATCTTCACGACGTCGTGCTGGCGTATGAAGAAGCGATCCGCCAGCTCGGCATCGAACGGCCGATCGTCATCGGGCAAAGCTTCGGCGGCATGCTGGCGGCCGAGCTCGCGTCGACGTTCCCCACGCTGTTCCGCCGGGCCGTGCTGCTGGACCCGATCGGCCTGTGGCGGGACGACATGCCGGTCGTGCACTGGAATTCGGTGCCCGCCGAGCAGATGCCGTCGCTGCTCTTTGCGGATCCGGACAGCGAAGCCGCACGCGCGTTTCTCGCGATGCCGACCGATCAGGAATCCTTCGTGAAAACGCTGGCCGCGCGGGTCTGGACGCTGGGCTGCACCGGCTCCTTCGTGTGGCCGATTCCGGATCGTGGCCTCGCGAAACGGCTGCACCGGATCCGGATCCCGACCAAGATCATCTGGGGCCGCGACGACAAGCTCGTGTCGTCCGGCTATGCGGCGGAGTTCCAGCGCCTGATCGCCGACAGCGAAGTCGAGATCATCGACGATTGCGGACACATACCGCAGGTCGAGAAGCGCATCGAGACCTACCGCATCGTCAGCGGATTCCTCGGGCAAGCGAAGTAGTCGACGCACGTGCGGCGATGGGGCCGCACAAACGGCAGGCGGGCAATACCCGCCTGCCGTTCCATCGAGGGGTTTTTCAAATGAATGTGGATCAGATTCAACACGTGGCGGACCGGCTCCGTCGGGCCGAAAGCACCGGCGATTTCATCGAACCGCTGCACCGGGCGAACGCGGCGCTGAGCATCGACGATGCGTATGCGATACAGCAGCTCAATATTCAACGACGGATCAGCGCGGGCAGCCGACGGGTCGGCTGCAAGATCGGCCTGACGTCGGCAGCGGTGCAGAAGCAGCTGGGCGTCGACCAGCCCGATTTCGGCGTACTGCTCGACGACATGGCTTACGGCGACCAGGAAACGGTGCCGTGGAGCGCATTGAGCCAGCCGAAGATCGAGGCGGAAGTCGCGTTTGTGATGGGGCGGGACATCGCGTGCGACAACCCGGGGCATCTCGATCTGTTGCACGCAATCGAATACGTGCTGCCTGCGCTCGAGATCGTCGGCAGCCGGATCCGCGACTGGGAGATCGGCATCGTCGACACGATCGCCGACAACGCGTCGTCGTCCGCGTTCGTGCTGGGGAATCGTCCGGTCAAGCTGTCGGACGTGGATCTCCGGTTGTGCGGCATGGTGACGGAGCGACGCGGGGAAGTCGTCTCGCTCGGCGTCGGGGCGGCGTGCATGGGGCATCCGGTCAATGCGCTCGTCTGGCTGGCCAGGACGATGGCGGCGCGTGGCGTGCCGCTGCGGGCCGGCGATGTCGTGTTGTCCGGCGCGCTCGGCCCGATGGTGAACGTGCGGCCGGGAGACGTGTTCGAAGCGCAGATCCAGGGGCTGGGCGCGGTGCGCGCGAGTTTCGACGACGCAGAGGCATGACATGCGGGGAGTCGGCGTGTTCGGGCGAACCGGATGCGACACGGCGAATGAAACAAGTTTGAACGATCGGAGTGGACGGTGAAGTCAAAAGCGAAAGTGGCGATCATCGGGCCGGGAAATATCGGCACGGACCTGATGATCAAGGTGATGCGTCACGGCACGCACATCGAAATGGGCGCGATGATCGGCGTCGATCCGAAGTCGGACGGCCTCGCGCGCGCGCAGCGCATGGGTGTCGCGATCTCGTCGGACGGTATCGACGGGTTGCTGGCGCTCGACGTGTTCAAGGAGATCGACATCGTGTTCGACGCGACGTCGGCCGGCGCGCACAAGCGGCACAACGACGTGTTGCAGGCGCATGGTGTGCAGGTGATCGACCTGACGCCGGCCGCGATCGGCCCGTATGTGATTCCGGCCATCAACCTGGAATCGGAAAATGCGCCGAACATGAACATGGTGACGTGCGGCGGCCAGGCGACGATCCCGATGGTCGCCGCGATATCGCGCGTGACGAAGGTGCATTACGCGGAAATCGTCGCGTCGATCTCGAGCAAGTCGGCGGGGCCCGGCACGCGCGCGAACATTGACGAATTCACCGAGACGACGCGCAAGGCGATCGAGCAGCTCGGCGGCGCGTCGCGCGGCAAGGCGATCATCATCCTCAATCCTGCCGAGCCGCCGCTGATCATGCGCGACACGGTGTTCGCGCTGTCCGATCCTGCCGATCAGGGCAAGATCGAGGACAGCATCGCGCAGATGGTGGCGAGCGTGCAGGCGTACGTGCCGGGCTATCGGCTCAAGCAGAAGGTCCAGTTCGACGTGATCACGGCCGACAAGCCGCTCAACGTGCCGGGCGTCGGGCTGAAGCACGGATTGAAGACGTCGGTGTTCCTCGAGGTCGAGGGCGCGGCGCACTACCTGCCGTCGTATGCCGGCAACCTCGACATCATGACCTCGGCCGCACTCGCATGCGGCGACATGATGGCGCGCAGAAGAATGGCCGCGGGCATTGCGCGCGGTCACAAGGAGGCAGTGTGATGAACGACGCACGCAAGAAGCTCTATATTTCCGATGTGACCTTGCGCGACGGAAGTCATGCGATCCGCCATCAGTACAGCATCGCGAACGTGAAAGCGATCGCGGCCGCGCTGGATCGCGCGGGGGTCGACAGCATCGAGGTCGCGCACGGCGACGGCATCGAGGGCTCGAGTTTCAACTATGGTTTCGGCGCACACTCCGACGTCGAATGGATCGAAGCGGCGGCCGCGAGCGTGAAGCACGCGAAAATCGCCACGCTGCTGATTCCCGGCATCGGGACGATCCACGATCTGCGTAACGCGTACGATGCCGGCGCGCGCGTGGTGCGCGTGGCGACGCACTGTACCGAAGCGGACGTGTCGCGGCAGCATCTGGAATACGCCCGCGAGATCGGCATGGATCCGGTCGGTTTCCTGATGATGAGCCATATGACGACGCCGCAAAAGCTCGCGGAACAGGCGAAGCTGATGGAAAGTTACGGCGCGACCTGCGTGTATGTGGTCGATTCCGGCGGCGCACTCGGCATGAACGATATCCGCGACCGCTTCCGCGCGTTCAAGGAGGCGTTGAAGCCCGAGACACAGACGGGCATGCATGCGCACCACAACCTGAGCCTGGGCGTTGCGAACTCGCTGGTGGCGGTCGAGGAGGGATGCGACCGCATCGACGCGAGTCTCGCCGGGATGGGGGCGGGCGCGGGCAATGCGCCGCTCGAGGTGTTCATCGCAGCTGCCGAGCGCCAGGGATGGCATCACGGCTGCGACCTGTACGGCCTGATGGATGCAGCCGACGACATCGTGCGCCCGCTGCAGGACCGGCCGGTCCGTGTCGATCGCGAGACGCTCGCGCTGGGCTACGCCGGCGTGTATTCGAGCTTCCTGCGCCATGCCGAGCGCGCGGCGGACAAGTACGGCCTGAAGACCGTCGATATCCTCGTCGAACTCGGCCGCCGGAAGATGGTGGGCGGGCAGGAGGACATGATCGTCGACGTCGCGCTCGATCTGCTGAAGTCGGCCGAGCACGAACGCACGCATGCCGAGCCGACGATGAGCGAAGCGGGGCGTTGAGCGAGCACGTCGGCACGTCACACCGGTGCGAGGCGACGCGCCGGCGGCGGCGTGCGTCGACGATTCATGCGCTGCCTCGGGAGTGGTCGACGAGGCAGCGGCGGCGACGCTCGTACCTATCGCTGATCACGTCATCGGCCTGATGCAACGCCCGGCAGGGGATACCTGTCGGGCGTTGCATTTTGTGCGGCGAGCGGGCGTGCTCCGACGCGGAGTCCGTTCGCGCGCCGCGCCCCTGTGCCTTCAAACCCTCGAACGGGTCATTCCGACAGCAAGAGCCGGCTGCACTCGCAGCTCCGTGAACACAGGCGCACCGATCGCACGCGTCGGGGGAAAACCCTATTTGACGTGAATCAATGGTGATCGTTAAATCATAACTGAGGTGTTTATCAGTTTTGGTGTGAGGTGACCTTCAGCGGCTTGTATTCGGCGTCGGAACAAGTGGCAATGAGCCGGACCGGTGAGGACCGGGCGCTCCGGAGAGGCGCATGCCCGGACTTCCGGCCGTACATCACTCGCAGACGCTCGGGACAAAGGTTGCGGCGCGGGATGGCAAGCTGTCGTGTGGCACATGACTGAATGCCTTGATCGGCTTTCGCTCGCGGCGAAAGTCTAGCGGGACGTGACGACATTGATCTGATAGATCCCTATTTGGTTAGTAGTGCAGTAGATGTGCGGGTTGATGAAGCGATAGCAGAAGCTGCACTGACACTGGAAACGCGAAGTGTGAACGGGCAACGGTTGGCAGTGTCAACCCGAGCGCAAGTTGCGCTCGCGTGACGCGATATCGCAACGACGGAACGCGAGCGAGCCGGTTGTGCTGCGGAAGGCCGATGTTCGGAAAAAACGATACGAAAGGAGACAGAGACGTGAATACGCATGAAGGACGTGTGGCGATCGTAACGGGTGCCAGCAAGGGGATCGGGCAGGCGGTTGCCGAGAAGCTTGCGACGCATGGAGCGCAGTTGGTGCTCTTCGATCTCGAAGACTGCGGCGAGACATTGCGGCATATCGCTGCCATGGGCGGAACGGCGACAAGCATTCAAGGCGATGTGTCGTCGGAGCAGGACTGGGTCCGCGTTCGGGACGAAGTACGTCAACGATTCGGGCGAGCGGACATCCTGGTGAACAACGCGGCCATCTATCCGTTTGCGACGATCGACGATCTGGATCCCGATCTCTTCCGCCGGGTGCTGAAGGTCAACCTCGAAGGCCCGTACCTCGGGGCCCGCACGTTTGCGCCGCTGATGGCCGAGAATCGGTGGGGGCGCATCGTCAACATTGCCTCCAACTCGATCGCGACGAACCTTGCCGGGCTCAGCCATTACATCGCGAGCAAGATGGGTGTGATCGGCCTGACCCGCGGCCTGGCCAACGAGCTTGCGGATCGCGGCATTACCGTGAACGCCGTCGCACCGGCCATCACGGACACGCCGGGAACGAGCGGCATGCCGCGCGACATCGTCGATGCCGTGTGGAACCAGCAGGCCATCAAGCGCTTTGCGGTGCCGCGGGACATCGCCGGCCCGATCGTCTTCCTGACAAGCGAGGACGCGGCGTTCGTTACCGGGCAGACCGTTTCCGTCGATGGCGGGATGATGAAGCTTTGACCGTGTCGACACGCGCCGTGTAGCAAGAACGCTTGCTGCGTCGGCGCGACCCGGGCTACCACGGACGCATTTGGCCATCGGCGAATGATGGCCGATACGATCCACGACCGGATTTGAAGCAGGATCGCCGGGCAGCCCAGGTGTGATTTGAATGGCCGGTCTGATCCAATTGATTCGATATCCTATTTGAGTTGGGTTGGGGTTGATCTGAAGAAGTATCGGGTAGCAGGTATTTTGATTAGGAATCCATTAAATAAATACGATTCTCTGCGTGCTGTAACTCATCAGGAAAGACAGGAGAGGGACATGGAAGGTGGATGGAAGGTATCTCGCAAGGGCGCGGCGATCGCGGTGGCAGGTTCGCTGATGGGCGGTGTGGCTCACGCCCAGAGCAACATCACGCTTTACGGCATTGTCGACGCGGGGTTGTTGTACACGAGCAAGACGGCCGGCGCCAACGGTCAGAACCTGGGGCACCAGTTCTCCGCCGTCGACAGTGGTTCGCTGCCGTCGCAGTTTGGCCTGACGGGCACGGAAGACCTGGGTGGCGGCATGAAGGCGTCGTTCAAGCTGGAGAGCGGCATCAACATGCGCAACGGCGGCTTCGACGACTCGAACGGGAACCTGTTCGGTCGCCAGGCCTATGTCGCACTGGAAAACCAGTTCGGCAAAGTGGCGATCGGCCTGCAGTTTTCACCGTTCTTCCTGTCCTTGCTCGACACCGACCCGCGCGGGTTTTCGCAGCTGGGCAGCGGCCTGATCATCTATGCGGATACCGTGACCGGCACGGGCGCATTCAACTCGAACGCCGTGTCGTACACCAGCCCGACCATCGCCGGCTTGCAGGGCAAGGCGATGCTGGCACTCGGTGGAGCCGCGGGCAATTTCCAGGCCGGCCGTCAGTATTCGGCGAGCCTGAAATACACGGTCGGCAATCTGCTGATCAGCGGGGGAATCTATTCCGGCAACAGCGGCGGTACGGTGTCGACGCCGATCCCGACAACGGTCGCATTCTGGGGGCGCGCGATCGGCGCCACCTACAATTTCGGCGTCGTCACGGCGAAGGCGCAGTTCGTCAACTACAAGGTGGCGCAATCGTACGATTCCAACGTCTACAGTGCGGGGCTCGACAGCTACGTCACGCCGCAGTTGAATCTCAACGGCGGTATCTATTTCACCAGTGACCGGAATCACACGGCGAATCATTCCATCATGGGCGCTGCCGGGGCCACCTACAACCTGTCGAAAAGCACGGCGCTCTATGCGCAAGTGGCTGTCGTGAACAACCACGGCACGATGAATACCGGCATTTCGGCAGACGGGGCGCTGTACGGTGCTCAGGGGACGACCGTGGGTGCCGATATCGGTATCCGGCATTTCTTCTGAGCGGCGGGTGTCGGCGTGGCGGGTATGTCGGGGTGAACGATCGCTGCGCGTTTCGACGATAACGGCCTGGGGCGGGCAAGATGCGCTTGGTATACTTCGACATCTTCCCGCCTTCGACGTCACTCCTGCATGCCCAGCTCCGATACTTCGGCCAAGCGCCAGCCCACTGCCAAACGCACCAGGGGACGCCCGTCCGGCACTGCGCACGTCGGTTTCGATTCGCTGCTGCGATGTGCGCGGCAGCGGTTCGCCAAGCAGGGCTACGCGGCAACCAGCGTGCGGGAGATTGCAGGTCTCGCGGGCGTCGATCCTGCATTGATGGCCCATCATTTCGGATCGAAAGAAGGGCTGTGGACCGCGGTCGTCGACCAGTTGGCCGCGCAGCTGGCACAGCTGATCGAGACGACGAAGCAATTGCGCAACAGCCGGATGTCGCCGATCGAACGGATCAGGCAGGCATTGACACTGCTGACCGACAGCGTGTTCGAGAATCCGGATATCGGCATGTTTCTCTCGACTGCCACGACGGAGCACGGCGAGCGCCTGAACGTACTCGTCGAAAGACTGATCAGCCCCTATCGTGACGCACTCATTCCGCTTCTCGAGGATGCAATCGAAGCCGGCAAGATGAAGCCTCACGATCCCGAGCTGTTGCACGCGATGATCGTGAATTCGATCAGCAACACGATCTCCTACGGGCACGTGCTCGAGAAGTTTTCGACGCTGCCGGAGCAACCCGAAAAATTCAAGCAAGGGGTGCTGGAGATCGCAATGGGGCTGCTGCGATAACCTGGCCGTCGCGCCGACGTCTCCGCGATGCGCGTGGTGATGAAGGTCGCCGGGCCCGCGCGTCATGCTGCCGAGCGGGCAGCGGCTGTCACGCGATCTCCGCGGTTGCCTGGTATTGAGCCGGTGCGGGGCAGTGCGGTGCGGTTCCCGATTCGTCGAACGTCGCCAGCAGATGGTCGATGAAGGTTCGCACCTTGGCGGGCAAGTGGCGACGGCTGGGGTAGACGATGCCGAACGTGGGCGCCGGGGCCCAGTGATCCTGAAGGACACGCTTCAGCGTGCCTTGCTCGAGTTCCCGCTGAACCAGTGCGGGCTGGATCAACGCGATTCCCATGCCTGACAGGACCATCTGCATGAGGAAGTCGATGTTGTTGGCCACGACGGCCGGATTGCACGTGATCGTGACGGTGCCGTCGGCACTATCCAGTTGAAGCTCGGGTTTACCGCGCTGGGGCCCCGAGATCGCGAGGTACGCGTGCTCGGCCAGCTCCGCCGGGTGCGTCGGCTCGCCGCGCCGCTGAAGATAGCCGGGTGATGCCACGGCGATGAGCGGCGCGCTGAAGACTGCGCGTGCGACGAGGCTCGTGCATGACAACGACGACAGGTCGACGATGCCGGCATCGTAGCCGTCTGCGACGAGATCGACAGGGCGATCGACCAGCACGGGCACCGGCAGTACCTCCGGATACGAATCGCAATAGTCACGCAGGCACGACGACAGGTGCCGCAGCGACAAGCCGACGGAGACCGCTACGCGCAGGGTTCCGGACGGCGTTTGCGTGGGCACCGATACCGCATGCTCGACTTCGTCGAGCTTCGCCAGAATGTCGCTGACACGCGTGTAGTACGTCTTCCCGAACTCCGTAAGCGACACGCTCCGCGTTCTGCGGACGAGCAGGCGCCTTTCCAGCTGTTCCTCGAGCCAGTTGACGCGACGGCTGATCATCATTTGAGAGATGCCGAGGCGGGTGGCCGCACGGATAAAGCTCCCGTCGTTCACGACCTGTACGAACGACCGCATCGATTGAAGTTTGTCCATATCCGTTTTCTGGTTCAGGCGCCGTTCCCATCCCGGGCATGCCGGGCCTCGCAATCGCGGCGGCCGGCTGGCGCACGGGAACGGCCGTCTGTGTAGTTCGCAAGCGATATTCAACGAATGATGAATAAAATGATATCGCAAAAATGACCCCGCGTGAAGATTGCAGGCCGCCGCGTGTCGCAGTCCTGCACCACCACGATGCTTGAGCGCGTCGAGTGCGCCGGCAGTGCGGGGCGGTGGCGGCACTGTCGACACCCCGGCTTGAAGCGACGTGCAGCCCCCGTCCGAGGGGATCGATCACGTAACCGCATTGACCGTCGGGGCATATGGCGCATCGCTCCCGTTGTCTGAGCATGGCTTCTATCGGCCGCCTGCTTCGCCGCGTGCGAGCCGCCTGACGCCGCTTCGAGCATGCCGTGAGGTCGCATGACGTGACGATCGAACGGTTGACAGCGTCGCGACGGATGCCCTACCATCGCAATAAATCAACAAGTGATGAATAAATTTCGACCATGAGGATTCCGGCCATCGGGGACGGATAGCGCGCAGCGCGCTCTGCTTCCGCCCCGGCACGACAGGCGCCCGGCAACCCGGGTTGCGTGCCTGCCACGCCGGGTGGATGTCCCGTCGCATCGCGTGCTCACTCGTACGAATGAGTCGTTGCGTCGGTCGTGCGTTAACGGGCGGGAGGTTCGGCACCGTTAACGTCCTTTCTTATCGATCAGTACACCTACTGAATGGGTGGGAGTCATGCTGCGCGCAGAAATCGTTGAATCCGGTGCCGCTTGCCGATTCGAGGTTGCGTGCGGCGGATCGTATGTGCGTCGCGACGGCGGATGCGCCGAGCAGGCGTCCATATGGACAGACGAACCGGACTTGTCGTTCAGCCCGGCGCACGGAGGGGCTTCCCCAGTGGCGGCCGGATTCGCAACGTTGAGAGTGAGAAACATGAAACGAACAGTGAGGGATGTTGTATGTACCGGATGATCATTCCCAAGAGAACCGCCTTGCTTGCGACGTGTGTCGTAGTCGGGTCGATGGCTGTCGCCGGATGCCAGAAGAAGGAAGCCGCGGTGGCGGCTGTCCCCGAGGTCGGCGTGGTCACGCTGCAGCCGCAGGAGATCACGCTCAAGTCGTTGTTGCCGGGTCGCGCGAATTCGTGGCGTGTTGCGGAGGTGCGCCCGCAGGTCAACGGCGTGATCAAGCGCCGGCTCTTCGTCGAAGGCGACGATGTCAAGCAGGGCCAGCAGCTCTACCAGATCGACGATGCGCCGTACAAGGCCGCGTACGAGAAGGCGCGTGCCGCGCTGGTATCGGCGCAGCATCTCGCCGAGCGCAATGAAAAGCTGCTTGCCGACAACGCGGTGAGCCGTCAGCAGTACGACGACTCGGTGTCCTCGTATCGCCAGGCACAGGCCGATCTCGATACCGCGAAGGTCAACCTGGACTACACGAAGGTCTACGCACCGATCGCCGGGCGCATCGGCCGCTCGCTCGTGACGGAAGGCGCACTGGTCACGAACGGCCAGTCCCAGTCGATGGCGGTCATCACGCAGCTCGATCCCATTTATGTCGACGTGACGCAGTCGTCGTCCGACATGCTGCGCCTGCGCAAGGAACTCGCCGACGGTCAGTTGCAGACCGCTAGCGCGGGCGCGGCCAGCGTCGGGTTGTTGCTCGAGGACGGCACGTCGTATGCGCACGGCGGCACGCTGAAATTCTCCGAAGTCAGTGTCGACGAAGGCACGGGCTCGGTGACGTTGCGTGCCCAGTTCCCGAACCCGGATCACCAGATCCTGCCGGGCATGTTCGTGCGCACGAAGCTCGACGAGGGCGTCAAGCGGGACGCGATCCTGGTGCCGCAGCAGGGCATTACGCGCGATACGACGGGCACGCCGGTGGCCTGGGTCGTCGATGCCGACGGCAAGGTGCAACTGAAGCAGCTCGCGGTGGACCGGACGGTCGGCAATACCTGGCTCGTCCGCTCGGGGCTGAATGTGGGCGAGCGCGTGGTGACCGAAGGCGTGCAGAAACTGCAGGTCGGCATGAAGGTCGTTGCGGTGCCCGCGACGAACGTCCATGTCGACCTGGGTGACGCGCGCATTGCCGCGCCGTCTACGGCAAACGGCAGCTAGTCGGAGCGCGCATGTCACAGTTCTTTATCAGGCGGCCCATCTTTGCGTGGGTGATCGCCATCGTCATCATGCTGGCCGGTTATCTGGCGATTCGGTCGTTACCGATCAACCAGTATCCGAACATCGCGGCGCCCGCGGTGTCGATCACGGTCAGCTACCCGGGCGCGTCCGCGCAGACGGTTCAGGACACGGTCGTCCAGCCGATCGAGCAGCAGCTCAACGGTCTCGACGGCCTGCGTTACATGTCGTCGGAAAGTAACGCCGACGGCAGCATGACGATCGTCGCGACGTTCGACCAGGGCACCAACCCCGATATCGCGCAGGTCCAGGTGCAGAACAAGCTGTCGCTCGCGACGCCGCTTCTGCCCCAGGAAGTGCAGCAGCAGGGGATTCGCGTCGTCAAGTACCAGATCAACTTCATGATGGTCGCGGCGCTCGTTTCCGAAGACGGAAAAATGTCGAGCGGCGACCTCGGCAACTATCTGGCGTCGAACCTCCAGGATCCGATCCTGCGAACGAAAGGGGTGGGCGACTACCTGCTGATGGGTTCGCAGTACGGGATGCGGATCTGGCTCGATCCGGCGAAGCTCGACAGCTATTCGCTCACGCCGCTCGATGTCACGAACGCGATCCGGTCGCAGAACGTCCAGGTATCGTCGGGCCAGCTTGGCGGCCTGCCGACGCGGCGTGGCGTGGAACTGAGCGCGACCGTGATCGGGAAGGTGCGCCTGCGTACCGCCGACGAGTTCAAGCAGATCCTGCTCAAGGTGAATGCCGACGGTTCGCAGGTCAAGCTCGGCGACGTCGCGACCGTGAGCCTCGGGCCGGAGAACTACTCGATCTCGAGTATGTACAACGGCAAGCCGTCGGCCGGTATTGCACTGCGCCTGGCGACCGGCGCGAACCTGCTCGAGACGGTGGAATCCGTCAAGAAACTGCTCAAGGAACAGGAACCGCTGTTGCCGCCGGGCGTGAAGATCGTCGTTCCGTACGATACGTCGCCGGTCGTTCATGCGTCGATCCACGAAGTGGTCAAGACGCTGATCGAAGGCATCATCCTCGTGTTCCTGGTGATGTACCTGTTCCTGCAGAACATCCGCGCGACGCTGATTCCGACGTTGGCGGTGCCGGTCGTGCTGCTGGGTACGTTCGGCGTGCTCGCCGCGTGCGGCTTCACGATCAACACGCTCACCATGTTCGGCATGGTGCTGGCGATCGGCCTGCTGGTCGACGACGCGATCGTCGTGGTGGAGAACGTCGAGCGCGTGATGACCGAGGAAGGGCTGAGCGCGCGGGAAGCGACCAGCAAGTCGATGGGGCAGATCCAGGGCGCGCTGGTCGGTATCGCGATGGTGCTGTCGGCCGTGTTCCTGCCGATGGCGTTCTTCGGCGGATCGACGGGCGTGATTTATCGCCAGTTCTCGATCACGATCGTGTCGGCGATGGCGCTGTCGGTGCTGGTTGCTCTGGTGTTCACGCCGGCGTTGTGCGCGACGATGCTCAAGCCGGGCGACGCCGATCATCACGTGAAGAAGGGCTTCTTTGGGTGGTTCAACCGCACCTTCGACCGCGGTACCGACCGTTACGAAGGTGCAGTCGCGGCGATCCTGCGCAAGAAGGGGCGCTACATCGTCATCTACCTGCTGATCGTGGTCGGCATGGGCTTCCTGTTCACGCGCATCCCGACGGCCTTCCTGCCGGACGAAGACCAGGGGACGCTGTTCGTTCAGCTCCAGATGCCGGGCAATGCATCGGCGGAACGGACCGAAGATGCGTTGGCGAAGGTGCGTGACTACCTGTTGAAGGACGAGGCGGATATCGTCGAATCGGTCTACACGGTGAACGGCTTCAACTTCGCGGGGCGCGGGCAGAACTCCGCACTGGCATTCGTCGGGCTCAAGCCGTGGGCCGCGCGCAAGGGGAGCGACACCACTGTGTTCGGCCTTGCACAGCGTGCGGGTGCGGCGTTTTCGAAGATCAAGGACGGCATCGTGATTCCGATCGTGCCGCCCGCGATCATGGAAATGGGCAACTCGCAGGGCTTCGACGTGTACCTCCAGGATCGGACCGGTCAAGGCCACGACGCGCTGATGGCGGCACGCGACCAGTTCCTGAAGCTCGCGCATGCCAACCCGCTGCTGGCCAACGTTCGCCCGAACGGCATGAACGACGAGCCGCAGTTCCACATCGATATCGACGATGAGAAGGCGCGTGCGCTGCAGGTCAGCATCGCCGACATCAACGATACGATGACCGCTGCCTGGGGTTCCCAGTACGTGAACGACTTCGTCGATCGCGGCCGTGTGAAGAAGGTGTACGTCCAGGGCCTGCCGGATGCGCGCGTGGGTCCGGAGGATCTCTACAAATGGTATCTGCGCAACAGCAACGGCCAGATGGTGCCGTTCTCGGCGGTGGCGTCGGGGCATTGGGAATACGGTTCGCCGAAGCTCGAGCGCTACAACGGCATTCCGGCCGTCGAACTGCAGGGCCAGCCGACAGCCGGCCACAGCTCGGGCGAAGCGATGCAGGAGATCGAGAAGATCGCGGCGCAGCTGCCGAACGGATTCGGGCTGGCGGTCACGGGGCTGTCCTATGAGGAACAGCTGTCGGGCTCGCAGGCGCCGGCGCTCTATGCACTGTCGATCCTGATCGTGTTCCTCTGTCTTGCCGCGCTGTACGAGAGCTGGTCGGTGCCGTTCTCGGTGCTGATGGTCGTGCCGCTCGGCGTGATCGGCGCGGTGGTCGCCACGCTGGCGCGCGGCCTGACGAACGACGTGTTCTTCCAGGTGGGCCTGCTGACGACGGTCGGCCTGTCCGCGAAGAACGCGATCCTGATCGTCGAGTTCGCGAAAGAGCTGTACGAAAAAGAAGGGATGTCGCTGATGCAGGCGGCCGTTCAGGCGGCACGGCTGCGGCTGCGCCCGATCATCATGACGTCGATGGCGTTCGTGCTCGGCGTGCTGCCGCTCGCGATCTCGAACGGCGCCGGCTCGGGCAGCCAGCACTCCGTCGGCACCGGTGTGGTCGGCGGGATGATGACCGCGACGTTTCCTGGCCGTGTTCTACGTGCCGCTGTTCTATGTGCTGGTGACGGGCCTGTTCTCGCGCGGCAAGAAAGGCAAGGCCGACAAGGCCGACGACATCGACAAGGTTGACGAGGTGACCGCATGAAGATCCTGAAACTCGCGGTATTGCCTGCTGCGCTGCTGATGGCGAGCTGCACGATGATCCCAACCTATCATCGTCCCGACCCGTCGGTCGCCGCGCAGTACGCGACGGCCGCGCAGGACAACGCCGGCCAGCCGTCGGCCGCGGAAGTCGGCTGGCGCGACTTCTACACTGACCCGCACCTGCAGACGCTGATCGGCATGGCGCTGGAAAACAACCGCGACCTGCGCGTGGCCGTGCTGAACATCGAAGCGGCGCGCGCGCAGTACCGGATCCAGCGGGCGGACCTGCTGCCGACGCTGTCGGCCGGCGCGTCCGGGTCGATCCAGCGGCTGCCGTCGGACCTGTCGACGACGGGCCAAGCCGGCGTCACGCGGTCCTACAACGTCGGGGGCGTCGCGTCGTACGAGCTGGACCTGTTCGGCAAGATCCGCAGCCTGACGGAGCAGGCGATGCAGACGTATCTGGCGACCGAGGCCACGCGCAAGGCCACCCAGATCAGCCTGATCGCCGAGGTGGCCACTGCGTGGCTGACGCTGCAGGCCGACCAGGACATCAAGGTGCTGACGGCCGATACGCTCGCCAGCCAGCGGGCGTCGCTGAAGATCACCGAAGCGGGGTACCGCAACGGCACGTCGTCGCTGCTCGATCTGCGTCAGGCAGAAACGACCGTCCGAGCGGCGGAAGTGAATCTCGCGCAGTACGACCGGCAGGTGCGGACCGACATCAACGCGCTGACGCTGCTGGTGGGCGTGCCCCTCGATGACGCGCTGCTGTCGCGCGAATCGCTGGCGACGGTTCGGCTCGACGAGGACCTGCCGGCCGGACTGCCGTCGGATCTGCTCGCGCGGCGGCCGGACATCATCGCCGCCGAGCATCAGCTGATGGCCTCGAATGCGAACATCGGCGCCGCCCGCGCGGCGTTCTTCCCGAGCATTTCGCTGACGGCGAACGGCGGTACGGCCAGTGCGTCGTTGCGCAACCTGTTCGATCCCGGCAGCGCGGCGTGGTCGTTCGGGCCGACGATCAGCGTGCCGATCTTCGACTACGGGCGCAACAGCGCGAACCTGGCGGTGTCGAAGGTCAATCGCGACATCGAGGTCGCGACGTACCAGAAGGCGGTCCAGACGGCGTTTCGCGAAGTCTCCGATGCGCTCGACGGTCGTGCGACCTGGGGCCAGCAGGAAACGGCCCAGCGGCTGCTGGTGGATGCGAGCCAGTCGGCGTACCGGTTGTCCGACGTACGCTATCGCGAGGGTGTCGACGGGT
Organism: Burkholderia lata; assembly: GCF_000012945.1. Lineage (NCBI taxonomy): Bacteria > Pseudomonadati > Pseudomonadota > Betaproteobacteria > Burkholderiales > Burkholderiaceae > Burkholderia > Burkholderia lata. The sequence continues at coordinate 1,348,991 of NC_007511.1, forward strand.
ACGTGAACGTGCTCGTCAACCAGCGGTCGCTGTACGACGCGCAGCAGAACCTGGTCAAGGTCCGGCTGGCGAGGATGTCGAACACGGTCGACCTCTACCGCGCATTGGGCGGCGGCTGGCAGGACCGCACGGTGAAAGCCGACGTGTCGACCGGGCAGGCCGCGCATCCGCCGGGTTGACCCATACGCCGACGTGAAGGAGGACGCCGCAACGGGCCCGGCCCGTTCGGTGATTCAGGATGCGTGCCCCGACACCCGGGGCACGCAATCGCATGCCCTTACCGGGCCGCTGCGATGTGACACGCGAGCCATCCCGACCCGGATGGACGTTCGGAAACGTTATGGTGAAACGAACCCGTGAACAGGCACAGGCGACACGGGCCATCATCGTCGAGTCGGCACAGGGCGTGTTCTTCGATCATGGCTTCGCGCATGCGTCGCTTGAGGAAATCGCCCGCCGGGCCGGCGTCACGCGCGGGGCCGTGTACTGGCACTTCGAGAGCAAGCTCGAGGTGCTCGATGCCATCTTCGCCGATGCGGCGATCCCGCTGGACCCTTTCCTGATTGCGTCGCGACACGATGCCGAGCATGAGCTCGACGCGCTGATCGATGCACTCGGTGCGTGCTGGCGGATCGCGACACGCTCGAAATTGTCCCGCCGGCTGTACACGCTGTCGTACACACGATGTGAAAACGCGAAGGAAACGGCGGCTTTCTGCGAACGGGTTTGCCAGGCTGCGTACGCGGCGGAACAGCGCATCGATGCCTGGTTGCGTCGTGCGATATCGGCCGGGCAGCTGGCGAGCGAGCATGAACCGGCGGTGATCGCCAGCGTGGTTCACGCGACGCTGAGCGGATTGCTGCACCGGGAATTGACGCGGCCAGGATGCCGCAATCCGGACAGGGTTGAAGTGACCGAAGTGGTCCGCACCCTGATTCAAGGATGAATGCATCGGGCGCTCGACGAAGGGCGTTGCGCCGCGATCCATGAGTGCTGTGATGAATCCCGTACCAACAGAGCTTGAAATCGCGAAAGAACGATCCGGTGAGATGGCACCAGGAATGTCTGGTTCGAATTCCGTCCTACCGGAAAGGCGCCACCGTGGTATGTCGATCGTGACATTGCTGTCGGCTGCCGATTCGTTGCAGTCCCGGTGCATCGACCGGCGCGTCGAGCAGGCGCTCGGCATTACGAAGTCGCAGGCGTCGATCCTGCGCGTGCTCGATTGCGGCGCGCCGTTGACGGCCGGCGAACTGGCCGATGCCTGCGGCATTGCCGGCAGCGCGGTGACGCGTCTGGTGGACCGGCTGGAGGCGCGGTATCTCGTGGAGCGGGCGCAACGGGACGATGACCGCCGTATCGTCTACGTGTCGCTCACGTGTGACGGGCGCCGGATCGCGGCTGCGTGGCGCTGCCTGCAAGACGAGATCCAGTGCGAGCTGCGCGCGTTTGCGAGCGACGACGAGCTTCGAATGCTGGGCAATTTGCTGTCGCGCATGCTCGTCAATGCGGCGGGAGGCGAGGCGAGTGGATGAACGTCATGGGCGGTTTCTCGTTGCATACCGGCAGGCTGCCTTCGCCGATGCGTCCTCTGTGACGAAGGGGAAGGGCATGCCTGCTCCCGGATCGGCCCGCCGACTCCGACGCCGCCCGATCGTCGTCATCCGGATAGACGTGTTACCGAAGGTGGCGTCGATTCGACGACGCTCATGACGATCGATTCGCGGCAGCGGGCGCTCGAGGTCGCGAACTTGCCCGGATCTTCGACGGAGGCATGCCGAACCATCGTATGGACGATTGGGTGAGGACCGACTGATCGGAAAACCCCAACAAGCTCGTCAGTTGAGCCAGCGGGATGGTCGTCTGCTGGAGGTAGCGCAATGCGATCTCCTGCCGGACCTCATCCCGGACCCCCTCGAAAGTCGCGCCTTCGTCGGCCAGCTTGCGCTGCATGGTGCGTGGATGCACGAACAGCAGCTCCGCAATCGCCGACTTGCTTCCCCCGGTCGCGCCGAGCGTGCAATGCAGCGCCCGTCGCACGCGCTCGACCATCGACAATCCGGGGTCGCCGTAGTGCCGCTGCAGATACTCCAGCGCGATGTTCTTCAGCGACGCATTGACGTTCTCCAGCCGGCTGCCAAGGGTTTGCGGCGACACGTGCAAACCGGCGTGCTCCTGCTCCGTATAGATGCGCGCTTGCCCGAAAAAACGCGCATAGGCGCCCGGGTCGGCACTGTTCCCGTACGGGAACGCCACCGCAAGCAGCCGATAGTTGTCCGCCGCGAAGGACCGCACCAGATGGTGCATCCTGCCCAGGCACTGATCGAGCGCTTGCCGGCAGACGGGCGCACGAGGAACCACCAACTCGAGACGGATCTCCGCCGCATCCTGGACCAGCGTGCTCGGTTCGATCACGGAAAGCTGCGCGGCCGGGCTGTGGACGTACAGATAGCGGGACGCTGTCGTCATGGCCTCGCGGACATTGGCGGAATGCTGGATGGCCATTGCGAGCGGGCCGAGGATGTCGATGTCCTGGCGGGCGGCCAGCTGCAGGCCGAGATCGGGTCGGTGTGCGGCGGCGGCGCTGTCTTCCATCAGCTGCATCACCGACAGAATCGGAACCGTCGCGTCGTCCACATCGCCAAGGTCGGCCGGAAGCTTGTGCTTGCGCAGCAGCGGCATCGGATCGACCCCGAGCGTCGTCATGAGCTCGCGGTAGCCCTTCATGCCTGTCGAACGAATGATTGCCGTCATGTCTCGCAATATAAAAACTTTGTCTCGTGAGATCAAGGGAAAAGATGGCGGCTGCGTACCATGACCTCATTCAAACCAGACACACGGAGTGTCCGTCATGCGTACCGCCATTCATCAATCCATGGGCCAGCCCGAGCAGGTGCTCGAGATTCGCAACGTCGCGCGTCCGCAGCCGCAAGCCGGCGAGGTGCTGTTGCAGATGATCCTGGCGCCCATCCACAACCACGACCTGATGCAGATTGCCGGCACCTATGGCATCAAGCCGGAACTGCCGGCACGTGCAGGCACCGAGGCGGTGGGGCGCGTGCTGGCCGTGGGCGAGGGCGTGACCCATCTGCAAGTCGGCCAGCGCGTGTCCGTGTCGGGCGCGTTCGGCACCTGGGCCGATGCGTTCGTGGCGCCGGCCGACCAGGTGCTGCCGGTACCCGACGGCATCAGCGACGAACTCGCGGCGCAGTTGCTGATCATGCCGACGAGTGCCATGGTGGTGCTGGACGACCTGGGCGTGCAAAGCGGCCAATGGATGATGCTGAATGCCGCGGCGGGCGCCGTGGGCAAGAATGTGGCGCTGCTGGCCGCCGCGCGGAATATTCGCGTCATTGCCCTGGTCAATCAGGCGGCGCAGGTCGAAGAACTCAGGAAGCTCGGGGTGGACGTGGTGGAGAACACCACCGTCGACGGCTGGCAGGCGCGTATCAAGACCGCGCTGAACGGCGAGCCGCTGCTCCATGCGCTGGATTCGGTGGCCGGCAGTCTGACCGGTGAAATGCTTCACGTGATGGACGACAACGCGACGCTGGTGGTATTCGGTGCGTTGAGCAATCAGCCGTTGAACATCGACTTCCAGGACGTGCTGTTCAAGCAGGCGACGGTGCGAGGCTTCTGGGGATTGCGCAAGGTCGAGAAACTGAGCGACGCGTACCGGGCCAGGATGGTGGCCGAGATTCTTGCGATCGCGCAGCGCAACGGCTTCAATCTACCCGTCGCCGCGGTCCACGACCTGGGTGACGTAGCCAGCGCATCCGGTATCCGAAGCAGTGCCGGGAAGGTGCTGCTGCGAGGGGGTAATAGCGAATCCTGAACCGGGTTCGGGTTTCCTGCACGATGGAGTAGCAATCATGAAAATCGATATTTGGTCGGACGTCATTTGCCCGTTTTGTTATATCGGCAAACGCAAGCTGGAAGCGGCGCTGGAGCAGACCGGCATCGCGGCGCACATCGAGTGGCACAGCTTCGAGCTGAACCCTTCCGCGCCGCAGTCGTATGCCATGCCGCTGCCGGACGTGATGAATCGCCTGTACGGCATCGACCGCCAGCGCGCGCTGGCCATCCTGAATCATGAGGAACAGGAAGCGCGCCGCATGGGGCTGGATTTCCAGTGGCGCATCGCGCGGCCCGGCAATACGTTCGATGCCCATCGCCTGATCCACCTTGCCAAACACGAGGGAATCGGCGATCAGGTCAAGGAGCGCTTTCTGCGCGCATATTTCACCGAGGGGCAGGATATCGGTGACCGGCAGGTGCTGCGTTCGTTGGCGCTCGAGACGGGATTGGCGGCCGACGATGTGGATGCCGTGCTGGGCAGCGACCGCTTTGCTGACGAGGTGCGTGCCGACGAGCAGCAAGCGCTCGAACGGGGGATTCGTGGCGTGCCTTACTTCGTGATCAACGGGCAGGCGTCGGTGTCGGGCGCGCGCGATGTCGCGGATTTCGTGCGCGTGTTGCGCGAACAGGCGGCGATCGCCGCGGCCGCCACGCAGGAGACCGGGCCGGCCCCAGCGTCGGATGATGCCGGGATCTGCAAGGACGGCTTTTGCGAAGTCCGCAAATGAACGCGCCGCTTCCGGCAGACGGGCGCGTAGCGCCCGCGCCGGGGGACTTCCCGTTCCTCGGCGTCTGGGCGCTCGAACCGGGGCGCTCGGTCTATGCGTTCGGGATGCCGCCATTGGACGGCACCTACACCGTCGCGCTGGATGACGACGGCTGGCTGGACATCACGTCGCGGTGGCGCACTGCTGCGGGGCGTACGCGGGAGATCCGCTTCGCCGGAAAGCTGGGCGGTGGACGGTTTCCTTACTCCAGCACCAGCGCTGCCGACGAGCTCGGTTTCGAGTTCGAGCCGCCCGACCTGCTGCGGTCGTCGGCATTCAAGAACAATGAAAAGGTGCATTGGGCCGAGCGCCGGCTGGATGGCAGTGGCGTCTGGATGACGATCTCGGTGTTCGGTCGATTTTCCGACGGGCGCGTTTATCAGAACAAGGACGTCTATCGACGTGTCGTCGGTGGTGCGTCGTAAGTGCATGAGCAACGGGGGCGGGCAAGTTGCCGCCGTGGCGTGAGCGGCAACCGGTTCGTGGACGGGAGAGGGTGCGCCGCGGCGCCGGCGTCGCGGTGCGCGCGCGAAATCGCCGTCGACGAATGGCCGTTGCACCGAACGCGACCTGGCGTGCGTTCGGCCGGAACGTGACCACGGTTGCGGTGCGCGGGATGACCCGGTCAGGCTCGCGCGAAAGTAGTTCGTAATATTTTCGCCGTCGCGCATGACTTGGCCGGTGTTGCTCACGCTGGCATGCACATCCCCGATCAGGGGAATCCATGCTCCCAAACTACCCGAACGGGTAGCTGCCACCCGTCCCCCCCATACCTACACTCCTTTTCCAGAAACAACGCGACTGAACGGCGGCGATACCGCCGGGTCGTGACTCCCGCGCAAAACCAGGTGCGCGGGACGTGATTTGTTTCGTCCTGCTTCCGATTGGCGCCCGCGCGTCGACGGCCATCCTGCCGATCAATGCGCACGGACGGTCGGACTCCGCCGCGCAACGACCGGGCCCGGGCAAGCCGCGGCATCCGGTCCGGCGGGCATTCGCAACAGCGAAGCACCGGTATCCAACAAACAGAGACTAGAACAGGAGACATTCCCGATGACGATCATCCCGTCCCGCAAACGTTTCGCGTCCGTTGCCGGCGTGCTGCTGGCCACGGCCGGATTGCCCGCGCATGCGCAAAGCAGTGTCACGCTCTACGGTGTCGTCGACGCCGGCATCCTCTATACGAGCAAGGCGATCGATCCGAAGACCGGGCTGAATGCCGGGCATCAGGTATCGATGATCACCGGCGGGATGACGCCGTCGTTGTTCGGCCTGAAAGGCACCGAGGATCTCGGCGGCGGCGTGAAGGCGCTCTTCACGCTCGAAAGCGGCATCGACGTGTCGAACGGCGGCTATGCGGATTCGAACGGCAACCTGTTCGGCCGGCAGGCGTGGGTGGGGATCGAGAGCAGCTACGGCACGGTGAAGGCCGGTGTCCAGTTCTCGCCGTTCGTGCTGTCGTTGATCGCCACCGACGCGCGCAGCGTGTCGTACTTCGGCAGCGGCGTGCCGATCTATGTCGGCGGCGTGCTCGTGACGGGGATCTTCAACGCGAATGCGATTTCGTATACGAGCCCGGTGGTGGCGGGCTTGCAGGGCAGCGCGATGCTTGCGCTCGGCGGCAAGGCCGGCGATTTCCAGGCGGGCCGCCAGTATTCGGCGAGCCTCAATTACACGGTTGGGCCGTTGCTCGTCAGTGCCGCGATGTACAACGGCAACTCGGGCGGCACGGCTGCAGCGACGCCGGTACCGAGCACGGTGCCGTTTACCGGGCGCACGCTCGGCGCGAGCTATCAGTACGACGCGCTCACGGTGAAAGCCGCCTACGTCAATTACAAGATCGCGGGCTCGTTCGACAGCCGCGTCTACGGCGGCGGCGCTGCCTATCAGTTCACGCCGGTCGTGAGCGCCGACGCCGGCGTCTGGTACACGAGCGACGGCAACGACACGAACAACCACTCGATCCTCGCCGCGGCAGGGCTGACCTACAGCCTGTCGAAGGCGACGTTGCTGTACGGGCAGCTCGGCTATGTGAACAACCACGGCAAGATGAATACGGGGCTGTCGACGAACGGTGCGCTGTACGGCGCGAACGGGTCGACGTTCGGCACCGTGATCGGCATGCGCCACCTGTTCTGACGACGGGTTCACAGGTTTCGACAGGAGGGTGGCATGCAGATCGAGATAGGTTTCGAGCAACGGCACGTGTTCGTCTTCGGCGGCACGACCGGCATCAACTTCGGCATCGCACAAGCATTCGCGCGATGCGGCGCGGCCGTCAGCGTGGCGAGCCGCAAACGCGAGAACGTCGACGCTGCAGTGAAGACACTGCGCACGACCCATGCGTCGGTGTATGGCGCATGCGCCGACGTCCGCGATTTCGACGCGGTGGGCGCCGCGCTCGGCGATGCGGTGCGCGAATTCGGCCCGATCGACGTGCTGATATCCGGCGCGGCGGGCAATTTCCTGTGCGACGCGAACGCGATGTCGGCGAACGGTTTCCGCACGGTCATCGATATCGACCTGATCGGCTCGTTCAACGTGATGCGGCAGGCCTATCCGCATCTGCGCAAGCCGGGCGCGTCGATCATCAGCATCACCGCACCGCAGGCGACGGTGCCGATGCGCCATCAGGCACACGCGTCCGCGGCGAAAGCCGGCATCGACCAGCTCACCCGCGTGCTCGCGCTGGAATGGGGCGCCGACGGCGTGCGCGTCAACGCGATCTCGCCGGGCCCGATCGACGGGACGGAAGGCTTTCGCAAGCTGATCGCCCGCACCGACGACGAACTCGCGCTGGCCGAGTCGGCCGTGCCGCTGCGCCGGTTCGGCTCGATCGACGACATTGCGAACCTCGCGCTGTTCCTCGCATCGCCGTATGCGTCGTACGTGTCCGGCGCCGTGATTCCGTGTGACGGCGGCGGTGCGATCGACAGCGTGAAGCCGGCGATCGAGCGGGCTGGCGCGAACGCGTCGGCCGGTACCTGACGCGCGGATGCCACCGATACGGGCAATCCATACCCGATAACTACCCGGACGGGTGGCGGCGGCCGACAGGCCGCTGCCTACACTGATTCCACGACGAACATAACCAGACAGGAGACGACGTGCATTCCCTTCCTTTTCCGACGCCGCACGGCTGCATGACGGAGCCGCGCGCGCCCATCGACATGCGCCGCGCTGCACAGGCACGGCAGCCGCGCCGCGCCTGAACCGGCCGATCACGAAGCGAGAGAGCTCATGACAATCCCAACCGATTCGATCCAGCACGCGGCATCGGGCACGTCCGGCACACGGACCGCGCGACATCGCCTGATCAACATCGACAACGGCGGCACGCTGACCGACATCTGCGTGATGGACGGCGACAACGTGATCCGCACGAAGACGCTGACCACGCCGCATGACCTGTCGCAATGCCTGTTCGACGGGCTGCGCAAGGCGTCCGTGGCGATCTACGGCAACGAAGACCTGGAGGCGCTGCTGTTGTCGACGGCCGCGATCCGCTACTCGACGACCCAGGGGACGAACGCACTCGTCGAGCGCAAGGGGCCGCGGCTCGGGCTCGTGGTCGGCGGGACGCTGTCGGCCGCGCAGGTGCGCGACGCCGACGGCGCTGCCGACCTGTTCGACGCGGTGATCGGCAGCCGCGCAGTCACGCTGTCCGGCGATTCGCCCGAAGCCGACGTAGTCCGCGCGGTCGGCGAACTCGCGGCGTCGGGGGCCAACCGGCTCGTGGTGGCGATCGGCGGCCCGCGCCGCGTCGAACTCGAACAGCGCCTGAAGCGCAAGCTGCTGCGCAGCTTTCCGCCCCACTTGCTCGGCGCGCTGCCGATCCTGTATGCACACGAAATCGCCGACGATGCGAGCGATGTGCGCCGCACGTGGACCGCGCTGTTCAACGCGTTCCTGCATCCGGCGATGGAGCGCTTTCTCTACAGCGCCGAACAGAAGCTGCGCGACGCGCGCGCGCAGAGCCCGCTGCTCGTGTTCCGCAACGACGGCTATGCAGGGCGCGTCGCGAAGACGATCGCGCTGAAGACCTACAGTTCCGGCCCGCGCGGCGGGATGGAAGGCGCACGTGTGCTGGCCCGGCACTACGGGCTGACGCATCTGCTGTCGATGGACATCGGCGGAACGACGACCGACATCGGCGTGGTCGACGAACGCGGCGTGCGCGCGGACCGGCGCGGCAACGTCGAAGGCGTCGCGACGTCGTTCGCGTTGTGCGACGTGGTCAGTGCGGGCGTCGGCGGCAGCTCGATCATCCGCGTAGCGGGCGAACGCATCGCGGTGGGGCCGGAAAGCGTCGGCAGCGCGCCGGGGCCGGCCTGTTTCGGCCTCGGCGGCACGCAGGCGACGATCACCGATGCGTTCACGCTGTCGGGCCTGCTCGATCCCGCGTCGTTCTTCGGCGGCAAGCTGCAGCTCGACAAGGCGCGTGCCCGCCAGGCGGTTCATGCGCATGTGGCCGATCCGCTGAAGATGGGCGACCTCGAAGCGCTCGCCGCGATGGAAGCCGCGTGGGTGAAGAAAGTCGCCGACAGCCTCACCGCCTATGCGTCGATCCGGCCCGACACGACGCTTGCCGCGTTCGGCGGCGCGGGGGCGCTCGTCGCATGCCGCGTCGCGGAGGCGATCGGCGTGAAGCGGGTGTTGATTCCGGGGCTGGCGGCCGTGTTTTCCGCGTACGGAATCAGTTTTTCGGATGTCGGGCACAGCTTCTCGGCGCCGCTTGCCGAAGCGACCGACAGCGCCCTCGCTGCTGCAATGGACACGCTGTTCACGCAGGCATCGCGTGCGATGTTCGGTGAAGACGCGGCGATCGACGACTGCCGGCTGGTCTATACGATCGAAGCGACCGGTGCCGACGGCCGGAGTAGCGAGCACGCGGTGACCGGCACGACGCTGCCGGCCGGGCTTGCACCGGATGCGACGCTGTCCGTGTCGCTGACCGCGATCAAGCGCATGCCGCAAGCGACGCTGGACGGCCGCTTCGACGAGACCGGCCACCAGCCCGCCGTTGCGCACGGCACGCGGCGCGTCGTGGTCGATGGCCGCGAAGCCGAACTGCCGCTGTACCGCGTCGAGGATCAACCGAAGGGCGTCGCGGTACGCGCGGCCGGCCCGGCGGTGCTCGAGGAAGCGTTCTTCACGGGGCGCATCGACGCCGGCTGGCATTTCGACATCAATTCCGCCGGAGACATCCTGCTCAGCAGCGGCACGGAGAACGAATAATGAAAGTCCTGATTACCGAAACCCTGCGCATCGATCTCGGCACGGAGCAATGGGAATGCCGGCGCTGCGGTCATGCGCACGGCAGCGCGCGCGACAACTACAAGCGCGGCCTGCTCGTCCACGATCGCGATCCGCGCGAGATCCACAAGCCGCTGCTCGATCCGAACCGCTACGCACGTACGTACTCGCCGGACCCGGACTGGTGCCGGATTCTCGAATACTACTGCCCGGAATGCGGCGTGCTCGTCGAAGCCGAATACCTGCCGCCCGGCCATCCGCCGCTGCACGACATCGATCTCGACATCGACGCGTTGAAGCTGCAATGGAAGGATCGCGAGGAGATGACGGAGCCCGCGCAGGCGCCCGATCTTGCACTCGAACGCGTGAAGCTGCAGCGCGCGCTGCATGCGGCCGCCCATCATCGCCACGCAGTCGGTGCCGGCACCGACGCGTCGTCCACTTGAGCCACGGGGAGATTCGATCATGAAACGTGTTTCCGTCGACATTGGCGGCACCTTCACCGATTGCTTCGTGGCATGGGGCGATCATTGCGTCGAAGGCAAGTCGCTCACGACGCACCACAATCTGGCGGTCGGTTTCAACGATTCGCTGGCCGACGCATGCCGCCAGCTCGAACTGACGCCGACCCAGCTGCTGTCCGAAGTCGATTCGGTGCGCTACGCGACGACGCTCGGCACCAACGCGCTGATCGAGCGCAAGGGCCCGCGCGTCGGCCTGCTCGTCACGACGGGCTTCAAGCACACGGTGCCGCTGTCGCGGGCCCGCGGCTACGGGGAAGGGCTGTCCGAACACGAGCAGATGGACATTCCGAATGCGGCACGCCCGGAGCCACTCGTGGCGATTCCGCTGATCCGCGAGATCCGCGAGCGTGTCGACTACGTTGGCCAGGTGTTCTGGACACTCGACGAGGACGATGTGCGCTTGCGCATCCGCGAGCTCGTCGACGCCGGTGCGCAGGCACTCGTCGTGATGTTCACGAACAGCGTCGTGAACCCGGTGCACGAACTGCGCGTGCGCGAGATCTTCCTCGAGGAGTACCCGGCGCACATGCTCGGCGCGATCCCGATGCTGTTGTCGCACCAGGTGGTCGGCCGCAAGGGCGAGTATTCGCGCGCGACGTCGTCGATCATCGACGCGTTCCTGCATCAGATCATGTACCACGGGCTCGGCACGCTGGAGCTGAACCTGCGCCAGCAGGGCTATACGAAGCCGATGCTCGTCAATCACAACTCGGGCGGGATGGCGCAACTCAACTCGACCGATGCGCTGCAGACCGTCCACTCGGGGCCGGTGTCGGGCATCGCCGCGAGCGAGTACCTGGCGGCGGCCGCCGAACTGGGCAACGTCGTCGCGACCGACATGGGCGGCACGAGCTTCGACATCGGGATCGTCGTGCAGGGCGGGCAGAAGTTCTACGACTTCAACCCGGTGATCGATCGCTGGCTCGTCAGCGTGCCGATGGTGCACCTCGTCGCGCTGGGCGCGGGCGGCGGCTCGATCGCGCGCTACGAGCGGATGTACAAGACGGTCGAGATCGGCCCGCAGTCGGCCGGCTCCGATCCGGGGCCCGCGTGTTACGACCGCGGCGGCCAGCATCCGACCGTCACCGACGCGGACCTGCTGCTCGGCTATCTCGATCCGAAGAACTACGCGAACGGCCGCATTCCGCTGAATCCGCGTCGCGCGAAGCAGGCGATGCAGGACGACCTGTGCGACGTGCTCGATCTCGACGTGATCGAAACCGCCAAGCTGATCAAGAAGCAGGTCGACGCGTCGATGGCGAACGGCATCGCCACCGAATTGCGCACGCGCGGCTTCGAGCCGAAGGAATTCACGGTGCTCGCATACGGCGGCAACGGGCCGCTGCATGCGTGCGGGATCGCGTCCGCGCTCGGGGTCGCGAAAGTGCTGGCGCCGCCGTATTCGTCGACGTTCTCCGCGTGCGGGGCGGGGACGGTGAACCAGATGCATATCCACGAAATGAACACGTGGACGGTGCTGTTCAACCCGAACACGAAATCGTTCTTCCTGGATTTCGACACGTTCAACCGCGGCGTCGAGGAGCTCGAGCGGCGCGGGCGCGAGGATCTGGAGCGGCAGGGGATGGACCCGTCGCAGATCCGCTACCGGCTCGAACTCGACATGCGTTACGGCAACCAGCGCGTGCAGACGGCGGTCGTCACGCCGATCTCGCGCCTGAAGACGCAGCGCGACGTGCTGACGCTGATGGAGCTGTTCCACGAGAGTTACGGCTCGCGCTTCGGGGACGGCTCGCAAAGCCCGGAAACCGGCGTGCGGATCAACACGCTGCGTGTTTGCGCGTACGTCGAACAGCCGTCGGTGAAGTTCGCGAAGCTCGCGGTCAGCGACAGCCCGCTGCCGCCGCCGGAGCCGGTCGGCTACCGCGAATGCCACTTCGTCGGGCACGACGGCCCGCAACGCACCGCCATCTACGACGACCGCGCCCGTGCCGAGCGCACGCAGATCGAAGGGCCAGCCGTCATCACGACCCGCGCGACGACGTTCCTCGTCGAGCCGGGCTGGATCTATCAGGCGACGGCCCAGGGCGGCGCGTGGTTCCTGCGCAAGTAAGCAAGGAGATCGACATGCAAAACGACATCAATGCGGAAGACCGGGCGCTGCTCGACAAGTTCATCGCCGACAACACGCTGTTTCTCGGCCCCGATCCCGAGATCATGCGCAATCACAGCATCCTGCCGCGCTCGAAGCTGGAGAACGAAGTGCTGGAGCGCGGCGTCGACCCGCACCAGGTTCACCATGTGCGCGGGCTGATCAACTCGGCGCTGTCCGAAGCGTTCACGATGGTGAACCAGATGGGCGCGGCGCCGGGCGCGAAGTGGGGCGACCTCGTCACCGCGATCTACACCGCGCAGGGCGACCTGTCGATGATCGCGCCGCACGGGATCATCGCGTTCGCCGCGTGCTGCTTCTATCCGATCCGCTTCATCATCAAGAACTGGGTGAACGACCCGACGGTCGGCGTGAAGGACGGCGACGGCTTCATCCACAACGACGCGCGCTACGGCGGCATCCACAACACCGACCAGTCGATGATGATGCCGCTGTTCTACAAGGGCGAACTCGTGTGCTGGCTGTCGTCGACGATCCACGAGGGCGAGAACGGCTCGACCGAGCCGGGCGGGCTGCCGGCCAAGGCCGAGAGCAAGTACGACGAAGGCATCAAGATGCCGCCGTTCAAGATCGTCGAGAACTTCGAGCTGAAGCGCGACCTCGTCACGTTCCTGCAGAACTCGGTGCGCGACCCGCGCCTGCAGCTCGAGGACATGAAGGTGAAGCTGCACGCGGTGCTGCGCCTGCGCGAGCGGATCATCGCGCTGCTCGACCAGTATGGGCGTGACGCGCTGATCGGCACGTTGCGCACGCACCTGGAAGACGTCGAAACGGAGATGCGCCGCCGCATTCGCGAGTTGCCCGACGGCACGACGCGCGTGCTGCAGTTCATGGATTCGAGCCTGCGCGAAAACGCGCTGCAGAAGATCTCGTGTGCGATCACCGTGAAGGGCGACCGGATGGTGATGGATTTCCGCGGCTCGGCACCGCAGTTCATGAACCGTTCGGTCAATACCAACATCGCGTCGTTCAAGGCGGCGCTGTGCACGGGCCTGCTGCAGAACATCTGGCCCGACCTGCCGCATACGATGGCCGTGCTGTCGCCGATCGAGATCATCACCGATCGCAACTCGATCCTCGATGCGGAAGGCGAGATGCCGCAGGCGATGAGCCTGATGCCGCTGTTCAAGGGCTGCGTCGTGTGGACGATTCCGATGAACAAGCTGAGCTACAGCCTGCCGCATCGCTACTCGGCGGTGATCGCGTCGCAATACGACCAGGCGGCGACGTTCATCTACGGCGGCCTGACGCAGCACGGCGACGTGACCGGCAACTTCTGCGCGGACATCAACGGCAACGGGCAGGGCGCGCGCAGCCACGCGGACGGCGAGCATTCGATCTCGCCCGTGTTCGGTTTCATGTGCGACACCGGCGAGCACGAGATCGCGGAAGAGGACACGCCGATCATCCGCCTCGGTGCGCAGCGGCTCGCGAAGGACCGGATCGGCTGGGGCAAGTATCGCGGCGGGATGGGCTACGAGCAGATCGCGACCGCGCGCGGTTCCGGGCTGTGGGGCTTCATGACCGGCTGCGAGGGCTCGAAGTTTCCGTCGGCGCAGGGGCTGTTCGGCGGCTATTCGTGCCCGAGCTACCAGCTGATGAAGATCAAGGGCATCAACATCTTCAAGGTGCTCGAGGAGAACCCGAAGGCCGTCGACACGTTCGACATCGTCGAGCTGATGAACAAGCGGCCGATTCCGGGCGCGCAGTACAGCAGCCACGACATGGGCATGACGTTCGAGATCTGCAACGAGGGCGAGATCTACATGATCTGCCAGGGCTCGGGTGGCGGCTATGGCGACGTGCTCGAACGCGATCCGGCGCTCGTGATGAAGGACTTGCGCGAGGAGCTGATGTCGCACGAGAACGCGCGCGACATCTACAAGGTCGTCTACGACGAGGAGACGCTCGTCGTCGATGTCGAGGCGACGGCGGAAGCGCGGGCGGCCGAACGGCTCGCACGGATTGCGCGCGGCAAGCCGTTCGACGCGTTCTGCGACGCCTGGGTGACACCGGAGCCGCCGGCGACGCTGCCGTACTTCGGCAGCTGGAACGACCGCACCGAGATCTACGCGACGACGCTGGGCCAGCGCGTCAGGATGCCGGCGGACGCGATCCAGGGCGCCTTCATGCTCGATCCGAAGGATGTCCGCATCGCGGAGCTGGAGGCGCAGCTGGCCGACAAGGCGGCGCAGGCATAAGCCGGCGCCACGGCCGAGGCGCGGCGGGCGAGAGCCGCCGCGCCGAACGCTTTTTTCCTGCAGGACGGGCGGCGGTTGCGTGATTGACGGCCACCCGGCCTCATGCTGAACTGGAAGGCATCATGTCTCGACTCATCGATACCGCTCGGGTACGCCGGCCGCTCTGGCTGAATCACGCTGGCTACAGCGTGCCGTTGCTCGCGGGCGGCAGCGCGCCGTGGCTCGACAGTGCCGCGTGCGTCGCGTGGGCACGCCAGGCGCACGGCTTGCTCGGATCGGACGTGCTCACGTTGCCGCTGGCGGAGCTTGCCGCCGCATGGGTGGCGCGCGACACGGCATTGCGGGACGCAATGGCTGCGAACACGAAGCGCGCGCATCTGCCGCTGAAGGCCTGTCTCGCGAGCACGCCGCTGCGCGAGCAGGCGGCCGCGCTGGCGAGCGCGTTGCGCGCGGCGTTGCCCGAGGCGATCTTCGCACTCGTGCTGCCGTCTCCACGCGACTGGGCGGCTCGGGCGCTTGCTTCGGCTGGCGGTTCGCCGCACGGCGAGGTCGACGAGGATGCCGCCGATGCGGCGGCGTCGAGCATCGCGGATTTCCTGCGGGCGTTCGCGACGGCGGGCGTCGATGCGGTACTGCTGCACGAGTCGCGTACCTGGGAGGCCGACGAAACCGCGCTGTGGCTCGAACTGTATCAACCCGTCGCGAACGTCGCGACGCATTACGGCTGGGACTGGGGCATGCAATGGCCGGCGGCCGTGACGCTGGCCGACGGCCAGGGCCCGGATTTCACGATCGCGCCGACGCGATGCGGGCCCGGCACGGCCGGTATCGTCGTGCCGGACGCGTTCTGGCAAGACGGTGCGCTGCCGGCACCGGAACCCAAGTCGTTCGACGTGGCCGAGATTCCCGCTGCGGCACATCCGGAGACCGTTCTCGAACGGCTCGCGCTCTTACATGAAAGGCGATTGACATGGTGAACGAAGGCGAACTGCTGTGGACGCCCGGCGAGACGTCCGTGCGCGGCTCCCATCTTGCCCGCTATCTCGACTGGCTCGCGACCGATCGCGATCTGGCATTCGCGGACTACGACGCGCTATGGCGCTGGTCGGTGCGCGAGCCCGATGCGTTCTGGGCGTCGATCTGGCAATGGTACGGCGTGCAGTACGACGGCTCGGCGCGACGCGTGACGGACGGCGCGCCGATGCCGCATACGCGCTGGTTTCCGGATGCGCGCGTGAACTACGCGGAGCATGTGCTGCAGAACGCTGCGCATGCGGGTGCGGCGCCGGCCTTTCATTACGCTTCCGAAACGCGACCGCTGCAGACGATGTCGCTTGCCGAGCTTGCGAGCCAGGTGCGGCGCGTCGCGACGCGCCTGCGCGACCTCGGTGTGGTGCCGGGCGATCGTGTTGTCGCGTATCTGCCGAACGTGCCCGAGTGCGCGGTCGCGATGCTCGCGACGACCGCCATCGGCGCGATATGGTCGTCGGCTGCGATCGACTTCGGCGTGCGCACGGTCGTCGACCGCTTCCAGCAGATCGCGCCGAAGGTGCTGATCGCCGCTGACGGCTACCACTTCGGCGGCAAGGTATTCGATCGCCGGCGCGAGGTCGCCGAAATCGCGCGGGCGCTGCCGTCGCTGCAGACGCTCGTCTGGCTGCCGAACGTGGCGGATGCGATGCCGGCCGATGCGACGTCGCTGCCGTGCGCGGTGCACGCATGGGATGCGTTGCTCGCCGGCCCCGACGTGCCGGCCGATACGTTCCGCTTCGAGCGGGTCGGCGCCGATCATCCGCTGTGGATCGTGTTCTCGTCGGGCACCACGGGCTTGCCGAAGGCGATCGTGCATGGTCATGCGGGCATCCTGGCCGAGCACCTGAAGTTGATGCATCTGCATGTGGACCTGCACCCGGGCGACGTGATGTTCTTCTACAGCACGACCGGCTGGATGATGTGGAATCTGCTGGTCGCCTCGCTGCTGACCGGCGCATCCGCCGTGCTCTACGACGGCAGCCCGATGCACGGCGGCCCCGAGTGTCTGTGGCGGCTCGCGGCCGACGCCGGCGCGACCTGCTTCGGCGGCAGTCCGACCTTCGTGCAGATGATGGAAAAGTCGGGTATCGAGCCCGGGCGGCAGTTCGACCTGTCGGCGCTCAGGAGCGTGCTGCTCTCCGGTGCGCCGAGCACGCCCGAGACGTTCGCATGGTTCTACCGCAACGTGAAGCAGGACTTGTGGGTCACGTCGCAATCGGGCGGCACCGAGCTGTGCAGCGGGCTGGTGGGCGCGGTGCCATCGCTGCCGGTCCACGCGGGAGAGATCCAGGCGCGCATGCTCGGCATGGCGGTCGACGTGTGGAACGACGACGGGCAGCCGGTCGTCGACGAAGTGGGCGAGCTCGTCGTCACGCAGCCGGCCCCGTCGATGCCGATCTTCTTCTGGAACGACGACGGCGGCGCGCGCTATCGCGAGTCGTACTTCGAAACCTTCCCCGGCGTATGGCGGCACGGCGACTTCATGCGAATCACGCGCGACGGCGGCTGCTACATCTACGGGCGCGCCGATTCGACGCTGAATCGATACGGTGTGCGAATCGGCTCGGCGGAGATCTATCGCGTCGTCGAGGAGATCGACGAGGTGGCCGACAGCCTGGTCGTGTGCTGCGAGTTGCCGGGCGGCGGTTTCTTCATGCCGCTGTTCGTGCGGCTGCGCAATGGCGAAACGCTCGATGACACGCTGCGTGCGCGCATCGCCGAGCGGCTGCGCACGCTATGCAGCCCACGCCACGTGCCGGACACGATGGTCGCGATGGAGCAGATACCGTACACGCTGACGGGCAAGAAAATGGAGGTGCCGGTGCGCAAGATCCTGATGGGGCGTCCGGTCGAGCAGGCGGCGAGCCGCGACGCGATGGCCAATCCGGCCGCGCTCGATGCCTACGTCGCGTTTGCCGCCGAGGTGCCGAGATGAACGCGACTGCCTCGCGTCCCGAAGCGGCCGCGGCGGCCGGCGACGACGACCCCGCAGCGCACGAACCGGCGGCGTGCCTGCGGCCTTACTGCTGCAATCCGTTCGCGGCGTTCTCCGCGTTTTCCCGGGTGGGCGGGTGGACGCCGCCGCTGCCGGATGCCGGTGCGGTACCCGAAGGCGATGCCACGGCTTGAAGCTGCCGCGTGAATGCGGCAGGATGAGCGACCCGACCCCTCACCCGGATGATCGTGACCGTTTCCCGAAATGCGATCCAGCGCAGCGTGCGTCATGACGGCGTGGACCTGCGCGAGCACAAGTTTTCACCACCCGCCGCACGACGCGGCGCGATCGTGCGACACGCGTTGCTCGAACGCGTGACGCGGCTCGGCGTGCCGCACGTCGTGATCCTGCACGCGCCGCTCGGCAGCGGCAAATCCACGCTGCTTCGGCAGATCATGGAGATCGGCACCGCGAAGCGCTGGACGATCGGGTGGCTGACGCTCGACGAGAACGACAACGATCCGCGCCGCTTCGAAACGTACTTCATCGCGCTGGTCACGCAGATGGTGGCGGACGCGGGCGGCCCCGCGCCCGAGCAGTCGCCGGCGACAACCGACAACATGATCGACTGGGTGCTCGATCGATTCGGGCAGATTCCCGGCCCGATCGGCTTGTGCATCGACGATCTCCAGTGGATTCGCGATCCCGCGATCCTGCGGTTCCTGCGCGACCTGTTGCGCGCGCTGCCGGGCCGCTGCCGAATCTATATCGGGTCGCGCAATTTGCCGGACATCGGCGTGAGCACGCTGCTGGTCGCCGAGGAGGCGCTGGTGCTGCGGATGGAGGACCTGCGTTTCTCGCCGGCGGAGTCGGTCGAGTTCATGACTGCGTCGGACGACGAGGCGCTCGACGCGGAGATCGCGTCGTTCGTGCAGGCGCGCACCGAAGGCTGGCCGGCCGGGTTGCAGCTGTTCAAGCTTGCGCTTGCGCGCGGCAATCCGTGGCACACGGTCGACGAGATGCGCGATTGCGGGCCGCTTGAGCTGGTGCGTTACCTGTCGGAAAACACGCTGTCGCTGCAGCCGCCGGACGCGCAGGTGTTCCTGCTGAAAACATCGTTGCTGCGGCGCCTGAACGGATCGCTGTGCGCGGAGGTGACC
Organism: Burkholderia lata; assembly: GCF_000012945.1. Lineage (NCBI taxonomy): Bacteria > Pseudomonadati > Pseudomonadota > Betaproteobacteria > Burkholderiales > Burkholderiaceae > Burkholderia > Burkholderia lata. The sequence continues at coordinate 1,367,856 of NC_007511.1, forward strand.
GGCGCGCATCACGCAGACGCGGTGCTGCAGCGACTGGAGCAGGACGGCCTGTTTCTCGAGGCGCTCGACGGCAATCCTGGCTGGTACAGGTATCACAGCCTGTTTGCGCGTTTCCTGTCCGAGCGTCTCGGCCAGGACGATCCCGATGGCGTGCTCGACGTGCACCGGCGCGCGGCGCACTGGTACGTGCGGCATGGCGTGCCCGAGGAAGCGATGTATCACGCGGTCGAGGCGCGCGAGTACGCGCTTGCGGTGCGCACGCTCGACGAATGGGCGTCGCGACTGATCGCGGGCGCGGAGCTCGCCACGGTGGCGTACTGGTTCGACCGGCTGCCGTTGAACGAGGTGCTCGGCAACCGGAGTCTCGCGATCAAGGTCGCGTGGGCGCTCGTGTTCCTGCGTCGCGGGAGCCCGACGCATCCGCTTCTCTCGTATCTCGACGAGACGCGCGCTCGCGAACAGGATGGCGCCACGCACAATCCGGACGTCGTGCTGGCGATGGCGACGATGTTCAACAACGACCTGCGCGGCGCCGCGCGTCTCGCGAACATCCCGGTGCTGCATCAGCCGGCGCGCGACATCTTCGAGGCGTTCGAACTGGGCGCGGCTGCGAACCTGCTGACGTTCAGCGCGATGGCGACGTGGCACGAGGAAGACATCCACCACATGCTCGTGCTGGCGAACAGCCACAACGATCATGCGCAGGCCGCGTTCAGCCAGGGCTACACGCTCGCGCTGCGCTGCATCCTGCAGGTCACCAGCGGGCAGCCGAGGCTCGCGACCGAAGCGCCGCGCGCGACGTCGGGCACCCGGCCGTGGCCCTACGTGAATCGCGGCATGGCGGCGGTGGCGCTTGCGGCATCGCGGATCTGGGCGTGCTATGAAGCCGATGCGCTCGACATCGGGGAGCGGCTCGCGACCCAGTTCGAGGACGAGATCGCGCTGGCGGCGGTGCCGGAATTCATCGCGCTGTCGATGGTCTCGATCGCGCGCATCCACGCGGCCCGCGGGCGGATGATCCAGGCACGCGACACGCTCGACACGCTCGAGCGCCTGAGCTTTCAGAGCCAGTGGTCGGGAGTGCGCGAGATGATCGCGTGGGAGCGGCTTTACTTTGCCGGGCGCAGCGGCGATGCGGCGCGGGTCGATGCGCTGCTGCAGCACGTGACGGACGACGCGTCGCCGTCGGACCCCGTGTGGATTCCGATCACCGAGATGCTGAGCGGGCGGCTGCTGGGACGGATCCGGCTCGCGTTGTTCCGGCAGCAACTCGACCGGGCCGGCGAGTTGCTGAAAGCCGCGCTGGCGATCACGCCGGCCCGGCCGCTGCTGTCGGTCAAGTTGCACGTGCTGCAGGCACTGGTGCAGCATCGGCAGGGGCATACGCGGCTCGCGCTGCGAACGCTGCAGGGCGTACGCGAAACGGCGAGCGCCGGCGGCTGCCGACGCGCGCTGCTCGACGAAGGCGCGGAACTGGTCGCGTTGCTCGACCAGGCGCCCGACGCGGAGATGCCGCATACGGCGCAGGCATCGGAACAACGTTCCCCTACGGCGGCGTGGTACGGCGCCTTGTCGCAGCGCGAACAGGAAATCCTGCGGCTGCTGTGCAGCGGCGCATCGAATCGCGAGATTTCGGAGAAGCTGTTCCTTTCCGAAAACACCGTGAAGTTTCATCTGAAGAACGTGTACCTGAAGCTGGACGTCAAGAATCGCGCGCAGGCGATTCTCAAGGCGCAACTCGACTTGCGGTGACGCAATGCGAAGAGGCCGGCCACGCGGGTTGCGTGGCCGGCCTCTTCGGTACGTCAGCTCGGGCTATCGCGGCACGGGAGCGTGCGGCGGAAAATGCCGGCCACCGTGTCACGTCCGGGCAGGGCCGACCACCGGCATGTTGCGCCGGCCGGCAGCCCGCCTCGCGTTACGCCCCCAGATGCTTCTTGAAGAACGGCACCAGTTGCTCCAGCGCCTGGCCGGTCGGCGCGGGCTGGTCGTACAGGTCATAGTGGGTGGCGCCGGGCACGATCTGCAGCGTCTTCTCGCTCGAACGCGCGCGGTTGTACAGGTCGAAGCCGTCGCGGTACGAACCGAACGCGCCCGGCTCGCCGCCACCGATGACGATATGCAGCGGCTGCGTCAGCAGGTGCTCGGCCAGATGGAACGCATCCCAGCCGACTGCCGGCGCGAGGCTCGAGAAACGCAGCTTGTTGGGCGAACCCGGCTGCTGGCCGCGCGGCGTCGTGTAGTACTCGACCGCCTCGACGATGTCCACGTTGGTCAGGCCGGCCTGCTCGAGCGCCGCCTTGGAGGTCGGGATGTAGGTGGTCAGCAGCGGTTCGGCGCCGCGTGCTTCCGCCGTACGCTGGCTGGCGATCGCGTCCAGTGCCTTCAGCGCCGAATCCGGCGTCAGGTCGCCTTCACGCATGATGCGGCCGTAGTTGGCTGCGACCACCGTGCCCACCGCCTTGAAACGGCGCTCGGTCATCGCTGCATTGACCGCATAACCGCCGCCGCCGCACACGCCCAGCACGCCGATGCGCTTCTCGTCCACGAAGGGGAGCGTGACCAGGTAGTCCACCGCGCAGCGGAAGTCTTCCACGCGCAGCGTCGGATCTTCGCTGAAGCGTGGCTCGCCGCCGCTCGCGCCCTGGGTCGATGCGTCGAAGGCCAGCGTGATGAAACCCTGCTCGGCGAGCTGTTCGCCATAGATGCGGCCCGAGGTCTGCTCCTTGCAGCTGCTGATCGGGTGCGCGCAGACGATGGCCGGGTAGGTCTTCGTTTCGTCGAAGTCCTTCGGGAAGCGAAGGTCGGCGGCCACGTCCCACGTGCGGTTCTTGAAGGTCACGGATTTCATGGTGAGGTCCTGTCGTGTGCGCGTGGCCGGTCGGGCCCTGCGCGATGAGTGGATCGGGACACGTTTCCCGGGGAGCGAGCCGAACGCCGGCATGCTGCCTGGGAGGACGTACCGTTGGTGCTCGCGGTGAGTAACACTTTAGACCTTGACAGGCTCGGTGATAATCCAGAAAAATTTTGATGCAGTTATTAGTGGAGCTTCTGAATGAACGGCAACAACCTCAAGGACCTGACGGCATTCCTGCTGGTCGCCGAAGAAGGCAGCTTCACGCGCGCGGCCGCGCGCCTGGGCATCTCGCAGTCGGCGCTCAGCCAGGTCATCCGCGCGCTCGAGACGCGGCTGGGCCTGCAGCTGTTCGCGCGCACCACGCGCAGCGTTTCGCTGACCGCCGCGGGCAGCCGGTTGCTGGAGCTGATCGGCCCGGCGATGGGCGAGATCGACTCGGGCCTCGACGAAATTACCCACCTGCGCGACAAGCCCGCCGGGACGATCCGCCTCAATGCCGACGAATATGCGGTGCAGCATGTCCTGCAGCCGGCCGTGACGCGGCTTTTGCCCGCGTACCCCGACATCCGCGTCGAACTCAATATCGATTACGGGCTGACCGACATCGTCAGCGGCCGCTACGACGCGGGCGTGCGGCGCGGCGGGCTCGTGGCCAAGGACATGATCGCCGTGCAGATCAGCCCGCCGCATCCGATGTCGGTCGTCGGGGCGCCGGCGTATTTCGCCAGCCGGCCGGCGCCGAAACTCCCACGCGACCTGACCGACCACCTCTGCATCAACCTTCGCCTGCCGACGCACGGCGAGTATTTCCCGTGGGTGTTCGCGAAAGCGGGCAAGGAGCAGCGCGTGAAGGTCGACGGCCAACTGGTCGGCAACAGCATCGGGTCGGCGCGCGATGCCGCGCTGAGCGGGCTCGGCCTGGCCCACCTGCCGCATGCGTACGTCGCCGAGCAACTGGCGTCGGGGCAACTGGTCGAAGCGCTGTCGGGCTGGCGCAAGACCTACGAGCCGTACTACCTCTACTACCCGAGCCGCCGTCATGCGTCCCCCGCGTTTTCGCTGGTGGTCGACGCGCTGCGCTACCGCGGATAGCGTCCATCGCCGTGCCGGCGGCGCGGGCGGGCCGTGCGCCGGTCATCGAGTGGCCGGCGCGGCTCGATCGCGATGCGGCACGGTTTGTCGGCGCGATGTCAGGGTGCGTGCCGATACTGTAGCGGCGCGTCCGGAGCCGGCGCATCGTCTCTTGCTGGAACGTTCCGCGTGCCGGAAGCGAACCGGTCGCGATAGCCGATTCCGTTGTACGGAAACCGCCGCGCTCCGGAATTGACCGCTCGACGGCATGGCCGCACGCTGCACGTGAACTGATGACGCGCCGCCGATCGTGCCGATTCCCATCGGCATGCCGGGCGGACGCACGCAGCGAAACCATCGCCCATACGGAGACAAGTGATGCCCCGTTCCCCTCGCGCACGGCCGAATCGTCGTGTCGACCTCCATGTGCATGCCGACGATCGCGCCGGATTGCATCGAGACGCTTCCCGATCCGCCGACGAGTAATGCCGATGCCGCTCGATCCGCAAATTGCCGCGATCCTGAAGACCCTCGAAGCCGCACCGCCGATGGAGAGCCTGTCCGTCGACGCGCTCAGGAACAGCCTCGCGTACCCGCCGCTGGAGCGGCGCACCGTCGTCGGCGAGGTCGTCGATTTCGACATGCCGCTCGAAGGGCGCGTGCTCGCGGCGCGCCTGTACCGGCCGAAGCTTGCGCAAAGCGACGGCGTCACCGTGTTCTTTCATGGCGGCGGCTTCGTGATCGGCAATCTCGACACGCACGATCACGTGTGTCGCGATCTCTGCGCGGAAAGTGGTGCCGCCGTGATTGCCGTCGATTATCGGCTGGCGCCGGAACACCCGTTTCCTGCCGCTGTCGACGATTGCTTCGATGCCGTGCGTTGGATCGCGGAACACGCCGACACGCTGTCGTTCGACCCGTCGCGCATCGTCGTGGCCGGCGACAGCGCGGGCGGCAACCTGGCCGCCGTGACCGCGCTGAAGATTCGCGACGAGGGTGGCCCGACGTTGCGCGCGCAGGTGCTCGTGTATCCGGTGACCGACTATCACACGCCGCCGACCCGTTCGTACATCGAGAACCAGTCCGGCTATTCGCTCACGCGCGCGGCGATGATCCGGTTCTGGAACGACTATGTCGCGAACGAACGGGAGGCGCTGCATCCGCATGCGTGCCCGCTGCGCGCGAAATCGCTGGCGGGCCTGCCGCGCGCGCTGGTGATCACGGCCGGATTCGACCCGCTGCGCGACGAAGGCGAAGCCTATGCCAATCGCCTGTTCGACGCCGGCGTGCCGGTCACGTTCCGGCGCCACGACGACATGATTCACGGCTTCTTCCGGATGGGGCCGGCCTGTGCGGCCGCTCAGGAAGGGTTGCTGCGCGCGGCGGCGTGGATCCGCGACGTGATGGCGCGCTGACGAACGATAAAGCGTCGTGGCGCGGTCGCGTCATGACTTGATGGACAAACGGATTCGGAGTGCGAATGGAAACAGAACAATCTATCGGCTTTCTGGGCCTCGGTCAGATGGGCGGCCCGATGGCCGAGCGCTTGCTCGGGCACGCGTTCCGCCTGCATGTGTACGATCCGTCGCCGGCGGCGCTCGCGCCGTTCATCGAAGGCGGCGCCGTCGTCCACGATTCGCCGCGCGCGGTCGCCGATGCGGCCGGCATCGTGTTCGCGTGCCTGCCGAACCGGGACGTGTCGCTGGCGGTCGGTCTGGGGCCGGACGGCGTCGTGCACGGATCGGCGATCCGCACCTACGTGGAGATGTCGACGATCGGTCAGGACCTGATCGAGCGGATCGGCGACGCGCTCGCGCAGAAGGGAATCGGCATCGTCGATGCGCCGATTTCCGGCGGTGCGCCGGCCGCACGTGCCGGTACGCTCGCGATGCTCGCGGCCGGCGCACCGGCGCTCGTCGAGCAGGTGTCGCCGCTGCTGTCGCTGATCGGCAAGGACGTGTTCGTGATGGGCGAGCGCGCCGGCATGGCGCAGGTCATGAAGATCGTGAACAACATCATCATGGCGACCAATCTCGTCGTGTGCTCGGAAGGGCTTGCGATGGGCGCGAAGGCCGGTCTCGATCCCGACATGATGATGCGGTTGCTCGACGCCGGAACGGCGCAGAGCTTCGCGTGTTCGAAGATGCTGAGCCGGGCCGTGGCGGGGCGATTCGACTACGGCGCGGCGGTCGCGATCATCGACAAGGACATGTCGCTCGGATTCGACGCGGCGCGCTTGCTGGACATCGCGGCGCCGACGATCGAGCGGGCGCGCGACGTCTGGCACGCGGCCTATGAAGCAGGGCGAGGCAAGGACGATTTCACGTCGATCCTGACGTTCGTCGCGGAGCAGGGCGGCACGCAGGTGCGCAGCGGGCGCATGCCCGGATGACGCGCGACGAACCGCACCGGTGCGCCGCGTGTGCGATCACGGTTCGTAGCGAACGTCGCGCAGCACGTGTTCGAGATCGCGCGCGGCCTGCTTGAGCGCCGGCACGATGCGTTGCCTGATGGTGTCGATGTCGGCATGGGCCTTGATCGCGCCGCAACTCAGCGACATCGGCGTGGCCGTATCGCCGACGCGGACCGGCAATGCGATGCCGTACGCATTGCGCTGGAATTCGCCGTACGACAGGCACACGCCGTTCTCGCGCAGATCCTCGAACGCGTGGTCGATGCCGGCGCGCATTGCATCGCGCTGCGCGCCGGCGGCTTCCAGCAGCCGCGCGACATATTCCTGCCTCTGAGGGTCGGGCAACCCCCACAGCCACGCGCGCCCGATCGCCGTGAGGCCCATCGGCAGCAACGAGCCGACGCCGAGCCGCAGCGTCGCGATGCCCGAACTTGTGCGATGCGCGATGTACAGCATGTCGAGGCCATCGGCCGTGGCGAGTGCGACGGACACGTCGAGCCGGTCGGCGAGTTGCTGCATCAGCGGCTGCGCGAGCCGCGTGACGGGATTGGTTTCGAGGTACGCATGCCCGATGCCGAAGACGCCGGTCGCCAGCTCGAAGCGGGTGCCGCCCGCGACGCGGCGGATATACCCGAGCTGAATCAGCGTCGACGTGAGGCGGGACACCGCGGACCGGGACATCCCGGTGCGCTGCGCCAGTTCGCCGTTGGTCAGCGGCGCGCGTTCGGCATGAAACGCGCGCAGCAGCTGAAGGCCGCGGTCGAGCGTGAGCGTGACCTGCGCGGGCTCGGGCGTCGCGGTTTCGGCATGATTCGACGGATTCGTCATCGTGCTCCCGCGCCCTCAACCCTGGCGCGGCACGCGATTGCGCAGCGTCTGCGCAATCGCGACGAGCCGCGGCCCGAGTTCCCGTTCGATCCGCGCCTGGGCGAGGCGCGCGGTGCGGCCGACACAGCCGAGCACCAGCGGCGGGCGATCGGGCAGCACCAGCGGTGCCGCGACGCACGCGAGTTCCTCTTCCCATTCGCCGTGCAGCATGCCGAAGCCGAGTTCGCGCACCTGCGCGATTTTCTCGTGCATCCGGCGCCCGATGGTCGGCCAGTTGTCGTCGGGCCGCCGCTCGAGTTCGCTCAGCAGATAGCTGCGCTCCGACTCCGGCAGCACGGCCAGCAGCGACCAGCCCATCAGCGAATACGCGATATGCATGCGCATGCCGGGCTGCAACTGCAGGTTGAGCACGACGCGGCTGCCGATCTGGACGTCGAGGATCAGGATGTCGGACCGGTCGCGCGTGCCGAGCAGCACACAGGTATCGGTCGCCTCGGCGAACTTGCGCATCTCGATGCCGGCGACCCGCTGCAGGTCGGGATCGGAAACGGCCGCGTAGCCGAGCGCCAGCGAAGCGGCGGCCAGCGAATACTTCCGGCTCGCCTTGTCGTGATGCAGGTAGCCGAGCGCGACGAGCGAGCGCAGCAGCCGCAGCACGGTCGGCGCCGGAATGCCGGTGGCGTGAGCGATTTCCAGGTTGCCGAGCCACGCATGTTCCGGGCCGAACACCGACAGGATCGACAGCCCGCGCGCGAGGGGCGTCACCATTGTGCTGCTCGGCGCGCGTTCGCCGCGCGGCGGCTTCGGCCACGCGGTGTCGACGCCGTGCGGGCCGTTGTCGGACCTCGCATCGACGTGCGTCGGCATGGATCTGCCGGGTTGCATGAGTGTCTCCGTCGGTTCGTTCGATCGCGGGCCGCGTGCGGGCCCGTGGCGCGTTGCTGGTCGAATCGTACTACCATCGCGCCGATCGTGACGCTGGGGCGAGCCCGGAGGCGGGCCCGGTGCGTCAGCGCGACGATCGCGCGACGAGGTCGCGGAGTCGCTCGCACACGAATTCCAGGCCGTCGCGGCTGCCGGGCAGCACGCCAATCATCATCAGAAAGCCGTGCATCTGCCCCAGTGCGCGACGGTGATGAACCGGCACGCCGGCCTGTTCGAGACGCTGCGCATACGCCTCTCCTTCGTCGCGCAACACGTCGTGCTCGGCGGTCACGACGATTGCTTCCGGCAGGCCGGACAGGTCGGCTTCCCGCAGCGGCGACGCGAGGCTCGAATGCCGGGCGGCATCGCTTGGCGCGTAGTGATTCCAGTACCCCATCATCGCGTCGCGCGTGGTCAGTAGCTGGTTCTCGGCGGCGACGTACGAAGGCCGGTCGAACACGCAATCGGTCACGGGATAGACGAGCAGCTGGCCGGCGAACGACATCGATCCTTCACGGCGGGTGAGCAGCGTCACCGCGATCGCGAGGTTGGCGCCCGCACTGTCTCCTCCGACGAATACCGGCAGTTCGGCGCCGAGCAGCGCGACCCGTTGCGAAGCGAGCCATTGCGCGGCCTGCCAGGCGTCGTGTACCGGCCCGGGGAATGGATGCTCCGGCGCCTTCCGGTATTCGACGAGCGCCACCGCGACGCCCGCGCCGGCGGCGATTTCCCGGCACAGCGGCGTGAACGCGTCGATTCCGCCGACGACCCAGCCGCCGCCGTGGAAGTAGACGAGCAACGCCTGAGGGCGCCCGTCAGGCACGAACAGTCGCGCGCGGAGCGTGCCGCCGTCGACCGGGATGTCGAGCGCAATGGTGGAGCGCACGTCGGCGCCGGGGGACAGGATCGTGCTGATGCGGGCAAACGCCGTGCGCGCCTCGTCCGGCGACATCAGGTGACGCGGCTTCGATGGTGTCGCGGCCAGCTTGTCCATGAACGCCCGGGTGGCGGCGTCGAGACTCATGATGGCGACCTCCGGGCGGCCAGGCGAAGCGGGACGCCGTGCGAGGCGGTCGAGCGGTCCATGGGGTGTCTCCGTGATGGGGGATGTCAGGTGGGCGGTTTCGCCGGTGTGCGTCGCGCCGCGTCGTGCCGCGCCGCGCCGACTGCGCGACGCGGGTGATCCGGCCTACTGCGGCGGCTGCAGTGCGCCGAGCACGGCATCCACGCCGCCGAACAGGTTCCAGCCGAACGTGGCGGTGGCGCCGGCATCGACGACGAGGTTGGTGCCGGTGATCGCGGAGGCCGCGTCGGACAACAGGAACGCGATCGGTCCGGCCAGTTCGCCGGGCGTGATGACGCGGCCGAGCGCGGTCTGGCGCGCCATCACGGCGGGATCGCGTTCGCCGCGTGCGTAGCTGGCCTCGATCACGGGCGTGCGGACGGGCCCCGGCGACACGGCATTCACGCGCACACCTTGCCGGCCGAGATAGACGGCGAGCGAGCCCGCGAGATTGATCATCGCGGCCTTCGACGGGCCGTAGGCGAGATGGGGCGTCGAAACCATCCCGGCGAGCGACGACAGCATCACGATGCTGCCGCGTCCGCGCGACGCCATGCGCAGCCCGACCGCACGGCAGACCGCGTAGGCGCCGCGTGCGTTGATGTCCATGATGTGGTCCCAGACCGGAATGTCGGCCTGTAGCGGGCCCTGCGCGGGCGGGATCACGCCGGCCGCGAACACGAGCGCGTCGATGTCGCCGCATTCGCGTTCGACGGTGTCGATGCATGGCTCGATGCTGTCGACCTCGCCGACGTCGAGCCCGTACGCGCGGCCGCCCGTTTCGGCCGCCACGCGTTTGGCGGCCGGTGCGTCGCGGTCGACCACGATCGGGTTCCACGTCGCCGAGAGTGCTGTACAGCAGGCCGCGCCGATGCCGCCGGCGCCGCCCACCACGAGTACGTTTCTGCGCAATTCCATGTCTGTCTCCTTTGATGTTGTATTTGCCGCGGCCCGGCTGCCGCGCGCTGCAGCGTGTCAGCCCAGGCCGGCTGCCGCGCGTACGGCGAACACCGGATCGTCCGGGCCGCGGCGGCCGAGCGTCCAGGCCGGGTTAAGCACGTTGTCGGCCGGATCGACGAGTTGCGACTGGATGGCGTCGAAGACGGTGCGCCGCCGTGCGATCCGCCATTCGCCGTCGCGCTTCTCGAAGCGGTCGACGTAGCGGCCGAAAACCTCGACCCGGCTGTTGTGCGTGCTGCCGGCGTGCTTCGCGTCGAGCATCGAGCGGTGTCCGCTGGCTTGCGGCGCGATTTCCAGCCGCGCGAAGAAATACGTCTCGACCGCGGCGACGCGGTCGGACGCGAGTTCCACGAGGCAGTTGCCGAGAAAGTGCGTGGAGGTCAGCAGGCCGGGCGCATCGTGCCGCTCGCGCACCCACGCGATGAACGCGTCGCGCGTGCCCTTGAAATCCGCGTGGTCATCTTCGCCGTCCTCGAAGAAGGCGGCGCGCACGAGTGCCCAGTCGCGACGGTCGACGCCGCGTGCGTAACGCAGCATCACGTCGCGGATCAGGTCCTTGTCGATCAGTCGTTGGATGGCGTCGGACACGGCATGAGTCTCCTTGTGTTTGATGGCATCAACGATGAAGAGCCGGTCCGTATCGCGTCAACGCGCACCGCGCGCGTTTGCCGTACTTTGAAATTTCACCGGGTTTGCCGCAGCGCACGGCCGGCGGCCGGCGCCGGCCGATTTCAATGTACGGTAAGGCCGCACCGGCGCCGTTGATGCAAGCCGGCCCGCGGTCTTTCAATGGGCTCCTGCGAAACGCAATCATTTCAAAGGAGACACCCAACATGAACCAACCTCTCGACGTGCTGGATGCCGTCGTCGTCGGTGCCGGCTTCGGCGGCCTGTATGCGATCAAGCGGCTCACCGACGCGGGTTTCCGGATCCAGGCATTCGAATCGGGCGACGGCGTCGGCGGCACCTGGTACTGGAATCGCTACCCGGGTGCGCGAGTGGATCTCGAATGCTGGGACTACTCGTACTCGTTTTCCCCGGAACTGCAGGACGAATGGGACTGGCCGGAGCGCTATCCGACGTCCTCGGAACTGATGCGCTACCTGAATCACGTCGCCGACCGCTTCGACCTGCGCCGGCACGTGCGCTTCAATACGCGGGTCGAATCCGCGGTGTTCGACGAGCAGCGGAATATCTGGCGTGTGACGACGTCGGACGGCAAGGTCACGCATGCACGCTTCTTCGTGCCCGCCACGGGTGTGCTGTCGGTGCCGAAGCCGCCTGAAATCCCGGGGATCGACACGTTCGTCGGCGAAAGCCATCACACGGGCCGCTGGCCGCATCACGAAGTCGACTTCAGCAACAAGCGCGTCGGCGTGATCGGCACGGGTTCGTCGGGCATCCAGGTGATCCAGGCGCTCGCCGGCAAGTGCAAGCACCTGACAGTGTTCCAGCGCACGGCCGTGTACGTGGTGCCGGCGAAGAATCATCCGCTCACACCGGAGATGCGGGCCCGCGTGCGGGCGACGTATCCGGAGCGTCGCGCGGTGAGCCGTCTCACGCGCTTTGGCATCGCGGTGCCGTTCCCGGTGGAATCGGCGCTCGACGCAACCCCGGAAGAGCGCCAGAAGAAATACGAGAACGCGTGGGAAAACAGCCAGCTGCTCGGTTTTCGCATGTGCTACGGCGACATCCTGTCGAACGAGGCCGCGAACGATACGGTGGCCGAGTTCATTCGCGGCAAGATCCGCGAGACGGTGAAGGACCCGGCGGTGGCGGAGAAACTGATGCCGCGCGGCTTCCCGTTCGGCACGAAACGCCCGTGCCTCGGCGACACGTACTACAGCGTGTACAACCGCGACGACGTGACGCTGGTCGACCTGAAGCAGACGCCGATCGATCGCGTGGTGCCCGAAGGGATCGTGACGAGCGAAGGGCTGCACGAACTCGACGTGCTGATCTATGCCACCGGCTACGACGCGCTGACGGGCGCACTCACGCACATCGACGTGCGCGGCGTGAACGGCCGCCCGCTGACCGAAAAATGGGCGAGCGGCGCGAAGACCTACCTCGGCCTGATGACGAGCGGCTTCCCGAACCTGTTCACCGTGACGGGGCCGGGCAGCCCGGGGCCGCTCGCGAACATGTCGATGAGCATCGAGCAGCACATCGACTGGATCGCGCGCTGCATGACCGACCTGCGCGACGCGGGCGTCGACCGGATCGACGCCGGCCAGCAGGCGGAAGAGGACTGGATGCAGCACGTGCAGGACGTCGTTGCGAAGACGCTCTACCTGAAGGCGAACTCCTGGTACGTCGGCGCGAACGTGCCGGGCAAGCCGCAGGTGTTCCTGCCGTATCTGGGCGGACACGGCAACTACCGCAAGAAGTGCGACGACGTCGCGGCAGCCGGCTATGCGGGCTTCGTGCTGACGGGAGCCGGCGATCGCGAAACCGAATCGCAGAACGAAACGATTGGAGATGCTGCATGAGCAACATCAACGGACGCGTGGCCGGCAAGGTCGCGTTCATCACGGGCGCAGGGGCGGGGATCGGCCGTGCGGCGGCCGAGCTGTTCGCCAGCGAGGGGGCGACGGTCGTCGTGGCCGAATTCGACCCGCAGAGCGGGCAGGCGACGGTCGACGCGATTCGCGCGGCGGGTGGCACCGCGACGTTCGTGCGAACCGACGTCACGAGCGAGGACAGCGTGCGCGACGCGATCGCGACGGCGCTCGAATTCGCCGGGCGGATCGACGTGCTGTACAACAACGCGGGCGGCTCGACGTCGGTCGACGCGCAGGTGACGGATTGTCCGGCCGACGAGTTCTGGCGGGCGATCAAGCTCGACCTGTTCGGCACGTGGATCACGTGCAAGTACGGGATCGCGGCAATGCTGAAGACCGGCGGCGGCTCGGTCATCAACAGCAGCTCGGTGTTCGCGCTGGTCGGCACGCGCGGCAAGGATGCGTACACGGCCGCGAAGGGCGGCATCTCGGCGATCACGCGCTCGATGGCCGTCGAGTACGCGCCGCATCGCATTCGCGTGAACGCGGTGGCGCCGGCCGTGACGGTCACGGCGCGCGTGGCCGGGCTGCTCAAGTCGCAGCCCGACGTGATCAACAAGACCGGCGAGCGCCAGTTGCTGGGCTTGATCGACCCGAAGGAGGTGGCGCTGACGGCGCTGTACCTGGCCACCGACGAATCGCGCACGACCACGGGGCAGATCTTCCCGATCGACGGCGGATTCTCGATCTCGTGATGAGGAAGAGCGCCCCGAGGGCGCTCGACCGCACCGCAGGAAGGGGCACGGAAATCGCCGCATTCGCGAGCCGGAACGCGGGCGATGCCCGTGGCGCCGGTGCGGGACCGGTGGCTCAGCGCCCGTGCCCGTCCGCGCCCGACACGCGGAGCGCCTGCAACCCCGTCGCGGCCTCGAACCCGGCAATGCCGCTGCGCGCGTTCGCGTCGGCTGCGAGACGCCTTTCCCGCTCGCTGGCATGCACGCGATCCCATGCGAGCACCTTGGGCGTCATCAACCGGTGCCAGAGCGGCGGAATCATCGCGACGACGATGGTCGTCAGATAGCCGCCGATCATCATCGGCGCATCGCGAAACGGTTCGAGTGCGTGATACGGCACTTCGCCCTGCGCATGATGATGCGAATGGCGCGTCAGGTTGAACATCGACCACGAGCTGATGCGCCGGTTCGTATTCCACGAATGACGCGGCTGGACCGGCGTCGCCGGATCGCGAACGATGCCGTAGTGCTCCATGTAGTTGACGATTTCAAGCAGCGCCTTGCCCCACAGCGCGCAGAGCGTGAAATACGCGGCCGTCCGCCAGCCGCCGGCGCTCCATGCGCAAGCGATCAGCAGCACGCTCATCAGGTGGCCGCGAATGACCGCGTTGAACGGCGTGAGCAGCCCGTGCCCGGCGCGCTTCAGGCGCTTGCCCTCGATTTTCCACGCGCTGACGTTGCCTTTGACCGTCGAAGCGAGCACGTGAAAATAGACGTTGCGGCCGCGCGGTGCAGTGGCGGGATCTTCCGTCGTGGACACGTAGCGGTGATGCCCGTACACGTGCTCGATCGAGAAAATCGTGTCGAAGCTGAACGCCAGCAGCCAGCGGCCGATGAACATCGACACCGGGTCCCACGTGCGATGCGTCAGCTCGTGCGCGGGAATGGTGCCGATCATGCCGATCATCAGCCCGGTCAACAGCATGCCGGACACGTGATGGCCCCAGCCGGCCGCCGCGCGCGCCGCCAGCGCATCGTATCCGGTCGCGCGTTCGATCAACATGCCGAAGCCGAGCGGGTCGGACGCGCTGACGGACCAGACCGACGCGAAGACGATCAACGCCAGCAGCGGCAGGGCCATCCACAGCTGGAACGTCAGGATGCCGGGATGGCGCAGGGTCGGTGTCGACGTATCGTCGCCGCAGATCGCGTCGCCGACGATGTAGAACGCGACGAGCGCGACGAAACAGGCGGTGATCCACGGGCCGCCCGCGACGAACGCGACGATCGACGCGATGCCGATGACGTGGAACAGAAAATATTTCAGGTAATGGAACATCTCGGTGTCTCCTCCTCCATGCCGATCCTGGAAAGTCAGGCGATTGCCTGCGTGTCGTGCTGCGTGGTGAAGCGGTCCGCGTGAATCCGCGAGCGGGAGAGGCCGCGCGCGACCAGGACGTCGGTCGCCGCGTCGATCATGCGGGGCGGCCCGCACAGGTACGCGTGCGTCTGCGCCGGCAGGTCGGCCGCGATGGCGTCGGTCACCATCCCGCGCGAGCCGCGCCACGATGAATCGGCCGGCTCGTCGGACAGGATCGGTTGAAAATCGAAGCGGCCCGGCCAGCGGGCGGCAAGGTCGTGAATCGTGTCGAGTGCATACAGGTCGTGCTGCGCGCGTGCGCCGAACAGCAGCGTGACCGCACGCGTCGTGCGTGCCGCGACGCCGTCTTCGAGCATCGCGAGAATCGGCGCGAGCCCGCTGCCGCCTGCGATCAGGATCAGCGGGGCGTCGGCAGGGCGCATCCAGAAGTCGCCGAGCGGGCCTTCGACGCTCACGGTCCGGCCGACGAGATCGTGCGCATGGACGTGGCCCGAGAACACGCCTCCGGGCACCTTGCGGACGAGGAAATTCACTTGCGCATTCGGCCGCACGCTGGTCGCGAACGAGTAATGCCGCGCCTCGCCGGGCAGCGACGCGATCGACAGCTGCGCGTACTGGCCGGCCTTGTACGGCAGCGATTCGTCGAGTTGGACGCGCAGCCGGACGATGTCGTGGGTCATCCGGTCCTGGCCGATCACGCGGCCGTCGATCTTCCGTCGCGCGGCCTGCCGGCTCGTGTCGACGGCGATCGTCACGTCCGACTGCGGGATGCTCTGGCACGCGAGGATGAAACCCTGGTCGAGATCGTCGTCGGACAGGATGTAGCCGGTCTGCGTCAGCTCCTTCACGCGCCCGTCGACGAGCTTGCACTTGCAGGTCGCGCAGCCACCGACACGGCAGCTGTGCGGGAAGTCGATGCCGTGGCGCAGCGCTGCCTGCAACAGCGTTTCCGCCGGCTCGACCGTGATGGCGCGATCGTTGATGACGGCCTTCACAGTCTTGGTTTTTGTCAGGAATCGGAACATGTTCTCCCCATGCGGCCATCGCGATTGATGTGGCTTCATCGTAGGGAGCCGGCCGGCGTTACGGGAGTGCGCGAATTGACATCGATGGCGCATTTATTGTCAATTGATGTCCGTCGCTCACCCGGGAAACCCGACATGTCCGAGACGGACTTTTTTCTTCAACCGCAGTACGCGATCCAGATCGCCGATCAACTGGTCCGCATGGGCGGGCGTCCGCCCGACTGGTTTGTGCAATTGCAGCATCCGGGGCCGAACGGCGAGCTGACGATCGGGGAATTTTCGTTCGACGCGTTCAAGCGGCTGGTCGGCGATGCGCTCGACGCAACCGGCGAGCCGGCATTCGGGCTGCTGGTCGGTGAACGCCTGCGCGTCGGCAGTCACGGGGTACTGGGCTACGCGGTGGCCAACAGCGTGACGGCGCGGCAGGCGCTGGAACTGATCGAGCGGTTCGTGCAGGTGCGCACGTCGCTCATTTCCGCGAAGCTCGAGATCGTGGGCGAACATGCGCGGCTCGCGTTCGTCGAACGTCATCCGCTGGGCGACATCCGGCAGCCGGTGATGGAAGCGATCGTGCTGACGATCAAGAATCTGCTCGACTACATCACGCGCGGCACGAGCCGTACATCGTATGTGGCGTTCCCGTTCGACGTGCCCGGCTATGCGGTGCTGGCGGGCGAACTGTTCGGTTGCGAGGTGCGTTACGGCGTCGACTGGGCGGGCATGGCGTTTCCGGTGGCGGAACTCGACCGGCCGCTCGGCACCAGCAACCCGCACGCGTTGACGGAGGCGGTGCGCATCTGCCAGGACGAACTCGCGAACCAGAACCGGCAGCAGGCTTTTTCATCCAGGATCCGCCGGCTGATGTTCGAGAAGGTCGGCGATTTCCCGACGCAGCGCACGACCGCGCAATTGCTGAACGTCACGCCGCGCACGATGCATCGGCGACTGGCCGACGAAGGCACGTCGTACCGCGAGATACTGGAAAGCGTGCGCCACAAGCTGGCGATCGAGAGCGTGAAGACGGGCAAGCTCAGCCTGCAGGAAATTGCGTTTCTGCTCGGCTACGACAGCCTCGGCAATTTCCGGCGCGCGTTCAGGCGCTGGGAGGGCATGTCGCCGTCGGAATATCGTCAGTCGATGTAGCGGCTGCTTTGGTGCGAAGGCCGGGGCGCCATGTCCTGCGCGATCTCCGCGACCTGCCGGCGCAGCCACCCGTACGCCGGGTCGTCGTGCGTGCGTTCGTGCCAGATCATCGTCAAGGCGACAGGGCCGAGTCGACGGTCAGCGCACCGGCGCGGCCGAGGCCAGCAGGCTGCGCAGGAACACCATGATCATGTGCCCGATCGGTACTTCGGACAGGATCGACTGCTGCAGCGACAGGCCCTGCGAGAGCCCCATGAACGAAATGGCCAGGACGGCCGGCGGTTCGGGCGGCACCTTCTTCAGCCGCGCGAAAATCTGTTCGATGCAATAGGCAAGGCCATCGCGGTGGGCATCCAGCAACGCCTGCGACGCGACGGCAAAAGCGGGGTTGCGCCGCCCCTGAAGCTTGAACTCGACGCCCAGCACCGACCACTCGGGCTCGGCATCGACGGTCCGCGACCAGGCCTCCAGCGCATTCAGAATGTCCTCCCCGGACGCGGACGAATCGCTCAGCACCCGGGCGATGTCGGCCACTTGCGTCTGTGAACGCTCCCGCATCAGTTCGACGAACAGCGCCTCCTTGCTCGCGAAGTTCGAATAGAACGCCCCCTGCGTATAGCCGGCTTCGGCCGCGATATCCCTGAGCGACGTGCCGCCGAACCCGCGGTCGACGAACAGCCGCTTCGCCGCGGCAAGCAAATGGGCGCGGGTCTGCAATTGGCTTTCTTCGCGGGTCAGCCGCGGGGGAAGGGGGGCCATGTTCATGGCAGGCAGGATATCAGTTGATATTTAAGATAGATACCATTACGATCCCATTTCAAATATCACTCGATATTTGAAATGCAGGGCGCGATTGTGTCGCCGAACGTTCGCAACGGGGATCCCCGGGCGGACGATCGGGTCGACGCGGGGGCGCGCACTGTGTGCCGGTGCGTGGCGGCGTGTCGTTGCCCTCGTGTCGCGTGCTTCGATGCGCCGACGCGAGCCGCTAGCCGATCCAGTGAATACCGTCGTCACCGGGCGTCGTGAAACAGTCAGTTAGTCATGCGAATCATGCCGGTTCGCATGCGGATGCGGATGCGGGGCAGGATGCAGAAGATGAGCGCGAGCAAGACCTATGCACAGCTCGTAGTCGAGCTGGCCGAACTGGACGAGGAAATCGAGCGCGCACGCGCGCGCGAACGCGTCGATGCGATCGCGGCGGTTCACTCGCTGATGGATACCTACGCGATCAAGCATCGCGACCTGGTCGGCCGCAACGGCAGCCGGGGTTCGTACATCGTGAAAGTGCTGCCGGCGCGCTATCGCGATCCGGCGAGCGGGAAGGAGTGGAGCGGGCGCGGCAATGCGCCGCTCTGGATCAGGGGCAAGGATCGTCGACAGTTCGTCGTCGTCAAGCCGCCGTCCGCCGGCAAGAAAACCCGGACGCGCTGACCGCGAGCGCCGGGCTACGGCGACAGCGGCTTCGCCGGTCCCTGGCCGGGCGGCGTGAGCACCACGAGCAGCGTCGCGCCTTCGGGCGACGGCGCCACGTACGCATGCGGCCGATGCGACGAGAAGAGTGCGCTCTCACCGGCGCGCAACCGCGTCGGCTCGCCGTGTTCGAAGTGCAGCTCGAGTTCGCCCGACAGCACGTAGCAGAACTCGTCGCCCTCGTGGCCGGCGAGCCCGCCGGCTTCGTCCACCGTGCGCGCGTCGACCTGCATGCGCAGCGTGATCATCCCGGCCGAACTGTCGCGATGCAGCAGCGCGTATTCGTACGGGATGTTCGCGATGCGTGTCGTGACGATGTCTTCCGCATGGCACACGCTCAGCGAGTTGCGATGGCGCGGCTGGTTGGTCAGCACGTCGCGCCAGTCGAAGCCCATGCCTTCGATGATCCGGTGCAGCACGCCGAAGGTCGGCGACATCTTGTTCGTCTCGATGCGCGAGAACGTCGCCGCGGGCACGCCCGTGAGCTGGCTGGCCTCGTTCAGCGTGAGGTCGCGCGACTGGCGCAGCGCGCGCAGCCGCTGTCCGATCTGGTCGGCAGGCACCTGAAGAGGCTCGCGGCGCCGCGGCTTGAGCGGCAGCGCCGAAAGAATCGACGTGACGCGGGTTTTCTTGCTCATGATCGTCCGCCGAGGAGAATGTTTTTACCGATACGTAATGAAAATATACCGCATCGGTGCGAAGCCGGGCGACGGATTGCATGACGCTTGTCGTCGACGGATATCGAGGCGTACACTTCCCGGGCGTCGACACGACGAAGGCGGGGCATCCACGGAGCCTCGTTTTTTTGGTCCTTGAATTTACGGATATGTAAATTCAGGGGCGACGCATCTCGTCCCGGCCGTCAGCACGCGGTGCCCCACAGACGAACGATGAGTGCAACGGATGCAGCGTGCTTCCACGGCCAGAAATTTACGTATCGGTAATTTCGGAGAGAATGACCATGAGTCTGCAAGACGATCGGATGAACGGCGCGTATCGCGCGGAAGGCTGGGTGCAATGGCCCGGCGAGCCGGAGTTGAGTTTCCAGTTCGCGCGCACGCTCGGCGGCGCGCAGGAAGGCGCGAGCCTGATCAGCGAGTGCTTTCGCGCGGCGTCGCGGATGACGCCCGGCGATACCGAGAGCTGGTACCGCGAATGGCAGGTGCTCGCGAAAGTCAGCGAGCAGCGTGCGCTCGACGCGCATGAGCGCGGCTTCCTGCGCACCGCGAGCAGCAACTGGCTGCGCGCGGCCAACTACTACCGGTCGTCCGAGTTCTATCTTGCGCATGACGACGCGCGCCGGTGCGACAGCTTCGACAGCGTCGAACGCTGCTCGCATCGTTATCTTGAAGGGTTGACGCCGGCCGGCGAGGTCGTGCGCATCCCGTACGAGGGCGGCGCGCACCTCGACGCGTATTTCATCCCGTGTGCGGGCGGCGACGTTCGGTCGCCGGCGGTGATCGCGTTCGGCGGGCTCGACGAGTACAAGGACGAGCTGCTCCACGAGATGCCCAAGCACGCGCTCACGCGCGGCATGTCGCTGCTGCTGGTCGACCTGCCGGGGCAGGGCGGGACGCTGCGCCGGCAGGGGATCGTCAACCGCCCGGATACCGAAGTGCCGGTCGGCGCGTGCGTCGACTACCTGCTCACGCGCGGCGACGTCGATCACGGCCGGATCGCGCTGTATGGCGCAAGCGTCGGCGGCGTCTACGCGGCGCGCGCGGCGTCGTTCGAAAAGCGCATCGTCGCGGTGGTCTCGGATTCGGTGATGTTCGACATGGCGTCGCTATTCGCGAGCTGGCTCGATACGCCGGAACGGCTCATCTGGCGCCACCTGAAATGGGTGTTCGGCTGCGCGACGCCGCAGGAAGTCGTCGACAAGGCGCGGGATTTCCGCCTCCAGGGCGTGATCGACCGGATTCCGGTGCCGTACCTGGTGCTGCAGGGCACGGAAGACTGGCTCGGGCTGAAGACGGCAACCGATACCTACGACTACGCGAAGGCGCATGGCGTCGACGCGACGCTCAGGCTGTTCGATCCGGACGAAACGGGCGCCGCGCACTGCCAGGTCGACAATCCGACGCTCGGTCAGGAATTCATCTGCGACTGGCTGGCGGCGCGGCTGGGCATCGACCAGCGCGCGGTGAGGCAGCGCAGGCCTGCATTGGCGTAAGTGGGTGCGGGCGCGCGCACCGATCTCCGGGAGACATCGTTCGCCGTCTTGGCGCAGGTGACGTCTCCCGTGCCGTGCGCGCTTATCCGCGACCGACGAACGGCATGGCCGTCGCCATGATCGTCATGTTCAGGATGTTCGTGTCCAGCGGCAGGTTCGCCATCTGGACGATCGCGTTCGCGACATGCGTGACGTCCATGCGCGCTTCGGGCGCGAGGCTGCCGTCGGCTTGCGGGACGCCTTGCGTCATCCGGTCCGTGAGCGACGTCGCTGCGTTGCCGATGTCGATCTGGCTGCACGCGATGTTGTACCGGCGGCCGTCGAGCGCCAGCGACTTGGTGATCCCGGTCACCGCATGCTTGGTGGCCGTGTACGCGATCGTATCGGGGCGCGGCGCGTGCGCCGAGATCGAGCCGTTGTTGATGATCCGGCCGCCTTGCGGCGTTTGCGCCTTCATCAGGCGCCATGCGGCTCGCGCACACAGGAAGACGCCGGTCAGGTTCGTCGCGACGACGCTGTTCCACACGTCGAAGTCGTATTCGTCGAGTGAAACCGGCGGCGCGTTGCGGCCGGCATTGTTGAACAGCACGTCGAGCCGGCCGAACTGCTGCGCGATCTGGGCGAACGCATGGTCGACCGATGCTTCGTCGGTGACGTCCGCAGGAAACACGTGCGCGTCGCCGCCGGCGGTGCGGATCGCGTCCTGCGTGTCGCGCAACGATTCCTCGGTGCGTCCGAGCAGTGCGACGGTGAATCCCGCCTGGGCGAGCGCGACGGCCGCCGCGCGACCGATGCCGGAGCCGGCGCCCGTGACGGCTGCGAATTTCTTCGAGACAGACATGGCTTGATTTCCTGCTGGTTGAAAGAGGGGCGAGGTGGCCGATGACCGCGATCATCGCCACATTCGGCAATGTAGTCGAAACGCGCGGCGCACATGGTCGAGCGACATCGTAAAGCCGGCACGATGGCCGCGGCTATTTTTTCCGGCCAGGGACGGCCTTCCGCGCCCGCGTGCCCGTCTCCGCAAACAGATCGACCACCACGTCGCGCAGCCACTTGTTCCCCTCGTCCTGGTTGACCCGCGTATGCCAGAGCATGTGAATCGGCGCGCCCGGCACCGTGACGGGCAACGCGCGCCAGCCCAGCGAGAACGGTGCGGCGAGCTGCTGCGCGAGATGCTCGGGCACCGTCGCGATCAGGTCGGTGCGCTGCAGGATGTAGCCGACGCTCATGAAATGCGGCACCGTGAGCCGCACCTGGCGTGCCACGCGGCGGCGCTTCAGCCATTCGTCCACCTGCCCGTGACCGGTGCCGGCCGACACCACGACCAGATGCTCGGCATCGCGCCACGCGTCGACCGTCAGCGGCGCGTCCTCGAGCGGATGCCCGCGCCGGAACAGGCACACATAGCGCTGATCGAACAGCCGGCGCTGATAGAAGCCGCCCTTGAGCTGCGGCAGCAGGCCGATCGCGAGATCGACGCGGCCGTCGGCCATTTCGTCGCTGAGGTTGACGCTCGTGTCGCGCACGGTATTGAGTGCGATGCCCGGCGCCGCTTGCGACAGGTGCTCGAGCAGCGCGGGCAGGAACACGACTTCGCCGATATCGGTCATGCCGATCGTCAGCGTGCGCGTGGCACGCAGCGGATCGAAGCCGGTCTCGGGGTTGAGCGCGGCGTGCAATGTCGCGAGCGCGTGCGACACGGGTTCCGCGAGGCGCAGCGCGAACGGCGTCGGCACCACGCCACCCGGCCCGCGCACGAACAGCGGATCGCCGAGCCGGCGGCGCAGCTTTGCGAGCGCATTGCTCACGCCCGGCTGGCTCATGTTCATCTGCTCGGCGACGCTCGACACGCGCCGTTCCTGCATCAGCCGCTGGAAAAGCAGCAGCAGGTTGAGGTCGATATCGCTCAGTTCCATGGGGGTGGCCTCGCCGGGTTCATTGCATCCAGTGATGAAGCAGATTCCCGTCATTTTATTGCGGGATGAAAGTCCGCTCCCGAGAATACCGATACGGCCCATGCAATCGACATGACCGCTGCGCATGCCGCAGACCCCACATCGGAATATCGGAGACACCTTCATCATGCAGACGAACCTGAAGATTGCGATCGTCGGCGCCGGAATCGGCGGCCTGACGCTCGCGCTCGCGTTGCGCGAGCACGGCATCGACGCGCAGCTCTACGAACAGACGGAGGTGTTGCGTGAAGTCGGCGCGGCCGTCGCGCTGTCGGCCAATGCGACGCGCTTCTACGAGCGCATGGGATTGCGGGCGGCCTTCGATGCGGTGTGCGCGGATATCCCCGGGCTCGTCTATCGCGACGGCCGCAGCGGCGCGGTGATCGGCCATCATCGCGGCGATCCCGACTATCGCCGGCAATTCGGCGGCGCGTACTGGGGCGTGCATCGCGCGGATCTGCAGGCCTTGCTGTCGAAGGCGGTCGGCCTTGACTCCATCCATCTCGGCCATCGGCTGACCGATCTCGCGCAGCATCCCGATCGCGTCACGCTGTCGTTCGACAACGGTGTGCGCGTCGATGCCGATCTCGTGATCGGCGCGGACGGCGCGCGCTCGATCACGCGGCGCTGGATGCTCGGCTACGACGACGTGCTGTATTCGGGGTGTTCAGGGTTTCGCGGCGTGGTGCCGGCCGCACGGCTGAGCCTGTTGCCCGATCCCGAAACGCTGCAGTACTGGATCGGGCCGCACGGGCACCTGCTGCACTATCCGATCGGCGACAACGGCGACCAGAATTTCCTGCTGGTCGAGCGTCATCCGTCACCGTGGCCGTCGCGCGACTGGGTGATGCCGTCGGAAGAAGGCGAGCAACTGCGCGTGTTCAGGGACTGGCATCCGGCGGTGGTGCAGATGATCACCGCCGTGCCGATCAGCCAGCGCTGGGGGTTGTTCCACCGGCCGCCGCTCGGCCGCTGGAGCCGCGGGCGCGTGACGCTGATCGGCGACGCCGCGCATGCGCTGGTGCCGCACCACGGGCAGGGTGCGAACCAGTCGATCGAGGATGCGGTGGTGCTGGCTGCGCAGCTGACGCAGGCCGGGCCGGGCAACTGGCGCGAGGCGCAGGAAGCGTATGAGCGACTGCGTCGCGGCCGTACGCGCAAGGTGCAGTACGCGTCGATCTCCGTGGCCGACGTGCTGCACCTGCCCGACGGGCCGGCCGCGCAGGCGCGCAATGCGCGTCTGGCCGAGCGCGACAGCGTGCTGCATCACCTGGACTGGATTCACGATTTCGACGCGCTGGCCGGGGAGCCGAGCGAGCGGCAGGGCGGCACGTGGCTTTGAGCCCGCCGTCTCGAGCTCGCCATCCCGGCGCGGCAGGCGTGCCGGGATGGCGGGCGCAGGGCACGAGACTGATCGAGAGATGACGGCTCGCCGGTCACCGGCCAGCCTGACAAACAAAACGGGCGGGGCCGTGCCAGCCCGCCGTCACTTCACGCATTCGAGCGCGTACTTCAACCCCTGCCCGAGCAGCCCGCGCCATACGTCCCACGTATGCCCGCCGTCGACGATGCGCAGCTCGGCCGGGTTCTGCGCGCGGCGCAGGTGCGTGTACAGCACGCTCGATTCGGCCTGGATGGTCAGGTCGTCGTCGCCGGCCGCGATGAACATCGGGATTCGCCAACTGCGCGCGAAATAGCCGCGCATCAGCGCCGGGTAGTTGAGCTCGTGCCACACGCGCGGATCGAACTGCCGGTCGCCGAACACGCCGACGTAGCGCGCGGCGGAATTGAGCGGCGGCTCGTTCGCGTAGATCGCGGGGCTCAGCAGCATCGCGCCGCAGAACAGCCCGGGTTCGAGCAGCGAGAAGCGCAGCGCGCCGAAGCCGCCCATCGACACGCCGCCGATCGCACGGCCCGCGCGCTGGTTCGACACCGCGAAGTGCGCTTCGACTTCGGGCAGCAGGTCGTTGAGGAACGCGCTCTGCATCTTCTCCTTGCGGTCGACGTACCAGTCGGTGCCACCCTGCGGCATCACGATCACGACCGGCGGAATCTCGTGGCGCTCGATCAGCGTATCGGCAGTGGCCTGCAGCCGGCCCTGCGTGACCCAGTCGTTCGCGTTGCCGGCGTTGCCGTGCAGCAGGTACATCACCGGGTAGCGCGCGCCTTCCGGGTTGTAGCCGGGCGGCAGGTACACCGTGTACGACCAGTCGCGCTTCAGCGATGCCGACCGGAACGTGCGCAGCACGACGCTGCTGCCCGGGTTGAGCGCGGGCTCCTGCGCGGCCGACGGCGTCGTCGCGGTCTGGACGGCGGGCGGCGGCGGCGCGGGCGGTGCCGCCGGTGCGGGCGGCGTGGCGCGGGCCGTGGCGATGGAGCCGGCGATCAGGGCGAGGGCGAACGGAAGGGCGAGTCGGCGCATGTCGAATCGTTTCAGGAGGAGCGCCGGCTATCGTAGCAGCGGCGCATGACGGCGCGGCGCGTCATCGCCGCGAACGGAACGTCAGCCGCGCGACGAGCGGCCCGTAGAGTTTGGCGACGAGATACAGCAGGCCCATCGCGACGACGTCGGCGGTCAGGCCGAGCTTCACGTCGAGATAGCCTTCGGTCGCCTGGTAGAGCACCGAATCGACCGCGAGCGAGATGGCGGTACCCGCGACGAAGCACAGCAGCCCCTGCCGGCCGATCGTGCCGATCCACGGCATCGCGTGCGCAACCTTCTTCATCCAGCCGAGGTGGACGAGCTTGGCCGCGAGCCACGCGATCGCGAGGAAGTTCGCGAGCCGCAGCGCGCCGAGGTTCTGCTTGATCGACGGATCGGTCGGGAACGGCTCGATGCGCAGCCGGTAGTACGCGCCGGCCGCGACGATCGCGAGCGCCGCGGCCGTCAGCAGCCAGCCCTGCGGCTTCGGCGCGAGCGTCTGGTAGACGGGCTGGCAGCGCGCGATCACGCCGAGCACGAACAGGAACTGCCAAGCGAACGGATTGAAGTCCCAAGGCGCGCCTTCGACGGTCGGCAAAAAGCGCGCGACGTGCGGCGCCGCGAACCACAGCGACCCGCTGAACGCGAGCAGCAGCCACGGCTGCGTGCGTGCGAGCGGCAGCGTGAGCGGGACGAGCAGCGCGAAGAACGCGTACATCGGCAGCACCGACGCGAGGTACGGCTGGCGGCGGAACAGCAGGATGTCGCGCAGCGCGGCGAGCGGCTTGTGGAGCAGGCCGTCGAGATCGTTGGTCGGCATGTTCGGGCCGTCG
This sequence comes from Burkholderia lata, assembly GCF_000012945.1. Lineage (NCBI taxonomy): Bacteria > Pseudomonadati > Pseudomonadota > Betaproteobacteria > Burkholderiales > Burkholderiaceae > Burkholderia > Burkholderia lata. Next base: position 1,393,618 of record NC_007511.1, read on the forward strand.
ATCGCGAACGCGTTCAGCGCGGCCGTGATCAGCAGCATCAGGCCGGCCGTCACGAGGAACGCGCGGTAGATCTCGAACGCGCGCCGGATGAAGCGCTGGCGCGCCGCGGCCTCGTCGTGCCGCTCGGCGAGCGAGTTGTACGCGATGGCGGTGGCGAAGCCGCCGAGGAACACGAAGACCTCGGCCGCGTCGCACAGCGCGTACGCGTGCAGCGTCACGCGCGACAGGATGCTGCCGCCGATGTGGTCGACGACGATGACGAGCAGCACGAGGCCGCGGAAGAAATCGAGCTCGGCGTAGCGGCCGGCCCGGGCCGGTGCGGTCATCGGACCGCCTCCCGGCGCGGGTGGCGGGCGCGGCCGGCATGCGCCGCGCATGAATCGGGGTGAAGCATGACTTCGTGAAGAAATGACGAACGGATGCGCATTGTGCCACCGATGTGGCGCACACCGGGTTTACGCGGATGGTCGTCCGTCCTGCCGCTGCCGATAAGCCGGGTCAGGCAGTCTGCGCAACGAGGCAGTTGGACGAGCGCAACGGTTTGCGCAGGGTTCACTTACCCCGATGGACGGACGGTTTGCGACGTGACACCATTTTGACCTCACGCGGCCGCACACCGCGTCGTCCGCCCTGCGGGCCACACATACAACAGACCAAACATTCGCCGGGCGCTCGACCATGCCCGGCCCCCGGCTCCGGAGATCCGTCATGAAGAAGCACGTCATTTTTACCGCCGCGCTGGCCGCTTTCGCCGCGCCGGTCTTCGCCCAGAACAGCGTGACGCTGTACGGTGTGATCGACGAAGGCTTCAATTACACGAACAACGTGAACGTCAACGGGGTCGGAAAATCGAATTACCAGCTCGCGAGCGGCTATGCGCAGGGCAGCCGCTGGGGCCTGAAGGGCAGCGAGGATCTCGGCGGCGGGCTGAAGGCGATCTTCACGCTGGAAAACGGTTTTGACGTGAACAACGGCCGGCTCGGCCAGGGCGGCCGCATGTTCGGCCGCCAGGCGTTCGTCGGGCTGAGCGCGCCGCGCTTCGGCACGCTGACCTTCGGCCGTCAATACGACTCGGTCGTCGACTATCTCGCGCCGCTCACCGCCAACGGCAACTGGGGCGGCACGCTGTTCTCGCACCCGTTCGACAACGACAACACGGACAACTCGTTCCGCGTCAACAACACGGTCAAGTATGCGAGCGCCGACTGGAACGGCCTGACGTTCGGCGGCACGTACAGCTTCAGCAACAGCACCGGCTTCTCGAACAACCGTCAGTACAGCCTCGGCGCGCAGTACTCGCTGGCCGGGCTGCAGGTTGCGGCTGCGTACCTGCAGGCGAACAACCCGGGTGTCGGCAGCGCGGGCGCGATCTCGGCGGATGACGCGAACTTCGTCGCCGACCGCCTGCGGATCTTCGGCGGCGGCATCAACTACACGTTCGGCCCGGCCACGGTCGGCTTCGTCTACACGAAGACGGACGTGAAGAACCCGGTGTCGACCGTTTACCTGCCGGCTTCGACGTTCGCCGGCCTCGGGCTGACCGCGACGAAGTTCCAGAACTTCGAAATCAACGGCAAGTACCAGCTCACGCCCGATTTCTATCTCGGCGCGCAGTACGTGTACACGGACGGCAAATACGATGCCGCGGCCGGCTCGTTCAAGCCGAAATACCACACGGTTGGCCTGATGGCCGACTACAGCCTGTCGAAGCGCACCGACGTGTACCTGCAGGGCGCATGGCAGAAGGTGGCAGGCGACAAGACCGGCACGGCGGCCGACGGCGGCTACGTGGTCGGCACGGACGGCCCGTCGGCGTCGTCGAACCAGTTCGCGGTGCGTGCCGCGATTCGCCACAAGTTCTAAGGTGCTGAGCGGGCGGTGCCGGGGCGAGTGCGCCGGCGCCTGCCGTCAATCCGCGCGGGGCGTGGCGCCGAGCGTTTCCGCGAGCCAGTCGACGAAGATCCGCACGCGCGGCGCGAGATGCCGGCCGGTCGGAAACACCACCGACACGGGCAGCGGCTCGGCATTCCACTCCGGCAGCACCTCGACCAGCGAGCCGTCGGCGAGCAGCGGCCCGAGCCCTTCGCGCGGTGCCTGGATCAGCCCGAGGCCCGCAAGACAGCACGCGAGATACGCCTGCGAGCTGTTGACCGACACGACGCTGCGCATCTTGACCGCGTGCAGCTGGCCCGAATCCATATCCGCATATTCCCAGTCCAGCTCGCGGCCCGTGCGGCTCGAGAAATAGCCGACCGCGACGTGGTCCGGCAGCTCGTCCGGCGAGCGGGGCGTGCCGTGCCGTTCGAGATACGCGGGCGCCGCGCAGTTGATCTGCGCCAGTTCGCCGATGCGCCGCGCGACCAGCGACGTATCGGACATCGCGCCGACCCGCACCGCGCAGTCGATGCCGTCGGCGACGAGGTCGACGAAGCGGTCGGTCGTGCCGATCACGACGCGCAGGTCGGGGTAGCGCGCGTGGAAACCCGGTAGCGCCGGAATCACCTGGTTCAGCGCGAAGCGCTCGGGCAGGTCGACGCGGATCGCGCCGCGCGGCGTCGTGCCGGCGTCCTCGAACAGCGTTTCCGCATCGTCCAGATCGGCCAGCAACCGCATGCACCGCTCGTAATAGGTCGCGCCTTCGGCCGTCAGCGCGACGCGCCGCGTCGTGCGCTGCAGCAGGCGGACCTTCAGGTGCTTTTCCAGATACTGGACGGCGTTGCTGACCGTCGGGCGCGGCAGTTGCAGTTGCTCGGCCGCTTTCGTGAAGCTGCCGAGATGGGCGACGCGCGCGAAGATGCGCATTGCTTGCAGATGATCCATGCGGGGCGGGTGCGTGGGTGGGGGGAGCAGGCTCCATTGTTAATCAGCGTCGAATGGTTTGGTTGAGTGTTTCGCGTTTATCGCGTGTCGCGATGCGTCCAGAATCCGGCCTGTTCATTCATCACTCAAGGAAACGGACATGGAAACGCGTGAACTGGGCCGGACGGGCCCGCGGGTGTCGGCCATCGCGCTCGGCTGCATGGGGATGTCGGACTTCTACGGGCCGGCCGACCGCGACGAAAGCATCGCGACGCTGCACACGGCACTCGACCACGGCATCACGATGCTCGACACCGGCGATTTCTACGGGATGGGCGACAACGAGATGCTGATCCGCGATGCGCTGCGCGGCCGGGCGCGCGACCAGGTGCTGATCAGCGTGAAATTCGGTGCGCTGCGCGATCCGTCCGGCGGGTTTGCCGGCTACGACGCGCGGCCGGTGGCGATCCGCAACTTCGTCGCGTACTCGCTGAAACGGCTCGGCACCGACTACATCGACATCTACCGGCCGGCGCGCGTCGATCCGGCGGTGCCGATCGAGGAGACGATCGGTGCGATCGCCGATCTCGTGAAGGCCGGGTACGTACGCCACATCGGCCTGTCGGAGGCCGGCGTCGACACGATCCGCCGCGCGGCGGCCGTCGCGCCGATTTCCGACCTGCAGATCGAATATTCGCTGCTGTCGCGCGGCATCGAGGCCGGGATCCTGCCTGCGTGCCGCGAACTCGGGATTGGCGTGACGGCCTACGGCGTGCTGTCGCGCGGGCTGCTGGGCGGACGCTGGAGCGCGGCGCGGGAAGGTGAGCGCGATTTTCGCGGGGCGAGCCCGCGTTTCCAGGGCGAGAACCTCGCGCACAACCTCGCGCTCGTCGACGCGCTGCGTGCCATCGCCGACGAGAAGGGCAGCAATCCGGCGCAGGTCGCGATCGCGTGGGCGTTGTCGCGCGGCGGCGATATCGTGCCGCTGATCGGCGCGCGCAAGCGCACGCAGCTTCAGGACGCGCTGCAAGCGGCGGAGATGCAACTAACGGTCAATGACATCGCTCGCATCGAAGCGGCGGTTCCCGCCGGGGCGGCTGCCGGTGAGCGTTATCCGGCCGCACAGATGGCGCACCTCGATAGCGAGCAGGGACAGGGGGTATCTCACGGGGACTGATCGGGTTGGATCGGTTTTTGTGTCGGAGCAGGCCCTGTATTCGGCTCGAATCCGGGGCCCGGGGCGGGGTTCGGTAACCCGGATGGCAGTGCGTGGCCGGCGCCGCCCGGGTTGACACCGGCGGCGCGTGTTTCGCCGGCTCAGACGCGACGGCACATCGGCACATTGGCACACCCGGCGCATCGGCACATCGGCACATTGGCACATTGGCACACCCGGCACACCCGGCACACCCGGCACACCGGGCACACCGGGCACACCGGGCACACCGGGCACACCGGGCACACCGGGCACACCGGGCACACCGGGCACACCGGGCACACCGGGCACACCGGGCACACCGGGCACACCGGGCACACCGACACCCCGACACAATCACGCCGCCGCCCCGTCCGGCAAGCCCTAGCCAGCCTCAGGCAAAGCCAGATGGCGGGCGGCGCGATCGAGGTTCACCATCGGCGCCGTACTCAACCGGACGGAACGCCTTTCATGCACATTCATACGCTGACGATCATCGCGGTGGTTTTCCTGCTGGCCGGCACGGTCAAGGGGATGATCGGGCTCGGGCTGCCGACGATCGCGATGGGGCTGCTGACGCTCGCGATGCCGCCGTCGGCCGCCGCGAGCCTGCTGCTCGTGCCGTCGTTCATCACCAACGTGTGGCAGTTGTGGCTCGGTCCGTCGTTCGGGCCGTTGCTGCGCCGGCTGTGGCCGCTGCTCGCCGGCCTGACGATCGGCACGCTGACGGGCGGGCTGCCCGCGCTCGCGGCCGGCAGCACCTGGACGCATGCGGCGCTCGGCGTGGTGCTGATCCTCTACGGGCTGTGGGGGCTGGCCGCCGCACGTCTGCCCGCACCGGGTCGCCATGAAAAATGGCTGTCGGCCGTGGTCGGCTACCTGACGGGTGTCGTGACGGCCGCGACCGGCGTGTTCGTCGTGCCGGCCGTCCCGTACCTGCAGGCGCTGCGGCTGTCGAAGGATGACCTGATCCAGGCGCTCGGGCTGTCGTTCACCGCATCGACGATCGTGCTCGGCCTGCAGTTGCGCGTGACGGGCGCGCTGGAGACGGTCGATCTCGGCGTGTCGGCGCTCGCGCTCGTGCCGGCGCTGGCAGGCATGGCCGGCGGCCAATATGCGCGGCGCGTGATGAGCGAGAAGGCCTTCAAGCGCTGCTTCTTCGTCGGGCTGATCGCGCTCGGCGCGTATATGGCGGTTTCGGGTTGGCTGTAAGCGGGCCTCGCCGACGAGTTCGATGCCCGCTGTCCGTGATGCTCCCGACGCCGGTTTCGACAACAACCGGCCTCGGGAGCGTTCACTAGGCGAGGGTCACACCGCTCAGGCCGGGTCGGCGTACTTCAGCGTCCACCCGAACGTGCGGGTCGCGCCCGTGCCGAGTGCAAACGGCTTCGTCGTACACGCGAAGTTCGAATGCAGCTGGCCGATTGGCGTCGTCGACAGCGGATTCGTCGTGCCGTTCGCCGTGTCGAAAGCCGACAGCGCGCAGGTGTCGAACCCGGACGCCGCGTAGCCGGTTGCGGCACTGTTCGCGTACGTGACCGACACGCCGTCGCCGTTCGCCTGCGTCGACGCGTAATCCGCGAACGACGTGAAGTCCGTTTCGACCGACAGGTTGCCGGTGAGCGTGCCCGTGCTCAGCGTGTCGCTGCGCGCGACCGAGCCGTGCGCGAACGTCAGCACCGTATGCACCTGCAGGTCGAGATCGGTCGTGTACGCCGCGTTCTTCGACGCGAGCCGGAACTTCGCGGTATCGAACGACACGATCACCTGCCCGTTGCTTTGCTGGACGTTCAGGTTCTTGTAGTACGTGACGGGAATGTAGGTTTTCCCGTTGTACGACACCTGCGGCACCAGCAACGCGTAGCCGAGATCGGTCGTGCCGTAGATCAGCTTGTCGGAGAACGGCACCGGGTAGTACGGCGTGTACGAGTTGTAGTCGGGCGCCTGGCTGAGGTTCAGGTTGATCACGCGCCGGCCGTCGCGCACGGTGACGAGCGCCGCGCTGTACGGATGCGCGGTGTCGCCCGGCTGGTTGTACCAGGTGAGCGTGTAGTGCGGCAGCGCATCGAGCCACGCGTTGTAGTCCGCATCGGCCATCGGCGCCTTGCCGCCGAAGCCGAGCTTGTTCCACCACGCGTTCACGTACAGGTATTGGTGCAGCAGGCTGAAGTTCTCGCCCATCACGCGCGGCTTGCCGCGATACGCGTCCGTGCCGCGGCCCTTGACCCACATGTTCACCGACGGCGTCGGCAGCGACGGGTCGTACCAGTAGGTGTCGAACCGGTGCGCGGCCTGGTAGATGAATGCATACGCAACCTGCTTCTCCTGGTCGGTCAGCACGCCGGCATTGGCCGCGGCCGTCAGCACTTCCATGAACGCCGAATCGCCGTACGGGCCGATCGAGCGGCCGTAGTTGAAGCCCTGGCCGTTCGCGTTCAGCTGCGGCAGGATCAGGTCGACCGACTTGCGCAGATAGCCCTTCAGCTCGGGCGTGAGGTTCGCCTCGTTGCCCATCTCGAACGTGCGCTCGGTCACTTCGCCGATCAGCAGCGTGCTGTAGCGGTCGAAGCGCGCCTGGTCGTAGTAGGTCGTGTGCGTGTTCGACGCCTCGTCCGAGAACCCGCCCGACGAGTCGTTGCGGATGTGGTTCGTGAGCGTGTACAGCAGCGCGTCGCGCGCGCCCATCGTCGCGACCGACGCATCGGTCTTCGACGCAAACGACGGGCTGCTCCAGCCGAGCTTCTGGCGCAGCCCGGCAATTCCGTAGGACACCGCATAGTAGTTCTGCGCGGTGTTGAGCGACGCGATATCGATCGGCGTGCCGGCCGCGGGGCACGTATTGGTCTTGCCGCTCGCATCGGGGCCGAACATGTCGCAGAAGGTGAGCCGCTGCTGCAGTGTCGTGAGCATCGCGTCGCTGAAGACTTCGTTGAGCATCCCGTGCGCCTTCAGGTTGTTCAGCGCGACGAGGTAGTAGTACTCGCCCCACGACGTATTCGCATACGTGTAGTTGCTGCCCGACTGCGCCATCATCGCGGTCGTGATCGTCTGGTACGTCGCGAGGTAGCTCGCGTATTGCGGATCGTTCTTCGACTTCATGTCGATCAGGATGTACGACAGGCCGAGCGCGAGCTTGCCCGGCAGGAATTTGTCGCCGGTGTTCGTGTCGAGCACGTGGACCGGCGTGCCGTCGCCGAGGTCCATCACGACCTGCGTGAAGTCGGGCGATTTCCGGATCAGGTCGAACAGCGCGCGCATCTGGCCCATCATCGTGACCGGGATGTTCGCGCCGGCCGGCACGCTGGTGTCGGGCGCGCCGTAGACGAGCGCCTGCAGCGAGTTCGACGCGAGCGACGGTGTCGTGGACGGGGGCGGCGAGGTCGACGGCGGCGTGTCGGTCACGTCGTTGCCGCCGCAGGCGCTGACGAACAGGACGGAAAGGGCGCTGAGCGCGGCGCCGAGCGCGAATCTGCTGCGCGGATGCATTGTGTCTCCAGTTTTGAATAGTGATGAAGGACGGGCGGGTGTGGCCGTTGCCGCGCTCGATGCCCGTACCTGGCCGCCGTCCTGCAACCCTGATCCCTGAAGACGGACGGCCTGAATCACAACTCGAGCGGGCAAACGTTCTCCCTGCACGGGCCGTGACCAGCGTCGCGCGGATGCATTGGAAAACGTTTTCCAAATTTAGGCAGCGATCGGCGTGATGTCAATGAACTTTCACGCCGGACGGGGCGGGAGAAACCCGGATAGTGGAACGGAGGGAGCGGTGCGCGAGATTGGGATTTCGCGGAAATTACCGGGATTTTTTACGGATGAGATGAGGAAAAGCGTGGGATGTCGATGTGGAAGCGGCGAGCAGAAGGGCTAGCCGGCGATGCGCGTTCGCCGGATATTGAGAGAAAACGTTATCCATAAGGATCGATGTGAATTCGACGGACATCGGTGCGTTGGCGCATCGGCCAGTAGGGCCGCGACGGCGTACCAGTTCCCGATCCGCGCCGCTGCGAACAGCGATGTCCTAGAGGGCTTGCCCATGACGGTCGTCCCGGTCGGTCGCGCGCGGCAGCTTCAGCGCGTCGAGTATCCTGCATTCGACGGCCGGCCAGTCGCGGTCGCCGTTTTCGATCGACAGCTTGTCGAGCGGCAACTGATCGAACAGTGCGTCGGTCAGTCGACGGTAGTCGCGGTACAGCGCGATCAGCCCGTCGAGACCGGTGAACCCGCGCCGCACGCAGTACGGCGCGGCCAGTTTCCAGCGAGTTTGATAGGCGACCCAATCGTCGCCGCGCTCGGCGCTGACAGTGCGAATGGCTGCGTCGATGTCGCGCTGCCATAAGTAGATGACGAGCGGCGCGAGTGGCGCGATCGTGCGGGCGAGATCGCACACGTACGTTTCGATCAGTGCCGGGTCGCCTTCCATCAGGAGCAGGTGGGTCAGGTCGCCGTGAAAGAGTTGCCCGTCCAGCACGGTTATCGTGTTGCCGCGCCGCACGTCGGCGACGAACGTTGCCCATCGCGCGAGCGCGCGCCCGGCAAGATGCGCGGCCGTCGCATCGCGCCACGGCTCGAACCAGTGTTCGAGTTCGTCGGTGGCCCGCACGGGATGAGGGTCCGTTCGCTCGTGAATCGCCACGGCGTCGTGTCCGGCTGCCGTCAGGTGCTTCGCGATGACGCGCATCGCGGTCGACTTGCCGGAACCCATGATGCCCTCGACGATCACCAGCCGGTGAGCAGGAAGAAGGGAGGAGTTGCGGGTGGCGGGCATCGTGTCGGAGCAGGTGGATGCATGGAAACCTGTACGAGGCTTAATTTCGCAAACAAGACGCGAACTACGCTGCTCCATCCGGCGAGTATTCTGGACGGTGGTGCGTACCTGCTGATGCACCCGGTGTGCATGAGGCGGTCGGGTTTTCCGTAAGATCCCGGTTGCATCAGTCCTGGTTCATCAGGTACCTGCCGAATGGTCGAAGATGAGGCATGTGGTGCTTGCATGCGCATACAGCTTGCCGTCCGGCCCGACAATGCGCCCCTCAGCCGTGGCCACTTGCCGCCCGACATGAATCACTTTGCCTTCCGCTCGCACGATTGGTACTTGATCATTCAGGGCGCGCACCATGTTTACCTTGAGCTCCAGCGTGGTGTAGCCCTTGCCAGCGGGCAGCATCGTGTGCACTGCGCAGCCTACTGCAGAGTCGAGCAACGTGGCAAACCAGCCGCCATGCACGGTTCCGAGCGGGTTGTAGTGGCGGCGCTGCGGTCGCCCCTGGAAGATTGCCGTGCCAGGCTCCATGTGGATTGGCAGGAAATCCAGCGGTTCGCCGATCGGCGGCGGTGGCAGTTCTCCTGCGAAGATTGCCTCGAACATCTCCATCCCCGAGCGGGCAAAGACTTGCCCCTTGGGGTCTGCATCTGGCGCAATCAGGTGTGCGCGTACTCTCGCTTCGTCTGCATCCCACCGAGCCACAGTCTCATTTGCATCCACAGACACCTCCCTTCTCCAAAGATCATAAAGTAGACAACACTTGTAGATACAAAACTTGTAGGTACAATATTCTGCATGAAGAATATCACCAAGCCAACGGGATGCACCAACCTGAAGTTACGCCAGCTCACTCGGGTAGTGACTCGCCACTACGATCACTATGTCACCGAGACGGGGCTCAAGAGCACTCAGTACGCGTTGCTCACGTACGTGGTCAAGGTTGGCCCCGTTCAGCCAGGCGATCTGGCTCGACACATGAAGATGGACGCGTCGACGTTGACGCGTAACCTGCAGCCGTTGACCGCGCAGGGCTACCTGGAGCTTCGCGCGGGTAAGGACGCGCGTAGCCGCTTGGTCGACGCAACCGCGGAAGGTCGTGCCAAACAGGCCGAAGCTCAGCGCGCCTGGAAAGCAGCGCAGGTAGCACTCAATAAACGGTTGGGTGACGAACGCGTTGCCGCGTTGCACGACCTGCTCGACGGGTGCATTGCATGTCTCGATGAAACACCTTCTGGGGATATCTCGCGCTGACCTTGTGCGAGCAGACTCGTCTGCGCCATTGGATCAGTCCGGCACCGCATCGTTCTTGCCGTACAAGGTCGAGAACTTGCCAAGAAGGCTCGAGGAGGTGTTTTCGGATAGTTTCCGTGAACTGACGGAGCACGTGATCATTCCGTGACAGGTTTAACTTCAAACAGGATTTCGATATGACCCAAGCACTGTTCTCGCCGTTACGCCTTGGCCCATTCGCACTCGCCCATCGCGTGGTGATGGCTCCGCTCACACGCATGCGCGCTGCCGAACCCGGCAACACCCCGCATGCACTGAACGTGGAGTACTACCGTCAGCGTGCCACGTACGGCGGGCTGATCATCACCGAAGGCTCGCAAATTTCACCAACAGGTCAGGGGATGCCCGCGACACCGGGTATCCACAGTCCGGAACAGGTCGAAGGGTGGAAGGCGGTTACGCAAGCGGTGCATGCCAAAGGTGGCCTGGTATTCATGCAGCTCTGGCACGTAGGTCGCATCTCACATTCGTCGCTATTGAATGGCGAGCAACCGGTTGCTCCCTCTGCGATCGCGGCGCCGGGCAATGCATTTACTTCCACGTTCGAGAGGGTACCGTTTGAGATCCCGAGGGCACTGGGCACAAAGGAAATTGCTTCGCTGGTCGACGACTATGCGCAGGCAGCGCGCAACGCGCTTGAGGCCGGATTCGACGGCGTGGAGATTCATGGCGCCAACGGCTACCTGCTTGAACAGTTTTTGCAAAGCCGGAGCAATCACCGTACAGATGAATACGGTGGCTCGATCGAAAACCGGTGCCGCATCGTGCTTGAGGTGGCCGAGGCCGTGTCGGCTGTATACGGGCCAGACCGCGTCGGTATTCGCCTGTCTCCTTTTGGCGTAGCCAATGGCAGTGGAGAAGACGCGCCACTGCCGCTGTATTCCCATCTCATCGAACGTCTGGCGCGCCTGGACCTCGCGTATCTGCATCTGATCGAACCTCGGGCGAGTGGCGCGGGCCAGGCCGATGTCGACCACCAGAACGTACCATTCGCTTCAGAGTTGTTCCGTCCGCACTGGCCTAATGTATTGATCGCGGCCGGAAACTACACGCCTGCCACCGCGGGGGCAGTGATCGGAGCGGGGCGCGCGGATGCCGTCGCGTTTGGGCGTTTGTTCATCGCCAATCCCGATCTGCCCGAACGCGTACGCCTGGGCGCCAGTCTCAATGCCTACAACCGGCCAACTTTTTACGGGGGTGGCGCAGCCGGCTACACCGACTATCCGGCCTTGGGTGAGACTGCCGGTGCCTGAAACGCCAAGGCTCACGTGCCCTTGGCTTTAACGTCGCGGTCCCCGTTACAGCACACGACGGCGGGGACCGTGCGGCCTCACGGCCATAACCGACGACGACCTCGGCCTATTAATTCAGCTCGCCGGAAAATGCTGCGCAAATACCCGCGCACAAAGAACATTCCTCTTGAATCCCGGTCGCTTCGACTGATGACGAAACGAGCGGGAAGTTAGCGCGCCGCCGCTTCCTCCGACAAGAACGCAACGAACTCCCGCGTGTACTTCGGCAGCGCATCGAACGACCGCGCGCACAGCTTCAGCCTGCGGTGGCTCCACGCGTCGGACAGCTCGACGAGCCGCACGTCCATTGTCTGCATTGCGCGCTCGGCCGCATGGCGCGACACGATGCCGATACCCACGCCGCTCGCGATCACGCGGCAGATCGCATCGAAACTCTTCAGTTGCACGCGATAGCGGATCCGCTTGCCGAGCGCGCGCGCCTGGTCGGCGAGATGCACCTGCAGTGCGCTGCCGTCGGTGAGGCCGATGAAGTCGGCATCGGCGATCGAGTCGAACGCGACCGTGCCGTGCGACGCGAGCGGATGCCCGGCCGGCACGACGACGATCAGCCAGTCCTCGCGGAACGGCTTCTGTTCGAGCCCACCGAGCCCGACCGAATCGGCGACGATGCCGACCTCGGCCGTCTTGTTGCGGATCGCATGCACGATCTCCTGGCTCGAACGCTCCTCGACGCTGATCGACAGCTTCGGATGAAGCGGCAGGTAGTCGGCCAGCGCGTCGGGCAGGTATTCGCTGAGCGACGCCGTGTTGCACAGCAGCCGGATATGCCCGCGCAGCCCCTGGCCGTATTGCTGCAGCTCGCCGCGCATGTGGTCGATCTGCTGCAGCACGGTGCGCGCGTGGTGTTCGAGCGCGCGGCCCGCATCGGTTGCCTGCGCGCCCGACTTGGTCCGGTGCAGCAGCGGCACGCCGAGCTCGTCCTCCATGCCGCGGATGCGCTCGCTCGCGGCCTGCAGCGTGATGTGGGTCCGCTCGGCGCCGCTCGTGATCGTGCCGGCCTCGCAGATGTTCAGGAAGAGCCGCAGGTCGGTCAGGTCGAAGCGCATGATGGGGGGCGATCGTATTGGAATGGCCGATAAGTTAGCAGGGAATGGCCGCCGAGGTCTCAGGCGCAGCTTGAGGCCCGATTCGCCGGTTCCGCATTTTCGGGGCGCGATCGATGGCGGATCATGGCCGCACATCAACCGGGGAGCCAGTCATGCAGATCGATTCGTCGTGGGGCGTGTCGTTCAAGATCGCGTTGCACGTGCTGTTCCTGTGCATCGGCATCGCGTGGGCCTGTTCCGAACTCGCCGCGTGGTTGCGTTGAACGTTGCGGCGGGCGCGCGCCGTCGTGGGCGGCGGGCGCCGCTTTGCACCTATTGAAACAAATTCGTCATAGTGTCTTGAGACGAAAATTCTTCCGCTTTCCTGCAAAAAGACCATCAAGTTTTTCTGAATCGGACCGTATTACCGGTAGCGAATGCCGGCCGGCATCCGGTTCGTGATCGTTTGTCATCATTGTTTGCATCCGGTTACACGTCGGCCGTTCCGTTTTTGAGATGCTTGAAAGATTGTCAAACCGGAGTCGGATCGTCCATGAAAACGCGCGAGATTCACCGCAACGCGGCGTGGCTGCCAGGCTTGGCAGCCGTGCTCGTCATGGCCGGTTGTGCAAGCACGCAGTCCGTCCCGCCGAGCGACACGCAGGCGGGACCGTCATTGTCGCCGAGTCAGCCCACTGCTGCGCCGTCAGCCGCCACCCCGCCGCCGGCGCCGATTCTCGTCGCGCAGAAGTACGTCGTGAAGCGTGGCGACACGCTGACGGGCATCGCGTCCGCGAACGGTTGCAGCATTGCCGACCTGCGCACCTGGAACAAGCTGGGTGCGAACGGCAGGCTGCGCATGGGGCAGGTGCTGCGCATCGTCAAGCAGCAACCGTTGCCGCCACCGGGCGCGGCCGGCACGCAGATGGCCGCATCGCCGGCGTCGAGCAATGACGCAGGGAGCAACGCGGCAACCGCGCAGACCACCGCGTCGAACGCGAGCGACCGACAGGTCGTCAAGGAAACGAAGCGGCATGCCGGCGGTGTCGCGCTCAAGTGGCCCGCGAGCGGCAAGATCGTCGACGGGTTCCGGCCGGGGCAGAACCGCGGCATCCAGATCGCCGGCCGGCCGGGCGACCCGGTCCGCGCCGCGGCCGACGGCCGCGTGATGTACGCGGGCACCGGCCTGAACGATTACGGCAGCCTGATCATCGTCCAGCACAACGCGGATTTCCTGACTGCCTATGCGCACAATCGCAAGCTGCTCGTGAAGACGGGCGACATCGTGCGCCAGGGCGACGAGATCGCCGAGATGGGCGACCTCGACAACTCGCGTGTCGCGCTGCTGTTCGAAGTGCGGCGCGACGGCAAGCCGGTCAATCCGATGCCGTATCTGCCTTCGTCGCAAGGGTGAAGCAGGGCCGTTTCGCTGGAACGTGGCGGCGGTCGCTGCTACGCTAGGGTCTGTTCATGCGAGTCCCGCGCTTCGCGGGGCCGACGGTCGTCTTTCGGGGATGCGCGGCGTATGCCGTCGCGAGCCGGCCGCCGGCGTGAACGGGCGCGCTTCTTCAGGGCGCGCCCGCGTTGCTTCGTGCCACCGATTCCGACAGAACACACCACATTCATGGAACACTCTCCGACACGCCGCTCGCTGTTGCTTGCCGCCGTTGCCGCGCCGTTCGTCGCCGCGTGCACGTCCGCGCCGGTCGCCGACCAAGGGCGCGCCCATACTGCCCAGGCTGAATTGACTGCGCTCGAGAAGGCCTCGAATGGCCGGCTCGGCGTTGCCGCGCTCGATACGTCGAACGGCGTGCGCATCGCACACCATGCACGCGAGCGCTTCCCGCTGTGCGGCACGTATGCGGTCGTCGCGGCTGCCGCGATGCTCGCGCGCGGCTCGCTCGACGCGTCGCTGCTGCCGCGCCGCATCCTGTACCGCCGCTATGAAATCGTGTCGGGCTCGCCGATCACGGAAAGCCACGTCGACACGGGCATGACGATCGAGCAGCTGTGCGTCGCGATGCTGCAGTCCGGCGACAAGGGCGCCGGCAACCTGCTGATGGGCGTGCTCGGCGGCCCGCAGGCCGTCACGTCGTTCGCGCGAGCGAGCGGCGCCACGTCGTTCCGCCTCGATCACTGGGAACCCGAACTGAACAACGCGGCGCCGGGCGACGAACGCGATACCTCGACACCGGTCGAGATGGTCGACACGCTGCAGCGGCTGCTGCTCGGCAACACGCTGCAGGAGCCGCAGCGCGCGCAACTGACGGAATGGATGGTCGGCGGCGCGCGCGGCGCGACCGGCATCGCGGCGGGTGTGCCGTCCGGCTGGCGCATCGCGGACAAGGCCGGCACGGGCGGTTACGGCACGACGACCGACATCGCGGTGCTGTGGCCGCCGTCGCGTGCACCGATCGTGCTGGCGGTGTCGTTCACGCAGCCGCAGGCCGGTGCGGCGGCCCGCGCGGATGTCGTCGCGTCGGCGGCGCGCATCGTGGCGGGCGCGCTTACCGCGACGGCCTGAGCGTTCCGCGCCTCGCGCAAAGCCGTCGTTTGGCTTATCGTGTCGGACAGCGCGCGCCGGGGTCGGCGCGCGGTCCTTCCGCGCCGTTTTTCCGATTGCCTTTTTCATGCGCCGACTTCCGCCCCTGCACGCGCTGCAGATCTTCTCGACGGTGGCTCGCCACCGCAGCTTCACGCGCGCGGCCGAGCAGCTGTGCATCACGCAGGGCGCGGTAAGCCGGCAGATCCAGACGCTCGAGGCGCATTACGGCTTCCCGCTGTTCAAGCGGCATGCGAAGGGCCTCACGCTGACGGCGGAGGGCGAGCAGTTGCTGCCGGTCGTCAACGAGAGCTTCGCGCGGATCGAAGATATTTCGATGAGGCTCACGCGGCAGCGCACCGATCTCGCGCTGAAGGTGCCGACCTGCGTGATGCGCTGGATGCTGCCGCGCATCATGCGGTTCCAGGGCGAGCATCCCGATCTCCATGTGCAGATCACGACCGCGTGGCAGCACGTCGTCGATTTCTCGACCGAGCCGTTCGATGCGGCGGTCGTCTACGGCACGTCGCCGGGCGCCGGCGTGTTCGCGCTGCCGCTGTTCGACGAGCGGCTGACGCCCGTCTGCGCGCCCGAGTTGCGGCAGACGTCGCCGCTCGACTCGGTGGGCGATCTCGCGCGTCATACGTTGCTGCATCCGACCCGCGACCATCGCGACTGGCGCGCGTGG
Source organism: Burkholderia lata (assembly GCF_000012945.1). Classification (NCBI taxonomy): domain Bacteria; kingdom Pseudomonadati; phylum Pseudomonadota; class Betaproteobacteria; order Burkholderiales; family Burkholderiaceae; genus Burkholderia; species Burkholderia lata. The sequence continues at coordinate 1,409,232 of NC_007511.1, forward strand.
CTCGATCACGCAGGCGAGCGCAGCGTCGATCCCGCGCGCGGGCCGACGTTCGACACGCTCGATCTCGCGACGAATGCGGCGATGCAGGGCTTCGGCGTCGCGATCGGCGATGTGACGCTCGTCGACGACGACGTCAGTGCGCGCCGGCTCGAGCGCCCGTTCGACATCGTGCTCGAGACGGGCGCGCGCTATTTCTTCGTCTACCCCGAGAACATCGGCAACCAGCAGAAGATCCGCGCATTCAGCGACTGGATCGCGCGCCATCGCGATTGACCGCCAATCACGCCCGCCCGCAGAACCGGCGCGCGGAATCCGCTGGATACCGCGCCGGTGGACGGCTTTACTGGTACGTGACGACGGCGATCATCGGCGCCTGATCGTTGCCCGGACGGTTCGGTAAAACGATTGCGCGCGAGGCCTGAGTAAAGGTCGTGGTCTTGATGGCCTGCTGGCTCGCTGCATCGACGAACGCGATCTGGCCGGTGGCCGGGCGCGGGCAGTCGGGGCGGACGTGCCCACGGGCGAGATCGGCCGTATCGAGCGCGAACGAGCAGGGCGGCTCGACGATCATGCCGGAGAAGTGGATGATGCCGGACGCGCCGGCGGCAAAGGACGAGGAAGTGGCCAGAAGCGCGGCAGCCAGGACGAACGAGGCGGCGATAGGGCGATGCTTCATGACAGGCTCCAGAGAGGAAGCGCGTCGCAGCGGGGCCGCTCGGGTGGCAGTCCGTCAACGCTGCGTTGCTATATGCGTAAACGGCAAAACGATCGAACCTCTTGAATGAAAAAATCGAAATAATGGCAATCAGCAAACGATTGCGCATTGCTTAAATCAATCTAGACCGAATCTGCGCAACCGCAAGTCAGGGAAATGCCGGGTGGCATAAGATCGAAAGACGAACGGTCGTCATGACCGTTGTGTGGGCAACGGCCTTGCGCCGCCCGGAAAGCAAAACGGCCGCTCGAGACGAGCGGCCGTTTTGCGTTGGCGCCGAAGGTGCGCCGTTCAGTTCGTGCGCTTGCGTACCGCGCCGACGATCACGAGCAGCACGATCGCGCCGATGATCGACGCGATCCAGCCCGCGCCCTGGCCCGGGGCGTACCAGCCGGCGGCGCGGCCGACGTAGCCGGCGACCAACGAGCCGACGATGCCGAGCACGGTGGTCATCAGGATGCCCATCTTGTCGTCGCCGGGCTTGAGCGCGCGGGCGAGGAGGCCGACGATGAGCCCGACGACCAGGGTTTCGATGAATTGCAGCATGAACGCCTCCCTATTGCGGTTGAGCTGTTGACCAAACGAAGTTGACCCGTGCGGCGCACAAGGGTTCCATGCGCGGCCGCGCGGCGCGTGGCGTGCCGAGTATCGCACGCTGCCGCGGCGTGCAAATGTCAGGCCGCCGGCGCGCCCGCCACCGGGTCGAGACGACGGTAGCCTTCGGTCGCGTTCAGCAGCGTGCGCGTGTAGTCGCGTGCCACCTGCCCGGCGCGCACGTCCTCGATCCGCAGCAGCTCGACGATCTCGCCATGCTGCATCACCGCGACGCGCTGGCACAGGAAGCCGATCACCGCGAGGTTGTGGCTGACGAGGATCATCGTCAGGTTGCGTTCGCGATGCAGGCGGCGCAGCAGGTTCAGGATCTCCGCCTGCACCGACACGTCGAGCGCGGACGTCGGCTCGTCGAGCAGCAGCACGCGCGGCTCGACGATCAGCGCGCGCGCGATCGCGACGCGCTGCCGCTGGCCGCCCGACAACTGGTGCGGATAGCGAAACCGGAACGCGGGGCCGAGGCCGACCTCGGACAGCGCGCGGGCGATGCGCGCATCGGTGTCGCCCATGCCGTGGATCGACAGCGGTTCGCGCAACGTCTGGTCGACCGTGAAGCGCGGATGCAGCGACGCGTACGGATCCTGGAACACCATCTGCACGTGACGGCGGAACGCGCGATCGGGCGTGCCGCCCACCGGCTGGCCGTCGATCGACAGGTTGCCGGATGCGAGCGGCACGAGCCCCGTCAGCGCGCGCAGCAGCGTCGACTTGCCGGAACCCGATTCGCCGACGAGCCCGAACACCTCGCCGTCGCGCACCGCGAAGCTCGCGTCGCGCACGGCGTCGACGTGACCCGTGCGGGTCGGGAAACGGATCGATGCGTGATCGACGTCGATCATCGTGCGGCCTCCTGTCGATCGGCGGGCGTGCCGGCGTGCGACGCGGGCTCGAGCCACGCCGGATCGCGGCGCAGCACGGGCAGTTCGTCCGGCGGGTTCGCGAGCGGCGGATTCGCCGCGAGCAGCCCGCGCGTATAGGGATGGGAAGCGTCGCGCAGGTCGCGCGCGGCGCAGGTTTCGACCACGCGGCCCGCGTACATCACCGCGACGCGATCGCAGAACGACATCACGAGCGGCAAATCGTGGCTGATGAACATCAGGCCCGTGCCGTGCCGCGCGATCATCGCGTCGAGCACCGCGAGCACCTGCATCGATACGGCGACGTCGAGTGCGGAGGTCGGCTCGTCGGCGATCAGCAGGCGCGGGCCGGTCGACACCATCATCGCGATCATCACGCGCTGGCCCATGCCGCCCGACAACTCGTGCGGATACGCATCGGCGACGCGCGCCGGGTCGCGGATCTGCACGGCCGCGAGCGCGTCGACGATCCGTTCGCGCAGCGCGCGGCCGCGCAGGCCCGGCTCGTGCAGCCGGAACGCTTCGCCCATCTGCTTCGCGACGGTCATGACCGGGTTCAGCGAATATTTCGGGTCCTGCAGGATCATGCCCATCTGGCTGCCGCACAGCCGCCGGCGTTCGCCCGGCGACATCGCGAGCAGGTCGTGGCCGGCGAAGCGCATCGTGCGTGCCGACCAGCGCGCGGCGTCGGGCAGCAGGCCGAGCAGCGCGCGGCCGGTCAGCGATTTGCCCGAGCCCGATTCGCCGACGATGCCGAGCCGTTCGCCGGGGGCAAGCGTCAGCGACAGGTCGCGCACCGCATCGGTGACGGTGCCGTCGTGGCCGCGAAAGCCGATCTTCAGGCCGTCGATCTCGCAGAGCGGCGCGGGCGAGGGGGCGGGAATCATCGGCATGTCACGCTCCATGGCGGGGATCGAAGACGTCGCGCAGCCCGTCGCCGAGCAGGTTGAACGCGAGGCTCACGAGCAGGATCGCGCAGCCGGGCAGCGTGGCGACCCACCACGCGTCGAGCAGCACGTTGCGGCCCGACGCGACCATGAAGCCCCACTCGGGGCTCGGCGGCTGCGCGCCGAGGCCGAGGAAGCCGAGGCCCGCGACGGTCAGGATGATGCCGGCCATGTCGAGCGTCGCGCGCACGATCACCGACGACATGCACATCGGCATGATGTAGCGCAACAGGATGCGCGGACCCGACGCGCCCTGCAGCCGCGCGGCGTGAATGTAGTCGGCCTGCGCGATGCGGATCGTCTCCGCGCGCGCGAGCCGCGCATACGCGGGCCACGCGGTGATCGAGATCGCGACGACCGCGTTGATCACGCCGGGCCCGAGCGCGGCGGCGAACGCGAGTGCGAGCACGATCTTCGGGAACGCAAGTGCGATGTCGGTGATGCGCATCAGCACGCTGTCGACGAAGCCGCCGCAATAACCGGCCGTCGTGCCGATCAGGAGGCCGATCGGCACGACGATCACGACGACGAGGATGGCGATGCCGAGCGTGAGGCGCGATCCGGCGATCAGCCGCGAAAGGATGTCGCGGCCGAGCTGGTCGGTGCCGAGCCAGTGCGACGCCGAGCCGGGCGGCAGCAGCCGGTCGGACAGCACCTGGCGCAGCGGATCGTGCGGCATGATCAGCGGGCCGATGATCGCGACCACGATCAGTGCGACGAGAATCGCGAGCCCGAACAGGTTGAGCGGATTCGTGGCGAAACGACGCCAGCGTCGGTACGCGAGGCCGAGTGCGGCCTGCGAGCGCGACGCGGGAGCGTCGGACAGCAGCCACGCGCGCAGTGTGAGGCGCTCGGCGTTCATGGTTGGACGACCTTCGGCATGGGCGATGAAAGAAGCAGGGGGGATGCGGTCATGTCGTGGCGGCCCTCAGCGCGCACGCGGATCGAACACACGGTACAGCGCGTCGGTCAGCAGGTTGACGGTGATGAACATCGCGCCGATCACGAGCGTCGCGCCGAGCACCGCGTTCATGTCGGCGTTCAGCAGCGCGCCGGTCAGGTACGAGCCGAGCCCCGGCCACGCGAACACGATCTCGGTCAGCACCGAGCCTTCGAGCAGGTTGCTGTACGTGAGCGCGATCACGGTGAGCAGCGGCACCATGATGTTGCCGAACGCATGCCGCCAGATCACGCGTCGTTCCGACAACCCCTTCGCGCGCGCGGTGACGATGTATTCCTGGCTCAACTGGTCGAGCATGAACGAGCGCGTCATCCGGCTCAGGTACGCGACGGAGTAGTAGCCGAGGATCGCGGCCGGCAGCGCAATGTGCGATACCGCGTTGCGAAACACGTCCCACTCGCCCGCGAGCGCTGCGTCGATCAGCAGGCTGCCCGTGCGCGTGTCGACCATCCCGTCGTATACGGGATCGAGCCGGCCGGGCCCGCCGACCCAGTGCAGCCGCGCGTAGAACAGCAGCAGCCCCATCAGCCCGAGCCAGAACACCGGCACGGAATTGCCGACCAGCCCGACGAAGCGTGCAATGTGGTCGATCGGCCGGTTGTGCTTCACGGCGGCCGCGACGCCGAGCGGCACGCCGATCGCGATGCCGATCAGCGTCGCGATCGTCGCCAGTTCGAGCGTGGCCGGGAACACGCGCTTGATGTCGTCGAGCACGGGGTTCGCGGTCAGCAGCGACATGCCGAGATTGCCGTGCAGCACGTCGCGCGCATAGATCAGGAATTGCGTGACGAGCGGCTTGTCGAGACCGAGCGCGATGCGTTCGGCCGCGTACGCCTCGGCCGATGCGCGATCGCCGAGGATCGCGAGCACGGGATCGATCGGCACCTTGCGGCCGATCACGAACGTCAGCGCGAGCAGCCCCGCGAACGTGACGGCGAGCGTGAGTGCCCAGCGCAGCACGCGCAGTGCCCAGCGTACGGCCGGGCGCCGCGCGGGCAGCGTGCGCAGTGCTTCGAGGGAGGAGGCGGGAGTCGACATGCGGCGAATCTTATTGCTTCTTCAGGTTGCGGTACGACACGAGATCGTTGATCGGCCCGACTTCGAGCCCGCTCACGCCGGGCCGCGTCGCGACCTGCGCGACTTTCTCGAACATGATCACGAACGGCGAGCGCGCAAGCATTTCCTTCTGCATCGCCTGGTACCGCTGCGCGCGTTTTGCGGCGGTCGGTTCGGCGAGCGCGGTGTCGGTTTCCTTCGTCAGTTGCGGGATGTCCCAGCTGTTGCGCCAGGCCAGCATTTTATAGCTCGACTTGTCGGAATTGTCCGGATTCCACGCAAAACCCTGCGCGTTGCTGTGCGGATCGATGTAGTCGGCCGACCATTCGCCGATGTAGATGTCGTGCTGGCGCGCGCGGTATTTCGCGAGCGTCTGCTTGTTGTCGCCGGGGATCAGCTGCACCTTGATGCCGGCCTGCGCGAAGTTCGCCTGCACGGCCTGCGCGATTTCGGTGTACGGATAGTCGTTGCGCACGTCCATCGTCACCGTAAAGCCGTTCGGCACGCCGGCCTTCGCGAGCAGCGCCTTCGCCTTCGCGACGTCCAGCTTGTACGGGTTCGTGTTCAGCGTGCCGAGGAAGCCTTCGGGCAGGAAGGTCTGGTGCACCTTGTAGGTCGTCTTCACCACGTTGCCCTGGATGCCCGCATAGTCGACCAGCCACTTCAGCGCTTCCTGCACGTCGGGTTTCGCGAGCGTCGGGTTCTTCGTGTTCAGGCCGAGATACAGCAGCGTCGCCTGCGGCGAGGCCGACACCTTCGCCTTGCCGGATTTCACGACCGACGCCAGATCGTCGGGGCTCAGGTCGCGCGCCGCGTCAACGTCGCCGTTTTCCAGCAGCAGGCGCTGGCTTGCAGCTTCGGGCACGTGGCGCAGCACGATGCGCTTCATCGCGAGCGGCAGCCGGTAGCCGTCGAAGCGCTGCAGCACGAGGCTGTCGCCCGCCGTCCATTTCACGAGCTTGTAGCCGCCGGAGCCGGCCTCGTTGGTCTTCAGCCATGCGTTGCCGAAGTCGTTGCCCTGCTGGTGCGACAGCAGCAGCTTCTTGTCGACCACCGATGCGGGCCACGAGCCGAGCACGTTCAGCACGAAGGTCGGGGCGTACTTCTGGTCGGTCGTGACCGATACCGTCAGGTCGTCGAGCTTCTTCACGTTGGCGACGACGTTCGCCTTCGAGAGCCCGATGCCGGTCAGCACGGCCGCCGGGCCCTTGTCGAGCAGCACCGCGCGCTGGATCGACCAGGCGACGTCATCGGCCGTCAGCGGGTTGCCCGAGTGGAACTTGAGGCCGGGGCGCAGCTTGAACGTATAGGTCAGCCCGTCGGGGCTCACCGTCCACGACTGCGCGACGTCGCCGTTGAATTTCGACGGATCGCGCAGGTCGACGCGCACGAGCCGATCGTACGTATTTGCGACGTATTCCTCCGGCACCAGCTCGTAGATCTCGCCCGGGTCCAGCGTCGTGAATTCGTCGAGCAGCGTGGCCATCACGAACATGTCCTTCGGCGTTTCCGCGCGCGCGGCGGAAAGCGGAACGGCGGCGAGAACGGACGCGGCGGCCAGCGCCGCGACGAGCCTGGATGTCAGCAATTTCATGTGCGCTCCATGTGTCGTTGAAGTCGTTGAGGGCGTCGAACGTGAACGGTGAAGGGAATGCATGTGGCCATCACATCAGGTGCCACGGGCCGCTGTCGGCATTGTCGATCTGCGGCAGCGCGCGCGAGCCCGGCAATTCGTAGTGCCACCACTCGCTGTCGATGTGCGCGAAGCCGGCCGCGTGCATCACGCCGAGCAGCAGCAGGCGATTGCGCTGCACGGCTTCGGGCAGCCCCGCGTGGAAGTGGCCGGAGGCGGCGACCATCTCGTCGAAGCCGGTGCCCATGTCGAGCGGCTCGCCGTCCGCGCCGACGAGCGTCAGGTCGAGCGCGGTGCCGCGGCTGTGATTCGAGCCGCGGCCGAGGTCGGCGATGAAATTCGGATCGGGCAGGAAATCCCACAGCACCTGCTGCGCCTGCGGCGGCCGGTACGCGTCGTAGATGCGCAGCGTGAAGCCGGCCTGCGCGGCGATGTCGACCGCGCGGCGCAGCGCGGCTTCGGCCGGCTCCAGCAGCAGGCAGTGCGCGCGGCGATAGATCGGCTTGCCGGTCAGGTTGCGGTCGGTCGCGTAGACGAGATCGATGTCGACGCGATGCGTGGCGGGCGTGATTTCAACGAGGCGGTGAGCGGTCATCGGCGGTTCGGAGGTCACTCGCTTTCAGGATTCGAATTGATCGAACGTGTGCTGCAGTTCGCGGTTGCGCGCGACGCGCCGGTCGATCGCGGGGCCAAGACGGTCAACCACGGCCGTGATCAGCAGGTTGAACAGGCAGGTGAGCGGCGCGAGCGAATCCCAGAACTGGCCGACGTCGGTCTTCACCTGCAACAGGTCGGCCGGCCAGTCGCGCGCCCACGGGCACGACAGATCCGTGACCAGCGCGAACGGCTGTCCGCGCTCGGCGGCCGCCTGGCAATAGCGGCGCGCGCTGCGCGAATAGGCGCGCGTATCGGTGACGATGCAGTACGGCCGCTCGAATTCGGAGTTCAGCGAATCGACGTACGAGCCCGACTGGCCGTCCGAATAGAAGACGCGCGGGCGCAGGTATTCGAGGTAGCTGCTGAATGCGTTGCTGATCCCGCGCGTCGACTGGATGCCGAGGATGAACACGGCGTCTGCATGCGCGATCCGGTCGGCCACCTGCGCGAACACCGGGCCTTCTGCGAGCCGGTACACGTGGCGGATCGCATCGAGCTCGCGCTCGAGCGACGTCGCGAGCGGGCCTTCACTGCCGTTGCTGCCGTTGCTGCCGTTGCCGTCGGGTTCGGCCGGTTGCGTGCCGGCGACGCGACGGTATTCGTCGAGCCGGTCGGTGATCATCCACGGGCGGTCGCCGCCGCCGCGCAGCTCGCGCTTCAGGTCGTCGAGGTTGCGATAGCCGACGCTGCGCAGAAAGCGCCCGACCGAGATGCCGCTGGTGCCGGCCTGCTGCGCGATCTGGTCGGCCGTCTCGAGCCCGAGCCGGTCGAGGTTCGCGAGCATGTAGCTCGCGATGCGCTTGGCGGTCGGCGTCAGCTCGGCATAGCGGGATTCGACGGTATGAGCGAACGCACAGGTCATCGGCTGTTAGATCGTTGTCGTCTGATGATCGAATGTCATCCATCTAACAAAGCCAAAATCATTCGCGCCAGCGGATAAAAACTATGGTGTGAGGATAGGTGATAGGGTCGAAAGCGGGCTGGGTGGTACGGGCAGGGGCGTGAGCAGGGCGGGCAAATTATTCCTGTCAGGCATATTTTGCGTTTATGCCTGACAGGAATATTTGGCCAGCAGCGGGTGCTTCGCTTGCCGCAGGAAGCCCTCGACATTTCGGCAAATGTCGGTTTCCGCTCCATTCGATCAGTTATCCAAATCGAATGGATAGCATGACGACCGCGCACGGTTCCACTTCCACCTTCACTTGACGAGACCGATTCGCCTGCGCCCTGCGCCCCGAAGCGCCTGAATAATTACAAAATTAAAGCGAATCAGATTAACTCATTAATTCAGGTTAATAATTCATTTAAGTTTTCATAAAAATTGGATTTAACTTGCGTCACGGGATGTTCGATTTTCGATAATCCGAAAAACGGCATGTGTTCCGTAATGGGAATTCACTCAATCGCTGGAATGAAGAGGAAACCATGACGAATCTTTCTCGACGCAAGATGCTGGCGGGAACGGCTGGCGCCATTGCCGCCGCGGGTATCGCGGTATCGGCCAAGGCTGCCTCGTTCGGTAATCCGGACCGCCCGCCGGAAGGCGCGGTGAATGCGCTCAACCGTCAGAGCCTGACCGACCCGGGGCCTAAAAACCCGGCAATCGCCAATCAATTCCCGTCCTTTCAGGATCCGCCGGCCACCGATATCAATGGCATGCCGTTATTCTGGGCCTCGTTCAATAATGCGCACAAGCGCATTCAAAATGGCGGATGGGCGCGTGAAGTCACGCAGGACGATTTTGCGATTTCCGAAACCATTTCCGGCGTCAACATGCGCCTCACGCGCGGCGGCATTCGCGAGATGCACTGGCACCAGCAGGCCGAGTGGGCCATCATGCTCGACGGCCGCTGCCGGATCACGGTGCTCGACGAACTGGGGCGGCCCTCGGTGCAGGACGTGAAAACCGGCGATCTCTGGTATTTCCCGCCCGGCCTGCCGCATTCGCTGCAGGGCCTCGGCACCGACGGCGCCGAATTCCTGCTGGCGTTCGATAACGGCCGCGCGTCCGAATTCAACACGCTGCTGCTGACCGACTGGATCGCGCACACGCCGCCCGACGTGCTCGCGCTCAACTTCGGCGTGCCGGCCGACGCGTTCAAGAACATTCCGCTCGACAACCTGTGGATCTTCCAGGGCGACGAGCCGGGCCCGCTCGCGCAAGCGCAGCGCGCGTCGGCGTCGTCGGCCGGGGCGCCGCCGCATCCGTTCATCTTTTCGCTCGGCGACATGAAGCCGGTCAGGAAGACCCGTGGCGGCGAAGTGCGCATCGCGGACAGCACGAACTTCAACGTGTCGACCACGGTCGCGGCGGCGCTCGTCACCGTGCATCCGGGCGGCATGCGCGAACTGCACTGGCACCCGAACGCGGACGAATGGCAGTACTACCTGCAGGGCGACGCACGGATGACCGTGTTCGACACGGGGCCGAAAGCGCAGACGGCCGACTTCCGCACGGGCGACGTCGGCTACGTGAAGAAGAGCCTCGGGCACTACGTGCAGAACACCGGCAGCACTGACCTGGTGTTCCTCGAGATCTTCAAGACCGACCGCTATGCGGAAGTGTCGCTGTCCGACTGGCTCGCGCATACGCCGCCGCAGCTCGTCGAAGCACACCTGAACGTCGCGCCGGACGTGATCGCGCAGTTTCCGCGCAACCGTCCCGACGTCGTGCCGCTGTAACGCCGCCGCCGTGGCCGGCAGGCGGCATGCCGGCCGCGGCGCCCGACCTTCAGGAAGCCTTTCTCATTCGAACGGAACCTCACCATGATTCCCGTCACGAGCAAACCTGCCGGCGGCTTCGCGCTGCCGGGCCTGTCCACCGCGCACACCGACGGTGCCGCGCGCGCCGCACTGGAAGGGCGCCGCACCGGCGTCGCCGCGCTGCTGCCGTTCGTCGGCCCGGCCGTGATCGCGTCGATCGGCTACATGGACCCCGGCAACTTCGCGACCAACATCCAGGCCGGTGCCGCGTACGGCTACCGGCTGCTGTGGGTCGTGCTGGCCGCGAACACGATCGCGATGCTGTTCCAGGCGATGTCGGCGAAGCTCGGCATCGTGACCGGCCGCAATCTCGCGGAGCTGTGCCGCGACCGCTTTCCCGCGCCGGTCGTATGGGGCATGTGGGTCGCGTCCGAAATCGCCGCGATGGCGACCGACCTCGCCGAATTCCTCGGTGGCGCGCTCGCCTTCGGGCTGTTGTGCCACCTGTCGCTGTTCACGGGGATGATCGCGACAGCGCTCGCGACCTGCGCGATCCTCGCGCTCGAAAAGCGCGGGTTCCGGCCGCTGGAGGCCGCGATCGCGGCGCTGGTCGGCGTGATCGGCGCGTGCTATCTCGGCGAACTGCTGATCGCGCCGCAGGACTGGCACGCGGCCGCGTTCCACCTGGTCGTCCCGCAGATTCCGGATCACACGGCGCTGACGATCGCGGTCGGGATCATTGGCGCGACGATCATGCCGCACACACTGTACCTGCATTCGGGGCTCACGCAGGATCGCACCGCGCCGCGCGACGACGCGGAGCGGCGGCGGCTCGTGCGTTTCTCGAACCGCGAGGTCGTCGTCGCGCTCGGGCTGGCCGGGTTCGTGAATCTCGCGATGGTGATGATGGCGTCGTCGGCGTTTCACGCGAGCGCGCCGGGCCTGACCGACATCGGCGACGCGTATCACACGCTGATCCCGGTGCTCGGGCCGGCGGCCGGCGCGCTGTTTCTCGTCGCGCTGCTGACGTCGGGCGTGTCGAGTTCGGTGGTCGGCACGATGGCCGGGCAGGTCGTGATGCAGGGCTTCATCCACCGTCGCATGCCGGTCTGGGTGCGGCGCGCGGTGACGATCGTGCCTGCGTTCGCGGTGGTTGCGTTCGGCTGCGACGTCACGCGTGCGATGGTCGCGAGCCAGGTCGTGCTGAGCTTCGTGCTGCCGCTGCCGATGGTTGCGCTGCTGATGCTGTCGGCGCGCGCGGACGTGATGGGTGCCTACGCGATGCGGCTGCCGCTGCGGATCGTCGCCGGGGCGGCGACGGTCGTGATCGTCGGGTTGAATGCGTACCTGGTGTGGGCGGCCTTCAATTGAATGGCAGCGGGCCGGCAGCTTACTGCTGCATGTCCGGCGCCTCGCGCAGCCGCCAGATCGCGTTGCATTGCCGACCGCCGTACGGCACAGCGCCGGCGCGGCGGCCGCGGCGATGACCCGCGCGCCGGCATGGCCGGCCGCGCGGGCAGCGCCCGTTACTTCGCGAGCGTGCGGTATGACACGAGGTCGTTGATCGGCCCGATTTCCGGCCCGGTCACGCCGGGGCGCGTCGCGACCTGCACGACCTTCTCGAACATGATGATGAACGGCGAGTTCGCGAGCACGGCCTTCTGCAGCGCTTCGTAGCGCTGCGCACGCTTCGCGGGCGACGGCTCGACGAGTGCGGCCTCGGTGTCCTTCGTCAGTTGCGGAATGTCCCAGCTGTTGCGCCACGCGAGCATCTTCGTCGGCGACTGGTCGGAGTTGTCCGGATTCCACGCAAAGCCGCGCGCATTGCTGTTCGGGTCCATGTAGTCGGGCGACCATTCGCCGATGAAGATGTCGTGCTGGCGCGCGCGATACTTGCCGATCGCCTGCTTCGCATCGCCCGGAATCAGTTTCACGCGGATGCCGCCCTGCGCGAAGTTCGCCTGCAGCGCCTGCGCGATCTCGAGGTACGGATAGTCGTTCGGCATGTCCATCGTCACGTCGAAGCCGTTCGGCAAGCCGGCCTTCGCGAGCAGCGCCTTCGCCTTCGCGACGTCCTGCTTGTACGGCCGAGCGTTCGACGTGCCGAGGAAGCCTTCGGGCAGGAAGGTTTCATGCACCTTGTAGGTCGTGCTGACGATGTTGCGCTGGATGCCGTCGTAGTCGACGAGCCATTTCATCGCCTGCTGCACCTCGGGTTTCGCGAGGTTCGGGTTCTTCGTGTTCAGGCTCAGGTAAAGCAGCGCGGACACCGGCCACGACGTGACCTTGATCTTGCCGGCCTTCGTCAGCGCGGCGAGGCTGTCGGGGCTCAGGTTGCGCGCGGCATCGGCGTCGCCGTTCTCCAGCAGCAGCCGCTGCGCGGATGCTTCGGGCACGTGGCGCAGCACGACGCGCTTCATCGGGTACGGCGTGCGGTATTTCTCGAAGCGCTGCAGCACGATGGTCTCGTTGGGCGTCCACTTCACGAGCTGGTACGGGCCCGAGCCCGCGTCGTTGGTGCGCAGCCAGCCGCTGCCGAAATCGTTGCCCTGCTGGTGCGACAGCAGCAGCTTCTTGTCGAAGACCGATGCCGGGCACGCGCTCAGCACGTTGAGCACGAAGCTCGGCGCGTATTTGCGATCGGTTTCGAGCACGACGGTCTGCGGATCGACCACGCGCACCTTCTGCATCACGTTCGCCTTCGTGAGGCCGAGATCGGCGAGCACGCCGGCCGGCCCCTTGTCGAGCAGGATGGTGCGCTGCAGCGACCACGCGACGTCGTCGGCGGTCACCGGGTTGCCGGAATGGAACGTGAGGCCGGGGCGCAGCTTGAACGTGTAGGTCACGCCGTCGGCGCCGACCGTCCACGATTGCGCGATCTGCCCGTCGAAGCGCGTCGGGTCCTTCAGGTCGACGCGCACCAGGCGTTCGTAGGTGTTCGCGACATACTCGGACGGCACCAGCTCGTAGATCCCGCTCGGGTCGAGGGTCGTGAATTCGCCGAGCTGCGTGGCGACGACGAAGATGCCGGGCGGCGTGGCCGCCTGCGCCGGCAATGCCGGAACAAGCGCGACGAGCGCGGCGCTGACGAACAGGCGGGACAGCAGGTGCTTCATGCGGGCTCCGTGGAAAGGGAATCGTGGGTGCGATTCTCTCATCGACGGCCACCCGGATGAAAATATTCGGCGTGCGCGCCGGCGGGTTGGCGCGCAGGAGCGAGCCGGGCGGATGCCCGGCATCGGCAGGTTCGGATCAGATCGCGCAGCGCGCGATCGCGAAGCGCATCGCTTCCTCGGCCGGCTCGTTGCCCGAGCCGCGCACGACCTTGATGACGGAGCCGTTGCCCGACGGCGTCAGCGTGACGAAGTACGAGTTCGAGCCGACGGAGATATCGGTCACGCCGTTGTGCTGCGATTGCTCGGTGCCCGACAGGCGGCTGTCGAGGCAGTTGGCGACCGCGTAGGCCGGACGTTGCGACGACACGTAGATCATCGGCGCCGAGCCGGACGAAGCGGCCGAGTCGGACGAGGGCGCGGAACCGCAGGCGGCGAGCAGGGCGGCGGGAAGGAGCAGCAGGAATCGTTTCATGGTCGGTCGTCGTGTGTCTCGTATCGAGGCTGGGGCGCGGGGTAGGCGAAACGCGAAGCTTCGCGACGAAACCGCCCGGAATCGGGCCGTTTTTGACGGACGACGATGCAACAGGCGGCTGACGACGGAGTATACCCGCAGCGTTTGACGGCGTTGGGGCGTTGAAACGATTCGATACAACAAGCACCCGCTACCGCATCGCGGCAGCGGGCGTTTCAGGTGATGGCGAATGGGCACCTGCCGGTGTTGTCGATCTTATTGGCCGATCTGGTGGCTGACCGCATTTTCCTGCTGGTTCAGCACGTGCTTTTCGCTCTTCGTGATGTGGCTGTGATCCTGCCCAGCCATGTCCCGCTCTTCCTGGCGGATCTTGCGGTCGTCACGGTGCAGGCGCGCGGCCTGTGCGTGCGACATCTCGCCTTCCTTCACTTCGTGATGGATCCGGCGATTCTGGTTTGCGAGGCGCTGGTTGACCTCTTCGCGGCGCGGATGTGCCTGTTGCCACGGCGTGTCGGCGAACGCGGTGCCGGTCAGCACCGACATCAGGGTGGCGGCAATCGCGAGATGGCGGGTAAGGGCTCGCATGGTGTTTTCTCCTGTCGTTGCGCGTCCGGATCGTGGGCGCTTGTTCAAAAAACGCGGAGGGGGCACCGGCTGTTGACGTTTCCGCCTGTATCGATTGCAAGTCTTTATTACGTGGGCGCGTGGCGGTGCGGGCCCCGGCGTGCGCGGCGCGGGGCCCGATCGTCGCGCATGCGGATCAATGCGCGCCGGCCGCCGCCGCATCGGCATCGCCGCCGCCCGAGCGCGACGGCTTCGTGATCCAGATCAGCGGAATGATCGCGATGAAGATGATCGCGGACACGTAGAAGATGTCGTTCAGCCCCATCACGGCCGCCTGCGAATCGACCGACGCGTTGAAGAACGCGAGCGCCGAATCGGGGCCCAGATGCAGCAGCGAACGCGTCGTGTCGACGTGCTGCGCGAAGGTCGGGTTGGTGACGCTCGCCTGTTCGGTGAGCCGTGCGTGATGCAGGATCGTGCGGTCGTTCCACGCGTTGCTGATCAGCGACGTGCCCACCGCGCCGCAGAACGTGCGGCCGAAATTCGACAGGCCGGCCGCGGCCGGGATCTTTTCCGGCGGCAACCCGGACAGGATGATCGACGTCAGCGGCACGAAGAACATTGCCATCGGGATGCCCTGCAGCAGCGTCGGCAAAATGAGATCCCAGCGCGACACGTCGGTGTAGAAGGTCGTGCGCATCATGAACACGACCGCGAAGCCGACGAACGCGAGCGTCGCGATGTAGCGCGGATCGGTGCGCGGCAGCAGGCGCCCCATGACCGGCGTGAGCAGGATCGCGAACACGCCGAGCGGCGCGGTGGCGAGCCCGGAATCGACCGCACGGTAGCCGAGATAGCCCTGCATCCACTGCGGCAGCAGCACCAGTGTGCCGAAGAACATCCCGTACGCGACCGAGATCGCGATCGTGCCGCCCGCGAAATTGCGCTGCGTGAACAGGCGCAGGTCGACGATCGGGTTCGCCTCGTGGAACTCCCACACGAGGAAGAACGCGAAGCCGATCAGCGCGACGACGCCGAGCGCGACCACGACGGGCGAGTTGAACCAGTCGAGATCCTTGCCCTTGTCGAGCATGATCTGCAGCGAGGCGACCCACAGCACGAGCAGCAGCAGGCCGACCTTGTCGATCGGCATGCGTTTCGTGGCCGATTCGCGGTCGCGGAACACGATCCACGTGACGGCGGCCGCGAAGAAGCCGACCGGGATGTTGATGTAGAAGATCCACGACCAGTTGTAGTCGTACGTGATCCAGCCGCCGAGCGACGGCCCCGCGATCGGGCCGACGAGCGCGGTCATCGACCACAGCGCCAGCGCGCTCGACGATTTCTGCCGTGGCCACGCGCCGAGCAGCAGCGCTTGCGACAGCGGCGCGAGCGGCCCGGCGACCGCGCCCTGCAGGATCCGCGCGGCGAGCAGTGTCGGCAGGTTCGGCGCGATCCCGCACAGCCACGACGCGAACACGAACAGCAGGATCGACGTGACGAACAGGCGTACCTGGCCGAAGCGCTGCGTGAGCCAGCCGGTCAACGGAATCGATACCGCGTTCGCCGCCGCGAAGATCGTGATCACCCACGTGCCTTCGTCGACCGACACGCCGAGGTCGCCCGAGATCGTCGGAATGGCGACGTTCGCGATCGACGAGTCGAGCACGTTCATGAACATCGCGAGCGACACCGCGATCGTGCCGATCGCGAGGCGGCCGCCCGATAGCGGCGCTGAAGAAGACGGAGAGGACATGGGTTTCCTGCGTAAGGGGCGTAAGGTGCGCAACGGTTGCGGCCCGTTGCTGCGGGCGCACGCCGTCGCACGCGACCGCGCACGCACGCGCGCGCGCGAAAGCGACGCAGGCGCGGCGCGGCTGCTGAACGGAAGGGGCGCGGCGCGCGCGACGCGGCCCGGTAGAGGGGGCCGACGCGTACGACGTGCTGCTCGATCGGATGCACGAAGCCGTGGCGGGCTTCGGGAGGCGGGATGCTGCCGGTCAGGAAGGCGGGACGCGCGTGACGCGCCTGCGGGCAGCGGTCAGGCGGCTGCCGTCGCGTGTGGAATGGTTTTGCATCGCGACAGGCTAACGATGTGGCGAGCCGCCATCAACACGGGCCGGCTCATTAATCGATTTCGCTTGCTGCAATAATCGGCGTGCGAACCGTGCCGGTTAGGGTGCGGTTCGCCAATCGTCGAACACTTCCGCCAGGAATTCGACGAACGCGCGCACCTTGCTGTCGAGGGTCGCGCGCCGCGGATACAGCACGTGCAGTTCGACGTCGTCGGTCCGGTGCCAGTCGGGCAGCACGATTTCGAGCTCGTTCCGTTCGAGCCGGCGGGCCGTGTAGTGCGTCGAGACCAGCGCGATGCCGCCGCCGCTCGCGGCCTGGCGCAGCACCGTCACCGATTCGTTGGTGATCAGCACCGGCCGCACCGGCACGTCGGCCACTTCGCCGGCCGCATTGGTGAGCCGCAGCGTCAGCCCGGGCGCGTCGCGACCGACGAGCAGCAGGTCGTGCTGCGCGAGATCCTGCGGCGTGGTGGGCCGGCCGACGCGGTCGAGATAGGCGGGGCTCGCGGCCAGCTTCGCCTGCGACCAGCCGAGCGAGCGTGCGATGTAGCTGGAATCGGTCAGCACGCCCGCGCGCAGCGCCACGTCGAAGCCGTGCTCGACGAGATCGAGCGGGTTGTTGTCGTAGATCAGCACGAGCTGGACTAGCGGGTAGCGCCGGCGAAACTCGGCGAGCGCCGGCTCCAGTTCGAACAGGCCGATCGAGTAGGGCACCAGCACGCGCAGCATGCCCTCCGGCGCCGTGCGCAGGGCGCGGGCCTGGCGGTCCGCATCGAGCAGGATGTCCTCGGCGCGCAGGCAGCGCTCGTAGTAGTCGCGTCCGGCCTCGGTGACGGAGACGCGGCGCGTGGTGCGGTACAGCAGCTGGACGCCGAGATCGTCCTCGAGCTGCTTGACCTTGCGGCTCACGCGGCTGAGCGGCATGTCGAGGTGCGTGGCGGCGGCGGTGAAGTTGCCGCGCTCCACCACGCGCAGGAATATCCGGATGCTTTCGAAGTCCATACGGTGTGCTTCAGTGTTCGACCTGCGCGCATCTTACCTTCGCCAGCCGAATCGCTTCGTGCGGCGGCGATTATCCTGCCCGGTGCAATAACGCATCCTGTCTGAGCCTCTTAGTAGCGACGGCGCGCCCCCGTATGCTCGCCGCATGAAATTCGCGTTACCCCCTCTGCCGCCGCTCGCGGCCGTGCGCACCGCGCTGCGCGATGCCCGGCCCACGCTGCCGCCCGGCGCCCTCGGCTTCGCATTGCGCAACACGGCGGCGTCGCTGCTCGCGCTCTACATCGCCTTCCGGATGAATCTCGACGACCCGAAATGGGCCGCGTCGACGGTGTGGATCGTTGCGCAGGGCAGCCGCGGGATGGGTTTGTCGAAGAGCCAGTACCGGATTCTCGGCACCGCGGTCGGCGCGGCCGTCGCGCTCGTGCTGACCGGGGCGTTCGCGCAGACGCCCGAGCTGTTCCTGCCGGCGCTCGCCGCGTGGATCGGCCTGTGCGCGGGCGTCGCGACCTTCCTGCGCAATTTCCGCGCGTATGCGGCGGTGCTCGCGGGCTATACGGCGGCGATCATCGCGATGGACGCCGTTTCCGCGCCGTTGCACGCATTCGACATCGCGACCGCGCGATTCCTGTACGTGGTGGTCGGCATCCTGTGCGGCGCGGCGTTCGAGACGGTGTTCGCGCCCGGTTCGCCGCTGGCCGATGTCCGCACGCGGCTCGCGCGCTATCTCGACCGCGCGGTGGCCGTCGGTGCGGGCGCGCTGCGCCGCGAGTCGAACGGCGCGGCCGTGCACCGGCTGTTCGCGGATGCACTTGAACTCGACACGGCGGCCGAGTATGCGGCTGCCGGCGCACCGCCGGTGCGCAACGCGATCGGCCATCTGCGCGCGGCGGTGCTGGGCGTGCTGTCCGCGCAGGCCGCGGGGCAGGCGCTGCACGAACACGCGGCGCGCAGCGGCGGCACGCCGGACCCGCTGGTCGCCGATGCCGCACAGGTGCTCGACGGCGTGGCCGCGTCGGGCGAAGCGGGGCCCGCGCTGACCGCATTGCGTGCGCGTGTGGACGACGCGGTGCGTGCCGAGGCCGCGGAGCCGGCCGGCTCGGACCCGTCGCGCCTGCTCACGCTCGACCGGCTGGCGGCACTGCTTGCCGGGTTCGACGCCGCCTATGCTGGCAAGGCGCAGCTGGACCGGCCGAATCCGCCGGCATCGCGCGTGCGCTATGCGTTCCACCACGATCCGGTACTCGCGTGGCACAACGGGATTCGCGCGTTCATCGCGGTGCTGGTCGCGTCGGCGCTCTGGATCGTCACCGCATGGCCGTCGGGCGCCGGGTTCGTCGCGATCACGGGCGTGGTCTGCGCGCTGTTCTCGACGCGCCCGAACTCGGTCGGCGCCACCGTCGGCTTCCTGAAAGGGGCGGCCTGCGCGGCGGTCGCGGGCGCGCTCTGCAATTTCGTGCTGCTGCCGGCGGTGTCGGGCTTCGAGATGCTTGCGTACATCCTCGGCGTGTTCATGATCGGCACGGGTATCGCGATGCGCAATCCGCGCACGGCCGGCATCGGCAGCGGTTTCTCGATCTTCTTCTGGAATTTCACGTCGCCGGACAATACGGCGCGCATCGGCGACGCCGCCTTTCTCAATTCGGCGCTTGCCACGCTGCTGGGCATCGCGTTCGGGGCGCTGGTGTTCTCACTCGTATTTCCCGGCGATCCCGGCACGAGCCGGCGGCGCCTGCATCGCGCGGTGCGCGACGACCTGGCGCGCATCGCACGCAACCCGCGGGCGTGGCGGGCGAGTGCGTGGCTGAGCCGTACGGCCGACCGTCTCGGGCGTGAACTCGGTTTCGCGGGCCGTCTGCCGCCTGACCTGATCGAGCGCGACCTGAGCGATCTGCTCGCGGCCTGGACGATCGGCGACAGCCTGCTGGCGCTGGCCGACCTGGCGGCACGCGAGCCGGCGGCGCGGCGTGCGGTCGCGTTGGTGCGAGGGCGGGTCGGGCACGCGGATTTTGCGCGGCTGGAGCGCGCCAGCAACGCGGCAGCCCGCGTGCTGCTGCGGCGCGTGACCGAAGTCGATAGCGACGACGGCCGCGCGCTGCTGCGCGGTGCGGTGTTGTTGAGAACGATCGCGGAGACGGCGGCCGCGCACGATGGCTTCCTGCGAGGCCGCCAGGATTGACGGCGTGCCCGACGCGCGTGTGCGGCGGGCAGTGCGTCAACTGAGCCGATAGGCCTTGCCCGGCGTCACTTCCGCCGGCAGCGGCTCGCGGTTCAGTTCGAGCAGCGTGCGCTCGATCTGGCGCGTCATCGCATCGAGGGCGAGATGGTTCGGCCCGTCGCCGAACGGCTCGGCGATTGCATGCGCGATCGCGTCGAGCGCGATCAGCGTATAGGCGACGAACACGGTAACGAACGGCGTCGCCGCGCCGATCGAATCGACGAGGCCGAACGGCAGCAGCACGCAGTACGCGTAGATGGTCCGGTGCAGCAGCACGTCGTACGAGAACGGGATCGGCGTCGACGCGATCCGTTCGCAGCCGCTCACCATCGACACGAGATCGTCGAGGCGCGCGTCGAGCATCCAGAGCCGCGTGTCGGAGAGGTGGCCCGCATCGGCGCGTGCGGCGAACGCTTCGCGCAGTTCGTGCACGATGACGACCGGGCGGAACCGCGAAGCGGCGACGCGCGCATAGGTGGCGCCGTCGAGCAGCCCGCGCAGGTCCGCGGCCGGATCCGTGCCGCGCAGTTGATGCTTGAGCGCATAGACGAACGCGACGACTTTGCGCACGAACACGCGCCGCGAGGCATCGTCACGATCGATCGCACCGTAGCAGAGCGCCTGCGACACCAGCGTGCGCGTGGCGGTCAGAACCCCGCCCCACAGTTGCCGCCCCTCGCGGTAGCGTTCGTAGCTCGCGTTATTGCGAAACCCCGCGAAGATCGCGAGCGTGAGGCCGATCAGCGTGAACGGCGTCGGGTTCAGCGGCACCTTCTCGCCGAGCACGCGGCCGCCACCCCATACCGCCACGAGGCTGATCGCGAGCGTCAGCACGAGCTGCGGCAGGATGGTCGGCAACACCGAGCCGTTCCAGACGAGCAGCATCCGCAGCCAATGCTCGCGCGGACGAACGATCATCGCTGCGCTCCGTCAGGCGGCGATCGACGCCGGCGCGGCCGCGCGATGCAGCAGCACCGGGATCGACTTCGACGTCGGCGTGTTGCATACGTCGCCGACGCTGTCGAGCGGCACGAGCGGGTTCGTTTCCGGGTAGTACGCGCCGATGCAGCCGCGCGGGATGTCGTACTCGACGAGCAGGAAGCCGTCCGCGCGCCGCTCGATGCCGTCGTGCCACACGGTTTCCATGTCGACCCATTCGCCGGCCTTCAGGCCGAGCATCGCGAGGTCGTCACGGTTGGCGAACACCACGCGGCGCTGGCCGAACACGCCGCGATAGCGGTCGTCGAGCCCGTAGACGGTCGTGTTGTACTGATCGTGCGAGCGCGTCGTCATCAGCGTCATCAGCCGTTCGCCGTGCAGCGCGCGGGCACGCTGGATTGGCGTGTCGGTCGGCAGCGCGTGCGCGATGAAGTTCGCCTTGCCGGTCGGCGTGAGCCATTCGCGGTCGCGCGACGCGACGCGCAGGTGGAAGCCGCCCGGCCGCGCGATGCGCGTGTTGTAGTCGTAGAAGCCGTCGAGCGTCGCCTCGATCGCGTCGCGGATCTTCGCGTAGTCGTCCTTGTAGGCCAGCCAGTCGATCTTGCCGTTGCCGAACAGCGCATGGCCCATGTGCGCGACGATCGCGGGCTCCGACATCAGGTTCGGCGACGCCGGCTTGTTCATCCCGTACGACACGTGGACCATGCTCATCGAATCCTCGACCGTCACGCCTTGCGCGACGTTGTCCTGCAGGTCGATCTCGGTGCGACCGAGCGTCGGCAGGATCAGCGCGTCGCGGCCGTGGATCAGGTGGCTGCGGTTCAACTTCGTCGTGATGTGCACGGAGAGGTCGCAACGGCGCATGCCTTCCCACGTGCGCGGCGTGTCGGGCGTCGCCATCGCGAAGTTGCCGCCCAGGCCGATCAGCACCTTCACGTGGCCTTCGAGCATCCCTTCGATCGTCTCGACGACATCGAGGCCGTGGTGGCGCGGCGGTTCGAAGTCGAACACGTGGCCGAGCCGGTCGAGGAACGCCTGCGACGGCTTTTCCTCGATGCCGACCGTGCGGTTGCCCTGCACGTTCGAGTGGCCGCGCACCGGGCACAGGCCGGCGCCTGGGCGGCCGATGTTGCCGCGCATCAGCATCAGGTTCGTCAGCATCTGCACGGTCGCGACCGAATGCTTGTGCTGCGTGATGCCCATGCCCCACGTCGCGATCACGCGCTCGCTGCGCGCATAGAGCTGCGCGAGGCTGTCGATCTGTTCGTACGGCACGCCGCTTTCGGCCGTCAGCGCGGACCAGCTTTCGTTGCGCAGGTCGTCGGCGAATGCGTCGAAGCCGGCCGTGTGCTCGCCGATGAACGCGGTGTCGAGCACGCGCGGCGCACCGGCGGCGCGCGCGGCGTCGTCGAGTTCGAGCACGCGCTTCGCCATCCCCTTGATCAGCGCGAAATCGCCGCCGATCGTCGGCTGGATGAACGTCGACGCGATCTTGGTGCCCGACATCGTCAGCATTTCGATCGGGCTTTGCGGATCGGCGAAGCGTTCGAGGCCGCGTTCCTTCAGCGGGTTGATCGACACGATCGTCGCGCCGCGCTTCGCGCACTCGCGCAGTTCGCCCATCATCCGCGGGTGGTTGGTGGCCGGGTTCTGGCCGAAGATCAGCAGCGTGTCCGCGTGTTCGAAATCGTCGAGCGTGACGGTGCCTTTGCCGACGCCGACCGACGCCGGCAGCCCGCGGCTCGTCGCCTCGTGGCACATGTTCGAGCAGTCGGGGAAGTTGTTCGTGCCGTACAGCCGCACGAGCAGCTGGTACAGGAACGCCGCTTCGTTGCTGGCGCGGCCGGACGTGTAGAACGCGGCCTGGTTCGGGTCGGGCAGCTCACGCAGGTGGCGCGCGATCAGCTCGAACGCGTCGTCCCATGCGATCGGCACGTAGCGGTCGGTCTGCGCGTCATACACCATCGGGTCGGTGAGCCGGCCGTGCTGCTCGAGTTCGAAGTCCGACTGCTCGAGCAGCTCGGTCACGGTGTGCGCGGCGAAGAAGTCGGGCGTCACGCGCTTGCTCGTCGCTTCGGCGGCCACGGCCTTCACGCCGTTTTCGCA
Organism: Burkholderia lata; assembly: GCF_000012945.1. NCBI lineage: Bacteria > Pseudomonadati > Pseudomonadota > Betaproteobacteria > Burkholderiales > Burkholderiaceae > Burkholderia > Burkholderia lata. The sequence goes on from NC_007511.1 coordinate 1,431,862, forward strand.
GAATTCGAACGTCGATGCGTGCTGGCGGTCGGGCCACGCGCAGCCCGGGCAGTCGAAACCGTCCGGCTGGTTCTGGCGCAGCAGCGTACGGTAGTTGCCGCCTGCGACCTTTTCCTTGATCAGGTTGATCGTGACGGCTTTCAGCGCGCCCCAGCCGGCGGCCGGGTGGGTGTACGGTTCGATGCGCGCGGTGGCGGATTTCTTTTTCATGATGCAGCGGGTGTCGGGGTCGATGGGTGCAGAGTACGCGCGGCCCCGGTCCGGCTGTGTGTACACCTGTTCGCTTCAAAAAAGAGTACAGTTGCGGCCATTCAGGCAGTGCGGATCGCAACTGTGTTGTTGAAGGGAAGTTGAAAGGAAGGCGCATGAAGCGTTACGAACAACTGGCCGACGATCTCCAGGCGCAGATCGAACGTGGCGTGTACCGGCCCGGCGAGCGGATTCCGTCGGTGCGGCAGGCAAGCCGGCAGCAGCAGCTCAGCGTCACGACCGTGCTGCGCGCGTACCTCGTGCTGGAAAGCCGCGGCCTGATCGAAAGCCGGCCGCAATCGGGCTATTTCGTCCGCGCGCGCGCGTCGGCGCCGGCCGAGGCCGAGCTGCACATGTCGGCGCCGGCCGCCGAGCCGTCGGCCGTGGACGTGAGCCGGCTCGTGCTGTCGACGCTGCGCTCGATCTCGCGCGACGACGCGGTGCCGCTCGGCTCGCCGTATCCCGACGCGTCGCAGTTTCCGGTGCAGCGTCTCGCGCGCTATGCGCAGACGATCGGCCGCCGCCGCACGCGCTGGGGCGTGATCGACGATCTGCCGCCCGGCAACCAGGAGCTGATCCGCCAGATCGCGCGGCGCTATGCGGAGCGCGGGATCGCGGTCGAACCCGGCGAGATCGTGGTGACGATCGGCGCGACCGAGGCGATCAACCTGTGCCTGCAGGCCGTCGCGAAGCCGGGCGACACGATTGCCGTGGAGTCGCCGACCTTCTACGCGATGCTGCACGCGATCGAGCGGATGGGCATGCGCGCGCTGGAAGTCGCGACGCACCCGGTCGACGGCATCGATCTCGATGCGCTCGAACGGATCCTCGAACGCGAGCACATCGCCGCGTGCATGGTGATGCCGAATTACCAGAATCCACTCGGGTTCGAGATGCCCGACGCGCGCAAGCGCGCGCTCGTCGAATTGCTGGCGAAGCACGGCGTGCCGGCGATCGAGAGCGACGTCTATCACGAGCTGCACTTCGGCGACACGACGCCGAGCGCGCTGAAGTCGTTCGACCGCGACGGGCTCGTGCTGCATTGCGCGTCGTTCACGAAGAGCCTGTCGCCGCGCTACCGGATCGGCTGGGCGATGCCGGGCCGCTACCGCGACCAGGTCGAGAAGCTGAAATTCCTGAACACGCTTGCGACGCCTGCAATCGAGCAGCTCGCAATTGCCGAGTACCTGAAATACGACGGCTACGATTTCCATCTGCGGCGCATGCGCAAGCAGTACGCGCAGCAGGCGAGCCTGATGAGCGCGATGGTGCGGCGCTTCTTCCCGGAAGGCACGCGGCTGTCGCAGCCGCAGGGCGGGTACGTGCTGTGGGTCGAGCTGCCGCCGCAGGTCGACGCGATGAAGCTGTATGCGGTGGCGCTCGCTCAAGGGATCACGGTCGGCCCGGGGCACATGTTCTCGGCGAGCACCGATTACCGGCATTTCATCCGGCTCAACTACAGCTATCCGTGGTCGCGGCAGATCGAGGATGCATTGAAGGTGCTCGGGCGGCTCGCGTCGGAGTGCGCGGCGCGGTGAGTGCAGGGGGCCGCGCGGCAAGCGGCGGCCGGTCACCGGCCGCCATCGCGCGCATCAACCCGCGTGCGGCGCCTGCAGCCCGGCTTGCGCGGCGCCGACCATCTGCCGCATGTCGAAGCCCGACGGGTGCTGGTACACGCGCAGCCCGAATTCCGGCAACACCGCGATCAGGTGATCGAACAGGTCGGACTGGATGGCCTCGTAGTCGACCCACGTCGTCGTGTCGGTGAAGCAGTACAGTTCGAGCGGAATGCCTTCGGCCGTGAGCGGCAGTTGCCGCGCCATGCAGGTCATGTCGCGGCGGATGCGCGGATGGCCTTTCAGGTAGTTCGCGACATACGCGCGGAACGTACCGAGGTTCGTCAGCTGGCGGCGGTTCGCCGGGCAGTCGCCGGCCGCGCCGAGCGTGCCGTTCCATTGCTCGATCGCGTCGACCTTGTCCTCGAGATAGTCCTTCAGCAGCGTCAGGCGTTCGAGCCGTTCGATCTCGTCGTTTGAGAGAAAGCGCACGCTCGTCGCGTCGACGAACAGCGCGCGCTTGATGCGGCGCCCGCCCGCTTCGGTCATCCCGCGCCAGTTCTGGTAGCTCTCGGTGATCAGTTTCCACGTCGGCACCGTGATGATCGTGTGATCGAAGTTCGCGACCTTGACGGTGTTCAGCGTGATGTCGATCACGGTGCCGTCCGCGCCGGCCGACGGCATCGTGATCCAGTCGCCGATCCGCAGCATGTCGTTCGACGACAGCTGCACGCCCGCGACGAGGCCGAGCAGCGTGTCCTTGAAGATCAGCATCAGCACCGCGGACATCGCGCCGATGCCGGACAGCAGCAGGCCGATCTGCTTGCCGGTCGCGTCGCCGATCACGACCAGCGCGGCCGTGATGAACATCACGAGCTTGACGAGCTGCATCGCGCCTTTCAGCGACAGGTGCGGCTGGTCGTGTTGGTCGCGCTGGTACGTGCGATGCGTGTGTTCGAGTGCGGACAGCGTCGCGCTGACCGTCATCGTCACGAGGAACACGATCAGCGCGAACAGCACCTTGTCGGCGGCCTCGGCGGCCGTCTCGGGGATGCCGGGCACCGCGCCGAGCCCGAGCTTGATCACGACGAACGGGACGATGCGGTTCAGCCATTTGAACGCGCCGAACTCGAACAGCGCGTCGTCGACGCGCGTGGCGGAAAGCCGTGCGAGCCGCGCGACCACGCGGAACAGCAGGAAATGGACGACGGCGGTGATCGCGCCGGCGGCGGCGAGCAGGATGAGGATGCCGACGAGCGGCGCAAACCAGGATTCGTTCAGGGTCATAGGGGCAAACAGGGGCCTTCTCGTGCGTTGAATCGGCGCCGCGGCGCGGCGCGCGCCCGGTGAAGGGCACATGAAAGGGACCGTGATTGTGCCATCGGGTTCCGTGTACGTTGCCGGGAATGCGGGGTGCGCGGCTCCCGAACTTCCTCACCATTGCGCAGGTCTCCTCTGTAATCGGGTGAGGGCGAGTGACGAAAGCGCGTCACCGCAAGCCGCCGCATGCGCGTGCGGCCGGATGCGTTGCACACCGGCACGGGATCGGCTCGGCCCCGCTATGGCGGGCCTTCGCGCTTCAATGCGCGTGAACGGCGATCCATGCAATCATGCGGGCGTCGCATGGATCGTCGGTGGGCCGTTCGTCGTTGCGTGCGGCCCGGCGCCGACGGTGAGCGACACGCACCGCCTTCGTGCACTTGCCATGCGATGCCTGCCCGGGGCACGATGCGCGAACGCTTTTGCGAACCCCGTCACCCCGTATTCACGCATTCCACGCATGCAAGATTCCAACGAAAGCCGCGCGTCAGGCGTGCGGCTGCTGAAAGGCATCCTCCCGATCCGTCGTGGCGGGGCGATCCGCGACATCTTCGCGGGCATGTCGCTCGCGTCGATGGACATCCCGCAGGTGCTCGGCTATGCACGCATCGCCGGCATGCCGGCCGTCACGGGCCTCTACACGGTGTTCCTGCCGCTCATCGCGTTCGCGTGCTTCGGCGCGTCGCGGCATCTGGTGGTGGCCGCCGACTCCGCGACCGCGACGATTTTCGCGAGCCGGCTGTCGTCGATGGCCCCGGCCGGCAGCGCCGAGTACGTGGCGCTGGCCGGCATGGTCGCGCTGCTGACGGCCGCGATGCTGCTGCTCGCGCGCATCTTCAAGCTGGGTTTTCTTGCCGATTTCCTGTCGCGCACGGTGCTGGTCGGCTTTCTCGCCGGTGTCGGCGTACAGGTGTCGATCGCGATGCTCGGCGACATGCTCGGGCTGGCCGTGCCGTACCCGGCGTCGCGCAGCCTGGCGCAGCTCGACTACGTCGTCACGCATCTCGTCCACACGAACCGGCCGACGTTCGCGCTCGCGGCGCTCGTCGTCGTCGCGATTCTCGCGTGCAAGCGGTTCCTGCCACGCGTGCCGATGCCGATGATCGCGGTCGCGGGCAGCATCGCGGCCAGCTCCGCGTTCGGCTTCGCCGCGCACGGCATCGCGGTGCTCGGGCCGGTCGCCGGCGGGCTGCCGCCGCTGCGCTGGCCGTCCGTCACGTGGCAGCAGTTCCTCGATCTCGTGCCGGTCGCCGCGTCGTGTTTCGTGATGATCATTGCGCAGAGTGCGGCCGCCGCACGCGTGTTCGCGCAGCAGTACGACGAGGAGGTCGATACCAACGCCGACATCCTCGGCCTCGCGGCCGCGAACGCGGCGGCGGCGGTGGGCGGCGCGTTCGTCGTCAACGGCAGCCCGACGCAGACGGCGATGGCCGACGGCGCGGGCGTGCGCAGCCAGATCGGGCACCTCGCGTTCGCGGCCGTGGTGGCGGTGGTCCTGCTGTTCTTCAGTACCTATCTGCAGTACCTGCCGCATGCGGTGCTGGCCGGCATCGTGTTCACGATCGCGCTCGGGCTGATCAACGTGCGCAGCCTCGCCGCGATCCGCAAGGAAAGCCCCGGTGAGTTCACGCTCGCGCTGGTGACGGCGCTGGCCGTCGTGACGGTCGGCGTCGAGCACGGCATCCTGCTGGCGGTCGCGTTGTCGCTGATGCGGCACGTGCGCCACAGCTACCAGCCGCACACGATGGTGCTCGAACCCGTCGAAGGCAACGGACGGTGGCAGCCGGTGCCCGCGCGACGCGGCGCGATGACGGCGCCGGGGCTGATCGTCTACCGGTTCGGCTCCGACCTGTTCTTCGCGAACGATCATCTGTTCACCGCCGAAGTGACCGAGCTCGTCGATGCGGCGCCGATGCCGACGCGCTGGTTCGTCGTCGATGCGGGCGCGATCACCGACATCGATTATTCGGCCGCGCGGACGCTGGCCGACCTCGTCAAGATGCTGCAGGCACGCGGGATCGGCGTGCTGTTCGGGCGCGTCAACCGCTACCTGCGCGCCGACATGGATCGCCACCGGATCACGGAAATCGTCGGCGCGTCGTGCATTTTCCCGACGCTGCATCAGGCACTGGAGGCTGCCGGTACGACACCGGCGCCGCAGGAGCCAGGCATCGTGTAGCGGGAACCGGCGCTAGGCGGCCGCCCGCACGCGCGCGAAGCCGTTGCGCAGGTGGCGGGCGAGTTCCGTCGCGGCCGGCGTGCGCTGGCCGCGCGGCAGATGCAGGTTGATCGCGAAGTTCGGCAGTGCGGGCAGGCCGCTGCCGGCTGGCAGGATGTCGAGGTCGGCCGGCACGGTCGACGCGAGCCAGGCGGTCACGGCGAGATCGGAGCGCACGGTCGCGGCCGTCGCATCGATGCTGCCGTTCTCGAACACGGTGCGCCACGCGCGATCGCAGCCGCGCAGCGCGTCGAGTACCGTCGGGCGGAACGCGCAAGTCTGCGCGACCATCGACACGGGCAGCGGCGTATTCCGGTACGCGGTGCCGCCTTTCGCACCGACCCAGACCAGGCGGTCGACGGCGATGCACTCGCCGCGCGACGGCCCGACCGGCGCCTCGATCAGTGCGACGTCGAGTTCGCCCTGCGCGAGCCCCCGGCGCAGCTCCGGCGATGCCGCGCACACGAGCGTGAGCGCGACCTGCGGATGCGCTTGCGCATAGCCTTTCAGGATCGGTGCGAGGCAGGAGGACACGAGATCCTGCGGCGCACCGACGCGCACGGCCCCTTCCACTGCGCCGGCCGTCATGTCGGTCAGCAGCGCATCGTGCACGGCGAGCAGCCGGCGCGCCTGCCCGAGCAGCCGCTCGCCGTCCGCCGTGAGCAGCAGGTTGCGGTGCTCGCGGACGAACAGCGGGCCGGACAGCGTTTCGAGCCGTGCGACCTGCTGGCTGATCGCGCCTTGCGTCAGGTGCAGCGCGCGGCTGGCCGCCGTCATGCTGCGATGCTCGGCGACGGTGACGAAGGCGCGCAGCAGCGCGATGTCGAGATTGCGTACCATGCGACGCATTATGATCGCTAATGGCAGGCATAAAAAGCTTTCGCTGTCGTAATGGAAGGGGCGCGGGTAAAACGGAGCTTCGACGACGACAACCGGGAGCTTCCGTGCCGTTCCGCGACTACCTGCCGCTGATGCTGTTCGTGATCGTGTCCACCGTGACGCCGGGCGGCGCGACGACGCTCGCGACCGCCTCGGGCGCGCATTTCGGCTATCGGCGTTCGCTGCCGCTGATGGCGGGCATCGCGGCCGGCCTGGCGTCGATGGCCGCCGCTGCCGCGGCCGGGCTCGGCGGCGTGCTGCTTGCGCTGCCCGCGTTGCAACTCGCGATGAAGGCGCTCGGTTCGGTGTACCTCGTGTGGCTGGCCGTGCGCATCGGGCGCGGCGGCAAGCCGCGGCTCGATGCCGCGGTGCATCGGCCGCAGGGGTTCGTCAGCGGCGTCTGGATGCTCTGGCACAACCCGAAAGGCTGGGCGATGACGCTCGGTGCGGCCGCGTCGTTCGCCGCGCTCGCCTCCGGTCCGGCACGGCTCGGCGTCTTGCTTGGACTGGCGTTCGGCGTGGCCGCGATGGCGTCGCTGTCGCTATGGTGTTTCGCCGGGTTGCTGTTCGCGCGCGTGTTGCGTACGGAGCGGCAGTGGCGCTGGCTCAATGCCGGGCTCGGTGTGCTGCTCGTGGTGTCGATCGTGCCGATGTGGCTGCCGTAGCGCCGCTGCGCGCGCAGCGCGGCATGGCGCGACATAGCGCGACATAGCGCGACATAGCGCGACATGGCGCGACATAGCGCGGCGCAGCGGCCGTGGTCAGCGCGAACCGGCGCGCGCGGCGCCGGCAGGTTTCCCGCCTGCACCGGCCGACCACAACGGCAGCCGCAGCGTCGTGACGAAGCTCGCCGCGTGCAGCACGCAAAGCAGGCCGAAGGCCCACGCGTACGCGCTGGCCTGCGTGCCGCCGCTCGTCACCGATTCGGCCTGCAGCCGCCAAGCGAGGAACAGCGTGCAGACCGTCGTGAACGTCGGGCCGCCGAGACGTTGCACGATATTGAGCGAGGTGGTCGCCATCGGCAGGTTGCGGCGCTCGACCGACGCATACGCGGCGGAGATCGACGGTGCGCCGATCGCGCTCTGGCCCATGCCGCGCAGGAACAGCGCCGGCACGAGCAGGTATGGGTCGTAGCCGGTCAGCGCGAGGAACACGAACGGCAGCGTCGCGAACAGCGCGAGCAACGCGCCGGCGGCGGCCAGCCGGCGCACGCCGAACCGGCTCGTCAGCGCGCCCATCGACGGGTAGGTGACGAGCATGCCGAGCCCCATCGGCGCGAGCAGCCAGCCCATCTCGCCGGGCGTGCGGCCGCACGCCTGGATCAGGAACACCGGAATCAGCATCTGGCCCGCGAACAGCGCGCCGTTCGACAGGAACTGCGTCGACGCGGCCGCGCCGAACACCTTGCCGCGAAACAGCGCCAGGTCGATCAGCGCGTGGTCGCCCTTGCGCGTTTCGACGCGCAGGAACGCCACGAGCAACAGCGCGGCCGTGACGATCGCCGCGATGCCGAGCGCTTCGTTGATCCGCTCGATGCCGTACAGGAACAGCACGAGCCCCGGTGACAGCAGCGCCAGGCCGACCCAGTCGAGTTCGCGCGGCTGCGTGTCGTCGCGGTCGCCGGGCAGGAACCGCACGGCCAGCGCGAGTGCCAATACGCCGACGGGCAGGTTCACGAGAAACAGCCAGCGCCACGACGTGTGCTGCAGGATCGCGCCCGCAACGACCGGGCCGAGGATCGGCGCGAGCAGCACGGGCACGGCCGCGTAGCCGATCACGCGTGCCATCTGCTGGCCGGCGACGCGCGCGATCATCATCTGCGCCATCGGCGCGAGCAGCCCGCCGCTCACGCCTTGCAGCACGCGGAACGCGATCAGCGATGGCGCGGACCAAGCAAGCCCGCACAGCGCCGACGTGAGCGTGAACGCCGAGAAGCACCACAGATACAGCGCCTTCGCGCCGATCCGGTCGACGAGCCAGCCGTTCAGCGGCAGCACCAGCGTGAGCGCGAGCAGGTAGCCGCTCGTCACCCACTGGATCGTCGCGAGGCTCGCGTGCAGGTCGGTCGCGAGGCTTGACAGCGACACGTTGACGATCGTCGCGTCAAGCTGCGACAGCAGCGAGCCGAGCACTGCGACCGCGCTGACCTTCCAGATCGACGGATCGGGCCGGCCGGCCGCGTGGTCCTGCGTCGGCCGAGCGTGTTGGTCGCTCACTCGCCGCGCCGGTCGAGCAGCGCGACGATGTCCTGCGTCGTGCCCGTCTCGCCGAGGCGCGGGAACAGTCGCTCGACGCTGTTCACATGCGCGTCCGCGTTGAGGTCGGTCATCGCATCGATGGCGAGCGTGACGTTGTAGCCGAGTTCATGCGCCTGCCGTGCGGTCGATTCGACGCCGATGCTCGTCGCGATGCCGGTCAGCACGATCTGCGTGACGCCGGCCGCCTTCAGGTGCGCGTCGAGGTCGGTGCCGGTGAAGGCGCCCCAGGTCTTTTTCGTCACGACGTGATCGCCCGGCTGCCGGTTCAGTTCGGGCACGAGTTCGGCCCAGTCGGCGGGAAGGGCGTCCAGGCGCACCTGCTGCTGCGTGCGGCCCGGTGCGCCGCCCGCGACGTTGACGAGCACGACCGGCAGGCCGCGGCTGCGGAATGCGTCGAGCAGCGTGCGGGTGTGCGCGATCACCGGTTCGACCGGGTGCGCGGTGGGGAGGGCGACGATGCCTTTCTGCAGGTCGATGACGACGAGTGCGGTGTTCGTGTCGAGACGGGTTGCGCTCATGATGGGACTCCGTGAAAGGGACGAAGAAAGCCGTGCGCGCGAATGCCGTGGCGCGCGCCGGCCGGATTCATTGCTCGCCGATGCGGCGGATCAGCGGGATCGCGGCGGCGAGCGTGTCGATGTCGTCGGGATCGAGCTGCGCGATCGCGGCGCCGAGCCACTGGTGTTTCGCGGCGTTGCGCTTGAGCCGGGCGTCGAGGCCGGCCGCGGTCAGCCGGAACAGGATCTGGCGGCCGTCGGTCGGATGCGGTTCGCGCTCGACGAGACCGTCTTCCTCGAGGCTCGCGAGCGTCGCCTTCATCGACTGCGGCTTCATCGCTTCAGCGCGCGCGAGGTCGGCGGTCGTCATCGGCCCGTGCCGTTCGAGTCGCGCGAGCGCGCTTGTCTGGGACATGCCGAGCCCGCCGGATTCGATCTCGGAGCGGAGCCGGCGGATCAACTGGCCGACTGCAAGGGTCAGGTCGGCGGCGACGATGTCGGCAGAAACGCCGGGTTTGCGTGGCGGGTTCATGCGGCGGATCATAGGACACGACAGTTAAACTTGCAAGTTTAACTGTCGAATTGTCCGCCGGGCCGGAGTGCGGCAGGAGGGTGGTTACGCGCCGCGGAGCGGGACCGGGACGACTTCGCTGTATCTCGGGGTCGCGTCCTCGTGCAGCAGGTCGCCGAGGTATTGCGCGAGTTCGTCAGCGGCGAGCGCGGACGGAATGTGCAGGTCGGCCGGGCGCCGCTTGCCTTCGGTGCCGAGATCGAACACGGCCCAGCGGCCGTTGTTGCGGACGACGGCCAGCCGCCGTCCGAATGCGTTGAAGCGGTATTCGTCCTGCATGGCATCGCTCCCGTCGATGAACGCGCCGGCCGCCCGTGCGCGCTTACTGGATCGAGCAGGACAGCCAGCGGTGGATCTTGATGGCATCGCTCGAGACGCCCGCGCGCGTCGGTGCGCCGAGCAGCACGACCGTTTCGCGGCGGCCCTTCACACGCATGCGCATCACGACGCCGTGCCCCGACTCGTTGATGAAGCCGGTCTTCTGCAGCCGGATCGGCAGGCGGCGGTAGCGGACGAGCGGGTCGGAATTCACATACAGCAGCTCGCCGTCGCCGGGGCGCACGGTGGTCGACGTATCCGTCGAGAAATAGCGGATCAGCGGATCCTGCGCCGCCGCGCCGACGAGCTTCGCGAGATCCTCTGCCGTCGACACGTTGTGCGGCGACAGGCCGGTCGGCTCGCGGAAGTGTGTATGGCGCATGCCGAGCCGGCGCGCTTCGCGATTCATCGCGTTGACGAACGCGGCGCGCCCGCCCGGATAGTCGCGGCTCAGCGCGGCGGCCGCGCGGTTTTCCGACGACATCAGCGCGATATGGAACATCTCGCGGCGCGACAGTTCCGAGCCGACCTGCAGGCGCGACCCGGTGAACTTGATCGTGTCGCGGTCGTGCGCGGTGACGCGCAGCACGCCGTTCAGCGGACGGTCGGCGTCGCGTGCGACGACGGCCGTCATCAGCTTCGAGATCGACGCGATCGGCCGCACCGTGCGTGCGTTGCGCGCCAGCAGCGGCGTGCCGGAATCGACGTCGAGCACGTAGGCCGCGCGTGAATGGAGGGAATTGACCGCACGCGGGCTGTAGCCGCAGCTCGCCATCAGGCGCGGCTTGTCGGCCGGGCGCGGGCGCACGGCGGTCGTGCGCTTGGCGCGGCGCTGCTGCGGGGCCGGTGCTGCGTGACGCTTGACCGCCTGGTGCTTCACGCGCGGGCGACGATGCTTGACGGCCTTCTTGTTGCGCTGGGCCGGCTTCTTCTTGACGGCTTTCTTGACGGCCTTCGCCGGCGCATGAGCGTGCGCGGCGCGCGGCGGCGGGTTGCGTGGCGTGGACGATGCATTCGCCGAGAAGGCGAGCATCAGCATCGACAGGGCGACGAGCAGGGTGGTCCGGGCGAATGGCAGGCGCGCGATGAGGCCGGTCAAGCGAAAGTCTCCTTTTCACGCGCGGTGAGGCTGCGTGGAATGTATGGGTGGTCAGCGGGATGCGGAAAATTATACGGTCGATCGCGGGGCGATGACGATTGAAGGCGGGAAAAGATGCGCGATTCGGTGCGTTTCGGAGGCACTGTCAGCAGGTCGACGCCGCTTTGCATGGCGATTCGCGTCGATATGTCGCGCCTGCCTGACAAATGATGGAACAGCCGGCAAGATGTCGAGATCATTTCCAGGAGCGCCCATGTCCAGCCGCCCGCACGCGTTGCCCGTGCAGTCTTGCGTATCGATCGACAGCCTGTCCGCGACGGGTGAACTGGTTGCCTTCAACGTCGGACCGGACGACGCACTGTACATGGCGTTTGCGCTGGAGCCGCTCGATGACCGGACGCTATCGAACGGTGCGTCTTTTCCGAAAACGGTGCCGTCAACGTCGCACCGGTATCGCGTGATGGCCTGGCAGGGCGGCGAGGTTCGCCTGGACTGCATGATCGACAAGGAGCCGTTCAATATCCACGACATCCAGCCTGTCGGCGACGATCTGCTGCTGGTGTGCTGCCGGTCCGTCCGCCGCGGCGACGACGATTTCGACCTGAATGGCCGCTTCTATCGACGCGACGGCACGCCGTACGGCGCAATCCTGCTGGGCGACGGCATCGAGGCCGTGCAGTCCACGGCTGCGGGGGAAATCTGGACGTCCTATTTCGACGAGGGCGTGTACGGCAATCTGGGCTGGGATTCGCCGGTCGGTGCGCCAGGGTTGATCGCGTGGAGCCGGGCCGGCGAGCAGCGCTATGCGTTTGCTCCGTCGCCGGGGTTCGGGCCGATCGACTGCTGTTATGCGCTCAATGTTCCGGACGATCGGGACGCGTGGATCTACTACTACAACACATTCGCGCTGACCCGCGTGCGTGACCGGCAAACCGTCTGGTCATCGCGGATGCCGGTTAGCGGCAGCCATGCGTTCGCGGTCATGGAGGATGTGACGCGGCCCGACGGATACGTGGCACTGCTCTGCGGCTCGTATCAGGACCGTGACATGTTGTACCTGGTGCGTATCGATGGCGGTGGCGAAGCTCGACTGGTGCGCACGTATCGCTTGCAGGGCGATGGTTCCGTACCGGTCGACATCGCTCGAATGACTGGCCGCGGTCGCGTGCTTCATGCGGTCGGTACGGACGGCAACATCTATCGCATCGATATCGCCGACCTGGCGCTCGGGTGAATGCAGCGTTTGATGTCGCGATGGCGAGGGCAGGCATGGCAAGCATGCACGGGTGCCGCACGCCATTCAACGCGGCCAGTTGCGCCGCGACACCACCGCGAAGCTGATCGCGATCGAGCCGGTCACGGGGCGCGGTGGCGCGTCGTTCATCGCGCTCATCGCGTCCACCGCATCGCCGAAACGAAAGCGGCGGCCTCGGCCGTCAGCGCGTTCGGTACGTTCGGCACGACGCTTCGGCGCGCTCGGGTCGGCAATTGCGGCGCACTCGCCGATGGCGGCCGGTGCACACGAAGTGTCGTCGGGCGGACATTCATAGACGAGATCAACAGACATGACGATCGATTCCTGAAAGGGCATGTCCGTATTGAACGTCATCGCATTCGATCGGTAAAATGAATGTTTTGATCGTTACGATTCCTTTTAAGAATGGAATTGAAACTGCTGAGAACGTTCCTGACCGTTACCGAGCTGTGCCATTTCAGCCGCGCGGCCGACGCGCTGCACATGAGCCAGCCGGCACTGAGCAAGCAGATCGGCGCGCTCGAGTCGAGCCTCGGCGGCAAGCTGTTCGAGCGCGGCCGGCACGGTGCGGAGCTGACGCCGTTCGGCGAGCGCTTCCTGCCCGACGCGCAGGCGCTCGTACGCGATGCCGACGAGATCCTCGTCCGCGCGCGCGAGCTGTCGAGCGGGCAACGCGGCCATTTGCGGCTGGGCATCTGCCTGTCGGTGCTGACGCTCGTCCCGAAGCTCGTCGCGGAGTTTCGCAGCCGGAATCCCGGCATTGCCGTCACGCTGAGCGACCTGTCGTCCGCGGAGCAGACGCGCCGGTTGCGCGCGGGCAAGCTCGATGCCGGGTTCCTGCGCCTGCCGTCGGACGAAGGACTGTCGTCGTTCAAGGTGATCGACGAGGCGCTGGCGCTGGCGGTGCCGCCGCATCTCGGCCTGAAGCGCGTGCCGGCCGATCTCGGCACACTCAACGAGATTGGCTTCATCGCGTTGCAGCGCGCACGCGGGCAGGGGTTGGCCGCGCAGGTCGACCGGTGGTGCGTCGAGCGCCGCTTCGTGCCGCACGTGACGCAGCAGGCCGAAGACGTGCAGTCGGTGCTCGCGTCGGTCGCGGCCGGTGCGGGCGTCGCGTTCATTCCGTCGCGTGCGCAATATCTGCTGCGCGATGCGACGGTGTTGCCGCTCGACGGCAAGGACGCGAAGTGGCGCGTCGGGCTCGCATGGCTATCGGACCGCGACGATCCCGTCACCACGCGCTTCGTGTCGTTCATGCGTGCCGCGATCAAGAATGCATGATGGACGAAGCGGTATAGTGTCCTCGGCCGGCGGCGGTCGCCCGATCGCGTGCCGGACGCCGAACAAAAGCCCCAGTGTCTCGCTCACCGACCGTAACCCATGACTTCAGAATCCGACGACTCCCCGCTCGATCCCGCACTCGTTGCGACGCTCGCGACGCTGAACGATGCCGCGAGCGATCCGGCCGGCAAGACCTGGTCGCTGCCGAAGATCGCGAAGCGCACGCAATTGCCGATGAGCACGCTGCGCCGCGTACTGACGCAGCTCGACGCCGCTGGCCTGAGCGCGACGACACTGAACGAGGACGGCACCGGCAGCGCCGCGCTGACCGACGAAGGGCGCGCGGTGTGCGCGCAACTGTTCGGCGCGAACGACGCGCAATGAAAAACGGGCCGCGCGAAGCGGCCCGTCGTGTTGCGGTTCGACATGCGGCGTCGATGCGTTACCACCGCACCGTCACGCCGCCCATCACCGAATGATCGTAGGTCTGGTCGTTCAGCCCGCGCCGGTAGCCGATGTCGAGATCGAGCCACGGCTTCGGCGAATAGATCGCGCCCGCGATCACGAATGCGGGATTTGTGCCGGCGCCGCTTGCCGTGTTGCGCGACGTGCCGATGTCGGCCACGATCTGCAGCGTGTCGGTCGCCTTGTAGATCGCCGCGCCCGATACGGCCCAGATCGACGTCCGGTCGCCCTGGCGATTCGACTGGACCGTCATTCCCGCATTCGCGAGGAACGAAAACCGCGCGACGTCGAGCTGCGCGAGCAGCGTTGCGCCGGCACCCACGCGGCCGGTGCCGAGCCCGCGCCGATCGTTGCCGGTCGGCGTCGTCAGTTTCGGCTTCAGCGCGATCGACAGCGGACCGCGTTCGACGAACCGCCATTTCATGCCGATCTCGACATCGCCGACCCCGGCGCCGTTCTCGTCGGTGCGTGTCTGCAGATGCGTGTACGGCACGTTCACGTAGAGATCGGCGTGCTCGCCGAACCCGCGCGTGAGCGTCGCGTTCCACAGCTGGTGGCGGCCGTTTTCTTCCTGTTTCGAGGTTTCCTCGGCGTTGAACTCGAACTGCCAGTTTGCGTTGCCCTGCGTGCCCGTGTCGTCGCTGACGAGCGGATGGGTGGCGAGGGCGTCAAACGGTGCGAGGAGGGCGCTCGCGGCTGCGAGCGGAAGCATTCTTTTCATGGGATCACCTGTCGTGCGTGGCGAGCCTGCCGGCCCGCGCGGGTGGCGCGGGCCGGCACGACGCCTTCAAGCGGGGAAGCTCAGAACCACTGCTTGTAGCGGCGCACGTAGATCGTCTTGACGATCTGCGCGAGGAGGATGTAGCCGACCATCGTTGCAGCGAGCCACAGCCAGAAGGTGCCCGGCAGGTGCATGAAGCCGAGGGACTCCGCGAACGGCGAGAACGGCAGCCAGCAGCCGATCGCGATCGCGGTGAACGTCGACAGCAGCACCGGCAGTGCGGCCGTGCTCTGCAGGAACGGAATCTTCTGCGTGCGCAGCAGGTGCACGACGAGCGTCTGCGATACCAGGCTCTCGATGAACCAGCCCGAGTTCATCACGATCTGGCCGCCGGTGCCGCCGTTCAGGTGATACATCGCACCCGCGCCGAACACGGTCCACATCAGGATGTAGGTCGTGATGTCGAACACCGACGACGTCGGCCCGACCCACAGCATGAAGCGGCTGATGTTGCCGGCTTCCCACTTGCGCGGCTTCTTCAGGAACTCGGGATCCATCTTGTCCCACGGCAGCAGCATCTGCGACGTGTCGTAGATCAGGTTCAGCACGAGCAGCTGCGTCGCGAGCATCGGCTCCCACGGCAGGAACGCACTGGCGACGAGCACCGAGAACACGTTGCCGAAGTTCGAGCTCGCGGTCATGTTCAGGTACTTCAGGATGTTGCCGAACGTCTCGCGGCCCTTGATCACGCCTTCCTCGAGCACCATCAGGCTCTTTTCGAGCAGGATGATGTCGGCGGTTTCCTTCGCGATGTCGGCGCCGCTGTCGACCGAGATGCCGACGTCGGCGTCGCGCAGCGCGGGCGCATCGTTGATGCCGTCGCCGAGGAAGCCGACCGTGTGGCCGTTGGCCTGCAGCGCCTTGACGATGCGCGCCTTCTGCAGCGGCGTCAGCTTCGCGAACACGGTCGTGCGTTCGACGACTTCCGCGAGCGTCGCATCGTCGAGCGCTTCGATTTCCGCGCCGAGGATCGGCTTGCCGGGTTCGAGGCCGACCTGGCGGCACACCTTCATCGTGACGATCGGGTTGTCGCCCGTCAGCACCTTCACCGCGACGCCGTTTTCGCGCAGCGCGGCGAGCGCCGGCGCGGCCGATTCCTTCGGCGGATCGAGGAAGGTCAGGAAGCCGCGCACGACGAGATCGTGTTCGTCGGCGGTGCGGTACTGCTGGCGCTCGTCGCCGCGCGGGATCGTGCGCGTCGCGAGCACGAGCACGCGGAAGCCGTCCTCGTTGTACGCGCTGGCCTGTTCGAGCAGCCGCTTGCGCGCGACGAAGTCGAGCGGGCGCACGCCGTCCTCATCCTGCACGTGCGTGGAGACGGCCAGCATTTCCTCGACCGCGCCCTTGCAGATCAGCAGGTGCGTGCCGCGCGTGTCCTCGACGACGACCGACAGGCGGCGGCGCACGAAGTCGAACGGCAGTTCGTCGATCTTCTTGTAGCCCTGCGGCTTCACGCGCTCGCCGATCTCGTCGGCACGCGCGACGACCGCGATGTCGATCAGGTTCTTCTGGCCGCTCTGGTGGAAGCTGTTCAGCCAGCCGAGCCGCAGGATTTCTTCGTCCTTGTAGCCCGACAGGTCGAGGTGATGTTCGAGGATGATCTTGTCCTGCGTGAGCGTGCCGGTCTTGTCGGTGCACAGCACGTCCATCGCGCCGAAGTTCTGCACCGAGTTCAGCCGCTTGACGACGACCTTGCGGCGCGCCATCGCCACCGCGCCGCGCGCGAGGTTCGCGCTGACGATCATCGGCAGCATCTCGGGCGTGAGGCCCACGGCCACCGCGAGGGCGAACGTGAGCGCGCTCAGCCAGTCGCCCTTGGTCAGCCCGTTGATCATGAACACGATCGGCACCATCACGAACATGAACTTGATCAGCAGCCAGCTCACGCTCGAGACACCGCGGTCGAAGCTCGTCTCGATGCGCTTGTGGCTCACGACGTTGCGCGCGAGCGAGCCGAAGTAGGTGTCCTCGCCGGTCGCGACGACGACGGCCGTCGCCGTGCCGCTGACGACGTTGGTGCCCATGAAGCAGACGTTCTCGAGATCGAGCAGCGATGCCGATGCATCGGTCGCGGCACCCGCCGCACGCGTGCTGGCGGACTTGCCGGCGACCGCGCCGAGCGTGTCGTATTTCTCGACCGGCAGCGCTTCGCCGGTCAGCACGGCCTGGCTGATGAACAGGTCGCGTGACGCGAGCAGGCGCACGTCCGCCGGGATCATGTCGCCGGCCGACAGGTGCACGATGTCGCCGGCCACCACTTCGCGCATCGGCACGTCGCGGCGTGTCGGCTCGGACGTGTCGGTCATTGCACGCTGCACGGTGGCGGTCGTGCGGACCATCGCCTTCAGCTTCTCGGCCGCGCGCAGCGAACGGAATTCCTGCACGAAGCGCAGCAACGCGCTGATCGTGACCATCGTCAGCAGGATTGTCATGCCGACATAGTCGCGATCGTCGGGTGCCGCGAAGTAGACGTCGGTGAAGAAGCTGATGGCGGCCAGCACCAGCAGCACGTAGACGAACGGGTTGTGGAACGAGAGCAGCAACTGGCGGGTCCAGTGCGGGGGCTTGTCGTGCGCGATTTCGTTCGGGCCGTAGTGCTGCAGGCGATCGGCGGCCTGGTCGTAGGTGAGGCCGCGCGTGCTGGTGTTCAGCGACTTCAGCGTGTCGTCGAGCGGACGGGCCGCTTCCTGCGCGGCACGCATGATGCGCGGGTCGTTCTGCTGGGTGCCGCCGGCCTTGATGAAGCCGCGCTGTTTCTTTTGCGAGGTGTTGTGTCGTGTCGTCATGAGTCGCTCCTTGCGCACGAGGCGGCGGGCGGGGAGCGACCGTGACGTTATCGACGCACGAGCGCTCCCCGCCGCGTCGCGTCAGGCGCGATCGGCTGTGGATCGGTGAAGGCGGGAACGCTCGCCGGCGCGTGCGGTGCGGCCGGAGGGGCGATGCGCAGCGTCGCACCGGCGAGCGGTAATCGACTACTGTCGTCTGAGTTCATCTGCACTCCTGTCGGTTGCGAATAATCGGCGCGGGCGATCGACAGCGACGCACGCACGAAGGCGCGCGGCCGGACGGCACGCGAACGGAAGGCGCACGCAGCGGATGCTGCGCGCAACACGAACGCACGCGCGCGATGGCGCATCGCGTGCATTCGACAACAATGAAAATTCGGCGGGAGATCTGGCCAGTCAGGCCGGAAGGACGCCGCATCCTGCTTCCCGGGATGCGGCAGAAGACGAGGCTCTGCGCGTTTTCCTCAGGCAGCAGTCAAGTTGGTCGAGGACCAACTACAACTCGCATCGGTGTTCACAGAACACTCCATGTAATTAGACGGGAGCGATGGTAATGGGTCGCTGTGCGAAGCGTCAACCCTTTTGTCAGTCGTTATTTCGAGAAACGTAATCGGGTCGACGCGCGACCGGAGACACACCGGATCGCCTTCAATGAAACGGCCGCGCGCACGCCACGTCGGCATGCGCGCGGCCGCGCCGGAGCAGGGGAGCGTTACTGGTTGGCCGACGCGACGGCGGCCCCTGCATCGAGGATGCCCGAGCCCGCCGGCATCGCGGTGCACGACGTGCCGGCCGCGAGCTTGGTCGTGCGCGTGCCGCCCTGCAGCTTCTGCTGGATCTGCGCCGGCGTGAGGTTGCCGTTCACCGACAACATCAGTGCAGCAACCCCCGTCACCTGCGGCGTCGCGAGGCTGGTGCCGTTCGCGAGGCCGTAGGTGTCCGAGCCCGGGGTCGTCGTGCCGGTATTCGACGTCGACAGGATGTTGACGCCCGGCGCGCTCAGCGAGACATCGGGACCGAAGTTGCTGAACGACGCGCGGCGGCCGGTCGCGTCGGTGGCGCCGACGCTGATCACGCCGCGGCAGTTCGCGGGCTGGTCGAGCCCGGTGGACAGGCCGTCGTTGCCGGCGGCGACGATGACGGTCACGCCCTTCGCGGTCACGTCGTCGATGGCCTGCTGGAACGTCGAGCTGCATGCGCCGACACCGCCGAGGCTCAGGTTGATGACCTTCGCGGGGCGCGGGTTGTTCGGTACGCCGCTCACCGCAATGCCGGCAGCCCAGCGCATCCCGTCGGCGATGTCGCTCGTCGTGCCGCCGCACTTGCCGAGCACGCGCACCGGCAGGATCTGGCCGAGCCACGACACGCCGGCGATGCCGGTGCCGTTGTTGGCGGTCGCGCCGATCACGCCCATCACGCGCGTGCCGTGCCAGCTGCTGTCGCTCGGCTGGCTCGCGCAGTGATAGTACGGGCCGTTTGCGTTGTCGAGTTCCTGCTGCGTCACCCAGTCGCCCGGGTCGGTTGCATCAGGGCTGCGGGTCAGGCCGTTGTTGCTGGTGTTGACGTTGCTGATGAAGCTGTAGCCGGACAGCAGGTTGCCGACGAGGTCGGCGTGCGGCCGGTAGCCCGTGTCGAGCACGGCCGTGACGACGGTCGGCGAACCCTTGGTCACGTTCCACGCGGGCGGCAGGTCGATACCGGCGGTCGGATCGGACAGGTACCACTGCTGGCTGTAGAGCGGGTCGCTCGGCGTGTCGCGGATCTGCATCGGGTGATCCGGTTCCGCGTAGTCGACGTCCGAATCGGCTGCGAATGCCTGCGCGAGCGCGGCTGCGTCGGTGGCGGCCATGCGCTGGCCGAGCGACAGCACGGTCGCGCCATTCGAGATTGTCCGTTCGACCTGCACGTTCACCGGCGTTTGCCCGACCGTGCTTGCATAGGCACGTGCGCTGCCGGCGACCGGCGCCGTCCAGCGCGTCATCGAGCGCTGGATCACCGCGTCGAGCCGCGTCCCGTTGTCGATGGCCGCCATCGCACGCGTGGCCGTCAGCGTCTTCAGCTTGACGATCAGGTGATCGATCGGCGGTTCGACCGGCGCGGCCTGCGCCGCCATCTGCACGGCGGCCTGCTGCGTCGCGCAGGCATTGCTGCCGGAGGAAGCGGGCGGGGTCGTGGGATTGGACGGCGCGGGAGACGGCGTGGGGGCAGGGGCGGGCGCTGCGTTGGAAGAAGACGGGTTGCTGCCGTCGCCGCCGCCTCCACCGCCGCAACCGGCGAGGGGCAGGAGGGCGGCGGCGGACAGCATGCCGGCTAGCATGCGCGCATGTGCGGAGCGCGCCAGCGCAAAATTGAGCTTGGTTCTCATGTTGAAACTCGATCCTCGTAGATAACCGTCGTGCCGGCGGTGCCGCTGGTCCGGCTGACCCGGACCTTGTCTTTTTTGTCTGACGGTTGCAGCAAGGTTGCTGCGACGCGCCATGCACTGGGTAACGGCTTGCGCGGCGGCTTCTTGAGTGCGTTTCACGAGAAAAACCGGGGCGGGCGCAAACGATTACGTTGGTGCGTTGCAGCATGAACGCGTGTTTGGAACGCGTGGCACAAAAGGTGGGGCGAGTCCGTGCGCGGCCGGTCGGGCGATACGTGCGGCGCGGGCTCGTTTGCGCGGTACGGAAAACATCTTTCACGGCCCGGCCGCGGTGGAAGGTTGATTACGCTTTCCCTGATGCGACGCGAATTTTGTCGGGCGTACGATCGCGATTCGATCAACGTTTCGTCAGGAGAAAAGCATGGATCGTCGCTTACGCTGGCTGGCCGTCGCGCTGTCCTGTGCGCTGGCGGGCACCGCGCACGCGCAGGCCCTCACCGGCACGCTGAAGAAGATCAAGGACACGGGCGTCGTGTCGCTGGGCATTCGCGAATCGTCGGTGCCGTTCTCGTATTCGGACAACCAGCAGAAGAACATCGGCTATTCGCGCGACATCGCGGCGCGCATCATCGACCAGCTGAAGACGGACCTGAACGCGCCGAACCTCGCGGTGAAGGAAATCCCGATCACGTCGCAGAACCGGATTCCGCTATTGCAGAACGGGACGATCGATTTCGAATGCGGATCGACGACGAACACGCTCGAACGGCAGAAGCAGGCCGCGTTCTCGAACAGCATCTTTCTTTATGGCATCCGCTTCAGCACGCGCAAGGATTCCGGCGTGAAGGACTTCGCGGACCTGGCCGGCAAGACGGTCGCGACGACGGCCGGCACGTCGGACGAGCGCCTGCTGCGCAAGCTCAATGAAGAGAAGGCGATGAACATGACGATCATCAGCGCGAAGGATCACGCCGAAGCGTTCATGAACGTCACGACCGGGCGCGCGGTGGCGTTCGTGATGGACGAGCCGCTGCTGTACGGCGAGATCGCGAAGGATCGCAACCCGGGCGCGTACACGGTGACGGGCACGCCGCTCGTTCACGAGAACTACGCGTGCATGATGCGCAGGGACGATCCGGCGTTCAAGCATGTCGTCGACGGCGTGATCGCGAAGATGCAGACGTCGGGTGCCGCCGAGAAGCTCTACAACCAGTGGTTCACGCAGCCGATTCCGCCCAAGGGCGTGAGCCTCAACTATCCGCTGTCGGCGGAGATGAAGCAGCTGTTCAGGAATCCGACGGATCAGGCGCAGTATTGACGGGATGCGGGACTGATCGACGTTCGGCAATGAAAAACCGCCGGCTCGTGCCGGCGGTGTCGACAGCACGGCAGGGCGAAACGCGCCACGCACACATTCCAGGCCCGCGCGGGACCGGGATGCCGAGCCAGCCGGGTTTTCTACCGACGGCGATGCTCCCCCGGCGAGCGCTGCCGCGCCGGGAGCGGATTTCCGGGCATGCCGCAATCGGCATTCAACCTCGTCCACGCCAGGGGAATCCGGCTGCGCGACCCGACAACAGGCACAATACGGGATTCGCCACGTCGCACGCGTGTTCGCCATCCGAACATCGCACGGCTGCGCCGCTGCCGCCCGACATCCTTCCCAGTCGTCATGAACGCCACGCTCACTCCCGCGCGCGAGTCGAATTCGCCGCGTTTCCTGCTGTTCCTGATCTGTCTGTTCGCGTCTGCCGGCCAGCTCGCGATCGACATCTACGTGCCCGCGCTGCCTGACATGGCACGTTCGTTCGCGACCACGCCGCAGGCGATCCAGTCGAGCGTGTCGGGCTACATGGCGGCCTATGCGCTCGGCCAGCTCATCTTCGGGCCGGTGGCCGATGCTTACGGGCGCAAGCGCGTGCTCGCGTTCGGGCTCGTGATCTACACGATCGGCTGCCTGTTGTCGCTCGGCGCGCAGAACCTGGAGACGTTCGTGCTGGCGCGCTGCCTGCAGGGCTTCGGGATCGCGACCACCAACCTGCTCGCGAAGGCGATCATCACCGATTCGTTCTCCGGCCAGGCGCTGATGCACGCGTTTACGTACATGTCGATCGCGTGGGGGCTCGCGCCGATCGTCGCACCGGTGATCGGCGCGCACTTGCAGGAATGGTTCGGCTGGCGCGCGTGCCTCGTGTTCCTGCTGGTGTACTCGCTGGTGATGTGGGCGCTGCTGTGGCGTTACCGGGAAACCTTGCCGAAACCCGTGCATCTCGAGCCACGCACGCTGATGACGAACGCGGGCAAGGTGCTGGCGAGCCCGGTGTTCCAGAGCTGCTTCCTCGCACAGGGGCTGTGCTACAGCATCCTGCTCGTGTTCAACATCGTCGGGCCGTTCATGGTGCAGACCACGCTGCACAAGCCGCCGACCTTCTTCGGCTATCTCGCACTTGGTATCGGGCTGATGTATTTCCTCGGCGGCCTGTCGAACCGGATTCACCGTCCCGGGCTGCCGAGCGCCGAGCAACGGCTGCGCATCGGCGCGCGCGTGATGGCAGGCGCGTCGGTCGCGATGCTGGTGCTGGCGCTGACCGTCGGGCTGCGCGTCTGGACGCTTGCGACGCCGGTGCTCGTGATGGGCTTCTGCGCGGGCGCGATGTATCCGACGCTGATGGCCAAGGGCAATTCGCTGTTTCCACATATCGCCGGCCTGACGAGCGCGATTCTCGGATGCGCACTGCTGCTGGTGTCGTCCGCGATGATGGGGCTGGCCGGTTTCGTGTCGATTCACGTGCTGACGCCACTCGCGGTGTTCTTCGTCGTGCTGTCGTGCATCGTCGTGTGGATGGTCACCAAGCTGTTGCGGTACCTGTCGCAGCAGCAGGCCCAGGCCGCGTCCGTCGTGTGCGGGCGCGAGGAGGCTGCCTGAGTGGCACCTGTCGACCAGCCCATGAACCCGATCCTGCTGAGTCGCGTCGCCCGAACCGACGCCGCCGACCTGATCGCCGCCAACCGCGCGAGCCGGAGCCACCACCTGCCGTGGGTTGACTCATTCACCGACCAGGCGGGATTCGACCAGTGGTTCGGCCGCTGCCTGACGGGGCCGAACGTCGGCCTCGTCGCGCGCGAACGCACGTCCGGGGCGGTGGTTGGCGTGGTGAACCTCAACGAGATCGTCGGCGGGGTGTTCCAGAGCGCGTATCTCGGGTACTACGGCATGGCGGCGTTCAGCCGCAAGGGGCTGATGACCGAGGCCATGCGCGCGGCGATCGGCGTCGCGTTCGGCGAACTCGGGCTGCATCGGCTCGAAGCGAACATCCAGCCCGGCAACCACGCGTCGATTGCGCTGGTGCGGCGGCTCGGTTTCACGAAAGAGGGGTTTTCGCCGCGTTATCTGCGCCTCGGCGGCGAATGGCGCGACCACGAACGGTGGGCGCTGCTGGCTGACGGCGAACCCGAAGCGCACACCTGACGCCCGCTACCGGGCGTTTTTCTTCCCGCCACCGGCCGCTTACAGCGGATGCGCCGCGCCGGCCTGCGTCAGCAGCGACACGGCAGCCGGGTCCGGCATCCCGTTCGAGTCGATCGCGCCGGCTTTCGCGAGTGCGACGAGATCGCTGTCGACACCCGGTTGCCCGACCGTGAACGACGTGGTCAGGAATGCCGGCGCCGCGAACGCAACCGAATAGCGCTGCTGCAGGTTCGTCACCACGGCCGATTGCGCGGCCTGTACGGTGTTCGCGCTGTTCATCGCCTGCTGGTAGCGCGAATTCCCCTGGAAATTGCCGATCAATGTGGCCGTGTTCGTGCCGAGCTGGGCGGCGAGATAGACCAGCATCAGCTCGGTCTCGGGCGTCGTATTGAACGTGCCGCCTGCGTACGCGAGCGAATGCAGGCTCGTGCCGCCCGACGTCACGGTGATCACGCACGGCAGCGTGGCGTTGACCGCCACGCTGTAGTTGCCGCCGCCATCCGTCAGCGTTGTCGCCGAACCCGCCGCGCAACTGACCGTTACCTGCGCGCTTGCGAGCGCGTCGCCCGTCGCGGCCGTGCCGGAGAGCGCGACGGTCTGCGTGTTGTTGTTGAAGCAGGCATCGACGCCGAAGCAGGCATCGCCGTTGCACGCCTGAAGCGTTGCGAGGGTGGCGAGGCAGAGCGTGCCCAAAGCGGGGCGGATGAAGCGCCTGGGGTGCAGGTTCATGGTCGCGGGTGTCCGGAAGAAGGGCGCAGCCGGTGCGTCAGGGGACGCGGCGCCGTTCAAGTCATTCTAGGTTCCGTATTCGTGGGCTGCTTGCCCGTTTGTCCGCTGCGCCGGAAACCTTTCAGTTCCTTTCGTAATTGGTTAAGCTGCGGGACGATTAAAAACGACGAGAGAACGCGCCGTCCTCGCTGGAGTCGGCGCGCCGTTTCCGACATGAACTTGAAACGACAGACGGGCCGGCCGTGCCCGCCGGGTGGCGAGGGCGATCCGGCTTCGTCGGCAGGCAGGAACCGAGGCGGTATTCGGCACGCACGCAGCACGAAGGACGCGACCTGCAGGCGCGGCATCCGGACGGCCACCACGGCCTTGCTGGCAAGCGCGGTCGTGCTGTTCGGCAGCGCGGCCATCGCAGCGCCGGCCGAAGCCGGCAACACCGCCGTCGAGGCGTCGTCGGCCAATACGCTTTTCGCCCCAACCGACTCCGCCTGCACGCACGTGGCCGCCGCAGCGGCCTATCCGGTCGCCGCTAAACCCGAGGTCGCGCCGCCGTTGAAAGGCCGCGTGACCGACACGACGGGGGTGCTCAGCAGCGCCTGCACATCCGAGCTGACCGACCGCCTCGCTGCGCTCGAACAACGACTCGGCGTACAGGTCGCGGTCCTGCTGGTCGGCTCGACCGGGCAGTCGACGATCGAACAGTTCGCGACCACCGTATTCGACCAGTGGAAGCTCGGCAAGGCCGAGGTCAACAACGGGCTGCTGCTGGTCGCCGCGCTCAACGACCATACCGTGCGGATCGAAGTCGGCTACGGGCTCGAAGGCACGATTCCGGACATCGTCGCGGGCCGGATCATCCGCGAGCGGATCGTGCCGGCATTCCGCGAGAACCGCATTGAAGGCGGCATCAGCGATGCGGTGGACGCACTGACGCGCCAATTGATGCCGGCGGACGCCGCGATGCCTGAGCCGGCCGCACCCGCGACGGCGCCCGGCGGGCGCGACGACGTATACGAAACGGACGCGGCGACCACGACCGATGCCACGCATGCGCCGCCCCGCGACGCACGGACCGGCGGCGCGAAGTACCAGTCGAACGGCCTGCTCGTGCGGAAACACGCGAACACGGGCGGCGTACGGTTCTGGTTCCTGCTCGGGGTAGCCAATGTGGTGCTGGGCGTGATCGCGCAGTGGCGCCAGCTGCGCCGCAGGGTGACGCTGCTGGCCGCCTGGCTCGTGGCGGCCGTCGTGCCGATCGTGGTGCTGCCGGTCGGCGCGATCTTCAATGGCAATCTCGCCGCCATGCTGGGCGCCGCGGCGTTCGTCCCGGCGGCGGCCGGGGTCGCGCCGTGCCTGCTCGGCATCAACCTGTTCCTGTCGGCGCGCGTGCGCAAATACACGGCGATCGTGGGCGGGACGCTGTTCATGATCATCGCGATCGGGCGCGAGCTGGATTATTCGATCGAGGAAGTGCTGTCCGGCATCTTCGGCGTGCTGTGCGTGCTCGCCGTGATCTGGGGGAAGCTGATGGGCATCGGCTCGTCGTCTTCCTCGTCGGGCTCCCGATCGCGCTCGAGCTCCGATTCGTTCCGTGGCGGCGGCGGTTCGAGCGGCGGCGGCGGCGCATCGGGCCGCTGGTAGCCCACGCGCGCCGCGTGCCCGCGCACCTGATTCTTTTCACCTACCGCTCCGCCCGGAGCGTTCAACCGGAAACTACCGACGATGAAATGGTTTCGAATCCTGCTCGTGTGCTGCGTGCTGGCTCCGCTCGCGGGGTGCGGCTATAACGCGATCCAGTCGTCCGACGAGGACATCAATGCCGCGTGGTCCGAAGTGCTGAACCAGTACCAGCGCCGCGCCGATCTCGTGCCGAACCTCGCCGCGTCGGTGAAGGGCTACGCGGCGCACGAGGAGCGCGTGCTGACCGAGGTGGCGTCGGCCCGGGCGCGCGTGGGCAGCGTGCAGATGACACCGGAGATGGCGAAGGATCCGGCCGCGCTCGCGGCGTTCGACCAGCGGCAGGGCGAGCTGTCCGGGGCGCTGAGCCGGCTGATGGTGGTGTCCGAGCGCTACCCGGAGCTGAAGGCGAACGAAGCGTTCCGTGATCTGCAGACGCAGCTCGAAGGCACGGAAAACCGCATCGCGGTCGCGCGCGGCCGCTACATCAAGACGGTGCAGCACTACAACGTGCAGATCCGCCAGTTCCCGGGCGTCCTGATCGCGAAGATCTTCGACTACCAGCCGCGCCCGAATTTCGGCGTCGCGAACGAAGCGGCGATCTCGACCGCGCCGACGCTTGATTTCTCCGCCCGGCCGCAGCCGCCAAAGGCAAACGCGGCCGGCGAGTAACGCCGGCTCACGCGCTCAAGCGCTCACGGCTTGCGCGCGGCCGCCTTCGCGAATGCGCCGCGCACCTCGAAGCTGATCGTATCGGCCACATTGCCGCGCGCATCGACGAGTTCGAGCCGGTGCCGGCCCGGCCACGGCATCCATGCGATGCGATCGGCATGCCCGATCACCTTGTCGTCGAGCCGCCACGCGAATTTCGTCGCGCGCCCGGCCGAGCGCTCGAACCAGATTCGCTGGTTCTTCGGCGGAATGTCCGGGTCGATCGCGAAGATCGTGCCGTCGGTCGGCGTACCGATCGTCAGCGGCGCGCGTGCGCCGTCCTTGCCCGGCGTGACGGGGGCGGCGAGCCGGATCGTGTCGACCGCCGTTCCCGCGATGAACCACTCGTTGCGTGACGGTTCGATATCGCGTTCGAACGTGATGCGGCGCGTCTCCACACCGGCCGGCGCGCGCGGCGCGCGGCTCGGCTGGTCGCGGTGCAGGTAGCCGACGACGGCCGACCACACGGGCGACGCGCCCGTGACGCCCGACACGTCCCACATCGGCGAGCCGTCCGCATTGCCGACCCACACGCCGACCGTATAGCGCGACGTGAAGCCGACGGTCCAGTTGTCGCGCATATCCTTGCTCGTACCGGTCTTGACCGCCGAGAAGAAGCGCGTCGCGAGTGGATTGTCGAAGCCGAACGTGCGCACGCGCGCGTTGTTGTCGGAGAGGATGTCGGTCACGACGAAGCTGGCTGCCTCGCTGAACACGCGCGTGCCGTCGGCCGCGCGGGCGGGCGAGGCGGTCGACGCGCCGGACGCCGGTGCCGGCGCGGGCAGGTCGATGGCCTTGCGGGCAACGCCGCCGTTCGCGAGCGCGCGATACGCATTGGTCAGCGACAGCAGCGTGACGTCCGCGCTGCCGAGCGCGAGGCTGAAGCCGTAATAGTCGCCTTCCTGCGCGAGCGGCAGGCCGAGCGCGGTCAGCGTGCGCGCGAAGCGGTGCGGCGTGACGAGCACGAGCGTGCGCACGGCCGGCACGTTCAGCGAGCCGCCGAGCGCGCTGCGCACGCTCACCCAGCCCTTGAAATCCTTGTCGTAGTTCTGAGGAATGTACAGGCCGCCGCCGGCGGCGAGGTTGATCGGCGCATCGTCGAGCAGCGACGCGGCCGTCAGGCGCTTCTCGTCGATCGCCTGCGCATACAGGAACGGCTTGAGCGTCGAGCCGGCCTGGCGCGGCGCGAGCACGGCATCGACGTCGCGCGCGCTCGACAGCGCGCCGGACGAGCCGACCCACGCGCGAATCTCGCCGGTCGCGTTGTCGATCACGACGACCGCGCCGTCCTGCACGTTGCGCCGGTGTGCCGGCGCGTTGAGTTCGGTCAGCGCGCGCACCAGCGTGTCGCGCGCGAAGCGCTGCAGCGGCGCATCGAGCGTCGTGCGCACCTGCGCGCCGGCCGTTGGCCGCACCTCGGCCGCGATGCGTCGTGCGAAGTGCGGGGCGAGGGCGGCGCCGTCGTCGCGCGCGGCGCTGGCCGGACGCGCGATGACGAGCTGCACGTAACCGTCGAGCGACGCGCAGGCCTGCTCGGCATGCATGTCGCGCAGGATCCGGCACGCGCGCTCGGCGACTTTCGCGGGCGTGGCATTGGGCGCGCGCACGAGCGCGGCCGCGATCGCGGCTTCGCGGGCGTCGAGGCCCGACGGCGCCTTGCCGAACAGCACTTGCGACAGCGCGGCGAGGCCGATCGTCTCGCCGCGGAACGGCACGAGGTTCAGGTACGCCTCGAGCACCTGGTCCTTGCGCCAGCCGCGTTCGAGCAGCAGCGCGTTGACCGCCTGCGTCGCCTTTTGCGGCAGCGAGCGCTGGCCCGACCGGCGCGGCGAATCGCTGAGCAGCCCGGCGAGCTGCATCGTGACGGTCGACGCGCCGCGCGTGCGCTCGTTCCACAGGTTGCCCCACGCGGCGCCGGCGATGCCGCGCCAGTCGACGCCGCTGTGTTCATAAAAGCGCTTGTCTTCCGACACGACGATCGCCTCGCGAAACGCGGGCGACACGTCGGCAAGCGACACCCAGTCGCCGCGCCGTTCGGTGAGGTCGACGCGCGTGCGCTGCAGCGGCGTGCCGTCGCGCGCGAGCAGCACCCAGTCGGAGCTGCGCCAGTTGCGGCGCACTTCGTCGTAGCTCGGCAGCGCATGCGCGACGAGCGGCGCCGCCAGCACGATGGCCACGAATACGCGGCCGGCGAAACGCGCCGGCCGCGGCAATGCCAGATCGATCATCAAGGTCTCGTTACTTGCCCGCTTCGGCCGGCTTCACGGTCATCGGCGGGTTCGGCCACAGGCCATACACGGACGGCGCGTACAGCGCCTCGACACGCGTCGGCGGCAGCCCGAACGTGCCGACGTTGTTCAGCCGCACCGTGTACTCGACCGAGAATTTGCCCTTCGGCAGATAGTCGTAGTACGCGCGGTAGCCGTCGAAGTCGCGCTCGATGAACGCCGGCCATGCGCCGTCCGGCGTCTTCTCGCCCTGCGTCGCGGCTTCGGAGTCGCGGCCGAGGCCCGAACCGAGGATCGTCGAACCGGCCGGAACCGGATCATTGACGACGACCCACGTCATGTCGCTCTGCGCATCGATGTCGAGATGCACGCGCACGACATCGCCGCGCGTCAGCACGCCCTTGACGGCGGGCGATACGGGCGTGACGGTCTTCGTGATCCGGTAGCCGGCTGCGAACGGCGAACGCAGCGGCACCGCCGCGAGGCTTTCGATCGTGGCCCACGGGCGGCCCGTGCCGTCCTGCGTGACGGACAGCGTGGTCGGCGCCTGCGATGTGCGCGGCCACGGCAGCATCACGCTGCGGGCCGCGGCGGCGCGGGTAGCCGGGGTGGCCGACGCCGGCGTGTCGACGGATGCGGGTGCCGGTGCCAGTGCCGCTCCCTGCGACCACGAGATCGTGCGCTCGTCGCCGCCGAGCGCGACCTTCGTCGCGCCGGCAACCGGCGTGCTCTCGTAGGTGCGCGAGAAGCGCTCGACCGCGAGCAGGCCGAGCGCGTTCGACGTCGTGGTCTGCCATGCGCCCTGGCGCTGCAAGGCGAGGAGGCCGGCCGTCACGCGCGGCATCTCGTCCTTCCATGCCGGGTCGCCCGCGAATTCCAGCGCGAGACGTGCCGCGTTGGTCTCGTTGCTGGTCATCAGCCACCACAGGTCGTCGTCGCGCGCGGTCGAGAACACGAGCTGCGTGCCCTGGTACGTGAGGCGCGCCCGCAGGATCTGTTCGACCTGCGCGCGTTTCTCGTCGCGTTGCGGGATGTCCTTCACGCGCGTCAGGATCGCGTGATAGTCGATCACCGCCGACGTCGGCCACTGGTTCGGCGCGATCTCGATCGAGCCGAGCATGCGGCCCTGCGCGGCGCCGTAGCGCGACAGCGCCTCGATGGCGGCGAGCTTGCGCAGGTCGCGATCCTGGCGCGGCGCCCACGTGTTGCGCTCGAGGCGGCCGTCGACGAAGCGCGCGAGCCCGGCCTCGAGCTGCGTGCGCAGGTCTTCCGGCAGCGCGAAGCGCGGGTCGAGACGGCTTGCCTCGTCGGACACCACGAGCAGGTACGACGACAGCGTCGCGCTGCCGGCATGCGAATCGTCGGACGACGGCGGGAAGTAGCTCGCGAGCCCGTCGCTGTCGAGATAGACGGGCATGCGGGCGATCAGCGCCTGCCATTGCGCGGGATCGCGCAGGCCGATCGCGCGCGACGTCTGCTGTTCGAGGCAGCGGTACGGATACCGCTCGAACCAGCGCTTCACGCCGGGCAGGCCATCGGCAAGCTTCGACTGCAGCGACACGGCGATGCCGCCGCGCGGCAGGCCTTGCGCGTTGTTCGCGGCGCCGGCCGGTGAGGCGATCGGCACCGTCAGCGTGCCGTCGACTTGCGCGAGCGTCGCCTGCTGTACCGTGACCGGCAGCGCGGGCACGACCTTCTGCGCGACCGCCAGCGCGTCGGATGCGCGCTTGCCGCCTTGCTCGGCCGCTTCGATGCGCCAGTTCAGCGCACCAGCCGCGTCGAGCGCCTGCTCGGGCACGGTGATCGTCCACGCGACTTCGGTCGCCGCATTCGCTGCAAGCGAAACGGTTTGCGGTGCAACGTCGAGGCCCGTCACGCGCGGCGTCACGACAACCTGCATCGCGCGGTCGGTCGTGTTGCGCAGCGTGACCTGTGCGCGGAACGCGTCGCCTTCGCGCACGAGCGGCGGCAGGCCGGAGATCAGCTGCAGATCCTGCGTGCTGCGGATCGACGTGCTGCCGGTGCCGAAACGGTCGGCGCCGACTGCCGCGATCGCGACGATCCGGAAGCGCGTGAGCGCGTCGTTCAGCGGCACTTCGACGGTCGCGCTGCCGTTCGCATCCAGCGTCACGCGCGGATTCCACAGCAGCAGCGTGTCGAACAGCTCGCGCGTCGGCGCGCTGCCGCCACCGCCGCCGGCCGGCACGGCCTTGCGGCCGAAGTGGCGGCGGCCCACGATTTCCATCTGCGCGGTGGCCGTCTCGACGCCGTACGCGCGTCGCCGCAGCATCGCGTCGAGCAGGTCCCAGCTGTTGTTCGGCATCAGTTCGAGCAGCGCCTCGTCGACGGCCGCGACCGCGATCTGCGTGCCGGCCGGCGCGGGCTGGCCGTTCGGCAGCGTGACCTTCACGTGCGCCTGTGCCTTGCTGCGCACCGTGTAGCGCGTCGCGTCGGTCGTCACGGTCACGCCGAGACGGTGCACGCCCGTACCGACCTTGATTTCGCCGAGCCCATAGCGGAACGCGGGTTTCGACAGGTCGACGAACGCGGTCGGCGCTTCATAGTGACGGCCTTCGCGCCAGAACGCGCGCGCCCATTCGACCGGTGCCTTCCAGCCCCACGTGAAGAACGAGTACCACGGCACTTCGCGAATCCGGCCGCGCAGCGCGAGCACCGACACGTAGACGTTCGGCCCCCACGATTCGCCGACCTTCAGGTCGACCGTCGGATTCTTGCCGTTCAGCTCGACGATGTGCGTTTCCATCACGCCGCCGCGTTCGACCGCGACCAGCGCGGTTGCGTAGCGGAACGGCATGCGCACCTGGAAGCGGGCGGTTTCGCCGGGTTCGTACGAGGTTTTCTCCGGGATCACGTCGATCCGGTCGGTGTTGTCGCCGCCGAACCAGAGTTCGTCTTCGCGCGTGACCCACACCGACGTCGCGGCATTCGACGTGCGGCCGTCGCCGTCCTTGGCCACCGCGATCAGCTGCACGTTGCCGGCCTGTTCGAGCGTCGCGTCGCAGGCCATGCGGCCCTTGTCGTCGGTCTTGCCTGAGCAAAGCACGCCGAGGTCGCGCGTGTCGCTCTTGTTGTCGTACGCATAGAAGCCGCCGACCATCCGCTTGCGCGACGACGTCGTGATGTGCGCAACGCCCTTGATCTCGATCGGCACGGATGCACGCGGCTTGCCTTGCAGGTCGACCGCCAGTGCCTGCACCGGCACGCGCTGGCCGACCGATACCCAGCGGCCTGCCTTGATGCCGGCCACCACCGCGGCCGGCCACAGGATCGTGTCGCCGCGAATCGTCTGCACTTCGCCGTTCGGGTCGGCGAACGTCGCTTCGAGCGCGATGCGCTTCGGCGCGTCGACGTCGGGCAGGCCCTTGAGCGTGACCGAGCCCGCACCGTTGCGGTCGAGCGTCAGCGGCAGCTTGTCGGCGATCAGCTTCGTCGCGTCGGGATCGTTGTTCGACGCCGATGCGTTGTCGCCGTCCTGCGAATCGTCGTCGGCATTGCCGTCGCTCGCTTCGGGACGATACGGCGTGAAGCTGAAATCCTCGAAGCGATCCGCGAACGGCGGCGAGGCCCACTTCATCAGCGCCGACACCTGCACGGGCAGGTTCGATGCGCCGCCACCCGACACGTAGTCGATCTGCACCGCGAGCGGCGCTTCCTTCACGGCGACGAGCGGGCTCTTCTGCGCGTCGCGCGCGCCGATCGACCCCTTCAGCACCGGCAGGCGGAATGCCTCGACGCGGAAGCTGCCGCTGTAATAGGTGGCGGTCGGTGCGTCTTCCGGGCCGCCTTCGAGCTCGACACTGTATTCGCCGAGCTTCGCGGCGGCCGGCAGCGTGAACTGCGTGTCCGCGCTGTGGTCGACTGCCCACGTGAGCGGCAGCTTGTACGTCTGGCCGGTGCCGAGATGGCGGATCGTCACGCGCGTCGGGTATTGCGACGGGAACGCGAGGCTCTGCAGCGTCTCGGCACGGATGAAATGCTTCATCGATACGGTTTCGCCCGCGCGCAGCAACGTGCGGTCGAAGACCGTATGCGCGCGCACGGTCCGCGCGCTATCGGTGTCGGTCGGCACGTTGAAGCGCCACGATTCGATTCCGCGGTTCCAGCCCGAGCTGACGAACGCCATGTCGGGGCCCGTCTTCGGATCGTTCACGCGGGCCGACACGAAGTAGTCGTCGAAGCGTTGCTCCGAATCGGACGAACTGCAGGCGCGTTTCGATTCGAACGCGCCGTCGATCTTGAGCAAGCCCTGTGCATCGGTCTTGCCGGACGCGATCTCGTCGCCGTTGCAGTCCGACACGCGGATCTGCGCGTTCGGCACGGGCTTGCCCTTGTCGAGCGTCGTGACCCACACGAGGTTGTTTTCGCGGCCCTGTTTCAGGTGCACGGCGAGGTTGGTGACGAGCACCGTGGTGCGCACGTACATGCTCGACGGCTTCGCGAGCAGCGAGCGGCCGAGCGCGGGCGACGCGAGTTCGAGCACGTAGAAGCCAGGCTTGTCGATCGGCACGCCGACGACTTCGAACGGGCGCAGCGCCTTCGGGTCCGCCTTCGGCAGCGTCAGCGCCTGCACGCCGGGCTGGCCCTTGAGCAGCGTCAGCGAGCGCACGTCGATGCGGCGATCCTTCGGCGCGGGCGCTTTTTCGCCGGCCTCGCGCGGCACGTACACGGGATGCTGGCCTTTGCGTTCGAGCAGGCCGGGAATCTGGCTGTCGATCGAGCCGGCCGTCATCGACCAGTTGTCGAAGCGGTCGACCGTGCGCATCCACTGACGAATCGCGGTGTCGTCGTCGACCTTCAGGTTCGAGAATTGCGCGCCCTGGGTGTTGAGGCCGTCGATATGCAGGTCGGCTTCGACGTTGCGCAGCGTGACGGGCACGAGCGCGGGCGAATCGGGTTCCGCGAAGCGCTCGACGATCCCGAAGGTGCCCGACGAGAATTTCGCGAGCGGCGGCATCGGCGCGGTGCGCGTCGCGAGCGGGAACAGGTCGGCGTTGGACAGCGAGCGGTCGGTCACGTCGCGCAGGCCCGACGGCAATTCGATCGTCAGGCCGGCCTGTTCGGGCAGCGGCGGGTTGAACGTGACGGTGGTGACTTCCTCGCTCTTGTCGTCGGCCGCGAAGGTCGGCGCGAGCGTTCCGTCAGGGCCGCGCAGCTTGATCGCCTCGGCGTTCTTGCGCGAGATCGGCGCGTTGAACGACAGCGTGAGCGGGCGCAGCGGCGTGCAGGGCGCCTTCGCGTTCTCGCGTTCGCACGAGAAGCTCGCGGCGAACGGGGCGCGCACGGTGAAATCGAAGCGTCGTTCCGTTTCGTTCGGGATCCCGCTCGGGCTCGTGACGCCCTTGCCGTACACGAGCTGCATCTTTGCGCTGGCCGGCAGCGCCTGCGCGCACGAAAGCGTCAGCACGCGCGCGGCATCCTTCTTCAGACCGAAGTGATCGAGCAGGGCGTTGCGCGCATCGTCGTCGGCGGCCGTGACGGGAATGCGGTTGCCGATGCCGGCTGCTTCGCACCAGATGTTTGCGAGCGCCGAACGCGGTTCGGCCGGGCCGTTCAGCTTCAGCACGAACATCTGCCGTTCCTCGATCTCGCGCGAGCCGGGGCGCACGTTCACCGGGAACGGGCCGCCCGTCTGGAACGTGAAGCGGCGCGGGCCGCTGGCCGCATTGCCGGCGACCGAGCGCAACGTGTCGTTGAGCGCAACCGAGCAGCGCACGCCGGGCGGCAGGTCGTTTTCGAAATCGTAAACCCAGGTCTTGTCGTCGAGCCAGTGACCCTGGCCGCGCGCGGCCGTGGAGTCGTTGCAGGTGACGCGCGCGGGATTCGGCGCGGAGGCCGAGCCGAATGCGACCATCGGTTCGTCGAACTTGACGACGCTCTGCCGGACTTCGGTGACGGTGCCTTGCGGCGATACGCTCACCGTGCGCGCCGCGCCCGCATGCAGCGACAGTGCCGTGGCGCCGCCGAGCGCTGCGACGGCGCCGATGCGCCAGAGCAGCCGGGTGGTGTGGTTGGTTCGCGTTGCTTTGTTCTGTTTGTCGTGCTGCTTCATCGCTCGATTGCCCTCGGAGGGAAGCTTTCTGTTTGATTGCACGCGATTCTAACCGACCGACATGCGCGCGCATCGCACCGCACAGTGTGTCGTCGACGTGCGACACTGGTGTGCGTGCCGCAGATTTGTCGCGTCAACGACACAAAAATGCAGCGAAATGTCGATTGTCTCGGATTGCGGAACATTTAATGGACTATAAAAAGATTGTTCGATCCGATTTGTGCGCGTACATTTCAGGTCCGCGCCAATGTTTGAGAAATATCAAGCGTGGTTTTCCCGAATCCGGTGTTCGAGAGAAGGAAACATGCACAACGACAACACTCCCCACTCGCGTCGCACTGGCGACGCAGCCGTAACAGGCATCACACGGCGTCAATGGCTGCAGGGCGCACTGGCGCTGACGGCGGCGGGCCTCACGGGCTCGCTGGCGTTGCGGGCCCTGGCCGACGATCCCGGCACCGCGCCGCTCGATACGTTCATGACGCTCTCCGAAGCATTGACAGGCAAGAAGGGGTTGAGCCGCGTGCTCGGCCAGCGCTTCCTGCAGGCCTTGCAGAAGGGCTCGTTCAAGACGGCCGACAGCCTGCCGCAACTCGCCGGCGCACTCGCGTCCGGTTCGCTGAATCCCGATCAGGAAGCACTCGCGCTGAAGATTCTTGAAGCGTGGTATCTCGGCATCGTCGACAACGTCGTGATTACCTACGAAGAAGCATTAATGTTCAGCGTCGTATCCGATACGCTCGTGATCCCGTCGTATTGCCCCAACAAACCCGGCTTCTGGGCCGAAAAACCGATCGAGAGGCAAGCCTGATGGCCGATACCGATACGCAAAAGGCCGACGTCGTCGTCGTCGGGTCGGGTGTCGCAGGCGCGATCGTTGCACACCAGCTCGCGATGGCGGGCAAGTCCGTGATCCTGCTGGAAGCCGGCCCGCGCATGCCGCGTTGGGAAATCGTCGAACGCTTCCGCAACCAGGTCGACAAGACCGATTTCATGGCGCCGTACCCGTCGAGCGCGTGGGCGCCGCATCCGGAATACGGCCCGCCGAACGACTACCTGATCCTGAAGGGCGAGCACAAGTTCAACTCGCAGTACATCCGTGCGGTGGGCGGCACGACGTGGCACTGGGCCGCATCGGCATGGCGCTTCATCCCGAACGACTTCAAGATGAAGACGGTGTACGGCGTCGGCCGCGACTGGCCGATCCAGTACGACGACATCGAGCATTACTACCAGCGCGCCGAAGAGGAACTCGGTGTGTGGGGCCCCGGCCCCGAGGAAGACCTGTACTCGCCGCGCAAGGAGCCGTACCCGATGCCGCCGCTGCCGTTGTCGTTCAACGAGCAGACGATCAAGAGCGCGCTCAACGGCTATGACCCGAAGTTCCACGTGGTGACCGAACCGGTCGCGCGCAACAGCCGCCCGTACGACGGCCGGCCGACTTGTTGCGGGAACAACAACTGCATGCCGATCTGCCCGATCGGCGCGATGTACAACGGCATCGTGCACGTCGAGAAGGCCGAGCAGGCGGGCGCGAAGCTGATCGACAGCGCGGTCGTCTACAAGCTCGAGACCGGGCCGGACAAGCGCATCACCGCCGCGGTCTACAAGGACAAGACGGGCGCCGACCACCGCGTCGAAGGCAAGTACTTCGTGATCGCCGCGAACGGCATCGAGACGCCGAAGATCCTGCTGATGTCCGCGAACCGCGATTTCCCGAACGGTGTCGCGAACAGCTCGGACATGGTCGGCCGCAACCTGATGGACCACCCGGGCACCGGCGTGTCGTTCTACGCGAACGAGAAGCTGTGGCCGGGCCGCGGCCCGCAGGAGATGACGTCGCTGATCGGTTTCCGCGACGGCCCGTTCCGCGCGAACGAAGCCGCGAAGAAGATCCACCTGTCGAACATGTCGCGCATCAACCAGGAAACGCAGAAGATCTTCAAGGGCGGCAAGCTGATGAAGCCCGAGGAGCTCGACGCGCAGATCCGCGACCGTTCCGCGCGCTTCGTGCAGTTCGACTGCTTCCACGAAATCCTGCCGCAACCCGAGAACCGCATCGTGCCGAGCAAGACGGCCACCGACGCGGTCGGCATCCCGCGCCCCGAGATCACGTATGCGATCGACGATTACGTGAAGCGCGGCGCCGTGCACACGCGCGAGGTCTACGCGACGGCCGCGAAGGTGCTGGGCGGCACCGAAGTCGTCTTCAACGACGAGTTCGCGCCGAACAACCACATCACGGGCGCGACGATCATGGGCGCGGATGCACGCGACTCGGTCGTCGACAAGGACTGCCGCGCGTTCGACCATCCGAACCTGTTCATCTCGAGCAGCTCGACGATGCCGACCGTCGGTACGGTGAACGTGACGCTGACGATCGCGGCGCTTGCGCTGCGGATGTCGGACACGCTGAAGAAGGAAGTCTGACCGTGCGGAAATCTACTCTCACCTTCCTCCTCGCCGGCTGCCTTGCGCTGCCGGGTCTCGTACGCGCGGCCGATGCGGCCGATCCGGCGCTGGTCAAGCGCGGCGAATATCTCGCGGTCGCGGGCGACTGCATGGCGTGCCACACCGCGAAGGGCGGCAAGCCGTTCGCGGGCGGTCTCGGCATGCCGATCCCGATGCTCGGCAAGATCTACACGAGCAACATCACGCCCGATCCCGAGACGGGCATCGGCAACTGGTCGGCCGAGGACTTCGAGCGCGCGGTGCGCCACGGGGTGTCGAAGAACGGCGACAACCTGTATCCGGCGATGCCGTACGTGTCGTACGCGAAGATCAACGACGACGACGTGCAGGCGCTGTACGCGTACTTCATGCACGGCGTCGAGCCGGTCAAGCAGGCGCCGCCGAAGAACGAGATCCCCGCGCTGCTGAGCATGCGCTGGCCGCTGAAAATCTGGAACTGGCTGTTCCTGAAGGACGGCGCATACGAGCCGAAGCCGGCGCAGAGCGCCGAGTGGAACCGCGGCGCGTATCTCGTCCAGGGTCTCGCTCACTGCAGCACGTGCCACACGCCGCGTGGCATCGCGATGCAGGAGAAGTCGCTCGACGAGACGGGCGGCGGCTTCCTGTCGGGTTCGGTGCTCGCGGGCTGGGACGGCTACAACATCACGTCCGACGCCAACGCGGGGATCGGCGGCTGGACGCAGCAGCAGCTCGTCCAGTACCTGCGCACCGGCAGCGTGCCCGGTCTCGCGCAGGCGGCCGGCCCGATGGCCGAGGCGGTCGAGCACAGCTTCTCGAAGATGACGGAAGCCGACATCGGTGCGATCTCGACGTACATTCGCACGGTGCCGGCCGTCGCCAGCGGCGATGCGAAGCAGTCGCGCTCGTCGTGGGGCAAGCCGGCCGAAGATGGCCTGACGCTGCGCGGCGTCGCGCTCGCGTCGTCGGGCATCGATCCGGCACGGCTCTATCTCGGCAACTGCGCGACCTGCCACCAGATGCAGGGCAAGGGCACGCCGGACGGCTATTACCCGCCGCTGTTCCACAACTCGACGGTCGGCGCGCCGAATCCGACCAACCTCGTGCAGGTGATCCTGAACGGCGTGGAACGCAAGGCCGGCAGCGAGGACGTCGGGATGCCGGCGTTCCGCCACGAGTTGTCGGATGCGCAGATCGCCGCGCTGACGAACTACCTGACCGGGCAGTTCGGCAATCCGGCCGCGAAGGTGACCGAGCAGGACGTCGCGAAGCTGCGTTGATGCGGCGCGTGACGAAGCAGGGCGATAACTGACAAGAGGAGGAGCACAGCACATCGGGTTGTTGCCCGATGCCGGTTGTTGCAGAGCGGGGCGGGCGGCGCAGGCGGCCGCCCGTCCTGGTTCATTCGCAATCCGGTGCGCCGGGGCTGTTCCAGCGACGCGCATCGTTTTCGTTGATCGACACCATGACACCGAATCAACCGTTTCTCGCGTCCCAGCGCGATGTGCTGCTGCTGCTTGCCCGGATCCTGCTCGTGATCCTGTTCATCATGTTCGGCTGGAAGAAGATCGTCGACTTCCCCGGGACCATCGCGTTCATGGGTTCCGAAGGCGCGCCCGCGCCGATCATTTCCGCCGCGATTTCCATCGTGATGGAGCTGTTCGTCGGGATCGCGATCCTGGTCGGCTTCCAGACGCGGGCGCTTGCACTGCTGCTGGCGCTCTATACGATCGGCACCGGCATCATCGGCCACCACTACTGGACGATGACGGGCGGCGAGCAGAGCAACAACATGATTCATTTCTACAAGAACATCGCGATCGCCGGCGGTCTGCTCGCGCTTTGCGCGGCGGGCCCCGGACGTTATTCGATCGATCGCGGATAAACAGACCCGGGGCGCGCGCATGGGGCACGCGCTGGAAGGTCGAGACTCCGAGGGGGCATCATTTTGCGACTCAAACATTTCGCATGGCTGATCGCGGCTGCCACACCGGCGGCCGCTTTTGCACAGACGAGCGTGACGCTGTACGGCCGCGTCGACGGCGGCATCGAATACCTGAACCACATCGCGAAGCCGAACGGCGGCAGCGGGACCCGCTGGAGCGCCGAAAGCGGCGACTGGGGCACCAGCATGTTCGGGTTGAAGGGCATCGAGGATCTCGGCGGCGGGCTGTCGACGGTCTTCAACCTGGAAACCGCATTCCAGGTGATGAACGGCCAGACGGGCGGCGGCCGCATGTGGTCGCGGCGTGCGTACGTCGGGCTGAAGAGCAACACGTGGGGCCAGCTGCAGGCCGGCCGCAACCTGTTCATCGACAGCGACGGTGTGTGGGAATTCGACCCGTTCGTGCAGCAGGCGTTTTCGTCGGCATCGCTCGTGCGCGGCCGCAACTGGCAGCAGACCAGCAACAACATCGAGTATCACAGCCCGGTGATCGGCGGCTTCGACGTGCAGGCGCAATACGCGTTCGGCAATCAATCACGCGGCTTCAACTACGGCGCGGCCGACGACTTCGGCCGCTCGGACGGGATCATGATCTCGTATCACTCGCCGTTGCTCGACGTGCGCGGCATCTACGACGAACTGCGCGACAACAACGGCAAGTTCAGCAACATCTTCACCGCGTCGCGCGAGTACTTCGTCGGTGCGAACGTGAAGGTGTCGAAGTTCAAGATCCAGGGCGCGTATACGCACTACCAGGCGCCGGACAGCCCGGCCGGCGTGGCCGATCGCGCCGATCACTACTGGCTCGGCGCGACCTATTCGGCGACGCCGCAATGGGCCGTGACGGGCGGCGGTTATTACGTGAAGGTGGGCGACGGCGGCGGCGACGCGTCGCACGATCCGTCGGGCCACGCGATGATGTACGTGCTCGGCACCACGTACAACCTGTCGAAGCGCACGTTCCTGTACGGCACGGTCGCATATGTGCGCAACGGCGGCAACTCGAACTTCTCGCTGCTCGCGACGCCGCGCGACGCGACGTCGGGGACGAGCCCGATGACGGGCGAGTCGCAGACGGGTGCGTATGTGGGGATGATGCATACGTTCTGAGCGGCGCAACGCCAGACACGCAAAAGGCACGGGTCGTCGAACCCGTGCCTTTTTTCGTTTGCGGCACGCGGCCGCATCGGCCACCGGTCAGTCGAGTGCCTTCCCGGCCTTTTCATCCATGCAGCGCACGGCGAGCAGCGTCATCGCGCCACAGCCGATCGCGTACCACGCGGGTGCGTTCGGATTGCCGGTCGCCGCGATCAGCCACGTGACGAAGAACTGCGCGAAGCCGCCGAAGATCGCGACGCCGATGCTGTACACGAGCGCGCCGCCGGTGGCGCGCACCGCACGCGGGAACAGTTCGCCGAGCATCGCACCCGTCGCGCCGATGTTGATCGCATGCACGATCGACAGTGCGGCGATGATCGACAGCAGCGATGCGGCGCCCGGCCAGCGGTTCAGCGCGACGAATGCCGGATAGATCGAGGCCATCAGCACGATACGCGTCCACCAGACGATCCGGTTGCGCCCGTAGACGTCGGACAGGTGGCCGCCGATCGGCGTCACGAGCATCAGGATCGCACCGGCGACGCAGCCGGCCGTCATCGACAGCCACGTCGGCAGGTGCAGCACCTGCACGCCGTAGATCGCCATGTAGAACACGATGATGTAGTGGATCGACGTGCCGCCGATCGTCACGCCGAGGCCCGCGAACACGGCCTTGCCGTGATGGCGCAGCACGTCGGCGAGCGGCAGCGATGCGACCGGCTCGTCGTGCGCGGCGGCAGGCGCGGCGGCCGGCACTTCCTCGACGGTGCGGCGCAGCCAGTAGCCGATCGGCACGAACAGCGTGCCGATGATGAACGGCACGCGCCAGCCCCAGCTTTCCAGCTGCGCGGCATTCAGTGTCGACGTCAGCGCGACGCCGGTCAGCGCACCGGCGAGCGCGGCGAGGCCCTGGCTCGAGAACTGGAACGAAGCGTAGAAGCCGCGGCGATGCTGCGGCGCCTGTTCGAGCAGCAGCGTCGTCGACGCGCCCACTTCGCCGCCCGACGCGAACCCCTGCAGCAAGCGCGCGAGCACGAGCAGCAGCGGTGCGGCGAGGCCGATCTGCGCGAAGGTCGGCGCGACCGCGATCATCGCGGTGCCGAGCGCCATCAGCAACAGCGTGAGGATCATCGCCTTCTTGCGGCCGGCGCGGTCGGCATACATGCCGATCACGAGCCCGCCGAGCGGACGCGTGACGAAGCCGACGCCGAAGCTCGCAACCGCGAGCATCAATTGCCCGAACGGAGAATGCACGGGAAAGAACAGCTTGCCGATCAGGACGGCGAAGAAGCTGTAGACCGTGAAGTCGTAGAACTCGAGCGCGTTGCCGACGGCGGCGGCCGCGATCAGCCGGCGTTTCTTCGCGGCGGCGCGTGCATCGACCGGCGTGCCGGCGAACGAAAGGGCGGACGTTTCCATGTGGGGCTCCCCGGTTGGGCGCGAAACGATGGGATGAAGGGCCGTCAGGCCGCGAGCCAGGCTTCGGCGACGCGAACCCAGTAGCTCGCGCCGATTGCGAGGATGTCGTCGTTGAAGTCGTAGCCGGGGTTGTGCACCATGCAGCCGCCCTTGCTGCCGATCCCGTTGCCGATGAACGCGTAGCAGCCGGGGCGCGCTTCGAGCATGAACGCGAAATCCTCGCTGCCCATCAGCGGCGCGGCGTCGGTTTCGACGCGTTCGGCGCCGAGCATCTGGCGCGCGATGCCGGCCGCGAACGCGGTCGGCTCCCCATGATTGACGAGCACCGGGTAGCCGTAGTCGTAGTCGACTTCCGCCGTGACGCCGAAGCTTTCCGCCTGGCCTTTCACGAGCGCTTCGATGCGGCGCGCGAGCAGCGCGCGCACGTCGGCGTTCAGCGCACGCACCGACAGTTTCATCGTGACGGTTTCGGGGATGATGTTGAACGTCTCGCCGGCCTGCACGCTGCCGACCGTGATCACGGCCGCATGCTGCGCGTCGACCTCGCGCGCGACGATCGTCTGCAGCGCGACCATGATGCTGCCCGCGGCCGACATCGGATCGCGCGCGAAATGCGGCATCGCGCCGTGGCCGCCCACACCGCGCAGCGTGATCGTCACGCGATCGGCGGACGCCATCGCGGCGCCGGTGCGGAAGGCCATGTCGCCGGCCGCGCGG
Organism: Burkholderia lata; assembly: GCF_000012945.1. Lineage (NCBI taxonomy): Bacteria > Pseudomonadati > Pseudomonadota > Betaproteobacteria > Burkholderiales > Burkholderiaceae > Burkholderia > Burkholderia lata. The sequence goes on from NC_007511.1 coordinate 1,474,250, forward strand.
CCCGGCATGTTGTGGATCGCGAAGATCGCGTCGCACGGGAAGCGGTCGAACAGGCCGTCGTCCATCATCGCCTTCGCGCCGCCGAAGTTTTCCTCGGCCGGCTGGAAGATCAGGTTCAGCGTGCCGGAGAACTGGCGCGTGGCTGCGAGGTGGCGCGCTGCGCACAGCAGCATCGCGGTGTGGCCGTCGTGGCCGCATGCATGCATCTTGTTCGCGTGGCGGCTTGCGTACGGCAGGCCCGTGGTTTCCGCGAGCGGCAGTGCATCCATGTCGGCGCGCAGCCCGACCGTGCGCGTGCCTTGCCCTTCGCGCAGCACGCCGACCACACCCGTCTTGCCGATGCCGCGATGCACTTCATAACCCCAGCCGGTGAGCAGCTCGGCGACGAGATCGCTCGTGAGCGTTTCCTCGAATGCGAGCTCGGGGTGAGCGTGGATGCGGCGGCGCACTTCGACCAGCTCGGGTGCGATCGCGGCGATACCGGGGATGACGGGGTTCACGGCTTGCAGCATGGTGTCTCCTGTGGGGCAGGTGGGGCGTTTGGCGCACATATGACGAGCAAGCATATAAATTTCTTTTGTGTACCAGAAGCTGATAAATTGCTTTGGTGCTCACCACCGGTTGCCGCTCGGGAATACCCTGAGCCAGCGTGTGCCGCGCAGCACAGGGTTTCCACGGATCACGCGTCGCCGCCATGAAATACCATCAGCTGAAAGCGTTCGTCACCGTCGCGGAAGAGGGGAGCATTCGCGCGGCCGCGCGGCGCCTGAACGTGTCGCCTGCGGCGCTGACGAAGGCGGTCAAGGAACTGGAGATCGCGCTCGGCGTGTCGCTCGTCGTGCGCACCGCGCGCGGCGTGCAGCTCACCGCGTTCGGCCAGCAGTTGCAGGTGCGCGCGCGGCTGATCGTCGCCGAAATGCAGCGCGCCCGCGACGACATCGAGCAGGCGCAGGGCGCAATGACGGGCTCCGTCGCGGCGGCGATCACGCCGGCCGCCGCGGTGACGATCCTGCCCGATGCGTTTCGCGCATTCCGGCGCCGCTTCCCGGTGGCGCGCGTCAACCTGATCGAAGGGTTTCCGGGCGTCGCACTGCCGCGCCTGCACGATGGCTCACTCGATTTCGCGGTGGCCGTCGTCGTGCCCGAACTGCTGGCAGCCGAATTCGATCACGCCGAACTCTATTCGAGCCGGTCGCTGATCGTCGCCCGCAAGGGGCATCCGCTTGCGTCGGCCACGTCGCTCGCCGATCTCGTCGAGGCCGACTGGTTGATGAACCCGTCGCCGGAAAGCTCGACACAGGTGCTGTTCAATTCGTTCGTCGCCTACGGGCTGCCGGTGCCGGCACGCGTCGTCGAATGCCCGAGCTTCGGGCTCGCGCACAGCCTGATGACCGGTTGCGACCTGATCGCGTCGATGCCCGAGCAACTGCTGCACGGCGAGTGGGCGCGCGACCAGCTCGCGGTGCTGCCGATCCGCGAGCGCTTGCCGGGCGTCTCGGTGCAGGTCATCACGCGTCGCGACAGCCCGCTGACGCCGGCCGCGGCGATGCTGCTCGACTGCCTGCGCGATTCCGCGCGGCGCAAGGGGCTGGGGTGAACCGGTGCCCGCGGTTGGCGACCTTCAATGCATCGTCATCCTGACGATTGCCCGAGCGGCATTGCCGTCGGTTGACAGGCACGCGGCTTGCGCAGCGGTCGGGCCATTCCGGCGCTTGCCGCGCGAGCCGGTATCATAGCGGCCGGCCCGCCGCTCCGGCCGGCCTCCAACAACATCGCCATCCGGCATCCAGCAATCAGAGGCATTTCATGACCAGTGCAACCCAATTCGACAACGTATCGGTCGTCAAGCGCGCGAACGTCTATTTCGACGGCAAGTGCGTGTCGCATACCGTGCTCTTCCCGGACGGCACGCGCAAGACGCTCGGCGTGATCCTGCCGTGCGCGCTCAACTTCGGCACGGACGCACCCGAATTGATGGAAGTGCAGGCCGGCAAGTGCCGCGTGAAGCTCGACGGCAGCAGCGAATGGCAGACCTACGGCGCCGGCGAATCGTTCTCGGTGCCGGGCAAGAGCCGCTTCGACATCGAAGTGCTCGAGACGCTCGATTACGTCTGCAGCTACCTGTAACACCACCCGCGCAGCAAAAGAAAAGCCCCGCCGAAGCGGGGCTTGTCGCAAGCGGAGGGCGCAAGGCCTTCCGGAGCGCCTGTTCTCTTTACAGGCAGGCGTTGATGTCGCCGGCCGACGATGCATCGCCGCCGCGGAAACCCACCCAGGTCTTCGCATTGGCGGCGTTGGCCGGGCGCACGATGGCGGCAGCGCCATTCGGCGGCTGCTGGCCCGGCGCATACACGGCCATGGCGAGGCCGTTCGCGAGTTCATACTGCGACGTCACTTGCTGCTGTGACTTGTCGGCCCAGGTCTTGGCGATGCACTGCGCGACCTGGTCGGCGGGTTTCTGGCTTTGTCCCACGTTTTGCAGGGCAGAATCGGCTGCATGAGCAGAAAATGCCACGGTCAATGCGATGAGCGGTAAGTATTTCGCGTTCACGTTATCTCCCTCGAGTCGTGATTGATTGAGTGGGATGCGCAGCAGGACTGCGTAACAGTGAGATTGCATTGGGCGAGCACGGTTCCGGCTATTCCGAAACAAGTTGTTAACGCGCTTGCCAAATGACGGCTCGGATGCTGTGCACTTTGCTGCGGCACGGCATGCATCGTGTGCGGCACGACGTCATGCGTTGCGTGGTCGGCGCGCTGCCTGGTCGTGTGGTGACGTGACGGTCGCGGCGAGCGGCATGCGTGTGCATGCCGTGCCGCAACTCATTTTTTGATCGCGAAGTGGAATGGCTGATTGATGGCCCCGTCGCATGAGCACCATGATGACAAACTTTCGTCCGTCGAATTGTTAACCAACTTTAAACACGGGAAGCGGCGGAAGGCGATGCGGCACGCGAGGGGCATGCCGCATCGAAAGGAAGCGGTGATGCGAGCGGGGCGTGCGCGGCGAGAGTGGTGCGCCGCGCGGTGGGTCAGCCGGCCTTGCGCGTGCCGATGTCGCGCAGGTTGGCCGGGACGATCGGGCGGAAGCGTTCGCGCTTCTGTTCGTCGTCGAAGTGCTGGAGCGCGGGCTTGATCAGGTCGCTGCGCGACACGATGCCCGTGATGCGCATCGATTGCTCGTCGTCGACGACCGGCAGGCGTTCGAGGCCGAGCACCGCGAGTCGCGACGCGACGACGCGGCACGTTTCGTGCGCTTGCGCGACCGCAGGCTCACGGTTGGCGAATGCACCGGAGATCGGCGTGTCGGCCGCGGCCTGTGCGCGCTGCGCATCGAGCGTCGCGCGATCGACGAGACCGAGCAGGCGGCCGTTCTGCACGACCGGGTACGCACGGTGCGTCTGCTTCGCGCCGAAGTATTGCGACTCGACGGCATCGAGCGTCGCTGCGCCGTCGATCGCGACGAGCAGGTCGGCGGACGTCATCACTTCGCCGATGTCGTGCCGCTCGAGCGGATCGACGCCGTATTCGCGATAGATGTGATAGCCGCGGCGCGCGATCTTTTCCGTCATGATCGAGCGCTTCATCACGATGGTCGCGAAGCCGTGTGCGACGAGCGTCGCCGCGAGCAGCGGCAGCAGCGCGTTCGCGTCATGCGTGAGGCCGAACGCGAACACGATCGCGGTCAGCGGCGCGCCAAGCGTGGCGCCGAGCGTCGCGGCCATGCACACGAGCGGCCACAGCGCCGGGTCGCCGCCCGGCAGCATCGGCGACAGCACGGTGCCGAGGCCGGCGCCGAGCATCAGCAGCGGGGCGAGCACACCGCCCGACGTGCCCGAGCCGAGCGCGATCACCCACATCACGGCCTTCACGATCAACAGCGCGAGCGCGATCTTCAATGCGATGTGCTGATGCAGCAGGTCGCCGATCACGTCGTAGCCGACACCGAGCGCGCGCGGCTCGAGCCAGCCGCCGATGCCGATCACGATCGCCCCGAGCGCGGGCCACCACATCCAGTGCACCGGCAGCTTCGCGAAGGTGTCCTCGACGCGGTACAGCGCCGCCGACAGGCCGCACGCGAGCATGCCCGACAGCAGGCCCGCGACGATGCACGACAGCAGCGCGACGGGCGTCGGCGCCGCCGTGGTCAGCGGAAACAGCGGATCGACGCCGAAGAACACGGCGCGGGCGAAACCGGCCACCGCGCAGGCGAGCGCGACCGGCAGGAAGCTGCGCGGACGCCATTCGAACAGCAGCAGTTCGACCGCGAGCAGCACCGCGGCGACCGGCGTGCCGAACACGGCCGTCATGCCGGCGGCCGCACCGGCGACGAGCAGCGTCTTGCGCTCGGCGGCGGTCACGTGCACGCACTGCGCGATCAGCGAGCCGAGCGCGCCGCCCGTCATGATGATCGGGCCTTCGGCGCCGAACGGGCCGCCGCTGCCGATCACGACGCCGGACGACAGCGGCTTGAGGATCGCGACCTTCGGCGACATGCGGCTCTTGCCGAACAGGATCGCCTCGATTGCTTCGGGAATGCCGTGGCCGCGGATCTTTTCCGAACCGAAGCGCGCCATCATCCCGACGATCAGCCCGCCGATCACCGGGATCACGATCACCCATGCGCCGAGCGTGTTGTTCGCCGGCGAGCGATCGGCGAACGAGAACTGCTGGAAGAAGAACAGGTTCGTGAACAGGTGGATCAGGCTCAACAGCACGAATGCGGCAAGCGTGCTGAGCAGGCCGATCCCGGCGGCGAGCAACGCGATCCTGGGCAGGCGGTCGTTGGTCGCGAAATCGCGTTTGTGTGGTGCGTTCATCGGAGTGGAAAGGGCAAGGGTCAGTAATCGATCTGGGGAACCTGGAACGCGTCCTTGAGCGACTTCAGCTCGGCGCGATGCATGGCCGCGAGACGCGCGAGCAGCGTTTCGCCGGCGTGCTCGAGGTGAACCTCGACCTGCCGGCGATCCGCTTCGCTCGTCTTGCGCTTCACGAGGCCGAGCGCTTCGCAGCGCGTGACCAGCGCGACGACGCCGTGATGCTGCGCCTGCAGGCGTTCCGCGAGTTCGCCGATGGTTGCCCATTCGCGATGCGGATAGCCCTTGATATGCAGCAGCAGCAGGTATTGCAGCGGCGTCACGCCTTCGCTTTGCGCGGCGCGTTCGGAGAAGCGCTCGAAGCGGCGCATCTGGTAGCGGAACTCGGACAGTTGCTGGAAATCGCTTTTCGCCAGCGCGCGTCGGGTATCGTTCATCGGGAGCGGTCGGACAGTCAGTTTCGGTAGCGAGAAATATATCACAACATGATATAAATGGCCGAATTCGGGCGGATGGAATGCATTCCGCGTTGCGCCGGCCGTTACATGGCGTTACGTGTGCCGCATGCGTTACGCGGCCTCGAGCATTTGGGTCTGCCGATAAAGGCCCGTGACGAGATCCGTCTGAGTAATGATCCCGACGAGCCGGCGCGATGCATCGACGACCGGAATGTGGTGGTGGCCCGAATGCGTAAACAGCGGGACGAGCGCGGTGATCGGCATCGTTTCCGGCACGCACGCGACGTCGCGCGTCATCACGGTGGCGACGCTCGCCGGCTGGCCGCCGAACGATTGCGGCAACCGCGCCGACAGGCGTTGCCACAGCGGGGTCGGACGGCGCAGCTGGCGCGTGAGGTCGGCGCGCGTGACGATGCCGGTCAGGCGGCCTTCGCCGTCGACGACGGGCAGCGCCTTCACGCGGTGGCGATCGAGCAGCGTGAGTGCAGCCGTCACCGACGTCGACGGCGCGACTTCGATCGCATTCTTCGTCATCAGGTCGGCGCACGAGAGCTGGCCGAACGTGCGCGTATAGGCCTGCATCTCGGTTTCGCGCAGCAGCGCTTCGAGATCGTCCGGATCGACGTCGAGCCATTCGCCGCGGCGCTTCAGCACCGCGTCGAGGTCGCCGCGCGTGAAGCCGCCGCGCGCCGGTGCGGTGCCGCCTGCCTGCGGTTTCGCTTCAGGCCGCGCGCCGCCGTGCGGGTAGCGGTGGCCGGTCAGCGCGTGATACGCGAGCGCGGCCGACAGCAGGATGGCCGATTGCAGCGCGATCGGCTCCAGCACGAAGCTGAACCCGAGCGAATGGATGGCCGGGCCGCCGACCACCGCCGTGAGCGCGACGGCGCCTGACGGCGGGTGCACGCAGCGCAGCACGAACATGCCGCCGATCGCGCACGCGATCGCGACCGCGGCGGCCGTGATCGGATCGGCGATCCATTGTGCGCACGCGACACCGACCGTCGCCGCGACGAGATTGCCGCCGATGATCGACCACGGTTGCGCGAGCGGGCTCGCCGGCACCGCGAACAGCAGCACGGCCGACGCGCCCATCGGCGCGACGAGCAGCGGCACGAGGCCCGGCACGCCGGGCAGCAGCCGCATCGTCACGCCGACCGTCGCGATGCCGACGAGCGCGCCCGTGCACGAGCGCAGGCGCTCGCGCCAGCCCAGCGACATCGGATGGGGAATGAAGCTGTGCAGCCATTGGCGCAACGAGCGGCGCGACGAAGGGGAGCCTGACGACATGGACGGTAAGCGGTAAAAGTGACAGCGCGGATGCGCGCAGCGACAAGCCGCGAATTATATCGCGTTGTGATACAAATTGTCGCGCTGCATCAAGCCGTTGCACGTGCACGACGCACGTTGCTTGCAAAAACCTTTCATGCGATGAGAGTTTGCAGGCCGGGGAACCGCGCAAATTTGTCTGCAGCGGCGTACAATTCGGGCCACTGAATCCCCCGTCATGCCAGAACCACGTACGCGATGCCCGCTCTCCCGCCTTTCTCCCGGCACGGTGATCGATTCGACGTGGTTCGCGGCTGCGTTCCGTTCCCCACCTGACGCGAGCGCTGCCGACGCCTCCCCACTGACTCTCCCCAAGCCAATTCAATGGACATGCTCGAAAACATGCGCCTGTTCGTGCGCGTTGTCGAAAGCGGCAGTTTTACCGCGGTCGCGAAGGAAATCGACGCGACCACCGCGCAGGTGTCGCGCGCGGTATCGAACCTCGAAGCGCACGTACAGACGCGGCTGCTGCATCGCACGACGCGCCACCTCGGCCTCACCGAAAGCGGCGAACGCTATTTCGAGCGCGCGAAATCGATCCTCGCGGAAATCGACTACGCGAATGCGGAGGCGCGCAACGCCCTGCTGCGGCCGAGCGGCAAGATGCGCATCCACGCGATGACGGGGCTCGGGCAGAGTCACGTCGTGTCGTCGATCGTCCGCTACCAGGAGGACAACCCCGACGTGTCGGTCGAGCTGACGCTCGCGCAGCGGATGCCGAATCTTGTCGAGGAGGGCTATGACGTATCGATCGTGACGGCGTCGCAGTTGCCCGATTCGGGCTATGTCGCGCAGACCTGCGGCACGAGTTGCAGCGTGCTCGTCGCATCGCGCGAATACCTGGCGCGCCACGGCACGCCGCAGTCGCCCGACGAATTGCCGAACCACGTGTGCCTGCGCCTCGATACGCCTGCGTCGCCGGCCGGCGAATGGCGGCTCGAGCGCAGCGATGGCGAGGAGGCCGTCTACGAGCTGCAGCCCGCGCCGTTCCAGGTCAACGTGCCGGACGCGCTGTGCGTCGCGGTGCGCGCCGGGCGCGGGATCGCGTGCGTCGCGCTGTACACGGTGCTCGACGACATCCGCGAAGGGCGGCTGATCCGCGTGCTGCCCGAGTACCGGCTGCAGACGGTGAGCGTGTATGCCGTCTACGCGACGCGCCGCTATCTCGACGCGAAGATCCGCACGTTCCTCGATCACCTGCGCACGACGCTCACGCCTGCGCTCGAGAACGACCTGCGTGAACTCGACCGGCTGACGACCGAACAGACGCCGGGCGGCCGCAAGCGCGCCTGACGACACGCGCGGGCGTGGTCCGCGCGAACCGCACGGGCCGCGGAGAGGTTCATGCGCGCGGCGCGATGCGAATCCGTTCGAAGCGTCCCGCGAGCCATCCGTAGGCGGCGATGCCGAGCAGCCCGTGCGCGGCGACGAACCACAATGCGCCCGCGAACGAGCCCGTGCTGGCGACGAAATAGCCGATCACGAGCGGCGTGACGATCCCGGCGATGTTGCCGAGGCCGTTGAACACGCCGCCGCTCAGGCCGACCATCCCTTCCGGCGCCGTGTCGGCGAGCACGGCCCAGCCGACCGCCGCGAGCCCCTTGCCGAAGAACGCGATCGTCATCAGTGCGATCACGACGGTATTCGACGACGCACCGTTCGCGAGCACGAGCAGCGTCGCCATCGCCATTCCCACGACGAACGGCGTCTTGCGCGCCTTCGACGGATGCATGCCGCGCCGGATCAGCCAGTCCGACAGCACGCCGCCGAGCACGCCACCCGTGAACCCGCAGATCGCTGGCAGCGCGGCGACCCAGCCGGCCTCCATGATCGTCATCCCGCGCCCCTTGATCAGGTAGATCGGGAACCACGTGATGAAGAAGTAGGTGAGTGCGGTGATGCAGTACTGGCCGATGTAGATCGCCCACAGGTTGCGGTGGCGGAACAGTTGCGACACGTCGTGCCACGACACGCGCGGCCGATGGCGCACGCGGTTCACTTCGAGATCGACGAGTGCGCCGTGCGCGCGCAGGTAGTCGCGCTCTGCGTCGCTCACGCGCGGATGGCCGTGCGGTTCGCGATACCACGCGAACCAGAGCGCGGCGAGCGCGATGCCGAGCATCCCCATCCACAGGAACACGTGCTCCCAGCCGAGCGCATGCGTGAGCCAGGCCATCGCGGGCGTGAACAGCACGACGGCCATGTACTGCGCGGAATTGAACAGGGCGGACGCCGTGCCGCGTTCGGCGGTCGGGAACCAGCACGCGACGACTCTCGAATTGGCCGGGAACGCCGGCGATTCGACGAGGCCGAGCATGAAGCGCATGACGAACAGCGCAAGCGTGGCCGACGCGCCCTGCACGGCGAGCCAGCCGACCGTGCCCTGCAGCATCGTGAAGACCGACCACAGCAGCAGGCTCAGGCCGTACACGCGCCGCGCGCCGAAACGGTCGAGCAGCCAGCCGCCCGGGATCTGGCCGATCGCATAGGCCCACGCGAACGCGGAAAAGACGATGCCGAGCTGCACGGGCGTCAGCCCGAGGTCATGCGCGACGCCGGTGCCGGCGATCGACATCGTCGCGCGATCCGCATAGTTGATGACGGTGACCGCGAAAATCAGCGCGAGGACCGCATAGCGGACGCGGCCGATCGTGCGCGAGGCGGCGGGCGACGCGGCGAGGGCGGCGCCGCTGGATCGATTGGGCATGCGTGTCTCCTGGCCTCCGTCGTGCGGAGGCATCCGGTGTTGTAACGGGTGGCCGCCGTGCGGCGATCAGCGCGTGACGCTGGTCGGCGGGCGCTGGCCTGCAAAACACGCGGCAAGATTGGCCAGCACGATCCGGCCCATCTCTTCGCGGGTTTCGCGGGTCGCGCTCGCTCGGTGCGGCTGCACGACGACACGGTCGAACTCGAGCAGCTCGGCCGGCACGTGCGGCTCGTTCGCGAATACGTCGAGGCCGGCGCCGGCGATCGTGCCGTCGGCGAGCGCGCGAATCAGCGCGGCTTCGTCGACCAGCTTGCCGCGTGCGACATTGATCAGGAATCCTTCGGGGCCGAGTGCGGCGAGCACGTCGGCCGTCACGAGCACGTTGCCGTGATCGGCCGATGCCGCGATCACGAGCACGTCGCTGTCGCGCGCGAGCGCGGCGAGGTCGGGCACGAAGCGATAGCCGCTGTCGCGATGCTCGCGCGGGCCGAAGTAGCTGACGGGCATCCGGAACGCCTGCGCGCGCTGCGCGATTGCGCGTCCGACGCGGCCGAGGCCGACGATGCCGAGCCGCTTGCCGGTCACCTGCGTCGCGAGCGGCTGGGCCGTCTTGCCCCAGCGGCCGGCGCGCACGATCCGCTCGCCGGCGCCGAGGTCGCGCAGCGTCATCAGGATCAGCCCCATCGCCATGTCGGCGACGTCGTCGGTCAGCACGTCGGGCGTCGTCGTCACGTGGATGCCGCGTGCACGGGCGCGGTCGAGATCGACGGCGTCGGTGCCGATACCGCTGATCGCGACGATCTCGAGCGCGGGCAGCCGGTTCATCAATGCGGCGGACAGGCCGTTCGCGCCGCCGGTCACGACACCGCGAATACGGGTGGCCACGCGATCGAGCAGTGCGTCCGGCTGGTCGGCCGCATACAGCCGGTGCACCGCGTAACGGGCGGACAGTTCGGCGTCGATGGCGTCGGGGAGCGGCTGGGTGAGGAGGATGTCGATGGTCATGAAGGTCTCGGTCGTCGTGCGCGGCGCGGGCCGCGCATCAGGTGCAACCGAGTATAGAAATCGCATCGATATGCGTCTAACATCAAAAGACTATCGATTGATTCAAGAATTGGATGATTGAACTGCACCAGCTTCGCTGTTTCGTCGCGGTCGCCGAGGAACTGCATTTCGGTCGCGCGGCCCGGCGCCTCTTCATGACCCAGCCGCCGCTCAGCCGGCAGATCCAGTTGCTCGAGCACGCGCTCGGCATCGCGCTGCTCGAACGCAGCAGCCGGCAGGTCAGCCTGACCGCGGCCGGCGAGCGGTTTCTGCGCGACGCGCGGCACATCCTCGAATTCTCGGCACGGGCCGAGCAGGCCGCGCAGCGCGTCGCACATGGCGGCGCCGGCCGCATCACGCTCGGCTTCACGGCGGTCAGCGCGTACCGGATGATCCCGATGCTGCTCGCGCACGCCGCGCATGCGCTGCCGGACGTCGACATCGAATTGCGCGAGATGGTGTCGACCGTGCAGATCGATGCGCTGGCGTCGCGGATGCTCGACGCGGGCTTCGTGCGCCAGCGCGCGGCGCGCCAGCCGCTCGAATACCGGCTCGTGCAGCGCGAGCCGATGCTGGTCGCGGTCGCGGAGGGCGCGCCGCTCGCCGCGTGCGAGCGCATCGGCCCCGACGATCTCGACCGGCAGCCGTTCATCGCGTATTCGCCGAACGAGGGGAAATACTTCCACGACCTGATCTCGGGCGTATTCGCGAACGCGGGGCGGCTGCCGAACTACCTGCATTACGTCGGGCAGACGCATACGATCCTCGGCCTCGTGCGCGCGGGGCTCGGTGCCGCGCTCGTGCCGGCGTCGGCGCGCGAACTGCATGTCGACGGCGTGGTGTTCCGGCCACTGGCGGGCGCCGACGTGGCGGCCGAGCTGTATCTCGCGTGGCGCACGGACAACGACAATCCGGCGCTGCCGGTGTTCAACGCAATGGTCGAGCGGTTCCTGACCGAGAGCGCTGACGAAGCGGGCGCATAGGGGCGACGGTGGGGCCGCGACTCGCTCGAGCGTCCCGCCCGCATGCGTGGCTCAAAGTCTGTCGTCAGACAATTCAAGCTGGCCGCTTGAATCAATTCCGGGTCGTCCGGAATTGGCCGAAATCCCTCTGATTTGCCAATATTTCGGCCGGAAATAGGCTGCGCAGATCCCCGTTTTCATCCTTGTCACGGGAAAACCCTCATTTTTATCTCGTCGGTCGTCGTATTACTGTATCGATACACTAAATCGATACAGTGCGTCGCGAGGCGCAATCGCAAAGGAGACGGCCCATGAATACCTACACCCGGCGGCGCTTTCTGCAGACGGTGTCCGCCGCCACGCTCGCGGCTGCAGGCGGCTTGCCGGAAGCCGTGCGCGCGCAGCCGGTCGTGACGCTGCGTTGCTCGTCGTCGATGCCGGCTGACCAGAACGCCGCGCACTACGTGTGGTACGAGCGTCTTGCCGCAAACCTGAAGGCGAGTGTCGGCGACGCGATCCGGGTCGACTACTTCCCGAACAGCCAGCTCGGCAAGGAGAGCGATGTCGCGCAGCAGGTCAAGATCGGTGCGATCGACATGATGATCGCGGGTTCGTCGATCTGGGCGACGGTGGCGCCGGAACTCGGCATGCTGGATCTCGGTTATCTGTTCGACAGTTATGCGCATGTCGCGAAAGTGCTCGACGGCCCGGTCGGTGCAAGCCTGAACGCGCTGCTGCAAAAGCGCGCGGGCTGCTCGGTGCTGACCTGGGGCTCGCATTTCGGCGGGCGCTGCGTGTTCACGAAGCAGCCCGTGCTGGCGCTGCAGGGGCTGAAGGGCACGAAGCTTCGGGTGCTGCCGACGCCGGCGTTCATGGACACCTTCAAGGCGATGGGGGCGGTGCCGACACCGATTCCGTTCGGCGAGCTGTACATGGCCGTGCAGACGGGCGTTGTCGACGGGCTCGAGCACGATCCCGCCACGGTGCTCGCGAGCAAGTTCGACGAGGTGGTGAAATCGTGCTGGCAATCGCATCACGTGTTTGCCGCGATGACCGTGGTGATGGGGCGACGCGCGCTCGACCGGATTCCGGCGAACCTGCGCCCCGCGTTCGATCGCGCGGTGGCCGACGCAACCGTGCAGCAGCGCGCGATTGCCGCGCAGAAGGCCGACCAGGCCGAGCAGGCGCTGAAGCAGCACGGCATGAGCTTCCATCCGATGGCGGCAGCCGAACGCGCGGCGTTGCGGCAGACGATGCACGACCGGCTCTATACGGCATTCGCCACGCAGTATCCGGCGACCGCGCCGCTGTTTCCGGCGATTGCCGCCGTGCGGGGCTGAGCGATGGAGACCTGTTCCGTTTCGGGCGCCGCGGCGGCGCCTGGCGCCGGCCGTCCGGCACGCCGCGTCGCGCGTGTGCTGGACGCGATGCTGCGCGCGATCGAGTATGTGTCCGCGGTGGTGCTGGCTGTCGATGTGCTCGTCGTGTTCGTGTCGGTCGTGTGCCGTTATTTCCTGCACGACCCGCTCGACTGGACCGAAGAGGTCGCGAGTGCGCTGATGATCGTGCTGGTGTTTTTCGGCGCGGCGACGGTGCTCGGGCGCAGCCAGCACGTCGGCATCGACCTGTTTCGCGGCTGGTTCCCCGCGCGCTGGCAGGGCGCGCTCGTGCAGGTCGGCCACTGGATCGTCGCGGCCGTCTCGCTGAACCTGCTGGTGTCGTCGTGCCAGCTGCTGGCCGATTCGTACGACCAGTTGACGCCGGGCGGGCTGCCGGGCTGGATCAACGTGTACCCGATGATGTTCGGCGCGCTGTTCATGACCGTGTTCGCGCTTGCGAATGCGCTCGACGCGCCGCGCCGCCGGGTGGCCGGCACGCTCGCGTGCTGCACGGTATTCGCGGCCGCGCTGTACGGATGGAATGCACTGGTGCCGGCACACGCGATCGCGCCGGGCATGCTGCTGGCCGCCGGTTTCGTCGGCGGGCTCGTGCTGGGCGTGCCGATCGGTTTCGTGCTCGCGTTCTCGGCGCTGCTGTATTTCCTGGCCGACCCGACACTGCCGCTGCTCGTCTATTCGCAGCAGGTCATGGCCGGTGCCGATCACTTCGTGCTGCTCGCCGTGCCGTTCTTCGTGCTGGCCGGGCTGCTGATGGAATCGAACGGCATGTCCGCACGGCTCGTCGAACTGCTGCTGCGGATCTTCGGGCGCGTGCGCGGCGGGCTCGGGCTGATCGTGATTCTCGCGACGGCCTGCTTTTCCGGCGTGTCGGGCTCCAAGCTCGCCGACATCGCGGCAGTCGGCGGCGTCGTGATGCCGGCGGTGCGCCGTGCGCGCCAGGATCCCGACGAAACGGCGGCACTGCTCGCGTGCAGCGCGGTGATGGCCGAGACCATCCCGCCCTGCGTGAACATGATCATCATGGGCTTCGTCGCGAACATCTCGATTGCCGGCCTGTTCGTCGCGGGCATCGTGCCGGCTGCGGTGCTCGCCGCATCGCTCGCGGTGGTCACGGTGATCACCGGGCGCAGGATCGACGTCTCGGCGGTGTTCACGGAACGCCGCGCGTGGCTGCCGCTCGCGGGCGGCGCGCTGGTCGTGCTGGTGATGGTCGCGATGATCGGCAAGGGCGTGACGTCGGGGATCGCGACGTCGACGGAAGTCTCCGCGTTCGCGGTGGTCTATGCGCTCGTGGCGGGCTGGCTCGCGTTTCGCGAACTGACCTGGCGTACGGTCGGGCGCGTGTTCGTGCGCGCCGCGTCGATGGCTGGCGGCATCCTGTTCATCGTTGCCGCGGCGTCGAGTGTGTCGTTCGCACTGTCGATCGAGCAAATTCCGGCGCTGGTCTCGGGCACAATGACCGCGTTCGCCCACCAGTACGGCGCGACGATGTTCCTGCTGCTCGCGGCGCTCGTCATGGTCGTGTTCGGTGCGGTGCTCGAGGGTGCGCCGGCGCTGATCATCTTCGGGCCGCTGCTTGCGCCGATCGCGCTGCAGCTGGGCATCAACCCGCTGCATTTCGGCACGGTCGTGGTGGTGGCGATGGGGCTCGGCCTGTTCGCGCCGCCGGTAGGGCTCGGTCTGTTCACGACCTGCGCGATCACGGGCACCGACGTCCGGCACGTTGCGCGGCCGATGGTGAAATATCTGCTGGTGCTGGTCGCCGCCCTCGTGGCGCTGATTCTCGTGCCGGCGTTTTCGTTGTGGCTGCCGGCCCGTTTCGGCCTGTAGCCGCCTTTTACAGCAAGACGACATGAGTACGATTCAGGACGTGGCCCGTCATGCGGCCGTATCGGTCAGCACGGTTTCGAACGTGCTCAACGGCCGCACCGACCAGATGAAGCAGGAAACGCTCGAACGCGTGAAGGCCGCGATGGAAGTGCTGCAGTACCGGCCCAGCACGCTGGCGCGCCAGCTCAAGACGGGGCAGACGCCGCTCGTCGGGCTGCTGGTGCCGTCGATGGCGAACCCGATGTACGGCTACATCGCGCGCGAAGTCGAGGCCTGCGCGCAGGAACGGTACGGTCATCGCGTGCTGATCGGCAATACGTATCGCGATGCGAAGAAAGAGGCGTCGTTCTTCGACGACCTGTTCGCGCATGGCGTGCGGCGCGTGATCGTGATCTCGTCGCTGGCCGACGAAAGCCACCTCGAGCGCGCGGCCGAGCGCGGGATGACGGTCGTGAGCTACGACCGGCGCGCGACGCCCGGCGAGCTGTCGAAGGTTGAACACGTCACGGCCGACAACGAGGCCGCCGCGCGGCTCGCGACGCGTTGCCTCGTCGATGCGGGACACCGGCGGCTCGCGTTCGCGACGGTCGCCGGCATGACCGTGAGCCGCAGCGACAAGATCCGCGGCTTTCTCGAAACGGCGCGCGATGCGGGCATCGAGGCCCACGCACAGGTGCTCGACGGCGGCCCCGCGAACGAGTACGGCGACGCGGTGATCGTCGACGTGGGGCGCGCGCTGGGCGTCGCGCTTGCCGCCGATCCGGCGCGGCCGACCGGCATCGTCGCGGTCAACGACCTGTTCGCGCTTGGCCTGATGGCCGGGTTGCGTGACGGCGGCCTGCGCGTGCCGGACGACGTGTCGGTCGTCGGGATGGACGGTCACTTCCTGTCGGCGATTTCGAATCCGGCGCTGACCACGGTGCAACTGCCCGTTACCGAGATGGCCGAGGACATGGTGCGGCGCGTGATGCGGTCGGACGGCGACACGCCACTGGCGCCCGAGTCGCACGTGTTCTCCGGGGTGACCCTCATCGAGCGCGCATCGGTCGCGTCGCCGCCGCCGGCGGACCACGCGCAAGGAGGGGCGGCATGACACGTGTCTTCGTCACGCATCCGTCGGGGATGCTCGACCGCTATTTCGGCGCGAAGGCGATGCGCGCGCTACAGGCGATCGCGGACGTCACGTGCAACCCGCTCGATCGCGAGCTGGACACGGACGAACTGGTCGCGGCCGCGCAGGGTTGCGATGCGATGATCGCGTACCGGCAGACGCCCGCGCCGCATGCGCTGTTCGCCGGGCTACCCGCACTGGCGGCGTTCCTGCGCTGCGCGGTCGATATCCGCACCGTCGATGTCGACGCGGCGAGCGCGTTCGGCGTGCTGGTCACGCAGGCGAGCCCCGGCTTTGCGCCGGCGGTCGCCGAGTGGGTGATCGGCGCGATGATCGATCTCGCGCGCGGTATCGGCCGTTATGCATCGGACTACCACCGCGGGATGCCGCCCGTGCCGCAGATGGGGCGCGAATTGCGCGGCAGCACGCTCGGCCTGATCGGTTACGGACAGATCGCGCGCCACCTTGCGCCGATTGCGACGGCGCTCGGGATGCGCGTGCTCGTCAGTGATCCCTACGTGCGCGTCGACGCGCCGATGCTTGAGCAGGTCGACTTCGCGGCGCTGTTGCAGGCCGCCGATTTCGTCGTGTGCCTCGCGCCGGCGACGCCGGCCACCGCGAACCTGATCGATGCGGGCGCGTTCGCAGCCATGAAGCGGGGCGCGTATTTCATCAATGCTTCGCGCGGCGAACTGGTCGACGAGCAGGCGCTGTCCGAGGCGCTCGACACCGGCCGGCTCGCGGGCAGTGCCCTCGACGTCGGGCGCGCGGCGGACCAGATGCCGACGCCCGCGCTCGCCGCCCATCCGCGCGTGATCGCGACGCCGCATGTCGGTGGCCTGACGCTGCCCGCGGTCGAGCACCAGGCGCTCGAGACGGTCGATCAGCTCACCGCACTGCTCGACGGAAACATGCCGCGCGGCGCCGTCAACGCCGCGCACGCAACGCGTCTGGAGCGCTGGCGCACGGCAGGGGCAGATGCTGGACCGGGCGCGCGATGAGACCCGACGCGCCCACCGGTCGGCCGGCCCACGCGTGCGATTGCCACATCCACATCTATGACGATGCCTATCCGCTCGCGCCGACGGCGACGTTCCGTCCGCCGCACGCGCCGGTGGATGCGTATCGCCGGGTGCAGCAGACGCTCGGCCTTGCCCGCGTCGTGATCGTGCAGCCGACCGGCTATGGGGTCGACAACCGTTGCCTGCTCGACGCGCTGGCTGCATTCGGCCAGCAGGCGCGCGGCGTCGCGACGTTGCCGGTCGACGTGCCGGATGCCGAGCTGGCGCGGTTGCACGCGGCGGGCGTGCGCGGCGTCCGGTTCATGATGTTGGCGGGCGGCCTGGCGCGGTGGGACGAACTGGAGCGGATGGCCGCGCGGATCGCGCCGCTTGGCTGGCACGTCGACCTGCAGCTCGACGGCCGCACGCTGCCCGAGGTCGTGCCGTTGCTGTCCGCGCTACAGGCGCGTGTCGTGATCGATCACACGGGCAAGTTCCTGACGCCCGTCGCGCCGGATGCGCCCGAGTTTCTCGCGCTGCGGCGCCTGCTCGACCGTGGCCACGCATGGGTGAAGCTGTCCGCGCCGTACGAGACGTCGCGCTCGGGCGCGCCCGGTTACGACGATGTCGCGCGTCTCGCCGCCGTTTTGGCGCGTCACCATTCGGCGCGGTGCGTATGGGGCAGCAACTGGCCGCACCCGAACGCGTCGCCGGTGCCCGACGACCTGCGCCTGCTCGGCTGGCTGGACGACTGCACGGCGGACGATGCGGTGAGCCGCGCGATTCTGGTCGACAACCCGGCCGTACTTTACGGATTCTGAGTCGGCTGCAAGGACGAGGCCGAGCGTGACAAGCTTTCAATCCGGAAGCATGTCACATTCGATGCCAAGCAATCCTGACCGAGCACGACAGGTCGCAGTCCTGCGAATCCTTACCGTGCTGAAAGCTGAGTCGCCGAGGATGTTCCAACGGAGGAACGCAGCACTTCGCTGCACTGCGACAACTGCTTGACGCTGCATGCCGGTCGGCGCAGGATACGTCCGTGCATTTGGAGCGGGACGCGCCGGCCGCGCGGTTCCTGCACCCGCGATACGCAAAAGAACAACGATGAGCCTTTACGCACTCGTACCGGAATACCGGCCCCGCGATTGTCGGCCCGCCGGAACAACGCTTCACCCGACGCCTGTCGCGTCACGTATCCGTCATCCCGTTTCGTACCGTGCATCGGTACACTTTCCCGTCCGCGCGAGCGCCGCGGCGACGAACGGCGCCCGTCCGGCGCGCCGCATCGCAGCGCCGTCTGTCGCTCCCCATCACCGCATCCTGAACGGCGCCTACACCGGCGTCTCGTGACGTCCGTCGCGCCCATCCTTGCATTGCGCCGCCGGCTTGCCTGATTGCCTGGCGGCACCGAAGTCCGAAGCATTTTGATTGAGCTTGAAAAAAAGCTAACGCAAGCAGTTCGGTTCGAGGTTCAAGGAGAAAAACTCATGTCGCAGCTTTCGAATGAAGAAGCAAACGGCAGTTCGGGGAGTGGCAAGGTCAAGCTGATCAAGTGGGCGATCATCGTCGCCGGCGTCGCGATCGCGGCACCGGCGGCGCTGTTCATCCTGAAAGGGGTGATCGCGCTGGTCACGGCGGGCGTGATCGGCCTCGGCGCGATCTATTTCGCGCCGGTCGTTGCAATGAAGTTCGCGAACCAGAAGGTGAAGATGATCGTCCAGGAGGCGCAGGCCAATCCGATCGAGACGCTGATCAACCAGCTCGCGGAAAAGCGCCAGGCGGCCCAGAAGTTCGCGGACAGCATCACCGCATTCCGCACCGAGGTGAAGAACTTCGAAAGCAAGACGGAACTGTTCGAGAAGCAGTATCCGGACGACGCGCCACGCTTCCGGCAGCAGCTCGACACGATGAAGCAGTTGCTGTCGTTTCGCGAGGGGCGTTACAAGCAGGTGCAGGCCGAACTGAAGAACTTCGCATCGGCGATCGACCGCGCGAAGGCGATGTGGGACATGTCGCAGGCCGCGCAGCAGATGAACAAGCTCGCGGGCAAGCAGGCGTCCGATACGTTCGAGCAGATCAAGACCGACGTGGCCGTCGATTCGGTGATGCGTTCGGTCAACAAGGCGTTCTCCGAAATGGAGACGTCGCTGATGGATAACCCCGAGGTCAAGCAGGCGCAGCAGCAGGCGGTGATGAACGCGCCGCACGCGCCCGGGCTCGATGCGACGAACCCCGCGCAACTGCCGTCGAAACAACAATAACTTCCTGCAGGCTCGCAACCATGAAAAAACTTCTTGGCGCCATCGCATTCCTGGTCGTGCTCGTCGGCGTATGGATCGTGCATCAGGGCGGCCTGTCGACGCTGATTCCCGCGCATGACGCGGCCCCGGGCTCGACGTCCGCGCAAAGTGGCGACACCGGGCAGTCCGCGCAGACATCGCCGTCGTCCAACGTACTGCCGGCCGGCTTCACGCCGCAGGCCAGCACGCTGAAATCGATTGCCGAAAACGGCATCGTGCGGATCTCCGTGCAGAACCCGAGCGAACCGTTCTTCGGCGAGGACAAGGGCGCGCCGCACGGCTTCAACGTCGAGTTCGCGCGGCTGCTGTTCGCGGATCCGTCGTTCTCGCACGGCGGCAAGCCGGTGGCCGTCGATACGCGTCACGAGGTCGACACCTATCCGGGCGTGCCGAAGCAGCTGCTCGATACGGACGCGAAGGGGAACCACGTGGTCGACGTGGCGATGGACGGGCTGACGTTCCCGGACAACACGCCGTCGGGTGTGGTCTATTCGGTGCCGTACGTCGACGATTTCGGCTACTCGCTGATCGTGCGGCAAGGCTCCGCGATCCGCTCGACCGACGATCTCGCGGGCAAGACGGTCGGCATCCTGAAGGGCGACCCGGACGTGCGCGCGTTCGTCACGCGCCAGTATCCGAACGTGAAGTTCGTCGAGGTCGACGATTCCGATCCGGCGTTCATCGCGAAGAGCATCGACGGTCATACGGTCGACGCGTTCATCTACGACTATCCGTTCGCGGTCAGCTCGATCAAGGACACCGACCTGAAGTTCGCGGTGACCAAGCTCGACGGCTCGAACATCGCGTACAAGATCGGCGTGCGCGCGGACGACCAGGATCTGCTGATCTACCTGAATGCCGCGATCGCGAAGCTCAAGCAGTCGCCGCAGTATCTCGACCTGCTGCGCAAGTACTTCGTCAGCGACCAGGCGGTGACGACTGCGGCCGCGTCGGGCGAACACACGTATGTGGTGAAGGCGGGCGACACGCTGAACATGATCGCGGCGAGCAAGCTCGGCAGCGGCCAGCGTTATCGCGAGATTCAACGCCGGAACAACCTCGCCAATCCGAACCTGATCCTGGCGGGCCAGCACCTCGTGATTCCGGTGCGGTAACGGCGGCGTGACGTGAACGAAGGAAGTTGAAGCGACGTGAAAGACTGCGCACGGCCCGGCGGAGGTGATTCGCCGGGCCGTGCGCTTTTTTGCGTCAGTGCGTGATCGACAGGAACAGGTAAGCGGCGAACAGCGACAGGTGCACGACGCCGTGCAGCACCGTCGTGCGCCCCTGGCTGAGCGTCAGCGTGCTGACCAGCAGGGTGAGCGCCAGCAGCACGGTTTCCATCGGACCGATGCCGAGCGTGAGCGGCTGGCCGACCCAGATGAACACGGCCGCGACGGTCGGGATCGTGAGCCCGATACTCGCGAGCGCCGAACCGAGCGCGAGGTTCATGCTGGTCTGCAGGCGATTCGCGCGCGCGGCGGTAACGGCCGCGAGCGCTTCCGGCAGCAGCACGAGCGCGGCGATCACGATACCGACCGCGGCCTCGGGCGCACCGAGCTTCATCACCGCATGCTCGACGGCCGGTGACAGCAGCTTCGCGAGCAGCACGACCGAGATGAGACTCACGAACAGCAGCACCAGGCGGATCAGCGCAGTGCGGTTGCTCGGCGCCGCCGCGTGCACCGCCTCGTTCGCGCTGTCGTGCGCGGCGAGGAAGTAGTCGCGATGGCGCACGGTCTGCACGAACACGAATGCGCCGTACAGCACGAGCGACGACACGCCGGCGAACGCGAGCTGCGATTTCGAGAAGAACGGGCCCGGTGCGGCGTTCAGGTAGTTCGGCATCACGAGCGACAGCACCGACAGCGACGCCAGTACCGCGAGCGCCTTGCTGGCGCCACGGCCCTGGAAGTCCTGTTCGCCGTGCTTCCACGCGCCGACCAGCAGGCAGATACCGACGATGCCGTTGCAGATGATCATCACGGCGGCGAACACGGTGTCGCGCGCGAGGCCCGATTTCTCCGGGCCCGCGCCGAGCATCACCGACACGATCAGCGCGACTTCGATGACGGTCACGGCGACCGCGAGCACGAGCGTGCCGAACGGCTCGCCGACGCGGTGCGCGACGACTTCGGCATGGTGGACGGCGGCGAACACGGCGCCGGCGAGTGCGGCGGCGAACACCGCGATGAGGAGGCCTTCGGCCGGCACGACGCGCGACAGCGCGAGGACCAGCCATGCGGCAAGCGGGGCCACGAGGGTCCAGCGCGGGAGCTGGTTGGACGAGAGCGGCATGGGGGTTTCCTTATGCGAGTGGCGGCGCGCGACGCGCCGTCACGGGTTGACGAAGCCCGGCCGTACTATCCGCCGAACGAGGATGATGGAACCGAAAGGGGGCGGCACGCAACGGTGCTGCCCTGGATTCGCCGCCGTGAGGCAGCGAGGGGCGCGGGCGGGCCGAAGCCCGTCGCTGGATGAAACGGTTCGATGCGGCTGGCCGCGGACGGCGAGGCGAGCACGTGTGACGACGCTCGGGCCGGAGGCTCGGTTCCGACCCCGGAAGGGCGGCCGGCGATGGACGGCGGTGGCAGCGTGACACGCGGTTTCCCCCTGAAATCCGGCGGTTTGTCGAATTTTATCAGGCGTTCGGGGGTCACTATCTCATATTCGAACGCTTTCATTGACCTTTCGGTTTACAAAAAGTGCCCCGACCTTTCAATTTTTTTGTCTTTGCAGTTTCCGTAACGGTCTCTTGCACGACAAATTCGGGCTCGCCCTGACATAAATATACCGACCGGTCGGTTTATAATCGCTCGCACTTCCACTTCATGACGGATCGCAAGCGATGGCTGTTTCTTCTGCACATTCGGTGAACTCGGGCGCGCTGGCGCCGTCGGTCGTCGTCGGCGTGATCGGTGCCGGCGCGATGGGCGCGGGCATTGCGCAGGTCGCGGCGGCGGCCGGCCATACGGTGCTGCTGTACGACCTGAACGAAGCCGCCTGCGACAAGGCGCTGGCCGGCATCCGCGCGCAGTTCGCGCGGCTCGCGGAGAAGGGCCGGCTCGAACCGGCCCAGGCCGATGCGGCCGGCGCCCGGATTCGCGCGGTGCGTGAACTGGCCGATTTCGCGGGCGCCGCACTGATCGTCGAGGCGGC
This sequence comes from Burkholderia lata, assembly GCF_000012945.1. Classification (NCBI taxonomy): domain Bacteria; kingdom Pseudomonadati; phylum Pseudomonadota; class Betaproteobacteria; order Burkholderiales; family Burkholderiaceae; genus Burkholderia; species Burkholderia lata. Next base: position 1,496,368 of record NC_007511.1, read on the forward strand.
GGCCGAGCGGCTCGACGTGAAGCGCGAGATCTTCGCGACCCTTGAGCGCCATGTCGACGACGCGTGCCTGCTGGCCACCAACACGTCGTCGATCTCGATCACGTCGATCGCGGCCGGGCTGCGCGTGCCGCAGCGCGTCGCCGGCCTGCATTTCTTCAACCCGGCGCCGCTGATGGCGCTCGTCGAGGTGGTGAGCGGGCTCGCGACCGCGCCCGAGGTCGCGCAGGTGCTATATGCCACCGCCGCCGCATGGGGCAAGCGGCCCGTGATGGCGAAATCGACGCCGGGCTTCATCGTGAACCGCGTCGCGCGGCCGTATTACGCGGAGGCGCTGCGCGTGCTGAACGAGCAGGGCGGCGCGCCGGCATCGATCGACGCGGTAATGCGCGAGGCCGGCGGCTTCCGGATGGGGCCGTTCGAGCTGATGGACCTGATCGGCCACGACGTGAACTTCGCGGTGACCGAATCGGTGTTCCGCGCGTACTTCAACGATCCGCGCTACACGCCGTCGCTGATCCAGCAGGAGCTCGTGAACGCGGGCTTCCTCGGGCGCAAGTCGGGTCGCGGCTTCTATTCGTATGCGGATGGCGCGACGCCGCCCGCGCCCGAGCTCGAAGCGCCGCGCGATGCGCCGGCCGACGTCGCCCTGTTTGTGGAGGACGGTCCGGCCGCCGCGCTGCATGCGCGCTTCGCCGAACGTATTCCGGGCGCCCGGCAGGCCGGCGCGCATGCCGACGACCTGCTCGCGACGGCCGGCCGTGCATCGATCGCGCTGACCGACGGCCGCACCGCGACCGCGCGTGCCGCGCAGACGGGCGTCGCCGATCTCGTGCTGGTCGACCTTGCACGCGATTACGCACAGGCCGGGCTCGTTGCGCTGACGCGCGCGCTCCAGTGCAGCGATGCGGCCTATGCGGACGCGGTCGGCCAGTTCCAGCAGGCGGGCTTCCGCGTCGTCGGCGTCGCGGACGTGCCGGGCATGGTCGCGATGCGCACCGTCGCGATGCTCGCGAACGAGGCGGCCGACACGGTGAACCAAGGCGTGTGCTCGCCCGCCGATCTCGATCTGGCGATGGAGAAGGGCGTGAACTACCCGTGCGGCCCGCTCGCGTGGGCCGATGCGATCGGCATCGGCCGCGTGCATCGCGTGCTGTCGAACCTGGCGGCGAGCTACGGCGAGGACCGCTATCGCGTGTCGCCGCTCATCGCCGCGCTGCATGCGGCCGGCCGCACGTTTCGCTCGTAGCCGTCGCCCCCGTTACTTCGAACACGATAACGACATCACTCCATTGGAGGAGCACCCCGATGACTCACCCGACGCATCCCGCCGCCGCCCTCGAGCCGATCGAGACCGCCAGCCGTGACGAACTTCAGGCGCTGCAGCTCGAGCGCCTCAAGTGGTCGCTGCGCCACGCATACGACAACGTCCCGCACTATCGCCGCACGTTCGATGCGGCGGGCGTGCATCCGGACGACCTGAAGTCGCTCGCCGATCTCGCGAAATTCCCGTTCTCGACCAAGAACGACTTGCGCGACAACTATCCGTTCGGGCTGTTCGCGGTGCCGCGCGAGCAGGTCGTGCGCGTGCACGCGTCGAGCGGCACGACGGGCAAGCCGACGGTGGTCGGCTACACCGCGCGCGACATCGATACGTGGGCGAACGTGACCGCGCGCTCGATCCGTGCGGCCGGCGGCCGCCCCGGCGACACGCTGCACAACGCGTTCGGCTACGGGCTCTTCACCGGCGGCCTCGGGATTCATTACGGCGCGGAGCGGCTCGGTTGCATGGTCGTGCCGATGTCGGGCGGGCAGACCGAGAAGCAGGTGCAGCTGATCCGCGATTTCGAGCCGAAGATCATCCTCGTCACGCCGTCGTACATGCTGAACCTGATCGACGAGATGGTGCGGCAGGGGATGGATCCGGCCGAGTCGTCGCTGAAGATCGGCATCTTCGGCGCGGAGCCGTGGACGCAGGCGTTGCGCGAGGAAGTCGAGACGCGCGTGGGCATCGACGCGCTCGACATCTACGGGCTGTCGGAAGTGATGGGCCCGGGCGTCGCGTGCGAATGCGTGGAGACGAAAGACGGCCCGGTGATCTGGGAAGACCACTTCTACCCGGAGATCATCGATCCGGTCACGGGCGAAGTGTTGCCCGACGGCAGCCAGGGCGAGCTCGTGTTCACGTCGCTGACGAAGGAAGCGATGCCGGTGATCCGCTACCGCACGCGAGACCTCACCGCGCTGCTGCCGCCGACTGCGCGCGCGATGCGCCGTCTCGCGAAGATCACGGGCCGCTCCGACGACATGCTGATCGTGCGCGGCGTGAACGTGTTCCCGAGCCAGATCGAGGAGATCGTCGTCGCGCTGCCGCAGTTGTCGGGCCAGTTCCAGATCACGCTGTCGCGCGACGGTCACATGGACCGGCTCGATCTCGCGGTCGAGCTGCGCTCCGAAGCGGCCGCGTCCGTCAGCGACAGCGATCGCGCGGCGCTCGCGCGCGAGCTGCAGCACCGGATCAAGACGATGGTCGGCGTGTCGTCCGGCGTGACGGTGCTGGCGGCGGGCGGCATTCCCGCGACCGCGACCGGCAAGGCCCGGCGCGTGATCGACCGCCGCCAGGCTGCGTAATTCCCCTGTTTGCGGTTCTACCCGAGGAAACCTGTTCGATGGATGGATTGAAGACCCTGGCCGTCACGGTCGATGCGCGCGGCATCGCAACCGTCGCGCTGCAGCGTGGCGACGTGCTCAACGCGTTCGACGAGACAATGATCGCCGAACTGACCGACGCGTTCACCACGCTCGGCCAGCGCGACGACGTGCGCGCGATCGTGCTGCGTTCGGAGGGCCGCGCGTTCTGCGCCGGTGCCGACCTGCAGTGGATGCAGCGCGCGAGTGCGAACGACGCGGCCGCGAACCTGCGCGATGCGGAGCGGTTCGCCGCGATGATGCGCGCGATCCGGCAATGCCCGAAACCGACGGTGGCGCGCGTGCAGGGCCATGCGTTCGGCGGCGGCGTCGGCCTGTGCGCGGCGTGCGACATCGTGATCGCAAGCGATCACGCGCGCTTCTCGGTCAGCGAGGCACGCTTCGGGATCCTGCCGGCCGTGATCGGCCCGTACCTGGTCGAGGCGGTCGGCCAGCGCCAGGCGCGCCGGCTCGCGCTGACGGCGACCCAGCTCGCCGCGGGCGAAGCGGTCGCGATCGGCCTGATCCACCAGGCCGTGCCGCTCGATTCGCTCGACGAAGCACTCGACAAGACGCTTGCCGAACTCGGCCGCAATGGCCCGAACGCGCTGATGGAGATCAAGCGCTTCTTCGATGCGATCGGCGAGTATCCGCCGTCGGACGAGCGCGCGGCGTTCACCGCGCAGACGATCTCCCGCGTGCGGGCGACGCCGGAAGCGAAGGAGGGCTTCACTGCGTTCTTCGCGAAGCGGCCGCCGGCATGGGAGGCGAGCGCCGAGTAAGGGGAAACCGCAGGGAAACCGCGGGGAAACCAAGGGGAAACGGCGGCGATCGGCGGCACAGCGGGCCCGGCCGAATTTTGCGGCGCGGGCGCGGGCGCTTGCTCTACAATGCGTGACCTCCGGCGCGCTGCCGGCCCAGCCCCGACCGATTCTTCATCCGATGATCGTCAACCGCCTTATCTCCGAGATCCTGTTCGGCTTCACCGGCCTGATCGGCATCATCAACCCGATCGGCATCGCGTTCCTGTTTCTCGAACGGACCGAGGCGCTGACCGAGCAAGAACGCGATCTGCTCGCGAGGAAGGTCGCGTTCAACGCGTTCATCGTGCTGATGGTCGCGTTCTTCGCCGGCACGCCGGTGCTGCACTTCTTCGGGATTTCGATGGAAGCGCTGCGGATCGGCGGCGGCTTCGCGGTCGCCGTCGCGGGCTGGCAGATGCTGAACGAACCCGACGGCCCGGGCGGCGGCGACACGCCGGTCAAGCCGATCGACGCGAACGCGATCATGACGCGCGCGTTCTTCCCGTTGACCATGCCGCTGACGGTCGGCCCGGGCTCGATCGCGACCGCGATCGCGCTGAACGCGAACCGCACGCACAAGCTGTCGGAATTCATGCTGTCGAGCATCGTGTCGATCGCCGTCTCCGTGCTGGTGGCGATCGTGATCTGGCAGGTCTACAGCCGCTCCGCGCTGCTGTCGCGCTACCTCGGCAGCGAAGGCACCAAGGTCGCGAAGCGCGTGTCGGCATTCCTGCTGCTGTGCATCGGCGTGCAGATCATGCTGACCGGCTTTTCCGCGTTCCTGCAGCCGATCGCCGACCAGGCCAAGTAAGCCGGTAAGCGGCTGGCGCTGCTGCGCACGTGCTGCGCAGCCGGCGCCCCGCACGACCTCGCGCTGACGCGCGCCCCCTTCGTACGCTGCGGCGATGCCGCACGCATTTTTGCCGCCCGGGATACCATGCGACGGTCCGGCGGATGCGCGGCGCGCATCCGGCCGTCAGCTCAACTTCAATGGCGAGGCGTGCAATGGATTACGTGAAATTCGGATCGACAGGGCTGGAAGTGTCCAAGCTGGTGCTGGGCTGCATGACGTTCGGCGAACCGTCACGCGGCACGCATCCGTGGACGCTGCCGGAAGCGGAGAGTCGCCCGATCATCCAGCGGGCGGTCGAAGCCGGCATCAACTTCTTCGATACCGCGAACATGTATTCGGACGGCACGTCGGAAGAGATCGTCGGCCGCGCGCTGCGCGATTTCGCGAATCGCGACGAGATCGTGATCGCGACCAAGGTGTTCTACCGGATGCGGCAGGGGCCGAACGGTGCCGGGCTGTCGCGCAAGGCGATCATGACCGACATCGACCAGAGCCTGAAGCGGCTCGGCACCGACTATGTCGATCTCTACCAGATTCACCGCTGGGACAACGGCACGCCGCTCGAGGAGACGCTCGAGGCGCTGCATGACGTCGTGAAGGCCGGCAAGGCGCGCTATATCGGCGCATCGTCGATGTTCGCGTGGCAGTTCGCGAAGGCGCTGCACACGTCGAAGCAGCACGGCTGGACCCGCTTCGTCAGCATGCAGAACCACCTGAACCTGCTGTATCGGGAAGAAGAGCGGGAAATGCTGCCGCTGTGCGAAGACGAAGGGATCGCGGTGATTCCGTGGAGCCCGCTCGCGCGCGGCCGCCTCACGCGCAACTGGGACGAGTCGACCGAGCGGCAGCAGAGCGACGCGGTCGGCCAGCGGCTCTACGATGCGACGGTCGAATCGGACAAGGCGGTCGTCGACGCCGTTGCGACGATCGCGGCCGCCCGCAACGTGCCGCGTGCGCAGGTCGCGCTCGCCTGGGTCGCGCAGAAGCGCGGGGTCACCGCGCCGATCGTCGGCATTTCGAAGCCGCAGCAACTGGACGATGCACTGGCCGCGCTCGAACTGAAACTGACCGACGACGAGATCGCCACGCTCGAACGCCCGTACGTGCCGCACGCGGTCGCCGGGATCAACTGAGCGGCGGCGCCGCGCGGCCGTCAGCGCGCGGCGTCGAGCATCGGGTAGGTGAACAGGCCGAAGTGGACGACGTTCAGCCCCGCATGCGCGAGCGCGGACGCGAGCAGGCCGCCGCGCCGCCAGGCGAGGCCGTAGCCGACGCCGGCCACCGTGCCGAGCACGATCCATTGCCAGCCGCCGGCCGCATGCGCGGCGCCGAACAGCACCGCGCCGATCGCAAGCGCGGCCCACGGCCCCCATGCGAACGCGCGCAGTGCGCGCGTCAGCCCGCCCTGCACGTAGCCGCGGAACAGCGCTTCCTCGGCGAGCGTCACGATCAGCACGTTGTTTACGAGCCACAGCCAGCCCGACGGCGGCCATTTGGGCGCCCAGCCGACCATCCCGAACGCGAGCGCGCCGGCCAGGCACGCGGCCGCCGTTGCGACGGCCGCCACCGCGCCGGTGCGCAGCGCACGAGACAGCGGGATGTCGGGAGCGACCCACGGCAGCACCCACACCAGCCACAGGCCGACGAGCGGCTTGTCCAGATTCAGGTACATCGTGAACGGCACGGCATCCGGCGTGAAGCGCGTCGGGCCGATCGCGCGCGGATTGTGGAAGCCGGGAATCAGGTGCAGGCTGAGCGCGATCGCGACCGCGGCAAAGACGACGTGCGCGGCGATGCGCACTGCGCGCGGGCGTTCGGGCATCACGCCCCAGGCGGCCGCGGCCAGCAACGCGAGCGGCGCCAGCGCAAGTGGCGCGAGCTTGCCGAACGCCAGCGCGCACGCGTAGCCGAGCGCGGCGAGGCCGACGCTCAGGCCGTGCTGCGGGCGATGCCACGCGAATGCGGCGGCCGCAAACAGGGCAAGCCAGATCGTGGCGGACGGAAGGAGTGAAAGGGACATGACAGGAACGGCATTCGTCGGACGAGACGCCGCGCATCATACAGCAGCCGTCTTGCGATCCCGGCGGCGAACCGTCAGTGCTCAGCGGCCGGCGGTTTCGGTGACGCCGTCGCGGCCCGGAATGTGGACGCTGTTACGCTCGCGCATCCGCCGCCGGTACCAGAATGTCCACAGCAGTAGACAGCCGAACACCGTGTAGCCCATGACCGGCGACACGACCAGCACGCGTTCGACCGGCCAGGTCACGACCATCCAGAGGCGCAGCAGCATTTCCAGCGTCATGAACGCGCCCCACACGAACGTCATTCGCCGGAGCATCCGCCGCAGCCCCGGCTGGGCGTTCCAGACGGCTTCGAAATGCGCGGCGCCGCCATCCATCTCACGGGCTATGGTGGCGCGGGCGAGATAGAAGATCAGCGGGCGTTCGCGGAACAGCGACAGCAGGAACACGACGCCGATCGTGCCCGACGCGAGCGATTCGCGCATCAGCAGCGTGCGCGGGCTGCCGCCGAGCGCCATCCCGATGATCGACAGCGCGATGCCGAGCAGCACGATGGCCGCCACCGCGTCGACACGGCGCGAGCGGATGAATTCGACGATCGACCAGATGATCGGCGGGACCGCCGACGCATACAGCGCACCGGTTTCGCCGAAATACGGCTGCGCGGCCCGGTAGGCAACCCAGGGCAGCACCAGGTTGACGAAGAGTTCGAGAATCAGTCCGGCTCGCGGTTTCACGGTGAGCAATTCCACGCAGGTTGGGGCGAACGTGCAAAGGGCGTGGTGGCCCGCGGTTGCCCCGAAAAGGGTTCGGTCCAGTATATCGAAGAATCGGGCGGGGCTGCGGTGCCGCCTTGGCCGCTTGCCACTGGTGCCGCTGGCGCCGCCGGTGCCATCGTCACGGCAGCGCCGCGGCCGGCAGCGTGATCGTGACCGTGGTGCCTTGCAGCACCACGCTGTGCACGTGGATCGTGCCTTCGTGCCGTTCGACGACAGCCTTGACGAACGCCATGCCGAGCCCGACGCCGCTGGTTTCCGGCTGGCCGGCGGTGTGAAAGCGCCGGTAGCGCTCGAACAGCCGCGTCTGGTCGGCGCTGCCGATCCCGCACCCGCTGTCGCGGATCGTGCAGCGCACGGTCTTGCCGTCGGCACCGGGCTCGACTTTGCATTCGACGCTCGTCAGCGATGCGCTGTACTTGATGGCGTTGTCCAGCAGGTTGATCAGCGCGCGCGACAGCAGCGCCGGGTCGCCCAGCACGATCGCGTCGTCGCGCCGCGGCACGTCGTCGATCGACATGGATTTCCGGTGCGCGAGCGGCCACACCGCGTCGCGTGCCTCGTTCATCAGGTCGGCGAGGTTGACCGGCACACGTTCGTAATCGCTGGCCTCCGCACGCGAGAGCTGCGCGAAACCGTCGGCCATCGCCAGCGTGTGCCGCGCCAGCTTGCCGATTCTCGCGAACTGCTGCTTCATCTGCGCCTCGCCCACCCGTCGCGCATGCGTGTCGATCAGGATGATCAGCGACGTCAGCGGGGCGCGCATGTCGTGCGAGAACAGCGTCAGCATGTCGTTGCGCTGCCGCTCGAGCATGTCGCGGCGGATGGTCGCGTTGCGCAACGTTTCCAGCGCGTCGTGGATCCGCGTGATCTCGGGCCCGATGCCGCGCGGCATCGCCACGTGCGACGTATCGCCATCGCTGAGCGCGACGATCCGGTGGCCGAGCGCATCGAGCGGCTTCGACAGCAGCCGCTGCATGCCGCGCGCGAGCGAGGCGAGGATCGCGATGCACAGCGTCGTGGCGAACGCCGACAACGCGACCTTGATCCGGGCGGTGTGCCGGTCGCCGATCGCGCGACGCCGCGCAAGGTCGATCACGCGATCGCGCAGCAGCTCGCTCGACCGGAAATGCGGGACGATCGCGCGGGAAAAGTCGGCCGCGCTCATCGCATAGGCGCCGTTCTTGCCGCTGGCGACGGTCGCGTCGACGAGCGGCAGGATGTGCGCATCGAAGGCCCCGTTGAGCTCCGCGTATTCGCGTGCCACGTCTGGGTCGTCGAGCTGCGCGCCGATTGAACCGTCGATCAGCGCGCGCAATTGCTCGATGCGGCCGCGTATCCGCATGATGTCCGCGAACTGCGTGCGATCGAGCGCCTGCCGCGCGAACATCGGCGCGATGAGCAGCGAGCCCGTGCGGCCCGCGTATTCGCGGAGATCGCCGAGGAGCCGCGCGAGCAGGATCGCACCCGACGTGCGCGGGTCGCGCATCGCGGTGTCGGTCATTGCACCGTCGATCAGCAGCGACAGCGTGTCGACGATCCGGAACAGGCGTGCCTGCGCGTGCTGGATATCGTGAACGCTGCGGGTCGCGAGCGGCCGCGCGTCGAGTGCGTCGACTTCCGTACGCGCATCGGCAAGTGTGATCCGGACCGAGTCGAGTGCATGCAGCAGGTTGCTGCGTTCGCGATCGTCGAGCACGGTCGCCTGCACGATGCCGGCGCGGAAACGTTCGAGCGCCTGGTCGGAGCGCACGCGCGCGGCGAGCAGCTTGCGGACCTCGCTGGCACCGTCGTCCTGCAGGCGCACCAGCAGGTCGTTCGTCGGGCCGCGTTCGGCCGAGATCACGTTGGCGGCGCTCATCGCGCCACGGACGAATTCGAAGCTCTGCAGGTCGGCGTTCTCCTGCCGGTATTGCCGGAGACTCCCCCAGATGATCGTGCCGCACAGCAAGGCCAGCAGCGTGGTGACGAGTGCGAAGCCGATATGGGTCTTCTGCTGGATCGTCAGCGATCGAATGTTATATGCGCGTTCCCGGCTAAACGAGAATGAACGATTCATGACACACCATGTTTGCAAGCTATCCCGGGTGGGCCCGTATTCTCGGCCTGTCGGCGCCATGACACCGTAAGGTTTTGTGGGGGCGCGGGGGGCGCCTTCAAGGGGAGCGACAACGATCCTGGCAGGGAGGCCGGATCGTGCCTTGCCTTGCACAGGATCACCTTGCGTCAGTGTCCTGTCGACAGCGGACGAATCGCGCTTGATCCGGAGAAACCCTGATCGCGTATCCGGTCGGTGGTGCGTTACGACGGATGGTTTGGATTGCGAATGTTTTTGAGCGTCGTGATCGACCGGTACGCGGCATTGAGTTCGCGACGGACGACGGCGGCAAGGAGGAGGCGTTGGAGGGGAATGGCAGGCGCGCCGCCCGTGCACGGGCGACGCTTCAGGGTGACACTTGCAGCATCGGTGCCGCGGCGCGAACAGCTGCCTCGGCTGCGCGCGCGGTCAGGCGAGGGCGGGCTGGACGATGATCTTCACGTTCCGTTCCTTGTGGTTGACCAGTTCCTCGAAGCCGTGCGAGACGATGTCGCCGAGCGCGATGCGTCCGGTGATGAGCGGCTGCACGTCGATGCGGCCGTCCGCGATGAAGCGGATCACGTCCGCGAATTCGCCGTTGTACGCGAGCGAGCCGATCACTTCCTTCTCGGTCGACACGATGTCGAAGAAGTTGAACGGCGCGGGCTCCTCGAAGATGCCGACCATCACCGACTTGCCGGCCTTGCGGATCACGTCGATCGCGAGCTTCGCGGTGGTGGTGTGCCCGATGCACTCGAACGACACGTCGGCGCCGTAGCCGCCGGTCAGCGCCTTGACTTCCGCGATCGCATCGGACGTCTTCGGATCGATGACGACGCTCGCGCCGACTTCCAGCGCCTTCTGCTTGCGCGCGGCCGACATTTCCAGCGCGATCACGCGCCCGGCGCCCGCGGCCTTCGCGCACATGATCGTGCACAGGCCGATCGTGCCCGCGCCGACCACGACGACGGTCTGCCCGACGATGTTGCCGGCCTTCTTCACCGCATGCAGCCCGACCGCGAGCGGTTCGATCAGCGCGCCGGCCTCGGTCGGGAAATCGTCGGGCAGCTTGTACAGCAACTCGGCCGGCACGTTCACGTATTCGGCGAATGCGCCGTTGTTCATCAGCCCGGTGAACGCGAGGTTTTCGCAGATGTTGTACAGCCCATGCTTGCAATACCAGCAGGTGCCGCAATGCTGGCAGGCGTCGGCCGTCACGCGGTCGCCGACCGCGAAGCCCGTCACGCCCGCACCGAGTTCGGCGATCTCGCCGCTGAACTCGTGGCCGAGGATGCATTGGCCCTTCAGGCCCGTCAGCGGATGCGGCGCGTCGACCGGGATGAAGACGGGGCCCGCGACGTATTCGTGCAGGTCGGAGCCGCAGATCCCGCACCAGTGCACGCGAATCGTGACCCAGCCTGCCGGCGGGCGCTCCGGAACGGGAACCTGTTCGACGCGGATGTCGTGGCGGCCGTGCCAGACGGCAGCTTTCATGCTGGGGGCGGTGGTCGATGCCGGTGTACTCACGTTGCTGTCTCCATCAGGTTGTCGTCGGGCGCGAGGCGTGGCTGCCGGTGCGCCCGTCGCGCGATTGCGCGAACGACCGGTATGCAGGAACGGGGCCAGCTCGAGTCGGGGCGACGGATGGCGATCGGACGGGATGTGCGTGGTGCGATGCATCATTTCCCCGTTCGTTGACAGGAAACGGTTTGGCGGGGGCGTGGCGCGAAGTGTGCTGCGACAGCTGAACGACACGCCGGTGAGACGCTGGGACGTTCGTCTCAGTGAAATGAGACGAATCGCGAGACGTGCGGCGATGGCCGGTGCGGCTCGATGCGCGTTCAGGCGACGACTTCGTCGACCGCAACCGGTGCGAGCAGCGTGAATCCGGCGGCGCGGTACAGCGGCAGGCCGGCCTCGGTCGACACGAGCCATACCCGCTGCGCGCCGCGTTGCCGAGCGTGCGCGACGATCGCGGCGAGCAACTGCATCGCGAGGCCGCGGCGGCGGTACGCGTCGGCCGTCCCGACCCGGTCGACGACGATGTCGCGTGCCGACGCAAAGCCGTAGCGCGCTGTGGCGGCGATCTGCCCGTCCAGCCGGTGCGCGAACAAGAACGCGGCCGGATTCGGCTGGAACGGCGGGAATGGCGCGCCCGCATTGAACGTATCGACGTCGCCCGGCGTGTGGCAGGCGAGCGATTGCGCGAGCGCATCGTCGCCGGACAGCCTGCCGATATCGGCGGCCATGAAATGCTCGTCCGACAGCCGGCGTGTCCTGCCGTGCAGCGCGGCCGGCAGCGGCGCGGCGCCGTAGCGCGTGATCCATGCGCCGACGGTGAACGGACCGTCGCCATCCGCGGGCGCGCCCTCGATCACGAAGTGCTCGGAAGGCCGCCCCATGCCGGCGTCGAATCGCACGACGTGGCCGTCCGGGCTGTCGTGCAGCGGCGCGTCGCGCCGGTCGCGTGCGGCGCAGTACCCGGCGACGAAGGTGCGTACGGCGGCCTTGCGGCCGGGGAACGTCGACCAGGCTGTGTCGAGCGGAAGCAGGGCGTCGGGAGCGGGAGCGGCGGTCGGCATGCGGTCGTATGCAACGTTGTCGGGGCGAAGCCGACAGCTTAGATCAGGCGGGCGCACGCTGCCATGCCGGCGCATTGCCGCGATCGGCGGAACGGATCGTTGCGCACATTACCCCTTTACTTGAAGTTAACTTCAATTTGTATCATGTGCGCCAGTCCGATCGCGGACGCGTGACGCATCCCGTTGCACGCGGCCGCTTCAACGGAGGTGGAGATGACCGAATCGCCTGTCGCGGCCGATGCCGCCACGCTGCCGTCACGCAGCTACCGGGCCGCCGTCGCGAACGTCGTGCTGGCGAGCATCGTGTCGGCGTTGCACGTCGGCAAGGCGACGATCGCGTTGCCGTCGCTCCAGCACGAGTTCGGCGGCTCGCTCGCGTCGCTGAGCGGGATCATGTCGGTGTTTCCGTTCGTCGGCGTGTTCGGCGGCATCGCAGCCGGCCTGCTGGTGCGGCGCTGGGGCGATCGGTTGTTGCTGATCGCGGGCCTCGTCATCCTCGGCCTGTCGAGTATCGCCGGCGCATGGGCGGGCAGTTTTGCGCTGCTGCTGGCCACGCGCTTCGCCGAGGGGCTCGGTTTCGTGATCGTGGTGGTTGCCGCGCCGGCCGTGCTGAATCGTGTGACGCCGCCGGAGCGGCGCAACCTCGCGTTCGGACTGTGGAGCACGTTCATGCCGGCCGGGATGGCGCTGTCGATGCTGGTCGGGCCGCTGCTCGGCGGCTGGCGCAACGGCTGGCTCGCGGCCGCGGTGCTCACACTTGTCGCGGCGGCTGCGGTGCCCGTCACGACGTCCGCCGATGCGTCGTCGCGGCAGGCTGCCGCGCCGCGCATCGGGCCCGCGCTGCGCGACGTGCTCGCGTCGCGGTCGACCACGCTGCTCGCGCTGGGTTTCGCCACCTACAACGTGCAGTTTTTCGCGGCGATGACGTTCCTCCCGGTGTTCCTGATGCAGCGCCTCGGCGTGGCGGTCGGCGCGGCGGGGCTGATCAGCGCGGCGATCGTCGCCGCGTGCGTGATCGGCAACCTGACGGCCGGCTGGCTGCTGTCGCGCGGCGCACGGCCCGGGATCGTGATGGCCGCCACGTCGGTCGCGATCGGCGTGGCCGGCGCGGGGCTCTTCAGCGCGGCCACACCGGCGCCGCTCGCGGTCGCGCTGGGTTTTGCGTTCTCGGCGATCGCGGGGATGCTGCCCGCGACGATCCTCGCGTGTGCGCCGGGCTCCGCGCCGACGCCATCGCTGGCGCCGCTCAGCATCGGCTGGGTCGTGCAGGGCAACTATCTCGGACAGGTGATCGGGCCGCTGGCGATCGGCGCGATCGTCGGTGCATTCGGCTGGTCGGGCGGCATCGGGCTGATGCTCGCGGCCGCCGTCACCGGCGCGGCGATCGGCCTGTCGCTGCTGCGCGCACCAATGGGCCGGCGCTGAGCGCTGCGCCGTTCAACCTGCACGGAAATCCGTCAAGCATGCTCAACACCATGGAAAGCCTGATCTGCGAAGAAGACCTGCCGCGCGATGCGCCGGCATGGGACGAAGACGATGCGATGCCGCCACGTGGCGGCGTCGCGCATCCGCTCGTGACGATCGGCCGAGCGCCGGTTCCCGAGCACGCCGCAGCGGCCGTCTCGCCGTTGCGCCCGCAACTGTTCGTCACGGTGCTGGAGGCCGACGACAATGCGTTGCTGGTTCGCTGGGTCGAAAGCGGCCGGTGCCATTACGGCGAACAGCGCTGGCGCCTGCGCGTCGCGTTGCAGCCGGGCCGCTGCGCGATATCCGGGCAGCCGATCGAGCCGGGCGAGCCGGTGTTCCGGCCGGTACGGCGGCCCGTGCCGGCCAATGGCGACGAGATGATCTGCCCGGCGGCGGTGCCGGGTGCGGCCGGCGTGGCGTGTGACGTCGCGCTGGAGGATGACGACGCACACGCGGCGGCCGACGTTCCAGGCTGAACGCCGGCCGGTGGCGGCAGCGTGTTACTTCTTCACGTCGTGCCGGTACTGGATGAACCCGGCGTTGTTCGCGAGCTTGTCGTACAGCGCGCGCGCGGTCGTGTTGGTTTCATGCGTGAGCCAGTACACGCGGCTCGCGCCGGCTTCGCGGGCATGTTCGTACACGGCCTCGATCAGCGCACCGCCAGCGCCTTGCCCGCGCGCGTCGGGCGCGGTGTACAGGTCCTGCAGGTAGCAGTACGGCCCTTCGGTCCAGCACGAGCGGTGGTAGATCGAATGCACGATCCCGACCAGCGCACCTGATGCGTCGAATGCGCCGAGCACGAACATCGGCTCGTCGGGATCCATCAGGCGTGCCCACGTCGTCGCGAATACCGCGTCGCTCAGCGCGGTGTCGTAGAACTTCTGGTAACCCTGCCACAGCGGACGCCATGCGGCTTCGTCGGCGGCGACGAGCGGGCGCACCGTGACGCGCGTGGCGTCGTGCGCGCGGCTGGCCGCATCGCGCGCGCTTGCCTGCGCGTGGCGGATCGCGGTGAGCGACTGGCGCTGCTCGCCCTGCGCGTCGAAGTTCTCCGGTGCGAGCCACGCGTCGAACGCGGCGCGGACATCCGGCCATTCGCCATCGATGATCGAGAACCACGCGGTGTCGCGATTGCGGCTGCGGTAGACGATCGCCTGCCGGAACGTGCCTTCGTAGCGGAAGCCGAGGCGGGCGGCGGCCTTGCGCGACGGGATGTTCAGGTCGTCGCACTTCCATTCGTAGCGCCGGTAGCCGAGCGTGTCGAACGCGTACTTCATCAGCAGGAACTGCGCTTCGGTCGAAATCGGCGTGCGCTTGAGCAGCGGCGAGAACGTGACGGAGCCGACCTCGATCACGCCGTTGGCCGGATCGATGCGCATCAGTGCAAGCGTGCCGACCGCGCGGCCCGTGGCCCGGTCGATCACCGTGTAGTGCAGCGGATCCGGGCTCGCCTGCGCGGTCCGCGCGTAGTCGCGGTAGCTCGATTCGTCGGCGTACGGGCCGTGTGCGAGATAGGTCCAGTCGCTGCCGTCCGGCGCCTGGGCATAGGCGGCGTGCAGGTCGGCCGCGTGGCGCTCGGCGTCGAGCGGTTCGAGCCGGCAGTAGCGGCCTTCGAGCACGATGCGCTCCGGGCGCGGGCGCGCGGACCAGTCGGGAACGGGGTGGCCGATGGGTTGCTGGAAAGCGTTGGTGAGCGTGGACAAGGTCGATCTCGCTTCGGTTGGCGGCCGGCGACATGCCGGCATGCAGACGATCGTAGTCGCGACGAGGTACCATGAGAAGCGCCAGAGATCGGTAAATTTATGGTGCCACGAATTGTGGGGCGCGAACCGCGAGCCGTTCTTCGCTAGCTGGGTGCCACTAGCCGTCCGCCACGTTCCAACATTTTCACGCTGTGATGTTCCGATGACGACTGTCCTTCCTTCCGGCGATGCACCGTCGCTGCCGCTCGACGCGCCGCTGGCACGCACGCCGGGCGCGCCTTCGCTGCAGCGCCAGTTGCTGCGCCGCGTGCGCGACGCGATTCTCGGCGGCGCGATGCCGGCCGGCACGCGGCTGCCCGGCACGCGCGCGCTGGCCGAAACGCTCGGCGTGTCGCGCAACACGACGGCCGCCGTCTACGAGCAACTCGTCGCCGAAGGCTTCCTGCAATCCGATCGCCGCGGCACGCGAGTCGTCGGGTTGTCGCGGCCGGCGCCACCGCGCCGGCGCGCCGCGCCGCCGGCCGTCGCGCAGCGGCTCGGCCGGATTCGCCCGAGCCGCATCGGCACCGGCGAATCGGAAGGTTTCCGGCCGGGCGTGCCCGCGCTGACGCATTTCCCGGCGGACGCGTGGCGCCATGCGATCGACCGCGCGCTGCGTCGCGCCGGCCGCGACCTGCTCGGCTATGGCGATCCGCTCGGCGAGCGCGGGCTGCGCGAATCGATCGCGCGCCATCTGGCCGTGACGCGCGGCGTGCGCTGCGATCCCGAGCAGATCGTGATCACGGAAGGCGCACAGGGCGCGATCGCGCTGTGCGCGCAGTTGCTGACGAACCCGGGCGATACGGTGTGGGTCGAAGAGCCCGGCTATCGCGGCGCGCGCACCGCGATGCAGGCCGCGGACCTCGACGTCGTGCCGATGCCGGTCGACGCGGAAGGGCTGCGGGTCGACGCCGACGACTGGCGCGAGCGGACGCCGCGCCTCGTCTATACGACGCCGTCAAACCAGTTCCCGACCGGCGCCGTGCTGTCGATCTCGCGCCGGCTCGCGCTGATCGATGCCGCGCGCCGGCATCGCGCGTGGATCATCGAGGACGACTACGACAGCGAATTCCGCCATACCGGCGAGCCGATCGGCGCGATGCACGGGCTCGCACCCGATTCGCCCGTCGTCTATCTCGGCTCGTTCAGCAAGACGATGTTTCCGGCGCTGCGGATCGGTTTTCTCGTGCTGCCCGACGCGTTGCTGGCGGCGGTGCGGCCGGTGTTGCCGGAGATGCTGCGTGGCGGGACGCGCCACGTGCAGCTCGCGCTGGCCGATTTCATCGAGACGGGCGAGTACGGCCGCCATCTCGGCCGCATGCGCCGGCTGTACCGCGACCGGCGACGGTTGCTGCTCGCCGCGCTCGACGGCAACCTGAGCGTGCCGCATCAGATCGAGGGCGGGCCGTGCGGGCTGCATCTCGCGCTGCGGCTGCCGGCGCGCTACCGCGATCGTGCGATCGTCGACGCGGCGCGCGCACACGGCATCGGGCCGTTTCCGCTGTCGGGTTTTTCGATCGATGCGGCATCGGCGGGTAACGGGCTCGTGCTCGGTTTCGGCAATACGTCGGCCGACGCGTTCGAGCCGATGTTGCGGATGCTGTCGGCGATCGCGGAGCGGGTGGGTGGGGCGTGACGTGAGGGCGGTCGGGCGCGCGGGTTGCATCACCGGTCACCGGTGATTTCCGCTACCGTATCGCTTGCGATTTCACTTCGGGATCCCGACAAGAGAATCGAGTCATGAGTGTGCGAGCTGGATCGATGATGACCGTCGTTCGTCTGGCCGTTTTCCTGGCTGCCGTCGCTACGGGAGCAGGGTGCTCTCGTGCGACGGATGACGTCGCGCTACCCGGCGGCAAGGATGCCGGGATCGGGCTGAAGCTGAATGCGCTGAACTACACGGACGTGCCGATCGGTACCTTCTCTGTCGACGGCACCTGGGGCGGAAATGTGGCCGCCCGTATCGGCAGCGCCGGCGGCGGCATCACCTGCTGCGTGTCCGTTCCTGAAAAATGGCGCCCGGGATTGACGGTCGAGGTCGAATGGCGCAACGACGAGATGGTCCGGCGCAATCCGCATGCAATGGCCAGCCGGGTCGTGCCGATCGAGCAGTATGGTTCGTTCTCGGACGGCTATCTGTGGATCGTGTTTTTCCCGGGAGACACGATCAAGGCATACGCGTCGCCGTGGCTGCCGGGCGCACCGGCGTTTCCTGAGGGATTACAGGTGCCCAGCAAGGCTTGCCCGGGACACTTTACGGTGTTGAACAGCAGCCCTGACTGCCCGGCACCGGACAAAAGAATCGCGGGAGTCGCGCCATGAGCGCGCGTTTTGCTTCTGCCGGGCGGCCCGATTCGTGCGTTGTGACGCCGATACATGATGCGATTCTTCGCAGGCCTCGTGACGATGGCGAAGGTGTCGCACGGCGCAGGAGCGGTGCAATGAAAGCGTGTGTCATCGGCCTGCTGCTAGGTTCCATGTTTGTCGGCTTGAGCCACGCGCAGGCGCCGGCATCGGGAAACGCCACGAGTGCGGAAGAACGAGCCGCAGCCATTCGGCGAGCCCTCAGCCCGACCGCGCGCGTCGACGCATTCAAGGCGCGCATCGATTTCGACCGGAAGTTCGCGACCGACGATGGCCGGATGATCGTCGTGTTCGACTGGGGCAACCTCGCAACACAGCGCGTCCCCGGTTTGAATGCGCTGAAGATCGAATCTTTCGAACAGCGTCTCGACGAAACCGGGCCGCTCAAGGATGTCCGGGTGTTTGTCTTCAACGGCCGGTTCAACGCGGCGGGCGTGTCGATCACGGTTGCGCAGGCCAGCGATCGCTTCAAGGCGGCGGATTATTTCCTCGACGAGACCACGTCGCCGACGATCGCGCGCGTGCCGTTCGAGACGAATCCCGATCCGCTCGGAAGCGTGTCGGTCCAGAGCTCCATCGCGGGTCCCGGGCTCGGACTCGTGTGGATCTACAAGAACCTGTGCCTGGTCGTGTCAGGCGCGCCGGCCGATGCGGTTCGGGATCTGAGTCGACGCCTGCAGACGCTGGCGGAAGCCCACACAGTCGATTCGAGGTGATGGCGGGCGATCGCTCGCCTCTCGACGTTCATCGACATCCAGGTAGAGCGAAGGTGCGCATGCATGGCACCGCCCGCCACGAACCACCCATCCCCACGCACGACAATCGGACTTGTGCGGATTGACGAGCCGCGCATTTTGTTCGAAACGGCCACCGTCGCGGCTCCGCGCCTGCCGCGCCGCCCGGCATTCGGGTTTCGATTCGTATGTTCGAACAGGCCGCGTGAGCTATAAATGGATGCGTGTACCGGTGCTTGTCGGGCAGCTGCGCGTCTCGCGCAGGTCGGCGCCGCGACTCCCGGGGGAGGTGCACTGTGGTTCGCCAGACGCTTGCTCGCGCCGTGCTTCGCACCGCGTTGATCGGGGGCGTGTTTGCCGGCTGTTTGCTGCCGCCGCCGGCTGCCCTTGCCGGAACCCTCTCGCCGCCCGTCACGCCACACCCGATGAAGCAGCGGCCGGCTGCTACGCCTTATGCGATGCCGGTCGATTTTCCGGCGATCGTCGACCGCTACGGCCCGGCGGTCGTGACCATCATGACCGCCGCACCCGACCAGCAGGCCGGCGGGCCGTCCTTCTCGATCCTCGATCCCGACGATCCGCTCGCCGCGTTCTTCCGGCATGACGCACCGCCGCCCGCGCAGGGCCCGCAGGCGCCAACCCAGGCGCAAGCCCAGGCCCAGGCGCCGGCACCCGACACGGCGCCGCGCGCGGTATCGGGCAGCGGCTCGGGTTTCATCGTCAGTGCCGACGGCCTGATCCTCACCTCCGCCCACGTGGTCGACGACGCGACCGACGTGACGGTGCGGCTCACCGACCGCCGCGAATTTAAGGCGACCGTGCTGGCCGTCGATCCGCAAAGCGATGTCGCGGTGTTGCGTGTCAACGCAACGAAGCTGCCGTTCGTGCGCGTCGGCGATTCGTCGAAGGTACGCGCGGGCGAACCGGTGATGACGATCGGTGCGCCGGACGGGTCGGGCAACACGGTCACGGCCGGTATCGTCAGCGCGACGTCGCACCGGCTGCCGGATGGCAGCGCGTTCCCGTTCTTCGAAACCGACATCGCGCCGAACCCCGACAACTCGGGCGGCCCCGTGTTCAATCGCGCGGGCGACGTGATCGGTATCGCGGTGCAGGTCTATACGGGCGCCGACCGCTACGCGAGCATGACGTTCGCGATCCCGATCGCGTTTGCCGCAAAGGTGCGTGCGCAACTGCAGAAGCAGATGCAGGCGCAGGCACAGCAGTCGCAGGCGCCGGGCGAGCCGTCATCCGGTAATGCGATCGGCGTCGACGTGCAGGATGTCGGGATCGGGCTCGCGGCGGCGTTCGGGCTGCCGCGTCCGGCGGGCGCGCTCGTCAATGGTGTCGCGCCCGGCTCGCCGGCTGCCGCGGCCGGCGTGAAGCCCGGCGACGTGATCGTGAAGCTGGGCGACAAGACGATCGGCCGCTCGGCCGAGCTGAACGACCTGGCCGCCGCGCTGCCGCCCGGCCAGAAGGCGCCGCTGCGGCTGATCCGCAACCGTGCGCCGGTGATGCTGACGATCACGGGCGCCGACGAGGCCGCCGGCAACGCGGGTGCGACCGTCGGCATGGCCACGCCGAAGGCGGCTGCACGACCGGGGGCGGGAGCAGGGGCAGCCGACGGCGGCGACCGCCTCGGGCTGACGATGCACGCGCTCAGCGACGACGAGCGCCGCTCGACGGGGCTCGCGGTGGGAATGATGGTGGACGCGGTGCACGGCCCGGCAGCCACTGCGGGCATCCAGCCGGGCGATGTCGTGCTGGAGCTCAACGATACGCTGCTCGAGACGCCCGATGACATACCGACGCTCGAAGCGAACGGCAGCGTGATCGCGGTGCTGATCCAGCGCAACAACGCAAGGAAGTTCGTGTCGGTGCGTGCGCGTTAGGGCGTTGACGCGCTCGGCATCGTCCGCCTACCATCGTCCGATATCGCAGGCAGTCAGCCATCAGCCAGACAATCAGGAGCCATCCGGCATGAAAGCAGCATTCGTCATCGTAGTCGTCCACAGGCGCAGGGTCCGGTAGCGGCACCGCGCCGGCACCCATGCGCCCCCGACTCGTTCGGGGGCTTTTTTTTGCATTGCGCACGGCCGTGCGGCACGTGCGCGGATGGCATCCGCTTGCAATCGAACCTGCCGGTCGCTTCCGAACGGGCGTCGCCGAGACACGCGACGCTGATCCTGCTGTGCGCATGCTCGGTGCTGCCGCTGAGCCTGTTCCTGCCGTCGCTGCCGGCCATCGCGCGCGACCTGCGCGCCGATTACGCGCTCGTAGCGTTGTCGCTCGGCGGTTACGCGGCGGTGGCCGCATCGCTCGAATTCGTGATGGGGCCGCTGTCGGACCGGTTCGGGCGGCGGCCGGTCGTGCTGGCGAGCGTCGGCGTGTTCGCGCTCGGCTCGTTGGGCTGCGCGATGGCGACCGATATTCGTGCGTTTCTCGCATGCCGGCTGATGCAGGCGGCGATCACGTCGGTCTATCCGGTGTCGATGGCGACGATCCGGGACACCGGCGGCGGTGCGCGCGCGGCGAGCCGGATCGGCTATGCGGCGATGGCGGCCGCGTTCGCGCCGATGCTCGGCCCCACGCTCGGCGGCGCGCTCGACCAGACGATGGGCTGGCGCGCGAGCTTCTGGCTGCTCGGCGTGGCGGGCATCGCGCTGTTCGTCTGGTGCGCGTTCGATCTCGTCGAAACCCACGCGAACCGGTCGTCGAGCCTCGGGCAGCAGCTTCGCGCGTATCCGGCGCTGCTCCGTGCGCGCCGTTTCTGGGCCTATGCGCTCTGCATGGCGTTTTCGACCGGCTCGTTCTACGCGTTCCTGGCCGGCGCACCGCTCGCCGCGCAAACGGTGTTCGGCATCGCGCCCGCGAAGATCGGCGTCTACATGGGGACCGTCACGGCCGGTTTTGTGTGCGGCAGCTTCCTGGCCGCGCGTTACGCGCGCCGCTACGCGCTGGCCACGACGATCCTGTGCGGACGGGTGGTCGCGTGCGCGGGGCCGTTGGTCGGCCTCGCGCTGATGTTCGGTGGCGCGACGCAGGCGATCGCATGGTTCGGGCCGTGCGTGCTGGTCGGCATCGGCAACGGGCTGACCAATCCCGGCGCGCATGCCGGCGCGGTGTCGGTGCGCCCGGAGCTGGCGGGGAGCGCGTCGGGGCTGGCGGGCGCGATGACGATCGCCGGTGGCGCCGCGCTTTCGTCGTTGACGGGCGCGGTGCTGACGGCTGGCAACGCGGGCTATGCGCCGCTGGCGATGATGCTGCTGTCTGCCGCGATCGCGCTGGCGGCGGCCGTCTGCGTGCGGGTGTTCGATGCGCGGGACGCGGGGCCGTGAGCGCAGGCGCGCAGGACCAGGCACGGGTGCGGGCGCGCTACCGTGCCGCGGGCGATTGGCGGACAATCGGTCGAATATCGGGAGACGACGAACCCTCCGCGCACCGAGTCATCCCCGACGCGCGCAGGGTGACTGGACGAGGATGCGATGAGCGACTTTTCTGATTTTCAGCGGGAGATTGCCGACGCCGCGAGGGCGACCTTCAGGGCGCTGCGGGCGCTGCACCCGGACGAGCATTTCTACGCGTTCGCGCTGTACACCGACAGCGGTGCGATGACGGTGGTGCCGGCGGCCAACTCGGTCGAGGGCCTGCGCCGGACCCGCGAGCAACAGGCCGTTCCGGACGACGACCCGTGGTATGCGTGGGGCTTTTCCGAATGGGCGTACGCGGCGGCGGAAGCGTCGCCGTTCAATGCGATCTGCGGCAAGCTCGCCGATGACTTGCTGAGCCCGCAGTTTGTCCGGTCGAGATTCCCGGAATTTTCGCGGCAACTGCACGCCTCGATGATCGAGGCGTTGCACTTGCTCGACCGCGAAGGCCTGTTCGGCACGGGCGACGAAAGGGCGGCGATCACGCTGTTCGTGTCGATCAGCGACGACGACGCTGCCGAGGCGCTGGAAAACGAATCGGCGAAGGCGCTGAATCCGCCGGCCGTTGCCGACGCATTCCTGCGCCGTTACGACTGAGCGAATTCGGGATGTCGCACGGCGACCTCGGGCAGGCGGCCGCCATGCGTGCTGCGTGACGGCTTACGGCTTTGCGCCCACGACGAACTCGAACGTCGCGACGCCGTCGACGCCGCCCGTGACGCGGTCACCGGGCTGCAGCGCACCGACGCCAGCCGGCGTGCCGGTGAAGATCAGGTCGCCGGCCTTCAGCTCGACCGAGCGCGACACATACGCGATGACGTCGGGCACGGCCCAGATCATGTCGGCCAGGTCGCCTTGCTGGCGCGTGTCGCCGTTCACTGCGAGCCAGATGCGGCCCGTCGCCGGGTGGCCGGTAGCGGACGCCGCGCGCAGCGCGGTCACGGGGCCCGATGCGTCGAAACCCTTCGCCCAGTCCCACGGACGGCTCAGCTTCTTCGCTTCGGCCTGCAGGTCGCGGCGCGTGAGGTCGATGCCGACGCCGTAGCCCCACACGTGCGACAGCGCGTCGGCCGGGTCGATCGCCCGGCCGTCCTTGCCGATCGCGACGACCAGCTCGATTTCGTGATGAAGGTCGTTCGTCAGCGGCGGATAGGCGACGGTGCCGCTGGCCGGGACGATCGCGTCGGCCGGCTTCGTGAAGAAGAACGGCGGTTCGCGGTCGGGATCGGCGCCCATTTCGCGCGCGTGGTCGGCGTAGTTGCGGCCGACACAGAAGACGCGGCGCACCGGAAAGCGCGCGGACGACTGTTCGACTTCGACGGAAGGACGCTCGGCAGCGTCGATGACATAAGCGGACATCGGATGGCCTCGTTCGGTGGGAAGACGGATGCCGCGCCCGTGCGGCGCACGGGCCGGCATGCGTGCAACGATACCCGACGCCCGTGCGGCCGGATGCGACGCAACTGCGTTTTACCGGGACAAAACTACGCGTCGGCGGCCGTCGGTGTGTCGTCGCCGTCCGGCAGCGCGGCGTTCGCGTCGCGGTACGCCTTCGGTGACACGCCGACCCGCGCACGGAAGCGCCGCGCGAAATACCCTTCGTCGCGGAAGCCGACCGAGCGCGCGATATCTGCGATGCGCCGGCTCGTGTGGGCCAGCAGCGACTGCGCGAGCGCGATCCGGCGCTCGGTCACGAGATCGGTGAAGGTGCTGCCGGTTTCCTTGCGGACCAGGTGCGCGAGGTAGTTGGGCGACAGGAACGCGGCCTCGGCGGTCGCGGCGAGCGTCAGGTCTTCGCGGGTCAGGTTGGCGCGCACGTGCCGCAGCACGCGTGCAAGTGCGTCGCGCCGGCCCGCGCGCTGGGCGCCGCGCTGCGCGAGCTTGTCGAGCGCCCCCGCGTACTGCGTGCAGACGAGCCCGATCAGCTGCAGC
Organism: Burkholderia lata; assembly: GCF_000012945.1. Lineage (NCBI taxonomy): Bacteria > Pseudomonadati > Pseudomonadota > Betaproteobacteria > Burkholderiales > Burkholderiaceae > Burkholderia > Burkholderia lata. Next base: position 1,519,832 of record NC_007511.1, read on the forward strand.
AGGTAGCCGCGCAGCAACGTGGTCGAGCCGAACGTGCGCACGCGATCGGTGTCGAGCATGCACAGTGCGAGGCGGCGCGCTTCGTCGTAGGCGTCGCCGGTCAGGATGAAGTCGAGATGTTCCTGGAAGCGGAACGGCGTCAGCTCGGGAAAGCGGTGCGCGGGCACGTCCTCGAGATCGAGCGGGTCGACGTCGAGATCGGCGCGCAGGAACGCCTGGCTGAAGTTGATCACGATGAAATGCGCGCCTTCCGGGTGCGGGATCAGGTGCTCGCGGTGCGGCAGCACGAACGCGAGCGCGCCGCGCGGAAACGGCCGCGTGACGCCGCCGATCCGCTGCTCGGTGTCGCCGCCGAGGTTGAACTGGATCTGGAAATACGCGTGCCGGTGCGGCTCGGTGATCGCCTGGCGCGACGCCTGGTCGCGGATGTAGAAGTCGAGCCGGTCGCTGCGTTCGGGCATCCCGTACAGGCGCGGCGGGGCGATGGAGGGCATGAAGGATTCTGCTGTTCGTGACGCGGTTGAGCCGCGATGGTACAGCGAACCGGGCGCGACGGCGATCTGTGCAGCCGCGCGGCGTTGCCCGGTGTCGCTCGCGGCGTGCCGCGTGGCGATCACTCGTCCGGGTGGAAGCCGAGATAACGGGCGTGCGGGCTGCCGCTGCCGGCACGCTGACTGGCCGCGCCGACCGACACGAGCGCGTCCATCGTCGACGTGCGGTTCGACACCAGCGTCCAGGCGATGGCGTCGTCGGCGCTGGCCGGCACGGACTCCGACTCCGACGCGCGCAATGCCGTCAGTGCCGCAAGCAGCGTGGCGGCCGGCGGCGCATGGACGGCGAACCCTTCGTTGGCCACGGCCGCCGTATCGATTCCCAATGCCGCGCAAAGCCGCGCCCGCAGCGGCGTCTCGGCTTCGCTCGCCGCACGCGAGCGCGCGATGTTCTCGCGGGTGTCCGCGTCGACGATCGTGCCGCCGCGGACGAACGGTGCCTGCTGCCATGCGTCGGGCGTGCATTGCTTGCCGTCCGGCACCAGCGGCACGAACGGATTCACTTCGGCCGGATAGATCCGGCACACGAGCGGCCGCTCGTCGTAGATCGCGCAGCGCAGATCGTCGAGCAGGTTCGGGCACGGCCCGGCATGGGTCGCGGTGAGCATGACCGTGATGCGGACGGGCAGCGAGCCGCTGAGCGCGGCGGTCGAGCGCACGCGCTTGTAAGCGGCGAATGCGTTGTCGGGCTCGGGCTCGACGAGCCACGGCATCGCGTCGCACAGCAGCTCCACGTGGCCGCCGCGCCGCAGCCACGCAGTGGCCTCGTCGATCGTCAGCGGAATGCGCAGGTCGCGGCAGCATCCGCCGCAGCCGTTGCAGGCAAAGTCGAGGTCGGTGGGGGTGTCGTTCATGCTCGATTCGATACGGATTACGGGGGTGTCGCGAAACGTCGCGACATGTCGGTGGATTCTTTACGGGGCGACCAGCGGCGCGACCCGGCGTCGCAGCTCTGGCACGACCGCGGCGTCGAACCACGGGTGGTGCTTGAACCACGCCTGGTTGCGCGGCGACGGATGCGGCAGCGGCAACACGTCGGGGCCATAGTCGCGCCAGGCGTGCACGGTGTCGGTCAGCGTGGCCTTGCGCGTATCGCGCAGGAAATGCCGCTGCGCGTACTGGCCGATCAGCAGCGTGAGCCGGATCGACGGCAGCTCGGCGAGCAAGCGGTCGATCCACAGCGGCGCGCATTCGGGGCGCGGCGGGTTGTCGCCGCTTGCGCCGCGGCCCGGGTAGCAGAAACCCATCGGCACGATCGCGAAGCGCGTCTCGTCGTAGAACGTGTCGGCGTCGACGTCGAGCCAGCCGCGCAGCCGCTTGCCGCTCGCGTCGTCCCACGGAATGCCGCTCGCATGGACGCGTGCGCCCGGCGCCTGCCCGACGATCAGAATGCGCGCGTCGCGATGGGCCCGCACGACGGGGCGCGGGCCGAGCGGCAGGTCGGCTTCGCAGGCACGGCACGCGCGGATTTCGGTAAGCAGCACGTCGAGCGGCGCGCGCGTGGGTTTCGGCATCGAATCTGATCGGGGACGGAGTGGTCATGCGGCGTCACCCGGTGGGCGCGTGCCGGGCGCCGACAGGCGGCCCGGACAGGCGTGGCGCGGGAGCGCGCGCCGCCTGCATCACGCGGCGCGCATCAAGCCTGCGACAGGCCCGCTGCGCCGCTTTCGGCGACGGCAGCATCATACAACGCGGTTTGCGCGATCGCTCTGGCGATCCTCGCGTCGTCGTGCGAACCGTCGAGCATGCCCCAGCGCCGGTATTGGGACAGGAACCACTCGCCTTCGCGCGGATCGGGGCGGTTCACGGCGCCACCGTCGTGGAAGCGGATCGGCAGCGGCGGCACGGCGAACGGGCCCGATCCGTAGTCGCCGAGCAGGCGCGGTGCGATCAGCCGGGCCGGCACACCGAGCGCATCGGGCGACGCGAGCCAGTCGGCCGTCTCGCGACGGTGCGGGGCGCTGTCGAGCCATGCGCAGGCATCGACGAGCGTGCGGATCAGCGCGCGGGCCGTGGCCGGGTACAGCGCGACGAAATCGCGCCGGGTCGCGAGCACCTTCTCCGGATGATCGGGCCAGATCTCGCTCGTGACGGCAATGGTCCGCCCCGCGCCGCAGGCCTCGGCCACCGCATGCCACGGTTCGCCGGCGCAGAAGCCGTCGAGTTCGCCGCTCGCGAGCGCGGCCACCATCTCGGGCGGCGGGATCACGACGCTGCGCACGTCGCGCAGCGGATCGACATCGTGAGACGCGAGCCAGTGGTTCAGCCACATCGCGTGCGTGCCGGTCGGGAAGGTCTGGGCAAGAAGTGGCTTGCGGCCGAGCGTCGTGAACGCGTCGCGCACGCTGCCGCTCGCGCGATACGCGTCGGCGAGGCCGCGCGACAACGAGATCGCCTGGCCATTGCGGTTCAGCACCATCAGCGCGGCCATGTCGGCCTGCGGGCCGCCGATCCCGAGCTGCAGCCCGCAGACGAGCCCGTACAGCGCATGCGCGGCGTCGAGCTCGCCGCTCAGCAGCTTGTCGCGCACGGCGGCCCACGACGGCTGGCGGCTGAGTTCGAGCGTGAGGCCGTGCCGCGCGCCGAGGTTCAGGCGTTGCGCGACGATCAGCGGGGCCGCATCGCTCAGCGCGACGAACCCGAGGCGAAGATGCGCGCGTTCCGGCGCGGCGGGAGAGGAAGTATCCATGGCATTCATGACTGGGGTGACGCGTCGAGCAGTTGCCGCGCGACGTCGACGATGCGCAGGCCCTGATCCATCGCGCGCTTGCGCAGCGCCGCGTACGCGTCGTGTTCGGACAGCTTGCGCTGGTCCATCAGCAGGCGCTTCGCGCGGTCGATCAGCTTGCGCTCCGCGAGTTCGCGCTCGACGTCAGCCAGCCGGCGGCGCAGCGCGTCGTCGTGCGAGAAGCGGGCGAGCGCGACTTCGAGAATCGGTGCGAGACGCTCGGCCGACAGCCCTTCGACGAGATACGCGCTGACGCCCGCGCCGACCGCCGCGCGGATCAGCGACTGGTTCGAGTCGTGGCTGAACATCAGCACGGGGCGCGGCGCGGTGGCGTGCATCACGGCAAGCTGCTCGAGGGTGTCGCGCGACGGCGAATCGGTATCGATGATCACGACGTCGGGATGCTGCTCCTCGACGGCTGCCGGCAGGCGCGCGGGCGTCGCGACGTCGTTCAGCATCTCGTAACCGAGGGTCGCGAGCGCATCGCCGAGGTCGCCGATCGGCTTGTCGGTGTCGGTGACGAGCAGCACGCGCAGGCGGGCGGAAGAAGCAGGCGTACTCATGATGCGAACGGCGGCGGCGAAAGCGTGGCGCGATGGGCCGATCGGGGGCAACGGCCCCGGGCGGACATCGTGCCGGGGCCGCGCATGGCAGCCCGGCGGCCGGTGCCGCTGTCTTCATGATAGGTGGGCGGCCGGTGCCGCGAGGTGTCGCGCATGCTACGCGGCCCGGGACAAGGCTGTTTCGATCGCAGCACCCGCATCCGGCACGTGCTGCACGGCCGCTTCGCCGATCGCGCCGCCGACGAGGATCACGGCCGGGCTGCCGAGCCGCGCTTCGTCGATGCCGCGCGCGAGGCCACCGAGCGTGCCGGTCCAGCGGCGTTCGTCGGGCGTGCCGGCCCATTGCACGGCCGCGGCCGGCGTCGAGGGCGACAGCACGGCGAGCAGGCCGGCGGCAATGCTGTCGACGCGGCTCATGCCCATGTAGATCGCGAGCGTGGTGCCGGTCGCCGCGAGGCGTGCCCAGTCGGGCTCGCCGTGGTCCTGGCGGTGCGCGGTAACGAACGTGACGCCCTGGCAATGCTCGCGGTGCGTGAGCGAGATGCCGAGGCTCGCGGCGGCCGCGAATCCCGACGAGATGCCGTTGACGATCTCGACCGGAATCGCGGCGGCGCGCAGCGTCGCCAGTTCTTCGCCGGCACGCCCGAACAGCAGCGCATCGCCGCCTTTCACGCGCACCACGTGCGCGCCGCGCAGCGCGTAGCGGCGCATCAGCTTCTCGATGAATGCCTGCGGCGTGGAGCGGCAGCCGCCGCGCTTGCCGACGCGGATCACGCGCGCCTGCGGCGCGAGTTCGACGATGCCGGGCGCGACGAGATCGTCGAGCAGCAGCACGTCGGCGGCGGCCAGCGCCTTCACGGCCTTCAGCGTGAGGAGATCGGGCTCGCCGGGGCCGGCGCCCAGCAGCGTGACTTTGCCTGTCGTCATGTCGTGTTCCAGGGCCGCCTGCATGCGGCGGTCGATAGCGCGTTGTCTGCGCGGCGGCGGCGGGCGGTCGAAACGCACCGGCATCCGGCCGTGCCGTGCACGGAGGGACACCGTTGTCCTGATCGGCCCGCCGATACGACGGGCATGGTTTGCGGGGACTGCCCACCGGCGCCGTTGCCGGTGTCATGCACGGGATTCAGCAATATCCGGGCCAACCGGCATGAGACGTCGCGCCGGCGCGGCGGGAGCAGGGTGCATCGCGCCGCGCGATGGCCACGCGTGCCCATGCAGCCGCCGCGCGCGGGCAGCCGCAATGCCGCATCGGCGTGCATCGTGCCCCGTCAGCGCGCACCGCGATGTCGCACGGGGACAGTGCTGCAGCGCACCACATCTGTGCCTCGCTGCCTCACGGCGCATCGTGGGTCGCACGAAGCCGCGCATCGTGCAACGCCCGATGCGCCTTGCGCGGCGGGGCTGCGGGCCCGATTCACGACGACATGGCACGGCGTTTGCGTTAGGTGGTTCGGGCGGATCAACGGCGATGCGTCCGGCAGTACCGATTACTAGACGCGCCCGGCAACGGGCTTCATGGGCAACGGCGTCCTACGCATCGGGTCTCGACGAGACCGGGTGCGCAGGACGCCGTTTTTCGTTTGGCGGATGACATGACCGACAAAGCTACCCGTATCGATCTCTTCAGCTTCCGCACCGCGCCGATGCGCGCGTTCCACCTGACGTGGATGGCGTTCTTCGTGTGCTTCTTTGCGTGGTTCGCGTGCGCGCCGCTGATGCCGCTGATCGCACGCGAATTCCACCTGACCGCGGCACAGGTCGCCAACATCAACATCGCGGCCGTGGCCGCGACGATCGCCGTGCGGCTGCTGGTCGGCCCGCTGTGCGACCGCTTCGGCCCGCGCCGCGTGTACGTCGGCCTGTTGCTGCTCGGCGCGATCCCCGTGTTCGCGGTGTCCTTCACGCACGACTACCTGTCGTTCCTGATCTGCCGGCTCGGCATCGGCGCGATCGGCGCGGGCTTCGTGATCACGCAGTACCACACGTCGGTGATGTTCGCACCGAACGTGGTCGGCACCGCGAACGCGACGACGGCCGGCTGGGGCAACGCCGGTGCCGGCGCCACGCAGGCGCTGATGCCGCTGCTCGTCGCCGCCGGCCTGATGCTCGGCTTCGGCGAGGATTCGTCGTGGCGCATCGCGCTGGTCGTGCCGGGCGTCGCGATGCTCGTGATGGCGTGGGCGTACTGGCGCTTCACGCAGGATTGCCCGCAAGGCGACATCGTCGCGCTGCGCAAGGCAGGCGTGACGGTCGACAGCGGCAAGAAGGGCGGTTGGGCGAGCTTCTTCGCGGCCTGCGGCAACTATCGCGTGTGGATGCTGTTCGTCACGTACGGCGCGTGCTTCGGCGTCGAGGTGTTCATCCACAACATCGCCGCGCTGTACTACGTCGATCACTTCAGCCTGTCGCTGAAGGACGCCGGTTTCGCGGTCGGCCTGTTCGGGCTGCTCGCGCTGTTCGCCCGCGCGCTCGGCGGCTGGCTGTCCGACAAGATCGCCGCGCGCCGCAGCCTCGACGTGCGCGCCACGTTGCTGTGCGCGCTGATCGTCGGCGAAGGGCTCGGGCTGATCTGGTTCTCGCATGCGCAAAGCATCGGCGTCGCGCTGGTCGCGATGCTCACGTTCGGCCTCTTCACGCACATGGCCTGCGGCGCGACCTACGCACTGGTGCCGTTCATCGACCGCAAGGCGCTCGGCGGCGTGGCGGGGATCGTCGGCGCGGGCGGCAACGTCGGCGCGGTGGCCGCGAGCTTCCTGCTGAAGGGCGTCGGCGACGTACAGCACACGCTGAGCCTGCTCGGGCTGGCCGTCACCGCAACCGCGCTGTGCGCGATGGCCGTGCGCTTCAGCGAAGAACACAAGGCTCGCGAAGCCGAGCTGCGCGACCGCGCGCTGGCTGCCAGCAGCGTCGCGAACTGATCGACCGAAGGAAACGTCACCATGAAACTCATCGTCATCGGCCACGGCATGGTCGGCCACAAGCTCCTCGAATGCGTCGCGGCGGAAGCGGGCGCCGCGGGCGCGCTGCAGGTCACCGTGCTCGGCGAGGAACCGCGCCCGGCGTACGACCGCGTGCACCTGTCCGAATTCTTCGCGGGCAAGTCGGCGGACGACCTATCGCTCGTCGAACCCGGCTTCTTCGAGCGTCATCCGCAGTTCGACCTGCGGCTGAACGCGCAAGTCGCGTCGATCGACCGGGCCGCGCATACGGTCACGCTCGCGTCCGGCGAAACGCTCGCGTACGACAAGCTGGTGCTCGCGACGGGTTCGCGCCCGTTCGTGCCGCCGATGCCGGGGCACGATCGGGACGGCTGCTTCGTGTACCGGACGATCGAGGATCTCGAAGCGATGCAGGCGTGCGGCACGCATGCGAAGCGCGGCGTCGTGATCGGCGGCGGGCTGCTCGGCCTCGAATGCGCGAAGGCGCTGCGCGACATGGGGCTCGACACGCACGTCGTCGAATTCGCGCCGCGGCTGATGGCCGTGCAGGTCGACGACGGCGGCGGCCGGATGCTGCGCGCGAAGATCGAGGCGCTCGGCGTGACCGTGCATACGGGCAAGAACACGCTCGAGATCGTCGATGGCGAGGAAGGCACGCACCGGATGGCATTCGCCGACGGCTCGCACCTCGACGCCGACATGATCGTGTTCTCGGCCGGCATCCGCGCGCGCGACGAACTGGCCCGCGCGTGCGGGCTCGACCTCGGCCCGCGCGGCGGCGTCGCGATCGACGATGCCTGCCGCACGAGCGACGCCGACATCTACGCGATCGGCGAATGCGCGGCCTGGAACGGCATGGTGTACGGCCTCGTCGCGCCCGGCTACGACATGGCGCGGGTGGTCGCGAAGCAGCTCGGCGGCGATGCAGGCAGTGCAGCCGAGGCCGCATTCGCCGGCGCCGACATGAGCACGAAGCTGAAGCTGATGGGCGTGGACGTCGCGAGCATCGGCGACGCGCACGGCACGACGGCCGGCAGCCGCACCTACCAGTACGCGGACGAGCGCCGCCAGGTCTACAAGAAGCTCGTGGTGTCCGATTGCGGCAAGTTCCTGCATGGCGCGGTGATGGTCGGCGACGCGGCCGAATACGGCACGCTGCTGCAGATGATGCTGAACCGCATCGAGCTGCCGGAGTCGCCGGAATTCCTGATCCTGCCGTCGTCGGACGGCGTCGCGAAGCCGGCGATCGGCGTCGAGGCGCTGCCCGCGGCCGCCCAGATCTGCTCGTGCAACAACGTGTCGAAGTCGCAGATCTGCACGGCGGTCGCCGACGGCGCGACGAGCCTCGGCGCGCTGAAGACGTGCACGGGCGCCGGCACGTCGTGCGGCGGCTGCGTGCCGCTCGTCACGCAGATCATGAAGGCCGAGATGAAGAAGCAGGGCCTCGCGGTCAACAACCATCTGTGCGAACACTTCCCGCATTCGCGCCAGGAGCTGTTCCACCTGATCCGCGTCGAGCGCATCACGACCTTCGACGAACTGCTCGCGAAGCACGGCCACGGGCTCGGCTGCGACGTCTGCAAGCCGGCGGTGGCCGGCATTCTCGCGTCGTGCTTCAACGAATTCGTGCTGAAGAAGGAGCACGCCGGGCTGCAGGATTCGAACGACTACTACCTCGCGAACATCCAGCGCGACGGCACGTACTCGGTCGTGCCGCGCATGCCGGGCGGCGAAGTCACGCCGGAAGGGCTGATCGCGGTGGGCCAGGTCGCGCAGAAGTACGGGCTCTACACGAAGATCACCGGCGGCCAGCGCGTCGACCTGTTCGGCGCGCGCGTCGAGCAGCTGCCGTCGATCTGGGAAGAGCTGATCGCGGCCGGTTTCGAATCGGGCCACGCATACGGCAAGGCGCTGCGCACCGTGAAATCGTGCGTCGGGTCGACGTGGTGCCGCTACGGCGTCGACGATTCGGTCGGCCTCGCGATCGACCTGGAGAACCGCTACAAGGGGCTGCGCGCGCCGCACAAGATCAAGTTCGGCGTGTCCGGCTGCACGCGCGAATGCGCGGAAGCGCAGGGCAAGGACGTCGGCATCATCGCGACCGAGAAGGGCTGGAACCTGTACGTGTGCGGCAACGGCGGGATGAAGCCGCGCCACGCGGAACTGCTCGCGTCCGATCTCGACCGTCCGACGCTGATCCGCTACATCGACCGCCTCCTGATGTTCTACGTGCGCACCGCCGACCGGCTGCAACGCACCAGCGTGTGGCGCGACAACCTCGAAGGCGGCCTCGACTACCTGATCGACGTCGTCGTGCACGACAAACTGGCGATCGGCGCCGAACTCGAAGCCGACATGCAGCACGTGGTCGACACCTACGAGTGCGAATGGAAGAAGGCCGTCACCGATCCCGAAACGCGCAAGCGCTTCCGCCACTTCGTGAACAGCGATGCGCCGGACACGACTATCGAATTCGTCGAGACGCGCGGCCAGATCCGGCCCGCGACGCCCGGCGAACGCGCGGGCGGCAAACCTGTGTCGATTCCCGTCGTGGCTGAAGGCGTGACGCAAGCCGCCACCGAACCCGCAACCGTTTGACCCTGACCGACACCAGCGTCTTTTCCAAGGAGCCCATCATGAACGATCGTCTTCCGTTGTCCTGGACCCGCGTGTGCCCGCTCGACGACATCGTGCCGAACACCGGCGTGTGTGCCCTCGTCAACGGCGAGCAGGTTGCGGTTTTTCACGTCGCGCATGCCGAAGAAGGCGGCGTGTTCGCGATCGACAACGTCGATCCCGTGTCGCAGGCGGCCGTGATGTCGCGCGGGCTGATCGGCAGCCTCGGCGAGCGCGTCGTCGTCGCGTCGCCGCTGTACAAGCAGCATTTCGACCTGCGCACCGGCGAATGCCTCGAGGCGCCCGAGCAGTCGGTGAGCGCGTATCCGTCGCGGGTCGAGGACGGTTTCGTGTGGATCGCAGCCTGAGAGCCCCGGAGCGCGCATGACCGCCACCCCCGTCAAGAGCGTGTGCCCGTACTGCGGCGTCGGCTGCGGGATGGTGCTGCACGTCGAGGAAGGCGAAGTCGTCAAGGTGTCCGGCGACTCCGACCATCCGACCAACTTCGGGCGGCTGTGCACGAAGGGCTCGTCGGCGCACGTCGCGTTGCGCCGCTCGGGCCGGCTTGACCGCGCGTTCGTGCGCCGGGCGCGCGAGGACGACCTGGTACCGCTGTCGGGCCGCGACGCGATCGCCGAGACCGCACGCCGCCTGCGTACGGTGCTCGATACGTACGGGCCCGACGCGCTGTCGTTCTACGTATCGGGGCAGATGTCGATCGAGGCGCAATACCTCGTCAACAAGCTCGCGAAGGGCTTCGTCGGCACCAACAACATCGAGTCGAACTCGCGCCTGTGCATGGCGAGCGCGGGCACCGGCTACAAGCAGTCGCTCGGCGCGGACGGCCCGCCCGGGTCGTACCAGGATTTCGATCGCGCGAACCTGTTCTTCGTGATCGGCGCGAACATGGCCGACTGCCATCCGATCCTGTTCCTGCGGATGATGGATCGCGTAAAGGCCGGCGCGAAGCTGATCGTCGTCGATCCGCGCCGCACCGGCACGGCCGACAAGGCCGACCTGTTCCTGCAGATCCGGCCGGGCACCGATCTCGCGCTGACCAACGGGCTGTTGCACCTGCTGCACGCGAACGGCCGCACCGATGCCGCGTTCATCGACGCGTACACCGAAGGCTGGGACGCGATGCCCGCGTTCCTCGCCGACTACACGCCCGAGCGTGTCGCGGAAATCACCGGGCTCGCGGAAGCCGACCTGCGCACGGCCGCGCAATGGATCGGCGACGCGCAGGAGTGGATGAGCTGCTGGACGATGGGGCTCAACCAGAGCACGCACGGCGTGTGGAACACCAACGCGATCTGCAACCTGCATCTCGCGACGGGCAGGATTTGCCGCCCCGGCAGCGGCCCGTTCTCGCTGACCGGCCAGCCGAACGCGATGGGCGGGCGCGAGATGGGCTACATGGGCCCCGGGCTGCCGGGCCAGCGCTCGGTGGCGTCCGACGACGACCGCCGTTTCGTCGAGAACCTGTGGCGCGTGCCGGCCGGCACGCTGCGCAAGGAGACGGGGCAAGGCACGGTGGACATGTTCTCGCGGATGGCGGCCGGCGACATCAAGGCATGCTGGATCATCTGCACGAACCCGGTCGCGACGGTGCCGAACCGGCAGAACGTGATCGCCGGGTTGCAGGCCGCCGAGCTCGTGATCGCGCAGGACGCGTTCCTCGACACCGAGACCAATCGCTATGCCGACATCCTGCTGCCCGGCGCGCTGTGGGCCGAGGGTGACGGCGTGATGATCAACTCCGAGCGCAACCTGACGCTGATGCGCGCGGCGGTCGCACCGCCGGGCGACGCGCTGCCCGACTGGCGCATCGTCGCGGAAGTCGCGCGCGCGATGGGCTTCGGCGATGCGTTCGACTATGCGTCGGCGGCCGACGTGTTCGACGAGATCGTCCGCTTCTCGAATCCGGCGACCGGCTACGACCTGCGCGGCGCGAGCCATGCGGCGTTGCGCGACGGGCCCGTGCAGTGGCCGGTCGCGCCGGGCACCGCGCGCGAGCGCCACCCGATCCGCTACCTGAACGACGGCGTGAGCCAGACGCTGCGCCCGGCCGCCGACGGCAACGACGCACCGCGCCTCGCGTTCCCGACGCCGTCGGGCAAGGCGCGCTTCTTCGCGCGGCCGCATGTCGATCCGGCCGAGCTGCCTGACGACACGTTCCCGATCGTGCTGAACACCGGGCGCCTGCAGCATCAATGGCACACGATGACGAAGACGGGCAAGGTCGCGATGCTGAACAAGCTCAACCCGCGCCCGTTCGTCGAGCTGCACCCGGACGATGCGAGCGCGCTCGGCATCGCCGCGAAGGACAGCGTCGAGATCCGCTCGGCGCGGGGTCGCGCGGTGCTGCCGGCGGTCGTGACCGAGCGCGTGCAGCGCGGCAACTGCTTCGCGCCGATGCACTGGAACGACGTGTACGGCGACGACCTGTGCATCAACGCGGTGACGAACGACGCGATCGATCCCGAATCGCAGCAACCCGAACTGAAATACTGCGCGGTCGCGCTGCGGCGCGTCGAGACCGATGCGTTCGCGTCCGCCGACGACGAGACGGCGCAACCCGACGCACGCGCCGACGACGTGCGGCCCGCGCCGGTGATGACGCAGGCGACCGCTTCACAGGAATCCGACATGGCAGACATCGACACTTTCGCGGCCGCGCTCGGCGTGGCCGACCTCGCGCCGCCGCCGTTGACGGACACTGAACGGCTGTACGTGGCCGGCCTCGTCAGCGGGCTGAAGGCGAGCGCCGGGAAGCGCGAGGGCAGCGTGCCCGTGCTGCCGGCTGCCGCGCCGCTCACGCCGCCGGTGCGGTTCTGGCTCGACGGCATGCTGGCCGGGCTGTTCAGCCGCTCGCTGCCCGCGAGTGTGCCGGGTGCCGCGGCGCCCGCGCTGCCGGCCGATGCCGGCGCGTCCGGTGGCGTGCGGATCGTGCGCACGCGGCCGAAGGTCGTGCTGCTGTGGGCATCGCAGACCGGCAACATCGAATCGTTGACCGAGGATTACGCGACGCAACTGATGAACGCGGGCTTCGAGATCCGCACCGCATGCATGTCCGACTATCCGGTGGCGTCGCTCGCCGGTGCGCAATACGTGCTGCTGATGACGAGCACGTTCGGCGACGGCGATGCGCCCGACAACGGCAGCGAATTCTGGGAAGCGCTGCAGGCCGGCAGCGCCGCGCGCCTCGACGGCGTGCACTTCGCGGTGCTCGCGTTCGGCGATCGCAACTACGACCAGTTCTGCGGCCACGGCCGCCGGCTCGACGCGCGGCTCGCGGAACTCGGCGCGGCGCGTCTCTGTGCACGCGTCGATTGCGACGTCGAATTCCAGCGCGACGCCGACCAGTGGCTCGAACGCGTCGTCGCGCGGATCAAGGAGGCCGACGCCGCGCTGCACGCGGTGCCGACCGGCGGGATGAGCCCGTCGGGGCTGTTGCCGACGAAGGCGCATCCGGCGCCGTCGAAGCTGGTCGCGAACCTGCGGCTCAACCGTCCGGGCGCGGCCAAGGATACGCGCTGCGTGTCGCTGTCGACCGAAGGCGCGAACCTCGAATACGAAACCGGCGACGCGCTCGGCGTGTGGCCGACCAACTGCCCGGAGCTGGTCGACGAACTGCTGTCCGTCACCGCGCTGAAGGCCGACTCACCCGTGTCGGTGGCGGGCGTCGGCGACGTGCGCCTCGGCGACGCGCTCGCGCGTCACTTCGACATCACGCGCCCGCATCCGGACACGCTTGCCTTCATCGCGTCGCGCAGCGCGAACGGCGCGCTGAAGTCGCTGCTCGGCGACGAGCGCAAGGGCGACCTGAAGCAATGGCTGTGGGGGCAGCAGCTCGCGGACGTGCTGCACGAGTTTCCGGTCGAGCTGTCGGGCACGGAGCTGGTCGGGATGCTCAAGCGCATGCAGCCGCGTCTCTATTCGATCGCATCGAGCCCGAGCGCGCACCAGGGCGAGATCCACCTCACCGTGTCGGCCGTGCGCTATCACAACGGCCGGCGCGCACGCAAAGGCGTGGCGTCGACGTTCCTCGCCGATCGCGCGGACGACGGCCGCGTGCCGGTGTTCGTGCAGAAGTCCGCGCATTTCCGGCCGCCGGTGAACGGCGACGTGCCGATCGTGATGGTCGGCCCCGGTACCGGCGTCGCGCCGTTCCGCGGCTTCCTGCACGAGCGGCAGGCACGCGGCGCGCGCGGGCGCAACTGGCTGTTCTTCGGCGAGCAGCACGCGCAGACCGACTTCTACTACGGCGACGAACTGGGCGCGATGCACGACAGCGGCTTCCTGACGCGGCTCGACCTCGCGTTCTCGCGCGACCAGGCCGACAAGATCTACGTGCAGGACCGGATGCGCGAGCAGGGTGCCGAGCTGTTCGCGTGGCTGGAGGAAGGCGCGCACTTCTACGTGTGCGGCGATGCCGCGCGGATGGCGAAGGACGTCGACACGGCGCTGAAGGCGGTGGTCGCCGAGCACGGCGGCATGTCGGACGAAGCCGCGAACGACTACGTCGCGCGGCTTTCGAAGGCGCGACGCTACATGCGGGACGTGTACTGAACGCGCGGAGCGGCGGCGTGCCATCCGTCGCTCCGTCGCTCCGTCGCTCTGCCGGCAGGTTACTGCTGCCGCTCCCACGCGTGCGCCTGTTCGGTGCGCACGAATGCTTCCGACGATGCCGGCAGCAGGTTGCGGAACGCGCCGCCGTCGCTGTCGATCACGTCGACCATCTTCGCGATCATTTCCTCCGGGTCGTGCTGTTCGAGCGGGAACGTCAGCCGCTCGGGCGTCACGGTATGGACGGCCGGATCGTGCCAGCGTCGCGTCGTTTCCATCATCCGGTCGTTGAAGCCCGTGCTGTACGGGCCGGGGTTCACGACCGCGACCTTGATCCCGTGCGGCGCGAGTTCCGCGTGCATCGCCTCGGCTACCGATTCGATCGCGTGCTTCGACGCGCAATAGGCGCCTGTGAACGGCCCCGTGATCAGGCCCGCGATCGACGACACGAACACGATCTTGCCGTGCCGGCGCGCGAGCATGCCGCGCGCGATCTGCTGCGTGAGTTCGAGCGGCCCGAACACGTTGACGTCGAACAGCTCGCGGACGATCTCGACCGGCAGGTCCACCAACGCGCCAGCTTCGCCGACGCCTGCATTGTTCACAAGCACGTCGATGTCGAGCTCGGCCGCGCGGGTGCGATCGTGCGCCGACGTGACGTCGAGCTTGATCGCGCGCAGCGCGGTGCCGCGCTGCGTGGCGGCGGCCGTCAATGCGTCGATTTCGGCGGTGACGCGTACGCCGGCCGTCACGTCGTGACCGCGTTCGGCGAGGCGCAGCGCGACTTCGCGGCCGAAGCCGGTGCCAGCGCCGGTGATGAGGATGCGTTTCGATGCCATGTGCTTACCTTGTGGAGTGGAAGGTTGCCGGAAAGCGGTCGCGACAGTGCTGCGCGATCGCGGTGTCGTCGTCGACGCTGCCGCCCGAGATGCCGATCGCGCCGACGCAGTGCCCGTCGCCGTCGACGAGCGGTTCGCCGCCGCCGAACGTGACGAGCCCGCCGTGGCTGTGTTCGATGCCGCGCAGCGGGCCGTCGCCCGACAGCGCACCGAGGGCGCCGGTGGAGGCGCGGAAGCGAACCGCCGTCAGCGCCTTGCGTTGTGCGAGATCGATCGCGCCGAGAAAGCAGTCGTCAGCGCGCGCGAACGCGAGCAGGTTCGCACCGGCATCGACGATCGCGACGGCGATGCCGGCGACCTGCAGCGAGGCGGCATGCGCCAGTGCCGCGTCGATCGTGCGGCGGGCGGCCGCGAGCGGCAATGCGGCGGTGAGCGGGTTCATGCGAGGCTCCGGTGGGATGACAGTGCCAGTGTAGGCAGTTGCGGTATATGGGAGAATCCGCATTCCGCTCGAAGGCGTTTCAAGTTTTTTTAATGATGAGCAGACGCGATCCAATGGCCGGGCTGCACGTGTTCATGACCGTCGCGACGGCCGGCAACTTCACGCGGGCCGCCGCCGCGCTCGGCCTGACGCCGGCGGCCGTGAGCCTCGCGATCGGGCAGCTCGAGGGCGAGCTGAACGTGAAGCTGTTCAACCGCAGCACGCGCGGCGTGAGCCTGACGGAAGCCGGCCAGCGCTACTGGCGGCAGACGGAGCCCGCGTACCGGCAGGTCATGCAGGCGCGCGACGAGCTGAAGGATGCGCGCAGCGAGCCGAACGGGTTGTTGCGCGTGACCGCGCTGCCGCTGGCGCGGACGCTCGTGATCGCGCCGGTGCTCGCCACGTTCCGCGAGCGCTACCCGAAAGTCCGGCTCGAGATCCGCTATGAGAACGAACTGGTCGATATCGCGAAGGACGGGTTCGATGCGGGGATTCGCCTGGCCGATCGGCTGCAGCCGGGCATGATCGGCGTGCGGATCGCGCCGGCGTTGACGTGCGCGCTGGTTGCGTCGCCCGGTTATCTGGCGCGGTATGACGCGCCGGCGTCGATTGCCGACCTCGAGCGGCATGCGTGCATCCGTTTCCGGTTCTCGGAGAGCGGGCGCCTGCACAAATGGCCGTTGCGTGACGGGCAGCGCGACGTCGATCTCGATCCGGACGGCGTGTTCGTGACGAACGACGCCGACGCGGTGATCGACGCGGCGCGCGCAGGTGTCGGCATTGCATTCGCGTTCATGCGCGAGCGGATCGAGCAGGATTTGCGCGACGGCACGCTCGTCGAGGTGCTGCCCGGTGCGTGCCGCACGCTGCCGCCGATGTGGCTGTACTACGTCAATCGCAAGCACGTGCCGGCCAAGCTGCGTGCATTCATCGACGTGCTGCGCGAACGAAACGGCGCGGACGACGAATAATCGTACCGGTCGGCCGACTGCAGCGATGGGTCCGGCGGCGCATGATGGCGGCTCCAGCCACGAGAAGCTATGGAGTCGCGTCATGACGGCATGCCTGCCTTTCCCGATCCGAACCCTTGCAATCGCTGCAGCGCTGGCCGGTGCCGCGATCTGCAGCGCACCGGCCATCGGCCAGACATCGACCGTGCCGGCCGCTTCGGCCGCCGCGACGCCCGACAACGCGGTACTGCTCACGGTATTCCTGAAACACGACCAGTCGCGCCCGCTTGCCGAGCTGAATGCGCAACTCGCGAAGCAGGGCTTCTACAAGGCGTTTCCGCCGCCGGGCGTGGAGGTGGTGAGCTGGACCGTGACGATGGGGATCGGGCAGATCGTCGTGCTGCGGTTGCCGGCGTCGCGGCTGCGCGAGGTCAATCGCGTGCTCGAGGATACGGCGTGGGGTGCGTACCGGACGGAGTTCTATCCGACTTACGACTACAAGGCGATCGGGTTGGGGGAGCATGAGCGGGCGAAGTAATGGGGCCCGTGTGTTCCCGGGGCGAGAGACGGTCGGCACCCGCCACTCTGATCAACTCGTCCCCATTTCTGAAGTGCGCTGCCGGCCCGTGAATCCGTCCTCGTCGACGCAGCCCGACCGGGAGAATTTCTCCCAATTCCGCTACCGGTCATTCATCCGATGAAAAAACCGTGACGGTTCCCGGTATGATGCGCACCTTGCGTTCGTCGGACGCACTATTTTTGATGCGATTTTGATGTGCGAGGCGCCACAAAACCGCACAATCCGAACCTGAAAGATTCTGTAATATAAATTCCGTATACTCGTAAGTTCTGATCCAGGCGCCGTGTGCCATTTCCTTCGGCCGACCGCCCACGCAGAACAACCAGATACGTCGCCGCCTGGCCGTCTTGCGCCGCGACACGCTATGCACCACCACTGAACACTCTATGTCTTCCCGCCACTCTGGTTCGCCCGGCCGCGCCGCGGCGGTGATCGCCCGTGTCCGGGCGCTGATCCGCCACGAGCGTGTGCTGTCGCCGCTGCTCGCGCTCGGCATCGGCCTGCTGCTGATCGTGGTTTTCCAGCACCTGTCGGAATCCGTCGACTACCGGTCGGTGATCCGCCAGCTGCGTCACATGTCCGTCGGCGAGTGGGGCGCGTCGCTGGGCGCGACGGCCCTCAGCTATCTCGCGCTCGTCGCGCGCGACGCGGTCGGCCTGCGCTATGTCGCCGCGAAGGTGCCGCGCGTCGCGTTGTGGATCGGCGCGATCGCCGGGTCCGCGCTCGGCAACGCGACCGGCTTCGGCGCGCTGACGGGCGGCGCGGTGCGCGCACGCGTGTACGGCGTGTCGGGCGTCACGCCCGCGCAGATCGGCCGGATGACGGTGTTCACGAGCGGCACGCTGGCGCTCGCGATGGTGTTGATGACGGCGGTCGGCATGGTCTGCGTGCCGGAAGCGCTCGCCGCGATGCTGCACGTCGCGCCCGGCGTGCTGACGTGGACCGGCGCGGCGCTGCTCGTGGTGCTGGCCGCGATGGTCGTGATGTGCGGCAACACCGCGCGCCCGGTCGTCACGCGCTTCAAGTGGCTGTCGTTCGACGTGCCGGCGCGGCGCGATCTCGTCGCGCAGGTCGTCTATGCGGTGCTCGACGTCGTCGCGGCGGGCCTGACGCTGTGGGTGCTGCTGCCGGCCGCGCCGGTCGGCTTCCCGACCTTCATTACTGTTTACGCCGCGGCGTTGCTGCTCGGGATGATCGGCCATACGCCGGGCGGGATCGGCGTGTTCGAAGCCGCGATGGTCTTCACGCTCGGTCGCGAAGTGCCGCCGCACGCGATGGTCGCCGCGCTGATCGCGTATCGCGCGATCTATTTCGGCGTGCCGCTCGTGCTGTCGGCCGGCCTGCTGGCCGGTTTCGAAGGCCGCGCGCTGCGGCGCCGGCTCGTGACGCGGCAGGCCGTGCGCGTATCGCAGCTCGCGCCGGTGTTCCTGAGCCTCGTGACGTTCGCGGTCGGCGGGATGCTGGTGATCTCGAGCGCGACGCCCGCGTTCTGGCACCGGATCGCGATCCTGCGCCACCTCGTGCCGCTGTGGGTGCTCGAAGGTTCGCAGGTGATCTGCAGCGTGCTCGGCGTCGCGCTGCTGTTCGTCGCGCGCGGGCTGCTGCGCCGCCTCGACGGCGCCTGGTGGATGACCTTCGCGCTGACGCTCGCCAGCCTCGCGCTGTCGCTGGCGAAGGGCCTCGCGTTCGTCGAGGCCGGCGTGCTCGGCACGCTGCTCGTGCTGCTGCTCGTCAGCCGTCGCCGCTTCAACCGCCATTCGTCGCTGCTGGCCGAGCGCTTCACGGTGAGCTGGTTCGTGTCGGTCGCGATGGTGCTGATGCTGGCCGTGTGGGTGCTGTTCTTCGCGTTCCGCGACGTGCCGTACACGCGCGAGCTGTGGTCGCATTTCTCGTTCGACGCGCGTGCGCCGCGGGCGCTGCGCGCGACGCTCGCGTCCGGCGTGTTCGTCGCGCTGTTCGCGCTGTGGCAGTTGCTGCGCCCGGCACCGGGCCGTTTCGTGAAGCCTGCGGAGCAGGACCTGTCGGATGCCGAACGGATCATCCGCGCGCAGGAATGCAGCGATGCGGGCCTCGCGCTGATGGGCGACAAGTCGTTCCTGTTCTCGGAGTCCCGCCAGGCATTCCTGATGTATGCGAAGAACGGCCGCACGTGGGCCGCGCTGCACGACCCGGTCGGGCCGCGCGAGGAATGGCCGGCGCTGATCAGCAAGTTCATCGCGCTTGCCCACGCGCATAGCGGCCGTGCGGCGTTCTACCAGGTGCGCGCGAACGCGCTGCCGCTGTATCTCGACGCGGGGCTCACGCTGATGAAGCTCGGCGAGGAAGCGCATATCGCGCTCGACCGGTTCGACCTGAAAGGCTCGAACCGCTCGCACCTGCGCTACGCGCTGCGCCGCGGCGACAAGGACGCGCTGACGGTCGAGGTGATCGCGCCGAGCGACGTGCCGGCCGCGCTGCCGGCGCTGCGCGATATCTCCGACGGCTGGCTCGACAGCCGCGACGCGCGCGAGAAGAGCTTCTCGGTCGCCGCGTTCCACGACGGCTATCTGGCGACGCAGTCGGTGATGCTCGTCCGGCAGGCCGACAAGCCGATCGCGTTCGTCACGTTCATGACGACCGACCTCAACACCGAGGCGACGGTCGGCGTGATGCGCCACCTGCCGGACGCGTCGCCGTACGCGATGGAATATCTGTTTACGCAGCTCGCGCTGCATCTGAAGGAAGCGGGTTTCCGCAAGCTGAGCCTGGGCATCGCGCCGTTCTCGGGGATGGGGGCGGCGAAGATGCCGTCGCCGTTGCACCGGATCGGCCTGATGGTCTGGCGCTTCGGCGGCCGCTTCTACAACTTCCGCGGCTTGCGCGCATTCAAGAGCAAGTTCGAACCGCACTGGGAGCCGCGTTACCTCGCGGCCTCGGGCACGGTCGGCGTGTTCGTCACGCTGGCGGATCTGTCATTGCTGGCTGGAGGTCGGCGCTCATGATGTTGAAGAAGGGAATCGCGCGGGCGGCAGCCGCCTGCGCGGGAATGATGCTGGCCGGCGCCGCGTGCGCTACGCAGCCAGCCGCAGTGAAGGCCGAAACCGTATCGGGCGGCCGCTATGGGCCCGTGACGGTGACCAAACCCAGCGGGCCGTTGCGCGGCTTCGTCGTGCTGTTCTCGCGTGAGGCCGGCTGGAATGCGGCCGACCAGCAGGCCGCCGATGCGCTGGCGAAGGCCGGTGCGATGACGGTGGGTGTCGATTCGGAGCGTTATGCGATGAATCTCGCCGCGAAGCAGGAGACCTGCCACCACCTCGACGGCGACGCCGAAGCGGTCAGCCACCAGCTCGAACGCCTCGCGCAATCGTCGCGCTACTTCACGCCGATCGTCGCGGGCGTGGGCCAGGGCGGCGCGATCGCGAAGCAGATCCTGTCGATGGCGCCGGAGAACACGATCGCCGGTGTTGTATCGGTCGATCCGGCTGCCAAGCTCGATCCGCGCTTCAAGCCGTGCCCGCCCGATCCGACGATCGTGCGCCGCGCGATGCCGGGCTTCGTCGAAACGGCGGCCACGGGCGATTCTGCGAAGCTCGTGTCGCTCGTCACGTCGCATCTGCGGGACACCACCAGCGGCGACGAACTCGACGTGTCGGACCTGCCGCTCGTCGAGCTGCCGGCCAAGGGCGGCAACGGCCAGCTCGCGATCGTGATCTCGGGTGACGGCGGCTGGCGCGATCTCGACAAGACGATCGCCGAGGCGCTGCAGCGCGATGGCGTGTCGGTGGTCGGCATCGACAGCCTGCGTTATTTCTGGAGCGAGAAGCCGCCGGCGCAGGTGAGCCGCGATCTTGCCCGCGTGATGCGCACCTACATGGCGCGCTGGCATGCGAACCGCGTGGCGCTGGTCGGCTACTCGTTCGGCGCCGACGTGATGCCGTTCGCATACAACCGGCTGCCGGCCGACCTTCGCGACAAGGTCGCCGTGATGTCGCTGCTCGGCTTCGCGCCGGCAGCCGATTTCCAGATCCGCGTGACGGGCTGGCTCGGCATGCCCGCAAGCGACAAGGCGCTGAAGGTCGCGCCGGAAATCGCGAAGGTGCCGCCGCAGCTCGTGCAGTGCTTCTATGGTGCGGAAGAGAAGGACACGATGTGTCCGGCACTCGTGAACACGGGCGCCGACGTGATCAAGACGCAGGGCGATCACCACTTCGGCCGCGACTACATCGCGCTCGAGAAGAAGATCCTCGGCGCGTTCGGCAAGCCGGTCGCGGCGCGCTGAACGCCGGCGCCCGCTTCGCGGCCGGCGCCGGCCGGCAGCTTCCGGTTCATCGTACGGGCGGCCTGCGGGCCGCCCGTTTCATTTTCCGGCGGACGTTGCCGCGTTCGGCTGCGGCATCGCCGTCCGCGCATCGTGCTGGTAGAAGCCCGTGAACCGGTCGAGCTGGCGCCGCGCGGCCGCGATGTCGGTGCCGTCGCCGAGCACCGCGCTCGAAAACCCCGTGCGCTCCATCAGCAGCAACTGGTCGACCAGCACGTCGCCGGTCGCGCGCAGGTCGCCGGCGAAGCCGTAGCGCTTGCGCAGTAGGTACGCCTGGCTGTACGCGCGGCCGTCGGTGAACGACGGAAACGCGAGGTCGATGCGCGCAGCCTGCGCGATTTGCGCGGCGAGCGGCGGCAATTCCTCATCGTTGCCGATCGTCAGCGTCAAAGCGTCGTGCTGCTGCGCGTCGCCGGTGTGTTCGGCTGGCGTCAGCAGCCGGATGCGGTCGGTCGGATTCTCTGCTTGCGTCATGCGTGCTCCACCTGATGGCGCGCGTCGTTCGCGGCGGCCTTGAAGGGTTCCGTGCCGATGCGGCGGACGGTGTCGATGAATCGCTCGCTGCGGCCGTCGTCATCGATCCGCGCGTCGAGATAGGCGTTGACGATCGCATCGACGACATCGACGATCTCGTCCGCCGAAAACGACGGGCCGATCACCTTGCCCGGCCGCGCGGGGCCGCTCGCGGTCGAGCCGTCCGAGCCGCCGAGCGTGACCTGGTACCACTCGGCGCCGTCCTTGTCGACGCCGAGGATGCCGAGGTGGCCGCTGTGATGATGGCCGCACGAGTTGATGCAGCCGCTGATGTGCAGGTCGATGTCACCGACGTCGTGCAGCATGTCGAGATCCTGGAAGCGCTCGGCGATCGCATCGGCGATCGGGATCGAGCGTGCATTCGCAAGCGCGCAGAAGTCACCGCCCGGGCACGCAATCATGTCCGTCAGGAGTCCGACGTTCGCGCTGGCGAGCCCGATCGCGCGCGCGTTTTCCCACAGCAGGAACAGGTCGTCGACATGCACCCACGGCAGCACTACGTTCTGCGTGTGCGTGACGCGCGCCTCGCCGGCCGAGAACTGGTCGGCGAGATCGGCGAGCGCGTCGAGCTGGTCCGGCGACGCGTCGCCCGGTGCCTGCAGGCGGCGCTTGAACGACAGCGTGACGATGCGCAGCGCCGGGTCGCGGTGGTCGGCCACGTTGCGTGCGAGCCAGCGCGCAAAGGCCGGATGGCGTGCCGCCTGGGCGGAGAGGCGCTGGTTCGCATCGCGCAGGCTGGCCGTGCGCGGCTTGAGCCGCGGCGGGACGAACGATGCAGCGACGCGGTCGAACTCGACCTGCGGAATCGTGTGCAGCCCGCCGTCGTGATCGACGATCTGGCGGAACTCCTCCTCGACGTCGTCGATGTAGCGCTGTCCCTCGGTCTTCACGAGGATCTTGATGCGCGCCTTGTACTTGTTGTCGCGCCGTCCGTAGCGGTTGTACACGCGGACGATCGCCTCGATGTAGTTCATCACGTGCTGCCAGGGCAGGAATGTGCGCAGCAGCGTCGCGATCATCGGCGTGCGACCCATCCCGCCGCCGACGCTCACGCGAAAGCCGAGCGCACCCGCGTCGTCGCGCACGAGCTTCAGCCCGACGTCGTGCCAGTCGGTGGCCGCGCGGTCTTCGGTCGCGCCGGTGATCGCGATCTTGAATTTGCGCGGCAGGAATGCGAACTCCGGGTGCAGCGTTGTCCACTGACGCATCACTTCGGCGAACGGGCGCGGATCGGCGATCTCGTCCGGCGCGACGCCGGCGCGCTCGTCGCACGAGATATTGCGGATGCAGTTGCCGCTCGTCTGGATGCCGTGCATGTCGACGGTCGCGAGCAGGTCCATCACGTCGGCCGCTTTCGCAAGCGGAATCCAGTTGAACTGCACGTTGGTGCGCGTCGTGAAGTGCGCGCTGCGGGTCGGCAGGCGCAGTGTGCCGAGCAGGGCCTGCGCGTCGGATGCGGCGCGGTAGATGGCGTCGTCCGGCACGTCGTAGTTGCGCGCGATCCGCGCGAGCACGCGCAGCTGCGCACTCGACAGTTCGCCGTACGGGACGGCCACGCGCAGCATCGGCGCGTGGCGCTGCACGTACCAGCCGTTCTGCAGGCGCAGCGGCCGGAACGCGTCTTCGCTGAGCGTGCCGTGCTGCCAGCGTTCGAGCTGGTCGCGAAACTGGGCGGCGCGGCTGTGCACGAGCGCCCGGTCGAAAACGGTATATCGATACATGACGTGATACGCGAGAGGAGCCGTGGCGCGGAGCGCGCGGCTCGGGACAGACGTTGCGACGGGTGTCAGGCAACCGGAGACAGCGTAGGGAACGCAGTGCGGCGGGACAAGCAGCAGATGGGGACGAAAAGGGCGCAGCAGATCGCCGGCGTGACACCGGCGCGGGCCGGGCATGCGTGCGTGCATGCCCGTGGCGGGTGTTTATGCGGCGGCGTCGACGACGAGCGCCGGATCGAGCGCGCGGATGCGCTGGTCGATGAAGTAGCCGCCGCCTTCCTGGTAGCGCAGGAACAGGCGGCCGCACGAGCGGCAGCGGTTGACGGTGCAGCGGTTGTACGGGAAATGGCGCAGTGCGATCGGCGCGTCGTCCGACGCATAGCGCGTGCCGGCCGGGTGATGTTCGGCGTAAGTCGGCTCCGTCTCGCCGGGCGGCGCGAGCGTGGCCACTTCGATCAGTTGCGCGTCCTGCAGCGACAGCGGCAGGGTCGTCCATCCGGTGAGCGGCGTTTTCGTGCAGGTGCACGACTGCGTGACGTGCGCGGCTTCAGCGGTCAGCTTCAACAGCGCGTCGTGATCGAGGTAGGGCAGTTGACTCATCGGAAATCGTGAAGGGCGGCGGGATCAGCACTGTAACCCGCGTGCGGATTGCGTGCATCTCCGTGACGCAGGCCGTGCGCACCGTATGCGTCGTGTGCGGTTCAATCGCCCTTGCGGACCGACGGCTGCGCGACGAGCTCGCCGAGCACGCGGATCGCGCGCTCGATGTCGCGGCTCCACGGATGGCCGAAGTTCACGCGCACGCAACGCTCGAAGCCGTGCGCGGCCGAAAACAGCGGCCCCGGCGCGAAGCTGATCCCGCGTGCGATCGCCTGGCGATGCAGTTCCATCGCGTCGATCGCGTCGGGAAACGCGAGCCACAGAAAATAGCCGCCTTCGGGCCGCACCCACTCGACGCCGGCCGGCAGCCAGCGCCGCAGCGCGTCGTCCATCCGGTCGAGCTGCGTGTGCAGCGCGCCGCGCAGCTTGCGCAGGTGCCGATCGTAGCCGCCGTGCTCGAGATAGTTCGCGATACCGACCTGCGCGGGAATGCTGGCCGACAGTGTCGTCATCAGCTTGAGCCGCTGCACCTTCTCCGCGAACCGGCCGGCGGCGGCCCAGCCGATCCGGTAGCCGGGCGCGAGCGTCTTCGAGAACGAACTGCAGTGCATCACGAGGCCATGTCGATCGAACGCGCGCGCGGGCAGCGGATAGTCGGGGCCGAAGTGCAGCTCGCCGTACACGTCGTCCTCGATCAACGGCACGTCGCGCGCGGCGAGCAACTCGACGAGCGCGCGTTTTTTCTCCGCGGACAGCGTGACGCCGGTCGGATTCTGGAAGTTGGTCATGAACCAGCACGCGCGGATGTCGTGCCGGTCGAGCGCGCTCGCGAGCGCATCGAGATCGAGGCCCGTGCGCGGATCGACGGGAATCTCGACCGCGCGCAGGTCGAGCCGTTCGATCGCCTGCAGCGCCGCATAGAAGCCGGGCGCTTCGACGGCCACGACGTCGCCGGGCCGCGTGACGGCCATCAGGCACAGGTTCAGCGCTTCGAGCGCGCCGTTCGTGACGACGATCTCGTCGATCGGCTGCGAGATGCCCGTCGCGAGATAGCGTCGCGCGATCTGCTGGCGCAGCGCCTCGTTGCCGGGCGGCAGGTCGACGACCGTGCTCCACGGGCTGACGAGCCGCGTGGCCTGCGCGAGCGATTTCGCGAGGCGCGGCAGCGGAAACAGTTGCGGCGACGGGAACGCGGAGCCGAGCGGCACGATGCCGGGTTGCGTGGCCGCGTCGAGCACGGAGAACACGAGGCTGCTGATGTCGACCTTGCGCGTGGCGCCGGCACGGCTTGCGCGACGCTTGGCAGCGGGGCTCGCTGCCGGCGTGGCGCCCGGCGCGACGTAGTAGCCCGAGCGTTCGCGTGCGCGGATCAGCCCCCACTGTTCGAGCAGGTAGTACGCGCGAAACACCGTCGACTGGCTCACGCCGTGCTGCGCGATGATCTGCCGCAGCGACGGCAGGCGCGTGCCGACGGCAAGGTTGCCGTTGCGGATGTCGTCGGCGATCGTGTGGGCGAGGGTTTCGTAGCGTTTCATCGGCGAGGGCAGAGCGCGCCGTCGCCACGCGCGGGCCGGAGTGGCGCCGCGCCGGCGGGCGCGGCTCATTGTCCGATGCGCGGCCCGAAAAGGAAAGCGCAGGAGAGGCGGCCGCGCTTGCCTGCTGCGTCAGGCCGCGTTCGGCTCGATGTTCTGCCGGTTCGAGGTGTCGCGCAGCGGCGGCAACGGCTCGACCTTGCCGACGATGAACAGGTACGACAGCGCGCCGACTATGCACAACGCACCGGCCACCGCGAGCGGCACGACGAACGAGCCCTTCGTGATCGACAGCATCACGCCCGTGAACGTCGTGATGAAGATCCCCGCGAGATTGCCCGCGAAGTTCTGGATGCCGCCGAGCGATGCGACATGGGCGGGCGTCGGCGCGACTTCGCCGACGAGCGTCCACACGTTGGCGCCGGCGAACGACAGGCTGGCATACGCGAGGGCGAACAGGCCAAGGCAGGCCCACACGTTCTCGACGAACGCCGACAGCGCGATCGACGAAGACAGCAGCATGCCGAGCACGAGGCACGTCTTGCGCGCGGCGGTCGCGCTCCAGCCGCGGCGGAACAGGCTGTCCGACACGTAGCCGCCGAGCCAGCCGCCCGGAATCGCGAGCAGCGCGGGCAGCATGCCCCACGTGCCGAGCGACGCGAGCGAGAAACCGCGCGACTGCAGCAGGTAGCTCGGGAACCACGTGATGAAGAAATAGATCGCGAAGTTCAGGCAGAACAGGCCGATCATCATGCCCCACACGGTGCGGTAGCGGAACAGGTCCAGCCACGATACCTTCGGGCCATCGGTTGCGGCCGCAACGGTCGGTGCGCCACGTTGCGCGAGCAGTGCATCGACGGCATCGGGCGCGATCGCGCGATAGCGTTCCGGGTCGCGATAGATGAACCACCACGCCAGTGCCCACACGAGGCCGATGCCGCCGGTGATCACGAATGATCCGCGCCAGCCGACGATCGAGATCAGCCACGCGACGAGCGGCAGCGACAGCGCGGAGCCGACGCGCGAGCCGCTGTCGAAGATGCTGCTCGCGAGCCCGCGTTCGCTGCGAGGGAACCAGTTGAACGCGACCTTCGCGAACGACGGGATCGCGGCCGCTTCGCCGACCCCGAGCATCAGCCGCACGCCGACGAGCTGCGTGAGGCCGCGCGCGGCGCCCGTCGCGACGGTGAACACAGACCACCAGCCGACCGCGAGCGCGAGGCTCACGCGCACGCCGACCTTGTCGATGAACCAGCCGGCCGGCAGTTGCAGGAACGCGTAGGTCCAGAAGAATGCGCTCAGCACGAGGCCCATGCCGACCGCGTCGAGGCCGAGATCGGCGCGGATGCTGGGCGCCGCGATCGCGAGGTTCGCGCGGTCGATGAAATTGATGACGTTGGCCAGGAAGCACATGAGGATCATGGCCCATCGGATGCGTGGCATGCGGTGTCTCCGCGCGGAATGTCGTGACGGGCCGCCGGCGATCCGCAGCGCCGGCGGCCTCGATGGGCGGGTTATTGCGTGGCGAGCGACGGCGTGCGGTCGAATTTCGCGAGCGCTTCCCACAGGCCGTTCAGGTAGACCGCGCCGAGCGCGCGGTCGTAGAGGCCGTAGCCGGGCTTGCCCGTCTCGCCCCAGATCATGCGGCCGTGGTCGGGGCGCACGTAGCCGGTGAAGCCGGTGTCGTGGTACGCCTTCACGATCGCGGCGATGTCGAGCGAGCCGCAGCTCGACAGGTGGGCGGTTTCCTCGAAATCGCCGTTCGCGTCGACCTTCACGTTGCGGATGTGCGCGAAGTGGATGCGGCCCATTGCGCCGAATTCGCGCACGAGTGCCTCGACGTCGTTCTGCGGGCCCGCGCCGAGCGAGCCCGAGCACAGCGTCAGCCCGTTGGCGGGCGTATCGACGATGCGCACGATTCGCGCGAGATCGTCGCGGTTCTTCACGATGCGCGGCAGCCCGAAGATCGGGCGCGGCGGATCGTCGGGGTGGATCGCCATCTTCACGCCGGCTTCTTCGGCGACGGGGATGATCGCCTTCAGGAAGTATTCGAGGTTCGCCCACAGCGCGGCTTCGTCGACGTCGCGATATTCGGCGAGCAGGGCCTTCAACTGTTCGGGCTGGTAGCTCGAATCCCAGCCCGGCAGCGCGATGCCGTCGTCCGGATCGATCCGGTCGACTGCGTCGGTGCTGAACGCGAGGCAGGTCGAGCCGTCGTCGAGCGTCTTCGACAGCTCGGTGCGCGTCCAGTCGAACACCGGCATGAAGTTGTAGCAGATCACGCGCACGCCGGCCGCGCCGAGATGGCGAATCGTCTGACGGTAGTGGTCGATCAGGCGGTCGCGGCCCGGCTTGCCGAGCTTGATGTCCTCGTGGACGGGCACCGATTCGACGACTTCGAACTGCAGGCCGGCGCGCTCGATCGTCGCCTTCAGCGCATCGATCTTGTGCGCGGGCCAGACTTCGCCCACCGGTTCGTCGTAGATCGCGGACACGATATGCGTGACGCCCGGGATCTGGCGGATGTATTGCAGCGAGACCGGATCGGACTCGCCGTACCAACGGAAAGACATCTTCACTGGAGCGGCTCCTGGCTGGCGGTTGATGCATCGGGCGGACGGGCGGCAGCGCGCCGGCCCCGTCTGCGGTGTGCGGATTATGATTGGTATGCCAGTTGTGCGGGATAGTGGTTTACCAGTTGTCGGGCTCGAAACCAGCCGGCATGGCACTGCGGGAATGGCACGGACGTGCCGGCGAACACGCCGAACCGGATGCTGACCGGAATTGGTGTACCATTTTGGCGATCCGGCGCCGCGACGGCGCCGGCCAGCCCGTTGCGAGCCTTTCGATGACCGATCTTTCCAGCCTGCCAGCCAGCCGCGATACCGATGCCGCGGACCGCTCCTATATCGGCCTTGCGCGGCAGATTCACGCGATGGTGGCCGCCGGCGCGTTCGAGGCGGGCGCGCGGTTGCCGTCCGAGCGCAGCCTGGCCGACCAGTTCGGCGTGAGCCGTACGCAGGTGCGCGAGGCGATCATCGCGCTCGAAGTGCAGGGGATCGTCGAGGTGCGGATCGGTTCGGGCATCTACGTATCGGCGGCCGACGCCGCGCGGCCGGTGACGTTCGAGGTGCCGCGCGGCCCGGGGCCGATCGAGACGTTGCGCGCACGCGGGCTGATCGAGGCGGAAGTCGCGGCGCTCGCGGCGACCGAACGCAAGGATGCGGATCTCGACCGGCTGTTTTTCTCGCTGACGACGATGCGCGAGCAGATGGACGACAAGCTCGCGTACGACGCGGCCGATCGCCAGTTCCACCTGCGTATCGCGGAATCGACCGGCAACACGGTGCTGCTGCACATGGTCACCGCGATGTGGGACTGCGCGCGCAGCGATCCGCTGTGGGACAAGATCGAGGAGCATTTTCACTCGACCGCGCTGCGCGAGGCGTCGCAGGAAGATCACCAGCGGATCTTCGCGGCGATCATGGCGCGCGATGCAACGGCTGCACGCGAAGCGATGCGTGCACACCTGTCGCGCGTGATCGCGGAATTCACTCAGGCGTGGCGCTGACGCGCATTCCGTCAGAGGAAACGGGTCGGCGTAACGTCACGTTCATGCGGCGGTGACGACAGGCGCGTGCGCCCCCCTTGTACGGCTTCTTCCAATTGCGCGACCGTAGGTTTTATGGTCTTGTTGCGGGATATCGCATCGACTCGAAAAAGGACAGTCGAATGCAGCCGGGCGATTCACACGGGGACCGATTGATCAGGGGAATCGGCGCACGTACGCGCGTACGTGTCGTCGTGCGCCGGCTGCTCATCATTTTGACGGCGGGCTTACTTGCCGCTGTGCTTCCTTCTGCGTTCGCCGCCTCTCCCGAAGCCGTTAACGACAACGTGCTGCGCGTGCTTGCATGGCCCGGCTATGCGGACAGCGATGTCGTCAGCGCGTTCGAGGCGCAATTTCACGTACGCGTCGAAGTGACGTTCGTCGATTCCGACGAAGCACTATGGACGCGGATGCACAGCGCGGCGCCGCCGCCTTACGACGTGCTGGCCGCGAACACGGCCGAGATCCAGCGCTATGCGCACGAACGCCTGCTCGCGCCGATCGACCTGTCGCGCATCCCGAACCGGCGACGGCAGTTGCCGAATTTCCAGCAACTCGCGACGATCGACGGGCTCGTGGAAGAGGGTGCCACGTATGCGATCCCGTTCACGTATTCGTCGATGGGGCTGATCTACGACCGCAAGCAGGTTCCGGCCGCGCCGCGCTCGATGCGGGAGCTGTGGAATCCCCGCTACCGCGGCAAGGTGCTCGACTTCAACAGCGCGCAGCACAATTTTTCGTTCACGGCGCTGGCGCTCGGCTATTCCGATCCGTTTCGCCTGTCGCCCGCGCAGACGCTCGCCGTCGCGCACAAGCTGATCGACCTGCGCCGCAACCTGCTGACGTACTACACGCTTCCTGAAGAGGCGACCGCGTTGTTCGTCCAGCATCGTGCGGCGCTGATGTTCGGCAACTACGGCACGCAACAGGTCGAACTGCTGCGACGTGCCGGCGCGGACGTCGGCTACGTGATTCCGGACGAAGGCGCGCTCGCATGGCTCGACTGCTGGGCCGTCACACGCGGCGCGCAACATCCGGAGCTCGCGTTCGCCTGGATCAATTACATGCTCGAACCGGCGATCGGCGCGCTGCTGACCGAACGCCAGGGTCTCGCGAATACGCTCGCGCCGTCGCCGGGCCTCGACACCGGGCACCAGCATCTCGTCTGGCTCCAGCCCGTGGAGGACATCGCGCGGCGCGAATCGCTGTGGAGCCGCATCGTGTCGGGCGACCGGCCGGAGCGGTTCGGAAAATGATCCGGCTCGGGCTCACGTCGAAACTGTCGGTGCTGTTCGCCTGCATCGGCGTGATCGCGTCCGGCGCGACCGGCTATTACACGTATCGCGCGAACCGCGCGATGCTCGTGCAGGAAGCGCAGCACAGCCTGCTGATGTCGACGCAACTGCTGGGGCAGCGCTTCACCACGGCGCTGTCCGACGTCGCGGACGATGCGCTCGTGCTCGCGCAGTTGCCGTCGTGTGCGCCGGTCTCGGGCGGCGACAACCGCGATGGCGCGCCACGCGCGCGGCTCGAGCAGGTGTTCTTCAGCTTCATGAGAAATCACCCGGAGTACCTGCAGATCCGGTTGATTGCGAGCGGGGATTTCGGGCTCGAACGCATCCGCGTCGATCGCGACGCACACGGCATCGTCGTATTGCCGGACAGTGCGTTCCAGGAGAAAGGACAGTTTTCCTATGTATTCGATACGCTCGCGACGGCGCCCGGTCATATCTACCTGTCGCCGATCGTGATCAACCACGAGACGGGGTCGCACGCGGCCGAAGGGCTGCCGATCCTGCGCGTGGGCACGCCGGTCGTCGACACGTCGGGCCGGACGGTTGGCGCACTCGTCGTCGATGTCGAGCTGTCGCGCGTGTTCGAGCGGCTCGAACGCGATTTGCCGGAAGACTATGCGGTGTATCTCGCGAACGAATGGGGCGATTTCCTCGTGCACCCCGATCCGTCGCAGACGTTCGGCTTCGATCGCGGCCGGCGCGTGCTGATGCAGGATCGTTTCGCCGCCACACGCGCGCTGTTCGACAGCGCGCGCGCAAACGTTACCCTCAATGGCCTGACCGATCCCGCTGCAGCATCGGGGCAGATGTTCGCGTTCGCGCGCACGCCGTTCGGGCATGACGAGGGCAACCGCTTCGTCGTGCTCGGGATGGGGCGCCCGCTGGCGGATGTGCTGGCGCCGGCCGGCATGCTCGGCGAACGGATCGTCCGGATGGTGCTCGTGTCGAGCTTGATGGCGGTGATCCTCGCGATCCTGTTCGCGCGCGCGATCACGCGGCCGCTGCAGACGCTCGCACGCGCCGCGACGCACGTGTTCGACGATCCGGTCGCCGAGCAGTTGCCGGTCGGGCGTGCCGACGAGATCGGCGTGCTCGCGCGCTGTTTCGACAGCATGCGTGTCGAGATCCGCACGCAGGTCGCGATGCTGCGTGCGAAGCAACTGGAGCTCACGCACCTCGCCGGCCACGATGCGCTGACCGAGCTGCCGAACCGCCTGCTGTTCATGGAGCATCTCGATACCGCGATCCGGCGTGCGGCCGCGATGCACGAAGGGCTGGCCGTGATGTTCGTCGATCTCGACCGCTTCAAGCAGATCAACGACCAGCACGGGCACTCGGCCGGCGACCGCACGCTCGTGGCGGTCGCCAAGCGGCTGAGCCTCGTGCTGCGCGGCGGCGACATGGTCGCGCGGCTCGGCGGCGACGAATTCATCGTGCTGATTGCGGACGTGCGCTCACCGGCGGTGATCGGCGACGTCGCGTCGCGCATCCAGCTCGTGATGGCGGAGGAACTGGAGTTCGGCGACCGGCGCGTGGCGGTGGGCGCGAGCATCGGCGTCAGCGAGTTTCCGGCTGACGGCGCATCGGCCGAGGAATTGCTCGTCAAGGCCGACGCGGCGATGTACGCGGCGAAGGCGTCCGCCCAGCGCGCGTTCGTGCGCTATCAGGAACTGGTCGGCAACGGGAGTGTTACCGGCACCGACAGCGGGACGGACGAAGCGGCCGGCCGTATCGCGTCGGGCGGCAGCCGGTGACGGCCGGCCGCTGATACGCGCGATGCAAACGCAACGAGCCCGTCTTGCGACGGGCTCGTTGCGTTTGCGGACTGCGCGCGAAGACGCGCAGCGGCGGGCTTAGTGGCCGAAGTAGATCGAGTCGCGCGGGTTTTGCACCTTGACGGCCGGTGCGCCACCCTGGACGGTCGCGGCCGGTTGCGCACCGTAGCCGCTGTTGTCGGCGCCATGCACGCGGGCTTGCGCGGCCTGGATGTCGGCCGGGTAGTACGGGCTCGACTGGCTCGGCTTGTAGCCGGCGCTTTCGAGTTGAACCAGTTCGTTGCGCACTTGGGCGCGGGTCACGGTGCTTTGAGCGAATGCGCCGAACGAGGCGGACAGGGCGACAGCGGCAACGACTGCGGAAACGAGCGATTTCATGATGACCTCCGATGTTTTTGGCTTTCCGCGTTCGACACCATGTCGTAAGCGGTTGATTACATCGTAGGCGCCGGTCGACCTAGGGTAAACGTGAGTTTCGGCGAAAGATCGTTGCAACCTGGGCAATAATTTCGAGATAAACGCCTTCTGTCCCTATTCGACATTGCCGGATGTGCAAGAGAGACGGGGCGGATGCGCGTGGCGCGGATGGCGTGCACGAAGGGGGCGCCCGGCGGCGGGGGCTGGGCGGAGAGGAGGCGGAGACGGGCTGCGACGCTGCCGGATCAGACGTCGTCGTCGATTTCCTTGCGCTCCCGTCGCTCCTCGTTGCCGCGGCGCGCGCGCAGGCGCTGGCGCGACAGCACGGCGATCACCTGCTGGGTCGGCGCGCCGGACGGGAGTTCGTTGCGGATGCGATCGGGCACCATGGGCAGGCCCGCGCGCTGCCGACGCAGCGCCTTGGCGATTGCCCGGCGGCATTCGTCACCGTGGCAATCCCATTCATCGCGGATTCTCTGGCAATAACGGCATTGTTCCATCGAGACAGTCTAACGCGTCTTCGGGAACGAGGCTGGACACTGGCCCCGACGCGTCACGTGCCGGCAGCGGCACCGGCGAGCGCTTTCGCATGAGACTGAAAGCGGCGATGTTCCTCCGGCGGCACGAGCGAGCCCCCCGTCGCCCAGATGACGTGCGTCGACTGCCGCAGGTCGATCGCGTGACGATGCACGTAGTCGCGGCCGGCCGGGGACCGCGTCAGCCAGCCGGGACCGCCGACGGCCGCGGCGGCCGACGGCTCGAGTTCCACGCCCGTCGCGTGTTGAACCGCAAGCAACTGCGCGTAGAGCTGCGCGTCGCTGACGGTGAAGACACCCGACAGCAGGGACGCCATCAGCGGACTGACGAGGTGCGATGCCTGCGCGACGGCCAGGCCGTCGGCCTCGGTCCGGTTGTCGAGTCCCACGTCGTAGACGGATACAGGCTTCCCGAGGCCGGCGGCCAGCTGGACCAGCATGCATGGCGACGCGACGGGCTCGGCGAAGAAGCAATGCACGTGCTCGCCGAACAGCGCCTTGAGGCCATGCGCGATGCCGCCCGGCGCGCCGCCGACGCCGCACGGAATATGGACGAAGAGCGGATGCGTCGCGTCCACGCGGCGGCCCGCCTCGGCGAGCTGCGCGGCGAGATGCCGGGCGCTGGCCGCGTAGCCGAGGAACAGCATCAGCGAGCCTTCGTCGTCGACGAAGTGGCTGCGCGGCTGATTGCGTGCCTGCGCGCGACCGGCTGCGACGGCTTGCGCGTAGTCGCCGTCATGTTCGATCACGCGAACGCCGCGTTGTCTCAGGCGCGCCTTCTTCCACGGCTTTGCATCGGTCGACATGTGAACGACCGACTCGAACCCCAGCGCGGAGGCCATCACGCCGATGCTCAGGCCGAGATTGCCGGTGCTGCCGACGATGACGGTGTGCGCGGCAAACCGTTCGCGTGCGGCGGCCGACGCGAGGATCCGGCGGTCACCCGCGGGTTCGAGCAACCCGTGTTCGATCGCGATCGACTCGGCGAGCGCGAGCACTTCATGAAAGCCGCCGCGCGCCTTGATCGAGCCGGCGATCGGCAACGCGTCGTCGCGCTTGATGAACCACGCGCCGTGTGTGTCCGCCGGGAGCGACAGCGTGCGCTGCAGGTTGTCTGCCGGCATCAGCGGCGATTCGATTTTTCCCGCGCTCGTCGCGAGTTCGGGAAACAGCTCGGCCATCAGCGGTTCGCAGCGCGCCAGCCGCGCTTCGGCCGTCGCAATGGCGCCGGGCCCCGGCGCGTCGTGCGGCAACGGGCTGCCGGCATGGGGATTCAACCACAGCAGCGGGTGGCGGGATTGCAGTCTGGCTAATAGATCGGCGGGCTGGAGTGTGACAGTCATGGATCGGTATCGCATCGGATAAACGAGAGTGCTGGCCGGAATGCTACGATCCGGGAAGCCTGCGCAAAAGCGCCGATTTCTAATGAATGCATTAGCCTGACTTATATCTATGCGACTCGACGGTTCGATCCTGGGTGCGTTGCACTGCTTTGAAACGGCCGGCCGGTTGCTGAGCTTCACGAAGACGGCACAGGCGTTCAACCTGACGCAAAGCGCCGTGAGCCAGCAGATCCGGAACCTGGAGGACCGGCTCGGTTATCCGCTGTTCGTGCGCCAGGCGCGCGGGCTGAAGTTGACCGAGAAGGGCGAGATCTTGCTCGGGACGATGTCGAGCGCGCTCGTCGACATCAATCGCACGCTTCAGGCGCTCGGCGTGTCGGACGCCCCGCTGCAGGTCAGCTGCCTGCCGTCGCTCGCGCTGCAATGGCTGATGCCGCGCCTGTCCGAATTTCACCGGCAACAACCGAACGTGCCGGTTCGCGTGAAGGCCGAGTTTCAGGTACTGGATCGTCAGGCGATGGAGAACGACGACATCGACGTCGCGGTGCGCTACGACCCGGTGCAATACGATCGGCTGCATGCCGAGGCGATCCTCGACGAAATTCTGTTTCCGGTCGCCACGCCGGCGTATCTGGCGCAGCATCCGGCCTTTGCCAGCGGGGAATCGCTGGACGGCGTCGTCCTGCTGCACGACGCCGCGCCGTGGGGCGGCGCGCCCGAATTCGTGGAGTGGCGCACGTGGCTGGACGAAGTCCGTCCGGCATGGATGGCGCAACTTGACGGCCCGCAGTTCAATTTTTCCAGCCTGGCAATCACGGCCGCGCTGAACCATCAGGGTGTCGCGATGGGGCGCGCCGCGCTGGTCCATGACGAGATCGCGAGCGGGCGGCTCGTGGATGTCTTCGGCACGCACGTGCGTGCGCCGGCGCGCTACATGCTGTTGTCACGCAATCCCGACGATCCGCGTACCGCAGTGTTTTCGGACTGGCTCAAGGCCGAGTGCGCGCGCTTCGATGCGGCGCGCTCGCATTTGCTTTCGGGCGGAGGCTGACGCGGGTCGTTTATGCGGCCGGATAGATGAATCGGAGTGCGAAGGAGGCAGGTGACGTAGACGGACGCAAACTACAATTTCCCGTCCGTCTCCATACGGATTGCTTGCGCGTGGACGGGGCTGGCAAGCGTTACTTGAGTTGCCAGATGCCCCAGATGGCGATCAACAGGCCGAGGCCGAATCCGCAGCCGAGCAACACGTAGGTTTCCATTTCATGCCTCTGAAAGCGCGGCAGCGCCGATGTGGGCATCAGCGCGCGAGCAGCAAAGTCGGTGACGTATCGTCCGCGCCGTCGGGCAGGGCGATACGCCGGGTCCGCGAATACTACGCTTCGCAGCTTTCAGAACGCATGCGCGATCGATGGCTTTGCGCCATCTCTTAGTGCTTGCCCGTGTGCGCGTTGTCCATCTGGGTAACGTGCGATCCGCCGTGGCGGAACACACCCGATTTCCAGATCATCTGCGACGCCGCGACGAGCACGAACAGCAGCACGACCATCCTGAAGAGGCGGGGCGACATCTTGTCCCGCAGCGGACGAACGAGCCACATGCCGGCAATGGCCGGCAGGCTGGCCGCCGCCGAGATCGCGAGGTCGGCGCCGCTCGCATGTGCGGCGCCGCTGAACGTCGTGATCAGCGTGACGATCGATACCACGAGGATGATCGCGATCTGCTTCGTGAAGACGCGTCCGGTTGCGCCGGACGAAATCAGGTAAGTGGCGAGCAGCGGGCCGGGAACCGACGCGATGCTCTCCATCAGCGCCGCACCGAAGCCGAGCGCGAAGCCGACAGGTTTTTGCCATGCATCCGGCAGGTTGAGTTTCGGTGCGGCGAGCATCAGCGCCGCAGCCACGATCAGCAGTGCGCCCGACGCCGCTTGCGCGTGCCCCGGATTGAGCGACAGCAGGATCGCGACGCCAACGATATTGCCGATCACGGTGCCCGCGATCGGCGCGGCGATCTTGCGTGCCGTCGCCAGCAACTGGCCGCCCTCCAGCGCCTGCGGAATGTTGCCCAGGATGATCGGCATCGACAGCAGCAGCACCGCATGCCGGATCGGCAGGAACTGGCTGAGTATCGGCATCGCGATCAGCGGCACGCCGATGCCCGTGATCCCCTTGGCCATGCCGCCCAGCAGCAGCGCAATGGCGATACCGGCCAGGTCGAACGCGCTGAGCCCCTGCAGGCTGGAGACCAGCACACCTTCAGTCAGATTGAAATGCATCATGGAATGGCATGTCGCGGCATATCCGGCAGCGAGCGCGGTCGATGGCGCACGTGGCGGTCGCGTGTGTCTTGCACGCATTTGTTCTGGATTGGCTTGAACCGGAAGTCGATCGTGTGGCGCCGCGCCGTTGTGCGGCCGGGGCCGCAGGCAATCGATAGGCGGTTCGAGGATGCATCTTACCTGAGCGTTGCGAAGGACATTCGGCGCCGGCCGCGGTGCGCACCGGAAGCGTCGGCGTGACCATTTCGGCAGTTCAATATAATTCACGATGGTTTGCCGTCTCATGTACGGTATTCATATCCTTGAACAAGGAGGTGTCGATGACGCTTGCCCAGTTGCAGGCCCTGGCGGCCGTGGTCGAACTCGGCTCGCTCACGGCTGCGGCTGATCGGTTGAGCCGCAGTCAATCCGCGATCAGTCATGCACTGACCGAGCTGGAAGACATCACGGAGGTCAAGCTACTCTGGCGCGACCGGCAGCCGGTCGTCCTGACGGCGGCGGGCGAACGCCTGTGGCCGTACGTCCAGAACGTGGTGCGGGAAGCACAGCTGTTGCGCCAGCAGTTCAGCCTGTCGCGCGGCAAGCTAGAAGGGAAGCTGGTGGTCGCGTCGCTGCCGAGCGTGTCGCTGGCGTTCGTCGTCCC
This sequence comes from Burkholderia lata, assembly GCF_000012945.1. Lineage (NCBI taxonomy): Bacteria > Pseudomonadati > Pseudomonadota > Betaproteobacteria > Burkholderiales > Burkholderiaceae > Burkholderia > Burkholderia lata. Next base: position 1,557,226 of record NC_007511.1, read on the forward strand.
GGCGCTCGAGGCGTTGAAGGAGATGCACCAGGGCGTGTCGGCGGTGCTGCTCGAAGGCACGGACAGCGAAGTCGAAGGGTGGATCGACGACGGCACGGCCGATGTCGGCGTGGTGGCCGGCGCGAAGACGTTCGCGCACAATCTGCCGCTGCTCGACGAGGACTTTGTCGCGGTGGCGGCGGACGGCATGTTCGCCGGCCGCAAGAGCGTATCGGCGAAGCAATTGTCCGCGGCGCCGTTCATTTTCTCGAAGGCAGGATGCGGGCCGGTGATCGCGGATTACTTCGCGCGCAGCGCCGTGCCGCTGCGGGCCGCGTTCAACGTGGTCGAGATGCGCACCATTCTGTCGATGGCCGAGGCCGGCATGGGCGTGTCGATCGTGCCGCGCATCACGCTCACGTACACGCCGTTCGGCGGCCGCGTGCTGGAACTGTCGCCCAGGCTGCATCGCTCGGTGCGGTTGTCGTGGAATACGGCCGGCAACGCGGTCGCAGATGAGTTCGTGCGGCTCGTCGACGCGCAACGCGCAAAGGCGGGGAAGGCGATCCACGCACGGGCGAGAAAGAGCCGGTAACGAGCGGCCGGTGCGATGAAAAGCGCTCATGGGCGGCTTGCAGTTTATTCATGCCGATGGCGTTCGAGATGCAATACATTGTTCGAACTTGCCCCTGACCGCTTCGCCCCGAAGGAGATTGCCGTGCCGGCCGTGCCTACCTTGCTTGCTTTCGGACTCGTGTCGCTCGGCATGGTGCTGACACCCGGGCCGAACATGATCTACCTGGTGTCACGCTCGATCTGCCAGGGCCGCCGTGCCGGGCTGGTGTCGCTCGGCGGCGTCGCGTCGGGGTTCGTTTTCTACATGGTCTGCGCGGCGCTCGGCATCACCGCGCTGGTGATGGCCGTGCCGTATGCGTACGACGCGCTGCGTTTCGCCGGTGCGCTTTATCTGGCGTACCTGGCATGGCAGGCGCTGAAGCCGGGCGGTCGCTCGGCGTTCCAGGTCCGGCAGTTGCCGCACGACAGCCGCGCCCGGCTCTTCACGATGGGCTTCGTCACGAACCTCGCGAATCCGAAGATCGCAGTGATGTATCTGTCGCTTCTGCCGCAGTTCATTTCGCCGGGGCATGGCAGCGTGCTTGCGCAATCACTGGCGCTCGGTTGCGTGCAGATTGCGGTGAGTGTCAGCGTGAATGCGCTGATTGCCTGCATGGCCGGCGGCATCGCGGGCTTTCTGGCAGGGCGGCCGGTCTGGGCGTCGGCTCAGCGCTGGTTGATGGGCACGGTGCTGGCCGGGCTGGCCGTGCGTATCGCACTGGAGTCGCGCAGCTAGCGCGCGTGGTTGGCGGTTTGCAGGATCACCGGATGCTGTCGAGCGGCGTCGCCACGAAAGCCCCCGGCATCGTCAGCCCTGGCAGTTGCCCTGCGCTTCGTTGCCGACGCGAACGGGCGCGGCTTTTTCACGGCGCCGGCTGCGCGTCGCGAGCCAGCACAGGATCGACCCGCCGCAGACCATCAAGGCGCCTTGCCAGAATTCGAGCGACAGCGGTGCATGCAGCAGCATCGCGGCGAGCATGGCGGCGAGCACCGGGGTGAAATACGACGCACCGACGATGACCGTCACGTTGCCGTGCATGATGCCGGTGTTCCAGGCCGCATAGCCGAACCCCAACGCGGATGCCGCCAGCACGACGTAGATGACCGCGTGCAGGCTGAACGTCATGCCGCCGCCGCCTTCGATCGCGAACTTGATCCAGAGCGCGAGCGCCACCAGCATGAAGAACGGCGTGACGCCGTTCTTGCCGTCGGCGAGGCGCGCCGTTACCGTGCAGTAGCCGGCCCAGATCAGCGCGCCGACGAACGCGAGGCCGTAGCTCAGCGGATTGTCCGCGACGTTGTGCAGCATGCCGGCCGGGTCGAGGCCCTGGTCGCCGCCGAGCACCCGGCAGATTCCGAGCATCGACAGCAGGACGCCGGGCACGACCAGCAGGTTGGCGCGCTGCTTGTTGAACACGATTGCCGCGACCAGCGTGAAGCTCGGCCACAGATAGTTGACCATCGCGACTTCGATCGCCTGCTGGCCGTTGCTTGCATAGCCGATCGACAGCGACAGGCACAGCTCGTATGCGACGAACAGCAGCCCGCCCCAGAGCAGATAGTTTTTCGGGAATTTGCTGAGATCGGGGAAGCCGATCGTCAACAGCAGAAGCGCGGATGCCACCGTATAGATCAGCGCGGCGCCGCCGGTCGCGCCGAGACTTTCGCTCACTCCACGAACGAGGGCGACGACGGAGGCCCACAACAACACCGCGCCAAGCCCGGCGAGCGTTGCCTTATTCTTGCGCTTCATGCTTCCTGCCTGTTTCAACATTCAAATTCGATTTCGGGTGATTCGGTTCCGCCTGCCCGTGCCGCGAGGGCAGGCGGAATGATCCGGTTGCTGCCGTCTCGCAGGGCGGCGGCAACCGGCAATGCCATGCAACCCGCTTACGCGGGATCCACGGGTACGTCGATCCAGATGGTCTTGATCTCGGTGTACTGGTCGTGCGCCCAGACCGACTTGTCACGGCCGCCGAACCCGGACTCCTTGTAACCGCCGAACGGCGTCGTCACGTCGCCTTCGCCGAAGCAGTTGACGGTCACGACACCCGCGCGGATCTCGCGCGACAGCCGGATCGCCAGGTTCAGGCTGCCGGTGTAGACCGAAGCGGCGAGCCCGTAGACCGAGTCGTTGGCCAGCGCGATCGCCTCGGCGATGTCGGTGAACGTCGTGACCGACAGGACCGGGCCGAAGATCTCCTCGCGGAACAGCCGGCTGTGCGGGCTCACGCCGTCCACCACGGTCGGCTCGACGAAGATGCCGCCGTCGGTCTGGCCGCCGAACGCGACGTGCAAGTGCTCCGCACCGGCCTGCTCGAGGTACGAACGCACTTTTTCGAAGTGGGCCTTGCTGACCATCGCGCCGATCCGGTGAGCCGGGTCGAGCGGGTTGCCCATCTTCCATTCGCGCATCTGCGTGCCGATACGCTGCAGCAGGTCGTCCTTGATGTCGGCATGGACGATCAGCCGCGACGAAGCCGAGCAGTTCTCGCCCATGTTCCAGAACGCGCCGTTGACGATGTGCTGCGCGACCGCGTCGAGATCGGGGGCGTCGGGCAGCACGACCGCCGGATTCTTGCCGCCGCACTCTAGCACGATGCGCTTCAGGTTGGATTCGGCCGCGTATTTGAGGAACTTCCGCCCGGTATCGGTCGACCCGGTGAAGCTCACCATGTCGACGTCCGCGTGACGGCCGAGCGGCTCGCCGACTTCCCTGCCGCCGCCCGGCAGCACGTTGAAGACGCCGGCCGGCACGCCGGCTTCGTGCGCGAGCTCCGCGACGCGCAAGGCCGTGAGCGTGGTTTCCTTCGCCGGCTTCACGACGATCGAGCAGCCTGCCGCGAGCGACGGGCCGATCTTCCACGCGAGCATCAGCAGCGGGAAATTCCACGGCAGCACGAGGCCGACGACGCCGATCGGCTCGCGCACGACCAGTGCCAGCGCGTTGCCGCCGACGGGCGCCGTGTTGTCGTAGATCTTGTCGATCAGCTCGGCGTGCCACCGGATCGTATGAATCGTCTCCGGCACGTCGATGGTCTGGCACTCGCGGATCGGCTTGCCGCTGTCGAGGCTTTCCATCGTCGCCAGTTCGTGCGCGTGCTGTTCGAGCAGGTCGGCAAACTTCAGCAGGACGGCCTTGCGGTGCGACGGCGCCAGCTTGCGCCAGCGACCGTCCTCGAACGCTTGCCGCGCATTGGCGACCGCGATGTCGACGTCGGCTGCATTGCATGCGCCGATCTGCGCGAGGACGGCATCGGTGGCCGGATTGACGGTCGCGAAGGTATCGCCGGAACTGGCCGTGCGGAATGCGCCGTCGATGAACGGCCCGGACGGGAACCGAAGCGCCGCGGCCAGCGCCGCATATTCAGGCGCGCTGAGCAGGTCGGTCATCAGGCCTGGCCTCCGGTGACGGCGGCGACTTCACGCTTGATGCCTGCCACGATCGTGGCCAGCGTCTGCTTTTCCGGTTCGTCGAGCGCGCGCAGCGGGGCACGTACGCCGCCCGCGCGCAGGCCCGCGAGTTCGCAGCCGTACTTGATCGACTGGACGAACTTGCCGCCTTCGAGGAAATCCATCAGCGGCATCATCGCGGACATGATCCGGCGGCCCTTGTCGAAGTCCTTCTCGATCGCGCACGCCTGGTACAGCGCAATGTGCTCGGCCGGCAGGAAATTCGAGCCCGCGCATACCCAGCTGCGCGCGCCCCATGCGAAGAACTCCAGCGCCTGGTCGTCCCAGCCGCACGACACGCTGATGTTCGGGAACTCGCGTACCAGCATGTGCAACTGGCCCGTCTGGCCCGAGCTTTCCTTGATCGCGACGATGTTCTTCGACGCGTCGCAGACGGTGCGGAAGAATTCGCGGTCCATCGACACGCTCATCCGGCCCGGGTAGTTGTACAGCATGATCGGCAGGTCGGCCGCGCGATCGATCTCCAGCGCGTGCGCCGCGTTTTCCTGCTGCGTGGGCAGCGCGTAGGGCGGCGAGCCGACCAGGATCGCGTCGGCGCGCACGGCCTTGGCCGCCTTCGCGTATTCGACGGAATCCTCGGTGCGCACCGCGCCGGTGCCGATCACGAGCGGCACGCGCGAGCCGATCACTTCACGCGCCCATGCGCCGAGATCGAAGCGCTCCTGCGCGGTGTGCGCATAGTATTCGCCGGTCGAGCCGCCGATGATGATGCCGTGTACGCCGGCCGCGATCAGCGATTCGATCACGTCGGCGAATGCGGTCTTGTCGATCTGGCCGGCGGCGTTCAGGGGCGTGATGGCCGGGGTGTAGATGCCTTCGAAATTCATGATGTTCTTCCGCGGAAAGGGAAACGGTCGGGTTGACGAACGGTGCGTCGCTGCGCGTGCAGCGGCGCGCCGGTGATGGGATCAGTGGTTGAGCGACGCGGCCTCTTGCAGGCTGAGCGAGCGTGTCTCGGGCGCCAGCGCGAGCGATGCGATCAGCCCGACGAACGAGACGGCGGCCGCTGCGTACATGGTGTTGCCGATGCCGACGGTCTGCAGCGCGATCGGCACGAGCCAGGTGCCGACGGCCGCGCCGATGCGTGACAGCGATGCGCCCATGCCGACCGCGAATGCGCGAATGTCGGTCGGGAAGATTTCATTCGGGTAGACGAGCTGCAGGACCTGCGCGCCGCCGATCAGCACCGCATACGCACCGAACAGCACGAGGATCAGCACGGCCGAGCCGCCCGAACAGGCGCCGAGGCCCAGCAGCGCGAGGCCCGACCAGAGGAAGCTGTGGATCACCATCGCGCGGCGGCCGAGTTCGTTGATGATCCACGTCGCGATGATGCAGCCGACCACGAACAGCAACGTGATCGCCACGGAGCCGAACGATTCCCACTTGCCGGTCAGGTGCAGCGCCTCGAGCACGCGCGGCGCGAACGAGTAGACGGCGAACACGGGAATCACGGAGCAGCTCCAGAACACCGATACGAACAGCATCCGCTTGCCGTAGCCCGAGTGCAGCAGTGCCCACAGCGAGATCTTCTTTTCGGTTTGCTCTTCCGGCAGGTTCTTCACCGAGAACGACGGGCCGTAGACTGTCCGGATCACGTCGTCGGCTTCGGCAACGCGCCCCTTGCTGAGCAGCCAGCGCGGCGATTCGGGCGTGCCGATGCGCACGACGAACAGCGCGAGACCGATCACGGCCGGGCTGGCCAGCACCCAGCGCCACGCATCGGGGCCGCCGCTGCCGAGGATGATGTTGCCGACGATGTACGCGAGCGCCGCGCCGAAGAACCAGATGATCGTCAGCATCGCGAGGCGCGGCCCGCGATACTTGCGCGGCATGAACTCGACGAGCAGCGAACCGGCGACCGGGTATTCGATGCCCACGCCGATGCCGATCAGGAAACGCAGCACGAACAGCGCTTCGCCCGAGTGGACCCACAGCTGCGCGAGCGAGCAGGCGAAGAAGATCACGGGGCCGAAGAAGTAGGGTTTCTTCCGCCCGAGGCGGTCGCTGAGCCAGCCGCCGATGAAGCCGCCGAAGAAGATGCCGATCAGCGCGGACGCGGCGACCATGCCTTGCCAGAAGCCGGTCAGGCCAAGCGCGTCGGAGAACTGCACCATCGCGACGCCGATGATGCTCAGCACGTAGCCGTCCATGAGCCAGCCGCCGCCCGAACGGATCGTGAGCAACTGGTGGAATCCATTGAGCGGAACATCCTCGATGGACATGTGATTCGTTGACATTGCCTGTCTCCTTCCATGAAATGGCGCACGGCATGCCGTCGCGCGATCTATTGATATGGTCTACTAAGCGTGATGCATGAATCGGTATCGGTTGTCCGGTGCTTCCTGACGGGTTACGCGCGTGGCGCCCCGGTCAGCTTTCGAGTCCTGCCTTGCGTTGCCCCCACCACAGGGTCGAGTTGACGCCGAGCGACAGGAACGGCTCGGGCGGGGTACGGTTCGGCCCCGACGTTGCCAGCAGGAAATCGACCAGGTCGCTGCGCTTGCCGGCCAGCCAGTCGGCGAGCAGCGTGCCCGTCACGGTGCCGCGCGTGATGCCGAGGCCGTTGCAGCACAGCGCGCCGTAGACGTTCGGCGCAAGCTGCCCGAAGAATCCCTTGTGGTTCTGCGACAGCGCCAGCGAACCGCTCCACGTGTACTCGAATTCGACGTCCGGCAGCATCGGGAAGCGGCGTTCGAACGACAACCGGTGCCGCTCGGCGAAACGCGGCAGGTACTTCTCGCGCGGACGGCCGTCGGGGTTGAAGCTGAAGCTGTTGCGCACCAGGATGCGGTTGTCGTGCGTGCGGCGCAGCGTGCTGCCGAACGGGTCGGCCGGGATCACGCCCCAGAACGGCTTGCCGCCCAGTTGCGCCTGTTCGGCGCCGGTCAGCGGCCGCGTCAGGCTCGCATACAGGAAGACCGGCAGCATCGTGTGCTGCAGGAAGCCGAAGCGCATGCCGAACGCGTTGTTCGCGAGCACCAGCTTGTCGACCGTGATCCGGCCGTTGCGGTGGGCGAGCACGATCTTGTCGCCGTACTCGACGTCGGTGATCGGCGTGTGCTCGTACAGCGTCACGTTCGGCGGCAGGCAGTCGGCCAACCCTTTCACGAGCGCCGACGGCTGGATCAGCACGGTGCCCGGTGTGAACAGCGCCTTCCGGTAGAACGACGTGCCGATGTGCGCGGGCAGATCCTTGCCCTCGATCATCTCGTACGGCTGGCCGAGCTTGTCGAGACCGCGGCGGTACGCGTCGAGCACGGCGATGCCGCGCGCTTCCACGGCCGCCTGGTATTTCCCGGACGCGCTCATCGCGCAATCGATGCCGTGTTCGGCAACGAGCCGGCGCAGGATCGTCTGGCCGAGCACGTTCAGCTTCAGCGTCGTCCTGGCAGTGGGGATGTCGCCGATGTAGTCGTCGGCGCCGATATCGTGCGGCAGGTCGATCGCGAAACCGGCGTTGCGCCCGGAGGTGCCGAAGCCGACTTCCTGCGCGTCGACCAGGATGATCTCGTCATCCGGGAAATTCAGCGCGAGCTGCCGGGCGGCGGCCAGGCCGGTGAAGCCCGCGCCCACGACGGCCCAGCGCGCGCTGGATTCCCCGCCGTGCGACGGCCTGGGCTGACGCTGCCGGCTGGTGTGGTACCAGCCGCACATCTTGTCGTCGGCTGGAAGCGAAGTGACCTTATGCATTCCTAAATCCAATATCGGTAAAGAGTCCTGATCGATCGCGTGGGAAGGCGGCGCACGTGAAAGCGTGCGCCGTCTGGTGCGGCCGTTAAAACTGGATGGGTACGTCCAGGCCTTCCGGGATCACGTACTCGGCCATGCGGCGGCGCGACAGCTCCATGTGGCTGCGGACCAGCTCGCCGGCACGCTGCGCGTCGCGCTGCGCAATCGCTTCGATGATCTCGTCGTGCTGCGTGACTGCGGTTTCCAGGTCGTGCTGCATGTCGCTCGTCGCCGGCGAGCGATAGAAAATCTTGCCGAGGCGGGCGTGATCGATCAGCACGCGGCGCAGGCTCGGCATCAGGTACGCGTTGCGCGCGATCCGGCCGATCTCGAAGTGGAACGCGTCGTTCTGCAGCACGCGCGCCTGCAGGTCGTTCTCCTCGATCGCGGCGCGAAACTGTGCCTGGATCGCCTTCAGCCGTTCCACTTCTTCCGCCGTCGCGTGGCTTGCCGCCAGCTGGGTCGTCGCGACGTAGATCAGCGGCGCGGCCAGGAAAAAGCTGCGCAGCGACTGATAACCCATCGGCGACACGCGGGCCGGCCGGTTCGGCTCGAGCTCGAGATAGCCTTCCGCCGCCATCTGGCGCATCAGTTCGCGCACCGGCGGGCGGGAGAGTCCGAATTCCTCGCTGAGCGCGAGCTCGTCGACCACGGCGCCGGGCGCGAGCTCCATGCTCACGATGCGTCGCCGCAGTGTCTCCGCCATTACGTTCTTGCGATCCGCCGAGCCGCCGGATTCGGCATCCGGTGAGGCGGTCTGAAGCTTCTGTCTGGACATGATTTCATTGTCTACAAACTGTAGACACAGTTTAGGTTGAGAATAGACCAAGCAAAAATAAGGGTTTACACCTTAACTCGTCGCGCGGGCGAGGCTGGCGCGGGCGCGGGTTGGCGTGCCCGGACATGCGTAGCTTAAAGGGACGAAGCCGGGAGGGCCGAATGGCGGGTATTGGCGGGGTGCCAGCGCCGCGTGTGCGGCCGGTTCAGACGAATCGGCGAAAGGGGCAGCCGGTCATGCGTCGTCGATGTGCCACGTCGCGCCGATTGCGGACAACGCGCGGCCGATCGAGTCGAGCATCGCGTCTCGCGACCGCCCGAGTGTCGTGGCCAGGAAGAAGCCGTCGTCGTCGGTCCACAGGTTGACCAGCGGCCAGCCGTCGGCGTCGCCACGGACTTCGAGCTGTCGTCGGTCGGGATCGATGTCGACACCGTCATGCGCTTGCCGCAACGCATTCGCGATGGCATCGAATGCGTCGGCCGACGGGATCGTGTGGATGCGGTATTCGAAACTCATCTGCATGGGCCGGTGGGCGAGGCGGGCAGTCTAACGCGTGTCAAGCCGCAACGCCCCGCAACGGCACTGCAACGAGCGCCCGTCGCAACGGGCGCCCGCCCGATCACCGTTCGTTGCGCTTCTTGCTCAGCTCGATCGTCTCGAACAGCTCGTAGTCGGCGGTCGGTTGCTGGTCGGCGCCCGGCGCGTGGTAGTAGCGCATCGTGATCGTCGTGTGACCGCCCGGCTTGCCCGGGTCGTGATCGAACACGGCGATCCCGTAGCCGGTGCCCGTATCGCGGCGCGCGGACCAGATCGCATCCTCGAGCGCATCGGCCGGCTCGCGCACGAACGTGTTCGGCGCCGTGCCCGGCACCGGCCGGTTCGGCTTCGTGAACACCTTCGCCCGCGCAAAGCCGGTCGCCGGGTTCTCGCCGTACACGTCGAGCGGCGCGCTGGTGCCGCCGCCGCCGAGGATCAGGTGGATCGTGCCGTGGCTCGTGTCGAACTTCGTGCGGTCCGGGTCGTTCGAGCCGACCGGACGCGGCTGCAGCGTCTCGACGACTTCGCCGGTCGTCGCGTCGACGCCCGCGCGGTGATTGCAGCCGCGCACCGGGTAGCTGCGCTCGTAGTCGTGATCGTGGCCGCACAGCACGAGGTCGACGCCGTAACGGTCGAACAGCGGCAGCCAGGCTTCGCGAATGCCTTTGTCGGAACCGTTGCCCGTCTTCGACGAACTGAGTGCGTCCTGGTGCATCTGCACGACGATCCAGTCGATGTCGTCGTCATGCGCGGCATGACGCAGCGTGTGTTCGAGCCAGCGCGTCTGCTCGCCGTTGCTGTAGCCGCGCACGTAGAACGACGTGCCGGGCTCGATCGGCGGGCGGCCCGTGCTCGCGGCCGGCACGAGCGGCGCAGGGCCGCCGACGAACGCGGCGGCGTCCTGGTACACCACATCGTCCGCATCGAGCGACACGAACAGCACCGAGCTCACGCGGAAGCTGTACCAGCGGCCCTGGAAGCGCGTGCCGTTCTCCGGCAGCGTATAGCGGGCGAGATATGAGTCGAGCCCCTGCGGGCCGTTGTTGAACTCGATCTCGTGATTGCCGGGGCACGGCATCCACGGACGATTCGCGGCCGACGTCTGGTTGTTGTTGCCGAAATCGCGCCACACCTCGGGCTGGTGCGCGGGGTTCAGGTTCGCATAGCAGAGATCGCCGTTCAGCAGGTGGAACAGCGGCTGGAACTGCTCGACGGCCTGCACCGCGAAGCGGCTTTGCGGCGACGACAGCACCCACGCGCCGTTCGGCGTCGCGAGATCGCCGTAGCTCGTGAAGCGGAACGGCGCGCGGCCGCGTGGCGCGGTCGAGAAATTCGCGGAGAACGGCTGCGCGGCGTTGCTGTCGTTGTCGGCTGTGATCTCGTAGCGGTAGCGCGTATTCGGTTTCAGCCCGTGCACGCGTGCGTGGTACGCGAATACCGTCTCGCCATTCAGGCCGTCGGTGTACAGGCGCTGGACGCCGTGCACGGTGCGCGCCGGCTCGCCGTCGGCGACGATGCGCGCGCGCGGATTGACGGCCGACGCGAGCGAGGCCCACGAGATCACGACTTCCGACGTCGGGTCGTTGCCCCACGTCAGGTGGACCTGTTCGGGCGTGCCGTCCGGGTTCGACGCGGCGGCCCTGGCTGCCGCGAGGCCACCGGCGGCGGTGGCGAGGCCGGATACGCCGGCGAGTTTCAGGAAGCCGCGACGCGAGACGGACGCGGCCGGCTCGTTCGGCTGGATCGGGGAGTTGTCCTGGTTCGACATGGTCGGTGTTTTCGTTGGTGGAGACGCGAGATGTGGAACCGCCTGGCCGGGTGCAAGGCGTGGCCGGGGCGTGAGCCGGAAACGAGCGGGATCCCGGTGCCGAACATTGTCGAAGGGCAGTTTTGCCGGGTTGTGACAGCAGTGCAACCCCGCGCAAGCGTTGGCCCATACCCGAACTCGTGGGGCGCGGCATCCGGTCCGCGCCACACGCGTGCGATTCCGTCGAAATTTATTTGCAGACCTCGCGACGGATTCCGTTCGCCCGCGCCGTTTAACGCATGAACGGCCGCTTCCGGTCGATACCCGCTACCTCGGAGTCTTTCATGAAGCTTTCCACCTCATTGCGGTTTGCCGTGGCATGCGTGGCCGCGCTCGCTGCGTCCGCTGCGTTCGCGCAGGCCGTCATCGTCGCGCCGTACGCGCCGCCGGCGCCTCGCGTCGAAGTGATGCCGGCGCCGCGCGCGGGCTACGTGTGGGACCAGGGCCACTGGCACTGGCGGCAGGGCCGCTACGTGTGGATTCCGGGCCACTGGCAAGTGGTTCGCGTCGGCTATCACTGGGTGCCGGGCCACTGGGCCGCACGCGGCCCGGCCTGGCGCTGGGTTCCGGGTCACTGGGCCTGATGCGCGTGCCGTCGCACGGCACGCGGTGCCGGCGCGGTGGCGCTTTCCTGCAACGTCATGAGGCGCAGCCATGCCTTTTCGAACCGTGGTGATACTCGCGGCCGCAGCCATCGTGCTGGCCGGCTGTGTCGTGGTGCCGGCGCGTCCGGCCTATTACCGGCCCGCGCCGGTCGTCGTATATTGAGCACGCCGGCCGCCGCTCACGCGACCGGGCGGCCGGCACCCGATCGACACGATCGCCATGCAGCCTGAAACGGATGCCGATGAAACGGACCTTGCCGAGGCCGTGTGCGATGCGCGCGGCGATCCTGAACCGCCAGTGTGGCGGGGCCGGGTAATGGCGCGGCGCATGCAAGGAGAGCACGACGATGAGCTTCAGTCCGCCGGCGGGCGCATCAACGATCGCGCCGCGGCACAGACGCGCGATGCGCTGGAGCGCACGGCGTTGAGCGACGGCGATCCGGACGCGGCCCTGGTCGCACGGGTTGGCGCGCGCGACGCGTCGGCCGTGCGCATGCTCGTCGCGCGCAAGCTGCCGCGGCTGCTCGCACTCGCGACACGCATGCTCGGCGATCGCACGGAAGCCGAGGACGTCGCACAGGAGACGTTCTTGCGGATCTGGAAACAGGCGCCGGGCTGGCGCGAAGGCGAGGCACGGTTCGACACGTGGCTGCATCGCGTCGTGCTGAATCTGTGCTACGACCGCTTGCGCGGCCGCCGCGAGGAACCGGTCGACGTGTTGCCCGACGTACCCGATCCGCAACCGGAGCCGGCCGCCCGTGCGGAGATCCGCTCGCGCGACGCGCGCGTGCGGCAGGCGCTCGCGGCGTTGCCCGCGCGGCAGCGCGAAGCGCTCGTGCTCCAGTACTATCAGGAAATGTCGAACGTGGAGGCGGCCAACCTGATGGGCATTACCGTCGACGCGCTGGAAAGCCTGCTCGCGCGTGCGCGGCGAAACTTGCGCGCGCAACTGGCCGGCGATTCACCTAGCGAGGACATCCGATGACACCCGAACGATTTCGTACCATCGTCGCCGCGTACGGCTCGGATGCGCGGCGCTGGCCGGACGGCGAGCGCGCGGCCGCCGAGGCGTGGGCGCGCGCGCATCCGGGCGACGCATTGGCCGCGCTGGACGATGCCGCCGAACTCGATGCGTGGCTCGCCAACGATACGGTCGCACCGCCCGCGCCGGCGCTCGTCGAGCGCATCGTCGCGACGGCGCCCGCACCGCGGCGTGTGCGTCGGCGCGGCGCCGTGTGGTGGTCGGGCGCGGCATTCGCGGGCGTGGGCCTGGCCGGCGCGCTCGCGGGCGCGGTGGCCGTGTCGATGCTGATGCTCGGCAGCGTGCCGCCTGCGCATGAGCCGGGCTATCTGACAACGACGTTCGGTGGGCCGAGCGTGGACTGGAGTGATGAATGAGTGAGCGTGGCTGGAAATTCGTCCTCGTCGGTTCGGTCGTGCTGAATGTGTTCATGCTCGGCGCGATCGGCGGCGGCGCATATCAGTGGTTTTCGACGCATCGCGACCTGCGGGCCGCGGGCGCACCGGCGTCGCGCACCGCACTGCGTTTCGCCGCGGACGAATTGCCGGACACGCGCCAGCAGGAATTCGCCGCGGCACTGAAGGCGGCGCGCAAGGACGGCCGCGATTTCGCACGGGAAGGGCGCGACGACCGGATCACCGTGCTGGATCTGCTCGCCGCGCCGCAACTCGATCGCACGGCGATCGACGCCGCGCTGGACCGCACGCGTGCGGCCGATACCGCGCTGCGTACGCAGGTCGAGCGCAGCGTCGTCGATTTCGCGGCGACGCTGACGCCGGACGAGCGCGCGAAGTTCGTCGACGGATTGCGGCGTAGCGGTAACTGGCGGTTGCCGCCGAAGTTTCAGAAGAAGCAGGGCGACGCGGCGAGCAAGTAAGCCAACGCCGCGCGGGCTACGTGCGGCGGCATGCGCTTTCAGTGACACGCAACCCGGTGCGGTAGGCTGATCCGCAAGGTTTGCTTGCAGGCAGGCTTCAGCGAAGGATCGCGAAAGGCAACCGTAACTGCGCAATGATGCTGGCACGTTCAACGTGCCAGCATCCACGCGGAGATCGCGTCGACCACGCCGCTCTCCAGGCCATTGAAGCCGTGATAGGCAAACGCTTCGCACGGATCGCCCCGGGACGTGCCGCCCGACACGATCATCAGTTCGGCCTTCGAAGACTGGTCCAGCTTCTTCAACAGCGTATCCGTTTCGGACACCGGACAATACTTGCAACCGTCTTTCTCGTGGTGAACGACGAGCACCGGAATCCTGAGGCTGGCCAGGTTCATGTCGGTGACCGCGGTACCGCCTCGATCTTCGCGGAGGATGGTGGACGTCAGCACGATACCGTCGGGCCCGCCGCCGCCGGCCAGTGCAATCGCAATGGACGCGGCGGACTGGGTGCCGCGGCTCGTTCCGACCAGCCACACCGGTACGTGCAGTTGCTCCCGCAACCAGGCGATCACGGCACGCGCATCGTCGGCGTGTTCCTGCGAGAGTCGAAAGCCGTTGAGGTAGGGCGCGGATTGCCGGTCGCTCGGTGCATCGATGACCGCGACGGCGATGCCGTCGTTCACGAACAGCTGCCTGGTGCGGACGAGAAAGTTGCCTGCGCCCCATCCAAATCGTCCGGACGGTTCCAGTTGCAGCCCGCCATGTCCGCCGGCATACAGAATGGCCGCGGCCTTCGGTGCGTCCGGCGCGATGAAGAGAAACCGTTGCGTCACGCCGGGACGGGTCGGAATGTCGACGACCTTGGGCTGGCTCTGCGCATGCGCCGGATAGCCGTGCAGCGTCAGCGCGACGGCAAGCAGCCACGCGCGGGTCCAGCGCGACGGCGGACGCATCGAACCGACCCAACGAAACCGGGCACGCAAGCTGACGGGAAGAGTGGGCATCGTAGCGGTGGCCGGCGCATTCCGCCGTGGCAGGCGGGAATGCGGCAGCTTCTCCTGGTCAATGTTGTGGCGTCTTGTCGACGCAGTGTGATGCGATGCGTGTCGAGCCGTGTTGGCTCGAACGGTCGTCACCTTCCCGACGTCCAACGCTCAATGCGATTCGACGAACTGAATGATTTCGCCGTTGTCGCGCTTGAGATAGAGGTCGTCACCCTTCACGCGAACGTCGTTGCACGAATACGGGATCTTGCGGCCCTTGCTGCAGATCTTGCCGTCCTCGGCCTTCCAGTCGCCGTGATCGGCAAATCCCTGGCTCGACTTGAAATCGTAGTCGCCACTATTGCCGTACTGGACATGCCACTGGGTACCGTCCGCCAGTTTGATGTCGAAGGCCTTGCCCGCCAGACGTTGCTGGATGTCCGACGCGGCAGGCGTGGTGGAACCTTCGGGAAAGGTCGCTTGATCGGCAAAAGCGAGGGCGGGAGTCAGCAGGAGGATGGCGAGCAGCTTGGTCATGGTCAGTCTCCGGTTGTACCGAATTCTTGCTTTGGGGCGAGACATTCCATTGAGTCTAGGTGGCTTTCGGGGAACGGCAAGCGTCCCGGCGGCTGCGGCCGGCGAGTCTGCCGACGGGATTCATGCCGGTCAGGCCAGTGAAAGCCCGTTAGCCGAATGTCGAAATGTGCCCGTCCTTCGCAGGGACACGGCACCCCGATACAGCGGCTGATCGCTCACCGATTCGCTGCATTCGTCAGCCGAATCCGCGACGGGAATGCGAACGGCAACACGCGTGCATTCGAAGCTGCGCGACGCACCAGAAATATTCGTGTTCCCGGCGACGGATTTCCCGCCGACCGACGTTAAACACGGGTACGCATCGCGAGAGCCCTTCCATGGACCACCCGAACGACATCACACCGGCCGCCATCGCGCTGAACCGCTTCGGTCTCGGCGCGCGCGCCGACGAAGCGCCGCTTGCCGACCCGAAGGCGGCGCTGGTCGCGCAATTCGACCGTTACGACGCGCGGCCGGCCGCGTGGGCCGGCGAGCCGGACGCGGTGGCGCTCGCGACGCGCTTCGCGAACGCGCGCAATGCGATGACGGCCAACGATCCGGCAACGAAGCGCGCGACCGAGCAGTCGATCCGGCGCGACGGCAACGACACGTATCGCAGCGCCGTCGTTGCGCGGATGAACAGCGCGCTGAATGCGCCCGCGCCGTTCGTCGAGCGTCTCGTGCATTTCTGGGCGAACCATTTCGCGGTGTCGGTCGATAAGGGACCGGTGGCGGCCTACGCGGGCGCGTTCGAACGCGACGCGATCCGTCCGCACGTGCTCGGCCGTTTCGAGGACATGGTGGTCGCCGTCGAACAGCATCCCGCGATGCAGCTGTTCCTCGACCAGGCGCGCTCGGTCGGCCCCGACAGCCCGGCCGCGCTGCGTGCCGAAGCGCGCAATCCGACGGCCAAGCGCGGGCTCAACGAGAATCTCGCGCGCGAAATCATGGAACTGCACACGCTCGGCGTGCGCACGGGTTACACGCAGGCCGACGTGACGGAATTCGCGCGTGCGCTGACCGGCTGGAGCATCGCCGGCGGGCGCGGCCCGCAGCCCGGCGATGCGGCGCCCGGCGCGTTTGTGTTCCGCCCGAAACTGCACGAACCCGGCGTGCGGACCGTGATGGGGCGCAGCTATGACCAGGCCGGCGAAGCGCAGGCGCGCGCGATCCTGCACGACCTCGCACATTCGGAGGCGACCGGCCGGCATATCGCGTTCCAGCTTGCCCGCCATTTCGTCGCCGACAATCCGCCGCCTGCGCTGACTGACCGGCTCGCCCGCGCGTTCGATGCAAGCGGCGGCGATTTGCCGACCGTCTATCGCGCGCTCGTCGACGCGCCCGATGCGTGGGCGCCGGTCAACCGCAAGTTCAAGACGCCGTGGGAGTGGGCCGTGTCGTCGCTGCGCGGGCTCGGCTGGCGCGACTCCGGCGACCTGAAGGTCGCGCCGCTGCTCACGCAGCTCGGCCAGCCGGTGTGGCGGCCCGGCTCGCCGGCAGGCTACGACGACGTTGCCGCGAGCTGGGCCGCGCCCGACGCGCTCGTGCGCCGTGTCGAGCTCGCGCAGCGGCTGGCCGCGCGCACGGGCGACCGGCTCGACCCGCGCACGCTCGGCAACACGCTGCTCGCCGGTTCGCTGAGCGCGCCGACCGCGACCGCGCTGTCGCGCGCCGAAAGCGCAACCACGTCGCTCGCGCTGCTGCTCGTATCGCCCGATTTCCAACGGAGATGACCATGACACTGTCCCGCCGACAATTCCTGAGCGTGGCCGCCGCCGGTGCAGGCGCGATCCTCGTCGCGCCGCGGATCGTGTTCGCGAACGTCGAGACCGATCGGCGCTTCGTGTTCGTGATCCAGCGCGGCGCGGCCGACGGCCTGAACATCGTCGTCCCGTTTGCCGAGCCCGCATATGCATCGCTGCGCGGCCCGCTGGCGATCGACACGTCGGCCGCGACGCGGCTCGACGGCACATTCGCGCTGCATCCGTCGCTCGTGCAGACCGCGCAGTTGTACCGCGACGGGCAGGCGCTGTTCGTTCATGCGATCGCGTCGCCGTATCGCGACCGCTCGCATTTCGACGGCCAGAACGTGCTCGAGACGGGCGGCCGCGCGCCGTACCAGGTGAAGGACGGGTGGCTGAACCGGCTCGCCGCGCTGCTGCCGGCCACGCGCGAAAACGCGATCGCGTTCGCGCCGACCGTGCCGCTCGCGTTGCGCGGCACCGTGCAGGCCGCGTCGTACGCGCCGTCCGGTTTGCCGGCCGCGCCGGACGACCTGCTCGCGCGCGTGTCGGCGCTCTATGAGGCCGATGCGCAGCTCGGCCCGCTGTGGCAATCGGCGATGGACGCGCGCGGCCTCGCCGGCGATGCGCACGCGCGGCAGGACCCGGCGGGTGTCGGCAAGCTCGCCGCGACGTTTCTCGCGCGCGACGACGGCCCGCGCATCGCGATGATCGAGACGGGCGGCTGGGATACACACAGTGCGCAGAACGCACGGCTCGCGAATCAGCTGAAGGCGCTCGACACGATGCTCGCCGCGCTGCGCGACGGGCTCGGGCCGGCATGGCAGCAGACCACGGTGCTGGTCGCGACCGAGTTCGGCCGCACGGCCGCCGCGAACGGCACGGGCGGCACCGATCACGGGCAGGCGTCGGTCGCGATGCTCGCGGGCGGCGCGGTTGCCGGCGGCCGCGTGATTGCCGACTGGCCGGGGCTGCGGCCGGGCGACCTGTACGAAGGGCGCGACCTGAAGCCGACCGCGTCGCTCGACGCGCTGATCTCGGGCGCCGCCGCCGAAAGCCTGCGGCTCGATCCACGCCGTACCGCGTCAGCGCTGTTCGCGGAAAGCGGTGCGACGCGGCCGATGAGCGGGTTGATTCGCGGCACCGCGTGACCCGCGGCGTTGCCGCTTCGGTGATGAATCCATCCACTACACAAAAGGGAGAATGCAAGATGATGAAGATCCGATCCGTTTCGCTTGCGATGCTGGTGACGGCCAGTGCGGCGCTGATGTCCGCCTGCGTGGTCGAACCCGTGCGGCCGCCGCAGCCGGCGCCCGTCGTCGAGGTACCGCCTCCAATGCCCGCACCGGGCTATCGCTGGGCGAAGGGGCATTACCGGTGGGCCGGCAATCACTGGGCGTGGGTGCCCGGGCACTGGGTGGGCGTGTACTGATCACGCGAGGCGTGACGTGGCGTGCGGCGCGGGTGCCGGGATGCGCGGCAGCGGATTGAAATGCGACGCGCGTTGACCTAAGCTCGCGGGGCGCGGAGACGGGCATGCCCGTTCGCCCGTCACGGCGAACCGATCCGCGGCCGTCGTTTTCTTCGTTATGGCACCCACATGAAAGCATGGCTCGTTGCGCTGGTCGTCGCGGCCGGCATGACCGGCGCGCACGCCGCGTCGTTCAACTGCGCGAAAGCATCCACGTTCGTGGAGCGCGAAATCTGCACCAATCCGGCGTTGTCGCGTCTCGACGATGCGCTCAACGCGGATTACCAGCGCGTTGTCGATGACTTCGCCAACTACCCGGTCGAGGATCCGCCCGAATATCACTCGTTCATCGCCAGCCAGAAGGCGTGGCTGAAGACGCGCAACCGCTGCACGACGACGCAGTGCCTGATCGACAGTTACCGCAAGCGCATCGACGTGCTGTGCGGGCAGATCGACGTGCCGGCCGAAAGCGATCGCACGAAGTGCCGTAGCAATGGCGGCCTGGGCGGGCTCGAACTCGTTCGCTGAACGCCGGTGGTGCAGGCAGCCGCGCACGCACGACAGCCACGCCGCGCACCTGTCCCGCGCCAGTCCCGCGCCTGTCCCGCAGCGGTCTCGTGATGCACGCGGCGCCGGTTGCCGTGCCGCTTACGCCTGTCTCTCGACGCGCCGTACCCCGGTGCCGCCTGACCCGTCCCCATTCCCCATCCGTTCCCTCCAGCCCGGCACGTTCCGGGCCTGATCCTTCATTCTCCTGACGAATGCACGGCGCAACGCCGCGCGTAGCCGCTGCCGCCACCGGCAGGGGGACCCCCGTTCAGGGGATGGTTCGCGATCCCGTCAGGCCGGAACATTGCGTCACCGGGATGCCACTCACGCGCCAAGCGCTCAACCCCTTGTGACAGCCCGCCATTCCTTTACGAACTCTAGGAGAGGTCAATGCAGGACGACACATGGGCACCGGCATCGTCGGCTTACGCCTACCCGTTGCTGATCAAGCAACTGCTGCACACACCGACGAAGCAGGCCGCCAGCCAGGAAATCGTCTATCGGGGCGATCTGCGGATCAGCTATGCGACGCTGCGTGAACGGATCGGCCGGCTCGCGAACGCGCTGGCCACGGCCGGCGTGCGGCACGGCGACACGGTCGCGGTGATGGACTGGGACAGCCATCGCTATCTCGAGTGCTACTTCGCGGTGCCGATGATGGGCGCAGTGCTGCAGACGGTGAACGTGCGGCTGTCGCAGGACGAGATCGCGTACACGATCGACCATGCGCACGCCGACGTCCTGCTCGTGCACGCGGATTTCCTGCCGGTCGTCGATGCGATTCGCGAGCGGTTGCCGCATGTGCGCACGTTCATTCTGCTCGACGAGCCGGACAGCGCACCGTGCTCGCACGCGATCCCGTTCATCGGTGAATACGAGGCGCTGCTCGCAGCGAGCGCGGTCGACTACGCGTTTCCCGATTTCGACGAGAACACGCGGGCGACCACGTTCTATACGACCGGCACGACCGGCCTGCCGAAGGGCGTGCATTTCACGCACCGCCAGCTCGTGCTGCACACGCTCGCGATCATGGCCGCGCTGTCGAGCCCGGAATCGGGCCAGCGTTTTCATCGCGGCGACGTCTACATGCCGCTTACGCCGATGTTCCACGTGCACGCCTGGGGGATGCCTTACGTCGCGACCGTGCTCGGCGTGAAGCAGGTGTACCCGGGCCGCTACGTGCCCGAGCGCATCGTGAAGCTGGTGCAGGACGAGGGCGTGACGTTCTCGCACTGCGTCGCGACGATCCTGCACATGCTGCTCGGCTGCGACACGGCTGCGACAGCCGATCTCGGCCGCTGGAAGATCGTGATCGGCGGCGGCGCGTTGCCGCAAGGGCTGGCGCGCACCGCGCTCGCGCACGGGATCGACATCTTCGCGGGCTACGGAATGTCGGAGACGTGCCCCGTGCTGAGCCTTGCGCAACTGCCGCCGGGTGCGGAGCAGCTCGATGCCGACGAACAGGTGCGGATGCGCTGCCGGGCGGGCCGACCGGTGCCGCTCGTCGACCTGCGGGTGGTCGACGACGACATGAGCGAGCTGCCGCGCGACGGCCACGCGTACGGCGAGATCGTCGCGCGTGCGCCGTGGCTCACGCAAAGCTACGTGAAAAATCCTGAGGCATCCGAAATCCTCTGGGCGGGCGGCTATCTTCATACGCAGGACGTCGGCCATGTCGATCCGTCCGGCGCACTGCAGATCACCGATCGCATCAAGGACGTGATCAAGTCGGGCGGCGAATGGATCTCGTCGCTCGAGATCGAGAACCTGATCTCGATGTACCCGGGCGTCGCGGAAGTCGCGGTGATCGGCGTGCGTGACGACAAGTGGGGCGAGCGGCCGGTCGCGGTCGTCGTGTGCAAGCCCGGCTTCACGCTCAGCGAGGAGGGTATCCGCTCGCACGTGACGCGCTTCAGCGCGACCGGGCGGATCTCGAAGTATGCGGTGCCGCAGGTCGTCCGGTTCGTCGACGCGCTCGACAAGACGAGCGTCGGCAAGATCGACAAGAAGGCGCTGCGCGCGCAGTTCGCCTGAATGAATTCAAGGAGCAGAGCATGAGCATCAACGAATACCGCCTCGCCAGTATCGACGACTTCGTGGGCCGCGAGCTCGGCGTGTCGGACTGGCTTCTCGTCGATCAGGCACGTATCGACGCGTTCGCCGAATGCACCGGGGATCGCCAGTGGATTCACGTCGACGTCGAGCGTGCGCGGCGCGAAAGCCCGTTCGGCGGCACGATCGCGCACGGCTACCTCGCGCTGTCGCTGCTGGCCAGGTTCGCGATCGAACTTGGCGTGATTCCGGAGGACGCGTCCGCCGGCCTCAACTACGGGCTCGACAAGGTGCGCTTCATGGCGCCGGTGAAAGCGGGCGCGCGTGTGCGCAATCGCATCACGCTCGTGTCGGTCGCCAGGAAGGACGGCGCTCGCGTGCTGATCAAGGTGATGAACGAACTGCAGATCGAAGGCGAAGACACGCCCGCGCTGATCGCCGAATCCCTCGTCTTGCTGGTCGCGTAACGCTACGCGCACCAGCCGACCGACTACCCGAATCAAGGAACCAAGCCATGACCACTACCGAACAACCGACCCATTCCACCCCGGCCGACGAAATCGCGTCCGTCGCGGCCGACGGCATGCTGGGCCCGAACCCGTTCGTCGGGCTGCGGCCCCGCGACGTGCTGGCCACCGTGCAGCAGCTCGTCACGCAGGCGATGCGCCAGCCGGCGCTCGTCGCGCGGCAAGAGACTGCGCTCGCCCGCGAGATGACGCGCGTGCTGCTCGGCACCGCGGATATCGAACCGCCGCAAGGCGATCGCCGCTTCGCCGATCCGGCATGGCACGACAACGCGCTGTACCGAATGACGATGCAGGGCTACTTCGCGTGGCGCGAATCGCTCACGGGCTTCGTCGACCGCTCCGCGCTCGACCCGAAGAGCAAGGAGCGTGCGCAGTTCGTAATGTCGCTGTTCGCCGACGCGATGTCGCCCACCAATACGCTGCTCGGCAATCCGGCCGCGCTGAAGAAGATCGTCGAATCGGGCGGCGCGAGCCTGCTCGGCGGTGCGAAGAATCTCGTCGCCGACATGCTCGGCAATCAAGGCATGCCCGCGCAGGTCGACAAGACGGCGTTCGAAGTCGGCCGCAATCTCGGCACGTCGCCGGGCGCGGTGGTGTTCCGCAACGAAGTGCTGGAGCTGATCCAGTACGCACCGGCCACCGAGCAGGTGTACGGCCGCCCGCAGCTCATCGTGCCGCCGCAGATCAACAAGTTCTACGTGTTCGACCTGTCGGAAGGCAAGAGCATCGTCGACTACCTCGTGAAGAGCGAATTCCAGGTGTTCGCGGTGAGCTGGCGCAATCCGACCGCCGAGCACAGCGACTGGGGCCTCGACAACTACGTGCGTGCGCTGCTCGAAGCGATCGACGCGGTGCGCGACATCACCGGCAGCGACGACGTGAACCTGCACGGTGCGTGCTCCGGCGCGATGACGATCTCGGCGCTGCTCGGCCACCTTGCATGCCGTGGCGAGAAGACGGTGAATGCGACGACGCTGATGGTGGCCGTGCTCGACAACACGACCGATTCGCAACTCGGCCTGTTCGCGACGCCGGAGGCGATCGCGGCGGCCAAGCAGAACAGCATTGCGCGCGGCGTGCTGGCCGGCGAGGAGATGGGGCGCGTGTTCGCGTGGATGCGGCCGAACGATCTGGTGTGGAACTACTGGGTCAACAACTATCTGCTCGGCAAGACGCCGCCGGCGTTCGACATCCTATACTGGAACAACGATACGACACGCCTGCCCGCGAAGCTGCATGGCGAGCTGCTCGACATCTTCGCCGGCAACCTGTTCGCCACACCGCGCGCGCTCACGGTGCTCGGCACGCCGATCGACCTGTCGGAGGTGACGTGCGACAAGTATGTGGTGGCGGGCATCACCGATCACATCACGCCGTGGAAGGGCGTCTACAACACCGCGCGGACCTTCGGCGGCGACACGCGGTTCGTGCTCAGCTCGAGCGGGCACATCCAGAGCCTCATCAATCCGCCGGGCAATCCGAAGGCGAAGTATTTCAGCAATCCCGCGCTGCCGGCCAGCGCCGACACCTGGCTGGCCGACGCGCGCACGGAGAAGGATTCGTGGTGGAGCGACTGGCGCGACTGGCTGGCCACGCGCTCCGGCGAGCGGCGCGATGCACCGGCCACGCTCGGCAGCGAAGCCTATCCGGCTGGCGTCCAGGCGCCGGGTACCTATGTCGTCGAAGCATGACGCAACCGCAGGCCGCTCGTCGGCCGATTTTTTCAAACCCTTGTACTACGGAGATCCGATGATGGAACCCACCAATCCTGCCAACCTGTTCGCGGAATACACGAAGATGCTCACCCAGTTCAAGCTGCCCGGCATCGATGTCGGCGCGGTGATGGAAGCACGCCGTAAGGATATCGAAGCGCTGGCCGCCGCGAATACCGCGGCGCTCGCAGGCGCACAGACGCTCGGACAGAAGCAGGCCGAAATCATGCGTTCGACGCTGGCCAGCCTGCAATCGATGGTCGAGCAGGTCGCCACGTCCGGCGTGACGCCCGGCGCGAACACCGGCGAGCTGGTGCAGAAGGCGCTGCACAAGGCGCTCGCCGACATGCAGGACCTGGCGGATACGGCCTACCGTGCGCAGACGGAAAGCATGGCGGCCATCACCAAGCGTGCCGGCGAGCATATCGAGGAGCTGAAGGCGTTGCTGAAACCGCAGGGCGGCGATGCACAGCGCTGACGCCGCGGGCAGCGACTTGCCGGGCCGCGCGCCCGCCGCGCCGACGGTCGCGCCCGGCGCGGCCGACGGCCGGACGACCGGCGGCGGCTTCGTGATCCGTACGATCGACGTGAACGGCCAGGTGCTGCGCGTGGGCGTGAAACCGGGTAGCGACGCATCGCCGCCGCTCCTGGTCTTCAACGGCATCGGCGCGAACCTGGAGCTGCTCGAGCCGTTTGTCGCCGCGCTGGACGACGTGCGCGTGATCGCGTTCGACGTGCCGGGCGTGGGCGGCTCGCCGGCACCGCTGGTGCCGTACCGCTTCTCGACGCTCAGCGTGCTGGCCGACCGGCTGCTCGCGCGTCTCGGCCACGACGGTCCGGTCGATGTGCTCGGCGTGTCGTGGGGCGGGGCGCTCGCGCAGCAGTTCGCGCGGCTCTATCCGGTGCGGTGCCGGCGGCTCGTGCTCGCGGCGACGTCGCCTGGCGTCGTGATGGTGCCGGGCCGGCCGTCAGTGCTCGCGAAGCTGGCGGGGCCGCGTCGCTACACCGACCCCGGCTACCTGAGCCGGATCGGCGCGGATCTCTACGGCGGCGCGTACCGGCGCGATCCCGCGATGCTGGCGGAGCACGGGCGGCATATCCAGCCACCGCGCGGGCGAGGCTACCTGTACCAGTTGCTTGCGGCGACCGGGTGGACGAGCCTGCCGTGGCTGCACGCGCTGCGCCAGCCGACGCTCGTGCTGCACGGCAACGACGATCCGATCGTGCCGCTCGTGAACGCGCGGATTCTCGCCGCGCGGATCCGGCGCGCGGAGCTTCACGTGATCGACGACGGTCATCTGTTCCTGGTCGCGCGAGCGGACGAAGTGGCGCCGATGGTGAAGCGCTTTCTTCGCAAGGCAATCGACTGACGCACTGAGCGGTTCAGCTGTCGAGGCGGCGCGTCCCGAGCAGCCCGAGCGATTGCGCGACCGCAACCGCTCGGGCGCGCTTGTCTACCTCGAGCTTCATGAACAGGCTCTTGATGTGCGACTTCACGGTTTCGGGCGCAATGCCGAGCGTGCGGGCGATTTCCTTGTTCGACTGTCCGTGCGCGATCAGCTCGACGATGTCGCGTTCGCGCACGCTCAGCATGTCGCGCTGGGCCGCTCGCGCGGGCTGGGCGTCTTGCTGGTACTGCGCGCGGCAGCCGTCGAGCAGGCGCTCGATGTACGCGAGACGGTCCCGGGTCTGCGACGATGCACGTGCCTGGTCGCGCATCGCCTGCAGCAACTCGCCGATCTCGGGGCCCTGGTCGACGATCGACCGGTAGATGCCGGCCGGTTCGGCCACCTCGAGCACCTCGGCGAACGTGTCGAGCGCCGCCGCGCGTTCGCCGCCGCGCAGCTGCACCAGCGCGAGCACGGTCTTCAGGCGCAGCGCGAGATAGTCACTGTGCCGTAGCGACGCGCAGCGCAGGCCGTCGTCCAGCGCGGCGACGGCACCCTGCAGGTCGTTGCGGGCCGTCGCGACGCAAGCCGTGACGAGTGCGCGATAGGTGTCGATTTCGAGCGACGTGTCGACTTGCGCGCCGCGATCGCCACCGGCGAGCCGATCGAACTGCATGACACACGCGGCTGCCTCGGTGAGGCGACCCTCCGCAATGTGGAGCCGCGTGCGCTCGACGAGCACGGCCGCGGTCAGGCGTGGCCAGCCGCGTGCGTGGGCGAGCGCCTGTGCACGATCGAGCAGCGCATACGCGTGCGGGAATTCGGCGCGGGCGATGGCGATGCGGATCAGCAGCTTGTACGCGGTCAGCAGGCTGTCCAGCAGCACCGCTACATCGATGACGGGCATCAAGTCGATCACGAGCGCGCGGGCCTCGTCGAGCCGGCCTTGCTCGTAGCGGATCTGCCCGAGCATCGGCGCGCAGATCGCGACCGAGATCGACTGCGGGCCGCAATGGCGCGTGCCGAGCTGCATCGCTTCCGAGAAATAGCGTTCGGCGAGTTCGAAATGCATCTGCTGCATTTCCGCATGGCCGAGCAGCGACAGCCGATAGACCGACGCGAACACGAGGCGGCGGTCGTCGCCCGACTGCGGAATCCACGGCGTCGCATACAGCGCCTCGAGATTGCCGGCCTTCCAGTGGCCGAAGCGCACGACGTTCGACACGACGTTGGTCGTCCACGTATCGGTGGACGGACGGTCGAGGCATGGCTGTGCCAGCGCGAACGCGCGGCGCGGATCGTCCTGCAGCGCAGCGATCACCGAGCGGACGGCCTGGCATTCGTGGCGGATGTCGGCCGGATCGACGCCGGCGCCCGGCGTGCGCTCGATCGCGTCGAGCATCGCCAGCGCATCGTCGAAACGCATCGCGAGCGCCATGCCCCAGGCGATCGCGAGCGATACGCGAACCTGGCCTTGCATCAGGTCGGCCGGGAACTGGCGCTGCCAGCCGAGCAGTGTCAGCAGGTCGCCGCGCATCACGAGCGTCATCGCGCAGTGGGCCATCAGCGCGACGGCCTCGTCACGCGCGCCGGCCGCGAGCGCGTGCGTGACGGCATCGGTCCACAGCGCTTGCGATGCGTACCAGCGCGACGCACGGCGGTGCAGGTCGGGTATCGCGTCGGGGCATTGGGTGGCCAGCCGTTGCCGCAGGTACTCGGCCATCAGCGGGTGATAGCGGAACCATTCGCCATCCTGATCGAGTGGCTGGAGCAGCAGTTGCCGCGCGACGATCGTGTCGAGCATTGGCCGGCTCGTCGCGACGCCGGTCACCGCTTCGCACAGCGGCGCGCTCAGCCGGTCGAGCACCGACGTGCGCAGCATGAAATCGACGAGGTCGGCCGGCAGGCGTTCGAGCATGCCTTCGAGGTAGGCCGCGAACGGCCGCGACGCGCCCGACGGGATGCGTGCCGCGCCGTCGTGGCCCGGTGCGCCGCCGCGCTTGAGCACCGACGCGGCAATGCGGAGCGCGGCCGCCCAGCCCTCGGTGCTGACGAACAGCGACTTGACGGTCGCATCGGCGAGTGTGCCCGGGCATTCGCGGCGCACGAACGACTGGGTCTCGTCGAAGCTGAAGCGCAGCTCGGCCGCGTCGATCTCCATCAGCTCGTTGTGCGCCCTGAGCCGCGCGAGCGGCAGCGGCGGTTCGGTGCGCGTGCAGATCACCACATGGACCTGTGACGGCGCGTGGTCGATGAAATACGCGACGCCGGCATGGATCGCCGGCGAGCCGATCAGGTGGTAGTCGTCGATGAACAGATAGAGCTCGTCGTCGACGTCGACCAGTTCGTTGATCAGCGTCGACACGATCGCATCCGGCGGCAGCAGCGACGCGTCGGCGGACAGGCCGGCCGCGATGCCGATGTCGCCGCAGGCCTGCTGCAGCGCTTGCGCAAAGTAATGGAAGAAGCGGGCCGGTTCGTCGTCGCCGACGTCGAGCGACAGCCAGCCGGCGAGCGCGCCGCGGGTGCGCAGGCAATCGAGCCACAGGCGGGCGAGCGACGTCTTGCCGAATCCGGCCGGCGCCTGGATCACGGTGAGCCGCTTGCTTTCCGCCGTTTCGGCGAGTTCGACGAGCCGCGGCCGATCGACGAGACCGGCCGGCAGTCGTGGCGGCAGCACCTTGGTCGCGACCAGCGACGGCGGCCGCCTGGCGGGCGTGACATCGGCTACGAGCATCGACGGCTCCGGATGATCGGGTTGCCGCTCGCCGGCTCCCCCAACGACGTGTTCGCACTCCCCCGAACGTGGGATACGCGGCAGGGCCGCGCGGCGGCACCATATCTCGTATCGAGGCGGTCGGCGTGCCGCCGGCCAACCTCGGTGCATCTTGCGTGGCGCGACGGCACCGGCGCGCCATGCGCGAAATCATACGCCCAATCATGGGGCGGGAGGGGACACGAAACGGCCTTCGCACGTGCTGCCATGCACAAGCACGACGCCCCGCGCATCGCATGCGCGGCGACCGTTTCGACGGATACCGGACACGCAGTGCGTTCCGGTCGGATCAACCATGCTCGCGTTTCACTCACCGAAACAACGCAGGTGGCGCGCGAGTCGAGAGGACAGTGTCGTGTTGAATAACGTACCCCGCATCAGCGACCGTCTGCGTGAACGGACGACGTCGCTGGCGGAGGATCTTTCTCCGGTCGTCGAACGCGCGTATGAAACGCTTGCGATGCTCGACGGCCATGAGTCGCTGGCACCGGCCGCGACCCGCGATGTTTTCGAATCGGTCGAGATGTCTGCGACGATCTGGTTTCGTACGCTGCTGGACGGCGCACCGCCGTCCACGCAGGACGTCGATGCGTTCCAGGACATCGGCCGCCGCCGCGTGTACCAGCGCGTGCCGTTGCAATCGACGCTGCAGGCGTTGCGTGTCGGGATGCGCGAAGTGTGGCGCGCGTATATCGGTCTCGGCGAAGACGACCGTGCGATAGCCGATGAGCTCCTGTACAGCGTATCGCCGTATCTGTTCGACTACTTCGACGTCGTCGCGCAGACCATCGTGCAGACCTATCTGGCCGAGCAGTACCAGCAGGCGCGCTGGCGCGAGACGCTGCTGCACCAGCTGTACAGCATCGTGTTCCACTCGCCGGGCGATATCGAGGGATTTCATTCGACCGCCGAAGCGCTCGGGCTGGATTTTGCTGTGTCCCGCATCGCGCTGGCGATCGACGTTGACCTCGACGGCCATACGCCGGGCGAGCGCGGTGAAGCGTGCGAGCGCATCGCGATCGCGGCGGCGCGGCATCTCGGCACGTCGCCCGACAACCTGGTGCGCGCGTGGCATCGCGGCCGCCTGATTCTGTGGACGCCGTGTGTGCACGGCGATTCGCTGTGCCGAAGCGACCGGCTGACGACCGAACGCGCCCGTGCACTGGTCGCCGCGCTGCCGCAGATTCGCCGGATCGGCATCGGCCTGATGAACGAAGGGCCGGCCGGCTGGGCCGCGTCGGTCGAGGAGGCGGTGAAGGCGCTCGACGCGGGTGCCGCGAACGACCGGCGCGACAAGGTGTGCCCGTATGCGTCGATCGTGATCGAGGAGGGCGCGCGTCGCGCGGATAACGTGCGGCGCTATCTGGTTTCGCTCCTGGAGCAGCTGTCGTCCGAACCGGAACTCCTGGCGACGCTGAAAGCGTACTTCGAGCAGGGCCAGCGTCTCGGCAAGACGGCCGGCGCGCTCGCGATTCACGCGAACACGCTCAGCTACCGCATCGAGCGCATCGAAACGCTGCTCGGCGCGAGCCTCGACGACGTGTCGTGGGTGTCGCGGCTCGACGTCGCGCTCAAGCTGCGCCGAGCCGCACCGGCGGTGCACTGATCGCCGCCGGCTGGCCGGTCAATCGTTGCGCGCGACGCGATCGCTTTCGTCGCGCAGCTTCAACAAGCCGAGCAACTGGCGATCGCGCAGGTCGGCCAACGCGCCGATCGAGCGGCCGTCCGCTTCTTGCAGCGCACCGTCGATCAGCGTGCGCTGCACGTCCGGCGACAACTGCGGCGTGCCGAGCACGGCCCACCACGCGGTCATCGGCCCGGTGAACTGCTCGAAGAAGTGCTCGATGCCGCCCTGGCCGCCGCCGAGATGGAACAGCAGCGTCGGGCCCATCAGCCCCCAGCGCAGGCCGGGGCCCCAGCAGACGGCCGCATCCGCGTCCGCGACGCTGACCACACCGGTCGACACCAGATGCACGACTTCGCGCCACAGCGCGGCCTGCAACCGGTTCGCAACGTGCCCGGGCACTTCCTTGTGCAGGCGGATCGTGCGCTTGCCGAGCGACGTGTAGAACGCCGTGACTTTCTCGACGGTCTGTTCCGACGTCTGCGCGCCGGAGACGATCTCGACGAGCGGAATCAGGTGCGGCGGATTGAACGGGTGGCCGATCACGCAGCGCTCCGGGTGCGCCGGGCAGCCTGTCTGGATCTCGCTCATCGTGAGGCCCGACGAACTCGACGCGATCGGCACGTCGGGCGGCAGCAGCGCATCGAGCTGGCCGTACAGCGTGCGCTTGAAGTCGATCCGCTCGGGGCCGTTTTCCTGCACGAGCCCCGCGCCGGCGACGGCCTCGGCAAGATCGTGCGTGAACGTCAGGCGTGCACGAGATGCGGCCGGCGCGAGCCCCAGTTCCTCCAGCGCGGGCCAGGCCGCGTCGAGATATTGACGAAGCCGCGCTTCGGCATCCGGCGCAACGTCGGTCGCCGCGACGTCGAGCCCTTTCGCAAGAAACAGCGCGGCCCAGCTCGCGCCGATGACGCCGGTGCCGATGACGGCGACACGCTTGATCGGGGTGGCCATGAAGACGCTCCTTTCAGAAGGATGAACGGCGGCGGAATCAAACGAATGCGCTGAAGCCCGTGACCGCGCGACCGACGATCAGCGCGTTCATTTCGCGGGTACCTTCATACGAATAGAGCGCTTCGGCGTCGGCGACGAAGCGGCCGACGTGATGGTCGAGCAGGATGCCGTTCGCGCCGAGCAGCTCGCGCGCCCAGCCGACCGTCTCGCGCATGCGCACCGTGCAGAGCCCCTTGGCGAGCGACGCGTGTTCGTCCTGCATGATGCCGGCGTCCTGCATCTGCGAGAGCCGGTGGCACAGCGCCTGCGTCGACGTGATGTTGCACAGCATGCGGAACAGCAGGTCCTGCACGAGCTGGAAGCTCGCGATCGGCCGGCCGAACTGCTGGCGCTCCTGCGCGTAACGCACCGCATGCTCGTATGCGCCGGTTGCACAGCCGACCGATTCCCATGCGACGGCCGCGCGCGTCATCTTCAGCACCTGCGCGGTGTCCTTGAAAGAATTCGCGTTCTGCAGCCGGTTCGCTTCGGATACCCGGCAGTCGGTCATCGTGATCAGCCCGTTCTGCACGACGCGCAGCGCCATCTTGTGCTGGATCTTGTCCACGTGAAAGCCGGGGGTGCGGTTCTCGACGATGAAGCCTTTGACCTGGTTGTCGGCGACGTCGCGCGCCCAGATGACCGTCACGTCGCCCCACGTCGCATTGCCGATCCATTTCTTCTGGCCGTTCAGGATCCACGTGTCGCCGTCGCGCCGTGCGCTCGTCAGCAGGCCGCCCGACGCGCCGGAGCCGACCAGCGGCTCGGTCAGCCCGAACGAGCCGATCTTGTCGAGCGCCGCCATCGGCGGCAGCCACGTGCGCTTCTGTTCGTCCGAGCCGCAGATCGCGATCGAACCCATCGCGAGGCCGGTGTGCACGCCGAAGAACGTCGAGATCGACGCGTCGACGCGCGCGAGTTCCATCATCACGAAGCCCATCAGCGTCGTGCTCTTGCCGGGGCAGCCGTAGCCCTGGAACGGCAGCCCGGCGATGCCGAGCGCCTTGAATTTCGGCAGCAGCTCGAACGGGAATTCGTCGCGCATCCAGAATTCGTTGATGATCGGCTGGACTTCCTTCTCCATGAACGCGCGGACCCGCAGCCGGATCTCGTTTTCGTCGTCGGGCAGCGTGCGCGCGAGCTGGTAGAAATCGCCGTCCGCTTCGGGTAGCGGGCGGGAAGCATGATCGCTGGTGGTCATGGCGGGGCTCCGGGTAACGGAAGGGGCGCGGCGTCAGGCGGCCGAGCGCAGATAGTCGTGGACGATCTCGCCGTTGCCGAGCGACAGGTCGGTGACCATGTGGACGGCCGACAGCACTTCGAGCACGGGCAGCTTCGCGACGGGCGCGAGGCAGTGCGGATGCAGTTCGAGCGAGGCCGGGCCCGTCCATGCGCCCTTGATGTTCACGTCGAACGAGTGGAAGCGCACGAGCTCGCACAGGCGGGGCGTGACGCCGTCCACGTGCGGAATGATCTTCAGCAGGAACCCCGGTGTTTCGAGCGACTGCCGGACCTTGTCGATATCGAGCGCGTGATACTTGTAGGTCATCGTCGCGGTCGCGACGCGCACACCGTTGTAATCGAGCGTGCCGACGAGGCTGTCGTTGCGCACCTCGAGCTTCGGCGACGCGAGCACTTTCGGGAAGCCGAGCAGTTCTCGCCCGGCCGCGATGCCGGCGAGGTTGTCGAGGTACATCGCGTGCGTGTAGCCGCCCGGTGCGCCGTCGAGCGTCACCGGAATCACCTGGCCCGATTCGGTATACGAACCGAGGCCGGTCGAGTCGGGCATCCGGATGAACTCGTATTTCACGACCGGCTCCACGATCTTCAGCGGCGCGGGCACCACGCGTTCGAGCGCGGCCGGGTCGGTGCGGTACGTGATGATGATGAATTCGCGGTCCACGAACCTGAACGGCGGCTTCGGATACGCGGGGCTGGTCAGCGGCATCGCGAATGCGGATGCGAGCACTTCGGCTTCGGTCATCGTCTTCTCCTCGATGGGCGGCATCACGTGCCGCGATGCAAACGGATGCGGCTCAGTCGGCGCCTTCCTGCCTGACCGCACCGTTTTGCAGCAGGCCGTCCATATCGGCCGCAGAGAAACCCAGCGTGGCGAGCACCGAGCGCGTGTGCTCGCCGAGGCGCGGCGCGCGACGCGGCGGCTCCTTCGGCGTATCGGCGACCTGCAGCGGGCTCGCGACGGTATGCCGTGCGCCGACCGCCGGATCGTCGATCGGCAGGAACACGCCGTTCTCGTGCATCTGCGGGTCGTTGACGATCTCCTCGGCGATCTGCACGACGCCGTAGATCACGCGCTGCGCGTCGAGTGCCCGTTTCCATTCGGCGAGCGGCCGGCTCGCGAAGACGGGGTCGAGGATGTCGACGAGGGCGGCGGCATGCTTCGCGCGCAGGTGGACGTCGGCAAAGCGCGGATCGCGCAGCAGATCCGGCAAGCCGACCGCCGCGACGAAGCCGGGCCAGTCCTTCTCCTGAGCGGCGACGAGCAGCAGCCAGCGATCGTCGGCGGTTCGATACGGATTGAGCAGCGCGTTCGGCGGCGTCTTGCGGTTGTGCTGGCCGAAGAAGCGTGCGCCGTTCAGGCCGCCCTCGATCCATGCGGCCGCGGCCCACGCGCCTTCCGCGATCAGCGACGTACCGACATGGCCGCCGCGCCCGGTCTTCTCGCGCCGGTAGAGGCCCGTGACGATCGCCGAATACAGCGTGCTCGCAGTGGCGTGATCGCCGATGCCGGGGATCGGTAGCGTCGGCGGGCTGCCTGCGTCGTGCGTGACTTCCATCAGGCCGGTGCGCGCCCAGTACGCGGTGATGTCGAAGCCGGGCCGATCGGCTTCAGGCCCGTATGCGCCGTAACCGGTGATGTCCGCATAGATCAGGCGCGGGTTGAGCGGGCCGACCTGTTCATAGGTCAGCCCGAGCGCGTGCTTCACCTTCGGCGGAAAGTTCGTGACCAGCACGTCGGCCCATTCGACGAGCCGCACAAGCACGTCCTTCGCGGCCGGATGCTTGAGGTCGACCGCGAGGCTGCGCTTGTTCCGGTTGGTGAGCTGCCACGCATAGTTGCGCTCGCACACGGGGTTGGGCGGCGTCGCATAGAACTGCCGATACGGATCGCCCTGGCCGGGCGGCTCGACCTTGATCACGTCCGCGCCGTAGTCCGACAGGATCGTGGTGGCGGCCGGCCCGGCGATGTAGCTGGCGAGGTCGACGACCTTCAGGTCGGAGAAGATGTTGTCTGCCTTCACGATGCCTCCGTTGCCGCGTTCGGGTGCCCGGGGAATCTGGCGGGGAATTGCCGACCGGCTGCGCGAGCGGTCGTGCTGAACTCTAGCAACGCGATGCGCGTGTCGAACTGGAGAAATCACCAAAGCGCATTGTGGAAACACACATGGCGGCGCATGCGAGTTGTATGAGGAAATAAGGAGACGCCTGATGAGGCAGGTGGGATGCCAATTGGTTGCGTACGCATCTAATGTGAAGTGCGCCGGCATGCGGCTGGAAGCAGCGGGAACGCGTCGAATGAAGTGCGTACTTGCGCGTTCCTTGATCCTGAGCAAGCTTAGATCGATTTGCGCATGCGGTACGCGAATAGATTCCTTGAAAAGGTTCCAATTAGCTCCTAAGGTTAAACGCACTTCGCCCGGCGACACGATCGAGGCGATGCGTAGCGCGATCGCCAGCGTGTGCCACGCGAACGATTCGCGCCATCCGACGTGGTAGTTCCCCACACAAGTCAAACGAGGACGCCGGTGACGTATCGCATCGCATTGCTCATCGTCGTGCTGATCGCGCCATGCGTCGGATGGTGCGTGTCGGCGCACGCAGCGGAGCCGGCCACGGAAGCCGCGCCCGACACGATGCAGGCGCGCGTGATGGGCTGCGCCGCTTGCCACGGCGCGCATGGCGAGGGCACCGACAATGATTACTTCCCGCGTCTCGCCGGCAAGCCGGCCGGCTACCTGTACCTGCAGCTGCGCGCGTTCCGCGATGGCGGCCGCAAGTATCCGCCGATGAATTACCTGCTTGCGTACTTGCCCGATCCGTACCTGCGCCAGATCGCCGAGCACTTCGCCGCGCAGCATCCGCCGTATCCGCCGCCTGCCGCGCCTGCCGCCGATCCGAAGGATCTCGAGCGTGGGCGCTCGCTCGTCACCGCGGGCGATCCCGCGCGCGGCGTGCCGGCCTGCGCGAGCTGCCACGGCCGTGAGCTGACCGGCATGGCGCCGGCGATTCCCGGGCTGGTGGGCCTGCACGCGAACTACATCAGCGCGCAACTGGGCGCATGGCGTTACGGCACACGCCGCGCGGTGGCGCCCGATTGCATGCACGACATCGCATCGAAGCTGTCCGGGGACGACATCACGGCGGTCGCGGCGTGGCTCGCTGCACAACCGGCGCCGCAGAATCCGCTGCCCGCGACGCAAGACGCAGCGAAATTGCCGCTTGCCTGCGGCAGCATGGGCCACTAGCCGGAGCCGCGCCGTGATCCGCTCACGAATCCTCGAGATGCTCGCCGTCCTGCTCGCGTGCATCGCGCCAGTGCAGGCGGCCGACGCGCCGAAGCCGGCCGACCACGCGCAACTGATCGCGCGCGGCGAGTATCTGGCGCGCGCGGGAGACTGCATCGCGTGCCACACGATTCCCGCCGGCAAGCTGTTCGGCGGCGGCCGGCCGATGGAGACGCCGTTCGGCACGATCTATTCGCCGAACATCTCGTCGGACAAGGAAACCGGCATCGGTGCCTGGACGGCCGACGAGTTCTACCGGACGATGCACGACGGCCGGTCGCGCGACGGCCAGTTCATCTATCCGGCCATGCCGTTCGGGTCGTACACGAAGGTCACGCGCGCCGATTCCGATGCGATCTATGCGTACCTGCTGTCGGTGCCGCCGGTGCATCAGCCGAACCGTGCTCACGAACTGCGCTTCCCGTTCAATCAGCGGCAACTGCTGCTCGGCTGGCGCACGCTGTTCTTCCGCGAAGGCGAGTACCAGCCCGATCCCGCGCAGTCCGTGGAGTGGAATCGCGGCGCGTATCTCGTCGAGGGGCTCGGCCACTGCACGATGTGCCATACGCAGATCAACGCGCTGGGCGGCAACTCGCGCTCGAAGGCGTATCAGGGCGGGCTGATTCCGCTGCAGCAGTGGTACGCGCCGTCGCTCACATCGAATCGCGAAGCGGGCCTCGGCGACTGGAGCCTGACCGAGATCGCCGATCTGCTGCAGGCCGGTGTGTCGCATCGCGGCGCGGTCTACGGGCCGATGGCCGAGGTCGTCTACGACAGCTTCCAGTACCTGAACGACCAGGACGTGCGCGCGGTCGCCGTGTATCTGAAATCGTTGCCGGGTCGCTCGGGCGGCGAAGTCGATACCGCGCCGCCGCCGGCCACCGTCGCCGAGGAAACCCGTCGCCTCGCACCGCTCGGCGGCAAGATCTACGACGCGCAATGCGCGATCTGCCACGCGGCGGACGGGCGCGGCAAGCCACCGCATTTCCCGCCGCTCGCCGGCAACCAGTCGATCCAGATGACGTCGTCGGTCAACCCGATCCGCATGGTGCTGAACGGCGGCTATGCGCCCGGCACGCGCCGCAATCCGATGCCGTACGGGATGCCGCCGTTCGCGCAGTTGCTGTCGGACGAGGAGGTGGCGGCCGTCGTCACGTTCGTCCGTACCACGTGGGGCAATCACGGCAAGCCGGTGAGCGCGAAGGACGTCAACGCGCTGCGCTCGGCGCCGATCTTCTGAGGACACGACGATGCCATCGCCCGCGCCGCACGACGGTGCTTCCGACCCGGAACACGAACGCGTCGACGAGATCGTCCGGCGCGGCCCGCGCGGCGCGATCGCGCTGGCCGGCACCGCGACGGCGATCGTCGTCGCGCTGTGGTTCGCGTTCTACTTCCTGGTCTTCCTGCCGCGCGGCGTCATCCAGTAGCCCGATCACCATGAAGAATCCCTCCATTGACGAACCGGCGGCCTCCGCCGATATCGCCGCCCGCATCGAACGGCGCTGGGCCACGGTTGCCGTGGGCATCGTGACGGTGATGGTCTGCATGGTCATCTATACGGGCCTGCACTGGGGCATGATGCCGCCGTCGCGCGTCGAGACGATCCGGCCGGAGTCGCTGCACGTCGCGGGCGAGTTCGTCGAGAGCAATCTCGGCAGCGCGCTGGAAGCAGACGGCTCGGTGACGGTGCGGATCGTCGCGCAACAGTATTCGTTCACGCCGCAATGCGTGCTCGTGCCGGCCGACACGCCGGTCACGTTTCGCGCGACGAGCGCCGACGTCGTGCATGGTTTTCTCGTGACCGGGACCAACCTCAATTCGATGGTGGAACCGGGCTATATCGCGACGTTTCGGACGCGTTTTCCCGAACCCGCCGATCACCTGATGCCATGCCACGAATACTGCGGCACCGGCCATCAGGGCATGTGGGCGCACGTGAAAGTGATCGACAAGGCGGCTTTCCGGAAGATGGCCGCCGGCACCCGGAGACTGAGCTGTGTTAAATAGCCGACGCCTCGTCCTCGCGCATTTCTGGCTCGCGTTCATCTCGTTCGGCATCGCGCTGCCGCTCGGCGCGTGGCAGATGATCGTACGCAGCCCGCTGCATTCGTGGCTGCGCAATCCCGAGCTGTACTACCGGTCGGTGACGGAGCACGGCACCGTGATGGGCTACGTGTTTCCGACGCTGATCGCGATGGGCTTCGGTTACGCGGTGACCGAACTCGCGCTGAAGCGGCCGCTGATCGGCCCGCGCTGGGCGTGGGGCGGGCTGGCGCTGGTGGCGCTCGGCGCGGTATCGGCCAGCGTGCCGGTCGCGATGGGGCGCGCGTCGGTGCTGTACACGTTCTATCCGCCGATGATCGGCAACGCGTTCTACTACATCGGCGTGGTGCTTGTCGTCGTCGGCTCGTGGATCTGGGTCGCGCTGATGTCGATCAATCTTGCCGCGTGGAAACGCGATCATCGCGGCCAGACGGTGCCGCTCGCGATGTTCGCGACGGTGGCCGGCGCGTACCTGTGGGGCTGGACCGCGGTGGGCGCGGCGCTCGAGGTGCTGTTCCAGATCCTGCCGGTCGCGCTCGGCTTCCGGTCGACCATCGATGCGGGGCTGGCGCGCGTGTTTTTCTCGTGGACGCTGCACGCGATCGTCTACTTCTGGCTGATGCCGGCCTACATCGCGTACTACACGATCATTCCGCGCGCGATCGGCGGCCGCCTGTACAGCGATGCGATGGCGCGCATCTCGTTCATCCTGTTCCTCGTCGTGTCGATGCCGATCGGC
Source organism: Burkholderia lata (assembly GCF_000012945.1). Lineage (NCBI taxonomy): Bacteria > Pseudomonadati > Pseudomonadota > Betaproteobacteria > Burkholderiales > Burkholderiaceae > Burkholderia > Burkholderia lata. The sequence continues at coordinate 1,594,358 of NC_007511.1, forward strand.
ATTCATCACCTGTTCACCGATCCGCAGGTCGGCGCCGGGTTCAAGTTCCTGCAATCGGTGTTCACGTCGCTGGTCGCGGTGCCCACGCTGCTGACGATTTTCACGATTTGTGCGTCGGTCGAGATTGCCGCGCGGCTGCGCGGCGGCAAGGGTACCTTCGGCTGGCTTGCCGCGTTGCCTTGGGACAACCCGCAGATGCTCGCGCTGGCGTTCTCGTTCGTGATGCTCGGCTTCGGCGGCGCGGGCGGCCTCATCAACATGAGCTACCAGCTCGACACGACGATCCACAACACGCAGTGGATCACCGGGCATTTCCACCTGATCTTCGCGGGCGCGATCGTCACGATGTACTTCGCGATCGCGTACGACCTGTGGCCGCATCTCACGGGGCGCGCGCTGACGCATGTGCGCCTGATGCGCTGGCAGCTCTGGCTGTGGTTCATCGGGATGATCGTCACCACGTTCCCGTGGCACTGGGTCGGGATCCTCGGCATGCCGCGGCGGATGGCCTACTACGACTACGGCGATCCGGCGCTGGCGGCGCAGGCCGTGTGGGTTGCGATGTCGGCAATCGGCGGGTTGATCCTCGTCGCCTCGGCGATCCTGTTCTTCGTCGTGCTGATTCGCGGGCATGCCGCGCCGCAAGTCGAACCCGACGCGTACCGCTTCAGCACGCCGGTGCACGAAACGCCTTCGGTGCCCGTCGCGCTCAACGGGTTCGCACTGTGGCTCACGCTGATGATCGGCCTCACGGTCGTCAACTACGGCTATCCGATCGTGCAGCTGATGGTGCGCGACGATACGGCGGTGCCGGCGATCATGATCGGAGCGCACCCATGAGCGACGAACGCCTGTTTTCGCTGCGCAATCCCTGGTTCCGCGCGAGCGTCGGCGGGACGCTCGGCATTGCGCTGGTGTCGGCGTTCGTCGGCTTCGTGTGGCTGCCTTCGGTGCAACGCGATGCGCCGTTCCAGGGCGTGTGGAACGCGATCTGCAGCGCGGCCGGCGTGCCGCGCCAATGGCTCGCCGGCGGAGACGCACCGGTCATGCCGGCCTATCCGGTCAGTCACGTGGAAGTGACGCCGCAATTGCTGTCGGATGCGACGCGTTTGTCGATCGGCCGGGGCGCGACGCTGTCGCTTCGCTGCACGATGTGCCACGGCGAAAAGGGAATGAGCAACGCGAATTCGCCGAATCTCGCCGGGCAATACGCGATCGCCGTGTACAAGCAATTGCGCGACTTCGCGGGCGACGCGCGGCAGAACGCGGTGATGTCGCCGATGGTGCGGGGGCTCGGCGATCAGGACATGCGGGATCTCGCCGCGTACTATGCGTCGTTGCCGCGGCCGGCTGCGCGGCGAACCGGCGTCGCGCCGGACATCGTCGTGCACGGCGCGCCGATGCGCAACATCCCGGCCTGCGCGGCGTGCCACGGCGGCATCGATCACCAGACGGGCAGCCCGTGGCTCGACGGCCTGCCGGCCGCGTATACGAAGGCGCAACTGGCCGATTTCGCGAGCGGCGCACGGCACAACGATACGTCCGAGCAGATGCGCAATATTGCGCGCAACCTGACGCCAGATGAAATCGCGGCCGCCGCTGCGTGGTATGCGGGTGTGGCGCGCTGATCGAGCGGGCGCGTGAGGCGGGTGGGCAGTGAGCATCCTGACAAGGACACCCCTGTCCCGTCGAACCTTTACCACCCGATCCGGTGCTTCTCCTCCGTCTCGCGATGCCGCCAGTCGTCGTCCGCGTGCAGGTACTGGCTCGTGGTCGTCAGCGACACGTGGCCGAGGTTGTCGCGCACGAGCCGCAGGTCGACGTGGCCGTCGGCCATATGCGAGCCCGCACTGTGGCGCAGCCAGTGTGCGGACGCCTGTTCGAGCACGCGCGCCTGCTGCTCGCCGGCTTCGCCGTTCACGCGCAGCCGGTCGGCCGCGAACTGGAACACCTGCTTCACGATCCGGTGCAGCGCCGCGCGCGTGAGCGGCTTGCGCGCCTGGCCGACCGGCAGCACGAGCGGCGTGGGTTCGCCGTCGGACGGCAGGGCGGGCAGGCCATGCGCGCGCCGGTAGCGCGACAGCTCGGCCATCATCTCGTCGGTGGCCGGCACGAGCCGCTGCCGGCCGCCTTTGCCCGTCACGTCGAGCCACCAGCGGTCGCGCCCGTCCGCGTCGCGCCGGCAGAAGAACTGGCCCATCGTCGTATCGGCCGCTTCGGTGATGCGCAGCCCGCCGAGATACAGCAGCGTGAACAGCCAGCGCGCGCGATCCGCATGGAAGCCCGCCCGCGCGTCGTCGCGCGGCATCGCGGCGATCGCATCCTTGACCGACTGCCACAGCGGTTGCCCGAGATGGCGCGTGACGCGCGGCGCGGGCCGGCGCTGCCGCTGGCGCGACAACGCGAGCGGATTGCCGGCGAGGTAGCCGGCCTGCACGAGCCACGAGAACATCACGTTCAGGATCACCAATGCCTGCCGCTGGCTGGCCGCCGACAGCGGCCCGTAGAACGGCCGCCAGCGCGGATCGTCGCGCGGATGCTTGCGCCCGCCGTTCGCGCACCACAGCTCGGCCGGCGCGGGTTCGAGCAGGAACTGCCGGTAGACGACCAGATCTTCGTGCGTGAGCGACGACAGCGGCTTGCCGCACGCGATCACGGCCCACAGCAGCAGGCGTTCGGCTTCCTTGCGGTAGTTCTGGAATGTGGTCGGCGTATCGACAAAGCGGGCGAGCCACGCGCGCACCGCATCGAGGTCGTTGGTCGCGGCAATCTGCGGATGCGCGCTGTTCGAGCGGTTGGTGCCCGTGCGTCCGTCGAGCGCGGCCGGCACGGTCAGCGCATCGATCGGCAGCGGGCGCAGCGCGGTGTCGGACGGAACGGGTGAGGTCATGCGAAGCGGAGGGCGCTGTGCGGATCGTTTGCACGTGAACGGGCGGACGAACGCAGCGCGATCAAGCATATCGGGAAGCGCCGATGGTACACGATCACCACACGGTAAAACCGCCGTCGACGGCGATTGCCTGACCGGTGACGAAGCGCGCGGCGGGCGAGCACAGCCATATCACCGTTTCCGCGATGTCGCGCGGCTCGCCGAGCCGCGCCATCGGCGTGGCCTGCGTCAGTCGGGCCATGTCGTCGCGGTTTTCCGGGCGGTCGGTGATCGCCGTATGGGCAATGCCGCCGGGGCACACGGCATTCACGCGGATGCCGCGGCTCGCATAGTCGATCGCCACCGATTTCGTGAGGCCGATGACGCCGCTCTTCGATGCCGAATACGCGGAGAGCCCCGGCCCGCTGACAATCCCCATGATCGACGACGTGTTGACGATCGCCCCGCCGCCGAATGACAGCATGTGCCGGCATTCGTGTTTCATGCACAGCCACACGCCTTTCAGGTTCACGGCGATCGTGCGATCCCATTCGTCCTCGTCGAATTCGGCGACGGGCGCGCCGCGCGGCGCGATGCCGGCGTTGTTGAAGGCGATGTCGAGACGCCCGAACGTGGCGACTGTCGTGTCGATCGCATCGCGCACGTCGTCGGCGCGCGAGACGTCGGTGCGCAGCACGATCGCCCTGGCGCCGGTGCGCTCGATCGCGTGCGCGACGTCTTCGGCAGCGGACACGACGGTGTCCAGCAGCGCGACCTGCGCGCCGGCTTCGGCGAAGCACAGTGCGGCCTGTCGTCCGATGCCGGTCGCCGCGCCGGTCACGACGGCAACTTTTCCAGCGAAGCTTTCCATGTCTGTCTCCTGTGGCGCTGAGTGGAGAGACAGGTTAGGCGGCATGCGCCGGTGCTTCGACGTTGAAACGGACTAGGCGGATTCGATGGCGGGGCGGTCGTCACGAAAGCATCACCCCAGCGACAGCACGCTGTTCAGCAACGTCCTGACGAGCGTCGCCTGCCGCGTGACGCCCGTCTTCGAAAAAATCGCGCGCAAATGCGAGCGCGCGGTGTTCTTGCTGATCGCGAGTTCGTCGGCGGCTTCCTCGAGCGTCTGCCCGTTGACGAGCGCGAGCGCCAGCGCGGTTTCGGCCGGCGTGAGGTCGAACAGCTTGCGCACGATGTCGTGCGACGCCTGCGACTTGCGCTCGGCATCGCGGATGAAGATCGCGCACGCCGGCCGGCGCGGATTGTCCTCCGACCATTCGCTGAGCGGCACCGCGCGGATCAGCACGCCGAGCGGCGGCTTGCCGGACGGGCGCGGCACGGCAATGGCCTGCGCGACCGACGGCGCGCCGCTTGCGCGCTCCGCGAGCACCTGCCGGATCAGCTTCTGCAGCTTGCGATCCTCCAGCGGATACGACGCTTCGAGCGCGTCGCCGCGCACGCGCAGGCCGTCGCATTCGGCGAAGATCTCGTCCGCGACGCAATTGGTCTTCATGACCGTGCCGCGCTCGTCGAGGATCGCGGTGGCGACGAGCATGCGGTCGATCGTACTCGCGTACAGCGTGCGCTCGGATTCGACCATCCCGAACTTCGCGTGCAGCCGCACCGCGCGCTTCAGGTGCGGCAGCAGCGCATTGCAGACGGCCTTGTCGGTCGCCGAAAACGCGCGGTCGCGATGCGAGCGGCACACGCGGAAACGGCACTCGATGCCATCGGGCGTGCGCAGGTCGGCGCCCATCAGGTACCCGACGTCGAACGGCTCGAGAAACTCGCGATACATCGCGCTGCTGCGCCAGACGCCGACGCCGAGCAGCTCGTCGACGGTGACGACGCGATCGCTCGGCAGGTTCACGAACGGATCGAGCGCGTAGTAGTAGGTGTTGTACGACGCGACGCCCGACAGCGGCGCATTCTGCCCGGACGCATTGATCATCAGCCCCGCATGGCCGCTGGCGGGCCAGCGCAGGATCATCGTCACGTAGTTCGCGTGCAGGTGGACGCGGATCTGCTCCAGTGCGCCGCCCCACGGCACGTCTTCGAGCGGGCCTTCGTAGATCGTCGTGAGCAATGCGTCGAACTGCTCGAGCGTCAGTTTCGATTGGGCAAGGTGCGGCGGCAGGGCCGCGGGCGCCGTGGTCATTCGGGTTGTCTCCTGTTGCGGCCACCGGGTCGACCGGGCGTGATTCGGCCCCGTCGCCCGGTGTGCACGGGCGAGCCGCCGGCAGCGATGCGCGCGGCTGAACCGGATCACGGTAACGTATCGGCTCGCACGCGACATCCCATAAATGAACGTGGCGGATCGCTTTCTGTAAGCTATTTGTGAACTTTCCTGCCGTGGGGGCCTCTAATCGGCCCTCCAACGCTTCCTGAGGAACATCAGATGATTCGCCAATCCAGAACACTGCTCGGCGCGGCCGTCATTGCCGGCAGCACGCTCCTCGCCGGATGCCAGACCGACGCCGTCGCCACGTCGCCGAACGCGGTGCGCCCGGCCGACAGCAAGCCGGTGACCAAGACTGTGTATGTCGCGCCGCAATCCGCGCGCTGCACGGGCGTCGCGCCGATGGAGTGCCTGCAGGTGCGCAACAGCCCGAACGAGCCGTGGAGCCTGTGGTACGCCGGTATCGAAGGCTTCGCGTACCAGCCCGGCTACCTGTACACGCTCGAAATCGACGAATACCACGTTGCGCAGCCGCCGGCCGACGGTTCGTCGATCCGCTGGGTGCTCAAGCGCGTCGTCGAGCGCCGCCAGGCGAACTGACGGCCGCGCTCACGCGGACGGGCGCGCTGCCGCACTGGCCGGCGGCGCGGCCGTATCGATTCGCCGGAACACGACGGACGACAGCAGCGTCACCACGCCCATGCACGTGAACGACAGCATGAACCCGTGGGCCATCGAACCCCAATAGGCAGCAAACAGGTTGACGAGGCCGCCGCCGATCGACACGCCGAGCCCCATCGCCAGCATCTGCATCATCGTGAACAGGCTGTTGCCGCTGCCGGCGTCGGCATGCGACAGCCCCTTCAGCGTCACGCCGTTCATCGCCGCGAACTGCATCGAGTTCGCCGCGCCGAACACGATCAGCAGCGCACCTTCCAGTAGCGGCGCGGGCCGCGCCGACACCAGCGCGAACCCCGCGATCGCGCACCCGACGATCCCCGTATTCACGACCAGGAACGCGGCATAGCCGAACCGCTTCACGAGCGGCGCGATCCAGCGTTTCGCGATGACGCCCGCGATCGCGGCCGGCAGCATCATCAGCCCCGACTGCAGCGGCGTATAGCCGAGCTGCACCTGCATCAGCAGTGGCAGCATGAACGGCACCGAGCTCGTGCCGATCCGGCACAGCAGGTTGCCGAGCAGCCCCGAACCGAAGTTCGGCTCACGGAACAGCCCGAGCCGGAACAGCGGCTGCGCGCGTCGCCGCGCGTGCGGCAGGTACGCAAGCGCGCTCGCCAGCCCGACCACGGCGAGCCCGGCCGCCCACGCGGCGCGATGCGCGGGCATCGGCGGGTCGATCGCGAGCGACAGCGCGATCATCGCGACCGACAGCAGCGCACAGCCAATGAAGTCGAACGGCGGCGGCTGTTGCGCCTGGTCGTGCGGCAGGTAGCGCTGCACGGCCAGGAAGCCGACCACGCCGACCGGCACGTTGACGATGAACACCCAGTGCCACGAAATCGCCTGCGTCAGCCAGCCGCCGAGCGTCGGCCCGACGATCGGCCCGAGCTGGCCGGCGATCGACACGAACGCGATCGCCGCGACGTATTGTTCGCCCGGCACGCGGCGCAGCACGGCGAGCCGCCCGATCGGCAGCAGCATCGAGCCGCCGATGCCCTGCAGCGCGCGCGCGGCGACGAGCTGGCCGAGCGTATGCGACGCCGCGCAGCCGATCGATGCCAGCACGAACACGAAAATCGCGAGCGAGAACACGCGGCGCGTGCCGAACCGGTCGGCCAGCCAGCCCGACGCCGGCGTGAGCATCGCCATCGTCAGCGTGTAGACGACCACGACCGGCTGCATCGCGAGCGGCGACGCGTGCAGGCTTTGTGCGATCGAAGGCAGGGCGGTGTTGACGATCGTCGTGTCGAGCGACTGCATGAAGAATGCAGCGGCGACGATCCAGAGCAGCGCGGAGTGTGTGGGTTCCCGGGACATGGCGAAATCGGTGGTGCAAAGGCCGGCGCGGGTGGCGTCTCGGCGCGGTTGCGCGGCGCCTGCCGGTCTTCAAGCGCACGATGGTACCGATTCCGATGGTCATCGGGAAGCCGCCTGAAGACGTTGACTGTCATCGGCAATGCCGATGACAATGCGCCATGCTCAATCCCGTCTGGCTCAACACGTTCGCGATCGTCACGAACTGCCGCAGCTTCACCGAAGCAGGCCGGCAGCTCGGGCTCAACCAGTCGAGCGTCAGCGAACACATCCGTCGTCTCGAAGAGAGCGTCGGCCGGCGGCTGTTCGTGCGCGACACGCATTCGATCGCGATGACGGCCGACGGCGAGGCGCTGCTCGTGCATGCGAACGTGATCCTGCAGGCGCTCAACCGTGCGGAATCGCAGTTCCGCAAGCCGAGGCTGCAAGGGCTGGTGCGGCTCGGCGCACCGGACGACCTCGCGCTCGTCGCGTTGCCGGATGTGCTGGCCGGGTTTCGCGCCGCGCACCCGGACGTCGCACTGGAGATCACCACCGGCATGACGAGCCGGCTCTATGAAGGGCTGGATGCGGGCGCGCTCGACCTGATGATCGGCAAGCGGCGGCTCGGCGAGCGGCGCGGCACGCCGCTGCTACGCACGCGGCTCGAATGGGTCGCGCGGCCCGGCACCGTCGTCGATCCGGAGCGGCCGCTGCCGCTCGTGCTGGTGGCCGAGCCGAGCGTGACGCGGGCGATCGTCCTGAACGCGCTCGCGGAGAAGGGGATCGGCTGGGAAGTCGTGTGTTCGAGCAGCAGCCAGCCGGGCTGCATCGCGGCCGCACGCGCGGGGCTCGGCCTGACCGCGACGTCGCATTATCTGTCGACGCGCGGGCTTGCGCCGCTGGTCAACGGCGACGCGCTGCCCGTGCTGCCCGACATCGAATTCATCGCGCTGGCCGCGAAGCGGCTCAGCCAGCCGGCGCGCACGCTGCTCGAATTGCTGGAAGCGAGCGACCTGAGCACGCCGGGCGCGGACGCGTAACGGATCCGTTACGCGCACGGCACCCGCATCCGGCGCCCGCATCCGGCGCCCACGCCCGCGCCCGCACCGCGGGCCGTCATGCGGCCCGTTTCTGCGAAATCACCAGCAGCGCGCCGTTCTTGTCCTCCAGCACCGCGCGGTATTCGTGCGGCCCGGCCTGCACGGGCACGCGCACCGACGCGCCGGCCTTCACGACCCGCGCCATCGCCGCATACAGGTCGTCGTCCTCGTCCACGCGCAGCGTGAGCGCCGCGCGCTCGACGATCTGCTCGTCGCCCGCGACCAGCGCGATCGTCAGCGGGCCGCCGTCGAGCGCGCAATAGCGGTCGCCGTCGCGGAACTTCACGTTCAGGCCCAGCCCGTCGACGAACAGCGGCAACGCCGTGTCGATGTCGTCGACCGGATACAGCAGCATCGATACCTTCATTCCCTCTCTCCCTTGTCGTTGGTCGGTGCGCGCAACGCGCCCGCCGTTCGATGCTAGCGCGCCGCTCCCGCCGCCACGCAGTCCGATCGGATGACGGTGAAACCCCTCTGTCCCCGCGGGCGCGCGGCTACTCCGAACAGATGATGCCCGCGCCAGCCGGCGCGCCGACACTTCCATTCGTGGACCGTCGCGCTTCGTCCGTATCGTGCGGGCGGGCTGCACGACCCGACTCGTCCAACAACCATGGAGACGCACGCAATGAAGTTTTCCCTCATCTACGAAGCCCAGACCACCGACGCATCGCGCGAGGGCGACCACCGGGTGTTCAAGGAGACGGTCGAACAGGCGCTGCTCGCCGAGCAGGTCGGCTTCGACACGATCTGGTGCGTGGAGCACACGTCGCTGACCAACTATGCGCACATGAGCGCGCCGGAAACCTTCCTCGCCTACCTGGCCGGCCGCACGACGCGCATCGGCCTCGGGCACGGCGTCGTGTGCCTGCCGCCGGCGATGAACCATCCGATCAAGGTCGCGGAGCGCGTCGCGCTGCTCGACATCCTGTCCGGCGGCCGCGTGCACTTCGGCGTCGGCAAGGGCGGCAGCCAGCAGGAAGCCGGCGCGTTCGGCTACGACCTCAACGAACTGCAGCCGATGATCGACGAATCGATGTACCTCGTGCCGAAGATGTTCGTGCAGGACGAGATCGAGCACGACGGCAAGTACATCAAGATTCCGAAGCGTCCGATCCACCCGAAGCCGTTCCAGGATCCGCATCCGCCGATGTACCTCGCGTGTACCAACACCGATGCGCTGCTGCGCGCCGGCCAGCGCGGGATGGGCGCGCTGGTGCTCGGTTTCGGCGGCCCCGATGAAGTCGCGAAGAAGAACGCGGTGTACCGCGAAGCGTGGGCGAACCGCAAGCCGGAAGACCAGGTCGGCTTCCGCCCGACCCAGCACCTTGCCGCCCTGTGCCCGACGGTCGTGATGGCCGACGGCCAGGCCGCCCGCAAGATCGGCATCCGCGGCCAGCGCTACTTCATGGAATCGCTCGCGTACTGGTACACGGGCGGCGAGCGTCCGGACCCGGCGAAGTGGGGCGACGACCTCGTGCAGGCCGACACCGGCGAGATGGTGATCCGCTCGCGCTTCGCCTCGGAGGAAGTCGTCGTGAACTTCGCCGACCCGGCGCTCGCGATGATGAACCCGAACCACGCGTACGGCACGGTGGACGACTGCATCGGCTATGTCGGCCGCCTGCAGGAAGCCGGCGTCGACGAGGTGCTGTTCCTGTGCCAGATGGGCACGGTGCCGCACGAGGCGCAGATGGAGACGATCCGCAACATCGGCGAGCACGTGATCCCGTTCTTCAACAAGGAGAAGGAGCGCGCCTGCGCGTGATGCACCGGGCCGCGCCCGTCGTCCCGTCCGGTCGGACGATGCGGCGCGGTCGTGCGAAGCCGACCATCGGTGGTGGCGAGCATCGCCCGCGGCCAGGCCGCGCCGAACAACTTTGAACGAGAGCGGGGCACGCGCCGCGGCGCATCACCCGCTTCACAGGAGACATTCGTGCATCGCGACAACGATTCGAACGCACTGGCCGCCACGCTGATCGCCCGGGCCGAGGCACTGGCGCCGACGCTGGCCGGCCGCGCCGCGCAGGCGGAAGCGCAGGGCCGCATCCCGGCCGAGACGATCGCCGACATGCAGGCCGCCGGCTTCTTCAAGGTGCTGCAGCCGAAGCGCTACGGCGGCTACGAGCTCGATCCGCAGGCTTTCTTCGACATCCAGATGGCGCTCGCGCGCGGCTGCATGTCGACCGCGTGGGTGTACGGCGTCGTCGGCGTGCACAACTGGCAGCTCGCGCTGTTCGACGAGCGCGCGCAGCAGGACGTGTGGGGCAACGACCCGGCGACGCTGATCGCATCGACCTACATGCCGGTCGGCCGCGTGACGCCGGTCGACGGCGGCTTCCGCCTGTCGGGCCACTGGAAGTTCTCGAGCGGCAGCGAACTGTGCGAATGGGTGTTCCTCGGTGCGCTGGTGCCGGCAACCGTTGCCGGCCAGCCGCCCGAATACCGCACCTTCCTGCTGCCGAAATCCGATTACCGGATCCAGCAGGACTGGGACGTGCTCGGGCTGCGCGCGACGGGCAGCCACGACATCGTCGTCGACGACGTGTTCGTGCCCGCGTATCGCACGCACAAGGCAATCGACGGGATGATGGGCACGAGCCCGGGCCTCGCCGTCAACGACGCGCCGCTGTTCAAGCTGCCGTTCGCGCAGATCTTCGTGCGCGCGGTGTGCACGTCGTGCATCGGCGCGCTGCAGGGCGCGCTCGACGATTTCACCGGCTATGCGGCGACGCGCGTGTCGGCCAACAGCGGCGCGAAGACGACCGACGATCCGGGCGCGCAGAACGCATGCGCGAACGCGGCCGTCGCGATCGACGAGATGCAGGTGCTGCTCAAGCGCAATTTCGCGGAACTGATGGCGTCGGTCACCGGCGGCCCGGCCGTGTCGATCGAGCGCCGCGTGCATTTCCGCTACCAGTCCGCGCAGGTTGCCGAGCGTTGCGCGCAGGCGGCGAACGCGCTGCTGCGCTATGCGGGCGGCAACGGCATCTATCACCGCAATCCGCTGGTGCGCCGCTTCCTCGACCTGCACGCGGCCCGCGCGCACTACGCGAACAACGTGGACCGCTTCGGCCAGAACCTCGGCGCCGTGATGCTCGGCCGCGAGAACACCGACTTCTTCATCTGACGGAGACGCGATGAACGACCCGCAAGCACAGCAATACGTGTTCGACGTGGTGGTCGTCGGTTCGGGCGCGGGCGCGCTGCTCGCCGCGTGCCGTGCGGCCGACCGCGGCCTGTCCGTCGTCGTGATCGAGAAGACGGCGCTGTACGGCGGCACGTCGGCCGTCTCGGGCGGCGGCATCTGGGTGCCGTGCAATCACCATATCGCCGAGCTGGGCGTGACCGATTCGCGCGAGGCCGCGCGCGGCTACATCGAAGCGTGCGTGGCCGGCGAATCGACGCCCGAGAAGATCGACACCTATCTCGACCGCGCGCCGGAGATGCTGCGCTACCTGGAATCGCAGACGCCGGTGCGTTACCAGTCGCTGCCGAAGTACGCGGACTATTTCCAGAAGGTGCCGGGCGCGATGCCGGGCTACCGCGCGCTCGATCCGATGCCGTTCGACGGGGGGCTGCTCGGCGACGAATTCGACCGGCTGCGGCCGGCGTCGCCCGGCACGTTGATCGGCGGGCGCGTGGCCGTGACGTCGAAGGAGGCGCATACGCTGTTCTCGCGCGGGCCCGGCTTCATGAAGCTCGCGATCGCGCAGTTCGGCCGCTACTGGCTCGATATCGGGATGCGCCGCCGCACGCGGCGCGACCGGCGCCTGACGCTCGGCAATGCGCTGATCGGCGGGCTGCGCCGTGCGCTGCTCGACCGCAACGTGCCCGTGTGGCTCGACACGCCGATGCGCGACCTGCTCGACGTGGACGGCCGCGTGACGGGCGTGCGCGCGCAGCGCTTCGGGCAGCCCGTGACGATCGCCGCGCGGCGCGGCGTGATCCTCGGCGCGGGCGGCTTCGAGCGCAACCAGCCGATGCGCGAGCGCTACCTGCCGCAGCCGACACAGGCGCAGTGGAGCGCAACGCCGCCGGCCAACACCGGCGACGCGATCGCCGAAGGCCACCGGCTCGGCGGCGCGCTCGCGCTGATGGCGCACGTGTGGGGCGCGCCGACGGTCGGTGTCGCGGGCGAGGAGAAGCAGCGCGCGCTGTTCGTCGAACGCAACCTGCCGGGCTGCGTGATCGTGAACAGCCTCGGCAAGCGCTTCGTCAACGAAGCCGCGCCGTATTCCGAATTCGTGCCGGCGATGTATCGCGACCATGCGCGCACCGGCGCGAGCGTACCGGCGTGGATGGTGTTCGACGCGCGGTTTCGCCGCAAGTATCCGTGCGGGCCGATCATGCCGGCGTCGATGATGCCCGATTCACGGATTCCGGCCGCGTTCCGCGACGTGATCGTGAAGGCCGACACGATCGACGCGCTGGCCGCGCGCATCGGCGTCGATGCGGCCGGCCTGCACGACACGCTGCGCGACATGGCGCGCTACGCAGTCACCGGGATCGACGAAGCGTTCGGCAAGGGCGACAACCTGTTCGACACGTACTACGGCGATCCGCAGAACAAGCCGAACCCGTGCCTCGGGCCGATCGACCAGGCACCGTTCTACGCGGTGCGGATCGACGCGGGCGACATCGGCACGAAGGGCGGGCTCGTCACCGATGTGCACGCCCGCGTGCTGCGCGCCGACGGCGAGCCGATCGACGGCCTCTATGCGATCGGCAACACCAGCGCATCGATGATGGGCGCGAGCTACCCCGGCGCGGGCTCGACGCTCGGTCCGGCGATGACCTTCGGGTATCTCGCCGCCGACCACCTGGCTGCTCGCGCAGCCGACGCCGGCGGGCAGCCCGCCCGGCCATCCACGACTGAACTTGACGGAGTCCGATCATGAGCGATCTCACCACCCATCCGCTGCGCACCGACATGCTGCTCGCGATGCGCCGCCTCGCGCGCTCCGTCACGGTCATCAGCAGTGCGCACGACGGCCGGCGCTACTCGATGTCCGCGACGGCGGTCGATTCGCTGTCGACCGATCCGCCTTCGCTGCTGATCTGCATCAACCGCAACGCGTCGCTGTATCCGCCGCTCGACGCGGGCGCCGGCTTCTGCGTGAACGTGTTGTCGGCGGCCCACGAAGGCATCGCGATCGACTGCAGCGGCCGCCTGAAGGGCGAGGCGCGCTTCACGACGGGCGACTGGCATACGTCGGCGCTCGGCGTGCCGTATCTGCGCGACGCGCAGGCGAGCCTCGTGTGCGAACAGGATGGCCGCTTCGAATACGGCACGCATACGGTGTTCATCGGGCGTATCCGCGAAGTGCTGATGAGCGGCGACGTCGATCCGCTCGTCTATCTCGACGGTGCCTACACGACGCCCGGTGCGCCGGTGGCCCGTGCGGCTGCGTGACGTGAGGAGCCGGCCATGAGCGATTCGCGCTTCCATCGGCTGACCGTTGCCGAAGTGATTGCCGAAAGCGACGACGCGTGCTCGTTCGTGTTCGACGTGCCGGCCGCGTTGCGCGACGCCTTCGCGTACCGGCCCGGTCAGTTCCTGACGCTGAACGTGCCGTGCGCGGACGCGACCGTCGCGCGCTGCTACTCGCTGTCGAGCGCGCCCGGCATCGACGCCGCGCCGAAGATCACCGTCAAGCGTGTACGCGACGGCCGTGCGTCGAACTGGCTGTGCGACCGCGTGAAGGCGGGCGACGCGCTCGACGTGTTGCCGCCGGCAGGCGTGTTCACGCCGCGCACGCTCGACGGCGACCTGCTGCTGTTCGCGGGCGGCAGCGGCATCACGCCGGTGCTGTCGATCCTGAAATCGGCCCTCGTGCACGGGCGCGGGATGCTGACGCTGATCTATGCGAACCGCGACGAACGCTCGGTGATTTTCCGCGCCGAACTGCAGCAGCTTGCGCAGCGCCATCCGGGCCGCGTGCGCGTGATCCACTGGCTCGACAGCGTGCAGGGCATCCCGCAACAGCGCCATCTCGAGGAACTCGCGCGGCCGTTCAGCCAGCAGGAGACGTTCATCTGCGGGCCCGCGCTGTTCATGGAGAACGCGCTGGCCGCGATGCTCGGCCTCGGGCTGCCGCGGGCGCGGGTACATGTCGAGCGGTTCGCATCGCTGCCCGATGCACCGGCACAGGCACCGGCGGCGTCGGATACGACGGCATCAAGCGTCGCAGCGGCGGCTTCGGCATCCGGCGACGGCGCGGCGATCGAGACGGTGCTCGACGGCGACGCGTTCGCGTTCGACAGTGCTCCCGGCGAAACGCTGCTCGACGCGATGCTGCGCGCGGGCGTGCCGGCGCCGAATTCCTGCCGGATGGGGCAATGCGGCGCGTGCATGTGCCGGATCGAGCGCGGCGAGGTCGCGCTCGACAGCAACCACGTGCTCGATGAAGACGAGATCGCGGCCGGCTGGACGCTCGCCTGTTGTGCGCGGCCCGCGAGCGATGCGCTGCGCGTGGTGTTTCCCGACTGAGCCGTCGCGCGCCGGCGGCGCGCACGGCCACCCTGATCTATGACGATGGACAACGAAATCCTGACCACGCCCGCGCTGATCGCGCGGGCAGCCGCGCGCCACGGCGCGCATCCGGCGATCGAGTCGGAGCATGGCCGGCTGACCTACGCGGAACTCGACGCGGCCCGCCTCGATGCGGCCCGCGCGCTGCTCGCGAGTGGCATCGCGGCCGGCGACCGCATCGCGGTGTGGGCGCCGAACCTGCCGCAATGGATCGTCGCGGCGCTGGCGATCCACACCGTCGGCGCGATCCTCGTGCCGGTCAATACGCGGATGAAGGGGATGGAGGTGGGCGGCATCCTGCACGACGGCGGCGCGCGGCTGCTGTTCTGCTGCGGCACCTTCCTCGGCGAATCCTATCCGGCGATGCTCGCGCCGCACCGGCCCGCGACGCTCGAGCGCGTCGTCGTGTTCGACGGTGAGCCGCCTTCAGGCGCGTACGACGAAACCTGGAGCGCGTTCCTCGCGCGCGGCGCCGAGGTACCGCTGGTCGCGGTGCGCGAACGCGAGGCACAGGTGACGCCCGACACCGTGATGGACCTGATGTTCACGTCCGGCACGACGGGCCGCCCGAAGGGCGTGATGACCGCGCACGGCCAGAACCTGCGCGCTGCGCAGGCATGGGCGGCAATCGCAGGCGTGCGGCCCGACGACCGCTACCTGATCGTCAATCCGTTTTTCCACACGTTCGGCTACAAGGCCGGCTGGCTCGCCGCGCTGTCGAGCGGCGCGACCGTGCTGCCGCATCTCGTGTTCCAGCCGGCCGACGTGCTGCGCCGCGTCGCCGACGATCGCGTCTCGGTGCTGCCCGGCCCGCCGACGCTGTACTACGCGCTGCTCGACGCGCCCGATCGCGCGACGCGCGACCTGTCGTCGCTGCGGATCGCGGTGACGGGCGCGGCGGCGATCGCGCCGAGCCTGATCGAGCGGATGCGCGCGGAGCTCGGCTTCGAGACGGTGCTGACCGGCTACGGGCTGACCGAATCGTGCGGCTTCGCGACGCTGTGCCGGCAAGGCGACGATGCGGAGACGGTCGCCTATACGTCGGGCCGGCCGATGCCGGATGTCGAGCTGCGCATCGCGGGGCCGGGCGGTGAACCACTCGGGCCGGACGAGACCGGCGAGATCTGGGTGCGCGGCTACAACGTGATGCGCGGCTACTTCAACCAGCCGGACGCGACGCGCGAGACCGTCGACGCCGATGGCTGGCTGCATACGGGCGATCTCGGCTGCGTCGATGCGAACGGCAACCTGAAGATCACCGATCGCATCAAGGACATGTTCATCGTCGGCGGCTTCAACTGCTATCCGGCCGAGATCGAACGGCTGCTTGCAGCGCATCCTGCGATTGCGCAGGTGGCGCTGGTCGGCGTGCCCGATACGCGGCTCGGGGAGGTCGGGCACGCGTATGTCGTGCTGCGGCCGGGCGCGCAAGCGGACGCCGACGAACTGAACGACTGGGCGCGCCGCAACATGGCGAACTACAAGGTGCCGCGGCATTTCACGTTCGTCGAACAACTGCCGACGAGCGCGGCCGGCAAGGTGCTGAAGTACCGCCTGCGGGCGGGGACCGAGGCGGCGGCCTGAGCGCCGCCGCGACACACGAACGGGATGAACGCATGAACGACAACGGATTTCCGCAGGGCGCGGTGCTGGTGTTCGGCGGCAGCGGCGGGATCGGGCAGGGCGTCGCGCTCGAGTTTGCGCGGGCCGGCGTGCCGGTCGCGGTGGGCTACCGCAGCAAGGCCGACGTGGCTGAACGCGTCGCACGCGACATTCGCGGCGAAGGCGTCGCGGCCACCACGCACTGCGTGGACGTGACCGATCCCGCCCAGGTCGACGCCGCGCTCGCGGCCGCGGTCGGCGCGCATGGCCGCGTGCATACGGTCGTCTGGGCGGCCGGGCCGTTCGTGAACCAGCGTCATATCGGCGACATGACGCACGACGACTGGCGCCGCGCGATCGAGGTCGAGACGGTCGGCTTCTTCGTGGCGGCGAAGGCGGCGTTGCCGCACTTCCGCGCGTCGGGCGGCGGATCGTTCGTGACGCTCGGGTCGGCCGGGCACCTGCGCTGGCCCGACCGCGACGGGCTGTCGGTCGCGCCGAAGGCGGCGAACGAGGCGCTGGTCAAGGGGCTGGCACGCGAGGAGGGGCGTTACGACATTCGCGCGAATTCGATCCTGGTCGGCGTGATCGAGGCCGGAATGTTTCCGGTGCTGCTCGAACAGGGGCAGTTCGACCAGGCGTGGATCGACGAGACGCAGAAGATGCTTGCGCTCAAGCGCTGGGGAAAGGCGCACGACGTCGGGCGGGCGGCGGTGTTCCTGGCGTCGGACCGGGCCAATTACATCACCGGGCAGCAGTTGAATGTGTCGGGCGGGTACGGGTTGTAGCCGTCCCGCGGCACAATCAGCGGATTTGACATCATGACGTCGTGACGTCATGATGTCTTAATGAACTCCGACTTCGGCAACGCGCCGCTCTATACGAAGGTCGAGGCCGCTCTGGCCCTCGAAATCTCGACGTCCGACCTGCCGCCGGGCAGCCAGCTTCCTCCCGAGGAGCGCCTGATCGAGCGGTTCGGAGTCAGCCGGACGACCGTGCGCAAGGCGATCGAAAACCTCGTCGCGCGCGGCCTCGTCGAAATCCGGCGCGGGAAAGGCACGTTCGTCGCCGAACCGAAGATCACGCAGGAACTGACCGAGCTGACCGGCTTCGTCGAGGACATGCACGCGCTCGGGCGTACGCCGACGGCGCGGCTCGTCGATCGTCAGGTCGTCGAAGCCGGCGCCGACGTCGCGCGGCAGCTCGCGCTGCCGCCGGGCACCGCGGTCATGCGCATTCGCCGCGTGCGCCTGGCCGACGGCGTCGCGGTCTCCTTCGACGAAACCTACCTGCCGCGCGAGCTCGGCGAGAAGATCGTCGCGCACGATCTGGAGGCCGAGCCGATTTTCTCGTTGCTCGAGGAGCGCTACGACGTGCCGCTCGTCGACGCCGAGTACCGGCTCGAAGCCGTCGCGGCGCCGCCCGAGGTTGCGCAGGCGCTCGCGATCGCGCCCGGCAGCCCGGTCTTCCTGATCGAACGGACGTCGCATACGCACGCGCACCAGCCCGTGGATTTCGAAAAGCTCTATTACCGCGGCGACCTCATCCGCTTCGTCACGCGCCTGAGCCGGCGCGCGGGCGAGCGTTCGTAACGGGGCGGGCCGGCATGCAGGCGCTTTGGCTGTTCGTCGCCGCGTTCGGCGCCAGTGCGCTCGGCGGCGTGCTCGGGATGGCGAGCGGCATCTTCGTCGTGCCGCTGCTCACGCTGCTGTTCGGCGTGAGCATCCAGACGGCGATCGGCGCGAGCATCGTGTCGGTGATCGCCTGCTCGTGCAGCGGCGCGGCATCGTTCCTGAAGGGGCGGCTCGTCAATGTCCGGCTCGCGATCGTGCTCGAAACGGCCACCACGTTCGGCGCGCTCGCGGGCGTGCTGTTGATCGGCCGTGTGCCGACTTCGTTCCTGTACGCGTTGTTCGCGGTCATCCTCGTCGTGTCCGCGAAGCAGATGCTGGCGCGGCGTCACGAAGCGCCCGCCGATGGGCCGCCCGATGCCGCGAGCTGGGCAAGCACTCTCCGTCTGCATGCGAGCTTTCCCGATCCGGCATCCGGCCGGGAGATCGGCTATCAGGTCGGGCGGGTGCCGTTCGGCATGGCGCTGATGGTTGGCGCCGGCCTGATTTCCGCGCTGCTCGGCATCGGCTCCGGCGTGCTGAAGATTCCCGCGATGGACACCGCGCTGCGGTTGCCGATCAAGGTGTCGTCGGCCACGTCGAATTTCATGATCGGCGTGACGGCCGCGGCGAGTGCGGGCGCCTATTTCGCGCGCGGCGACATCGACATCCGTCTTGCCGGCCCGATCGCGCTCGGCTCGGTGATCGGCGCGATCGTCGGCGCGCGGTTGCTGATCCGCTTGCCGGCCGACAAGCTGCGGGTCTTTTTCGTCGTCGTGCTGCTGTTGCTCGCGATCGACATGCTCCTGAGTGCGCTGGGTGTTCATGCGCCGGGCGGGGCGGGATGACGCGCATCGTCGATGGCGTCGAGCGCCGCGATCGGGCAGTCGCGCTGCTGCTGCGGGTTGGCACGGTGTGCGCGTGCGGGCTGATCGCGGTCGGGATGCTGCTGGGGGCGGGCGGCAGCGCATTCGCACCGGCCGGTCATGCGTTCGCAAAAGCCGGTGTCGCGCTGTTCATCCTGCTGCCGGTTGCGCGCGTCGCCTTGCTGCTGGGGCTGTTCGTGCGCGAGCGGGACCGGACGTATGCGCTGCTGTCGCTGCTCGTGCTGGCGATCATCGCGGCCGGCGTGGTCGTCGGTGTGCGCGGGTAAGCGGCAGGCGCTCGCGTCAGGACAGTACTTCTTCTACGGAATGGATCGGGCGGCGCCGCGCCGCTCGCGTCATCGCAGCGCGAACAGGGTTCGCAATTTCCCCAGATCTGCATTCAGCCACGCGATGACGTCCGTCTGCCGGCTGCGCAGGCTCCACAGCAAATCGACCGCCTTCAGGAATGCGGAGCGCTGATATTCGTGCGGCAGCACGTACAGCTCGCCATTGCCTTCGTCTGCGAGCAGGTGCTCGGGGATGAACGCCCAGCCGAGGCCCTTCTTCACGAGGTCGACAAGCTGCGCCTGGTTCTCGATGTGCCACATGATCTCGGTGTATCGCCCGAACACCGAGCCGCTCTCCGCATCGCGATCGGCCGCGCGCAACTGGCGCACCTGTGCGAGATCGCGATTGCTGACGGCCTTCAGCGCAGCGAGCGGATGGCTGCGCGCCGCGACCGGCACGAACTGCACGTGGCCGAGCGTCGTCGCGCCGAATTCGACCGGCGTCGCTTCGACCGTTGCCGCGATGCAGATGTCGAGCGCGCCGTGCTTCAGCAGCGCGGCTGCGTCGGCACTGTTCGGCTGCAGCAGTTCGAGCTGAAGCTCCGGGAAGCGTTGCTCGAGTTCCAGGCACAGCAGATGGACGGCCGTCTGCGGCAGGATCGGATCGATGCCGAGCCGCAGCCGGTGCCCGCGCCCGCCCGCCAGGCTGTACGCCTTGCGTTCGAGCGTTGCCGCCGCGTTCAGCGTGGCCTGCGCGAAGCCGAGCAGCACCTCGCCCTCGGCCGTCAGTGACACTTGATGAAGATCCCGATCGAACAGGCGGACGCCGAGGTCGGCCTCGAGATTGGCGAGCGCCGTGCTCACCGTCGATTGCGCCTTGCCGAGCCGCCGCGCGGCGGCCGACAAACCGCCGTGCTTGGCGATCGCGATGAAGATCGCGAGATGATCGAGGGTCATGTTGGTTATCGATAAATTCGATTACGGTCAATTATGCCATTCGATAGGCCGGCCGTAGGATGGCGTCGCGAAAAGCGATTCGAACGATTCGACAACCAAGGAGACGAGATGCGCGCAACCCAGCGTTCGGTATTCGACTGGATCGACAGCCACACGACCGAGCTGTCCGACTGGCACCAGGTGATCTGGCATTTCGCGGAACCGGCGTTCCGCGAGTACAAGTCCAGCGCCTGGTATGTGGAACAACTCCGGGCAGCCGGCTTCGACGTCGAGGCAGGCAGTGGCGGCATGCCCACCGCGTTCGTCGCGACGTTCCGGCAGGGCGAAGGCCCGACGGTCGCGACCTACGCCGAATACGACGCGGTGCCCGGCAACTGCCAGGCCGCGTCGACGCGGCGCGAGCCGCGTGGCCACCTGTCGCGCTTTGCACCTGGCCACACGGATCCGCATTCGGCGCTCGGCATCAGCGCACTCGGCGGCCTGCTGGCCGCGAAGGATGCGATGGTGCGCCACGGGCTGCAGGGCACGCTGAAGTTCTTCGGCGAGCCGGCGGAGAAGCTGCGCGCGTCGAAGCCGATCCACGCGGCAAAGGGCTATTACGACGGCCTCGACGCGGCGGTCAGCTTCCATCCGACCTACCTGCTGCCGCTGTGCAATACGACGGTGTGGGATACGCACTGTGGCGTCGGCTACAACTACATCTACACGTTCACTTGCGACGATCCCGAATACTGGATCGCGTCGGACAAGCTGAGCCCGATTCCGCAGAATCATCTGGCTGCGCGCGCACCGGGCGCGAACGACGCGCTGATCCATTTCTACCAGCTCAACGAAGGGCTGCGCCGCTCGATGCTGCCGGCCACCGGGCTGTGGAGCTTCAACGAGGCCATCCTCGTCGCGGGGCAGGCGACCGCCGACAACCTGCCGCCGCACATCGCGCAGATCAACTTCATGGTGCGCACCGATTCGGTCGAGCAGGCCGAAACCATCAGCGCAATCATGGACCAGAATGCCGAGGCCGCAGCGCAGGCAACCCACTGCAAATGGAAGAAGACGTGGGTCAGCAAGTCGCGCGGCGGCCTGCCGAACCATGCGCTCGCACGGGCGACCTACGCGAACCTGGAACGCGCCGGCGCGCCGCGCTGGAACGGCGATGCAATCGGCATCGCACAGGAAATCCAGCGCAACCTCGGCATCGACGCGATGGCCGAGCCGTTCCTGCCGGTGACCGAGCAACTGATCGATCCGGAGGACTGCGAAGCCGCATTGCGCAAGCAGATGCCGTCCTGGCAGAAGTACATGACCTCCGACGACTACACCGAGTACACGTGGCACTGCCCGACGGTGCGGCTCTATGTGGCCCGGCCGATGCTGAAGGCGCCGCCGGGTTTCGTGTATCCGGACTGGGTGGCCAACGCGCTCGGCGGCATCCGCGAGACGATCGACCCGATGATCGTCAGTGCGTCGAAGACGATCGGCGCGACGCTCGTCGACCTGCTCGAGGACCGCGACCTGCTGCGTGCGGCGCAGGCCGAATTCGCGCAGCGCACGGAGGGCGGCGTGGGCGGGCGCGCATGGGAAGCCCCGATGCTCGAGGCGGATTTCCGCGTGCCGCACCAGTATCGCTGGCCCGAGTACGTGACGACCGTGCGCGGCGAGGAATGGACCATCCCGTACCGCGACGACGAGTAACGCGCCACCCGATCCGTCAACGCATTCATTCGAACGATTCCAATGACCCGATCGGCCGCGCGCAACGCGGCCGTCGCAGGAGACAAGACATGGAACATGTCGCCCAGGCATCGCATCCGTCGGCCATCGAAGGCCGCTCGATCGACTATGTGCCGAAACACGAACGGAGTGCGAAGCTCCGTCACCAGGGACCGTTCTGGTTCGTCGGCAATTTTCACTTCCTGACCGTTTCGATCGGCTTCGTCGGCCCCGCGATGGGGCTGTCGGCCGGCTGGACGACGCTCGCCGGTGCGCTCGGCATCATGTTCGGCACGGTGTTCATGGCGTTTCACGGCTCGCAGGGGCCCGAGATGGGACTGCCGCAGATGATCCAGTCGCGCGCGCAGTTCGGCTATCGCGGCGTCGTGCTCGCGCTGGTGGCCGCGTTGTTCGTGTTCTTCGGCATCAACGTCGTGAACGTCGCGCTGATCGTCGAAGGCGTGCACAACATTCTCGGCTACGACTCGAAGCCGGTCGGCCTCGTCGCGATCGCGATCGGCGCGCTGCTGGCGATCTACGGGCACGACGCGATGCACCGCGCGTTCAAGTGGTCGCTGTATGCGACGCTGCCCGTCTACGTGATCGTGACCGTGCTGGCGATGACGCACGCGGGCGGCGGCGCGGCGGGCACGCCGATGCCGAACCTCGGCTTCAACTGGGTCGCGTTCCTCACGCAGTTCGCGGTATCGGCCAGCTACAACATCGGCTACGCGCCGTACGTGTCGGACTACACGCGCTACCTGCCGGCCGATACGAGGCGCAAGCCGCTGATCGCGGCGGTGTTCGTCGGCGCATCGCTGTCCGGTGCATGGATGATCGCGCTCGGTGCGTCGCTCGCGCAGTCGCTGTCCGCGACGAACGTGCTGTCCGCGATCTATGGGCTCGGCAATGCGGCCGCGCCCGGGTTCGGCGCGCTGCTCGTGACCGTGGCCGTCGTCGGGTTCGTGCCGATCATCGCGCTGAACACGTACAGCGCGACGCTGACCGTGCTGACGGGCGTCGATTGTCTGCAGCCGATGACCCCAGGCCGCCGTGCGCGCGTGACGACGATCGTCGCCATCAGCGTGCTGCTGGCTGCCTGCATCCTGTTGCTGAAGGGCGGCGGCCTGAACCTGCTGAACCTGTTCCTGACGACGCTGCTGTACTTCCTCGTGCCCTGGACGGCGGTGAACCTGGTCGACTACTTCTTCGTCCGCAAGGGGCATTACGTGATCCCGCATTTCTTCCGCCCCGATGGCATCTACGGTTCCTGGCAGGCGACCGGGATCGCCGCGTACCTGATCGGCTTCGCCGTGATGATTCCGTTCTTCAGCATCTTCGATCCGTCCACCGGCAAGGCGGTGTTCGTCGGCTTCATCGCGCAGCGGCTGCACGAGATCGACATTGCGTGGCTCGTCGGGTTGATCGTGTCGGGCGGCGTGTACTACCGGTTGTCCCGCAAGCTCGATCTCGAAGCGGAGAGAGCGCTGGTCCGCGCGCACGAGTCGGTTTGAGCGGTTGGCCGGGCAGCACCCGCCGGCATCCGTATTCACCCTGCATTGCCACGCGCGATCGCGCATCGGCCTCGCGCCCGACGGGCGCGAGGTCACATCCTTGCAACGTATTCGTCGATGTATTGCGCCGCACGCCCGTGACGGCAACGACGACACGCAGGCGCTGACGGCCGTCCCGCCTCGTTCGACACGCATTGCGGAACCGATGTGCGACACGTCGGATCTCGTGTTTCGGCCTGGTCTGCCGAATAACGATGCGTACCTGAAACATTTCCTCCGATGACACGCCGCGTGACTGCTCACGTTCGGCGATGACGCTTGCCCCGCTTCGGTTTGCGCCGCATGGCACGCGCTTTGCGGTTGACGCCGTGCCGCCGGTGCAAACGAAACACGCAACAACGATGAACGCATCGGCGGCACGCAACGACATCGAAACAAACGGGGAATCGGATCGGGGCGTGGGCGCTGCCAGCAGCGGCGTACCTGCCGCGCATGTCGTATCGGTCATGCGCACGGGGCAACGCGTTCCCGATCCGTCGAACAGCAAGCGTGCTTGCGAGGTGTCGTGCCGGGGGGCGCATTACGCAGGGCGGCGCAGGCCGCATGCGTTGGGGAGGCGCGCCCGGCACATGTCGGGGGAGGCGCCCGTGAAAATGACGGTGAACCAATGGGCAGCGGTTGCGGTGATGTGTGCCGCGAGCGCGCACGCGCAGGAGATCTACCTGCAGGGTGGTACGCAGGGCGTCGGCATCGGCGCGGCCGTGAGCTTCAATTCGATGCTGGGCGCGCATGCGGACTTCAATGCGATCGATCTTTCGCATGACTTCACGGTGGCCGGCAATCGCTATCAGGACGACCTGAAGCTGCGCCAGGGCGGCTTGTACGCGGACATCTTTCCGTGGCGAGGCAGCGGCTTCCGGGCGACGCTCGGCCTGCGCTTCAACGACGACGATCTCCGCGGCGTATCGGTGCCGACCAACGGCACCTATGTGTTCGGCGGCAAGCACTATCCGGCGATGCCGGGGATGTACGCGGTGGCGGAAGCGCGCTATCCGACCGTGATGCCGTACTTCGGGATCGGCTACGGGCATCGGCCGGCGTCGAAGGGGCTGGGATTCGTTGCCGATCTCGGCGTGGCGTACGGGATACCGAAATGCTCGTACACGCTGTCGCCGGAACTGGCAGCCGCGGCCGGGCCGGCGAAGAGCCAGATCCTGGCCTCGAGCGGGCTGGATTCGCTGCGGCAGGTGATGTCGCGTTATCGGTGGTACCCGGTTTTGCAGATCGGGATTTCGTATCGGTTCTGAGTGGTGCGGCTGGCGTCGCGTGTGTTCGGGAGCGCGACGCCGGCATCGCCGATACGCGCGTGGCAACGGGTGTTGGCACGACCGCCGACTGACGACCGACGCGAGCACCGTGCGCGGAGACGGTGAATGCCGCCGCTTCGCTGCGGTTTGCGTGCGCCTCCACAACAGGTGGTGAATGGCCGTTCGGCCGTCTTTCCCGCTGCTCCGATCCGGCTTACCTTGCAGACAGCAATTCGACCCGTCGGGCGAGCGGCGCATGTCGAGACAATTCATGCGGCCCGTTGCCGTTCGCCGACGCCAATCATCGTCCTCCTTCCGTCGATGGCGATGATCGCAATGATTGCAATTCGCCCTCGTGGCGCTAACGTTGATATCAAACCCGGATGGAGGAACTCATGGCAAATCTACTGGTGCGTAACGTGGATGACAGTATCGTTCAGAGCTTGCGCGAGCAGGCTGCGGCAAATGGCAGGAGTGCCGAGGCCGAACATCGGGCCATCCTGGCCGATGCGCTCGGCCGGCCGAAGCGAAAGACATTCGCGCAAGTGCTGATGAGCATGCCCGATGTTGGCGACGACGCGGATTTTCAACGTGTTCAGGATTCCGGCGAGGCCAGGCGTGTATTTGATTGAAACATTCGATCGTCCGGAAACCCTTGTCGCACAAGGGAGTGTTCAGAATCTGTTCAGAATTCGATAAGAACCCACCTTCACCCGAATAGGTTCGATTCCTCGAGCATCTGCGTAGGTTTCGGCCGACATGTCCGACATGTGGCCGAGCAAAGCCTTCGTATCGACGTTTCCCTGCTTGTCGTACAGCCGCTTGGAGAGGCTCCGGATCTCGTGGAACGACGGTGCGTTCTCATCCGGGATCAGGAAACCTTCGATGCTCATCTCAATGAGGTTGTCACTCCGATCGTCGCGAGCTACAACGCGGTCAACGACTACGTGAATGACTGCCGGGCCCCTCCGGAAAATCACCCGGAGGGGTGTAATGGTGTCTAGCCGAGGGAGGAATCACGTTCATGGCTCGACCGCGATGATCAAAGCATACCTGCGTAGTATCAGGAGTTACCCGGGCTTGTAAGCGTGGACGACGTCAATGACCGATGGAGCAGCTAAGTTGCGGCAGACTGCTCATCGGCCAGTCAGCAATGACGTTCGACGTCGCCCACACTTTGATAACGGCAATACTCTACAGAACTGGTGCAGCTACGGGTGAATTGGCGGTTTGGCGCGATATCGAGTCCGACTTTCAGGGACCGGTTACGGTCCAGGCAAATGTCGGATGGCCGACGTTGTCACCACTAATCGTCGGGCTGCCGACGTTAAAAAATCCCGCAGTGTTGCCCACCACCGATCCAGACCCATAATTGGCGGCGCCGACGGGATTGTGCCAGTCGAGCTGAACGTTGGTTGCGTCCGGGCATCTCTTGTACACAGTGTCGAGTATGTCAAAGCGAGCCGACCCGCTTAGGTCCCCGCTGTCGAGTGAGTTGGTGAATATGAGAGTATCGTTCGGCCGAAGATAGGCGGGCGGATAATCTCCCGACCAGTAATCACCGCTCCCGCTTAATGAATGGAGGACGAGTATGTATTGTGTATTGTTCGTAAGTTGAATGGTGTTTGACTTGCTCATTTAAGTGCCCTTTTAAAGATATGTAAAGGGCTGCTGTTTTGTTGGCAAGCCCCGAGGGCATTAAAACCTGTGAGCGAGTGGCGTGGAACTGGTAGAGTTGACAGTAAATTTGATCATTATAATGGTCGAAATATATTTCTGAGAGTCACTGGTTTGTGTTGGCGAAGTAGGGTGATCTGGGTTTGAAATATTGACTTGCAAAATGAGAGTATTCGGATTTTCTGAAATAAATCCAATCATCGTTTCATCTTGTCAGGCAAAGTGAAGCCAACGTCGAGGGTGTGAACGCCATGAACAATCGATGCCAGGACGATTTATGGTCTAGCGCGTTGAACTATAAATATTGTTGTGCAATGAGTGCGGCCTACGTTTTAGGCTTTGCTTTTGTTGCATGCTCGTGAGTGGCAGGGTGTTCTACTCGTTCGCGAGCCCGCTTTACCTGTCCGTCGTGACGGTTGCTGAACTTCGCCGCGGCGTCGATCTGATCCGTCATCGCGGCGATCATCCCCAGGCGTCGGCGCTCGAGGCCTGGATGGCGACGATCCTGTCCGGCTATGCGCCGAACATCTTGCCGGTCGACATCGAGATCAGCCAGATGTGGGGGCATTTGCGCGTGCCCGACCCGACGCACGAAATCGACAAGCTGATCGCGGCCACCGCGCTGATCAACGATCTCACCGTCGTCACGCGCAACGTTGCGGATTTCGCCCGCACCGGCGTCCGGCTGCTGAACCCGTTCGACTGATCTGGGTTGCCGCGCTGCGGCAATCCACACCTGCTCCCCATCTCTTCCCGTCCGCATAGCCCGTTCCGCCGGGCTTGCGCGCGCGCCCGCGCCGCTCCAATTCCCCGCCGCCTCTCGTCCCAACAGACGATGTAACGCCACCCCCGAGCGGCCAGAATCCTTTCACGAACAACGGATTCTGAACCAGGAGGAGGCCGACATGATCGATGTCCGTGCGCTTGGCTATGTCGTCGTCGAGGCGACGCGCGTCGATGCGTGGCGCCGCTACGCGGAAGACGTGCTGGGCATGCAGGCGCTCGACGCGCCCGACGGCGCGCTGTACCTGAAGATGGACGAGCGCGATTTCCGCTATGTGATCGTCCCCGGCTCGACCGACCGCTATTTCGCGTCGGGCTGGGAACTGCCCGACGGCGCCGCGTTCGACGCCGCGCTTGCTGCGCTGCAGCGTGCGGGCGTCGAGCCGGTGCGTGCCACCCGCGACGAAGCTGCGCTGCGCCGCGTGCAGGCGATGGCGTGGTGCACCGACCCGTCCGGCAACCGCCACGAACTGTACTGGGGCGCGCGCTGCGACTTCCGCCGCTTCGTGTCGCCGCTGGGTGTCTCGCACTTCGTCACCGGCGACATGGGGCTCGGCCACGCGGTGCTGCCCGCGCCGCAGTTCGATGCGACCGACGCGTTCGTGCGCGGCGTGCTCGGCTTCGAGCTGTCCGACATCTATCGCGTGAAGTTCACGCCCGATCCGGCGGAACCGGAGAAGCGCATCCACTTCATGCACTGCCGCAACGCGCGCCATCACAGCCTCGCGCTGTTCGAGATGGCCGTGCCGTCGGGCTGCGTGCACGTGATGGCGGAAGTCGACTCGATGGACGAAGTGGGGCGCGCGCTCGATCGCGTGGCCACGCACGACGTGAAGATGTCCGCGACGCTCGGCCGCCACTGCAACGACCAGATGATCTCTTTCTACATGAAGACCCCCGGCGGCTTCGATCTCGAATACGGCTTCGGCGGCCTCACGGTCGACTGGTCGAAGCACGCGGTGTTCGAGGCCACGAAGGTGAGCCAGTGGGGCCACGATTTCAGCATCGGATACCGGTAAGCCAGCACGATGACGATGAAACCTCTCGACAAGACGATGTCCGCGCGCGACGTGGTCGCGCAACTCGCCGACGGCATGACGATCGGCATCGGCGGATGGGGGCCGCGGCGCAAGCCGATGGCACTGGTGCGCGAGATCGCGCGCTCGAACCTGAAGGACCTGACGATCGTCGCGTACGGCGGCGCCGATGTCGGCCTGCTGTGTGCGGCGGACAAGGTGCGCAAGGTGGTGTTCGGCTTCGTGTCGCTCGACGTGATTCCGCTCGAACCGCATTTCCGCCGCGCCCGTGAGCAGGGCCGCGTCGACGTGCTCGAGCTCGACGAAGGGATGCTGCAGCTCGGCCTGCGCGCGGCCGCCGCGCGACTGCCGTTCCTGCCGACCCGCGCCGGGCTCGGCACCGCGCTGCTCGATCACGCGCCGCAACTGCGCACCGTGCAATCGCCGTACGACGACGGCGAGACGCTGCTCGCGATGCCCGCGATCGAGCTCGACGTCGCACTGCTGCACGTGAATGCGGCCGACCGGATGGGCAACACGCGCATCGACGGCCCCGATCCGTTCTTCGACGCGTGGATGGCACGTGCCGCACAGCGTTGCTACGTGTCGGCGGAAACGGTCGACGCATCGCTCGCGAGCGAAGACCTCGATGCCGCCAAACGCAATCCGTTCGAGCGCTCGCTCGTCAGCGGTGTCGTCCATGCGCCGGGCGGTGCACACCCGACGTCGTGCGGGCCGGCTTACGGCTGGGACCTGCCGCACCTGCGCGCGTACTGCGCCAGCGCGGAAGACGACGCGAAAACGACGGCGTACCTGCGCGACGTGGTCGGCCAGGACGAACGCCAGTACCTCGAAGGCGTCGGCGGGCTGTCGCACGTGACGACGCTGCCGTTGCCGATTCTGTAAAGGAGCGCCTGTGAGCGAATCTCTCGACCATTCCCTCGCGGAACTGATGATCGTCGCGTCCGCGCGACTCTGGCGCGACGACGGCGAAGTGCTGGCGACCGGCATCGGCACGGGCCCGCGGCTCGCGGCCGGCCTCGCGCGGCTCGCGTACAACAACGGGCTGATGCTGACCGACGGCGAAGCGTATCTCGTCGAGGAGCCGGTGCCGCTTGGGCCGCGCCCCGACGGCTATCGCGTGAAGGCGAGCGGCTGGATGACCTACGAGCGCGTGTTCGACTGCCTGTGGCACGGCCGCCGCCATGCGCTCGTGATGCCGACGCAGATCGACCGGTTCGGCCAGGCCAACATCTCGTGGCTCGGCGACGACTACACGCGCCCGAAAACCCAGCTGCTCGGCGCACGCGGCTTCCCCGGCAACACGACGAATCACGCGAACTCGTTCTTCGTCAGCGGCCACGGCAAGCGCACGTTCGTCGAGAACGAAGTCGACATGGTGTGCACGGTCGGCTACAACCCCGCGCGCCGGTTGCCCGGGATGAAGACCTTCGTCGACCTGCGCAGCATCGTCACCGACCTGTGCGTGATGGATTTCGGCGGGCCCGACCACGCGATCCGCGTGCGTTCGCTGCATCCGGGCGTGAGCTTCGACGAGGTGCAGGACGCGACGGGCTTCCCGCTGATCGCCGCACCCGACCTCGGCACGACGGCTCCGCCGAACGCGGAAGACCTGCGCATCGTCCGATCGCTCGATCCGCACAACCTGCGCGCGACGATCGTGCGCAACAATCCGGCGCCGCGCCGGGGATGAGGTCCGATATGGAAGCGACCCAGGTGACCTTCGGCGACGGTGTCGTCGACTACGCGGTCGAGGATGGCATCGCGACGATCACGATGAACCGTCCCGAGTATCACAACGCGCAGAACTCGAAAATGACGTATGCGCTCGACGCGGCATTCCGGCGCGCAGCGCACGACGACGCGGTGAAGGCGATCGTGCTCGCGGGCGCCGGCAAGCATTTCTCGGCAGGCCACGACATCGGCACGCCGGGCCGCGACATCCACGAGTCGTTCGACCGCGCGTCGCTGTGGTACGACCACGTCGACAAGGAAGGCGGCGAATTCCTCTATGCACGCGAGCAGGAGGTGTACCTCGGGATGTGCCGGCGCTGGCGCGATTTGCCGAAGCCGACGATCGCGATGGTGCAGGGCGCGTGCATCGCCGGCGGGCTGATGCTCGCGTGGGTGTGCGACCTGATCGTCGCGTCCGAGGATGCGTTCTTCGCCGATCCGGTCGTGCGGATGGGGATTCCGGGCGTCGAGTATTTCGCGCATGCGTACGAGCTGAATCCGCGCATCGCGAAGGAATTCCTGTTCCTCGGCGAGCGGATGCCGGCCGAGCGTGCGTACCAGATGGGGATGGTCAACCGCGTGGTGCCGCGCGAGCGGCTGCGCGACGCGACCTACGCGATTGCCGCGAAGATCGCGACGATGCCGCGCCTCGGGCTCACGCTGACCAAGCAGGCGCTGAATCACGTCGAGGAACTGCAAGGCAAGCGCGCGGCGATGGATGCGGCGTTCGCATGGCATCACTTTGCGCATGCGCACAACGAGCTGGTGAGCGGCGACCGCCTCGGCGGCTACGACGCGCGCAGCATGGCCAGCTCGCAGCGCCAGCCGAACGGCGCAGACCGTAGCGACGCGCAGGCACCTGCACCGGTTGCCGTCAACGGAGCCGCCGCATGAGCACGACGCTGCATACGCCGTTGTGCGACCTGCTCGGCTGTCGTTACCCGATCGTGCAGACCGCGATGGGCTGGGTGGCCGATGCACGGCTCGTCGCGGCCACCAGCAACGCCGGCGGCTTCGGCTTCCTGGCCGGCGCGACGCTCGAACCGGAGCAGGTCGAGGCCGAGATCCTGAAAGTGAAGTCGCTGACGGACCAGCCGTTCGGCATCAATTTCCACATGTTCCAGAAGAACGCGCAGCAGGTCGTCGAGTTGGCGATTAAGCACAGGCTGCGCGCGGTGAGCTACGGCCGCGGGCCCGATGCGAAGACGATCCGCCGTTTTAAGGATGCCGGCATCGTCTGCATGCCGACGGTCGGCGCGCCGAAGCATGCGGCGAAAGCGGTCGAACTCGGCGCGGACATCGTCACCGTACAGGGCGCGGAAGGCGGCGGCCACACGGGCTCGGTGCCGACCACGCTGCTGTTGCCGAAGGTGCTGGACGCGGTGCGCGTGCCGGTGGTCGCGGCCGGCGGCTTCTTCGACGGGCGCGGGCTGGCTGCCGCGCTCGCGTACGGCGCGGCCGGCATCGCGATGGGCACGCGCTTCCTGATGAGCGCCGAATCGCCGGTGCCGCGCGAGACGCTCGAGCGCTACGTCGCGGTCGGCGACCCGGCGCGCATCCGCGTATCGGACGCACTCGACGGGCTGCCGCAACGGATGATCGACAACCCGTACCTGCTGAAGCTCGAAAGTTTCGGCCCGCTGCGCCGCACGTGGTTCGCATTGAAGACCGCCGAAGCATGGCGCCGCCAGAACGGCCTGAGCACGGGCGACATGCTCGGCCTCGCGATCAAGGCGCTGCGCTCGCACGACTACACCGCGAGCCAGACGCTGATGGCCGCGAACGCGCCGTTCCTGATCCAGCGCGCGATCGTCGAGGGCCGCCCGGATGAAGGCGTGCTGCCGAGCGGCCAGGCGGCCGCGATGATCGGCGCGATCGAAACGTGCGACGCGTTGATCGCGCGGATCGTCGCGGAAGCCGGCGAGCGACTCGACGCACTGGCCGCGCTGCGCGGCGCGCCGGCCGCACAGGCCGCGTGAACACAATCACAGGGAGGAAGAGGAGATGACAGCATCCAACCAACCGGCCGGCTCGATGCCGTTCCGGATCGATCGCGCCGACGGCATTGCCGAACTGGTGATCGCCCATCCGCCCGTGAACGCGCTCGACGCGCAGGGCTGGCACGCACTTTCCCGTGCGCTCGACGCGCTCGGCGAGGACGACGACGTGCGCGTGATCGTCGTGCGCGGCGAAGGGCGCGGCTTCTGCGCGGGCGTCGACATCAAGGAACTGGCCGCGCATCCGGAGCGGATCGTGGCGGTCAACGCGGGCAACTACGAGACGTTCCGCGCGGTGCACCGCAACCCGAAGCCGGTGATCGCGGCCGTGCACGGCTTCGTGCTCGGCGGCGGGATCGGCATCTGCGGCGCGGCGGACATCGTCGTCGCGGCCGACTGCGCGCGCTTCGGCGTGCCCGAGATCGACCGCGGCGCGATGGGCGGCGGCGCGCACCTGCAGCGTCTGTTCGGCGTGCAGAAGGTGCGCGCGATGTACTTCACCGGCGACATGATCGACGCCGCCGAAGCTTACCGGCTCGGCGCGGTCGAGCAGGTCGTGACGCGCGACACGCTGCGCGACGCGGCCCTCGCGATCGCCCGCAAGATCGCGGAGAAGAGCCCGGCGATGGTGCGGCTCGCGAAAGAGGCGCTGAACGGCGTCGAGGACGGCGATCTCGAGGACAAGTACCGCTGGGAGCAGGGCTTCACGCTGCAGGCGTACATGACGAACGACTCGACGGAAGCGCGCGCCGCGTTCGTCGAGAAGCGCGATGCGCGTTTCGACGCGCAGGCAACCGCCGAGGAGGCACGCGCATGAACCTGACCTATACGCCGAAGCAACAGGCGTTCCGTGCGGAGATCCGCGAATGGCTCGCGGCCCACGTGCCGCGCGAGCGGCTGCCGAGCTTCGACACCGAGGAAGGCTTCGCCGCGCACCGCGAATGGGAGCGCACGCTGCACTCGGGCCGCTGGAGCATGGTCACGTGGCCGCGCGAACTCGGCGGGCGCGGCTGCGACCTGATCGAGTGGCTGATCTTCGAGGAAGAGTACTGGCGTGCCGACGCACCGATGCGCGTGAACCAGAACGGCATCTTCCTGCTCGGCCCGACGCTGATGGATTTCGGCACGGCGGAGCAGAAGGCGCGCTTCCTGCCCGCGATGGCGGCCGGCGAGCACGTGTGGGCGCAGGGCTGGTCGGAGCCGAACGCGGGCTCGGACATGGCCGCGATCCGCACGACGGCCGCCCGCATCGGCGACGAGTACGTGCTGAACGGCCAGAAGATCTGGTCGACGCGCGCGGTGTGGGCCGACTGGCTGTTCGGCCTCTTTCGCAGCGATCCCGAGTCGTCGCGTCACCACGGGCTCACGTTCCTGATGGTGCCGCTGTCCGCGCCGGGCATCACGGTGCGGCCGATCCGCCAGCTCAACGGGCAGACGGGTTTTGCGGAAATCTTCTTCGACGACGTGCGCGTGCCGGTCGAGAACCGGCTCGCGGCCGAAGGCGCGGGCTGGCAGGTCGCGATGGCGACGGCCGGGTTCGAGCGCGGGCTGATGCTGCGTTCGCCGGCACGGTTCCAGCGCACCGCACAGGCGCTGCGCGACCTGTATCTCGCCCACCGCGACAGCGCCGATCGCGACCCGACGCTGCGCGAGCGCGTGGTGCAGGCGTGGATGGATGCGCAGGCGTATGCGCTGTCGACCTACGCGACCGCGAGCCGGCTGCTGAAAGGCGGCCATATCGGCGCGGAGTCGAGCACCAACAAGGTGTTCTGGTCGGAGCTCGATTTGCGCATGCACCAGACCGCGCTCGACATCCTCGGCGCGCACGGCGAGGTCGTCCCGCAGACGGCCGCGCAGCACGCGACGCTCGGCCACTGGCTCGACGGCTTCCTGTTCGCGCAGGCCGGCACGATCTACGCGGGCACCAACGAGATCCAGCGCAACATCGTCGCCGAACGGATGCTCGGCATGCCGCGCGCGTAAGCGCGCCGGCGCCACCCTTACAGAACGGACATCGTATGGATTTCGTATTCGATGAAGACCAGGAAGCGCTCGCGGACAGCGTGAAGCGCCTGCTGATGACCGAGATGACGCCCGAGCTGATCCGCGAGCTGTGGGCCACGCCGACCGGGCGGTCGGACGACCTGTGGGCGCTGTTCGCGTCGCAGGGGCTGACCGCCGTGTCGGTGCCCGAGGCGCACGGCGGCCTCGGCCTGACCGAAGCGGAATGGGCGCTGCTCGCGCAGACCTACGGCTATTTCGGCAGCCCCGAGCCGCTGCTCGACACGGCGCTCGTGTCGGCCGGCGTGCTGGCGCGGCTGCCGGCGAGCGACTGGCGCGACGCGCTGCTGCGCGACATCGCCGAGGGGCGCGCGCGTGTCGCGCTCGTGCATCCGGTGAACCCGTATGCGGCCGACGTGCACGTCGCACAGACACTGCTGTGCGAGCACCGCGGCGAGCTGCACCGCGTCGATCCCGCACAGTGCGCATGGCGCGCGGTCGACAGCGTCGACCCGTCGCGGCGGCTGTTCACGCTCGACTGGGAGCCGTCGGTGGCCACCCGCATCGCGAGCGCCGACGAAGCCGCGCCGCTGCTGAACCGCGCGCTCGACCACGGCGCGTTCGCAGTGGCCGCACAACTGCTCGGCCTCACGCAGCGCGTGCTCGACGTCGCGATCGACTACAGCGCGCAGCGCAAGCAGTTCGGCAAGGCGATCGGCTCGTACCAGGCGCTCAAGCACCTGCTCGCCGATGTCGCGATCCGCTACGAGTTCGCGCGGCCGGTGGTCGCGCGTGCCGCGCAGGCGATTGCCGACGATCACCCGCAGCGCGCGGTGTTCGTGTCGCACGCGAAGCTCGCGGCGACGTCGGCCGCACAGCTCGCCGCGCGCCACTCGATGCAGGTGCACGGCGCAATCGGCTACACGTGGGAGCTCGACCTGCAGATCTTCATGAAACGCATCTGGGCGCTCTCCGGCAGCTGGGGCGACAGCGCGTTCCACAAGGCCCGCGTGGCCGACGCGATCCTCGGCGACGCATTGCCGATCGGCCCCGCGCAGACCTTCGACCTCGAGGAATTGAACTGATGAGACAAGCCTATATCGTCGACGCGCTGCGCACGCCGACCGGCCGCCGCAAGGGCGGGCTCGCGCACGTGCATGCGGCGGACCTCGGCGGCTTCGTGCTGAAGACGCTGGTCGAGCGCAACGCGATTCCCGCCGATGAATACGACGACGTGGTGTTCGGCTGCGTCGACACGATCGGCCCGCTCGCGGGCAACATCGCGCGCACCTGTTGGCTCGCGGCCGGGCTGCCGCTTCAGGTGCCGGGTGTGACGGTCGACCGCCAGTGCGGTTCGTCGCAGCAGGCCGTGCATTTCGCCGCGCAGGCGGTGATGAGCGGCGTGCAGGACGTGGTGGTGGCCGGCGGCGTGCAGACGATGACGCAGATCCCGATCTCGTCCGCGATGACCTGTGCGGCGCCGCTCGGCTTCAACGACCCGTTCTCGGGCAGCACCGGCTGGCGCGCGCGCTTCGGCGATGCGCCGGTGTCGCAGTTCGTCGCCGCGCAGCGGATCGCCGATCACTGGAACCTGTCGCGCGACGCGATGGAGCGCTATGCGCTCGAAAGCCACCGTCGCGCGGTCGCCGCGATCGAGGCTGGGCATTTCAAGCGGGAAATCGTGCCGCTCGAAGGCGTGATACACGACGAAACGCCGCGCCCCGACACGTCGCTTGAAAAGATGGCGACGCTCGAACCGCTGACGCCGGGCGGCTCGCTGACGGCCGCCGTCGCGAGCCAGACCTGCGATGCGGCCGCGGCGCTGCTGATCGTGTCGGAGGATGCGTTGAAGCGCTACGGCCTCACGCCGCGCGCACGCATCCATCACCTGAGCGTGCTCGGCGACGATCCGTTGTGGATGCTCACCGCGCCGATCCCGGCGACCAAGGCCGCGCTCCAGAAGGCCGGCCTCGACTGGTCGCAGATCGATGTCGTCGAGATGAACGAGGCATTCGCATCGGTCGCGCAGGCATGGCTCGCCGACACGCGCTTCCCGCACGAAAAAACCAACCCGAACGGCGGCGGCATCGCGCTCGGCCATCCGCTCGGCGCGACCGGCGCACGGCTGATGACGACGCTGCTGCACGAACTGGAGCGCACGGGCGGCCGCTACGGGCTGCAGACGATGTGCGAAGGCGGCGGCCTCGCGAACGTCACGATCATCGAGCGCCTGTGAGCGCGCCATCTTTCACGATCCACGAGGCATGAGCATGGGAATCTGTAACGGACGCACCGTCATCATCACCGGCGCGGGCGGCGGGCTCGGGCGCGAATACGCGCTGGCGTTCGCGGCCGAAGGCGCGGCGGTCGTCGTCAACGACATCCGGCACGACGCCGCGCAAGCGGTCGTCGACGAGATCGCGCAGCGCGGCGGCCGGGCGCTTGCGAATGCGGACGACATCACGCAGGTCGACACCGCACAGCGGATCGTCGACGCGGCACGCGAAGCATTCGGCGACGTGCACGTGCTCGTCAACAACGCGGGCATCTGCCGAGACAAGATGTTCACGAGCATGACCGAAACTGACTGGGACGACGTGATGCGCGTGCACCTGCGCGGTCACTTCTGCCTGTCGAGCGTGCTGGCACGTGTGTGGCGCGACGCGGCGAAGGCCGGCCACGCGGTCGATGCGCGGATCGTCAACACGAGTTCGGGCGCCGGGCTGCAAGGCTCGATCGGCCAGTCGAACTACGGCGCGGCGAAGGCCGGGATCGCCGCGCTCACGCTGATGCAGGCGGCCGAGCTGCAGCGTTACGGCGTGCGCGTGAATGCGCTGGCGCCGGCCGCGCGCACGTCGATGACCGAAGGCGTGTTCGCCGACATGATGAAGAAGCCCGAGGACGGCGGCTTCGACTATTTCGATCCGGCGAACGTCGCGCCGCTGGTCGTGTGGCTCGGCAGCGCACTGTCGGCCGACGTGACGGGCCAGGTGTTCGAGGTCGCGGGCGGGATGATCGCGGTTGCCGAAGGCTGGCGCACGGGCCCGAGCGTCGATCGCGGCGCGCGCTGGGCGGCGGCCGAGGTCGGCCCGGCGGTCGCGCAACTGCTCGCCGGTGCGCGCCCCGCGCAGCGCGTGTACGGGAGCTGAGCGATGGATCTGGCGCTCACCGACGAACAGGCGATGATCCGCGATGCGGCAGCCGACGTGCTCGCCGAACGCAGCGCGTCCGCCGACGTGCGCCGCGCGCTCGAGCAGTCGGCCGGCCGCGACGATGCGCTGTGGGCCGCGCTGTCCGGCGAGCTCGGCTGGAACGCGCTCGCGCTGCCGGAAGCGGCAGGCGGATTGGGGCTCGGTGCGGTCGAGCAGGCGGTGCTGATGGAACAGCTCGGCCGGCGCGTCGCGTGCGTGCCGTATTTCTCGACGGCGTGCCTTGCGGCGACTGCGCTTGCAGGCTGCGCTGATACGCCGCTGGCAAGCGGCTGGCTCGCGAAGATCGTGGAAGGCGCGTGCAGTGCGACGCTGGCGCTGCCGTTCGACCTGCCGGCCGGTGCGCGGCAACTGCCGGTCGTCGCGGAAGAAGCCGCGGGCGGCTACGCGCTCTCCGGCACGATCGACCAGGTGATCGACGGCGCGCGCGCCGACCTGCTGCTGGTGCCCGCGCGGATCGCGAACGAAGGGCAGGCGATCGGGCTGTTCGCGATCGACGTCGCTACGGCGTCCGGGCTCAAGGTCACGCCGCTCGACACGCTCGACGCAACACGGCCGATCGCGCGCGTGGTGCTCGACGAAGCCCGCGTGAGCCGCGACGCGCTGCTCGCGTGCGGCACGGCCGCAACGCAGTTGCTGGAACGCACCGCCTGGTTCGCAGCACTCGCGCTGGCTGCCGAACAACTCGGCGGCGCCCAGCAATGCCTCGACCTGACGCTCGACTACACGAGCCAGCGCGTGCAGTTCGGCCGTGCGATCGCATCGTTCCAGGCCGTCAAGCACCGCTGCGCGCAGATGATGGTGCTGATCGAAGCGGCGCGCTCGGCCGTGCTCGGGGCCGCACACGCGTGGGATGCGGAATCCGGCAGCGTGCTGCCAAGCGATGCATTGCGCGCCGACATCGCCGCCGCGAAATCCGCCGCGAACGACGCGTATGCGTTCTGCGCACAGGAAGCGATCCAGCTGCACGGCGGCGTCGGCTTTACGTGGGAATACGACCCGCATCTCTATTTCAAGCGCGCGCAGGCGTCGGGCGCGCAGTTCGGCAGCACGCCGCAACTGCTTGAATGGATCGCGTCCCATGCGATCGACGGCGGCGCATCGCCTCGCGACGAAGCGTTCGCGTCACCCGCCGCGGTGGCATCTCGTCCGTCGGCCGCACGCGCAGGAGCCCTCCAATGAACAGCGAAACGCGCGAACAGCAATTGCGGCATGAAGTGGCCGACTGGGTGCAGTCGCACCTGACCGGCGACTTCGCTTGCCTGAAATACCGCGGCGGCCCCGGCGACGAGGAAGCGTGGCCCGAGCTGCGCAAGGCGTGGGAGCAGGAACTCGCGAAGGGCGGCTGGACCGGGCTCGGCTGGCCGACGGACGCCGGCGGGCGCGGCTTCTCGGTGGGCGAGCAGGTGATCTTCCACGAGGAATATGCACGCGCGGGCGGCCCCGGGCGGATGGGGCACATCGGCGAAGGGCTGCTCGGGCCGACGCTCGTTGCATGCGGCACCGACGACCAGCGCGTGCGCTTCCTGCCCGGCATCCTGGCCGGCACGCAGTTCTGGTGCCAGGGCTATTCGGAGCCCGGCGCGGGCTCCGACCTGGCGAACGTGCGCACGCGTGCCGAGCAGGATGCGGACGGCACGTGGCGCGTATACGGCCAGAAGGTCTGGACGTCGCTCGCGCACGATTCCGACTGGATTTTCGTGCTGGCGCGCACCGATCCCGCGTCGAAGGGCAACAAGGGGTTGTCGTTCCTGCTGATGCCGCTCGACCAGCCGGGTATCGAGATCCGGCCGATCAAGCAGCTCAACGGCGGCGCGGAATTCAACGAAGTGTTCTTCGACGGCGCGCGAGCGGAAGCCCGCGACCTCGTCGGTGCGCCCGGCGACGGCTGGCGGATCGCGATGACGCTGCTCGGCTTCGAGCGCGGGATGTCGACCCTCGGCCAGCAGATGCAGTTCGTCCGCGAGCTCGAATGGGTGATCGACGCCGCGCGCGAATCGGGCGCGGACCGCGACCCCGTGCTGCGCCAGCGGATCGGCCGCGCGTGGGCCGGGCTGCGCGTGATGCGCTACAACGCGCTGCGGATGCTGTCCGGCGCGGACGACACCGATGCCGGTGCGGGTGCGCCGCTGCGCCGCGAGGCGCTGATCTACAAGTACTTCTGGTCGAACTGGCACCGCGACCTCGGCCAGCTCGCGATGGATGCGCTCGGGCCCCGAGCGAACGTGATCGATCCGGCCGACGAAAAGCTCACCCATCTGCAGCGCGTATTCCTGTTCTCCCGCGCGGACACGATCTACGCCGGCACCAACGAAATCCAGCTCAACATCATGGCCGAGCGCGGGCTCGGCATGCCCAGGGAAGCAAGAGGAACAGCATGACCGAACCCCAGATCCACAAAGCGCCGGCCTACGTGCCGGGCCACCAGCTGCTCGCCGGCAAATCGGTGCTGATCACGGCTGCCGCCGGCGCCGGCATCGGCTTCGCGGCCGCGCGCCGCTGCGCGGAAGAAGGCTGCCGCGCGCTGTTCATCTCCGACATCCACGAAAAGCGCCTCGAACAGGCCGTCGAGACGCTGCGCGCCGAAACGGGGCTGCAACAGATCTACGGCCGCCTGTGCAACGTCGCGGTCGAGGCGGACGTACAGGCGCTGGTTGCCGAAGCGCAGGACAAGCTCGACGGCGTCGACGTGCTGATCAACAACGCCGGGCTCGGCGGCTCGACCCGCATCGTCGATATGGACGATGCCGAATGGTCGCGCGTGATCGACATTAGCCTTACCGGGACGTTCCGGATGACGCGCGCGATGCTGCCGCACATGCAGGCCCGAGGCCGCGGCGCGATCGTCAACAACGCATCGGTGCTCGGCTGGCGCGCGCAGGCGGAACAGGCGCATTACGCGGCGGCAAAGGCGGGCGTGATGGCGCTCACGCGTTGCGCGGCGCTCGAGGCGTCGCCGTACGGCGTGCGCATCAACGCGGTCGCACCGAGCATCGCGATGCACGATTTTCTGAAGAAGTCGGCCCCGGCCGACTTGCTGAATCAACTGGCGTCGCGCGAAGCCTTCGGGCGCGCCGCCGAAGTCTGGGAGGTCGCGAACGTGATGGTGTTCCTTGCAAGCGATTACGCGTCGTACATGACCGGCGAAGTACTGTCGGTCAGCAGCCAGCACGCATGATGAGCGCGACCCTCGACCCCGTGCGCGCGACGCCCCGCGTGTTCGCGCATCCCGGCGAACTCGCGGCGGCCGTCGGGGACACGCTCGGCGCGAGCGCATGGCTTGCGATCGACCAGATCCGCATCGACGGCTTCGCCGATGCGACGGGCGACCACCAGTGGGTGCACGTCGACCCGGTGCGCGCGAAGGACGGCCCGTTCGGCGCGTGCATCGCGCACGGCTACCTGACGCTGTCGCTCGTGAATTACTTCCTGCCGCAGATCGTGCGGATCGACGGCGCGCGGCTCGGCGTCAACTACGGCTGCGACAAGATCCGTTTCCCCGCGCCGGTGAAGGTCGGTGCGCGCGTGCGCGGTGTCGGCGAGCTGTTGCGCGTCGAGCCGCTCGAAGGCGGCGTGCAGGCCTGGATTCGCGTGACCGTCGAGATCGAAGGCGAAGCCAAGCCCGGTTGTGTGGCCGACACGATCAGCCGTTACTACTTCTAGATTCAGAGAGCAGAGACATGGAAGACGCAGTCATCGTTTCCGTCGCACGCACGCCGATCAGCAAGGCGTTTCGCGGCATGTTCAACGACACCGAGGCGCCCGCGCTGGGCGGCCACGTCGTGCGCACCGCGCTCGAACGCGCGGGCGTCGCGCCGGCCGACGTCGACGACGTGCTGATCGGCTGCGCCGCGCAGCAGGGCACGCAGGGCTACAACATCGGCCGCCTGTCGGCCGCGGCGGCCGGGCTGCCGGCGTCGGTGCCCGGCATGGCGATCGACCGCATGTGCTCGTCGGGCCTGATGTCGATCGCGAGCGCCGCGCGCAGCATCGGCGCGGGCGATGCGCGGATCGTCGTCGCGGGCGGCGTCGAGTCGATCTCGCTCACGCAGAACAAGCACAAGAACGCGTATCGCGCGCGTTCGCAGGCCGTGCTCGACCATCAGCCGGCTGCGTACATGGCGATGATGGAAACGGCCGAGATCGTGTCGCGCCGCTACGGAATCTCGCGGGCCGCGCAGGATGAATTCGCACTGCAGAGCCACCAGCGCACGGCCGACGCCCAGGCAGCCGGCCGCTTCGACGCGGAAATCGCGCCGCTCGACGTGCGGCGCGCGCTGTTCGACAAGGAAGGCAACCCGGCCGGTCACGAGGACCTGAACGCTGCACGCGACGAAGGCGTGCGCGCCGACACGACGGCCGAGCGGCTCGCGGGGCTGAAGCCGTCGTGGAGCGGCGGCAAGGTCGTCGAGCAGGGCGAGTTCGTGACCGCCGGCAATGCGTCGCAACTGTCGGACGGCGCGGCGGCCGTGGTCGTGATGTCGCGCAGCGAGGCGGTGCGCCGTGGCCTGACGCCGCTCGGCGCGTTCCGCGGCCTCGCGGTGGCCGGCTGCGAGCCGGACGAGATGGGCATCGGCCCGGTGTTCGCGATTCCGAAGCTGCTGGCGCGCTTCGGGATGACCGTCGGCGACATCGGGCTGTGGGAGCTGAACGAGGCATTCGCGTGCCAGGCGCTGTACTGCCGAGACACCCTCGGCATTCCCGACGACCGGCTGAACGTCGACGGCGGTGCGATCGCGCTCGGCCATCCGTTCGGGATGTCGGGTACGCGAATGACGATGCACGCGCTGCTCGAAGGTGCGCGGCGCGGCGTGCGGCACGCGGTCGTGACGATGTGCATCGGCGGCGGGATGGGTGCCGCCGCGCTGTTCGAAGTCGGCGCATAGCGGCACGCGGACGGGCCGCGCCGCTCGAGCGGCCCGCCATTCAGGACCATTCGAGGCCGCGGCAACGACCGACGGCCCGGAGACTTGCAGGCGACGGCGGTGAGCGCGATGGCGCGAACCGTCGTCGAACGCAGACACAGGAGACAAGCGATGAAACGAACTTTGCCCGGACTCGCGATGTCGGCGCTGGTGCTCGGCGCCGCGCTGTTCGCGTTTTCGCCGCGCCCGCTGCCGGCGTTCCCGGTCACAGCGATCCATGCGGACCGGCTGCAGATCAACGGGCTCGCCCGCGCCGGCGCGCGCATCGTCGCGGTCGGCGAACGCGGCGTGATCCTGCTCAGCGATGACGCGGGCGCCCACTGGCGGCCGGCATCGACCACACCCGACCAGGCATCGACGCTCACGCAGGTGCGCTTCATCACGCCGACGCTCGGCATCGCGGTCGGCCACGACGGCCGGATCGTGCGCAGCGACGACGCCGGCATGCACTGGCGCGAAGTGCACATGGACCACGAACATTCCGATCCGCTGCTGTCCGTATGGGGCACGGCCGACGGTCCGCTGTTCGCGGCCGGCAGCTTCGGCCAGCTGCTGCGCTCGGACGACGCGGGCCTCAACTGGCAGACCGTGAAGACCCCGGCCGGCGACCGTCACCTGAACGCAATCGTCGGCGACGGCCACGGCAACCTGCTGGTCGCCGGCGAGAGCGGCACGCTGCTGCGCTCGACCGACAACGGCGCCACGTGGGACAAGCTGCCGTCGCCGTACGCGGGCTCGCTGTTCGGCGCGCTGATGCTCGCGAACGGCGACTGGGTCGCGTACGGGATGCGCGGCAACGTGGTACGCAGCACCGATCGCGGCGCGACCTGGACGCATGTCGACAGCCACGTGCCGGTGTCGTACTTCGGCGCAACCCAGCTCGCCGACGGCGAACTCGTGCTGGTGGGCCAGGGCGGCGCGATCGTCGCGTCGCGCGACGGCGGGCTGACCTTCGACGTGCGCAAGCTCGGCGGCGTGCAGAGCCTCGCGGCCGTGCTCGACATGGGCCACGGCGCGCTGCTGCTTGGCGGCGAGGCCGGCGTCGCGCCGCTCGCCGGCGCGGCTGCGTCGACACCGTCCTGACGCGCGGCCGTCCCGCTGCCTGCTCCCGTTCGTTTCGCATCGACAAGAGAATTCCATGAACGACCTGTCACGCCCCCCTGAAGCCGTTCCCGCGTCGCGCCTCGCCGCGTTCGTCGAGCGCTGCGCCAACACGATCATCCGCCAGCGCAAGCTGCTGATGCTGCTGTGCGTCGCGGTGACGCTCGCGCTCGGGCTGTCCGCGACGCGCCTGAAGCTCGATCCGGGCTTCAACAAGATGATCCCGATGCAGCACCCGTACATGCAGGTGTTCGAGCGCTATGCGGGCGCGTTCCCCGGCGCGAACACGATCCTCGTGAGCCTGCGCTGGAAGGGCGACGGCGACATCTACAACCAGTCGTTCATGGACGCGCTGCGCCATGCGACCGACGACGTCTTCTTCATCCCCGGCGTGAACCGCTCGCGCGTGTTCTCGCTGTTCACGCCGAATGTCCACTACACCGAGGTGA
Source organism: Burkholderia lata (assembly GCF_000012945.1). Classification (NCBI taxonomy): domain Bacteria; kingdom Pseudomonadati; phylum Pseudomonadota; class Betaproteobacteria; order Burkholderiales; family Burkholderiaceae; genus Burkholderia; species Burkholderia lata. The sequence continues at coordinate 1,637,781 of NC_007511.1, forward strand.
CCGAGGCCGGCTTTCGCGGCGACGTGGTGGTGCCGGGCCAGTTCTCGAGCGCGAACCCGGACGATCTCGGCAAGGTGCGCCGCAACGTCGCGCGGTCCGGGCAGATCGGCCGCCTGGTCGGCAACGACCTGAAGTCGGCGCTGATCCGCGCGGAGCTGCGCGAGACCGATCCGGCCACCGGCAAGCGGCTCGACTACAGCGCGGTCGCGCGCCAGTTGGAAGAGATCCGCGCGAAGTACGCGAAGCAGGGCATCGACGTGAACATCATCGGCTTCGCGAAGCTGGTGGGCGACGTCGAGAACGGGATTGCGGGCGTGATGGCGTTCTTCGCGCTCGCGTTCCTCGTGACGGCCGCGCTGCTGTTCGCCTACACGCGTTCGTTGAAGACCACCGTGCTCGCGCTCGTCGTCGCGCTGCTGCCGGTCGTCTGGCTGCTGGGCGCGCTGCCGCTGCTCGGGCTGGGCATCGACCCGATGTCGATCCTCGTGCCGTTCCTGATCTTCTCGATCGGCGTGTCGCACGCGGTGCAGATGACGAACGCGTGGAAGCAGGCGCTGGTGCGCGGCGCGTCGTCGGTCGACGCCGCGCGCGACGCGTTCCGCAAGCTGTTCGTGCCGGGCACCGTCGCGCTGCTGACCAACGCGCTCGGCTTCATGGTGATCATGCGGATCAAGATCGACATCGTGCGCGAGCTCGGCATCACCGCGTGCCTCGGCGTGCTGCTGATGATCGTGACGAACAAGGTGTTCCTGCCGATCCTGCTGTCGTACACGCGCCTCGAACGCGGCACGCTGGCCCGTGCGCAGCGCACGGCGGCGGCCGGCGGCAGCCCGATGTGGTCGCGCTTCGCGGTGTTCGCACGGCCGGCGCCAGCGCTCGGCGTGTTCGCGGTGGCGCTCGCGCTGCTCGCCTACGGCACGCTCGAATCGCGCAAGCTGGAGATCGGCGATATCGGCACCGGCGCGCCGGAGCTGCGCGCGAACTCGCGCTACAACATCGACAACGCGGCGATCACGCACCAGTACAACATCGGCGTGGACGTGCTGTCGGTCATCGTCGAGACGACCGGCTTCGACGACGCGTGCCTGCATTACCCGGTGATGAGCGCGATCGAGAAGTTCGAGATGAACATGCGCGGCGTGGCCGGCGTGCAGTCGGTGACGAGCGTGTCGTCGCAGGGCAAGGTGTTCATCGCCGCATTCAACGAGGGCAATCCGCGCTGGGCCGCGCTGCCGCGCTCCAGCGACGGGCTCACGCAGGGTTCCAACGCGTTCGACCCCGACAACGGGATGAACACCGCGAACTGCAAGGCGATCCAGGTGCTGATCTACACGAAGAACCACGAAGGCACGACCATCGCGCACATCGTCGACGAGATCAAGCGCTTCGCGGCCGAGAACCCGACGCCGAACGTCGCGTTCCGGCTCGCGGGCGGCAACGTCGGCGTGATGGCCGCGACCAACGAGGCCGTCGGCGACGCGGAGATCGCGATGCTGCTGTCGATCTTCGGTGCGATCGCGCTGCTCTGCGCGGTGACGTTCCGCTCGTGGCGCGCGGTGCTATGCATCATCGTCCCGCTCACGCTCGTGTCGATCCTGTGCAATGCGGTGATGGCACTGCTCGGCATCGGGCTGAAGGTCGCGACGCTGCCGGTGATCACGCTCGGCGTGGGCGTGGGCGTCGACTACGGGATCTACCTGTACGAGCGCCTGCAGCACGACATCCGTCACGGTGCGACGCTGCCGGACGCCTTCGCCGATGCGATGCGCCAGCGCGGCACGGCGGCGCTGTTCACGGCCGTCACGATGTTCATCGGCGTCGGCACGTGGGCGTTCTCCGCGCTGAAGTTCCAGGTCGACATGGGCGTGCTGCTCGCGTTCATGTTCCTCGTGAACCTGTTCGGCGCGGTGTTCCTGCTGCCCGCGCTCGCCGCGTGGCTCGGCGTCGAGCGTGCCGAGCGCCGAGTGGTGCAGAAGCAGCAGCCGTCGCCGGCGGCCCCGGCGTCGCTGAAGCCGTCGCCCGCGCTCGAACCCGGCAACCCGATGCGCTGACCGGCGCCCCCCATTTCCCCCACGCGCGGCCGGCCGCCGCGCGCTCTCCACAAGAGGAGTCAACCCACATGTCCGCACGCCCCTACAAGATCGAAGCCCAGCCGCTCGCCCAGCGCTATGCGCGCGGCTGGCACTGCCTCGGGCTCGCCCGCGACTTCAAGGACGGCAAGCCGCACACGCTGAACGCCTTCGGCCGCAAGCTTGCCGCATTCGCCGATTCGACCGGCAAGGTCAACGTCGTCGACGCGTATTGCCCGCACATGGGCGCCGACCTGAGCCTCGGCACGGTGCAGGGCGACAACCTCGTGTGCCCGTTCCACGGCTGGGCGTGGAGCGGCGAAGGGCAGTGCGCATCGATCCCGTACTGCAAGCGGATCCCGCCGAAGGCGCGCATCGGCGCCTGGCCGACCTGCGAGGAAAACAACCTGCTGTTCGTGTGGAACGACCCGGAAGGCAACGCGCCGCCGGAGGACGTCGCGATTCCGCGCCTCGACGTGTGCTTCTCCGACGAATGGTCGGACTGGGTCGTCGACAAGATGGTGATCCAGGCGAACTGCCGCGAACTGGTCGACAACATCTCGGATGTCGCGCACTTCGCGACCGTGCACCGCGCGCCGATCGACTATTTCGCGAACCTGTTCGAGGACCACAAGGCGACGCAGCTGATGGTCGGCCGCAGCGAGAAACTCGGCGGTGACGCCCTGACCGCGCTGTCGACGTATTTCGGGCCGGCCGTGCACATCACGCAGATGACGGGGCAAAGCGGCGGGCAGCCGATCCATTCGGTGCTGCTGAACTGCCACGTGCCGATCGACATGAACAGCTTCGAGCTGCGTTACGGCGTGATCGTGAAGAAGGTGGCCGGGCTGACCGACGCGCAGAACATGGAGATCGCGAACGCGTACGTGAAGGAAGCGCAGCGCGCGTTCTACGAGGACGTCGACATCTGGCACAGCAAGACGCGGATCGACAACCCGCTGCTGTGCGAAGGCGACGGGCCGCTGTACCAGATGCGCGACTGGTATTCGCAGTTCTACCTGGACGTGGCGGACGTGCGGCCGACGAGCGTCGCGCGTAAGGCATTCGAAATGCGGATTCGCGAAGGCGAGGCGCCGCCGGCCCTGCATCACGTGTTCGAGCCGCAGTAAAAACCGGCGGGCCGGCCGAAAAAGGGGATGCATCGAAAACCGTCCCGTCGGCCGGCAACACCCGCTGCATAAGGCGCTCGCGGCGGGCATGCTTGTGCGTCGCATCAAAAAGACTTGACGAAACGGCCGCTCCCGCGTAGTGTCCATGACCGAAGTGTTCAAGAAGTTCGATTGCTCATCATTGGCCGCACTCCGTGCGGCGGTCGTTGGTCTCTCCCTCTTTTGATTCTTTCTGTGCCCGTCACGGGTGCATGTTCAATCGTCATTTGTATTAAGGAAGTAATTGTGGATACCGGTACCGTCAAGTGGTTCAACGAAACCAAGGGCTTTGGTTTCATCTCCCCTGACAACGGCGGCGACGATCTGTTCGCCCATTTCTCGGAAATTCGCGGCACGGGCTTCAAGACCCTGGCCGAAGGCCAGAAGGTCAGCTTCGAAGTGAAGCGCGGCCCGAAGGGTCTGCAAGCGTCGAACATCACGCCGCAGTAAGCCGCATCGGCAGCGGCCGCCACACGGTGGCCGTTGCCGGATGGATTTGCGCGCAGGGCGCTGCTTTGGCGGCAGCCGGCGCGATTCCGATGCGCACGACCGATGCATCGCGACATTCACGATGCATCGGTCGTGACGCCTCCCTCATCGCATGCGTGACCCGCGTGCGACGCAACGCCTTCGTGAAGCGCCCGCTGCTTCGCGAGCGCATCACCGCTTCAACGCATCAACCTGAGCAGACCGCCGCCATGCCGTAGCAGGCGCGGTCCCGACTTGCGCGGCACTCAAAGCGCCGCCGCCACCGACCGCCTGAACGCCGCAACGCGCCGGGCTCCGATCGCAAGACAGGCCCATGGCCCGTCTGAACGAACCGATCCCCGGCAGCCTGCCGGCCGCCGTCCCGTCGTGGGGCACGGCGCCGGGCAGATCGCCGCGGCTGCGGTCAATTACCTTGTCTGGAGGAATTGGTTTGGCAAAAGAAGAACTGCTGGAACTGGACGGAATCGTCGACGAAGTGCTGCCGGACAGCAAATACCGTGTCACGCTGGAAAACGGCGTTGTGGTCGGCGCGTACGCGTCGGGCCGCATGCGCAAGAACCACATCCGCATTCTCGCGGGCGATCGCGTGACGCTGGAACTGTCGGTCTATGACCTGACCAAGGGCCGCATCAACTTCCGTCACAAGGACGCGAATTCCCCGCGTCCGCCGCGCACCGGCCAGCCGCGCCGTTAAGCGCCAACGATCGGCGCGGGCACGCAGCACCGCCTCGCTGATCGAATCCCGTCCGGCCGACGAGGCCGGACGAACCGGGTGGACGACACATCGCGTGCCGTTCACCGGTCGCCGGCGGCATCGTCATGCCGCGGCGGCCAACACCGCCTTTACCGGCCGCCGCGCGTGCATGACGCTCAGACGGCCGCGTCCCGCAGGAAATCCTCGACGGTCATCGCGAAATACGGCGAACATTCCTGCATCGGGTAATGGCCGCAATTCGGTATTGTCACGAGCCGCGCGTTCGGATGCCACGCGAGGAACGTCGCCTGCATTGCTGCTGCGTCGAGCCCCGGATCCTTGTCGCCGACGATCACCAGGAAGCGGGTGTCGAGCCCGCGGATGTCGTCGACGAAATCCGTCTGAGTCAGCATGTCGAGATACGCGAGCCGGCAGTCCGGTGCCACGCGCTCGCGGTTCTGCCGCAGCTTCACATCAGCCCAGCGCGCCGACAATCCCCCTGTCACGAATCGCACGAGCCGGCGAAACGCGTCGTCATCGACGGCCGTGCTCGCGAAGAATGCGCGCGCGTCGTCGTTCAGGCGATTGCCGGCCGCCGATACCGGGCACACGGCGATCGCAGTCTTGATGCGCGATGGCGCATCGGCGGCGAGCCGTTGCGTCGCCATCCCGGTCATCGAATGGCCGATTACGTGAAAGCGCTGCCAGCCGAGACGATCCGCGAGCGCCAGGCAATCGGCCGAGATCTCGTCGACGGTGCAGGCGCCGGTCAGATGGATGGATTCGCCGTAGCCGCGCAGGTCGGCGAACACGTACGTGAACGCCGCTTCGTCGAGATACGGCAGCAGCGCCGTGTAGTTCGTATGGTCGCCGAGCCAGTCGTGCAGGACCATTACGCATTCGGGGCCGGTGCCGTGCTGCAGGTAGCCGAGGCCGCTGTCCGGGCCGGAGGCGAGGGTGTCGATACGGTTCATTTCAAGGGGTTTCCTTTTGGTTGGCGGAACCAAAACGAAACGCCCTCCCGGCGGACCGGGAGGGCGTCTTGAAAGTGCATCGATCGTATCGGGCCGATCGGCGAAAGTCAACGCTCAGAGCGCCATCCCGCCCGACACCTCGATGCGCTGCCCGTTGACCCAGCGGTTGTCGTCCGACAGCAGCGACGCGATCATCGGCCCGATGTCGTCGGGCTCGCCCACACGGCCGAGCGCCGTCCACTCCGCGACCCGCCGGTTCACCTCGGGGTTGTCGCGCACCATCCCGCCGCTGAAGTCGGTGGCCACCGCGCCCGGCGCGACGACGTTCACCGCAATGCGGCGTGGGCCGAGCTCCTTGGCCAGATAGCGCGTCAGCACCTCGACCGCCCCCTTCATCGACCCGTACGCCGCGCTGCCCGGCACGGCGACGCGCGTGAGGCCCGACGACACGTTCACGATGCGGCCACCGTCACGAATCAGCGGCAGCAGCGTCTGCGTGAGGAAGAACACGCCCTTGAAGTGCACGCGATAGAGCGCGTCGAGATCGGCTTCGGTCGTCTCGGCGATCGGCGCGTGATGCGATGTGCCCGCATTGTTGACGAGGAAGTCGAAACGGTCGGCACCCCAGCCTGAAAGCGTCTCGCGGAGTTGTTCGGCAAAGCGGGCGAAGGTGGCGCTATCGCCGGTATCGAGCGGCAGCGCGATCGCGGGTTGCCCGGCATCGGTGGCCAGCGCGACGACGTGATCGGCCTCGGCACGATTCGAGTGATAGGTGAAGATCGAGCGCACGCCGCGCTGCGCGAGATGGAGCACCGTATTGCGGCCAAGCCCGCGGCTGCCGCCGGTGACGACGGCGATTTTCGGGGTGGAAGGGGTGGATTGTGCTGCTGTCATGCTGGGCTCCTGATCGAAGTCGGTGACGAACAGTGCCCAGCGTACGGCGGCGGCCGCCCCGGCTGAATGCCGGAACCGGCCGCGTTCTTGCCTGATCCTGCCCGACCGCCCCGGGAAGCGTGGGGCCGCGTGTACCATCCGGACATCGAGATACGGAGGGTGGGGGCATGTCGGACGAACTGGTCGAACGTGTCGCGCGCCTGACGGGTGCGCCGGGTGAAGAGAGCCCGGTCGCGACGGCGATCGACGGGCTGATCCTGCTGCGCTCCAACCGCGAGAAGCTGCCTGCGCCGCTGATCATGAAACCGGCGCTGTGCGTCGTCGTGCAGGGCGGTAAGTGGACGACGTTCGGCGGGCGGCGCTACGACTACGGGCCCGGCCGTGCGCTCGTCGTCAGCGTCGAGATGCCGGCGACGAGCCGGATCGTCAAGGCGAGCGAGAGCGAACCGTTCCTCGGCCTCGTGCTCGAATTCGATCTCGCAATGATGCGTGAAGTGCTCGAACGACTCGACACGCCGCCACCGCAGCCGCACGGCGCGATCGGTCATGGCGTGTGCGTGACCGATTTCGGCGGGCCGCTCGCCGATTGCGTGCTGCGGATGATGCGGCTGCTCGATACGCCGGCCGCGATCCCGGTCGTCGCGCCGCTCGTGAAGCGGGAGATCTGCTACTGGCTGCTCGCCGGGCCGCACGGCGGCGAAGTTTCGCGCGTCGTGTTCGCCAACGGCCATGCGCAGCGCGTCGTCGCGGCGATCCATGCGCTGCGCGGCCAGTTCGCCGAGGCGATCCGCGTCGAGGATCTCGCCGCCGTCGCGCAGATGAGCCCGTCGGCGTTTCACCGGCAATTCAAGGCGCTGACGTCGATGACACCGCTGCAGTACCAGAAGCAGTTGCGCCTGCTGGAAGCGCGGCACCTGATGGTGACGGGCGCGGCAAATGCGGAAACGGCCGCGTATCGCGTCGGCTACGAAAGCGCGTCGCAGTTCAGCCGCGAATATGCGCGGATGTTCGGTGCGCCGCCGCGGCGCGATGTCGTCACGCTGAAAATCGCGTCGGCCGGCAGCTGAACGCACGCGCTGCAACGCGGTTCGCGTGCGACTTTACGTGCCGGCCGGCGCGGTCGTACACTCGTCGGCAATTCGGGCCCGCACCGTGGCTTTCAATCCCTTCAGTGGCTTTCAGCGGGCCAACGACCGTGCCAGCAGGACTTTCGTCGCGCGACGCCAGGAGGCGCCATGAGTGCAGACGCAGCCCCCGCATCCCCGTCGGTTCAGGACCGCATCCAGCACGTGTTCGTGCTGATGCTCGAGAACCGTTCCTTCGATCACCTGTTCGCGCTGTCGGGCTACCCCGACATCGTTGCCGCGTCGCCGGGCAACAGCAACGCGTACGGCGACGCGGTTTATCCGTTCGGCGGCGGCGCGCCCGACCGGATGCCGACCGATCCGTGCCACGAATTCACCGACGTGCTCGAGCAGCTCTGTGGCGCGGGCGTGCCGTTCGTGAAAGGGCAGCCGTATCCGCCGGTCGGCAACACCGGATTCGTGTCGAACTACGCGACCTCGCATTCCGAAGGCACGCCGCCGCAGCCGGCCGATGCGGGCAAGATCATGCAGGGCGTCAATATCGCGACGCAGGCGCCGTCGCTGTCCGCGCTCGCGAACGCGTTCGTGCTGTGCGACGCGTGGCATGCGTCGATGCCGGGGCCGACCTGGCCGAACCGCTTCTTCTTGCACGGCGCGTCGTCGGCCGGGCTCGACCATTCGCCGACCAAGGAAGAAATGGCCGGATGGGACGCGTTCGACGGCTTTCCCTATCCAAAGGGGTCGATCTTCGCCGCGCTCGGCGACGACAACTGGCGCATCTACCAGGACCAGACGGGCGACCCGCTCGGCCACGTGCCGCAGGTCGCGTCGCTGAAGGGCATCAGCTTCTTCGACATCGACGACCTCGCGCATTTCGAGGCCGATCTCGCAGCCGGCTATACGGCGCGCTACACGTTCATCGAACCCGGTTACGGCGACATCGTGCACGGCACCTATCAGAACGGCAGCTCGCAGCACCCGATGGATGGCCTGGCCGGTGGCGACCAGCTCGCCGCGCGCGTGTACAACGCGATCCGCAATTCGCCGGTGTGGAACAACAGCCTGCTCGTGATCTGCTACGACGAGCATGGCGGCTTCTACGATTCGGTCAGGCCGGCCGCTGCGCCGCCGCCGAACGATGGCGCGGCGGCGACGTTGAACGCGAGCGGCTTCGGGTTCGACGTGTACGGCGTGCGGGTGCCGGCGATCGTGATCTCGCCGTGGGTCGCGGCCGGGCAGGTCGACCATACGCCGTACGATCATGCATCGGTCGCCGCGACGCTCGAGCGGTTGTTCGGCTTCGCGCCGCTGACGGATCGCGACCGTCTCGCGAACGACCTGCTGGCACTCGTCACCGCGACGTGCCGCACCGACTGCCCGCAAAGGATCGGATCATGAGTACGACACCGACGTTCGACCCGCGCGATGCATTGCCCGTGCGCGACGGCACGAGCCTGATCGCGTTTCTGCACATCCTGAAGAAAGCGCATGCGGCGCTGGTCGGTCATGACAAGGCCCATCAGCGCTTCAGCGAGATCGTGACGCGCGGGCAGGCGCGGCAATACATCGAGGAACTGATGCCGTCGCTGCTGCAGGCGCGCGCAGCGCATCGGCGCAAGCGGCACGGCGGGAAGCATCATTGACGGCAACGGCGGCGCATACCGGCATCGCATCAAACCGGACGCATGGCGTCACGCCGCGTGCCGCGCACGCGGCATGCTGACCGCCGACACCGCAGCGCCGGTCAACTGAACGGCCGCGCCGGCGAACATCGCCGCGCGCAAGCCGGCCGCACCGCCGTGCGCAGCCGCGAACAGCGTACCGAGCACGGCGATGCCGAGCGTCGCGCCGGTCATGCGCGCGACATTGACGAGTGCACTCGCGGTGCCCGACCGCGCGGCGTCGACCGCGCCGACCGCGACGGTCATCAACGGGCCCGTCGCGATCCCCATGCCGAGCCCCGTCAACGCGAGCCCGAGTTCGGCGCCGAGCAGGCTCGACGAACCGGCTGACGTGCCGATCATCGCGAGCCCGCTCGCGATCAGGGCGACACCGCCGGCTGTGGCCGCACGCGCGCCGATGCGCTCGGACAACGGCCCCGACCACGGCGAGACGAACACGAACACGAGCGCCATCGGCAGCAGCGCGAGGCCCGCGCCGGTCGAATCGAGGCGGCCGGCGCCTTGCCAGAAGAGCGGCAGCAGGAACAGCACGCCGTACATCCCGAACGTCATGCCGGTGGTCGCGGCGATCGCGCCGCGAAACGCGCCGATCCGGAAGAGTTCGAGCGGCACGAGCGCGGCCGCGCCGTGACGCCGTTCGATCGCGACGAATGCCACGAGCGCAGCGATCGCGACGCCGCCAGCGAGCGCGCACGCAGCCGGTGAATCGCGGAACACGATCGCCGCATAGGCCAGCGCGCCGAGCGCGAGCGCGCCCGTGACTTGCGCACCGACGTCGATGTGCCGGCCGCGCGGATCGGACGACTCGGGCACCGCCGGGATCGCGAGCAGCATCGCGGCGACGCTCAGCGGCACGACGACGAAGAAGATGCTGCGCCAGCCGAAGTGCCGGATCAGCACGCCGCCGAGCGTCGGGCCGATCGCCATCGCCACGCCGTTGCACGCAGCCCAGATGCCGAGCGCGCGGCCACGCTCGACCGGATCGCGCCACACCACGCGCACGATCGCGAGCGACGCCGGCAGCAGCAGCGCCGCGCCGACACCGGCCAGCGCGCGGGCGGCGATCAGCACCGATACCGATGGCGCGAGCGCGCACAGCAGCGACGCGACGGTGAAGAGGGCCGTGCCCGCGATGAAGAGGCGGCGCCGGCCGTGCAGGTCGGCGAGCAGCCCGCCGGTCAGCAGCAGCACCGCGTAAGTGAGGTTGTAACTGTCGACGACCCATTGCAATGCGCCGACGCCCGCGTGGAAATAGTCGCCGATCGCACGCGTCGCGAGATTGACGACGGCCGTGTCGACCTGCGCGACGAGCACCGCGAGGCACAGGGTCAGCAGCGTCATCCCGCGCCGTTCGGTGGTGGCGCAGGCGGCCGGGGCGAGATGACCCGAATTCGGCACGATAGGTCGCTCCTTGAACGTCGTTCGATTCATGCTGCGCCGTGGCTGCTGACAGCGTGGTGTCAGCAGGCGCTGCATCGGGTGAGCCGGGCGGGGCGATGCGCACGGTTCATGCCGGGCAGTCGTTCATCCGATCGGACGATTCGGCGCCGATACGCGGGCGATAGGGTCTGTCACGGCGCGTATGCGCCACTCCCGCCCCCGTCACCATCGACAGAGGACCCGCATGACACTGTCCGCCCGCAAGCCGCCTGGTTCGGCCCCGTTCTCCCGCTACGCGCCTTTCACCCGTCGTCCACTGACCAGGCGCATCGTTTGTGCCACCGCAGTCGCCGTGTCGGCCGTGCTGTCCGCGCCGGCCGCGCGCGCGGACGAGCCGGCAACCGGCACGCTGATCCGCGAAGCCTACGACTACGCGTTTCCGCTGTTCAAGCTGTCGCAGTACCGCTGGACGGCGCTGGAAACGACCGGCGCGCGTACCAGCACGACGTTGAGCCGGTTTGCACACGCGCGCGAGATCGCCACGCCCGACGACCGGTGGGCCAATTCGCCGATCGTCGACGCGTTGTATTCGACCGCCTGGATCGATCTCGCGCGCGGCCCGGTCACGATCGATACGCCCGACACGACCGGGCGCTATACGGTCCTGACGCTGATCGATTTCTACTCGAACACGTTTTTCTATGCGGGGCACCGCACGACAGGCACCGCGCCGCAGCATTACCTGCTGGTCGGGCCCGGCTGGAAAGGGGCCGTTCCGGATGGGGTGCGGCTGGTTCGTGCGCCGGCCAATGACGTGTACGTCAACCTGCGTGTCGCGGTTGACGGGCCGGCCGATCTCGCGGCCGCCAATGCCGTGCAGGACGGGTTCCGCATCACGCCCGAACGTGCCGCCGCGGACGTGAGCACGCATGGCCCGTCACGCATTCAGCCGCGCGACGACGATGCGCAGAACTTCGTCGCGATCGCGAACCAGATGCTCGCGCTCGATCCGCCGCCCGCGCACGACCGTGCGCTGGTCGAACGGTATCGCCGCATCGGCATCTGCGGTGCCGAATGTGCGTGGGATCGACTGCCGGACGATGTCCGCGCGGCGTGGAAGGAGGCCTATCCGGCGCTCGAGCAGCAGTTCGTGAAGACCTACCTCGCGGCGGCAGGATCGCACGGCTGGATCAACTACAACCCGCCGGGTTCGAAGCTCGGCACGACCGAACAGCGCGACTACCCGTTGCGTGCGCTCGCCCTGGCGATGGGGATGGGGATTCTCGGCGTGAGCCGCGACGAAGCCAATTACTGGATCACGTTCCGCGATGCGCACGCGCAGCCGTTGCTCGGCAGCCGCCGCTATCGGTTGCGCCTGCCGCCGGGCGGGATTCCGTCGAACGCGTTCTGGTCGGTGTCGCTGTACGCGGTCGACCCGGATGGCCAGTTCCTGAATGCCAACCCGATCGGCCGATACCAGATCAGCAGCCACACGCGCGGCCTGGCCGTCAATCCGGACGGCAGTATCGACATCGTGCTGCAGGCGGCGCGCCCCGATGGCGCGTCGGCAGCGAACTGGCTGCCGACGCCGGCCGACGGCCGGCCGTTCACGCTGTTCGCGCGCGCCTACGAGCCGACCGGCAGCGTGCTGCAAGGGACGTTCGCGATGCCGTCGGCGGAGCCGGTGCAATAACCGGCGCACGCAGAAAAGAAACGGGGCGCATCGCGCCCCGTTCCGCATGATCGACGCGGTATCGGGCGAGCAACCCGATACCGCGTCGAGTACGTCGATTACGCCACTACCTCCCGCGCCCGCACCATCGTCAGTGCCGCATCTTCGATCATGTCTTCCTGCCCGCCGACGAGCCGTTGCCGGCCCAGCTCGACGAGGATGTCGCGCGCGGGAATCCCGTACTTCGCTTCCGCGCGCTTCGCGAACAGCAGGAACGACGAGTAGACGCCCGCATAGCCGAGCGTCAGCGCGTCGCGGTCGAGGCGGATCGGCGCGTCCATGATCGGCACGACGAGATCCTCGGCGACGTCCGAGATCGCGAACACGTCGACGCCCGTCTCGATCCCCATCCGGTCGCACACCGCGACGAACACTTCCATCGGCGTGTTGCCGGCGCCGGCGCCGAGGCCGGCCGCGGCCGCGTCGATCCGGTTCGCGCCGGCGGCCACCGCCGCGACCGAGTTCGCGACGCCCATCGCGAGGTTGTGGTGGCCGTGGAAGCCGAGTTCCGTCTCCGGCTTCAGCGCGTCGCGCACCTGGCTGATGCGCGCAGTCACGTCGTCGGGCAGCATGTGGCCGGCCGAATCGGTGATGTAGATGCAGTTCGCGCCGTACGATTCCATCAGCTTCGCCTGCACGACGAGCTGCTCCGGCGACGACATGTGCGCCATCATCAGGAAGCCGACCGTATCGAGCCCGAGTGTGCGTGCGAGGCCGATGTGCTGCTCCGATACGTCGGCCTCGGTGCAGTGCGTCGCGACGCGGATCGTGCCGACGCCGAGTTCGTGCGCCATGCGCAGGTGCTCGACGGTGCCGATGCCCGGCAGCAGCAGCGCCGACACCTTCGCCTGCTTCAGCTCCGGAATCACGGCGCTCAGGTACGCCTCGTCGGTATGCGCGGGGAACCCGTAGTTGACCGACGCACCGCCGAGCCCGTCGCCGTGCGTGACCTCGATCAGCGGCACGCCGGCCGCGTCGAGCCCGCGCGCGATGTTGCGCATCTGGTCGAGCGTGATCTGGTGGCGCTTCGGGTGCATCCCGTCGCGCAGCGACATGTCGTGGACGGTGATCTTCTTGCCTGCAAGTGACATTGCGTGGCTCCTCAACTCAAGCGGTAGCGGCCGTCGCGGCCAGCATCTGTTCGGCGAAACGCTCGGCCGTGGCGGCCGCGGCGGCGGTCATGATGTCGAGGTTGCCCGCGTACTTCGGCAGGTAGTCGCCGAGCCCTTCGACTTCCATGAAGACCGACACGCGATTGCCGTCGAACACCGGGCCGTTCTTCAGCGTGTAGCCGGGCACGTAGCGCTGCACTTCCTTGACCATCGCATGCACGGACGCGGTGATCGCGTCGACGTCGGGCGGCCCGTCGGTCAGGCAATGGATCGTGTCGCGCATGATCAGCGGCGGCTCGGCCGGGTTGATCACGATGATCGCCTTGCCCTTGCGAGCGCCGCCGACCTGTTCGATCGCGCCGGACGTCGTGCGCGTGAATTCGTCGATGTTCTTGCGCGTGCCGGGGCCGACCGAGCGCGACGACACGGTCGCGACGATCTCGCCGTACGCAACCGGCTGCACGCGTGAGACCGCGTATACCATCGGGATCGTCGCCTGGCCGCCGCAGGTCACCATGTTCACGTTCGTCTGCGCGCTGTCGAGGTGCGCGTCGAGGTTCACCGGCGGCACGCAGTACGGCCCGATCGCGGCGGGCGTCAGGTCGATCATCTTCACGCCGAGCGCGGTGAGCTTGTCGGAGTTGTCGCGGTGGACGTAGGCCGAGGTCGCGTCGAATGCGATGCGGATTTCGTCGGCGGCGACGTGCGGCAGCAGCCCGTCGACGCCCTTGTCGGTCGTCTTCAGGCCGAACTCGCGGGCCCGCGCGAGGCCGTCGGACGCCGGATCGACGCCGACCATCCACACGGGTTCGAGCACCGTCGAGCGGCGCAGCTTGTAGAGCAGGTCGGTGCCGATGTTGCCGGGCCCGATCAGTGCGCATTTGATTTTCTTCATCAGGATTCTTCCTTTAGATAAAGCGGACGTCGCAACTGCCGATGCCGGAGATATGCATCGACAGTGCGTCGCCGGCCGTGACCGGAATCAGTTTCGCGAGCGAGCCGGACAGCACGATCTCGCCGGCGAGCAGCGGCACGTCGTACGCGGCGAGCGTGTTCGCGAGCCACGCGACCGCGTCGGCAGGGTGGCCGAGCGCCGCGTCGCCGCGCCCTTGTGCGACGGGCTCGCCGTTTTTCTCGATCGTCATCTCGCACGCGGCGAGGTCGAGCGTGCGCGGATCGACGCGCGCGTCGCCGAGCACGTACACGCCGCACGACGCGTTGTCGGCGACGGTGTCCTCGATGCGGATCGCCCAGTCGCGGATGCGCGAGTCGACGATCTCGAAGCAGGGCGCGACAGCGGCCGTCGCGGCGATCACGTCGGTGCGGTCGATGCCGGGGCCGCGCAGGTCGCGCGCGAGGATGAAGGCAATTTCACCCTCCGCGCGCGGCGCGATCAGCGAATCGGCGGCGATCGCTTCGCCGGCCGCGTAGTGCATGCCGGACAGCAGGATGCCGAAATCGGGCTGGCGCACGTTCAGCATGTCCTGCACGGCCTGGCTCGTCACGCCGATCTTCTTGCCGACCACAGCCTCACCGTGTTCGACGCGGCGTTCGATGAAACGCTGCTGGATGCGGTAGGCATCGTCGAGCGACAGGCGGCGGGGGCGGCTCGACAGCGGTGCGACCGGCGCACGCGCATGCCATGCGGCGTACAGTTCGTCGCCGAGCGTCGTATGCAGGCGGGAAGACATGAAAAGGCCCTCGAATCTCGAATGAATCGAATGGAAAAGGCCGCCGTCGCGGGCGGCGTCGGGCGCCGGAGCGGAGGCTCCGGCGCGTCGGTCGCGGGCGAGCCGCGTCGACAGGTTGCTTAGTTACCCGAACTGCGAATCGCGTCCGGCGAGAAGTACGCCTCGTTGAACTGCGGGCTGTTGTCGAGCTTCGGCATCGGGCCTTCGTTCGTCAGGCGGTCGGCCATGTACGCGCCGGAAATCAGGTCGTGATAGAACACGACGCCCGGGTAGAACACCTTCGCGTCATACGCGTACAGCGTCGTCGCGACGTTGGTGCGCCACAGCTGGCCGCGCGCGTCGTAGTTGTCGGCGAGCAGCGTCATCCACGAATCCTCGTCGATGTACAGCACGCGCTTCGCATACTGGTGACGGTAGTTGCTCTTCAGCGTCGCCTGCAGCACCCACACGCGATGCAGCTCGTAGCGGACATACGACGGGTTCTCGTGGCCCTTGGTCAGCAGGTCCGCGTACTTCACCGAGCTGTCCATCGCCTTGTAGTTGTCGTACGGCACGTAGATCTCGCGCTTGCCGACGATTTTCCAGTCGTAGCGGTCGCCGGGGCCGTTGTACAGGCGGTCGTCGTCGACGGTGCGGAAGCCGCCCGGGCCTTGCGGCTGGTCATAGCCGTACTCGGGCGCCTGGCGCACGCGCCGCGTGCCGGGGTTGTACATCCACGTGCGCGACGAGTTGTCCGCGCCGGCCTTGTCCCAGTTCGTGAAGCCGACGATCAGCGAGCCGCGGTCGGACAGCGGCAGCTCCGTCGCGTTGCGGTAGTACGTGCGGTTGTTCAGGTCGCTTTTCACGTCGAACTTGCCGGAGTTGCGCGGCGAGTAGATGTCGTAGCGCACCTTGCCCCACGCGATGTTGCCGTCCGAGTACACGACCGCCTGGTCGTAGGTCGCCTGCTCGGCGCCGATCGCCGACGAGAAGCGCTGGTTCCACAGCAGCTCGGCAGCGGTTTTCGGGATCGGGTAAGGCACCGTCGGCGGCGCATTCGTGAGGCCGTTCGCGTCGGCCGTCATCGTCGAATCCGGCGAGTACGCGCGGATGTCCTTGTAGACCGAATCCGCGTAGCGGAAGTCGCGATGGCTCGGGTAGACGTTGATCTTGAACGAGGTCGGGTAGCGCTTGAACATCGCCTTCTGCCCGTCGGTCAGGTGCTCGGCGTACTGCGCCATGTTTTCCGCGGTGATCGTCGCGACCGGCTTGTCGCTCGCGAACGGATCGGGGTAGCGGCTGCCGCGCTTGTACTGCACGTCCGGTGGCGTGCCGAGCCACTTGCCCGACCACTCGGGCACGCTGCTGTCCTTGCTCGCGGCGCGCACCGCGCCCATCGGCGTCAGCGGGCCGTCGAGCGCCTTCAGGTCGTCCGGCGTGACCTTCGGGAACGACGCTGTCGCGACGACCGCGCACGCGGCCATCACCGACGCGCGCAGGAGGGGGAGATGAATGCGTTTCATATCAATCCTCTTCTTGCTAAGTAACGAGCGGCCGGGCCGCTCAGAAGTGGTAGGTCGCCGTGGCCAGCACGTAGTCTCGATCCGAGAGCGGGCGCGTGACCGGGTTCGGCGAGCCGAGGAACTTCGCGTAGACGAGCGACAGTTGCAGGTTGCTCAGGCGCGTGAACGTCACGCCGGCCGTCACGCGGTGGTCGCCCTGGCCCGTCAGCGAGCCGAGCGCGCCGGCGAGCGGCGACGTGCCTGTCAGGTCGTGCGTGTAGGTCAACGGCACGTCGAGATCCCATCCGTTGAACACGTTCTTGTAGCTGAGCGTCCACGCGATCTCCATCGCGAGCGCGTTGCGCGAATTCGCGAGCGTGGTCGAGCCGTCGAGCTCCGAGATGCTGCCCGCATGCACGTACGTGAGTTCGCCGATCAGCGACTGTGAATTCGCGAGGAAGCTCGGCCCGATCGAGTAGATGCCGGACAGGTTCGTCTGCAGCACGTTCGCGCGGGTCGACTGCGGGCCCGTCGGCGTGTTGACGAGCACCGCCGCGCCCTGGCGGTACGACACTTCGCCCGCGACGTTCACGGGGCCGACCTGCGTCGAGAAGCTCGCGCCGGTCAGCTTGATGTTGCTGAAGTAGGTCTGCTGGTACTGGAGCGTCGGGAAGTAGGTCGTGACGACGCTCGGGTTCATGTCGTTGTAGTGCAGGTGATACAGGCCGAGCTCGGTGTCGCCGAGTACGCGGAAGCGCGCGCCGATCCCCCACTGGTTGCGGGCGCTCGGCTTGTCGTCCGGGCCGCGCGGAATGATCATCCCGCCCGGGCCGATGATGTACTGCGCACCGGGGCCCGTGACGTCGGAATAGCTCCAGTACGTGCCGGGCGCGGTCAGCCGGTTCTGCTGGTACGAGAACTGGTAGTAGCCGAGCAGGCTGAAGTTCGGCGTGATCTGCCACTGCGTCGAGATCTGCGGCACCGGCAGCAGGATGTCCTTCACCTCGGCGCCGGCCATGTACGACTTGGTCGCGTCGGACGGCCCCTGTGCGCCCGCGATGTTCGGGAAGAACAGGCTTTCACCCCACGCGACGACCTGGTCGCCGACCTTCACGTTCAGGCTCGTCGAGCCGATCTTGAAGGTGTTGTACACATACGCGGCGAGCAGCGTCGTGTGGCCGCCCGACCAGTAGCGCGCATCGCTCGTGAAGTTGTTGTACTGCCCCGACTGGTTCACGGTACCCGGCGCATCGTTGTAGTTCGGACGGTGATACGCCTGGTCGTAGAACGTGTCGGCGCGCACGAACACACCCCAGTCGTCGTGCTTCAGGTTCACTTCGCCGAGCAGGCTGACCTGGTTCTCGATCAGCTTGTTCTTCGCGAAGTTGCGGTCGCCGTCGTCGCCGTTGATGTTCGCCGGCGTGAGGAGATTGCCGCTCGGTGCGCGGGTGCGCATGCCGAGGCCGTAGCTGAGCGTGAACGTGTAGTCCAGCGTCGTGTCGGCGCCCAGCTCGATCGTGCTGCCTGCGTGTGCACTGGGCACGGCGCACGTCAGCAGCGCGGCGGCCAGCGTCGACAGCGTGGCGGTTGCCCGCTTGTCGGTACGGCGCGAAATCCGTTGATGCATGGTGTCTCCTCTTGGGGGTATCGACGACGGTCGACTGTGTGTGTTGTCGTGAGAGGCAGAGTAGGGAGATCGCGGTAGCAGGGAATCGTCAAAATGAACTAGATGACTTCCCTAGGACTGACAACGATTCGTGCTGAGCCGATTGCCCTGCGTGCATCAACGCGCGGCTGCCTGCGCGGCCGACAGGAATGCGGGCCGCTCGCCGCCGCCGTCGAGCCGCAGGTTCGCGCCCGACGTGTACGACGCTTCCGGCGAGGCGAGGAACAGGCATGCGGACGCGACGTCGTCGGGGGTCGCGAGTCGTCCGGCGGGAATCGTCGCGCGGATCGCGTCGAGCGCATCGCCGTCGCCGTAGTGGCCTTCGGTGGCCGATTCCGTCTGCACGAGGCTCGGGCTGATCGCGCACACGCGCACGCGCGGCGCCCACTCGACCGCGAGCGACGTGACCGCGTTGATGAGGCCCGCTTTCGCGGCGCCGTACGCGGCCGTGCCGGGAGAAGGACGCGACGCGCTGACGCTCGCGATGAACAGCATCACGCCGCCGTCGGGCTGCGGCTGCATGACCGCGTTCACGCGCTGCGCAAGCTGCAGCGGCGCGATCAGGTTCAGCCGCACGATCGATTCGGTGAAGCGCGGCGACGCATCGGCCGCGAGTGCGAACGGCGAGCCGCCCGCGTTGTTGACGAGCACGTCGAGCCCGCCCGCCGCATCGCGGATCGTCGCGAGCATCGCGTCGACCTGTTCGATGTCGCGCAGGTCGGCCGCGACGAACGTCGCCGTGCGGCCAGCGGCCGACGGCGGCGTGTCGGGCGCGCTGCGTCCGCAGACGAATACGCGCGCCCCCGCCGCGAGAAACCGTTCGGCGATACGCCGCCCGATGCCCTTGGTGCCACCTGTCACGAGCACCGTCTTGCCGCTGTAGTCGAATCCGTTCATCGTTGCCTCCGTTTCGGTGGGCCGATGATAGGAAGAAGCGCGCGCGGCTTCGTAGTCTGAAAGGATGATGCCGGCCGGCGCCGGCGGCGCAATCATCGTGGCAGACATCCATCGAACGACGAAGGAGACAACCCGCGATGACGATCCCCACGACGCCGCCGGCCGGCATCTTCACCGACGTGCCGGGCGGCCTGCGCCTGCACCACTACGAGGCGGGCGAAGGCCGGCCCGTGGTGTTCATCCACGGCAGCGGCCCGGGCGCCAGCGGTTTCAGCAACTTCAAGCACAACGTGCCCGCGTTCGCGGCGGCCGGCTATCGCGCGATCGTCGTCGACCTGCCCGGTTACGGGCAGTCGTCGAAGCCGTCCGACGTCGCCTATACGCTCGATTTCTTCGTCGGCGCGCTGCATGCACAGCTGAACGCGCTCGGCATCGGGCCGGCGGTGCTGCTCGGCAACTCGCTCGGCGGCGCGATTGCGCTCAAGTACGCGCTCGACTATCCGGACGAAGTCGACGGGCTGATCATGATGGCGCCGGGCGGCGTCGAGGATCGCGACACTTATTTCCGGATGGAAGGCATCCAGCGGATGGTGAAGCTGTTCACCAATCGCCAGATGAATGACGACACGATGCGCGAACTGCTGACGCTGCTCGTGCACGACCCGGCGATCGTCACCGACGCGCTCGTCGCCGAGCGGATGAAGGTGTGCGTCGAACAGCCGACCGAAGTGCTGTCGACGATGAGCGTGCCGAACCTGACCGACGCGCTCGGCGACCTGCGTACGCCGGTGCTCGGTTTCTGGGGCACGGACGACCGCTTCAATCCGGTCGGCGGCGCGCTGAAGTTCCTCGAACGCTGCCGCGATGCGCGTTTCGTGCTGATGAACCGGTGCGGCCACTGGGTGATGGTGGAACACGCCGACTATTTCAATCGGGAATGCCTCGATTTTCTTGCGACGCGGAATACGCGATAACGCCGGATACCCTTGACGGCCGGCCTCGATGCGGGCGGCCCGTCTGAACCCATACATGGAGACAACATGAAGCTCATCGAAGACCTGTTCGACCTGCGCGGCAAGGTGGCCGCGATCACCGGCGGTGCGCGCGGCATCGGCGCGGAGACCGCGCGCACGCTGGCCGCCGCCGGCGCGAGCGTCGCGATTCTCGACGTGCTGTCGCAACCGGCGGAAGCGCTGGTCGAGGAAATCCGCGCGCAGGGCGGCCAGGCCGCGTTCTGGTCGCTCGACGTCACGCACGAGGCCGATGTGGCGCGCGTGTTCGGCGAGATCGTCGCGCACTTCGGGCGCCTCGACGTGCTCGTGAACAACGCGGGCATCGAAGGCCACAACGTGCCGACGCACGAGCTCACGCTCGCGCAATGGCAGCGCGTGCTGGACGTGAACGTCAACGGCGTGTTCCTGTGCACGCGTGCCGCGATTCCGCATATCGACGCGGCCGGCGGCGGTTCGATCGTGAACCTGTCGTCGATGTACGGGATCGTCGGCGGGCCGGACGTGCCCGCGTATCACGCGTCGAAGGCCGCGGTACGGATGATGGCCAAGGTCGACGCGATGCTGTACGCGGCTAAGAACATCCGCGCGAACTCGGTGCATCCCGGCTATATCCGCACGCCGATGCTCGAGGACGCATTCCGCCAGATGGGGCAGGACCCCGATCGTGCGTTCGAGTACATGCAGACCAACGTGCCGATGGCGAAGATCGGCAGCCCGCGCGATATCGCGGCCGGCATCCTGTATCTCGTGTCGCCGGCAGGCCGTTACGTGACGGGTGCGGAGCTCGTGATCGACGGCGGCTTTACCGCGCGCTGACGCGGCGCGGCGCACGTAACGGAACAGGAGACAGGCAGTTGAAAGCGCTCGTGGCAGTGAAACGCGTGGTCGACGCGAACGTGAAGGTCGGCGTGAAATCCGACCGGACGGGCGTCGACATCGCGAACGTGAAGATGTCGATGAACCCGTTCGACGAGATCGCGGTGGAAGAGGCCGTGCGGTTGAAGGAGGCCGGCGTCGTGACCGAAGTAGTCGCCGTGTCGGTCGGCGTCGTGCAGGCGCAGGAGACGCTGCGCACGGCGCTCGCGATCGGCGCGGATCGCGCGATCCTCGTCGAAGCGACTGACAGCGTCGAGCCGCTCGGTGTCGCGAAGGTGCTGAAGGCGCTGGTCGACAAGGAGCAGCCGCAACTGGTGATCCTCGGCAAGCAGGCGATCGACGACGATTCGAACCAGACCGGGCAGATGCTGGCTGCGCTGGCGGGTTTGCCGCAGGCGACGTTCGCATCGAAGGTGGTGGTGGCCGACGCCCGTGCGACGGTCGCGCGTGAAGTCGACGGCGGGGCGGAAACGCTGTCGCTTCAACTGCCCGCCGTCATCACCACGGATCTGCGCCTGAACGAGCCGCGTTACGTGACGCTGCCGAACATCATGAAGGCGAAGAAGAAGCCGCTGGAAGTCGTGAAGCCCGGCGACCTCGGCGTGGACGTGACGCCGCGCCTGAAGGTGCTCAAGGTGAACGAGCCGCCGAAGCGCGCGGCCGGCGTGAAGGTACCGGACGTGCAGACGCTGGTCGCGAAGCTGAAGACCGAAGCCAAGGTGCTGTAACAGGGAACGCAAGGAAATGACGATTCTGGTGATTGCGGAACACGGCAACGCGTCGATCAAGGCCGTGACGCTGAATGCCGTTGCGGCCGCACAGGCGCTCAATGCCGCTGGCGGCGGCGACATTCATGTGCTCGTCGCGGGACACGACGCACAGGCTGCCGCCGATGCGGCAGCGAAGATCTCGGGTGTGTCGAAGGTGCTGCTGGCCGATGCGCCGCAGCTGGCTGACGGTCTGGCCGAGAACGTCGAAGCGACGGTGATGAACGTTGCGCACGGCTACTCGCACATCGTCGTGCCGGCCACGGCCTACGGCAAGAACATCGCGCCGCGCATCGCCGCGAAGCTGGATGTCGCACAGATATCCGAGATCACGGCCGTGGTATCGGCCGATACGTTCGAGCGTCCGATCTACGCGGGCAACGCGATCGCGACGGTGCAGTCGGGCGATCCGGTCAAGGTCATCACGGTGCGTGCGACGGGTTTCGATCCGGTAGCAGCGGAAGGCGGCAACGCAACGGTCGAGAAAATCGAAGCGGCGGTCGATACCGGCAAATCGCAGTTCGTGAGCCGCGAAGTGACGAAGCTGGACCGCCCGGAACTCACCAGCGCGAACATCATCGTGTCGGGCGGCCGCGGCCTGGGCAGCGGCGAGAACTACACGAAGGTACTGGAGCCGCTGGCCGACAAGCTTCAGGCGGCACTCGGCGCGTCGCGCGCGGCAGTCGACGCCGGCTACGTGCCGAACGACTACCAGGTCGGCCAGACCGGCAAGATCGTCGCACCGCAGCTGTACATCGCGGTCGGCATCTCGGGTGCGATCCAGCACCTGGCCGGCATGAAGGATTCGAAGGTGATCGTCGCGATCAACAAGGATCCGGAAGCACCGATCTTCAGCGTGGCCGACTACGGTGTCGTCGGTGACCTGTTCACGCTCGTGCCGGAAGCGGCCGCGGCGCTCTGACCGATGCCGCTGTTCGAATTCAACGGGATGCGGCCGCGCGTCGATCCGTCCGCGTATGTCGATCCGAGCGCGGTCGTGATCGGCGACGTGACGATCGGCGCGCGCTGCTACATCGGCCCGCATGCGAGCCTGCGCGGCGACTTCGGCGCGATCGTCGTCGAAGACGGCAGCAATGTGCAGGACGGCTGCGTGCTGCACGTCGGGATCGGCGAGACGTGCCGGCTCGGCGTCAACAGCCACATCGGCCACGGCGCGATCGTGCACGGCGCGACGCTCGAGCCCGACACGATGATCGGGATGAATGCGGTCGTGATGGACAGCGCGACGATCGGCGCAACGACGATCGTCGCCGCGTGCGCGTTCGTGAAGGCCGGCTACGACGTGCCGCGCGGCGTGTTGCTCGCGGGCATGCCGGGGCGCGTCGTGCGGCGGCTGAGCGACGCGGAGATCGACGCGAAGGCGAACGGCACGCGGATCTATCAGCAGCTGGCGGCTGACTGCCTGAGGACGATCCGGCGAATCGACGGGTGAGCCGCGGGCAACCGGGCGACCCAGGATGCGACGGATTGCCGGGCAGGTTGCGGTTGCCGTAAGATCGGCACAGGCTTTCCCACCGGCATCTGCGTCACATGAAAAAGAACGTCCGTTTGCGGCTCACAGTCATTGCGTCGGCTTTTGCCGTCTACAGCGTTTATATGCACATCCAGCAGTTCATCAGTGGCTGCGTGTGGGTCAGGGGCCATCAGCGCTGCGTTTTCGAAAACAGCACGAATTTCGAAGGCTGGATGGATCTCGACCTGATGATCGCGTGCTGCTGGGTCGCCGCGGCGGTGGTGGGCTGGATTTCCGTCATGCAGGCCACGAAGAAGCCGGGTTGACGGCTGGCGCTTCTTTCACGCGAAACCGGTCGCTGTCAATCCGTGACAACGATCATCGGCGTGGCGCCGCCAGGCCGTGCAACCGGAGCAGTCAGAACCGCGTCCGGATCCCCGCGCCGTAGGTGCAACCGGTCGACAGGTTCGACACGTGGTCGTACAGGTACCCCGCATAGACATCGGTGCGCTTCGACAGCGGATAGTCGTAGCTGATCGATGCGGTGCTGCGTGCCTGGTCGAGCGCGCTGTTGTCGCGCGAATACGCATACGACGCGAGGATCCGGCCGATGCCGACGGGAATCGTCACGCCGCCCTGCAGCATGTTCACGTGAAAATTGCCGCCCGCGAGCGTATTGGCGACATACGTGTATTCGCCGAACAGCTTCACGATGCGCAGGTCGTACGACGCGCCGAGCTGCGCGGTCGTCTGGCTCCTGAAGCCCTTCAGCAGCTTGCCGAGATCGCCGGGCGCGGCGCTGAAGTTCAGGTACTGGTAGACGGCCCCGAGCGCGAGCGCGCCGCGCGTGAACTGCGCCTGCGCCGCGAATTTCTTCGCGCCGTTCTCGCCCGCCTCGTTGCCGAGCGCGTACATGGCCGCGCCGCTCAATCCGCCGAGATCCGGCGTCGAATACTGGATCGCATTGCTCCACGACGTGCCGCCCGGTATCCCCTGGTCGGTCGGGAAGCCCGGATAGGTGCCGAGGCTGGAGTAAAGCTGCACGATCGTCGGCGAAAACGTGAACGACGCGTAGAACGGATTGAATTTCGCCGATTGCAGGTAGAGCAGGCTGCTCTGCCGCCCGAGCGCGAGCGCGCCGTACGGCGAGGCGATCCCGACGTAGGCGTTTCGGGAAAAGGTCGGGTCGCCGTCGAACGAACCGAACCGGCCGTTCTGCGGGCGGAAGAAGCCTTCGATCGCGAACACGGCCTTGTAGCCGCCGCCGAGATCCTCCTGGCCGCCGAAGCCCCAGAACGACGTCGACAGCCCGCCGCCGCCCAGTTGCGCGGCGCCCGGGTTGCCGGGCACGCGCTGGTAGCCGGCCCATGCGTCGACGATGCCGTACAGCTGCACCGTCGATTGCGCGTGGGCGTGAGCGCCGATCGTCAGCGCGGCGACGGGGGCGGCAATGCGGAAGATCCGGTTCAGCGTGGCGAGGCAAATGCGGTTCATCGGCATGATGGGTTCTCTTCGCTCTGTCGTGTTTTCTGATGGCGCGCGCAGGCGGACGCCGCGAACGAGGCGTCGGCGTCGCCATGCCGTGCAAGGGGAGGCGCGGACTCCGCGCATGAACCGGTGCCCGCGGTTGCGCCGCGACACCGGTTGCCGCAAGCGGGCGCTAGTTGGGGCGGTGCTCCAGCGATCGCCGCTGCAGCGACGCGGTCACGCCCCTGGCCTTCCTGAACAGGAAGAAATAGAGCTTGATGTACTGGCCGACGAGGATCGCGTTCATGAACGTGCCTTCGCGGATGAACTCGGGCTTGCCGAGAAACGCCAGGCCGATCGCCGCGCTGACGAGCAGCAGCGTGCAGTCGAAGCTCGTCTTGATGTCGCCCCAGCGCCAGCCGGTGCGCTCGAAGATCGCGTTGACGAACATGTCGATCGGCATCAGCACCAGGTTCGCGCGGATCATCAGGAACAGGCCGAACGCGAGCAGCGCATCCGCGAACGCGAGCAGGCCCAGCTTCGGCAGGTAGTCCTGGAAGCCGATCGAGCGCGTCAGCATCAGGTTCAGGTCGAGGCAGCTGGCCAGCACGAACGCGGGGATCAGCGACGCGAGGTGCTTCGGCCGGAAATCCTTGCGCAGCACGAGAAAGGTCAGGAACAGCATGAACAGCTCGAGCATGAAGTTGTACGTGCCCTGGCTCAGCGGCCGGTAGACGAGCGTCATCGTCCGGGTCAGGCTGCTTTGCGGCGAGATGCCGATGCCGGCACGGATCGCGAAGCTGATGCCGAGCGTGAGGATATAGATGCCGACGACATAGGTGATCCAGCGCCGGGTGAGGCTGCCGGTATCGATGACTTCCGCTTCCCTTGCATGGTGCGCCATGGTGGTCCCTTGGTTGTCTTCGTGTTGCCGCGCGTGTCGGGGCGCCGGGTGGGCGGCGGCGCGATGCGCTGTCGTGGGGAATGCACGAAGGTATCCCGGGCGAAGGTGCCGGTGCCATCCGCGATTCCCATAGCCGGCGGGGCCCGCAGGCGCCCGCCGGTCGTCTCCTCCGGTGGGCCGGCGTCAGGCCATGAAGCCGAAGCGGTCGAGCGAGATGAACAGCGTCAGCAGCTTGTTCACCACCGGTTCGCCCTCGTTGCGGTTGCCGAGCGCTGCCAGCGCGCTGTCGATCGAACGGGTCGCGCCGAGCAGGTCCGACAGGCTCATGTTCGCCATCACGCCGTAGATGTCGAGCGGCAGCACGGCCTTCACGACGCGGTCGTCGGTGACGACGCAACCGCCCACGTAAGAGTCGACCTGCCGCAGGCAGTGGCACATCTCCGCGCTGTCGTTGCCGACCGCGACGAAGTACGCCTTCGGTGCCGGCCAGAACGTCGCCACCGCGCCGCGCTCGATCGACACGCCCTTGAACAGCCCGTTGACCACGTGACGCTTGCCGTTCGCATAACGCTGCACGACCGAGATGCGGTTGAGCGCGACGCCGGCCACTTCCGGCACGGCCTTGCCGTCGCGCAGCGGCACCCACACTTCCTGGAAGAACTTTTCGTGGCCGCGGCCGTACACGTCGAACAGGTAGACCTTCGCCTGCGTACCGTCTTCGGAGACTTCCAGCGGCACGAGATCCAGTTGCGCGGGCGTCAGGTCGCCGAGGCCGGGCACGGGCTGCTTCACCATGTGCGAATAGTCGACGTCGGCCTGCTTCAGCAGCTTGCGGTCGCGGGCGACCAGTTCGCCGTCCTTGAACACGTAGCGCGGGTTGATCGTCGACAGGCTGTCGGTCAGCACGATGTCGGCGAAGCGGCCCGGGGTCAGCGAACCGAAGCGGTTGTCCATCCGGAACGCGCGCGCCGTGTAGAGCGTCGCCATCTTGATCGCCTGGATCGGATCGATGCCCATCTCCGCGCACAGCGATACGATCCAGTCCATGTGGCCCTTGGTCATCAGGCGGTCCACCGAGATGTTGTCGGCGCACAGCTGGAAGTTCTCGGACGGCCATTTCCGCTTGACGATCGCGCGCAGCATGATCTTGATCACCTCGGGGCTGCCGACGCCGAACTTGATCTGCGTTTGCAGCCCGTAGCGCACGCTTTTCTCGATGTCGTCCTCCTTCCACACGTCGTGGTTCGCGAACGCGCCGATCGCCGGCATGTAGTTCAGCATCATGTCCGACAGCGCCGTCACGCCCCAGTGCGTGTTCATGAAGCCGCCTTTCGCGCGACCCAGCGCCGATTTGCGGAAGTCGTCGTCGTTGCCGACGCTGTAGGTCAGGTGCGCGAGTTCGCCGAGGCCGATCACCGGGTCCATCTTCAGCAGCGCGTCGGTCACTTCAACCGACGTCTTCTTGCCGGGCGCGAACGCGAACACGCGATACGGCAGGCGGTCGTGATCGCGGAACAGCTGCTCGGTGGCCGGCACGGCCTCGGCGCCGGCCGCGCTGACGAAATCGAGGCACTCGGAGAAGATCGTCGTCGTGCCGCACGGCACGATCGCCTCGGCGAACGCCGCCGGATGCGCGAGTTGCGCGTCGAAGTGAATATGCGCGTCGATCAGGCCGGGAATCGCGTAGAGCCCTTCGCCGTCGAACACCTCGCGCACCCGGATCGCGGTTTCGTCGGGGTTCAGTGCAACGATGCGCTTGTCGTACACGAGGATCGAGCCCTGGTAGACCGTCTCGCTGTGCACGTCGAGGATGTTCAGGTTCTTCAGCAGGAGATCGGCTTCCTTCTTCCCGTTGAGAATGTCGAAAATCGCGCGCACCTGGTCGTAGTGCGTCGCAACCTGGTCGCGTTGTCCGGAGGTGCCGGCCGTTCTCTCGCTGACTGCTTGGTACATGACTTGTCTCGCTTTCATCGGTTGGTTTGAACCTGCTTTTGCGCCGCAGCAAACGCGGGCGCCGCAACATGCGCGTCGCGGCCGGGGTGTGTCGCCGGCCCGCGAACGCGACAGGACCTATGAAAACCGAAGTCACCGTTTCTAAAAAGCAGCGTTTTTTGCACGGAGTGTGCGCTTTTCGAGTACGCTGGGCCGACTCAGGAGACCCGTGGCCATGCTCCATTCACGATTGCTGCGCTACATCGACGAAGTCGCGCGGTGCGGCTCGATCCGCGCGGCCGGCGAGAAGCTTCACGTCGCGCCGTCCGCGATCAACAAGCATGTGCTGCTGCTCGAGGAGGAGATCGGCGAGCCGTTGTTCGAGCGGCTGCCGCGCGGGTTGCGGCTGACGCCTGCCGGCGAGATCCTGCTGGCGCACGTGCGCAGGACGATGTCGGAGTACCGGCAGGTCGAGGCCGAGATCCGCAACCTCAAGACGCTGCAGAAGGGCGAGGTGATCATCGCGACGGTCACCGGCCTCGCCAGCGGCATTGCCTCCACCGCGGCCGCGAATTTCTGCGCGGAGCATCCTCACATCAAGATTTCGATTCGCGTGATGTCCGTGCGCGAGATCGCCGATGCACTCGCCAGCGGCGAAGCCGATCTGGGCCTCGGCTTCAACCTGCCGCCGTCGCCGCAGCTCGAAAGCCTGTGGGAAATGGATACGAGCCTGGGCGCGGTGATCTCGCCGAAACACGCGCTCGCGCGGATGGAGTCGATCCCGCTCGCGTACTGCGCGTCGTATCCGCTGATCTTTGCGGACCGCTCGATGCTGATGCACGGCATCGTCGCCGATACGTTCGAGGAGGCGGGGATCGACGTCGAGCCCGTGTTCCGCACCAATTCGATCGAGACGATGAAACGTCTTGCCGCCGCAAGCGAAAGCATCGCGTTCCTGAGTAAATTCGATATCGCCGAGGAATATCGTCAGGAGAGCCTGACTTACCGGCCGATCCGCGATCGCGCGTTCAGCCGCAACGTGCTTGCGCTCATGCGCCGCGAAAAGCACGGCCGGGGGCTCGCGAGCCTGCTGCTGGCCGAGGAGATCATGGCGATCCTGGGCGAGATGAGCGGCTGACGGGCGCGCAACGAGACGTCGGTTGCGGTCGACGTTGTGCTTTTTGCCGGCGTGCCGGGATAATGATCCGGCGTCGCGCACGCTGCGCGAGGGGAGGCTCCCATGCAATTTCCGACGGGATCGGTGGTCGCGCTTAGTTCGGCTGCCGCGACGATGTTTTCGATGGGCATGCTGTTTCTCGGCTACTGGGGCTGGCACGAGCCGCTGCCGTGGCGGTTCGGCGACTACGTCGTGATCCTGCCGGCGCTGGCCGGGTTCGCGTGCCTCGTCAGCGTGCCGTTTCTCGCCACCTCGCCGATGAAAGCGCCCGACGACGAAGGGCGGATGTTAGTCGCGCGGCGCGTGTTTCTGTGCGGCGCCATTGCGTTGTGGTGCGCGATCGTCGCGTCGCTGGTGGTGTGAGATTCGCCGGGCGATGCCGGCATCACGCAGGGGCGGTGCCGAGATCCACGAAAACCTTGTCGGCGCCCGCCTTGTACAGCCGCTTGCCGAGCTTCGGATAGTCGCACACGTCGTGTTCCGGCCGGTCGCCCGCCACGAGATAGACCAGCGGCAGCGCGCCGGTGTTCAGCATCGTGTGCGCGGCGCCGCCGCGCGGAAATCCCATGAAGTCGCCCGGGCCGATCGCATGGGTCTGGCCACCGACGATTGCCTCGCCGGTTCCTGAAAGGACATAGACACATTCTTCCGCGTAGAGATGCCGGTGGTATTCGGTCGATTCGTGTCCGGGCATCAACGTCATCAGATGGAAGCCGAGTTGCGTCAGCCCGGTTGCGTCGCCAAGCGAGCGCTTCAGGCGGACGGCATTCTCGTTCAACGGGTGGACGGAATGGTCCGGTTCCATCGCCGCGATGTCGGCGGCTTTCAGCACTTCACGCGGGGTGTTCATCGTCGGTCCTTGTCGGGAATCGGGGCGCCATTCGGGCGGCGAGTGTGAATTATGGGGGCAGGTGTTGGCGACGGTGTCGTTTCGAGTGCTTGAATGATGGCGACGGCGGCAGGACTGCATCTTTCGCCGCGCGATGCTACGTAACGCAGAGCCTCGTGTTACGCACGCGTTACCCGTGACGCAAGGGTGGGTCACGGTCGCGAGGTCGGGCCCGGATGCCCTGCATCGCACTCGGGAAGGCCGTCGGGATGCGGCGGTCCGGCGTGTGTGTGAAGTCGTCGTTGATGCTGATCGCAATGGCACGATCGATGCTTATTGAGGTGATCGAGCTTAAAAGCGAACGGGGAGCTTCCATGCAAAATCATTTCATCAAGGCGAACGTGGCGCTCGCTGCCATTGCCACGGCTTGCACGCTGGCTGCGTGTGGCGGTAGCGATATGACGGCGCCGCCGAGCGGTAACAACATCGGAACGAGTACGAGTGGCACGAGCGGAACCAGTGGTACGAGTGGGACCAGTGGCACGAGCGGGACTAGTGGCACGAGCGGAACCAGCGGCACGAGTGGGACCAGTGGCACGAGCGGAACCAGCGGTACGAGCGGAACCAGTGGAACCAGCGGCACGAGCGGCACGAGCGGAACCAGTGGCACGAGCGGAACCAGCGGTACGAGCGGAACCAGCGGTACGAGCGGAACCAGCGGTACGAGCGGAACCAGTGGCACAAGCGGAACCAGTGGCACGAGCGGAACCAGTGGCACGAGCGGAACCAGTGGCACGAGCGGAACCAGTGGCACAAGCGGAACCAGTGGCACAAGCGGAACCAGTGGCACAAGCGGAACCAGTGGCACAAGCGGAACCAGTGGCACAAGCGGCACAAGCGGCACCCCCGGCACGAACGGCATCATCAGTTCCGTCGGCGCGGTCGTCATGGACGTCGGCGCCACGATCACCGGCACGAGCCCGCCGGGACCGACCAAGGGCGTGACCACCGGCCTCGGCAACACGGTCACCGGCGCGGGCACGATCATCCGCGACACGACGAACGCCGTGAGCAACGGCATCGGTCAAACCGGCTTCACGGCGAACCCCGTCGGCACGACGGTCGCCGGGCTGGGCTCCATCGTCGGCTCGACCAGCAACCCGGTCACCGGCCTCAGCGACACGGTGAAGGCGCTCGGCACCGGCCCGCTGTCGCCGTTGGCGCCGCTCACGACGCCGGTCGGCGGCCTGCTCGACACCGTCGCCGGCGGCCTCAAGACGGGCGGCAGCATGCTCGGCTCGGCCCTGTCGTCGGGCCCGGTCCAGCAGACGACGCAGGCGATCAGCACCGCGATCACGCCGCTCGTCACGACGGTCGGCCAGGTCACGCAACAGGTCGGCACGGCGACCGGCCTCGGGCAGCCCGTCGCGGGCCTGCTTGGGCAGATCGGCGGCGCGATCACGTCGGCGGGATGGAAAGTGACGTCCACGTCGCCCCAGCCGCTGGTCAGCGGCGTCGGCGAACTCGTACGCGCGGTCGGCAACACCGTGACCAACGCGGGCGGCCTCGTGAACCCGAACGGAGCGAACGGCGCGGTGCCGGTCGCCGGCCTGGTGACGAGCGTGGTTGGCGGCATTCCGGCGACCGTCCACAACGGTTCCGCGACCGGCACGGGCGGTACGGGCGGCGGCTCACCGTTGGGTGGTCTCTCCAATCCGCTCGCGCCTGTTACGGGGTTGGTGGGCGGATTGCTGGGCGGCTTGGGTGGCCTGGGCGGCAAGTAGTCGATCGATTTCGATCGTCGCGGCGGTAACCGGTCACGCGAAAATCGGCTGCCGGTTGCCGCCGACCAGAATTACTTGATGATCGCCTGCGGGAAGCGGATCGGACGGGGCCTCTCGATGCATCAATCGCGAACGACGTCGCGCTGCGACGGCGGGCGCGCCAGCCCGCGTACGGGCAGCGGCGTCGACATCACGATCGACGTGCGTGTTTCGCCGTACAGGTTGATGCGTTCGATCAGTTGCTCGAGATGCGTCATGCTGATCGCGGCGAGCCGCATCATGTAGGAGTCCGCGCCCGTCACGTGATGGCATTCGACGACTTCGGGAATCGTCTCCAGCAACCGGAGGAATTTTGCTTTTGCCGGTTGCGGCACCGTGATGCCGATCAGGGCGCTGACCGGATAGCCTGCCGCGGCGGGATTGATCCGGGCCGTATAGCCCTCGACGACGCCGGCCGCTTCGAGCCGCTTCACGCGTTCCGTTACCGCCGGCACCGACAGGTGCACGTGGCGCGCCAGCTCCGTGTAGCTGATGCGGCCGTTGGCCTGCAGCAGCGTCAGTACCTTCCAGTCCAGATCGTCCATCGCGGCGGGATTTTTTAAGGCGGAGTGGCCATTTTTCCTTAAAAACCGCATTCAGCGATGACGGGACTTTCCCTACGATGCCTGTTCCACCCGTTACATGTCGCAAGGAGCAGGCGATGCTGTTCATCAAGTCCGTCGTCATGGGGCTGTCGATTGCGGTGCCGGTCGGACCGATCGGCATGCTGTGCATCCAGCGCAGCCTGAGCCGCGGCTTTCAGGCGGGATTCGCGACAGGCGTCGGCGCCGCGTGCGCCGATGCGATCTACGGCCTGCTCGGTGCGCTCGGCATCGCGGGTATCGTCACGGCCTTCCCGATGCTGACCGTCGGGTTGAAAATCGGCGGCGGCGCGTTTCTCGTGTGGCTGGCGTGGACCGTCGCGCGGCAGGCGCCGGCCGCGTCGACGGCGCTGCGCGACCTGCCGCGCACGACCGTCCTGCGCGATTTCCTGACGACGTTCGGCCTGACGCTGTCGAACCCGATGACGATCCTGTCGTTCGTCGGGATCTTCGCGGCGCTCGGGCCGCTGTCGGGCGCGCGGGACGGGGCGATGTGGCCGGCCGTGGCGCTGATGGTCGCTGGTGTGTTCATCGGTTCCGCGACGTGGTGGCTGTGCCTGAGCGGCACGACCGCCGCGCTGCGCACGAAGATGTCGTTCGCGTTCATGCACGGGCTGTCGCGCGTGTCGGCCGCGGTGATCGCGGTATTCGGCGTGATTCAGGTCGTCGCGGGCGTGCGCGGTGTCATCTAGGTCGATCGACGGATCGCGTCGATCGTCGTCCGGATATGTGCGAGCAACTCGAGTAACACCGCCTTCCGGAAATAATGGTTCATTCGCGTGCTGACGACGATCTCGGACGGCAACGCGTCGATCGAACGCTGCACCGACAGCAGATCGTCGACGAGTCGCGCCAGCGCATCGCGATCCTGCGTGGCCACCGCAACCTCGATCTCGTCCGGCCAGAAACCGAATGCGTCGACGCCGCAGCACTCGGCGACACAGTGGGTCTCCAGTACATCGATCAACGGCATGACCTCTGCCAGAGACGGATCGATTGCGGCCGCCTGCGCGTGGCCGCCTGATAGATCGCCGAATTCGATCCAGCGATCCGGGCCGATGCTGATGTCGTGCTTGTGCGGTTTGCCGTTCATCGGTCGACCCTCAACGGATGGATTCAATTCAACGCCGGCAAATGCGCACGCACGAAGCGCGCGATTTCCTGGCTCAGTTCCCTGTCCTCGGGCGCGCCCATGAACCCGCCATGCGGCATTCCTTCGAAGATGTGAAGCTCGGTCGGCACCTGCGCGCGCCGCAACGCGCGATGCAGGCGGACCGCGTTCGACAGGAACAGATCGCGCGTGCCGCTCTGGATGAACGTCGGCGGGAAACCGGCGGAGAAATCGCCGAACAGCGGCGACAGATACGGATGCGCGAGATCGGCGCCGTTCGCGTAGAGCAGGTTGTTCGGCATCAGCGAGGACGGCAACACGACATCGACGAGGCGGTTGGTTTCGAAGCTGTCGCCGGATTCGGTCAGGTCGACTTCCGGCGACAGCAGCACCAGCGCGGCCGGCAGCGGCAAGCCTTCGTCGCGGGCGCGCAGCACCATCGCGGCGGCGAGGTTGCCGCCCGCCGAGCGTCCGCCGATGACGATGTTTTCCGGTGCGTAGCGCTCCAGCACGTAGGCATACGTCGCGATGCAATCGTCGAGCGCGGCCGGATACGGATGCTCGGGCGGCAGGCGATAGTCGACGCCGTAGCATCGAATGCCGAGCCGGTCGGCCTGCATCTGCGCGCCGGCGCGGCACGCGGCGCCGCCGCCGAGCACCAGTGCGCCGCCATGCAGCTCGATGTACGCGCATTCGCCGGAAGCGGCTGCTTCGGGCGTGGCGACATGGACGTCCGCCGCGCCGGCCCGGATCGTCTCCACGCTCGAGCGCAGATAGCCGCCGAGCTGCTCGACGGCCGCCGCGTAGTGCGCGTCGGCGGCCGCCTTCACGCGTATCCATGCGTCGAAATCGTCCGGGGCCGGCATCACGTGCAGTGCGTTCAGCGGCACGCCATCGCTGCCGACCAGTCGTTGTAACGCGGTGCGCGCTTCGTCGCTGATCGAGGCCGGGAAGGGGACGACGCGGCGCGGCAGGACGACGCCGTCGGGTTTGTCTTTCATCGATTCGGTTCCGTTGAACGTTGGGCGAGTCATGCGGCAGAAGGCCAGTGGCGCAGCATCACGTCCAGCGCATCGAGGCTGCGCGACCACGACGAGTCGGACGCCGGTGCGCTGTGCGAGAAACCGCCCGCGCTTTCGAGCGTGACGTAGCCCATGAAAAAGCCGCCGAGCAGACGGATCGCATGCGCCTGTTCGCCTTCCGGAATGGCGTAGCTGCGCAGCACGGCCGACGTCATCCTGACGAGCTGGCCGCCCGCGCTTTCGGCGGCGCGTTCGGCACTCAACGGGTGACGTGCGGCCGCAAAGCGGCCGGGGTGCTCGCGTGCGTAGTCGCGATAGACGTTGGCGAGTGCGGTTAGCGCGTCCTTGGCGGTGCGGCCGGCCAATGCGTCGGTCGCGCGATCGGCGAGTTCCTTCAGCGCGAACAGGGCGATGCGGCTCTTGAGGTCGTCGAAATTCGGGATGTGCGAGTACAGGCTGGCGAGCTTGACGTCGAAGTGACGCGCGAGGGCGGCACCGGTGAGGTGCTCGAAGCCGGTTTCATCGGCGAGCTGTGCGCCCGCTTCGACGAGTTTGTCCAGGGTGATGCCGGCGCGTGGCATGGCGAATGCTACTCAAATTAGTCAAGCAGCTAATTGTATTAGTTTTGATGGCGGTGTCAATTTTCCGAACTCGGCCACCGCCATGTTCGTGCCGATCACCCCAGCTCAAACGATGTCACCCCGAACACGCGATCGATCGCAATCGCCGGTGCGTCCTTCGTGTACATCCTCGCGGTTTCGAACACGCTTGTCATGCCGTGCCGTTCGGCCAGCGCGATGGCCGCCGGGTTCGTTTCCGGCACGTCGAGCACGATGACCTCGCCGGGCATGCGCGCTGCCAGCGCGCGAAACAGCCCGGTGGCAACGCCTGCGTCATCGGCGAAGAGCGGGCCGATCTTGCAGCCCGTCTTGCAACGGCGCACGACACCGTAGCCGGCGACACGGCCTGCGTCGATCGTCGCGAGCGCAACGGCATCCGGCTGCGCGATCCAGGTGGTGACGAAACGCTCGCGCGCCGCGGGAAAGCATTCGCGATCGTAGGCAAGCAACTGCCCGAACGGCACGTCGGCCGCTGCCGCCACGTGCGCACACCCGATGCCGTCTACGCGCCCCTCATAGCGGATGTTGCGGTACGCGAGTTCGAATCCGGACTTCCCGTAGTTCGCCTGCTGGGCCACGACACCATCGAGCCCGATGTTGCGGTCTCCGAGGTAACGCATGCCGTGCTCCCAGGTTCGGATCCCGAAGCCTTTGCCGCGAAACCCGGGTTTCACGATGTAGAGGCCGATGAAGCCGAAGTGCGCGTCGTAAGCGACAGCCGAGATGCACGCGACCGGTTCGCCGCGCCAGACGCCGACGAAGAACCCGGCCGGGTCTGCTGCCCTGAAGCAATCGGGATCGTGCAGGCCGGGGTTCCAGCCTTCTGCAGCCGCCCATGCGACCGACATGGCGACCTCGTCGGCCGACATGGTGCGCACGATGAAGTCTCCGCCTTGATCCATGGTTCACCCCAGTCGCTGCGCTCAGGATGGCGCGTTGCGTGACGGTCAATGCATCGGGAAGCGCGGGCAGGCAACGCCGTGGCTGCCGATCGGGCCATCATAATCCCACGGGCGGGTGCCAGAGCGGGAAGGTCGGGCCGTGCCGTCGGCCGGCGCAACCCGGCTCCGCCCCGTGAAACCCGGATTCGCTGCGGTTGACATGCAATAAAATCATTGCATATCATGCGCAATGAACGCCGAACAGCTTGACCATGTTTTCAAGGCGCTTGCCGACCCCATCCGCCGCAGGATCATCGATCGGTTGCGCGAGCAGCCCGATCAGTCGCTTTTCCAGATTTGCGCGGTAGCCGTCGCAACGGGGGAAAAAGCCATCTCCCGGCAGGCGGTGACCCAGCATCTCGACATGCTGGAGAAGGCCGGACTGGTTCGCATCTCCTGGTCGGGCCGAACCAAGATTCATTCTCTCGATCTCCAGCCGCTGCGGGAAGCGGCGGACATCTGGCTTCAGCGACATCTCGAGGAAGGAAACAACCCATGAGAATCTATGTCACGTCCGTCTTTGTCGACGACCAGTCCAGGGCGCTGGACTTCTACACGAACACCCTCGGATTCGTCGTGAAACATGACGTGCCGCTGGGCGAGCACCGCTGGCTCACCGTCGTATCGAGTGAAGCGCCCGGTGGAACGGAACTGCTGCTGGAGCCGAGCGAGCACCCGGCGGTTGGCCCCTTCAAGCACGCGCTGGTCGAAGACGGCATACCCGCAGCCTCATTCCAGGTCGATGATCTGGACACCGAATGCAAGAAACTGCGCGCGAAGGACGTCAGGTTCCTCGTGGACCCGATGGATGCCGGCACGGTCCGCATGGCCGTGTTCGACGATACCTGCGGAAACCTGATTCAGCTCATCGAGATGAAGGACAAGCAAGCGTCGTCACATTGATTTCGCGAGGTGGTCGATGCAGGTTGCAGAACATGAGGTCGTCATCGCCGGAGGCGGACCCACCGGCTTGATGCTGGCAGGCGAACTGGCGCTGGCCGGCGTCGATGTCGCCATCGTCGAACGCCGCTCCGATCAGTCGCTTGCGGGTTCGCGCGCCGGCGGGCTGATTGCGCGGACGCTCGAGATCTTCGATCAACGCGGCATCGTGGATCGGTTCCTCGCCGAAGGCCAGAAGGCGCAAGTCACTGGGTTTGCGTCGATTCGCCTGGACATCAGCGATTTTCCGACCCGGCACAACTACGTGTTGGGGCTGCGCCAGAAACACATCGAGCGCATTCTCGCCGGATGGGTCGACGAACTGGCGGTGCCGATCTATCGCAGCTGCGAATTGACGGGTTTCGCGCAGGACGACACGGGCGTCACCATCGAGCTGTCCGGTCGCGCGCCACTGCGGGCGCGCTATCTCGTCGGGTGCGATGGCGGCCGGAGTTTCGTCCGCAAAAGCGCCGGCATCGAGTTTCCAGGATGGGATGCGACGACCAGCAGTATTCTCGCCGAGTGCGAGATGACCGAGGAGCCGCCCTTGGGCGTCCATCGCACGGCATTGGGCATCCATGCGTTCGGCCGTGAGGCGTACGAAATTCGCGACGGCAAGATCGTCTTTGCCACCGAAGGCCCCGTCGGCGTCATGGTGACCGAAAAGGCGGTCGGCGCGAAAGCCGAGCCTACGCTGGACGATCTGAAGGAAGCGCTAGTCGCCGCATGCGGAACCGACTACGGTGCCCATAACCTGACGTGGATTTCCAGGTTCACGGACATGGCGCGGCAAGCGGCCACTTACCGCAAGGGCCGCGTTCTCCTGGCCGGCGATGCTGCCCACGTGCATTCTCCGGTGGGCGGAAAGGGCCTCAACATCGGCGTGCTGGATGCGGTGAATCTGGGGTGGAAACT
Source organism: Burkholderia lata (assembly GCF_000012945.1). Classification (NCBI taxonomy): domain Bacteria; kingdom Pseudomonadati; phylum Pseudomonadota; class Betaproteobacteria; order Burkholderiales; family Burkholderiaceae; genus Burkholderia; species Burkholderia lata. The sequence continues at coordinate 1,675,208 of NC_007511.1, forward strand.
GGCCCAGGTGGTGAAAGGAACGTCGCCCGACGGGCTGCTCGACACGTATCACGCGGAGCAACATCCGGTTGCGGCTCGCGTGCTGCGCACGACGATGGCGCAGGTTGCGTTGCAGCGTACCGATGACAGCACCGAAGCATTGCGTGAAGTCGCGGCGGAATGGCTCCGCATGGATGAGCCTCGCAAGCGAGTCGCCGCCGAGATGTCCGGGCTCGGGCTCTGTTACGCACTCGGGGAAGGGCACCCACTGGTCGGTCGCCGCATGCCGGACCTCGATCTGATCACGGCCGACGGTTCCGTGCGCGTCTTTGCGCTGCTCCGGAACGCTCGGCCGGTGCTGTTGAATCTCGGCGTACCCGGAAGCGTCGATATCACGCGTTGGTCGGATCGCATCGAACTGGTTCACGCCCGATACGACGGCCCATGGGATCTGCCCGCGCTTGGCCGGGTTGCCGCGCCGACGTCCGCTTTGATCCGGCCCGATGGATACGTCGCATGGGCGGGTATCGACACACAGGACGGCCTTCAGAATGCGATGAACACCTGGTTCGGGCCTCCCCGGTAGGCGCGTCGTCTTCATCAGGCCGGATGACGTTTTCGACGTGGCGTACCCGTCGTCCAGGAGGCGCGGCCAGGGAGACGCATGACGCCGTCGAGTCGTGGCGGTTGGGATGAGACGGCCATGTTCGCTTCGCGGCCGAAGCAGCCGTTGCGCAAGCCCGATCGGGCGGGCCCCGGCGTATGTTCCGACCGGGGCCGCGCCGCTCAGCACGTCAAGGCCGTCGCATTCCCCCGTCAGAACGTATAAGTCACCTTCCCGAACGCCGTCCGCCCGAGCGTGTTGTACCCATACGCGGTCATGTACTGCCGATCGAACAGATTCGACACCGTCGCCGATACCGTCACGTGCGAATTGATCCGGTACGACGCGCGCAGGCCCACCGTCAGGTACGAAGGCAGATAGGTCGAATTCGCCGGATCGTCGAACGTCGTGCCGCCATAAAGCAGCGACGCCCCCGTGCTCAACGCATGCAGGTGCAGTTCATCCCACGTGTGATCGATGTTGAGGCTGACCGTCTGGCGCGGCCGGCGGTTGAGCCACGAGTCGTTGGTCTCGTCCTGCGGATTCAGGATCCCGACCGCGACGCTCACCGGCGTCGAACGGCCGATCGTCCCCTTGTACGACAGGTCGATCCCGCGAATATGCGCGCGACCGATGTTCATCGGCGAGAACGTCGCCGGGTTGTACGCGATCAGGTTGGTGACTCGCGTGTCATAGATCGCGGCCGTGAACGTACCGTACGACGTGTTCGCATCGACCGCCGCCTCGACCGATGTGTTGCGTTCCGGGCTGAGATTCGGATTGCCGTAGCCGGGGTAATACAGGTCGTTGAACGTCGGCAGCCGGAACGCATTGCCGTACGACACGCGTGCCGTGTACACCGGCGTGATCGCCCACGACAGCGCCGCGTTACCCGTATTCACCGACTGCCCGGCGATGATTTCATGACGCCCCGCGAGGAACATCGTGACGCTGCCGAGCGTTGCCGACTGATGCAGCGAGAACGCGGAATCATTGCGCGTCGGCACGCCGTTCGGAATGTCGACCGGCAGGAATGCCTGCTCACGCGTGAAGTCGTACGTGAGCTTGGTTTCGCCCGACAGCGGCAGCCCGAACAGATGGAATCCGCGCTCCTGATGCGTCAGCGACGTCGACGTGCTGATGCGCTGCGAATTGATCTGGTCGGTCGGGATGGTCGGATCGCTCGCGTAGATGAACCCGCGATCGTTCGAATAACCGAAGGACTGGTCGAACTGCGTGTCCGGCGTGATGTCGAGATGGAACGCGATGCCGGTCGTCAGTTGATGATCGAGCTGGCGGTTCCCATAGCCGCTGTTGTCGTAGGACAGATCGGACCGGTGATACAGCGCGAACGTCGAGATCGACCAGTTGTCGCGCGCGTAGCCGAGGCGTGCATCGAGATCCTGCGCGTGGTACGGGTTGCGGCCCGCCTCATGCCCGTACGCAAAAGGGCGCGTCGCATCGATGCCGGCCGTGTTGTACGAGTGCAGGCCGAGCGAGTAGGTGAGCCCGCCGAGCGCGGCGAGCGGCCCGGTCGACGGCACCGTGCCCGACGTGCGGAGCTGCGTGTCGAACGTCTTGTTCGACCCGCCGCCGAACGACACGGTCGTCTGGTTCGGCTGGTTGGCGGCGCGGCGCGTGAAGAGCTGCACGACGCCGCCCATCGCATTGGCGCCGAACGACGCGGCGGCCGGCCCCGAGATCACTTCGACACGCTCGAACGCTTCGGTCGGCAGGTCCGCCCACGGCGCGATACCGGTGGTCGACGAGCCGATCCGGATGCCGTCGATGAACACGGCGACCTGGCTTGCCGACGAGCCGCGGATGCTGACCGACGCGGACGAACCGGGCCCGCCGTTCTGCGAGACCGTCACGCCGGGCAGCGTCGCGAGCGCCTGCGTGATGCTCGGGTCGCTCGGTGACAGCCGGTCGAGATCGGTGCGCGTGAGCACCTGGGTCGTCGCATAGCGCTGGTCGAACGACTCGGGCAGCCGACGCGCGTCGGTCACGTTGATCGTCGGCAGGTCGGCGCTGTCGGCGGCCGGGGCCGGTTGCGAAACCGCAGTGTCGCCGGCAGCGTGGGCGAGCGGCGAGAGGAGCGCAGTCGCGGCGGACGTGGCAAGGAGGTGTCGAATCTTCATGAGGCTGTCGTTGTTGTCGGGCTGCGCATGCGGCGATCGAGGGCGGGCGGCGGCAGCACCGGTTTTGTTATCGGTGATCGGGCTATCGCGCGACCGGGCCAAGCGGGCCGCAGTCGCGGGCGTCGGCGCGGCATATGCCGGCGGACGCGATCGACAGGGAGCGGCACGCGCGAGCGGGCGGGCCGTGCATGCCGGCGGCGTGCCGGCGCGACGCTTCCGGTGCGGAAGCGGATGCGGTAATGGTGGACATCGGGCGGATCCTGAGGTCGGGCCGTCCATGCAACGGGCACCGCCAAAGGCGGTGTTGGCGCATCGGGACACCCCGCCCGGTGCGGCTGCTTGGACCTCGGGTCGATGGCAGGTCTCCTGGCTCGCGGGTCCTGATTCGTGCCGGCCTTCCCGGTTTCCCAGTGGCATGCAGTGGCACGGATTCGCCGCTCACAGTTGCGGGGGCAGCCGCAGATTCGAGGCGCTGCCTCTCCTGCGTTCCCTTTTGATCCCGTTTCCGGGAACCATCAGCGCGCAAGGGTAATGGCGTGCGCTCCGGCGCGTCAATTGTCCGGCCGCGCGGGGATGCGAAAAAACGTCATTACCGCGCAAATATTTTCGAAATCCTTTCTTTTATGCGTCGGCGCCGCGTTTCATGTCTGACGAAACGGGTGGATTCGCTGCGATGCAATCGCGCCGGAACCGGCTCGGCGCGATACCCGTCCACCGCACGAACGCGCGGCGAAACGCCTCCTCGCCGCCGAACCCGAGATGCGCGGCGATCCGCGCGACCGGCCAGTCCGACTCGCGCAGACAACGTTGTGCGGCTTCGGCGAGACATTGCTCCCGGAGTGCGTGATAACCGGTGTGCTCGGCCACCAGCCGCCGCCGCAGCGTTGCCTCGCTGACATCGAGCCACGTGGCCAGCTCGGCGAGCACCGGCAACGCCTGCTCGTGCGCAAGCGCCGCATCGAGAAAGCCGCGCACCTGCTGCGCCCACGACACGACAGCCGGCGCCGCATCGATCAGGCGAAACGGAAAATCGACGAGAAACGCGTCGAGCTCGGCCGGCTGGCGGATCACGCGGCATTCGAGCCGCGCCGCATCGAACGCGAAGCCGTAGGTCTTGCGGCCCACTTCGACCGGCGCATTGAACAGCCCGAGCAGCGGCATCGCGTCGTCGCGGCGCGGATGGCCGAGCCACACGTCGGTCGGCCGCAACGGCTGCCCGATCAGCCAGCCGAACAGTTGCAGATAGCAGAACAACCCCGTCAGGTCGACGAGGCACGCGGCCGGACTGCGCGTGCGGCGCAGCGAATCCATCCGGAACGTCGCACGCCCGTCGCGCACGGTGAGCGACAGCGCGCCGGCGCGCGGCGTCAGCATCTCGCCGAATTCGCGCGCACAGCGGATCGCGTCGGCGAGCGTCGCGCAACTCAGCAGGCAGCGGCACATCAGATCGACTTCGCGCTTGCGCATCGGCGGGTGGCCGTCGCCGCGTGCGACCTGCGCCTCGAGGCGTTCGATCGCGTCGCGGTACAGCGCGACGAAATCGCCCGATGTCGTTGCCGGTTGCGGCGGCTGCGCATCGCGATCGGCCGGCGGCGCGCCGCTGCGCGTGAGTTCGCTCAGCAGGCGCGCGCCGAGGCCCGGCAGGACGCGGCCGCGGGTTGGCATGGCGCGTTGTTTCATGAGTCTCCCGATCTGAGCGTTGCGACAGGGGCCGGTGAGCGGGCCGGTAGGGGTCGGCTGACCGTCGCCACGCAAGAATGCTATCCACGCCGACTGCCTTCGGCCTCGCCGGAACGGCGTAGGCCGGCTGCGCATCCCTGTCACCAACGACCACGGACGACACGCGAATGATCCAGATCGTAGACGAAATCACGCTCGCGCCCGAGCGCATTCCCGACGTGCTTGCCCTGCTGCGCGACCGTTACCTGCCGGGCCATGCGGCACGCGGGCTGACGGCGGCCGGCCGCTGGGTGTCGCCGCCCGTCGCGGTGCCGGGCCAGCCGAGCACGCTGTGGCTGACCTGGCATGTGGCCGACGCGCCGGCCTACTACCGGATGCGCGCGTTGACCGATGCCGACGTGGTCGGCTTCTGGATGGCCGTCGACGCGCTGTGCGACGTGCGCCGCCGCCATGTGATGACGGACGCCGCTGCGCCGCTGCCGGTGCCGACGGAGGTCGACCATGCGGCATGACACGGCACAGGTATTCGTGTCGGCGGATTGCCATGCCGGCGCGATCGAACATGCGTTGCACGAGGCCGCGCACGCGCTGGCCGGTGCGAAACGCGTGGCACTCGCACGCAATCTGGACGGCAGTTGGGGCGCGGGCGACTACACGCTCGACGTGCTGCGCGACGAGTCGGTGGCCTGCGACACAGCGGACTTCGCCGCATTGGCGCAACTGCCGGGTATCGCGCGCATCGACGGCGCAGCGTGCCGCGCGATCGGCGGCGGCCTGCGCGAACCGGCGTTGCGCGACGGCGTATGGCGCACGCTGATGCTGCGTGCGCGGCCGCAGGCCAGCGCAGCACAGATCGCCGCGCTCGAACGCGAGCTGTTGCTTATGCCCGCGTTCATGCCCGGTATCCGCAACTGGCGGCTGAGCCGGATCGAGACGCCCGGCGCGTGGACGCACGTGTGGCAGCAGGAATTCGCGCACGTCGGCGATCTCGTCGGCGAATACCTGATGCATCCGTATCACTGGGGCTGGGTCGATCGCCGGTTCGATGCCGAAAGCCCCGACTGGACGGTCGATGCGATCTCGCATGCGTTCTGTCCGCTCGCGTCGAGCCTGCTGGCCGATACGGCGGCGTGACGCGCCGCACACATCAAGCTGACAACACACAACCCTGGAGACACGAAGATGCGAGCTTTGTTGATCGACCGCGTCGGTCATTCCGACGCGTTCCGGATGGCCGACGTGCCGGCACCGACGCCGGGCCCCGGTGACGTGCTGATCCGCGTTGCGTACGCGGGCATCAATCCCGCCGACTGGAAATGCCGCGAAGGCTACCTCGGTGCATTCATGCAATACACGTTTCCGTTCGTGATCGGCTTCGACGCGGCGGGCGTGGTCGAAGCGGTCGGCGACGGCGTCGACAGTTTCGAACCCGGCATGCGCGTGTTCGCGCAGACCGACGTCGGCGCGGGGCGCTGGGGCGCGTATGCGGAATACGTAGCCGTGCGCCACGACTCGGTCGTGCGCGTGCCCGATGCGTTGAGCCTGGCGGAAGCCGCCACGGTGCCGACGCCTGCGCTGGCCGCGTGGGCCGGCCTGTTCGACGACGGCGGGCTGCGGGCGGGCCAGTGCGTGCTGGTGCACGGCGGCGCGGGCGCGGTCGGCACGTTCGCGATCCAGCTCGCGGTGCAGGCCGGCGCGCGCGTCGCGGCGACGTGTTCGGCGCGCAACCGCGAGACGGTCGAATCGCTGGGCGCGGCGGCGAGCATCGACTATCGCGCGCAGGACATCGCCGCGGCGCTGCGCGCCTGGGCGCCCGGCGGTGTCGACCTCGTGCTCGACGCGGTCGGCGGCGACACGCTGCCCGATGCGCTCGACCTGCTGGCACCGGGCGGCACGCTGGTGAACATCATGACGCTCGCGGCCGGCGATGCGGAGCGGCTCGCTGCGACGGCCGCCGAAGCCGCACGGCGCGGCCTGCGCACGGCGATGACCTACAGCCGGATGCCGAGCGGCGGCACGCTCGGCCGGCTCGCAGAGTTACTTGAAAAGCGCGCGCTGCGCGTGCCGCGTTTCGACCGTTTTCCGCTCGAACAGGCGGCCCGCGCACTCGATCTCGTTCAAACGGGCGAGGCGAAAACGAAGCTGGTGCTTCATGTTGCGGATATCGCCCGCTGAGCGGCCCGCACGCACATCACAGGAGACAACGATGACCGATACCCGAACCGGCGTACTGGCCGGCAAGTGCGCGCTCGTGACGGGCGCAAGCCGCGGCATTGGCCGTGCGATCGCGCAGCGCCTCGCGTCCGAAGGCGCGACCGTCGTCGTGACGGCGCGCAGCCTCACGCAATCGGCGACGACCGCCGGCACGCTCGCCGAAACGGTTGCGCTGATCGAGCAGGCCGGCGGCCGTGCGATTGCGCTCGCGGCCGACCTGTCGAACGCGGTCGAGCGCGATGCACTCGTCGGGCGCGCGGCGCAAGCCGCCGGCGGCCTCGACATCCTCGTCAACAACGCGGGCGTGGCCGACTACGCGTGCGTCGACGCGATGCCGATGACGATGTTCGACACGACGATCGAGCACTATCTGCGGATTCCGTTCGCGCTGGCGCAGGCCGCGATCCCGCTGATGCGCGCCCGCGGCGCCGGCTGGATCGTGAACGTCGGCTCGGTGACGGCGCTGCCGCCGCTGCGGCCGTTCGACGATTTCTCGCGTGTGGGCGGTGCGACCGTCTATGCGGCCGTGAAGGCGGCGCTGTCGCGCTTCACGCAGGGGCTCGCGGCCGAGCTCGAAGCCGACGGCATCGCGGTGAATCTCGTCGCGCCGAGCACGGCGATCCGCACGCCGGGCGCGGCGCGCTACATCCCCGAAGGCTATCCGACCGAGGACGTCGCGTATCTCGCCGAAACCGCGCTCGCGCTGTGCCGCCTGCCGGCGCGCGAACGCACGGGCCTCGTCACGCACAGCCTGCATTTCCCGCTCGCGCAGCAACTCGCGGTGCGTTCGCTGGACGGCCGCACGGCGCTGCCGCCGCCGGTGATTCCCGCGTATGCGCATCCCCACATCGACCCGACAGGACTTTGATTGATATGACGAATTCGATTCGCTTCGACGGCGGCACCGCCGTGATCACCGGCGCGGCCAGCGGCATCGGCAGCGGGCTCGCGCGCCACGCCGCCGGGCTCGGCATGCGCCTCGTGCTGGCCGATCTCGACCCGGCGAAGCTCGACGCATTCGCGGCGACGCTCGACGCCGACGTCCTGTGCGTGCCGACCGACGTCAGCCGGCCGGAAGCCGTCGACGCACTGGCGGAAGCGGCCTGGCAGCGCTTCGGCGGCGTCGACCTGCTGTTCAACAACGCGGGTGTGATGGCGACCGGCTTCAGCTGGGAAATCACGCCGGAACGCTTCGAGCGCAGCTTCGCGATCAACGTGCACGGCGTGCTGAACGGGATCCGCAGCTTCGTGCCGCGGATGCTCGAGCGCAACGTGCCGGCGCGCGTCGTGAATACCGCGTCGGTCGGCGGGTTCCTGCCGAGCCCGCTGATGTCGCCTTACTCGGCGACGAAATTCGCGGTGGTTGCGCTGACGGAATCGCTGTACGGAGAACTGAAGATGTTGGGCGCACCGGTCGGCGTGTCGTTGCTCGCGCCGGGCCCCGTGCACAGCAGCATCTTCAACGACCCGTTCGGCGATGCGCACGACCGGCCTGAGGTGCGCGGCTTCGTCGACACGATGCGCTCGATGCTGAACGCGCACGGGCTCACGCCCGACGCGTTCGCCGAGCGGGTGTTCGACGGCATCCGGGAAGGGCGCTACTGGCTGATTCCGCAACCGGAGACGATCGACGGCGCGCTGCAGCGGCGCACCGACGACATTCTCGCTTCACGCGATCCGTCGCTGCCTGCGTTCTGAGGGCCGGGCGGGGCAGCCGCGCCCGGCGTGCGCCGTCACATGTGCGTGCCGGCGTGCGTGCGGCCGCTCGGGTCGCCGCCGCGATCGGGTGGCGTATTGTTCTGATCGATCTTCGCGAGTACGAAGCCGGCGTGCGGCAACGCGGCGGGCGAGCGGTGCGTCGCTTGCGCGACGGCGTCGTGCGGCGACGCAGCGGGGAAACCGGATGACGTCACGCCCGGTTGAGCGAACGCCGAAAGGGAAGCAGCCGCCAGGGCGGCGGCGACGATCGCGTGCGATTTCATGGTGGCTCCTTCACGACTGACGACGGGACAACCTAATCAGTCTAGGGCGCGAAACTTAACGCGACGTGAAGGAGTAGTGCGGCGCGTATGACGGAATATTCATGCGCGCCGCGACGTTCATGCCGGCGCCGACACCAGCGCGCAGAAGTTCTCGAGATCGACGTTGCCGCCGCTGATCACCACACCCACCCGTTTGCCTTTAAGCGCATCCTTCATCCGTCGCACGGCGGCGAACGACAGGCAGCCGGTCGGCTCGACCACAATCTTCATACGCGTGGCAAAGAAGCGCATGCAGTCGACCAGTTCCGCGTCCGTCGCGGTCAGGATGTCGTCGACGTCGCGGCGGATGATCGGGAACGTCAGGTTGCCGAGGTGTTGCGTCTGCGCGCCGTCGGCGATCGTGCGCGGCGTGTCGATGTGCACGATCGCGCCGGAGCGGAACGATTGCTGGCCGTCGTTGCCGGCTTCCGGCTCGACGCCATACAGCGTCGCGTGCGGCGACAGCGCGCGTGTGGCGAGCGCGGTGCCCGACAGCAGCCCGCCGCCGCCGAGCGGCGCGAATACCGCGTCGAGCGGGCCGACTTCGTCGAACAGTTCCTTGGCCGCCGTGCCCTGGCCGGCGATCACGTCCGGGTGGTCGTAGGGCGGGATCAGCGTGAGCCCGTGCTGCGCCGCGAGATCGCGCCCGATCTGTTCGCGATCCTCGGTGTAGCGGTCGTAGGTCACGACCTTGCCGCCATAGCCGCGCGTCGCGGCCATCTTCGCGGCCGGCGCATCCTGCGGCATCACGATCGTCGCGGGAATGCCGAGCATGCGCGCCGACAGCGCGATCGCCTGCGCATGGTTGCCGGACGAGAATGCGACGACGCCGTTGCGGCGCTGTTCCGCGTCGAAACGCGACAGCGCGTTGAACGCGCCGCGGAACTTGAATGCGCCCATGCGCTGCAGGTTCTCGCACTTGAAGAACACTTGCGCGCCGAGTGCTTCGTCGATCGTCCGCGACGTCATCACCGGCGTGCGGTGCGCATGGCCTTCGAGCCGGGCCGCGGCAGCGGCCACGTCATCGTATGTGGGGAGAGTCGGAGAATTCATGGGTTGCCCGGTGGTCGTGAGAATCGGTCAGCAGGAGAGCAGCGCGTGCCACGCGCTTGCGTCATTTCGCATCGTTGTAGACGGTCGCGCGCGAGACGCCGAGATGCTGCGACACGATCTCCATCGCGCGGCGCACTTCGAGGAAACCGTCGGCCTTCAGCGTCTGCATCAGCTCGCGGCGCTGGTCGGTCTTCAGTTCGCGCGGCGTCGTCGCGAGGCGCATCGCGAATGCGTCGATGCGTTGCCGGATCGCATCCGCGCCGGCGGGGTCGAGCGTTTCCGCGACGGCTTCGCCGTCCGTGCTGCAGAACTGGTTCAGCATGCCCTGGAAGCCGCGGAACAGCGTGACGTCGGCATTCAGGCACAGCGCGGCCACATAGCGGCCGGTCGAATCCTTGATGCCGATCGACGTGCTTTTTGCAGTGCGGCCGTCGGCGAAGCGGTTCGGGTAGTTCGCGAGCACGGGCGGGAAATCGTCGTCCGCGATGCGGGCGAGGCCGAGCTCGGTCGCAGGGTCGCCGACTGCGCGCCCCGACAGGTTGTTGTGGATCGCGAGGATCGCGTGCTTCGGCGTGCGCAGGTCGTGAACCACGACCTCGGTGAACGGCGCGAACATCGCGCCGAGCCCCTCGGCAATGCGCTGCACCTGTTCGATCAGCGAGGCCTGTTCGGACAGCACGAGTTTCCGGGTGGTGGTCATGATGGTTTCGCGGTCAGGTTTCGGATCGATGCGACGGTTTCGGGAACGGCGCAACCGGCGTGTTACTCGCCGTCCGCCGCTTCCGGCCGCGTGATGTCGGCAAGCAGCGGCTGCGCGATCCGCACGTAGTCGGCGGCGTCGAGCACGACGGAGCGGTCGAGGCGGCCCGCGTTGAACGCGATCTCGGTGTTGCGTTCGACCAGTGCGGGATCGACCACGAGCGTCACGCTGGAGTCGAACACGAACGGCGGCACGGCACCCATCACGCAGCGCGTGACGGTGGCCGCGAGGTCGGGCGACGCGAGGGTGGCCTTGCGGCGGCCCACCGCATCGGCGACCTTGCGGAAATCGATCTTCAGGTGGCCGGGAATCACGGCAAGCGCGGTGGTGTCGCCGCCATCCTTGAACGTGCACAGCATCGCCTTCGCGCCCTGTTCGGGGCGTGTGCCGCGCAGCGCGGCGATCGCGTCGGATTTCCCTTCGGCCGGGTGCTCCAGCACGCGGAACCGCGCGCCGGACGTGTTCAGCAGATCGCAAAGCGTGTCGAAAACGGGGTAGTCGCTCATGTCGCTCCAGGCAGGTGAGGCCGGGGAATCGGGGCGCGCTCGGATTCGAATGCTTCGGCGTGCCGGTCGATGGATTGTCCAATTATAGACGTTTTGTCATGAGTGTGGCAAAGAGACCGGAACGCACCACCGCCCGCCGTTACTTCGTCAATCCGCGTTCCTCCCATCGATCCCACGTCTTCAGTGCCTGACGGGCCACCCGGCCAAACAGAAACGACAGGGTGTCGCTCTTCATCGACATTGATTTCCTGTTCACGATCCAGAAGTCCGTCAGAGCCGATTGCTTTCCGCTCAGCAGATCCGCGATCGTCCGGCCATTGAGGTGCGTCAGGGCGACGCCATGACCGAAACATCCGCCCGAGTAGATGATGCGTTCGTCATCGATGAAGCCGATTTCCGGCGCCATGTCCATCGTCACCGAAACCGGGCCGCCCCATCGGTAGTCGATGCGCGTGTTGCGCAGCTGCGGGTAGATCCATTTCAGGTGTGCTTCGCAATGCCGCCACGCTGCGGGGGCGGGAACCTCGTCCATTGCGTCCGTCCGGTAGCTGATCGCATCGCCGCCGCCCATGAGAATGCGGCCATCGGCTGTCGGCCTGAAATAGTGCAGCATCTGCCGGTTGTCCCCGAACGACTGTCGTTCCTTCCAGCCGATGCTTTCCCATTGCGCATCGCTCAAGGGTTCGGTGACGACCTGATACGTCCAGAGCGGATACTGGCGCGCTTTCAGCTTCGACGAGCCGGGAACCTCGCGAGAATAGGCATTCGTCGCCACGACGATCCGGTCCGCCTCGATCCGGCCGTGCGGCGTCGCGATGCGGACCGCCAACGGCGTTCTTTCCAGGCTCGTGACAGGTGTCAGCTCATAGATCGACACCCCGCTCGACATCGCCAGGGCCTTCAGCGACCGGACCTGCTTGCAGGGGTTGAGATAGCCGGTGTCCGACTCGTAGATGCCGCCTGCGAAACGTTCCGAATGGAAGTCCTGCTGGAACTGATGCGCGCTGCGCCACGCCATGTCCGCGTCGATGCCCAGCTTCTGGAACAACTCGAGCGTCTTCTGCATGCGGCCCAATTGCTGCTTCGTGTAGCTCGCGCGGACCAGGCCGCCATGGCAGTAGTCGGACTGAAAGCCATGCTCCTCGATGAGGTGCCGGGTGTGCGCCACGGCGAGCTTCAGGTAGTGATGGGCATCGACCATCTTTTGCTTGCCCCAGCGCAGCAGGACCATTTCCGGCTCCAGGCCGAACATTTTTGTGCTGAACCCGGCGTTGCGGCCGCTGGCGCCGAATCCCACGACGGCGGCTTCCAGCACGACGACTCGCGCGTTGGGATTGTCCTTCTTGAATTGAAACGCGGTGTTCAGCCCGGTGAAGCCGCCTCCGATGATGGCGACATCGACCTTGAGATCCCCGGACAGCGATGGATTGGGCGAATATTCTCCGTAGGCGTGCTGCCAGAACGACCTGGCCTGAAGCAGTGATGTTTGATCGAGTGCCATGGCGAAGCTCACAGGTGGGGAGGTCCGGTCGCCGCTCGATGAACGATGAAAGGGCGCAGCGGCAGATCTCACGGGTTGCAAAGGCTCACGCCTGTTGGTGATGGTGATTAATTTCGGTATGCATAATTATTTGCTCGTGCCGATGAATGAACGCGTCGACACGGCTTGCCAGCACGGCGTCATCTCCCTCCAGCGAGCGCTTCATCATGTCGATCTGAAATTCCTCCTGATCGACCATGTAATTCAGCAGGGCGCGCGAATCGGAGGGGCCGATGTCTCGTAGGTGCCGCAACGTTTCGCAGTAGGCGATCGTCTGTGCGTACACGTATTTCAGGAGTGGCTTCAGCACACACGTCGGGACTGAACCGATTACCCATGCCTTCACCCGCGTAGCCAACCTGGGCGAATCATCCATGCCCCAACGAGTTGCCGCAGCATGGTAGATCGGCGCATTGAACGCTTCCAGTTTCAGGTAGGCAGCCCAAAGTCGCTGACGAGGATCGCCGTCGAGACGCCCCGCAAGTCTTCCAATGGCACGCAAGGCGAAGGCGCGGTTCTGGATCTCGTAGTGAAATCCATCGGTAAATGCGTTGGTCGGCATCAAGGTTTTCCGCTCGTGTAGGGCCGGTGCCTGACCAGGAGAGCCTGCTCCCCGTCATGCCGGCATGTCGATCGATTCGAACAAGCACAAAGCAATCCTAATGATTGAGGTCTGACATCTCTCAATGGTCGGATCAATGGGCTACGTACTCAATTGCTGGAAACGCCGTCCGTCCCGCGCTCGACACCTTTCGTATCGTTTCCTGAAAGGCAAGCGATCCTCCTGAGCGCGCATTGAGTGACGCCGGGCAATCTGCCCCGCGTACCGTCGCCGGGGCGTATTGACGATAATATGTCACATGACCTATTTGTGCAACATCGGCGCTGAACGTGCACCGTGGGCAGCGAAACCTGGTTGCGGCCGTCCAGCCCGGCGCCACGAGGCTGGGGGCGTGCTTCTTGAGTCATGGAGCGGTGCCTTGCCACTGCGCCGGACTGTTTTCCCAGCGAGGATTTGCGCAAGTGGAAGACAAGCATGGATTCCCCGTGCAGACGGATGGACAACCTGTCTTGTGTGCGTTCGCCAATGGACAGCGTCTCGTCTCCTCCGTTTTGAAACCTGCGTAGAATGTCGCCGTCAGGTTCGGCGTCTCGGCTGCCACAGTGGAACCGAGGCCTTGAAACCGGCGGCAAATGCGGGTCGACCGACACGGCCCGATGTCGGGTAGCGAAGTTTTGCAAAATCCGGTCGACCAACCTATATTCCCGCTCGCGGTGTTTCGAGCGGACCCGACTCGCGCGGTATGCGACCGGGCATGAGCGGCGCCGAAGCGTCATCAGTACCATCGCCCCGGGGCATGCGCGCACGGGGCAGCAGGAGGAATTCTTGAAGAGGGCGGCTCTCGATAATGGACGCGTCTTGACCGAACGCGGCAAGAACGCGGTGAACAAAATTATGGCCAGTGCGATCGAGATCTTCGTGGACGAAGGCTACGGCGGGCTGACCATGCGGAAGGTCGCGGCAAAGGCGGGATTGGCGCTGTCGAACCTGCAGCACTACTTTCCCACGCGTGAAGACATCTTCGAGGCCATCCTTGCCGTGACGAGGGAGGCGTACGCCAATACGTACGACAGCGTGCGCGCGGACACGTCGCTGACACCCGAGGGCCGCCTGGAGAAAGTGGTCCGCCTGTTGCTCGAAGACGGAAAGCAGCCCAAGACCCAAAGCCTGTTCGTGAACTTCTGGGCACTGGCCCAGACCCAGGAGTTCGCGCGGAAAATGCTCGAAGAGGGATATGGATTTCAGCGGAGCGTGATCGCGGGATTCATCGAAGCCGTGAACCCGGCGCTGTCACCGGCAGTGCTGACCCGGCGAGCTGCACTGGTGACGGCGCAGATCGAGGGGCTCATCGTGTTGATCCCGCAAAGGAATCGGTTCCCGTCGGATATCAAGGGAATCGAGGACGACGTGGTGATGGCCATTCTGGCTTTGGCCAAGGCGCCATGAGCTGAATCGCTGCGGCGGCTTGGCGTCAGGCCGGATTTGACGCGTCTTCAGAACACGGACGATGCTGCGCGCCGACGCTCGCCGAGGCGCGGCGTTATCCCGCGCAGGCCACGAGAGGCCGTTCGACGACGGACGTGGCAAGCGTTCGAGTCGTCGGAGCCCATCAAGGCAAACGCAGAGTCGCGGGCCCGGCGAGGCTTGCCGGCAACTGGCTGGAAAATGGATCGACGGGGAGTACACGGGCAATGGTGACCAGTACGCAGGAACACCGCGAAGCGGATTCATCGTCGGCGCGGCGATATCCGGGCATCCGAACAAGCAAGACGCGCCACTTCTACGTACAAACGGTGCTATCGCTCATGCTCGCGCTTGTTGCGCATTGCACGTTTGCCTCGAGCGACGTGAGCGACGAGGCTCAGCAGCAAGCTGCGTTGCGTGCCCTGATGGGCAAGGATCCCGCGCCGGCGGATAGTGTCAAGGGCATTGCGCTGTCGCCATGGGCGCATGGGCCGTCGGCTTCAGGGCCGCTGTGGGTCGTGTCGGCTTTGGTCCAACGTTCGAACGAGAACGTTGACGCGGAGTTGTGGACGGGTGTCCTGACCCGCGACGAGCAGGGGTTCCGCCTGCTCGCGAGCGATCGAAGCGAGCGCGTCGATACGTCGCCGATGTTGTGGAATGCAATCCTGATCATGGACGTCATTCCCTATCGCATCAGTGCGCAGGAAACCGCCTTTGGCGTTCGCTTCAACAATAACTACACATCGACTTCTTTTAGCGATTCGACCGAGATACTGAGCCTGTATCGCTATGCCGATGCACGCGTTGTACCCATCTTCACGGCAGTTACCGACTGGTCGACCTATGACAAGGACGGGGCTGCGACGTGTGTCGCGGGGAAGGTCGGAAAAGGCAAGGATCCGGGCGACGCACGGCAGGATGCGTGTGATGCGAAAAATACGGAGGAGGTTCATTACGTGTTGTCGTTTAGCCCTCGTATGACCAACGGGCACTACGACCTCCTTGTGCGTCCGAAAGGCAAGGCCGCGTCGGGCAAGTCCGCGCGGTTTACCTGGAACGAGAAGACGTATCAGCCGCGTCGATTCTCCGGCGACTTGCATTGAATTCAACTGCGGCCGAAATGATCGGCCGCCTCCGCTCGGCTTCACGCCCCTGTTCGTTTGCTCGTGCTACGATTCGCGATGCCTGAATGACGGGCCGAAAGCCGGTATTGCCCAACCCGTAGCGAACTGCAAAAGACCTTACCCGAACAATGTACGCAGCTGCCTGGCCTCCCTCGAAAACGCACTGAAAACGAGTGTCGATGCAGCGATTGCATCGACCTTGGTATTCGTCCCGGACTGTTTTGGAAAACAGTCCGGCGATGTCGTTCGAATTGACCGATCGTGTCTGTATTCGTGCGACTGCGTTTTCAAGAGACCACAACATGCGTATTCTCAATACGATGGCGGCTCGCGCCATCCCGCTCGTTCCCCGTTCGCTGATCCGCAAGATCTCCCGCCGCTATATCGCCGGCGAAACGCTTTGCGATGCTCGTACGCGCATCCGGGCGCTCCACGCAGCAGGCTTCCGAACAACCGTTGATGTGTTGGGCGAGAGTGCGTCATCGTCTGAACAGGCGGAGTCGATGACTCGCGAGTATCTCAATCTGATCGATGCGCTTGGGGCGGAGCGTGAACCCACCGAGCTGTCAATCAAATTGACTGCGCTCGGGTTGCATCTGGACAAAGACGCATGTATGACGCGAGTCGCGGCAATACTGCAATCGGCAGCCGCGCACGGGATCAATGCATGCATTGACATGGAAGATATCCGTTTCACCGCGAAAACGCTCGACGCGTTCTCGAAGTTCGAAGCCGACGGATATGCGATCGGAATCGCACTGCAAGCGTATTTGAAGCGCACGAGCGATGACCTCGTTCCACTGCTTGCGCGCAAAAGCAGCATGCGTATTTGCAAGGGGATTTACGCGGAGGCGAACGAGCATCTCGTCGACGGTGCGTCAAGGGATCGGGCGGCGATCAATGCGCACTTCGTCCGGCACGTTTCGACGGCATTGGAGGCGGGATCGTTCGTCGGCATTGCAACGCACGATGCACCATTGATCGATGTGCTGACCGGTTGGTTGCAGCGAGCGCAGATCGACAGATCGAGGTTCGAATTCCAGATGTTGCTGGGCGTGTGCGAACCGATGCGTGATGCGCTTCGTGCGCAAGGATTCAATGTGCGGATCTATGTGCCGTACGGCCAGGACTGGTACGGCTACAGCACCCGGCGAATCAAGGAAAATCCGCGAATCGCCGGATATATTCTGGCCGCGATGGTACGTGCCGATCGGATGCGTTAGCCACCGCGGCATGATCGACAGATCGGGGCCAGCCAGAGCGGTGGCCCCGCTTTCATGTCGATCGAGGACGTTCATAAAGCGATGGCTTATCGCCTGGTAGCCCAGGTTGCGAACGGCTGCTTCAGGGCGGCTGGGGTGGCCGGCGCGGGGGGCTACTCAGTCCACCGCAACCGGCGGGTGCGGATTCTCGACGCAACTGCGTTCATCGTCGACAATTGATCCCCGAGTTGCCAAAACGTCGTTGCCATTCTTGAATCAAATCGCCTCTACTGTTTCAAGTACCGTGGGAACCAACGACGGCGGTCATCACACTTCATGCGAGAGATTCTCCATAAACCATGCAGACGGAAATCGAAGCGCCGGGCCCAGCCGGCCCGTTGAAAGGCACGCTCTTGTCCCCGGACACCGCTGATGTTCCGGTGGTGCTGATCGTGCCGGGCTCGGGCGCGACCGACAGAAATGGCAATGCGCCGAGCTGGCTTCAGGCGTCGACTTATCGATTGCTCGCGGAAGGATTGTGCGAAGAAAGTATCGCGTCGGTACGAATCGACAAGCGCGGCATGTACGGCAGCGCGTCGGCGATACCTGATGCCAATGACGTCACGATCGAGGACTACGCGGCCGACATTCACGCGTGGGTCGCCGCCATCCGGGCGCGGACAGGTGCTTCCAGCGTGTGGGTGTTGGGGCACAGCGAGGGCGGTTTGGTGGCGTTGCTGGCGGCGCGGCAATCGGCCGATATCGCAGGCCTGATCCTGGTTGCCACGCCGGGACGCCCGCTAGGGCCCGTATTGAGGCAGCAACTGCGATCGAATCCGGCAAATGCACCGTTCCTGGAAAATGCAATGTCGATCCTCGATTCGCTGGAAGCAGGAGATCGGGTAGATGCAGCCAGGATCGATCCAGTCCTCATGCAGTTGTTCCGGCCGCAAGTCCAGCGCTTCCTGATGAGCGAATTGACTGTCGATCCGGCAGCGCTGCTGGCCGATTACATGAAGCCCGTGCTCATCGTGCAGGGTGCGCGGGATATCCAGGTTGGCGTACAGGACGCGGAACTGCTGAAGCATGCCAATCCGCGGGCCGAAATGGCGCTGATCGCCGACGCCAATCACGTGCTCAAGACGGTTGGGACGGTGGATCGGCAAGAAAACCTCGCCGCTTATTCGAACCCGGATTTACCGCTGGCGAAGGGTGTCGTGACGGCGATTTCGGCATTCGTGCAGGCATCGACAGCGAGCCAGCGCTAGTCCCGGTCGAATCCGGCTCGTCCGTTGGGGCGGCCTATACCAGGACAGACAACCGCCAGACGACATCAAGCGTGGCGGTCGGGAAGCAGGCGTGGCCGCTGCAGCCCGCGTCGGCCGAACACGTCTAGCAGGAGTCGGCCGGCAGGTGACATTCGGCGTACATCCGTAAATCGCCGGAAATTGCGGCATCAACGACCCAGATAATCAGTCACGCGAGCCTGCAAATGCGGGATCGCATCGGTGAGCCGCAGATACGCGTCGACATCCATCAGCGCCCATTCCTGGCCTTCGTCGCCGAAACGGATCGCGCCGATTTCCGCACCGCTCAGCCAGCTGGCAAAGAACCAGTGTGGCAGGCGGTCCGGTCGATTCGACGGATAGACCCGCGACCAACCGATCCGGCTGCCCGGTATCGTCAATCCGAATTCCTCATGGAGTTCACGTAGCACGCAAGCTTCGGGCGTCTCGTTCCCTTCCCGGCCTCCGCCCGGCAGGTCCCACAGACCGGGAAACGGTATGTCGGGCTTGTCGTCGCGTCGATAGACGAGGATTTCCCGGTCCTTGAAGAGCGCGATTTTCGAACCACTGAAGGGGGCGGGCGATTCCATGCAGGATCCATATCGTGGAAGCGGGGTTGTCAGTGTAGATTCTCGGACATCGACGCGTACGCTCGATTTAATATAAGCATCCGTTCGGCACGACAACGATGATCCGGCAGGCGCTCGCGTAGCCTGAAAATTAGCGTCGGCCCGGGGCCGGGCATATTCCGCATATAGACGAGATGAACGCGATGGTGTCGATCAGAGCAGCGAGGCAGGCAGACGCCGCGCGTATTGCCGTGCTCGGCGCACATGTTTGGGTGGACACCTACGCAGCGGCGGGCGTGTCCGAGGTCATTGCACAGTACGTGCTGAGGACTTTTACGACCGAACGAATCCTGACTCTGGTGAACGATCCTGGCGCCGTCCTGCTGGTTGCCGAGGCTGACGGGAATCTTGCCGGATATATGGTCATCCGCTTGGGTTCGCACCATGCAGATGTCCCGGTCGAGATTGAAACGCTCTACGTCCAGGCGACCTTTTCCGGTCGTGGAATCGGATCGTCACTGCTGACGCATGCGAGCGGCATTGCAGAGGAGAGAACCGGAAGTCGGTCACTCTGGCTCAGCGTCAACTCGCAAAACGAGAAGGCCATCGCGTTCTACCGTTCCCGGGGAATGGCGCAGGAAGGGACTGCGTACTTTGAGCTTGGCGGGATCCGGCACGAGAACAAGATCATGGTCGCCCGGGGCTGACAGGGCTCCTGGCGTCGTGAAGCGCTGTCGAGCGCCGGGAAGTGTGCTGCATCGACGGGTTGAATCCGCAACGAACATGGCGGGCCGTTGAGGTGCGAGGCCGCCGCTGGCCGGTACCGGTCAACCACCGATGCACGGAAACAAAAAACGAACCATGACAAACCTGATTCGATTCCGCGTCCGACCGGTATTTCACGGTAGCGATCTTCTAGTCGAGGTACTTGACGACCATCGGACGGTGGATTTTCCAAACGTCGCTGCGATCCTGCAAGATACGCTGCATTCGGTCCAGGTCCCGCATCCGGACGGCCTGGATGAACCCGAGGTCGCATTGTCTCAAGACCGCTACTTCAGCTATTGGACATACGCTCGGGGCAGCTACGAAATAGACGACGATATCTGGGGCCTGTTCGTCACGGCAACGATCAACAACTTGCCCATCGTCGCGGACATCGAAAAAGCCCTTCTTTCAACGGGAAAGTTCGTCAAGGAAGAAGTGGATTTCAGTGCGTTCAGGTGAGTTGAAACGAGCCGGCGACGCACCCAAGCGCTCCACCGGCCCGCAACAGAACACCGCAATCCATCCGGGGAAAGGTGATCGCACCACGCGATCACCTGACTTCACCCCCGCACAGCCTTCACCACATACTGACTCGTCGGCACCACATCGATCTTGTCGAAATCGATGAAGCGCCCGCAGCTATCCATCATCTCCGCCACGTTCCGCTGGAATTTCTCATCATCACCGACCGCGTCGAAGAACGCGTGCGGATCGGTCATCGCGGCGGCGGGGAAGCATTCCTCGACGATCGCGTCGTACCCGGGCGCCGCATGCGTGAGCGCCCGCACAACGACGTTCTGCACGTACAGGAAATTGTCCTGCGTATCGATCGCGACGCGCGTGTGATGTCCGTGCCACACGTCTAGCCATGCTTCGTGCGTCAGCCGCGGTGGCCGCTTCAAGAACGCGAGCTGCGAAAAACCCGTAGTGCGCTCGCCCGGCCGCGCCGGAAAGCGCGTATTCGGAATCGGCTGCGACTCGGTGACGAGATACGCCGCCATGTGCGGGACCACGGCGCGCACCGCGTCGTCGAACGGCTGGCGGAACATCGCGTTCGCGCTGTCGACCCACACCGCGACGATCCCGTCGATGCCCGGGTGCGTGTTGGTCTGCTTCAGGCCGGCGGCCGGTGCGACATCCGCATCCGCGACGTTCACCTGCACGCCGTGCGCACCGAGCGACAGCAGCTTGTCGGCGAGCTGCGCGCGCACCGTGCGGTTCCACTGATCGGGTGCGACCTGCGCGTCGCGCCACAACACGTAAATGACTTTCTCCATTGCTCCGGCTCCAGGGGGAATGACGGGATCGGCGGCGGGGCCGCCGGGGTTCAGGAAGCGGTTTCAGGCGATCCGGCCGCCTGGTGCGCGCCCGGTGCGAACCGGTTCGCGGTCAGCGAGAACGACGGCGGGATCGGCGACGTGACGGTTTCGAACAGCCGCTCGTGGCGCGTCGCGTGAATGCGCCATACGCCGTCGCGTTTTACGTACTGGTCGTCGTAGAACGCGGTGCCGTGCAGCAGGTAGTTATCCTCAAGATTGATCGCGTGATCCTCGAGAAACCACACACCGCACGCGTGATCGGCCGAGACCAGCGTGAGCTCCGGATGATGGCCGTGATGCATCGTCAGGAAGGTCGGCTTGCCGATCAGCTCACGCAGGCTCGATACGAACGCGTCACGGCCGTCGTACGCATAGCGGCCGCCGTACAGCCGCGCCTCGCAGTCTTCGGTCAGGCAATCGGCGAGCAGCGCCCAGTCGTGCGTGTCGACCGCGCGGAAATACCGGTACTTCAACTGTCGGATCTGCTCGTACTCATGGAGCGTGCGGGTCGTGTCGTCCATCGCCGGGTCTCGTGGTGGTGTCGTTCGATGGTAGGAACGAAGGCGCCTGCGTCACATCGTCTGTTCGGACGAATGCCGTTGTCGAACATGAACGGCGCCGCCGAAACGAATCACCGGTTTCATCCGAACGGGTGATGGCCGCCGCATCGTGCGGCGGTAACGTGGCATCGACGCGGCGTTCGAACCGCGCCGGCACCGAACAAGGAGACAGGATGACCCTCATCGAATCGCTGGAAGCGCGCGTGCGCCGGCTCGAGGACGCCGACGCAATTCGCCGGCTGAAGGCGCGCTACTTCACGTGCTGCGACCGCAAGGATCCGGAAGGCATGCGCGACTGCTTCGCGCCCGGCCACGTGCCCATCGACTACGGCGTGATCGGCACGTTCGACACGCGCGACGCGCTGGTCGACGTCTTCGCGCAACTCGGCTGCCATCCGCACATCGTCGAGATGCACCACGGCGTGAATCCCGAGATCGATGTGCTCGACGCGACGCATGCGCGCGGCACGTGGGGCCTGCACTACCAGATGATCGACACGAACGCACGCACGCTCACGCAGCTCGGCGCGTACTACGACGACGAATACCGGAAGGTCGACGGCGAATGGAAGATCGCGGGCACGCGCTGCGTCGTCACGTCGACGCTGTCGGCCCGCTACGAAGGCGATGCGCCGGGCGTGCTGTTCGCCGGCGCGCAGCCGCCGGCCGCCTGACGCACGCCAGTGCCACCCACGTGGCGCACATTCCACAGGAGACATCGAACATGACACAGAAACACGATGCGCCGGTTGCCGTCGTGACGGGCGCATCGCGCGGCGCGGGCAAGGGCATCGCGCGCGCGCTCGGCGCGGCCGGCATGACCGTCTATGTAACGGGCCGCTCGCAAAACGAAGGCGATGCGCCGCTGCCCGGCACGATCCACGAGACCGCACGCGAGATCGATGCGCTTGGCGGCCGCGGGATCGCAGTGGCCTGCGACCACGCGGACGACGCGCAGGTGAAGGCGCTGTTCGAGCGTGTCGAACGCGAAAGCGGGCGGCTCGACATGCTCGTCAACAACGCGACCTACCTGCACGATCAGCTGATCCTGCCGGGCCCGTTCTGGGAGAAGTCGCTCGACCTCGTCAACATCCTCGATGTCGGGCTGCGCTCGGCCTATGTCGCGAGCTGGCACGCGGCGCGGCTGATGGCCCAGCGTCGCAGCGGGTTGATCGCGTTCACGTCGTCGTTCGGCGCGAGCTGCTACATGCACGGCGCGGCCTACGGTGCGCAGAAGTCCGGCGTCGACAAGTTCGCGAAGGACATGGCCGTCGATCTGAAGCCGTTCGACGTCGCGGCCGTGTCGATCTGGATGGGCCCGCTGCGCACCGAGCGCACGACGCGCGTGTGGGAAGAACACCCGGATCTGTACAAGGAATTCTCGCTCGTCGCGGAAAGCCCGGAGTTCACGGGCCGCGTGATTCATGCGATCCACGGCGATCCGCAACGCATGGCGCTGTCGGGGCAGGTGCTCGTCGGCGCGGAAGCCGCGCTGCGGTACGGCATCGCCGATCTCGACGGCAAGCAGCCGCCGTCGTACCGCGAACTGCTCGGCGGGCCCGTGCAGGCGCATCCGGCGATCGTCGCCTGAGGAGCGTACATGGGCATCCTGACAGGCAAGGTCGCGCTCGTGACGGGCGCGGGGCAGGGCGTCGGCCAAGGCGTTGCGCAGGCACTCGCTGCGGAAGGCGCGCAGGTCGCCGTGGTCGGTCGTACGCGCGACAAACTGCTCGCGACCTGTGAAGCGATCCGCACGCGCGGCGGTGTAGCGGAGCCGTTCGTGTGCGACGTGATGGACGCAACGCAGATCGAGCAGTGCGTCGCCAGCGTCGTCGCGCGGTTCGGTGGCGTGCAGATCCTGATCAACAACGCGCAGGTCGTGCCGCTCGGCCGCCTGCTCGACGTGACCGATGCGGATTTCATGGCGGGGCTCGAATCGGGGCCGATCGCGACGCTGCGGATGATGCGCGCGTGCCATCCGTATCTGAAGGGCGATGGCGTGATCGTCAATTTCGCGTCGTCGGCCGCGGTGCGCTGGGATGCGTCCGGCTACGGCGCGTATGCGGCGACCAAGGAGGCGATTCGTGCGTTGACGCGCGCGGCCGCCTGCGAATGGGGCGTGGACGGCATCCGCGTGAACGCGGTCGCGCCGCATGCGTTGTCGCCGGGGCTGAAAGGCTGGGTCGATGCGAATCCGCAGGAAGCCGCGGCGTTCTTCCGCACGATTCCGCTCGGCCGCGTCGGCGACTGCGA
The DNA here is from genome assembly GCF_000012945.1 of Burkholderia lata. Classification (NCBI taxonomy): domain Bacteria; kingdom Pseudomonadati; phylum Pseudomonadota; class Betaproteobacteria; order Burkholderiales; family Burkholderiaceae; genus Burkholderia; species Burkholderia lata. Next base: position 1,698,813 of record NC_007511.1, read on the forward strand.
GCAGGACATCGGGCGCGCGATCGTATTCCTGGCGAGCCGCGATGCCGCGTACCTGACGGGCGCGACGCTGCCGCTCGACGGCGGGCAGGCTTACTGGGGCTGACGGCGGGGGGCCGACGGCGCGCGGCGCTGGCCGCGTACCAATCATGAACCGGCAAGCACGCGCCCACATGCGCGCGGCAGCCGGAAAACCGGATTCGAAGAGAGGACGACATGGGTCGACTGGAAGGAAAGGTAGCGATCGTCACGGGTGGTGCGCGTGGCATGGGTGCGGCGACGTGCCGGTTGTTCGTCGCGGAGGGCGCGTGCGTCGTGATCGGCGACGTGCTCGACGCGGAAGGCGAAGCGCTCGCGCGCGAGCTTGGCGACGCGGCGCGCTTCATGCGGCTCGACGTCGCCGACGAAGCGAACTGGGTGCGCGTGACCGACGCGACGATGGAGCAGTTCGGCCGTATCGACGTGCTGGTCAACAATGCGGCCGTGCTGACGTTCGGCGGCATCACCGAGCTGTCGAAACGCGATTTCGAACGCGCGGTGTCGATCAACCTCGTCGGGACGTTCGTCGGCATCCGGACCATCGCGCCGCACATGATCGCGCAGAAGAGCGGGTCGATCGTCAACATCTCGTCGGTGGACGGGCTGCGCGGCGTGAACGCGCTGGCCGCGTACGTATCGAGCAAGTGGGGCGTGCGCGGGCTGACGAAGGTCGCGGCGCTCGAACTCGGCCACCAGGGCGTGCGCGTGAATTCGATCCATCCGGGCGGCGTGAACACCGCGATGTCGAACCCGACCGGCGCGCCGCTCGAGGAAATCAACAAGCACTACGCGAACGTGCCGCTGCAGCGCGTCGGCCTGCCCGACGAAATCGCGCGCGCGACGCTGTTCCTCGCGAGCGACGACGCGTCGTACTGCAACGGCGCCGAGCTGGCCGTCGACGGCGGGATGGCGGCAGGCGCGTATTACCCCGGATTGCCTGGCGCACCGTTTTGAGCACGGGCGCTCGTCGCACGCTCCTGTCAGATGTTTGTGTACGCAACCTAATTCGGGGTTTCCCGCAGTAGCGAAAACGCGAATTCGCACGGCTTGCGTTGGCGTTTGCGAAGCGCGGGAGCGGCAGGCCGATTTTGCCGCTCCCACGAAACCCTTGCCGGACGGCCGTCCCGGCCGTTTTGTCCCCAAAGCGCACGCAATGGCGCGGTAAAAAGCACGCACAGGCAACCGGCGTGCCGGCTCGCCGACATAGTTGTTTCTTGTTGCAACGCAACGTTTGCCGAATAACGGCGATGGTATGCTGGCCGTCATGGAGTTGTACGGCAGGTTGCTTGTATGGCGAAACTCGCGTTCGCAATTACTAAAGAGACATCACCTTCTCTCGCATGCATCGCGGCATCGACGCGCGCTCCGCTCGCGCGTCTCGCCCTGCGTGCCGCCGCACCCTGCGCTCCAATCGCATCCCCCATCTCGCGGGCTCGCCCCGCAACCCCCATCCCCGCCCAATAATCTGGAGACATCCTCATGTCGCAAAACACTTTGGCCGAAGCAACACACGGCCCGCTGATCGCTCCGCCGGCTTTCGTCAAACATCGCAAGCTGATCGACTGGGTGTCGCGCATCGCGGCGCTCACGGAGCCCGAGCGCGTCGTGTGGTGTGACGGTTCGCAGGAAGAAAACGACGCGCTGTGCCAGGCGATGGTCGACCAGGGCACGCTCACGCGCCTGAACCCGGCGAAGCGCCCGAACTCGTATCTCGCGCAATCCGATCCGTCCGACGTCGCGCGCGTCGAGGATCGCACGTTCATCTGCGCGGCCTCGCGCGACGACGTCGGCCCGACCAACAACTGGGTCGAACCCGCCGAAATGCGCGAGACGCTCAACGGCCTGTTCCGCGGCTCGATGCGCGGCCGCACGCTGTACGTCGTACCGTTTTCGATGGGCCCGCTCGGCTCGCCGATCGCGCACGTCGGCGTCGAACTGTCCGACAGCCCGTACGTCGCGGTGAACATGCGGATCATGACGCGCATGGGCCGCGAGGTGTACGACGTGCTCGGCGAGGACGGCGAGTTCGTGCCGTGCGTGCACAGCGTCGGCCATCCGCTCGAAGCCGGCCAGCAGGACGTGCCGTGGCCGTGCAACCCGGTCAAGTACATCGTGCATTTCCCCGAAGCGCGCGAGATCTGGAGCTTCGGCTCGGGCTACGGCGGCAACGCGCTGCTCGGCAAGAAGTGTTTCGCGCTGCGTATCGCGTCGACGATGGGCCGCGACCAGGGCTGGCTCGCCGAACACATGCTGATCCTCGGCGTGACGTCGCCGGCCGGCAAGAAGTATCACGTCGCGGCGGCGTTCCCGTCCGCGTGCGGCAAGACCAACTTCGCGATGCTGATTCCGCCGCAGGGCTTCAACGGCTGGAAGGTCACGACGATCGGCGACGACATCGCATGGCTGAAGCCGGGCCGCGACGGCCGGCTGTATGCGATCAACCCTGAAGCCGGCTTCTTCGGCGTCGCGCCGGGCACCGGCGTGAAGACCAACCCGAACGCGATTTCGACGCTCACCGAAAACGTGATCTTCACGAACGTCGCACTGACGGAAGACGGCGACGTGTGGTGGGAAGGGCTGACCGACACGCCGCCCGCGAAGCTGACCGACTGGCAGGGCAACCCGTGGACGCCGGAAATCGGCAAGGAAACGGGCCGCAAGGCTGCACATCCGAATTCGCGCTTCACGGCGCCGGCCGCGCAGTGCCCGTCGATCGACGGCGACTGGGAAAACCCGGCCGGCGTGCCGATCGACGCGTTCATTTTCGGCGGCCGCCGTTCGACGACCGTGCCGCTCGTGACGGAGGCGCGCGACTGGGTCGAAGGCGTGTACATGGCCGCGACGATGGGCTCGGAGACGACCGCCGCGGCGGTTGGCCAGCAGGGCATCGTGCGTCGCGATCCGTTCGCGATGCTGCCGTTCTGCGGCTACAACGTCAGCGATTATTTCGCGCACTGGCTCAAACTCGGCAAGCAGCTCGACGGCGCGGGCGCGAAACTGCCGAAGATCTACTGCGTGAACTGGTTCCGCAAGGATGCGAACGGCAAGTTCGTGTGGCCGGGCTTCGGCGAGAACATGCGCGTGCTGAAGTGGATGCTCGATCGCCTCGAAGGCACGGGCGGTGGCGGCGAGCATGCGTTCGGCGTGTCGCCGGCGTATGAGGACCTGCACTGGGATGGGCTTGATTTCACGCGCGAGCAGTTCGATGCGGTGACGTCGATGAATGCCGACGAATGGCGCGAGGAGCTGAAGCTGCATGCGGCGCTGTTCGACACGCTGAAGCTGCGCCTGCCGGCCGAAATGACCGACACGATGAAGAAGATCGAGCAGCGCATCGGCGCCTGACGGTCCGCATCGACGGCGTTGTCCTGACGTCCCGCCGCCGGCATGCATCGCCGGCGGCGGGACGTTTTTGCATCGGCTCTACACGCGCACCGTTCGCTTACTGCGCGCGGCAATGCGCGACGACTTCATCCACCGCGCGCTGCACGTCGCCGCGCCGGTAGCGCAGCAGCGCGCTGTCGGCCGGATCGGGCTCGTACGACACGACGTTGCCGCGCCCCGTGTAGATCGCCATGTCGGGCAGCAGCGGATGCTCCTGGTCGAGCGACGGCACGTCCTGCGGATTGCCGGCCGCGCGGAAGAAGGCCGCGAAGTAGTCGGCAAAGCTGAGGTTCTCGTCGCCGACGAGGTAGGCCTTGCCCGTTTCGCCGCGCTGCAGCGCCCCCCAGATCGCTTCCGACAGCGATTGCGTCGAGATGAAGTTGCTGCCCCCGGCCGGCCCGAACACGGGCAGCCCCGCGAACTGACCCTGCGCATAGCCCGTGTAGGCAGCGAACATCTCGTTGTGCAGCCCCGGCACCGATCCGACGACGAACGGTGCATTGACGCTGCAGACGGCAAACGACGGCGTCGCGAGCGCACGCACGCGTTCGTCGGCGAGATGGCGCGAGCGCACGTACGGCACCGTGTCGACGAGCGCCGGCGCGACTTGCGGATAGAAGCTGCCGACCAGCACCGCACGCTTCACGCCCGCGTCGCGTGCGAGCGCGAAGAAGCGCGGCACCGCGTCGACGTTCGCGCGTTCCCAGTGCGCAGCTTCGTCGGTGCCGGGCGGCAGGTGGCGGATGTCGTTGCCGGCGGCGAACACCACTGCATCGAACGGCGCGAGATCGTCGCGCGTGAAGTTGCCGGCCACGTAGTCGCGCAGCAGCAAGTCGAACTGCGCGAGCGCGCTGCCGGGCGCGGGCGGCTTGCGCGCGGCGAGCGTGACGTGGTTGCCCTGCGCGTGCAGGTACAGCGCGGCATGGCCGCCAATGAGGCCGGTGCCGCCGACGATCAGGATCTTCATGGTGTCTCCCGTAGCGGCGCAACCGCGCCGCGTGAAATGAACAGGCGAGCGGTGCCGCTCAGAAGTTGAAGCCGTTGCCCGTGACGACGGGCATGTTGGTCCAGAAGCCGTTCGGGTCGCGATACCAGCCGGCCGCCGCGAGCGCGCCGCCGTCGACATGCAGCGTCGTGCCGGTGATCCACGCGGCGAGCGGGCTCGCGAGGAACAGCGCGGCGCCCGCGATATCGCCGGCCGCGCCGAAGCGCCCGAGCGGGATCCAGCGCGGGATGTGCTCGCGATGCTCGGCCGCGACCATTGCGCTCACAGGCACCTGAGGCGTCTCGGTGGTCTCGGGAGCGATCTGGTTCACGCGAATGCCGGCCGGCCCGAGTTCGACGGAAAGGCTCTTCGTGAATCCGGTCAACGCAGCCTTGAACGACGCGTACACGGTGCAGTTCGGAATCGCGCGAAAGCCTTCGATCGACGACACGCCGACGATGCTGCTGCCCGCACCGCGCTTGCGCAGCAACGGCAGCATCGCGCGCGTGACGATGAAGACCTGGCGCAGGTTCACGTCGAACAGTCGCGCGATGTCGTCGTCGGTATAGTCGTCGAACGGTTTCGCGATCTGCAGGAAATCGCCCACATTGTTGACGAGCACGTCGAGGCCGCCGAAACGTGCGTCGACGGTTCGCGCGAATGCATTGACCTCGTCGCGGCGCGTGACGTCCACGGTGCCGACGAGCGCATCGACGCCCGCCGCTTCGAGCGCCTGGCGCACGTCCTGCGCGCGGGCCGGGTCGATCTCGGCCACTGCGACGCGCGCGCCGGCCGCGCCGAACGCTTCCGCGCACGCACGGCCGATGCCAGCGCCGCCGCCGGTGATCAGCACGGTCTTGCCGGTGAATGAAATCATCGATGGACTCCTTTGAACGGGAAGGCAGGGCGTCGCGTCACAGCGACGACACCAGTTGTGCGTTGTCGATCCGCAGCTCCGCACCGTTCACGAAACGCGATTCGTCGGACGCGAGGAACAGCACGAGATTCGCGACGTCCTGCGGGTCGCACATGCGCGCCATCGGATCGCTGCCGATACCGAGCGCGGCCGGGTCGAGATCGGGCATCAGCGCCTGCGTCATCGGCGTCCAGATCCCGTCCGGATGGATCGAGTTGCAGCGGATCCGGTAACCGCTGCGTTTGCAGTGCACGGCGACGCTGCGCGCGAGCGCCGTCACCGCGCCTTTGGACCCGGTGTATGCGCACATCATCGGCAACCCGCCGAGCGCGGCGACCGACGACATCATCACGATCGAGCCCGGCGTGTCGTTCCCCTTCATCGCGCCGATCGCATACTTGCAGCCGAGGAAATAGCCATCGGCATTGGTGCGCATCACGCGCCGCCACGTGTCGAGGCTCGTGTCCTCGATCGAACCGACCGGGCAGATCGCCGCGTTGTTGACGAGCACGTCGAGACGGCCGAAGCGGTCGAGCGTCGATGCGATCGCATGCTGCCAACCGGCTTCGTCGGCGATGTCGTGGCGGACGAACAGCGCCGCGTCGCCGATCTCGCGTGCGAGCGCACGGCCCGCGTCCTCGTCGATGTCGGTCAGCACGACACGCGCGCCTTCGGCGGCGAGCAGCAGCGCATCCGCGCGGCCGACGCCGCTTGCCGCGCCGGTGACCAGCGCGACCTTGTTTGCGACTCGATTCATGGTCGGTCGAATTCCTTTGAGGTTGAAAGAAGGCCGGCACTCATGCGGCGCCCGGCACGCGGCCGGCCTTGATCGCGTCGAGCGCGGCCGTGCCGTAGATCTGCGCGATCGTGTCGTCGACGCGCGGGTTGGTGCGCAGCTCATGGCCGCCGTCGACCGCGAAGCTCTGGCCGGTCACCCAGCCCGACTCGGGGCCGGCGAGATAGCGCACTGCATGCGCGATCGCTTCCGGCTCGCCGAGCGTGCCGAGCGGGATCTGTTCGAGAAAGCTGTCGACGAGCGCGCGGTTGTCGAACATCGGCGCGGTGGCTTCGGAGCGCGTGAGGCCCGGGCGCACCGCGTTCACGCGGATCTTCGCGCCGGCCAGTTCCTCGGCCGCGCCGCGCACGAGCGCTTCGAGCGCGGCCTTCGCGGTGCAGTACGCGGACAGCCAGCGGAAATTGATCTGCGCGGCCGTCGACGAAATGCAGACGATCGCGCCGCCGCCGCTGTCGGCGAGCCGCGGGGCGGCATGACGGATCGCAGCGAACGCGCTGTGCAGGTTCAGGTCGATTTCGGCGCGGAAGGTGTCGGCGTCGTGCAGCAGCAGCGGCCGGAAGCCCGCACCGCCGACCGTCGGCACGACGATGTCGAGGCGCTTGTCGAGTGCCCATGCGCAGTCGAGCGCGGCTTGCAGGTCGGCCTCGTCGCAGGCGTCGCCCGCATGGATCGCGACGCGGCTGCCGGGTACCGCGTCGGTCAATTGCCGCTGCGTGCGTTCGAGCGCATCGCGGCGGCGGCCCATCAGCACGACGGCCGCGCCGTCGGCGACGAGCGCGTGCGCGCAGGCCGCGCCGATGCCGCCGGCGCCGCCCGTCACGAGCGCGGTGTGGCCGTTGAGGGGAGCAGGGGTGCGCATCGTTCAGCCCTCCAGCGGCAGGTCTTGGGCCCAGTCGACGTGCAGCGTGCGCGCGGCGAAGCGCCACGTGCCGCTGTCGAACACGCAGCGGTCGCGATAGCGCAGCCCCCAGTCGAGCTTGCGCTTCACGCCGTCGCGCACGTAGACGTGGCAGGCGACGCCGTAGGTTTCGACATCGGCCTCGCCGCCGTCGAGCGTGACGAGCTGGTTGTGCACGTGATGCTGGGTCGCTTCGTAGCGCTCGATCACGCGCATGCCCGCGACGATCGCGTCGCGGTCGTCGAAGCGGAAGCCGGGGCCGGCCAGGTTGGCATCGGGGGTGAAGAGTGCGGTGAGGCGTGGCCAGTCGCGCCGGTCGACGGCTTGCGCGTAGCGGCACGCCAGTTCGTACAGCGCGTGGCGGGGATTGGAATCGGTCATGCGTTGGCTCCCGTGGAAGAACGGAACGCGTCGGCCGCGCGAGGCGGGCCGACGCGGCGGCATTGCGACGTCGACGCGCAGGTTCGCACCGGGCAGGCCGGGATTCATCATCCATACGGAGCAGGGCAAGGGTCGGGGAAAACACCGGGTCAGGCCGTGACGCGTCACATGAGGACGCATGGATGGTGCGGCGCAGCGACCGGCGCGCGACATGCGTCAGACGATTCGTGTGGCCGGCTGCGACAGGCGCGCGACGTGCCGCGTTTCATCCATGTGAGCGAAGCCGCGGTGCGCGATGTTGCGATGCGGCAGGTCGCGCATCGTCCGCTCAGCGTTTGCCCCTAGTCGAAACGGACGATGGCCGGTGGCCGGGCGCTGGCTACCGTGCAGTCATCCGGTGCCGCATGCGATGCACGCCGGACACGAACCGCACCAGCGGACAACCGGAGGGGACGACGATCATGAGACTGACGACTCGCAAGCTGTGCGTATTGGCGATAGGCACGTTCGCTGCCATGGCGATGGCGCGATACGGCGCCGATCAGATCCCGTCGCCGCCGTATGCAGCCGGCATCCTGCAATGCCGCTCGGTCGACGCGAATGGTTTGCCGATCGGATGCGTGCCGATCGATCCGTCGCACTTCGGTTTCGCCGCGATGCGCGGCATGTGACGCCAGTGCCGACGCCGGCGCCGATGCGGCCGCGCGTCGCGCAGCGCGGAAGCCGTGGCGCGCGATGGCGTACGGATGTCTTTTGCTACGCCCACGGTTGCATCACCTTGGGGCGATCCGGTTTCACGCGGTTCGACTTCATCCGGACATGAGGCGGTGAGCGTCTGGCACGCGCGCCGTCTCGCAACCATCCCGGCAACAGGGCATTGCGACGACGTCCACGCTGCAACGTCTGTCAGGCCCTCGTCACATCCGCCGCTTTCCGCAGATTTCCCCAACGCTGACCCATTCCTCATGTCATCCGACTATTCCCTGACTCACCCCCTGAATACCCGCGACGTGCATCACTGGGACGCCGAACACGATGTCGTGATCGTCGGCTTCGGCGCGGCCGGCGCCTGCGCGGCGATCGAGGCCGCGAGCGCCGGCGCCGACACGCTGATCGTCGAGCGCGCATCGAGCTATGGCGGCACGAGCGCGCTGTCGGGCGGCGAGATCTACCTCGGCGGCAGCGGCGGCACGCCTGCCCAGCGGCAGGCCGGCTTTACCGACGACACCGAGGATCTGTACCGCTACCTGATGCTGGCCGGCGGCCGCGACGCCGACGACGCGAAGGTGCGCCTCTACGCGAACGAAAGCCTGGCGCACCACGACTGGCTCGTCGCGCAAGGCCTCACGTACAAGAACACGTTCATCGCAGAGCGGATCGTCGAACCGGAAACCGACGACTGCCTGATCTGGTCGGGCAGCGAGGAAGCCTGGCCGTTCAGCGAGGCCGCGAAGCCGTGCCCGCGCGGGCACACGCCGCAATGGCCGGGCTGGGGCGGCGGGCAGATGCTGATGCGCGTGCTGGCCGAACGCGTCGCGGCGCTCGGCGTCGCGACGCGCTACGACACGCGCGCGCTCGCATTGATCGTCGATGATGGCGGCACGGTGCGCGGCGTCGTGCTGCGCGCCTATGGCGAGACGGCGTTCGTGCGGGCGCGTCGCGCGCTGATCCTGTGCGCAGGCGGCTTCGCGATGAACCGCGAGATGGTGCGCCGGCACGCGCCGCAGTTCCTGCGCTCGGACGAACCGATCGGCAGCCCCGGCGACGACGGCTCGGGCATCCTGCTCGGCCAGAGCGCGGGCGGCGCGGCGATCCACATGGATCAGGGCTTCGTCAGCCTGCCGTTCTACGCGCCCGAAGCGCTGATCAAGGGCATCTTCGTGAACGCGCGCGGCCAGCGCTTCATCAACGAGGACGGCTATCACGGCCGCACGGGTCATCACGCATTTCACCAGGCCGACGACCGGATCTACCTGCTCGTCGACCAGGCGACGTATCAGGAGCCGCCTGCGATCGCGCGGATCGGCATCGCGGCGGCTGGCGAAACGTGGGAGGAAGTCGAACGCGACCTGCAGATGCCGGCCGGCACGCTGACGGCGACCGTCGACGTGTACAACCGCCATGCGGCCGAAGGTGTCGATCCGCTGTTCCACAAGGCGAAGAAGTGGCTGCAGCCGCTGATCGAGCCGCCGTTCGTCGCGCTCGATTGCCGGATCGACTATGCGTTCTATCCGCACTTCACGCTCGGCGGGCTCGACACGCTGCCGACCGGGCAGGTGGTCGATGCATCACGCGCGCCGGTGCCGGGGCTCTATGCGGCGGGCCGTACGACCTGCGGGCTGCCGCGCTGGGGCGCCGGGTACAGCTCGGGGCTGTCGCTGGCCGACGCGACGTTCTTCGGCCGGCAGGCCGGGCGTCACGCCGCGCAAGTGGAGTGCGACGCAGTGCGCCGCGCCGCGTAGCGTTGTCAGGCCGGAAATGAACGACGCCCCGGGCAATCGCATTGCCCGGGGCGTCGTCGTTTCCAGCAGTCAAGCGGTCAAGCCGCCAACCAGTCAGGCCAGTCGGCGCTTAGCCGAGATCGAGCGCATTCGTCAGATCACCCGGCGGCGTCGCGCCGCGCGCGGCGAACGCCTTGTTGCGCGCGACCACGCCGTCGAGCGGCGCGAGCCCGTGCACGCGGCTGATGAAGCGCAGGATCGAGTTCGTGTCGTACAGCGTGTGATCGACGAAACCCTTCTTCGCGAACGGCGAGATCACGAGCGCCGGAATCCGCGAGCCCGGCCCCCAGCGGTCGCCTTCCGGCGGCGCGACGTGATCCCACCAGCCGCCGTTCTCGTCGTGCGTCATCACGATCACGGTGTTGTCCCATTGCGGACCGCGCCGGATATGGTCGATCACGGTCGCGATGTGACGGTCGCCCGATTCGATGTCCGCGTAGCCGGCGTGCATGTTCAGGTTGCCCTGCGGCTTGTAGAACGTGACGGCCGGCAGGCGGCCGGCATCGATGTCGGCGATGAAGTGGTTGGTCGACGGCGCGTCGCCGAGCCCGGCGTCGCGCAGGTGCTTGCTGCGCGCGTCGGTGCCGGGCGCGTAGTTCGCGAAATAGTTGAACGGCTGGTGGTGGTACTGGAAATCGGGCACGTTGCCCGTATCGCGATGTTCGAGCGCGTACTGCCACGCGCCGCTGTACCACGCCCAGTCGACGTTCTTTTCCGACAGGCGGTCGCCGATCGTCGCATAACCCTGCGGCGGCATCACGCGATGGTCGGCCGGATCCGCATACGCGGCGTTGCCCGGATCGGGCGGCGGCACGTAGCTCGGCTGGTACGGCGGCGCCATCGTGTTCACGCCGTAGCCGTCCGGCGTCAGCGCGCCGTCGGCGGCGAACTTCGGCGGGCCGTCGAGCGCGGACGCAGGCGAATTGTCGGCGAGTTTCAGGCGCGTACCGGCGGGATCGTCGCCTTCGACCTTCGACAGCAGTTTCGCCGCATGCGGATGCTTGTGCGCGTCCGGATACAGCGGCGGCTGCGCGGAGATCAGGAACATGTGGTTCATCCACGAACCGCCGAAGGCCGCCATGAAGAAGTTGTCGCACAGCGTGTATTGCCGCGCGAGATTCCACAGCCGCAGCGTGTCGGCCGAGTTGCGATAGTGGCCCATCACGAGGCCGCCCGAATCGGCCCACGCGGCGAACTGGTTGTTGCGGCCGGCCGCGATCTGCATCTGGTTCTGGTAGAAGCGGTGCCACAGGTCGCGCGTGATCACGCCGTTCGGCAGCGCCTTGCCCTGTGCGTCCGTAATCAGGAACGGCGCATTCGGCAGCTTGTCGATGTCGCGCTCGGCGATCGCGTAGCGCTTGCCGTCCACTTCCTGCGCCTGCGGCACGAGCCCGCCCCAGATCTTCGGCAGCACGGGCAGCGGCGTCTTGCCGTCGCGATCGAGCTGCTGCGCGTGTTCGGGCCGCACCTCGCTCAGCGGATGGCGCACGCCCGGGAAATCGCCGTACAGGTTCGCGAAGCTGCGGTTTTCCGCATAGATCACGACGATGTGGCGCACGCGCTGGCGCAACGCTTCGTCGATGCGCAGGTCGGCGGCGGAACGCGGCGCGCTGCCTGCCGTGGATTCACAGCCGCTGAGCGCGACACCCGCACCGAGCGCGGCGAGGCCGCCGAGCACTCGGCGGCGGTCGGGATCGGCGGGAAGGTCGTCGGGGCGATCGGGGGTGTCGTTCACGTCGTGGGTTCCTCGAATGGGCGGGTGGACGGGGGCGTGATGCGTGGCGGTGTCGCACAGGCTGCCGCGCCGCGGGATGGAAAGCAACGGCCCGTGTTGCATCCGGGCAGGTGCGATGCGTCTGTCACAAAAATGTCACGAACGCGACTATAACGCGGCAACGGGGGCGGGTGAAAGGTGTTTGTCGGACGATTCGAGTCGCGCCTCGGGCGATGCGCGACGCTCGCGCGCGAGCTAGACTGGATTCAGGGGCGGCGCGTCGCAGCGTGCCGCCCGGGCGAGGATTGCCCGGCGGCGCCGGCCGACGGCGTCGTCGCGGTGCCATTGATGCGACGAACGAGGCGATGAGGCGAGGCGACGATGGCGCGCATGAATGCCGCTTCCGCATGGCCGCCGATGGCGCGCGCCGGCTGCGCGTGCGCCCGCACACGTCCGCCGTGCCGCGCAACGTAGCGTGCACGTCCGGCCCGATGCCATGGACAGGAAATTCGACTACCCGGGATTGCTGATCGCGGCGGGCTTCTTCGTGCTGTTCGCCGCGCAGTTGCTGATGCTGCATCCGACGTCGGCGTCGATCGCGTACAGCGATTTCCACCGGCTTGTCACCGCGCGGCTCGTCGACGATCTCGAAGTCGGCCCCGCAGCGATCTCGGGCACGCTGAAGATGCCGCAGGCCGGCACGATGCTGCCGGCGTCGGAAGTGGCGGCCGTGCAGCAGGCCGGCGCACCGTGGCGCTTCACGACCAACCGCGTGACCGACGAGCACCTGACCGACACGCTGACCGCCGCCGGCATCCGCTATCACGGCGCGCCCGATACCAGCTGGATCGCATCGCTTGCCTCGTGGCTGCTGCCGCTCGTGCTGTTCGTGTTCATCTGGAACATGATGTTGCGCAAGCGCGGCGGGCTGCAGGATTTCACCGGGATGGGCAAGAGCCGCGCGCGCGTGTACGTGCAGCAGGAAACCGGCATCACGTTCGACGATATCGCGGGCATCGACGAAGCGAAGGCCGAACTGCAGCAGCTCGTCGCGTTCCTGCGCAACCCCGACCGCTACCAGCGGCTCGGCGGCAAGATCCCGAAGGGCGTGCTGGTGGTCGGCGCACCGGGCACCGGCAAGACGCTGCTTGCGCGCGCGGTGGCCGGCGAGGCAGCCGTGCCGTTCTTCTCGATCAGCGGCTCGGCGTTCGTCGAGATGTTCGTCGGTGTCGGCGCGGCGCGCGTGCGCGACCTGTTCGAGCAGGCGCAGCAGAAGGCGCCGTGCATCGTGTTCGTCGACGAGCTCGATGCGCTCGGCAAGGTGCGCGGCGTCGGGCCGATGTCGGGCAACGACGAACGCGAGCAGACGCTCAATCAGTTGCTCGTCGAGATGGACGGTTTCCAGGCCGGCTCCGGCGTGATCATCATGGCTGCGACGAACCGCCCCGAGATCCTCGATCCCGCGCTGCTGCGGCCGGGCCGCTTCGATCGCCACATCGCGATCGACCGGCCCGACGTGAACGGCCGCAGGCAGATCCTCGGCGTACACGTGAAACGCGTGAAGCTCGCCGCCGACGTCGATCTCGGCGAACTCGCGTCGCGCACGCCGGGTTTCGTCGGCGCCGATCTCGCGAACGTCGTCAACGAGGCGGCGCTGCATGCGGCCGAACTCGGCAAGCCGGCGATCGGCATGGCCGACTTCGACGAGGCGATCGACCGCGCGTTGACGGGCCTCGAGCGCAAGAGCCGCGTGATGAACGCGCAGGAGAAGCTGACCATCGCGTATCACGAGGCCGGCCACGCGCTCGTCGCGGAAAGCCGCGCGCATTGCGATCCGGTGAAGAAGGTGTCGATCATTCCGCGCGGTGTCGCGGCGCTCGGTTATACGCAGCAGGTGCCGACCGAGGATCGCTACGTGTTGCGTCGAAGCGAGCTGCTCGACCGGATCGATGCGCTGCTCGGTGGCCGCGTGGCAGAGGAACTCGTGTTCGGCGACGTGTCGACGGGCGCGCAGAACGATCTCGAACGCGCGACCGCGATGGCGCGCCACATGGTCATGCAGTACGGGATGAGCGAGAAGATCGGGCTCGCGACGTTCGACGACGGCGATGCGCGCCAGGGCATGCCCGGCGCATGGCATGCGGGCGACGGCCGCTGCAGCGAGCACACCGCGCGGATGATCGACGACGAGGTGCATACGTTGCTGACCGACGCACATGCACGGGTCGCGGCGACGCTCGCCGACCGCCGCGAGGCGCTCGAACGCATCGCGCAACGGCTACTGCAATGCGAGGTGCTCGAACGCGACGCGCTGCAGGCGCTGATCGACGGGCGCGTCGAACCGTCGCCGGCAAAGACGGCGGCGCCGGACGACGAAGCCGGCGCACGCGGCGGCGCGGTCGAAACGGAGCAGGCGTCTTCGGTCGAGCGCGATTTCGTCGCGTACGGGCCGCCACGCGAACCCGATCGCTGAAGATGCCGCAAACCTGCGAGCGGCGCGCGTCGAAGCGACTGCGTGCCGGCATTCCTTTCCCCGATGATCATCACGGAGTCGCCATGAGCGAGGCGCACGTATCGGTCGATGTCGCGCAGCAGGCGCGTTTCTGTTTCGAAGTTTCATTTGCCGGCACGACGCTGGCGCCGGTGCTGACTGACGAACCGCCGCCGCTCGGCGACGGGCGCGGGCCGAACCCGATCCGGTTGCTGGCCGCGGCCGTCGCGACCTGTCTCGCGGCGAGCCTGCTGTTCGCGCTGGAAAAGCAGCATGTCGATCCGCAGCCGATTGCCGCGCATATCGACGTCGACATGGTGCAGAACGAAGCAGGCAGGGTGCGGGTGGGCGCGATGTCGGTACGGTTGTCGATCGGCAAGACGTGGGCCGATCTCGCGGCCGCGACGCGCGTGCTCGATCAGTTCGATGCGTATTGCGTGCTGACGGAGAGCCTGCGCGAAGGCATTCCGGTGTCGGTCGACCTGTGCGACGTGAACGGCGCGGCGCTCGAATACGCGGCGACGGACGCGTGAGCGCGCGTCAGGATTCGGTCGCGGCCGCGACTTCGGCGGCTTCGGCGAGCGCGTCGAGAAAGCGCGTACGCCACCAGTGCACGTCGGTCTTGCGCACGATCGCCATCAACGCCGCGTGACGCTGGCGGCGTTCTTCGAGCGGCATCGCGAGCGCGCGCTGAATCGCCTGTGCGGTGCCTTGCGTGTCGTACGGATTGACGAGCAGCGCCGACTTCAACTGTTCGGCCGCGCCGGCGAAACGCGACAGCACGAGCACGCCCGGATCGGCGGCGTCCTGCGCGGCGAGGAATTCCTTCGCGACGAGGTTCATCCCGTCGCGCAGCGGCGTGACGAGCGCGACGCGGCTCGCACGATAAAGGCCCGGCAAGCGCTTGCGCGCGACGGTGCGGTGAATGTAGCGCATCGGCATCCACTCGAGCTCACCGTAGTCGCCGTTGATCGCGCCGCACAGGCTGTCCATCTCGCGCCGCAGGTCGTCGTACGCGCCGAGATCCTCGCGGCTCGGCGCGGCGATCTGGATCAGCGTCGCGCGGTTGCGATTCTCCGGATACTGCTCGAGCAACTGGCGGAACGCATGCACGCGCTGCGGCAATCCCTTCGTGTAGTCGAGCCGGTCGACGCCGACCAGCAGCTGGCGGCGCGAATACTCGTCGCGCATCCGCTCGAACATGTCGATGCCGTCGCGATCGCGCGCGAGCGATTCGAACTCGTCGACGTTGATGCCGATCGGGAATGCGCCGGCCGACAGCGTGCGGCCGAACGCGCGCAGGCGGCCGTCGGGTAGCCGTGCAGCGCCGGCTTCCGCTTCGACGTAATGCTCGAAGTGGAGCAGATCCGACTCGGTCTGGAAGCCGACGAGATCGTAGGCGAACAGCGAACGCATCAGCCATTCGTGTTCCGGGATCGCGGCCATGATCGGCGGCGGCGGCATCGGGATGTGCAGGAAGAAGCCGATCGGATTCGTGCAGCCCATCGCGCGCAACTCGGCGGCGAGCGGAATCAGCTGGTAGTCGTGGACCCAGATGGTGTCGTCGGGCCGCAGCAGCGTGCGCAGCTTGCGCGCGAACAGCTGGTTGACGCGCCGGTAGCCGTCGGCGAAGCGGCGGTCGAACTGCGCGAGATCGAGCCGGTAGTGAAACACCGGCCACAGCACGTTGTTCGAATAACCGAGGTAGTACGCGTCGTAATCCTGCGGGTCGAGATCGATCGTCGCGAGCTGGATGCCGCCGACGTTCTGGATCTGCACCTCGTCGCCATGCGTAGGTTGATCGTCGCCGCCGCGCAGCCTCCCGCTCCAGCCGAACCAGACACCGCCGGATTCCTGCAGGCTGTCTTTCACGGCGACGGCGAGCCCGCCGGCCGCGGCTTTACGAGGATCTGCAATGCGATTGGATACGACGACGAGTCGGCTCACCAGCTCTCCTGACGATTGTTGGGGGAAAGGTTCGTGCGGCCGTGGCGCGAGAAGCAGACGCCGCCATCGATACGCAGTGTGCGCAGCGATGGGGCCGCAATGCGATCGGACGGGAGTCAGGGCACGCGATTCGCCGTCCGAACGGGGAGTGCTTTTTTAAGCATACTCGTCATTCGTGCGTTTTAAAAGTCTGCATCGGCGAGCGGTGCGCGTGCGCATGCAGCGCGATCTCCATGTCGCCGGTGTGGCAACGCGCGATACACGGGCGGGATCGAAACTTGCGCGACGCTGTAGACGCAGCGTGCGCCATGCGATGCGGAAGCGGGCGTATCACGTGCGATCGTGCGTGACGATGTGCAGATCGCGACGCGCGCACGAAGCCTCTCACCGGTCGGTAGAAACGACCGTCGATACGGCGGCTGCGCCGATGCGCGAGCTACACCGAGCTACACGTATGCGTGCCGCGAGCGCGCGACGCGAATCGGCGAGGCACGATGTCGTGCATGCGAACCTGCCGCGCCGGACGGTGACGATGCGCAGCCGCACCGCGTGCCGCGTGCGGCCGCGCTTCGCGCGGTGCGCGCACGCGTGACGCAGGCAGTACGGCGGAACAGCGTGCGCATCGTCGCCTCCTTGCGGTATCGGTTACGCAGTGGCCGGTTGCCAGTGATGCGCGACGGGCTCTTGCGCGTATGCGCCCGGCGACGTCACGTGCGTGCCGGACGGCATCCGGAATGCGGCAACCGTTTCGGACAGCTCGCGGCCCTGCGCCTCGAGCGACTTCGATGCGGCCGCGGCCTGCTCGACGAGCGCCGCGTTCTGCTGCGTCGTCTCGTCCATCTGCGTGATCGTCAGGTTCACCTGGTCGATGCCGCGGCTCTGCTCGGCCGATGCGGCCGCGATCTCGCCCATGATGTCCGTCACGCGCGCTACGGCCTGCGTGACGTCCGACATCGTCTTGCCGGCTTCGCCCGCGAGTTCGGACCCGTCGCGGATCGTCTGCACCGACGCGGAGATCAGTTCCTTGATCTCCTTCGCGGCCGTCGACGAACGTTGCGCGAGACTGCGCACCTCGCTCGCGACCACCGCGAAACCGCGACCCTGTTCGCCGGCACGTGCCGCTTCGACGGCCGCGTTCAGCGCGAGGATGTTGGTCTGGAATGCGATGCCTTCGATGATGCCGGTGATGTCGGCGATCTTCGACGAGCTGTGGCCGATCTCCGTCATCGTGTCGACCACGCGGCCGACCACCGAGCTGCCGCGCTGTGCGACGTCCGATGCGTTCGCGGCGAGCGAGCTGGCCTGTTGCGCGTTCTCCGCGTTCAATCGCACCGTCGACGTGAATTCCTCCATCGTCGCGGCGGTTTCCTGCAGCGACGCGGCCTGTTCTTCGGTGCGCTGGCTCAGGTCGAGGTTGCCCGACGCGATCTCGCCGACCGCGTGCGCGATGCTGTTCGACGAATCGCGCACGCGGCCGACGATGCCGATCAGCCGCTCGTTCATCGTTCGCAATGCGTCGAGCAGATCGCGCGTCTCGTCGTTGCCGCTCACGTCGATGCGGCTGCCGAGATCGCCGTTCGCGACCGTGCGTGCGACGTCAACAGCCGAGCCGATCGGCACCGTGATCTTGCGCGTCAGCCACAGGCCGCCGCATGCCGCGACTGCGACTGCGATCAGGCAGATGCCGGCCAGCAGGTTGCGCTCCATCGCATAGCGATCCGCGAATTGCTGCGCGATCGCGAGTTCGCGCTCATGCGTATAGGTCGCGTATGCGTCGGTGGCGCGTACCAGTTGCGCGAGCAGTGGGCGGCAGTTGTCGTCGATGTCGGCGGTCGCCTCGTCCTTCTTGCCGGCCTGCGCGAGGCCGACGATGCGCAGCGCGACGGGCCCGTAGCTGCCTTCGATGCGCACAATGTCGCCCACCAGTTCGCGCGCGCGATCGGAGGTATCGGTCGCGTTCGCCATCATGTCCTTGAGCTTCGCGAGATGGTCCTGCACGTCCTTGTGCGCCTGGTTCACCTCGGCCAGTTCGAGCTCGAGGTCGGACGGTTTGGTCACGAGTACGAGGTTGCGCGCGGCGATCGCGCGCCGGTCGACCGCGGTGCGGATTTGCGCGGAAAGGGTCGCCCGCGCATTGATGCCGTTCATGTAGCGGGAAAACTCGGCGTTCGTATCGGATAGCGCCTTGAGTGCCATGCCCGACACGATCACGACGACCGCGGCGAGCAGGCCGAAGCCGCCAAGGAGTTTTGTTTTGATGCTCATTCTGGCGATTTTCACAGTGTGCCTCTGTGCGTGTGGTTAGCGAATTGAAATTATTGTTCGACCAGATACGGGCTCGTGCCGGCATTAACGGGTATACCGGATGATTCTTTACCCGTTGAAAACCCTGATATTAGTTTTTTTAGCACTGAAAACCTTACCAGGCGGGCGTTCTTGATTTCGATCAAAACCCGCCAGCGCGCCCGTGATTCAAAGGTTTATACGTGGAATTTGAAACCGGTTTTATTGGGCGAAACAAAAAATGTCTGTTTGCTAATAATCGTCTGATGAATTTGATTCGATTTATGGATGAATAAAAGGATTTTTGTTGGACGCTAATTGGGGAGGGAACCGAGTGGCGGCATCGGCGTGTGCCGCGCGATTGGCGGTAATGGCCTATAAACGGATATTCGCGGCGGAGTGGGGGCGCCGGAAAGCGGCCCGCGGCGGGCGCCGCGGACCGTGAGAGGGTCAGAACGTGGTGCGCAACCCGGCCATCACGCTGCGGCCGCCTTCCGGTGCGAAGCCGCGCACGACCGAGGTCGAGTAGCGGATCTCCTGGTTCGTCAGGTTGTCGCCGCGCAGGTACGCGAGCCAGTGCGTCGGGCCGACGCGGAACTTGTAGGTGAGCATCACGCCGAGCGACGTGTAGCCATCCGTCGAGAAGTCGTTGTCGGGCACGCGATGCTGCGACCACGCATGCGTGACTTGCGCGCGCGCGCCGAACGGGCCGTAGCCGTAGTCGGCTGCGAGCGTCGCGCGCAGCGGCGCGATGCGCGGCAGCGGCTGGCCCGTGTCGACGTTGCGCGCATGCGTGTAGTCGGCCGTCAGCTCCAGGTCGACCGTATGGCCGCGCCGCGCGAACGCGCGCCACTTGCCGTCCAGCTCGATGCCGTAGAACTCGGCGCGCACGCCACGGTAGATCGCCTCGTTGAGCGAGCCGTCGGTACCGGGCGCGACCGGTTCGCCGTCGTCGTCCACGACGCGGCCCGTGTTGTACTCGGTCAGGTAGTTGGAGAAGCGGTTGTAGAACACGCCGACGCTGCCGCGATTCGGGCCGCTCGCGTAGCGCAGCGACAGGTCGGTCGACACGGCCTTTTCCTTCGACGCGTTCGGGTTGCCGATCAGGAACTGGCCGGTCGCATCGTGCGGGCCGTTCGAATACAGCTCGTAGAAGGTCGGCGCGCGTTCGGTGTACGCGACGTTGGCTGCCACCGACCACACGGGTGTCAGCGAGAACAGCGCGCCGGCCGACAGGCTGCCCGCGTTGAATTCGCGCGGCTGCGCCCCTGCGAATTTCTCGACGCCGGCGGGATCGGGATCGACCTTCACGTGCTCGAAACGGCCGCCGAGGCTCAGCTTGAGCGCCGGGACCACCTGCCATTCCTCGAGGCCGAACAGCGCGACGCTGTTCGTGCGCGTGGACGGCACGAGCATCTCGTCACCCAGCGCGGAGAACGTGTTCTGGCCGAACTGCACGCCGATCGCGCCTTCGAACGGGCCGATCTTGCGATGCGTTGCCTCGATGCGCGCCTCGTAGCCGCGATTGCGGAAGGTGGTCGCGGTCTCGCCGTTGTCGACTTCCTTGTGGCGGTAGTCGGTGTATGCGAAGTCGAATTTCAGCTTCGTGAACGGGCCGCTCAGGTTGCGCATCTCGGACGCGAGTGCAAGGCGTTCCTGGCGCATCCGCAGCCGCACGTCGCTTTCCGCGACGGAGCCGTAGTTCGATTCGTAGCCGCTGTAGGACAGGCCCGCGAAGCCGTCCGCCCACGTGTACGACGCGCCGACCGCGCCACCGTGCACGCGGCCGTCGCTGTTCGGTACGTTGCCGTACGGCTGCGGCGTGTCGGGGCCGTCGATCGCGCGTTGTGCGCTGCTGCGCGCGTAGCCGGGAATTCGCAGCTTGCTCGTTTCGCGGTCGAACGCGTCGACGTGGAACGCGAAGCGGCCGTTGCCGCCTTCGACCTGCGCGGCGCCCGCGCGTACCGAGTTCGCGCCGCCGTAGCGCGCGTCGAGCGCCCCCGTCACGCCCTGGATCGCTTCGCGCGGGATCCGGTTGTCGATCGTGTTGACGACGCCGCCTACCGCGTTGCCGCCGTACAGCAGCGCAGCCGGGCCGCGCACGATCTCGACGCGTTCGATCGACAGCGGGTCCTGCGGCACCGCGTGGTCGTACGACAGCGACGACGCATCGTAGGCCGCGACGCCGTTCTGCAGCAGCCGGATCCGGTCGCCATCCATCCCGCGGATGATCGGGCGGCCGACCATCGGCCCGTAGGTGGTGGTCGACACACCGGGCAGCCCGTTCAGCGTTTCGCCGAGCGAATCGGCCTGGCGGCGCGTCAGCGCATCGCCAGAAAGCTGGACGGTCGGCGCGATCAGTTCGCTGTCGCCGAGCGGGTTCGCGGTCACGAAGATCGGGGCGAGCGCAGTGGTCGGCGGCGTGCCGGACACGGCGGGTGGTTCGGTCTGTGCGTGCGCGACGGCGGCGAACAGGATCAGCGAAAGGGACGAGAGCGGGCGAAGCGGTAGACGAGGGAGGTCGCGCATGGTCGGTGAATCGGTTGGAATCGGATCGGATAACGAGCGATGCGAGTCACGGCTGGATACGATATATTGTTGCGTCAGCGACGCGCAGTGACCCGTTGGAACATGGCTCGGCGAGGCTCGGCCACCCAAAGTGGAACGGCGTCGGGCGGACGAGCACGCGAAATGATATGTTATATCATTTCAAATTCCAAGCCGAATGGCAGGTCGTCGCAAGGTTTCCGTCGGATCGGCGAAAAGGCGACTGGAGCGGCGAGCCGATCGCGGGAAAGGCGGGCCGTGGGTTCGTCCGGTGCACGGAACGAGCGGTGACGTCGAAGCGCCAGTGCGACGGGAGTGTGATAGATTTCCGGCGCGGCCAATGTGCCGCGAACGTTCTCGGGGCGGGGTGAAATTCCCCACCGGCGGTAATCGCGCGATTGCGCGTAGCCCGCGAGCGCTTGCCGGCACGCATGTGCCCGGCAAGGTCAGCAGACCCGGTTGGATTCCGGGGCCGACGGTCAAAGTCCGGATGAGAGAGAGCGGGGTTCGTTGCGTACGCAAGGTACGCGGCTTGTCCCTGTGCGCCCATTCAACTCACACAGGACCTATCGATGACCCAACTTGCTTCCCCCTCCCGCACTGCCGCTCCGCGTATCGCCTTTGTCCAGTCGTGCTGGCACAAGGAGATCGTCGACCAGTGCCGAAACGCGTTCGTCGACGGACTCGTCAATGCGAACCTGAGCCAGGCGGATTGCGATTTCTTCGAAGTGGCAGGCGCTTTCGAAATTCCGCTGCATGCCAAACTGCTCGCGAAAACCGGCAAATATGCGGCCATCGCGTGCGCCGGCCTGGTCGTCGATGGCGGTATCTATCGCCACGACTTCGTCGCGCAAGCGGTGATTTCCGGTCTCATGCAGGTGCAGCTCGAAACCGATGTGGTGGTGCTGTCGGCGGTGCTGACGCCGCATCATTTCCACGGGTCGGCCGAGCATGTCGGATTCTTCCACGAGCACTTTCTCGTGAAGGGCGCGGAACTCGCGCACGCGTGCGTCGATACGATCGGCAAGGTCGCGGCGCTGAAGGCGGGATCCGTGGCCGCTGCGCTGCCGCAGGCTGCCTGAGCCTGACCGGGTACGTGCCGCTGCGTCGTTTGCGCCGCGGCACGTGAGATCACGCGTACGGCGTGACTCGGAAGGCGGTGACGACACGGCGTCTTCGCCGCCGCTCAGCGTTCCACCGGAAACCGCTCCTGCAGCGCATGCAGCCAGCGCGCGACGACATCGAGTTCGTCGTCGGAAAACCCGTCGCACAGCTTGCCGTTGAGTTCGCGCAACAGCACGCGCGCACGCTTGAGTGCCGCGTGGCCTTCGTCGGTCAGGTATAACCGTGTCGCGCGGCCGTCGTCCGAATCGGCATGACGCGTGATCAGGCCGGCTTTCGCCATCCGGTCGGCGAGCCCCGTCATCGCGGACGGCGCAAGCTGCAGCGCGGCGCCGACTTCGCCGATCAGTGCGCCATCCTGTTTCGCGAGGCAGAACAGCACGCCGGCCTGCGCGGCGCTCGCACGCGTCTCGGTCTCCGCCTTGCGGTCGATCCAGCGCTGCACGCGCCGCTGGCCGATGTTCAACATGAAAAACAGTCGTCGGTCTTCGCTCAAGCTGGGTTCCCGGCTGCAATGGAAAGGGAAGGACGGCCCGCGGCTCGCGGCGTGTCGAGTGCCTGCGCGAGCCAGTCGGCCACGTCGGGCCACAGCACGGTGCCGGGGCGGCTGCGGAAGAAGCCCATGTGCCCGACCGGGCCGCTGCCCGCCGTGTGCGGATCGATCTGGCGGCGTTCGACCGCCGCGCGGGTCAGATAGCTTACCAGCAGCCCGATCGCAGTCGGGTTCGCCCACGGGTCGTCGTCGAAGCCGAGCGCGAGGATCGGCAACTGCTGTTTCGCGTAACGCTCGGCCGCGCCGAGTGTCGGATCGTCGAAGAAATAGTGCGGCAGCGTCGTCCAGCGGCTCCATTCGCGGAACACGCCGGCCGGCATGTCCTCGCCGAGCCCGAGCCGCTTGCCGGGCACATAGCCGAGCAGCGCCGACATCAGCGGGCCGAGCACGCGCAGGATCAGCCGCACCTTCAGGCGTTCGGCTGCCTGCGTGATCAGCCGTGTGCTGCCCGCATGCGCGGCGATGAGCACCGCCGCGCGCAGGTGCGGCGTCGCGGCCGACAGCCCGATCGCATGCCCGCCGACGCTGTGCCCGACCGCCAGCAGCGGCAATCCTTCGTACGCCTGCCGCGCCCACGCGGTCGCGCCGCCCACGTCGAGTTCCATCCAGTCGCGCATGCGGGCCTTCAGCGCGCCCAGGCGCGCGGGGCGAGATGCACCGATCCCGCGATAGTTGTAGGTAAGCGCTGCGAAGCCGCGTTCGGTCAGGAAGCGCGCGAAGCCCGCATACAACCGCTCCGGCACGGCCGTTGCCGGATGGATCAGCACCAGCGCGCGCGGCTCGGCGTCCGGCGACCACAGTGTGCCGCGCAGCGCGTAGCCGTCTGCGGCGGAAAACTCGATGGGTTGGGAGGTCATGGCCATCCTCGTCCGGGTAGTTATTTCGTATGCGAAATATAGTCCGTGATTTATTTCGCGCACGAAATATCTGTCGAGGATTCATTCGAACCGGGTTTCCATGAGCGCGACGGGCGGCATCCGGCGCTGCCGGTCAATTCATAAAATATTTGCATCTTTGCATAGAAGAATATTGCGTTTGTTTCATGATCCAGATCGACGTATCGTCACCGGTTCCATCCGTTCCGCCGGCCGCCCTGCACGGCGGACCACCGGGCGCCGCCGTCGTGCGGCCGCCCGCCAACCCTCCGGGAGATCACGTTGCTGAGCCGAATCGTCACGGCATTCTTGCTGGCGCTTGCCGCGCAGCCGGGCATTGCCAAGGACACCGTCACGCTGCGCGTCGGTGAACAGAATTACTTCAACATCCAGGCGTCGATGGAGGCGTCCGGCGTGCTGAAGGACCTGCCTTACACGATCGAGTGGAAGCATTTCCAGGCCGCTGCGCCCGTTGCCGAGTCGCTGAACGGCAACGCAATCGACGTCGGCTTTCTCGGCGATTCCGCGCTGCTCACGCTGGCCGCGCGCGGCGCGCCGGTGAAGGTGGTTGCCGTGTCGCGGCAGAGCCTCGACGGCGTCGCGATTCTCGTGCCGAAGGATTCGCCGGTGCGCACCGTGGCCGACCTGCAGGGCAAGACCATCGCCGTATGGCGCGGCGCGTGGAGCCAACAGCTCGTGCTGCGCGCGCTCGAACATGCGGGCTTGCGCGCGGACTCGGTCAAGTACGCGTACCTGATGCCGATCGATGCGACCAACGCGTTCGCGAACGGCTCGGTCGACGCGGTGTCGCTGTGGGAGCCGTTCGTCAGCACGCTCGCGTTGCGGCAGGGTGCGCGGCCCGTGACGACCGCGCAGGGGCTGATGCCGGCGCTGAGCTTCGTTGCCGCGAACGAGCAGGCCGCCTCCGGCAAGCGCGCCGAGATCACCGATTTCCTGCGACGCGTGGTGGCCGCGCGCCAGTGGGTCGACAGCCATCCGCGCGAGTACGCGGACCTGTGGGCGAAGCGCGCGAAGCTCGAACCCGACGTCGCGTATCGCTGGCTCAACAACGCGAAGCAGCGCGTCGGCCCGGTCGACGAGACGGCCGCGAAGGATGCGCAGAACACGGCCGACTTCCTGCACAAGGCCGGGGTGATTCCGGCGGCGTACGACACGTCGAAGCTGCTCGACCGCTCGTATGCGGGCGCGTTCGCGGCGCCTGCGCAGAAGACGGCCGCCGCGCAGTAAGCGGGCCGTCCTCGACACGATTTCCGATCGACAACCACAAGGACACCCCGACATGCCTGTCGACATCATCGGCATGATCACCGCGACACCCGGCGCGGAGGTCGACGTACCGGGCGGCGCAGCCGTCCAGCCCGACTATGTGCGCCGCTTCGCGCAGGCGCACGAGGCGGCCGGCTTCGACCAGATCCTGGTCGGCCATTTCAGCAATGCGGCGGACGGCTTCATCGTCGCGTCGTTCGCGGCCGCCGCGACCGAACGCATCCGCATCCTGCTCGCGCACCGGCCGGGCGTGATCGTGCCGTCGGCCGCCGCACGGCAGATCGCGACGCTCGACGTTTTCAGCGGCGGCCGGCTCGCGCTGAACGTCGTGTCGGGCGGCGACGATGCGGACCTGCAGCGCGACGGCGATTTTGTGCCGCACGATGCGCGCTACCGTCGCACCGGCGAATATCTCGACGTGCTGAAGCGGATCTGGCAGGCCGACGCGCCGGTCGACCACGACGGCGCGTTCTACCGGCTGCGCGGCGCGTCGCCGCTCGTGAAGGGCGCGCAGCGGCCGCATGTGCCGATCTATTTCGGCGGCTCGTCGCCGGCCGCACTGGCGGTAGCGGGCGAGCATGCGGACGTCTACATGACGTGGGGCGAGCCGCTTGAGTCGGTGCGCGAGCAGGTCGCGCGGGTGCGGGCTGCCGCCGCGCCGTTCGGGCGGGCGCCGCGCATCAGCGTGTCGTTCCGGCCGATCGTTGCCGACACCGAGGCGGCTGCATGGGAGAAGGCCGAGGCGATTCGCGAACGCGTGCGCGCGGCGCGGCTCGCGAACGGCCAGCCGATCGCCGGCCATGCGCCGCAGAACGCGGGCTCGCAACGGTTGATGGCCGCCGCCGCGCAGGGCGACGTGCTCGACGAGCGGCTGTGGATGGGCGTTGCGAACCTGACCGGCGCGCGCTGGAATTCGACCGCGCTGGTCGGCACGCCCGAACAGGTCGCGCGGGCGCTCGGTGCGTATTACCGCCTCGGCGTGTCGACGTTCCTGATTCGCGGGTTCGATCCGGTGGACGATGCGCTCGATTACGGGCGCGACCTGATTCCGGCGATTCATGCGCAGGTCGCGGAACTCGACCGGTATCACGCGGCGGTGTCGGCGTAGGCGCCGCGTTAGATCCAATGATGCTGTTTCGACGCGCCCCGGCATTGCCATCATGGAATGCCGGGGCGATGTCATGTCGGGCATCGTCCCGTCGACGCGCTCAGAACGACGGCAACCCCGGCGGATTGGTCTCCGCATGCGCGATCGCCTCGCTCTGCAAACCCCAGCGCGCGAGCGCCTGCCCATAGCGGCCACTCCCGATCAGCGCGTTCGTCGCGAGCGTCAGCGCGGGCGCGAGCCCGCTGCCGCGCCGCGTCGCGATCGCCACGTCGGCATTGGCCGGCCAGCCCGCATTGACGACGCCGACGAGGCGGATCTTGCCCGTGCGCGCGGCCTCGTACGCGAGCGACGCATTCGGGTTCAACTCCGCATCGGCGCGGCCCGACAGCAGCGCGACGCGCGACGCCGCATCGTCGTCGAAATAGAGCAGCTCGGCCGGCTTCAGCCCCTGCGCCACGTTGCGCTTGTTCCACTCGAGCAGGATGCGCTCCTGGCTCGTCCCCGCGCCGGTGATGATGCGCAGGCCGGCGATGTCCTTCGGCCCGGCGATCTTCGCGATCGGGCTGCCGGTGCGCACGTAGAAGCCGTGCAGCCCGAGCCGATAGGTCGTGAAATCGTATTTTTCCTTGCGCTTCTCGGTCACGCCGACGTTCGAGATCACCGCGTCGTACTTGCCGGACGTCAGCCCGAGCGGCCAGTCGGCCCACGCGATCGGCAGCAGCACGAGCGTGCGGCCGAGTGCGTCGGCGACGAGCTGCGCATAGTCGGGATCGGCGCCGACCACGGTGCGCGCGTCGGTCGCGTAGGTCGACACGGGCGGCGCGTGTGGTGAGATTGCGACCGTGAACGCGCCGTCGCGTACCCAGCGATAGCCCGCTGCCTCATGAACGGCTGCGTCATCGCGTGTGGCGCGAATGCGGCCAGCCTGGCGCGGATCGAGGTCCGCGGTCGCGGCGGCTGCATGTGCCGCGCGCCATGCAAGGGTGCCCGCTGCCGCGACCATCGCGGTGGTCATGAACCGGCGTCGGTCGTTCATCGTGCCGCACCTCGCAGGTCGGGAACTGCGCGCATCACAGCACCCTCGACAGGAACGCGCGCGTCCGCGGATGCGACGGCGCATCCAGCACGACGGCCGGCGCCCCGGCTTCGACGATGCGCCCGCGCTCCATGAACAGCACGTTGTCGGCGACTTCGCGCGCGAAGCCGATCTCGTGCGTGACGATCACGAGCGTCGTGCCCGAACGCGCGAGTTCCTTGATCACGTCGAGCACCTCGTTGACGAGCTCGGGATCGAGCGCCGACGTCGGCTCGTCGAACAGCAGCACCTTCGGGCGCAGCGCGAGCGCCCGCGCGATCGCGACGCGCTGTTGCTGGCCGCCGGACAACTGGCGCGGGTATGCATCGGCTTTATCCGCGAGACCGACACGTACGAGCAGCGTGCGGGCGATACGCTCGGCGGCGTCGCGCGTGATGCCGCCCACGACGACCGGCGCCTCGACCAGGTTCTCGAGCACCGTCAGGTGCGGGAACAGGTTGAAGTTCTGGAACACCATCCCGACGGCCGTGCGCCGCGTCAGCACGTCGCGTTCCTTCAGCTCGTAGAGCACGTCGCCGTCGCGGCGATAGCCGATCAGTTCGCCGTCGATGTCGATGAAGCCGTCGTCGACGCGTTCGAGATGGTTGATTGTGCGCAGCAGCGTCGACTTGCCCGAGCCCGACGGCCCGATGATCGCGGTCACGCTGCCGCGCGGTGCGACGAACGAGACGTTGTCGAGCACGCGTTGCATGCCGAACTGCTTCGATACGCCATGCACGGCCACTTCGCCACCGGCGCGCGGTGCGACGGCGGTCGCGGTGTCGCTATCGCCGTGAGCCTGCGCGACCGATGCGGTGTGACGGGACGCGACACGCCGCCACAGCACGCCGAGGCGCGCAAGCGCGAACGTGATGACGGACGGCGGCGGGTTGCGCAGCGCCCCGCGCGCATAGTGCCGCTCGACCTGCACCTGGATGGCCGACAGCACGGTCAGGATGATCAGGTACCAGACGGTGGCGACCATCAGCAGCGGAATCACTTCGAGATTGCGGCGGTAGATCACCTGAACCGTATAGAACAGCTCCGGCATCGCGAGCACGTAGACCATCGACGTGCCTTTCGCGAGCATGATCAGGTCGTTGAATGCGGTCGGCAGGATCGCGCGCATCGCCTGCGGCAGCACGATCCGCGTGGTCTGGCGGCCGCGCGGCAGCCCGAGCGCGGCGGCCGCTTCGAGCTGGCCCTGGTCGACCGCGAGAATGCCGCCCCGGATCACCTCCGCGGAAAACGCCGCATGGTGCAGCGTGAGGCCGAGCACGGCCGCGAGGAACGGGCTGATCAGGTCGGTCGTCGGCGTGTCGAACCACACGATGTCGGTGAACGGCACGCCGAGCCGCACGTGCTCGTACAGGTAGCCGAGGTTGTTCAGGATCAGCAGCAGCACGATCAGCGGAATCGAGCGGAACAGCCACACGAACGTCCACGCGCTCGCCGACAGCAGCCGCGATCGCGACAGCCGGGCCAGCGCGACGAACGCGCCGAGCACGAGGCCGGACACCGCGCCGAGCAGCGTCAGCACCAGCGTGCGCGCGAGCCCCGACAGCACCGGCGGCGACAGGAACCATTCGGCGAACACCGGCCAGCCCCATTGCGGGTTGCCGAGAATCGAATGCAGGACGATCGCGATCAGCGCGACGGCGAGCACGGTGCCGGCCGTGCGCGAACGGTGGCGCGCGGGCACGATCCGGAAACGCGTGGCGGCGTCGCGCGCGCCGGGGGAAGAGAGCGGCGGCAGCGCGCCGCCGAGGTGGGTCGTGTCGCTCATGTCGGTGGAAATCCTCGAATCGGTCGGGCGGGCGGGCGCGCCGCGCACGGGCGGCGCGGCAGCGGGCATCAGGCGTGCGCTTCGGCCGCCGTTTCGTGCGACGCGTCAGGCACCGCGTGGCGGCTGACCTTGCGCGGCAGCCCGAGGTGGTCGCGCAGCGTCGCACCGGGCAGATCGCGGCTGTAGCGGCCGCGCGCCTCGAGCGCCGGGATCACGAGTTCGACGAAATCCTCGACGCCCTGCGCCTGCACCGCAAAGCCGAGGATGAAACCGTCGCCTGCGCCCGCGTCGTGCCAGCGGATCAGCTCGTCGGCGACATGCTCGGCCGTGCCGATGAAGTTCGGGCGCGGCGTGGCGACCGCGAGCGCCGTCTCGCGCAGCGACAGGCCTTTCTGCTTCGCGTCGGCCTTGATCCGGTCGGTGGTCGAGCGGAAGCTGTTGCGGCCGAGCTCGCCGAG
This sequence comes from Burkholderia lata, assembly GCF_000012945.1. Classification (NCBI taxonomy): domain Bacteria; kingdom Pseudomonadati; phylum Pseudomonadota; class Betaproteobacteria; order Burkholderiales; family Burkholderiaceae; genus Burkholderia; species Burkholderia lata. Next base: position 1,727,956 of record NC_007511.1, read on the forward strand.
TTCCGGGAACGGCGCATCGAGTGCGTACTGCGTGAAATCGTGGTGATCGAAATAGCGGCCGAGATACGCGAGCGCCTCGTCGATCGTCAGCAGGTTGCGGATCGCCTGGTATTTGTCCTCGGCCTCGGCCGCCGTGCGTCCGACGATCGGCCCGATGCCGGGGAAGATCTTCACGTCGCTGCCTTGCCGGCCGTGCTCGATCGCGCTCTGCTTCACGCGCCGCGTGAACGCGGCCGTTTCGTCGAGCGACGGCGAATGCGTGAACACCGCATCCGCATACTTACCGGCGAGCCCGATGCCGGTGTCGGACGAACCGGCCTGGAAGATCACCGGCTGGCCCTGCGGGGAGCGCTGGATGTTGAGCGGGCCCGCAACCTGGAAGAAGCGGCCGTGGTGGTCGAGCGTGTGGAGCTTGTCGCGATCGAAGAAGCGGCCGGTCGCGCGGTCGCGCACGAATGCGTCGTCGTCCCAGCTGTCCCACAGGCCCTGCACGACGTCGAGGTATTCGTCGGCGATCTCGTAACGCAGTTCGTGGTCGGGATGCGCCTTGCCGAAATTCTTCGCGGTGCCTTCGAGCGGTGTCGTCACGACGTTCCAGCCCGCGCGACCGCCGCTGATCGTATCGAGCGACGCGAGCTGGCGCGCGACCGTGAACGGCTCGCTGTACGACGTCGAGATCGTGCCCGCGAGCCCGATCTTCTTCGTCGCGACCGCGAGCGCCGACAGGACGGTCAGCGGCTCGAAGCGGTTCAGGAAGTGCGGGATCGACTTCTCGTTGATGTAGAGGCCGTCCGCGACGAACGCGAACGCGATGCCGGCGGCTTCCGCCTTGCGTGCGATGCCGATCGCGAAATCGAGGTTGATGCTCGCGTCTGGCGGGTTGCTCGGATGCCGCCATGCGTTCATGTGGCTGCCTGCGCCTTGCAGCATCAGGCCGAAGGGGATCGATCGTCGGGTCGTCATGGGAGCGTCACGCGTTCTGGTCAGGGGAAAGGGAGCGGTCGGCCGCGAGGGCCGCCTGCAACGGCGTGGCCGACAGCGCGCCGCCGAGCCATTCGGCCGATGCGAGCCGCGCCGCGTAGTCGGTCACCGGCGAATCGATCACGAACGCATCGACGTCGAGCCGCCGGCTCAGTGCATCGAGCGCGCGGTGGATGCGCTCGGGCGTATCGGCGAGCACCGTCGGGCGCAACTCGTCGATCCGGTAGTCGGACGCGCCGCTCTGCCGCGCAAATTCGGCGGCTGCCTGCGCGCTGGTCAGGTTGAAGCTCTGGCCGCCCGCGAACTGCAGCTTGAAGATTTTCATTGGCCCGATCAGTTGCTCGGCTTCGTCGCGCGTCGGTGCGGCCACCGCGTACAGCGCGACCAGCGGCCGTGTGCCATCCGCGCTGCGGTATGCGTCCAGCGAGCGTTCGAGGTTCGCGTCGTCGCCGTTGAAATGCCCCGCGTAGCAGAAGCGCCAGCCGTTGCGAGCGGCCAGCGCGCCGCTGTCCGGCGAGCCGCCGAGCAGGATGCGTTCGGGCGGCTGCGGCGGCACGGGCAGCGCGACCGCGCCGGCAAGCGGGTGATCCTCGGCGACGCCCCAGCCGAGAAACGCGTCGAGCTCCGCCAACTGGCCCGCGAAGTCCGGCTTGCGCGCCTTGTCGTGGAACCACTGCAGCGCGCGCGTGGTCAGCGGCAACCCGCCGGGCGCCTTGCCGATGCCGAGATCGACGCGGCCCGGCGCGAGCGCGGCCAGCACCTTGAAGGCTTCGGCGACCTTGAACGGGCTGTAGTGCTGCAGCATCACGCCGCCCGAGCCGACGCGAATGCGCGACGTATGCGCGAGCAGGTGTGCGACGACGATTTCCGGCGCCGAGCTCGCGAAACCCGGCGTGCCGTGATGCTCGGCGACCCAGAAGCGTTCGTAGCCGAGCTGTTCGACGCGTTGCGCGAGCGTCGTGGTGAAGCGCAGCGCGTCGGCGGCGTTCGCGCCGTCGGCGATCGGACTCTTGTCCAGCAGCGAAAGCGAATAAGACATGGTGGGCGGCGTTCCTGCGTGAGCGTGGGGAGAGCGTGAATGGACGGTAGGCGGGCGCGGCGCTCAGCTCTTCGGCAGCCCCGGCGGATTCGTGCGCGACTGGTCGATCGCTTCGGACGCGAGGTTCCAGCGGTCAAGCACCTGCTGGTAGCGGCCGTTCCTGATCAGCCCGTTCAGCGCGACGGTGAGCGGATCGGCGAGCCCGCTGCCGCGGCGCGTCGCGATCGCGATATCGGCCGTGCGCGGCCAGCCGCCGCTGATTGCGCCGACGAGCCGTGTCTTGCCTTGCTGCGCGCTCTGGTACGCGAGCACCGAGTTCACGCTGAACACGACGTCGGCACGGCCCGACTGTACGGCGACGATGCGCATCGCCTGGTCGTCGTAGTACTGGATCTGCACGGGTTTCAGCCCGTGCGCGACGTTCTCGCGATCCCATGCGAGCAGGATCTTTTCCTGGTTGGTGCCGGCGTCGGTCACGACACGCAGCCCCGCGACGTCCTTCGGCTCGCGGATCGCCTGGATCTTGCTGTCGTTGCGCACGTAGAAGCCGACCTGGTCCTTGCGGTAGGTCGAGAAATCGAACTTTTGCTTGCGCTCCTCGGTGACGGTGACGTTCGAGATCACCGCGTCGACTTTCCCGGATTCGAGCGCGAGCGGCCAGTCGGCCCACGCGAGCGCGACGATCTTCAGCTTGCGGCCGAAGCTGTCGGACACGAGCTGGCCGACGTCGGCGTCGAAGCCGATCACCGTGCGCGCGTCGGTCGCATACGAACTGATCGGCGGCAGGCTCGGCGCAACGCCGATCGTCAGCGTGCCGGGTTCGGCGAACTTGAACGACGCGGGCACTGCGCGCTCGACGGCCGCATCGGCCACGCCGCGCGGGCGGCCGCGCTGTTCGGGGCTCAGGTCGAACGTGGCGGCGGCCGCGGCTGCGGCGAATGCGGTCAGGCCGATCAGTGCGGCGGCCAGCGTGCGCGCAGCACGGGAAGAAAGCGGTACGGCTCGTTGCATGAAGGCGTCCTGTGGTGGCAAGCGGAGATCGGAGGGATGCAGGGAGGCGGTCGCGGTCAGCGCGACAGCACCGGTTCGGGCACGGGCGCCCACAGGTCGGCCAGCGTCGACGTGCGCGACGGATCGGCGAGATCCTTGCCGAACCGCAGGTGGAAATACGCCTCGGGTGCGATCGACGAATCGAACAGCCGCGTATAGCCGGTGCGGTCGTACAGCGCCCATGCTTCGGGCTGGCGAAAACCGGTGGTCAGGTAGATGCGGCGATAGCCTTGCTGCGCGGCGCGCAGTTCGAGCGCCTCGACGATGACGCGTGCCAGGCCCTGGCGGCGCAGGTCCGAGCGGGTCCAGATGCGTTTGAGTTCGGCGGTCTGCGCGTCGTAGCGCTTGAACGCGCCCCCGCCGATCGTCTCGCCGTCGCGCAGCAGCAGCACGAAAGCGCCTTCGGGCGGCGCGAACAGTTCGGCCGGGTAGCGTGCGAGTTCTTCGCGTGCGGACGCGTGGCTGTCGGGGCGATCTGCGTGGTAGCGGGTCGAATATTCGTCGATCAGCGCGTCGATCAGCGGTTGCGCGCGGACGTCGAGCGTCGTCGTGTCGATGATGCGGTCGGTCGTGGCCATGGGCATCGCGAAGGGCGCGCGATGCGGACATTCCTGGCGGGGTGCGGGCACGCGGCCCGTCCGGTCTGTTCCGTTATCGCGACGCGGTTGTCGTGATGGCGGCGGCCGGTGCACGTCCTGCTGGGATGCAGATGGCGGGCCGCCGCCGTTTTGAACACGTTAGCGGCGCGGCCGGCAAAGGCGAACGAAGCAATTTCGATAAGGATTTCGCAGCGGACGTCAGAAGGCTTGCAGGGGGAGTGGGGTGAGTATTGCGACGGGAGCGCGCAGGCGTCGAAGCCCGCGCTTGACGCATGCGCGTGATGCCGACGGGCGAGTGCCTATGCCGCTCGAACTTCGGCGAGGAGATCGGGGTGACGATCCAGGAGCTTCAGCAATTTCACGAGGGCGAGCGGCGGATTCGTCTTGCCCGTTTCGTAACGGGAGAACGCGTTGACGCCGCCGCCGAAGATCTCGGCCGCCTCGCGCTGATCCAGCCTCAGCTTCTTGCGCACCTTCGCGATGTACTTCGGGTCGACGATGGTGGCGTTCACCTGCTTGTTGAACTCGGTGATCGCTTCGCCGAGACGGGTCGCCTCGTCGAGATCCAGGACCGATTCCCCGCAGGCCGGGCAGAAATCGCCGGTGATATCGCGGACGACAGTCGACTGGCCTTTATAGGTATAAGGGATGTCTCGCGTGTCGCGGACCAGCTTGGCGGCACCGCATGCAGGGCACTTCATGTTTATCGCTCCTTGAAAGACACGATCAGCACATCGTCGATCACCGTCAGCTTCAGGTACACGTCGCCGCGCACCGTGAAAGGCCGGTAGACGTCCTGCCAGATCGTGTGGTCGGCGTACGTCGTCATGCTCTTGTGGAAGTCGAGATCGGTCAGCGACAGCACGACACCGAGCGCCTCCCTTTCCGTGAAACCCAGTTGTCGAGCGCCGAGTACCGCACTCGTGGTCAACCGGACCTTGCCGGATTCGACGAGCGCTTTGACGCGAAGCAGCTTGCAATGAGGCGTTCTCTTTTCCATCTGCGATCATAACCAAGTAAGTTAATTTGTCAAGTTGGTTAATGGCGAGCGCATGCCGTCCGCCATGACTGGCAGACAGCAAGGAAAGGAGATGGGTCCGGATTTAGGCCGTCTGGCCGATGCTCGGCGGCGTCGACAACTCGGCCAGCTGAAACAGGCAATCGCCGCGCTGCACCTGCGCGGGCACGCGCTTGCACACCACTTCGCCGTCGCCCTTGAAGCGGTGCAGCACCGGTTCGCGCAGCGGCGTATCGGGGAAATGCACCCACGCGGCCGGCTGCCCGGCCTTCACTTGATCGCCGAGTTCGACGAGCGGCTCGTACAGCCCGCGCTCGTACGCGTAGACGAAATGGCGCTCGCCGTCGACCCGCATGAAGCGCGTGACGGTCGGCGGCGCATCGGGCACGAGCGCGCCGTGCAGCAGCCCGATATGGCCGAGGTAGTGCAGCAGCCCGTGGCGGCCCATCCGGATCAGCGACGGATCGGCCATGCCCGCACCGCCGAGTTCGGTCACGATCGAGATCGCACCCTGGCGCCGCGCGGCCGACGCCGAATGCACGGGGTTCGGTGCGTGCAGCAGCGCGTTGTGCAACCCGAACGCGACCAGCAGCCCGTTGAGCTTCGCGGCTTCGTCGGCGTCGAGCGGATCGATCGCGAGCATGTTGCCGCCCTGGTACAGCAGCGAGCTGCCGCCCGAGTGCAGGTCGACCAGATACTCCGCGCGCGACAGCAGCGCATGCTCGATGTAGTGGGCGATCATCTGCGTCGGCGTGCCGGTCGGGTCGCCGGGGAAGCTGCGGTTCAGGTTGCCTTCGTCGAGCGGCGACACGCGCAGGCCGGCATCCGCCGCGGGGAAATTCGCCATCGGCAGCAGGATCAGCTGCCCGCTGACCATCTCCGGCTCGATCTCGCGCATCAGTTGCGACACGATGATCTGGCCTTCGTACTCGTCGCCGTGATTACCGGCCATCACGAGTGCGACCGGGCCGTCGCCGTTGCGGATCGACGCGATCGGGATCGGCAGCCAGCCGTACGCCGAGCGGTGCACGGAATGCGGCAACCGCAGGTAACCCGCGTGCTTGCCGGGTGCGTCGAGATCGATTTCGCAGTGGATGGGATTGCGTTGCGAGGAAGAGGCGGTCATGGCGGCATCGTTCGATGAACGGAATTCGCCATCTTATCGGGAAACGACCGCCGCGCGCCGTGCCCGAAGCGCGCAACGCCGAACACCATCAACCGGCAAGCGCATGGATGCGTACGGGCGAGTTGCAAAGCCGATACGCGAACTCCTTGCGATGTTGCAGCGATGAACGCATGCCGGTGGGTCGGCCGGCCGCATTCGGGCCTGATGTTTCGCGCCGGCCCCTTGCCGCGACAGGGCCGGCGCGTGCAGCCGGCTTACCGGCTCGATGTTTCAGCTTCGAGACGTCCTTCTTCCCACAGTGCCCAGAAACGGCTGCCGGCACGATACGGATTCGCGCGGCGCGCGACGTGATCGGCGACGCCCTGGCGAAATGCGCCGTACAGCGTCAGCGGTGGATTGTCGACGCATCGGGTCTCGCGTGCGGCCGGCATGCGGCGTTCGGACACGAGCCGGCGGATCAGCGATGCGCCGTCGATCACATCCAGTTCGTCGATGGTTTCGCTGCGGCTGAGGACTTCGACGGTATTCATGTTGGGTCTCCCTGACAACCTGTTTCCCTGACAGGGAGCAATAAGAGTGCCAGGCTTGAAAAGCCTTGCGCCGTGTCGATCGTGCCGGCTTCTGCAGCCAACGTGACGAGTGGCGAGCGGCGATGTTACGGAACACGTCACGTGACACGCGAACGCGCAACGCCACGAGCGACCACGCAAAGCGTTTCGGAATTGAATCGTCGGGAGGATGCGGAGGCGGGAGAAAGCGGGCGATGCAGCCGGGGTGCGCAGTCGGGTCAGCTCGCGGTGACCGGCGTGACCCGGCTGCTGCCGCTCGAATAGAAGCGGTAGATTCCCTTGCCGGCCGACTTCGCGTCGTACAGCGCGCTGTCGGCCTGCCGGATCAGTTCGTCGGGGGAGCCGTGCCCGTCGTCGAGCGCGATGCCGATGCTGATCCCGAGGTTCACCGTCTCGCCGATCGACAGCGTGTACGGTGCCGAGATCTGCCGGATGATGCGCGCGGCGAGGAGCGAGCACGCGTGCATCGTCGTGTCGTCGATCGCGACGACAAACTCGTCGCCGCCGATTCGCGCGGCCAGCTCGCCGGGCGACAGCGTCTTGCCGAGCCGCACGGCGACCTGCGTCAGCACGTCGTCGCCGGCCTGGTGGCCGAACCGGTCGTTGATCGCCTTGAAGCCGTCGAGGTCGAGGTACATGACGGCGAGCGCGGCGTCCGGCGCGCGCGGCCGGCGCGCGAGCATCCGCTTGAGCTGGGCATGCAGTTCGTGGCGATTCGGCAAACCCGTCAGCGCGTCGTGTCGCGCGAGATGCCGGATGTGCTGCTCGGTCTGGCGGCGCGCGGTGACATCCTCGACGATGATCACCGCGTTGCCGTCCGGCACGCGATGGCGCGTCAGTTCGAGCTGGCGGCCGTCGCCGAGCACGACGTCGAGCGGCACCGGTTCATCGCAGGTCAGCCAGACCTCGCACTGAGCGGCGAGACTGGCGCCACCGGGATCGGTCGTGTCGTTCGCGCCGAGCGCAGCGATGACGGCGGGCAGCGGCGTATCGAGCATGATCTCGCGCGGCGAGCCGAACAGTTGCGCGGTGCGCCGGTTCGCGACGATCACGCGGCGCTCGCCGTCGATCATGCACAGGCCGTGCGGCATATAAGTGAGCGCGGCGTCGAAGCGTGCGACGAGTTCGGCGTTGCGCTGGCGCGCGGCGATCAGCGCGACGAGCACGCGATAGTGACGCTGGACGACCGTACGCATCGCGGCAAGATAGATCGCGAGCGGCGGCAGCAGTAGCCACGCACCCGACCGGTGGGCCAGTAGCGCACCGACGCCGATCGGCAGCACGCCGAGCGTGACCTGCATCATCGCGAGCCGCGGCAGCGCGGAATTGCGCGACGCGATCCCGCCGAACACGCCGCCCGCGACCATCACCGACAGCGTGCCGAGCTCGACGTCGACGGCCTGCACGCAGCCCATCACGCCGAGGCCGAGCACGAAGCACGCGACGAGCGACACGGGCGCGTAGTGCATCGCCCAGTATTCGGCGCGGTCGTCGCCGGCGTCGCGCTGAACCGTATAGGCACGCGCGATCGAGAGCCGCGCGATGAGCAGGCCGGCGTCGACGATCAGCCACGCGAGGCACCAGAGCTGCTGCAGCCGGATCAGCGCGACGGCCGCAACGAAGCCGCTCGCGAGCCCGGAGAGCGCCATCGGGCGGACGTCTTCGAACAGCGTAACGAGCATCGACGGGCGCAGCGCGGCCGTCACACGGTGGTTGCCGGAGGGGGGAGTGGCGAGAACGGAGTGCAGGAGAGATGTCCTGACTGCCATGGTTTTTAACCTCGACACGATGTCGCGTAATGTCGCGATGGCTGGCGGCGCCCGCACGGCACATGGCGGAAGCCCGGCCAGGCCGGATGCGCACGACATTACCATGAAACACGGGCGGCGCGGGTTGCCCGGGCAAGCCGGCGGCACCGGGCGCCGTATCGGCCAATAGTCGTAAACCACGCCCGCGAAAGTCTTGCGCATTCGCCGGCGCGGGGGCAGCATCGTTGCGAACGGAATGCGTCGCGGCGACCGGCAGGAGACCGGCGTCATGCACTGCGCGCATGCCCGTCGGGCGCGGTCAAACCGATCGAAACCGCTGCAAACGAGGGCGCGATGCAGACGAATCGCGTCCCGCGACCGGCTGTCGCAGCCCGGCTGAATGCCGTTATAAGAAATTCAATAAGTATTTCATGTGAGAAATACTATAGGCGATATATCTAAAACAATGCCAGAATGCGCGCCGCTCCGAACGTCGCGACACCCGATCGCCGTCCGAGCCGCATCAGGAGGTTCCCCCCAATGAAAAACCACGGCCTGTCACGGCGGGGTTTTCTGAAAGCCAGCGTGCTGGCGGGCGTCGCAGTGTATGTCGCGCCCCTGGGCAGCCGCGCATTCGCGGCGCTCTTCGAAGAAAAACTCCTCACCCCCGTCAAATGGGATAGCGTCACCGGCATCCCCCAATTCCGCATCGACGGCATCGCGAAGGTCACGGGCTCGAAAGTGTTCGCCCGTGACGTGCGCGCAGCCGACATGCCTCACTGGCCGCAGCAGCAGTCGCATGCGCTGATCCTGCGCGTCACGCAGGCCGACCGCACGTACGAAGGCTTCGACCTGTCGCTGCTCGGCGACGACCTGAAGCCGGACCGCGTGGTCACGGCCGACGATCTCGCGCGCGACGGCGTCGCGTTCCCGACGTTCTACGGCGACGACATGTTGCTGCCGGCCGGCAAGACGCCCGCGTATCTCGGCCATGCGGTCGCGATCCTCATCTACCACGACTTCGCGCGCTTCCGCTTCGCGAAGAACGCGCTCAAGTTCCGCGACGATGTGATCCGCTACGGCGCGGTCACGGGCCCGCTCGAGCGCGATCCGTGGGGCACCTTCCGCTACGTGCGGGTGGGCGGCAAGACCGCCTATGACGACGACGTCTATTCGAGCCTGAAGGACGCGCCGATCTTCCCGAGCATGATGCGCAAGCACCTGCCGGTGTGGCCGGACGGCAAGGAGCACGGCAAGCTCGACGAGCAGGGCATGTTCCTGGCCGGGCAGATCGCCGGCGAGCTCGACCATCCGTCGGCCGACTGGCTCGTGTTCGACCGCGAGTACAACACGCAGTCGGTCGACACGTCCGCGCTCGAGCCCGACAACGCGAACTGCTGGTACGACAGCGCGACGCAGTCGCTGCACCTCGTCGTGCCGACCCAGTCGCCGCTTGAAGTGGCGGAGAACGCGGCCGCGATGGTCGCGAAGTGCCGCTTCCCGGTGAAGAAGCTGTTCGTGCATCCGTGCTACACGGTCGGCTACGGCTCCAAGGATCACTTCAACGTGCCGTTCTACGGCCTCGTCTGCGCGCTGTACGCGGACGGCCGCCCGGTGCGTTTCGCGAACGACCGCTACGAGCAGTTCCAGACGTCGCTGAAGCGTCACGCGTTCAAGATGCATTACCGGATCGCGGTCGACCGCAACACGGGCCTGCTGCAGTCGTTCAAGGGCGACTTCGAAGCGAACGGTGGCGGGCGCTCGAACTTCTCGCCGTCGGTGGCGATGGTGGGTGCGACGGCCGCGCAATCGATCTATTACTTCCCGAAGAGCGACCTGGCTGCCGTCGCGATCGCGTCGCGCGCGATCGATGCCGGCTCCGCGCGTGGCTACGGCACGCTGCAGAGCATGGCGGCGACCGAGATGGCGGTCGACGAGATCGCCGCGCAGCTGAACATCGACCCGATCGATTTCCGCCTGCGCAACGCGCTGCGTTCGGGGATGAAGAACACGCAGGGTGCGATTCCCGCCGGCGCGCTGCGCGTCGACGAGGTGCTCGAGCGCTCGAAGCAGCATCCGCTGTGGACGCGCCGTGCCGCACGCAAGGCCGAATACGAGGCCGCGAACCCGGGCAAGCGCTACGGCGTCGGCTTCGCGTGCGTGCAGAAGGACTTCGGCACGGGCGCGGAAGCGTCGTTCGCGAAGGTCGAATTCGACGAGAACGGCAAGGTGTCGCTGCAACATACGGCAGCCGAGATCGGCACCGGGATGTCGACGTCGCAGGCCGTCGCGGTCGCGAAATGGCTGGGTCGTCCGGCAACGGAAGTGCGCGTGGCCGTGACCGAATGGCCGGACCTGCCGGTCGAGACCAGCGGCGATCCGTACATCATGTCGCAGGCCGACCAGGATCGCCTGAGCGCGAACCCGCGCTGGTCGCCGAGCTATGCGTCGCCGTCGAGCGCGACGAACTCCGCGTACTACTTCACGCACAGCACGCGCGAAGCCGCGCGCGCGGTGTTCCGCTACGGCCTGTGGCCGGCTGCGATGTCGATCTGGACGCGCGGCCTCGGCGGCGGCCAGGCGGCGCCGTACACGATCCGCATCGAGGACGCGCGCTGGGTCGACGGCAAGCTGACCGCCGACGGCCTCGAGCCGCTGTCGTTCGAGCAGCTCGCGAAGCAGGCCTATGCGCTCGGCCTGCCGACCGGCGCCGTCGTGCACGTGTTCAACCGCTGGCAGTGGACCGACGCCGAGTTCGAAGTGGGCGGCTCGGTCGAGCGTCTGCCGATCGACGGGCTGTCGCTGCGCGTCGGCGCGCCGAAGACGGGTGACAACGGCCCGGTGCCCGGCACCGCCGCACCGGCCGGCGCGACCGCGATGCGCGGCACGCTGGCGCCGACCGCGAACGGCTACCGCGTGCTGGACCGCAAGCGCGTGTTCATCCCGCCGACGAGCCGCAACAACGCGGCCGTCACGTACTACACGGCAGTCGGCACGCTGGTCGAGCTGGCCGTGCACGAAGCGACCGGCAAGGTCGAGCTGCTCACGCACCACTCGATCATGGAATGCGGCAACCAGATTTCGCCGCAGCTCGTGTCGGGCCAGTTGCAGGGCGGTCTCGCGATGGGCATCGGCCACGCGCTGCACGAGTACCTGCCGCTCTATGAAGACGGCCCCGGCAACGGCACGTGGAACTTCAACCGTTACCAGTTGCCGCGCGCGTCCGACGTTGCCGTCTGGACGCAGACGGGCGACGTGCTGCCGCCGCTGTCCGAGACCGATCCGCCGAAGGGCGTCGCCGAAGTGGTGATGATTCCCGTCGTCGGCGCGATCGTGAACGGCATCGCGCACGCGATCGGCCATCGTTTCACCGACCTGCCGGTGACCCCGCAAAAGATTCAGGAGGTGCTCGCATGACGACCGCCCAAACCGCGGCTTCGGCCGCGAGCGCCAGCGCCGCTGCGACCGGCGCTTCCGCGCCGAGCGCGGCTTCGGCCGCACCGGCATCGGCCCCGGCCCCGGCTGTACCGGCTTCGACACCGGCCGCCGTCGAGCGTCCGCTCGTTCGGTTCCAGTCGAAACCGCTGTCGATCAATATCAACGGCAAGTCCGTCGGCCCGATGCAGGTGCCGGAAGGGCTGATGATGATCGAGTTCCTGCACGAGTACGTGGGCCTCACCGGTTCGCGGCTCGGCTGCGGGCAGGGCATCTGCCACGCGTGCGTCGTGATCGTCGACAAGCCGGACGGCACGAGCGAGGAAATGCGCACCTGCATCACCGGCGCGCACTTCTTCCACGGCCGCTCGATCCGCACGATCGAAGGTCACGCGAAGCGCAACGAAGCGGGCGAAGTGGTCGAGCTGTCGCCGATCCAGCAGAAGTTCCTCGAGCACTTCAGCTTCCAGTGCGGCTACTGCACGCCGGGCTTCGTCAATGCGGCGACCGTGCTGATCGAACGCCTGAAGCGCGAGCCGGTTGCGAAGGCCGACGTCGAGCGCACGATCACCGAGGCGCTCGACGCGCACCTCTGCCGCTGCACGGGCTATGTCCGCTACTACGAAGCCGTCAAGGACGTGGTGCTGACGACGCCGGGACTCGTGAAGGACGCCGCATGAAACGCACATTCGCTCATCGTGTCGCGCGGGCTGCGGGCTTCCCCGCGCTCGCCGCGGCCTGCGCGCTGCTGCTCGCTGCGTGCGGCGGCCATGACGCACCGGCCTCGAACGCGGCTTCCGGCGCGCCCGGTGCCGACCAGATCGCGCGCGGCCGCTATCTCGTCAAGGCCGCCGACTGCGCGGCGTGCCACACCGCGAAGGACGGCGCACCGTTCGCCGGCGGCGCGCCTCTCGAATCGCCGTTCGGCACGTTCTACGGCTCGAACATCACGCCCGACAAGGATCACGGGATCGGCAGCTGGAGCGCGGACGATTTCTACGCCGCGCTGCACGACGGCAAGGCGCCGGGCAAGCGCCTGTATCCGTCGATGCCGTACACGTCGTACCGTCAGCTCACGCGCGCCGATTCCGACGCGATGTATGCGTACCTGAAGACCGTCAAGCCGGTCGCCCAGGAAAACCGCGAGCACGAGCTGAAGTTCCCGTACAACCTGCGCTTCGGGATGGTCTTCTGGGACATGGTGTTCCTGAAGGACAGCCTGCCCGATGCGTCGGCCGGCCAGTCCGCCGATTGGCAGCGCGGCCGCTATCTGGCGGGTGCACTCGGCCACTGCGCGGAATGCCATACGCCGCGTGCGTTCACGGGCCAGCTCGACAGCGCGAAGCCGTTCGCCGGCGCCGCGCTCGGCCGCGTGGCCGCGCCCGACATCACGCCGGCCGGCCTGGCCGCGCGCGGCTGGACGGGTGCCGACCTGCAGACGTTCTTCGGCGTCGGCATCGCGCCGCAAGGCTCGGCGTTCGGCGAAATGTACCCGGTCGTGCACCTGAGCACGCAGTACATGACGAAGGACGACCTGCGCGCGCTGTCCGTGTACCTGCTGGGCGACACGCCGCCCGCGCCGCAACCGGTGAAGCCGGTGTCGGCCGACGCCGCGCAGCTCGCGGCCGGCCGCTCGGTGTATCTCGCGGTCTGCGCGGGCTGTCACGGCTTCAACGGCGAAGGCAAGCCGCACGTGGCGGTGCCGATGAACGGCAATTCGACGGTGCGTCAGGGCGACCCGCGCAACCTGCTGGTCGCGATGCTCGACGGCATCGGCGAGCAGAAGTTTGCCGGGTTCGAGAACCTGCAGCCGATGCCGGGTTTCGCGCACACGCTGAGCGACGATGAACTCGCGCAGCTCGCGAACTACCTGCGTGCGACGTGGGGCGGCCAGCCCGCGAGCGTCACGCCGGCCGACGTGAAGGCCATGCGCTAAGTCGTGCCGCAGGGCGGGGCGTCGCGCGCGAGTCAACCGGTTTCCGGTGCTCGCGTGCGCCGCGTCGTCCGATTTTTCGCGGCGGCTCTTCAGTAGCCGCTGCCGCCTCCGCCTCCGCCTCCGCTGCTTCCCGAGCTGCCACCGCCATACCGGCTCATGCCCGGTCCCTGCGCAGGGCCACTACCCGACGACATACATCCCGCCGACAGCACGAGCACCAGCGCGGCGATCAGCGCCGCAGCCAACCTTGACGATTTCATGTCCGCCTCCTTGCCACGCGCAGGCCGCGGGAAAGGCCGGTTCGCGTGAACCACGCGTCTGCGTGCTGACGGAACATGAAACGTTTCGGGAGGGCGGTTTATTCCATGCTTTTTGCGGATCGTGGCCCGTGACGGGGGGCAGACCGGATGCATCTTGCCGTGCCTTGGTACACTCCGGCAGCCGCCATTCCGATTCCGACTACAAAAACATGAGCGCTACCGCAGAACGTCCGCCGTCGCGTCTGTCCCATCCCGTCGTGTTCGGCTGCGTGTCGTTTGCCGTCGGCGGCCCGCTGGTCGCATCGCTCGTCTGGCCGGCCGTGATGCTGATCGCGTGGTCGTTGATCGACGGTCCGTCGTGGGAGGTACTGAAGGTCAGCGCCGGCATGGTGCCGCTGATCTTCTTCGCGTCGTTCCTGTTCGGCTATTTCGTGCCGGCGGCCGTGGCGGGCGGCATCATGGGCGCAATCGGCACGCGGATCCGGCGGCGCTGGTTCGTGCTGATGGGGATGGTCGTCGGGGCAGGCGCGATGATCGGCTTCGTCGAACTCGTGGCCTACCTGCTGAAAATCGACAAGGTCGGCGACATCGACGCGATCGCCACGCTCGATGCGATCGTGACGTCGGCCGTGCTGTCGCACTGGCTTCATCGGCGGCTCGCACGCCGGCGTTGAACGCGGCGCGGTGCGTCATCGGGCGCTGTGTCGTTGCTCGCGAGCATGCCGCGGGCGGAACCGCGCGGCCGCTTGCGCGGCCTGCGGGTTGCGATGCTGTTCCTGAAGCGGAAGCCGCCGTCGCGGCGGCCCGCGATCAACGATAGACGAGATCGGCGCGGCGGTTCTGTGCCCACGAATCCTCGTCGTGGCCGAGCGCAACCGGCTTTTCCTTGCCGAGGCTGACCGCCTCGAGTTGCGTGGCCGGCACACCGAGCGTTTCGAGCCCGCTCATCACGGCCTGCGAGCGGCGTTGGCCGAGCGCAAGGTTGTATTCGGACGTACCGCGTTCGTCGGTGTTGCCCTGGATCAGCACGTGCCGCGACGGATGGCTGCGCAGGTAGTCGGCGTGCGCCTGCAGCAGCGACTGGTATTCGGGCTTGACGGAATACTGGTCGAAATCGAAGTAGATGCTGCGCTTCGCGAGCGGGCTGTTCGGATTATTGAGCTCGTCGGCCGTTACCGTTGCGACGGCTTCGCTCGACGGCGTCGGCGCCATGCCGGCATTCTCGGGCGTCTTGGCCGCGTGGTGGCAACCGGCCAGCAGTACCACGGTTGCCAGGACCGCAAATCGGTTCGTTTTGCTCATCGTTCGTCTCCAGCGGTTGACTGCGTTGAACGCGTGGGGCGTGCGATCGGCACGTCCGTATCCGGCCGCAACGGCGCGAAAGGTCCGGCACCCTTGATGTGAATCGTGTTCGTAAGCCGGTGGTGCGCCATATGAAAGAGTGTCGCGACCGGAACGCCAAATCTCGGCGTCGCTGCAAACAGATTAGGAAAAATGTCACAGCGTGACCAGTTTCTCCGCATTTTTTTGCGCCGACGCGACAGACCGGGCGGCATTCTTGCCTCCGTGCGGGCGCAACCACAGCGAAAAAGGCCGCGCACGGGCGCGGCCTTTTCGGCACGGAGCATGACGACGGGGCGGTTTGCCTGACACGATCGGCGCGGTAGCATTGCGCTGCGCCGATCGTGTTGCGTCGTCAGAACTTGTGCCGCAGCCCGAGTGCGACGACGACCTGGTTGCTGTTCGCCGACGGCGTCAGCGTCCAGACGGTCGCGTTGAACGCGGGATTGCCATTGCCGCCGCTCACGCTCTGGTAGACGCCTTCGAGATATGCATCGGTGCGCTTCGACAGCGCATAGTCGGCTTGCGCCACGACCTGGTTCCATTTCGGGCGCGTCTGGCCGGTGCGCGTGTCGAAGCGGCCCATCGTGTACGTGTAGGCGGCCGAAAGGCTCAACGCTCGCGTGACGACGTAGCGCCCGTCGATCGTGAAGTTGTCGAACACCAGCGATTCGCCCTTCAGCGGCGCGATGCTGCCGCCCTGGAGCACGCCCGTCACGCCGTCGGTGGTCGAGTGCGACCACGCGGCGCCGACCGAATGCGGCCCGAATGCATAGCGGCCGGCCGCGGCCCAGATCTGCTGGTTGCCGCCGGTGATCGTCGCCGAGCCGTCGACCGTGCTGAGCGCGCCATTTGGGTTCGGCGCATTGCGGTCGCGGCTGATCTTCAGGTAACCGGCGCCGAGCTTCAGCGGCCCGCTCGCATACGACACGCCCGCGCTCCACGCCGCGTTGTTGGCGAACTGGCCGGCCGTGTTCGAGAACCCGTACATGGCGCCGAACGTCAGCCCGTGGTAAGTCGGGCTCGTGTACTTCACCGCGTGGTTGATGCGGAGGTTGCGGTTCGAATCGTCGTTGTCGTACGGGTGAACCGCAAGGTTGCCGCCCCAGCCCGGGCCGGACGCGCCGAGCGGCGTCACGAAATCGAGGATCAGGTCGTACTGGCGGCCGAACGTGAGCGTGCCGGCCGTCTTCGAGCTCAGGCCGATCCATGCCTGGCGGCCGAACATGTCGACGCCTTTCTGCGACAGCGCGCCGGTGGTGCCCGAAAAGCCGTTTTCGAGCGTGAAGACCGCGGCCGTCCCGCCGCCCAGATCCTCGCGGCCGCGCAGCCCCCAGCGCGACGCGTTCAGTGCGCCGCTCGTCATCGCGACGGTGCCGCTGCCCGGCGAGCCGGCGCCGTGCGTCCGCTGATTGGTCGCGTAGGTGATCGACGTGTCGATCAGGCCGTACAGCGTCACGCTGCTCTGTGCGTGTACCCCGCCTGACGCGAGGGCGGTCAGGCAGGTGGCAATGGCGGTCCCCGCGAGTCGCGTGCTGGCGTGCTTGTTCATCTTGTAGGAATGCATAGGAGTTTTTATCGTTTTCCCGGCCCGGTGGCCGGCGGATCGAGCGGCCATTATTGGAGATCGTGTGGCGGTCGATTAAGGCGTTGCACAGGAAAGGTCCTCTGCGAAATCGCGTGGAATCGCGGCGAGGCGGGGGCTGTGCGCGGGGAAGAACGTTGCTTTGCTTGCGATACGTGCGCGGGCGACGTCGGGTGATTCAAGCCGCCGTCACATGATCGTCTGTCGAGCGATCGACGGCGAGCAGGTTAGCGCCGGGCAACCGGCAGCGCGGTTTCAACGCCACCGCTTCGATATGCGGCACGGACGGCGATCGTCCAGGCTTCGAGCGCTTCCGGCGAGAGCCCGCGTCGTAACCGGACAGAGACGCGCGGCAACGCGGCAAGCTGATCGCGCAAGTGCACGATCGACCGACAGCCACGGAAGGTCGACGAGCGCGCATCGGGGCCTGTCGCCGCATCCGCCAGCCCGGCCGTCCATTCGACGCCGCGGTGGCGCCTGACCGCGTCGAGGTGCGGCAGATGGCGAGCGTCGCCCGATAACGCGATCAACAGCGCGGCCCATTGCGCGCCGCGCCAGCCGTGATCCATGTCGTGCGTGAGGTCGGCCAGCAGTGCGTCATCCATCACGGACAGGCTTTGCTGGCACAGGTAGTGGAAGTCGAGCGGCTGGTAACGGACCTGCGGGTAGTCGCGCAGCACGTGCCCGAGTTCGGCGCCGGTCTCGACGGCGGCGGCCAGGAATTGTTCGGCCGGCGCGGGACGGTTCAGCAGCAGCGTCGGCACGCCCCGGTAAAGCCGGTAGATGTCGTCGGGGTGATAGTGCATCGCGAATGTCGGGGTGGTCGACCGGCGCGCGCGGTGCGCCGTTCAGGTTTTCTGCGGGTCGCCGGACAGCAGCGCCGTATAACGCCGCTGCATTTCATCGGGTTCGATTGCTTCGATCGTATGCCCGATCAGCCAATCGTAACCGAACGGGTCGCGAATCTTGCCCGAACGCTCGCCGTAGAACTGGTCCTGGATCGCGCGTGTCAGCTGCGCGCCGGCCGCGATCGCGGCGGCGATCGTCGCGTCGGCGTTGTCAACATGCAGGTGAAGCGACATCGGTGCGTTGCCATCCGGGGCGAGGGCGAAGATATCGTATTCGGGGAACTCGTCCGAGATCATCAGCGTGCACGGCCCGAGCTGCAATTCCGCGTGGCCGATGCGTCCCGACGGCTCGACGAGACGGAATTTCTCCTGCGCGCCGAATGCCTTCGCGTAGAACGCGATGGCGTCGTCCGCGCGCTTGGCGCGCAAATAGGGAAAGACTTCGTGAATCGCCATGATGCCCTCCGGTGGGTGGTGTGGGTGTCGCTCGATCCTGTCGGGCCTCGCGGGCCCGGTCCTGAACACAGTTGACTGCCTCGCCTGGCATCGGGCCAGCGCGGCGCGTGAAAGCTGTTTGCGTTCGCGCGTTGCCGGTACTGTTCGGGCGACCGTCCCGTGAACGCGCGACATTCGCGAGGTGCATCGCGCCGGCCGGCAGCACGCGCTTGCGGCACGGTTCATTCCGGCTCGGAAACGGCGGGTGCGACGCACCGACCGAGTCGATGAAGCGCCGCAAGACTGCGTCGGGGCGGCGGCTGAGGATCATGTCTTTTACCGTGCCGTAAACGATAAACACGTCGATTCTACAAACGAATAGCGCGGCGGTGGCAGGGATGGGGATGGAAGGGCGCGCGCCCGACCAGTGGCTCGTCGTCCGCAAAAATGACAGAATCGCCCGACGAACGGCGGCTGACGGCAACCGACGACAACGACCCGCGTGCCGCAGCACGCGACAGGAGACGACGAGTGATTCGCGACGCGATCCGCCCCCACTCAGCCCCGCAACGGGGTACCGCGCTTGCGCAGCGTGTCGGCCGTCTGCTGCTGCCGCTCTACCGGTTGCCGCATGCGGCGCGCGTCGACGAATTCGACCGGCGGCTCCTGCTGCTGATGAACGAGCACATCGACTTCGACGGCGCCTGGTTCGGTCATTCGAGCATCCTGCCCGACGGCCCGCTGCCGCACAGCGCGTGCCTGCACAACCTGAACCCCGGCTTCATGCACGACTGGGAACAGGTCAAGCTGCGCGATCCGCTGGCGCGTCTGGCCGAAACGTCGCCGGAGAAGATCGTCGTCGCATCGACGTCGACTGTCCCGATGGACGCCGCGATGCAGCATTTCTGCAAGGCCCAGGGCATCGCACAGGTGCTGTTCGCCGTCTGCACGGACCCCGAGCGTCACCGGGCCACGCACCTGTCGCTGTATCGCCGCACACGCCGCCGCTTCGAGGCTGCGGACGCCCATCTGCTCGAACTCGCGATCGAACATATGGCGGCGGCGCTCGAATACAACCGCCTGTACTGGATGCACGCGACCGACGGTGCGGTCGGCCGCGCCGCGTCGGCGCTGTTCGATTCGCACGGCGTGCTGCAGTATGCGGACGATACGTTTTTCGAACTCGCCGCGCTCGAATGGCCGTCGTGGGATCGCGCGGGTTTGCCGAAGGCGGCGCGGGCCCGCATGTTCGACGACGCGTCGTCGAACCCGGTGTTCAGCGGGACACACATCCGGCTGCAAAGCGAACGGCTCGGCGATTACGTGCTGGTGCGTGCGCGGTCGGTCGGCGTCGGCGGCGTGCTGAGCCCGCGCGAACTGGCGGTCGCGCGCATCTTCTGCGACGGCTGCACGTACAAGGGCGTCGCGAAACGGCTCGGCATCGCGCCCGCGACCGCACGGCATCATCTGCGCCGCGTGTACGTCAAGCTGCGCGTGACCACCAAAAGCGAACTGATCCGCGTGCTGGACGACGACGGCGCGCTTGCGTAGGCACACGCACGGTCGTCATCGGTTTCACCGCATGCTTCCTGCCGGTTCCCATCGTTCATCTGAACGATTTCGGGCGGATTTTTCGTGGGCTTCAATGAAGTCGCTTCATCCCCGCTTCATTCCAGCTTCAGTCAGCCCCGACCACCACGACATCCGTCACGGCGGGCGGCAGACGGCCGCCCGGCGCCACCGAGGAACGCAGGAGAACGCCCATGAACATCGATGAATACGTGCGCTACGACGCCACCGGCCTGGCCGACGAGATTCGCGCCGGACGCGTCAGCGCCGACGACGTGATGCTTGCCGCGAAAGCGGCCGCCGCACGCGTCAATCCGGAACTGAACGCGATCATCGAAACCTTCGACGCACCGCTCGAGTACGCGGCGGACGGCCCGTTTGCCGGCGTGCCGTTCCTTGTCAAGGATCTCGTGCTGCATGCCGATGGCATCGCGAACGACAGCGGCTCGCGGCTGCTGGCCGGGCACGACGTGTCGCCCGCCGACAGCGAGCTGATGGCGCGTTTCAGGCGCGCGGGCTTCGCGACGTTCGGCCGGACGACGACGCCCGAATTCGGCTTCAACGCGACGACGGAGTCGGTCCTGCACGGACCGACCCGCAACCCGTGGAATCCCGCGTACAGCGCGGGCGGATCGAGCGGTGGTTCGGCGGCGGCGGTGGCGGCAGGCATCGTGCCGGCTGCCCATGCGAACGACGGCGGCGGTTCGATCCGGATTCCGGCGGCCGCCTGCGGGCTCGTCGGACTGAAACCGTCGCGCGGCCGCACGCCGGTCGGTCCGGACTACAACCTGCCGCTGTTCGGCCTCGGCATCGAGTTTGCCGTCACGCGCACGGTGCGCGACAGCGCGGCGATCCTCGATGCGGTCGAGGGGCCGGAGCCCGGCGCGATGTTCGACATCGGGCGTCCGCCCGTACGCTATGCCGATGCGATCCGCACGCCTGCACGGCGGCTGCGCGTGGCGGTCGCGACACGCTTTCCCGGAACCGGCGTCACGCATCCGGACTGCGTCGCCGCGGCAGAGCAGGTCGCCCGCACGCTCGAGCACCTTGGCCACGACGTCGACGCCGCGACGCCTGCGTACGACGCGGAAGCGCTCGCGGCCGCGAGCTGCACCGCGTGGACCGCATTCCTGGCCTCGGTCGCGTTGGGAGCGGCCGAGGCGCTCGGGCGCCCGTACGATCCGCGCGACGTGGAAGCGTGCACGCATGCATGCATCGAACACGGTCGCGGGCTGTCGGGGCTGGACCTGCAGCGGATGTTCATGCAGTTCAATGGCGTGTCGCGTGCGGTCGGTGCCTTTTTCGTCGGCTACGACCTGCTGGTTACACCGGTCATGCGGATGCCGACGGTCGAACTCGGCTACCTCGACCAGAACGACGCGACGCTCGATGCGCGCGGCTGGTGTGACAAGGTGTTCGACTATTGTCCGTTCACGGGGCTCTTCAACGTGACGGGCACGCCGGCGATCTCGCTGCCGGCCGGCTGGTCGGGCGATCGGCCGGTCGGCGTGCAGCTCGCCGGGCCGATGGGCAGCGAAGCGGTCTTGCTGCAGGTCGCGGCTGCGCTGGAGCAGACGGTCGGGTGGCATACGCGCCGGCCGCGTGTGCACGCGGCGGCGGGCTGACTTCACGATGCGTTCATCGCCGGCGCTCACCGACGGGCGTCGGCTGATGAATCAGCGAGCCAGAATGCGTTGATCCGGTAGATCGCGAGCACTTCGGATCAATCGAATTTCGTTTAAGAAATAGACATTTTTTCTATCGTTGTGTGTATGAAGTTGGAAAGTCGCTGGTCGCGCTTGGTCATTTGAAATGGGAAATCATCAATTGATCCAGTCAAGTTGAGTAAATTGAAATCCATGCTTTCTCTTCATTCGATTTGAAGATTATTGGCACGCGAACTCGACGCAAAAATCACAGCGCACCAGCATCGTCGGTATCGACGCTGACGATGGCCTTGCCAAGATTGCCGCCGGCAAGCATCGCGAGAAACGCGTCGACGATCGTGTCGAAGCCCTTCGTGATCGTCTCCGGCGCGACGATGTCGCCGCGCTGGAGGTGGGGAATGGCGAAGGCCTCGAGCTCCTGCTGCAGGTTTGCGTAGTCCTTCACGAGGAAACCCTGCAGCGTCAGGCTCTTGCCCACCACGTCGAACAGATTGCGCGGCGCGGCAGGCGGCTGCAATGCGCTGTATTGCGCGACCGCGCCGATCAGCGCCGCGCGCCCGTGGTCTTTCAGGACGGCAATGGCTGCCTCGAGCTGCTCGCCGCCCACGTTGTCCAGGTAGACGTCGAACCCTTCGGGAATCCGTTCGCGCAATTGCGCGCCGACTTGCCCCGGCTGATAAACGAACGCGTCGGTGTAACCGAGGCCGCTGGTCAATTGTCGCGCCTTGCGCTCGTGGCTGGTGCTCCCGACGATCCGGTTCGCGCCCAGCAATTTGGCGAACTGGCCGGCCGCGGTACCGACGCCGCCAGCGGCGGCCGATACATATAGGGATTCGCCGGGCTGCAGGCGGACGATGCGGGTCAGCGCGACCCACGCGGTCAATCCGGTGCCGCCCAGGATGCTCAACCAGGCGGTGAGCGGTACCCCCTCGACGGGCCGGATGACCCGCAGCGCTTGCGCCGGCACCTGGGCGTAGGTGCGCCACCCCTGGCGATGGAATACCCAGTCGCCGGGGCGAAGCATCGGGTCGGTGGTGCGCAGCACCTGGCCGATGGTCCGTCCTTCCAGCGGCGCGTGCAGCGCCCAGTCGCCGTCCATGCATTCGCGCATATACGGGTCGACCGAGAAATGCACGTTTCTCACCAGCACTTCGCCGGGTGCCAACGGCGCCAGCGGCTGCCGGACGAAACGGAAATGCTCGCGACGCGGTTCGCCATGCGGCCGTTCGACCTGATGGACCAGCGTATTGTGGGACGGTTGATATCCGAAATCTTTCTCGCTCATTCACTATCCGGAAAGGTTGATGATGGCCAGGGCGACGCCGCGTTAAAACGGCGATATTGATGCGATGGCGATCGAATCGAAAGCCTGGATAGATAAACTCGCTATCGATTCGATCATTGCTTGTTGGCCTGTATCGGGTCGGGTGGTTTGAATCGGCTTGTTTTGTGTGCGTGGACATTCTGCATAACGGCAAGCAGAATAAAAACGGCAAATTCAGAAATCTTTGTTTCCTCTTTTATGCGACTGATCGACCAGTTTCATCGGCTTGGCGAGTTTCTCGACGAGCAGGGCGGCCAGCCCGGGTTGCCGGCGCTTGCGCGGGCATTGAACTGCACCGAGCGCAACGTGCGGAGCCTGCTGCGCAAGATGGAGGCGCAAGGGTGGTTGCGGTGGGAGGCGGCGCGTGGCCGCGGCCACTTCTCGAAGCTGACGATGCTGGTTGCCCCGCAGCATGCGGTGCTCGATCGCCTGTCCTGCCTGCTGGCGGACGGTGAACTGGAGCAGGCGTTCGCGAGCCTCGGCGATGAGCAGCGCCAGCAATTGTTGAAGCGGCTTCCGGATTTCCTCGGAATCCATCCGGCCGGCTCTCACGGCCATCGCTTGCGCATTCCCCTCTATCGGGCGGTGGACGAACTCGATCCCTATCGGGTGATCAGCCGGCTGGAGGCCCATCTGGTGCGGCAGATATTTTCACGACTGACCGAATTCGACAGGCACACGCAGCGCGTCAGGCCGGCGCTGGCGCATCACTGGGAGCCGGAAGAGGCAGGGCGGGTCTGGCACTTCTGGCTCAGGCCGAACGTCCGTTTCCACGATGGCAGGCTTCTGGAGCCGGAAGATGTGCGGTACACCCTGCTGCGCATGCGCGACGAGCCGAGCCATTTCCAGCGCCTGTACCGGCATCTGCTCGACGTGGAAATCGGCGAAGGGCGGCGGATCGTATGTCGTCTCGGCGACGTCGATCATCTCTGGCCGCAGCGCGTCGCGGCGGCCAACGCGTCGATCGTGCCACGCCGCCGGAACGCCGACTTTGCGCGCATGCCGGTCGGCACGGGGCCGTTCAGGCTGACGCGCCACAGCGACTACCGGATCACGTTGTCGGCATTCGGCGATCACTATCGCGAGCGTGCGTTGCTCGACGAGCTGGATCTCTGGTTCCTGCCATCGGCCGAGCAGCCGGACGGATTCGATCTCCGATTCGGGTACTCCGCTTCTCATGCGCCGGAGGAGAAGGGCATCGTGCGCGTGCAGGCGGGCTGTACGTACCTGGTCTGCAACGCCACGCGCGAAGCGTTCCGCGAGCGTGCCGACCGGCTGGCGCTGGCGGATTGGCTCGCGCCAGCCCGCTTGTTCGGTCACGACGATCCCGCGAGGCGGCCGGCGGCCGGGCTGCTGCCGGCGTGGCGGCATCGCGTCGCGACACCAGCCGCCGAACCCTTCGTGCCGCAATACACCGAGCTCACGCTGGTCACGGGGCAGACCGACGATGAACGGGGCCTGGCCCGTGCAATCGAGGCCAGATTGCGCGACGCGAATATCCGGCTGAGCGTGTTGGCGCTGCCTTATGCCGAGCTGATCCGGCGCGACTGGCGGGATTCGGCCGACCTGATGCTGGGCAGCGAGATCCTGCACGACGACGAGGATTTCGGCTGCTTCGAATGGTTCGGGGCCGACAGCATGTTCCGGCAATGGATGTCGGAACATGCCGCGCTCGAACTGGACCGCCGGCTGCATGCGGTCCAGGCGCAAGCCGATCCGCGCGCGCGGATGGCGGACTATGAGGTCATCGGCAAGGAACTGGTCGATGCGGCGTGGTTGATCCCGATCTCGCACGAGCACCAGCATGTCGAGCTGGCATCGCATGTTGCCGGTGTCGACGAGGCCGCGCCGCTGGGGTTCGTGTCGTTCGCCGAGCTGTGGGTGCGTTGATTCGGGCTCCAGGGGGCGGCAGCGCGTGCCGTCACGTCGCCGGGCTACGCGTTTCAGCTCCCATGCAGCCGCGTCCCGGCGCTGATGGCGTAGCGCCGCGCGAACGGGGTTGTACTTCCACCGGTCATCATTGCGATTCCGCGGCAGGCCGAAACCGATCACGATACGCACCCGGGCTCAGCCCGACCTTCTCCTTGAACAGCCGGCAGAACGAGCTCGTATCGCTATACCCCACCCGGGCCGTGATCCGCTCGAGGCTGAGATCGCCGGCCTCCAGCAAACCGCGCGCGGCTTCGATGCGCAGGCTCTGCAAATATCGCAATGGCGGCTGATTCAGCGTGGCCTGGAATCGGCGGATGATCGTGCGCTCGCTCACGCCGAGGTCATGCGCCATCTCCGACATCTTCACGTCCTTCGTCATGTGCTGTTGCAGCCAATGCTGCGCGCGGTGAACCAGCGAATCGGTGTGCGTCTTGTCCGTCAGCAGCGGGAGATACGGCAATTGCTTCGTCTGGCTGACGTCGATCAGCATCGTTTTGGCGCACTGCGCAGCGATGACCGCCCCGGCGAAACGCTCGATGACATGAATCGTCTGCAACAGGTAGGACGCTGACGCGCCCGCACAGATCAGGCGATCCGCTTCGGTGACGACGGGTTCCAGCTGAAGGTCGACCCGGGGAAACCGGCTGCGAAACTGGTCCGCCAGCCACCACGTGGTCGTCGCGGGCCGCCCGTCCAGGAGGCCGGTGTTGGCCAGTACGAAAGTGCCGGTGCAATTTGCCGCCAGGTAGGCCCCGGCGTTCCATTGCGAAACCAGCCAGTCGCATGCGGCCGACTGTCGTGCCAGCAACTGGTCGAAGGCCTTGCCGCTCGCATAGTGCGCACTGGGAATGAACACCAGGTCGAACTGCTCGCGCGGCCGGATCGGCTCCGTGTTCAGCTGTAGCCCGTTGCTCGCCATGACGGGCGCCCCGGTCGGGGAGACGAACCGCCATTCGAATTGCGCTTGTCCATCGCCTCTCTGGCGCCGCACATGCGCGTTTGCAATCTGAAGGATGTCGGCGAACCCGCCCAGGCTGGAGGCGTAGCAATCGTCATACGCAAGGATGGCGGCGCGGGGCATGGCGTGGCGGATATCGCATTCAATGTGTCAGTTTAGCCAATGTACGGCAATTCGAACTGCGAGGAAACTGTCGGTATCCACCTGGCACCGGCGCGCCGGGCGGCGACTCGATCGTCAAGGCGGACGAGCAGCGCCGGGCGGCATCGCGTGCCGTCCGGGCTGCGCGAAGGCAAAGGCGGCCGGCGCGCGGGTATCTCCGGCGCTTCCGTTGCCGGGTTGCGTGGATTTCCATCGGCTTCGCGCCGGTGATTCAGCCGTGCCGTGGCGCGCGTCGTGGTCGCAACGCGTTCCCGGCATGCAAAGGCGCTTTCGTCTCAACCTGAACCGAAAACATCATGAAAACCAGGATCACCGAACTCTTCGGCATCGAATATCCGATCATCCAGGGCGGCATGCACCACGTCGGGTACGCGGAGCTCGCGGCGGCTGTCTCCAACGCAGGCGGCCTCGGCATCATTACCGGCCTGACCCAGCGATCGCCGGCAGATCTGGCTGCCGAAATCCGGCGTTGCCGCGAGATGACCGACAAGCCGTTCGGCGTGAACCTCACGTTCCTGCCGACTGTCACGTCCCCCGACTATCCCGGCTATATCCGGGCCATCGTCGAAGGTGGCGTCAAGATTGTCGAAACGGCCGGCAACAACCCGCAGCCCTACCTGGCCGCGCTCAAGGACGCGCATGTCAAGGTGATCCACAAGTGCACGTCGATTCGCCACGCGCTCAAGGCGGAGGCCATCGGCTGCGATGCGGTCAGCGTCGATGGATTCGAATGCGGTGGCCATCCGGGCGAGGACGACATTCCGAACTTCATCCTGCTGCCACGCGCTGCCGACGAGCTCAAGATTCCGTTCGTGGCCTCCGGCGGCATGGCTGACGGGCGGTCGCTGGTTGCGGCACTGTCGCTTGGCGCGGATGGCATCAACATGGGGACGCGCTTCATCGCCACCCGCGAAGCGCCGGTGCATGAGAACGTGAAGCAGGCGCTGGTCGCCGCGTCCGAACTGGACACGCGTCTGGTCATGCGCCCGTTGCGCAATACCGAACGCGTGCTGCGCAATGCCGCGGTCGATCGCATTCTCGAAAAGGAACACAGGCTCGGTGCGAGTATCCGGTTCGACGATATCGTCGAAGAGGTCGCCGGCGTGTATCCGCGCATCATGAAGGAGGGCGCGCTCGACGCGGGCGCCTGGTCGTGCGGCCTGGTCGTCGGCTTGATCCGCGACGTCCCGACCGTGAAGGAACTCGTCGATCGCATCGTCAGCGAAGCGACGGAGATCATCCGCAGCCGGTTGGCGCGTATCGCGGTTTGATCCGATTGGCGGCACGAGATGCCGTGATGCCGCCGGCCTACGCTGGCGAATCTTCGCGAGCGTGATGTGATGCCGGCGGTCAGCGCATGCTGACGGCAGTCGGCAAGTACGAACCGGGCGGCCGCGGCGATGGCCGCAAGCACCCGGTCGATGTTCGCAGTGCCTAGTCTGTTGCGTCGCCAGTTTCAGTTGCCAGGTTGCGCGATCAGGCTGGAGACCCATTCCACCACCGTCCGGATCGCCTCCGGACGGTCGCGTGCTCACGTGTTCAGCGAATTCCCCTCGTCGGATCGGGCACGTCGGGTTGCCCGATTCCGCTTTCTACTTTCCATATAGCCACGTTCGTCTGCCCCTCGTCCGGCGTGGCCGGGCATCATCCTCGAGCCCGGCCGACGCGGCAGTGGCATCACACGCGCACCGTGCGGCCCACTGCGGTTTCCATTAGGCCCGACCCATCGCGAACCAGCGCCTGCTCCCGCGACCCACCCGCGAGATGACAAAAACCGGCATCGCCGAATCGTGACTTCGCGCTCGACGATATAATTCGCGCTCCGAGGGCATTCGAGCCCGACCGCGATGACAAGACAAGAAGAAGCAGACATGGCTCAGTCTCAACCGCATGCATTGCAGCGTCCGCCCGCTGAAGTCCTGTATGCCGATCAGCTCGCCGAGCTGAAGGCACAGGATGGCGCCCAACCCCGTCCGCCGGGCTGGCAATTGAGCCTGACGGCCGCCCGCGCATTCATTGCCGGCGATCGTGCGCTCGGCATCGCGCCGAAGATCGTCGCGCCGATCGCGAGCATCGAGCGCATGCTCGTCACGCTTGCCACCGGCCGCGGGCTGATGCTGGTCGGCGAGCCGGGTACCGCGAAATCGATGTTGTCCGAGCTGCTGGCGGCCGCGATCAGCGGCACGTCGACGCTGACGATCCAGGGCGGCGCGTCGATCACCGAAGACCAGATCAAGTACGGCTGGAACTACGCGTTGCTGATCAACGAAGGGCCGAGCCCGCGTGCGCTCGTGCCCGCGCCGCTGTACCAGGGCATGCACGACGGCCGGATCGTGCGCTTCGAGGAAATCACGCGTGCGCCGCTGGAAGTGCAGGACTGCCTGCTCGGCATGCTGTCGGACCGCGTGATGGCGGTGCCGGAACTGCACGGCGAACACGGGATGCTGTACGCGCGCGAAGGCTTCAACATCATCGCGACCGCGAACACGCGCGACCGTGGCGTGAACGAGATGAGCGCGGCGCTGAAGCGGCGCTTCGATTTCGAAACCGTGTTTCCGATTCTCGACTTCGACAGCGAACTCGCGCTCGTGCGCGAAGCCAGCGCGCGTCTCCTGGCCGGCAGCGGCATTCCGGCGGCCGTGCCGCAGCCGGTGCTGGAACTGCTGGTCACCACGTTCCGCGATCTGCGCGGCGGGGCCGGCGACGCGTCGGGCAGCGACGGCGCGATGGACCGTCTGACGGCGGTGATGTCGACGGCCGAAGCGGTGAACGTCGCGCATGCGGTCGGGGTGCGCGCATGGTTTCTCGAGCAGCGCGAAGGGTCGCCGCAGGATCTCGTCGACTGCATCGCCGGCACCGTCGTCAAGGACAACGCCGACGATCGCGCGAAGCTGCGCCGCTACTTCGAACAGAAGGCCGCACGGCGCGAAGGGGCGCACTGGCGCGCGTACTATGCGGCGCGCCACCGTTTGCCGTGACGCACAGCATGAATGCGACTGTTCACGGCGATATGCCGCGGCCGGGACGGGTTGCGCCTGACGCGCACTGCGCGCACGGCGACACGGGCCGGCCGGGCGCAATCGGCGCCGCCGCATGCATCGACGTCGACTGACGGGCGCCGCATGCAGACCGACACGTCCAACACTCCTCACATCGTCGGCATCCGGCATCACAGCCCCGCCTGCGCGCGGCTGGTGGCCGAGCGCATCCGCGCGCGGCGGCCGCGCTACGTGTTGATCGAAGGGCCGGCCGATTTCAACGACCGGCTCGACGAACTGTATCGTCCGCACCGCCTGCCGATCGCGATCTACAGCTATCTGTCCGGCGATGCCGCGCATTACGGCTCGTGGACCCCGTTCGCCGAGCATTCGCCGGAATGGCAGGCTCTGCAGGCGGGGCGCGAAGTCGGCGCGATGGTTCGCTTCATCGACTTGCCCGCATGGCACGCGGCATTCTCGCGGCTGGAGAACCGCTATGCCGATGTCGCGGACGCCGAACACGAGGCACGCGCCGACGCCTACGAGCGCGCGCTGGCGGACACGCTTGCCGTGCAGGGCCGCGATGCGCTGTGGGATCACCTGTTCGAGGACGTCGGCGATACGCCCGACGCACTGGACGAACTCGCGGAACGCCTGTCGACCTATTTCTCGCATCTGCGCGACGACGATCCGGGCTCGCTCGGCAACCAGGCGCGCGAACGGATGATGGCGCGCTGGATCGCGTGGGCGGTCGCCGAAGCGGGCGGGCAGGCGGACGACGTGCTGGTCGTCTGCGGCGGCTATCACGCGCCCGCGCTGGCGCGACTCTGGCGCACGCTGCCGGCCGCGTTGCCCGATACGCCCGAACCCGGCTCGATCGACGGCGGTGCCGGTGCCGGCGCCGCGCTCGACGAACAGGCGAACGACCCCGGCGTTCCCGAGACGGATGCGAATGCCGCCGACGAGGCCGCGCACAGCATCCGCTACGGTTCCTATCTCGTGCCTTACACGTTCAAGCGCCTCGACGCGTTCGCGGGCTACGCGTCGGGCATGCCTTCGCCGGCCTATTACCAGTGGGTCTGGGAACACGGTGCCGAAGGGGCCGCGCGTCGCGTGCTCGAGCACGTGATGCAGCGGCTGCGCGCACGCAAGCTTCCCGTCTCGACAGCAGACCTGATCGCCGTGCACGTGCGGGCCGAAGGGCTGGCCCGCCTGCGTGGCCACGTGCGGCCGCTGCGTTGCGACTGGCTCGACGCGCTGGCCGGCGCGCTGGTGAAGGACGCGCTCGACGCGCCGCTGCCGTGGACCTATCGCGGGCCGCTGCGGGCCGGCACCGACCCGGTGCTGGTCGAGGCGATGGATGCGCTGGCCGGCGACGTTGCCGGTGAACTCGCGCCCGGCACGCCGCAACCGCCGCTCGTCGCCGCGGTGCGCGACGAACTGGCCGCGTTGGGCATCGTGCTGCGCGGCACGCTGACGCTCGACCTGCTGACCGACGAAGGGCGTGCGCGCAGCCGCGTGCTGCACCGGCTGGCGCTGCTGCGCGTGCCCGGCATCGTGCGCCGCCAGGGCGCGCAACTGGCGATGTCGGGTGAGCGCGACGAGGTCTGGCAGCTCGGCGAGCCGCTCGAGCAGCAGGCGGCGCTGATCGAAGCCGGTGCGTGGGGCGCGACGCTGGCCGACGCGGCACGCGCGCGGCTCGAGGATGAATTGCGCCAGGCCGGCGGTCGCATCGCGCCGCTCGCGGATGGTCTGAACCGTGCCGCGTGGGCCGGACTGGCGGCACTGAGCGATCAGTTGCTGGATACGCTGCGTGATGCGGTCGCGCGCGAACAGCGTTTCGAGTCGCTCGCACCGGCGCTCGGCAACCTGTATACGCTGCTGCGTCATGGCCATCTGCTCGGCATGAACGATGCGCCGGTGTTGCGGATCGTCGTCGAGGCCGGTTTCGATCGCGCGCTATGGTTGCTGGAGCCGGCCGCCGCGCTGGCGCCGGCCGATCTCGATGCGCATGTGCAGGGGCACGTCGCGCTGCGCCGGATCGTGGCCGATGTGCTGGCCGGCGCCGATGGTGATGGTCAAGCGCCGCTCACGATCGAACCGTTGCGCGCGCTGGCCGTCTGGCGGCGCAAGGCGGCCGATACGGCGGCGGCGCCCGCGAGTCGCGGCGCGGCGCTTGGCGCGCTGCTCGGCCTCGCCGCACACGCCAGCACCGACGACGGTCAACCCGTCGCGGGTATCGACGACGCGATGGCGCTGCTGCAGGCGATGCCGGCCGCCGCGCTCGGCGATGCGCTCGGCGGCTTGCTTGCGCTGGCGCGCGAGACACTGGCGAGTGCCCCCGCGTTTGTTGCCGGCATGGATGCGACCGTGCGCGCGCTCGACGATGCCGATTTCGTGCTCGCGCTACCGGGGCTGCGCGGCGCGTTCGCATGGTTGCCGCCTCAGGAGCGCGGGCGGCTCGCCGACCAGGTGCTCGCGCTGCACCAGGCCACGCACCTGTCGCGACGTGTGCTGACGGAACGGCACGCGGAAGACGCATCGCCCGAGGCGGTCGCGCACGCCACACGCATCGAGGCGCAGGTGCTGGGCCGCCTGCGGCGCTGGGGGCTCACGCCCGATCCGGAGGCGTCGTGATCCATCAATCGACGGGCCGCCATGCGCCCGGCTTCTTCTTACTTCACCACGATGTCGCGCCGTCACGGCACGGAGCGGCGTGGTTTCCGCGAGACCTGCGATGCCGCTGAACATTCCCGGTCCGCTCGAACGCTGGCGCCTGCTGCTCGGCGAACCGGCCGAAGCCGCGTGCGGCACGCCGGGCGCCGACGCGCAGGCTGCCGACGCGGCGCTCGAATGGCTGTACGGTCGCGACGACGATCGCGCGAAGCGTGGCGAGCGCGGTGCCGGCCTGGGGCCGTCCGCGCTGAGCACGCCGGACTGGATCAACACGATCCACACGCTGTTTCCGAAAGAAGTGATCGACCGGCTCGAACGCGATGCGGTCGAGCGCTTCGGCATCGACGAAGTCGTCACGAACCTCGAGGTGCTGGAGCGGATCGAGCCATCCGAATCACTGCTGCGCGCCGTCCTGCACACGAAGCACCTGATGAATCCCGAGGTGCTCGCGGCCGCGCGGCGGCTGGTTGCCGAGGTGGTCCGGCGCATCATGGAGCGGCTGGCGACCGAGGTGCGACAGGCCTTCAGCGGCACGCGCGACCGGCGGCGGCGCTCGCGGATGAAGATCGCGCGCAACTTCGACTACACACGCACGCTGGCCGCGAACCTGCGCCACTGGCATCCCGAGCGGCGCAAGCTGTATCTCGACACGCCGGTCTTCAACAGTCGCACGCGTCGCCAGGCCGAGCCGTGGGACATCGTGCTGCTCGTCGACCAGAGCGGATCGATGGTCAACTCGGTGATCCACAGCGCGGTGATGGCCGCGTGCCTGTGGCAATTGCCGGGCATGCGCACGCGGCTCGTGGCCTTCGATACGTCGGTGGTCGACCTGACCGCCGACGTATCCGACCCGGTCGAGCTGCTGATGAAGGTTCAGCTCGGCGGCGGCACGGACATTGCGAAAGCCGTCGCGTATGCGCAATCCTGCGTTGCGAATCCCGCGCGCACGGTCGTCGTGCTCGTCAGCGATTTCTATGAAGGCGGCAGCGGCTACGAACTCGTGCGTCGCGTGAAGGCACTGGCCGAGAGCGGCGCGCGCGTGCTCGGTTTGGCTGCGCTCGATTCGGCGGCCGAGCCCGCGTACGACCGCGAGATGGCGGCGCGGCTCGTGAACGCCGGCGCGCAAATCGGCGCGATGACGCCCGGGCAACTGGCCGCGTGGCTCGCCGAGAAGGTGCAGGGATGAGCGCGCCGATGCGTGACGATCTGCTCGAACTGACGCCGGAGGCGCTGACCGCGCTCGCCAATGCCGGGTTCGTCAAGCGGGCACAGAAGGATGTCGCGGCCGGCGCGTTGCCGGCACTGGCTGTCGACGGCGACGGTACGGTGCATGCGTCGTTCGACGACGGCGTGCGGACCAGCCTGCCGCCGGGCCGAACGTTGCGCGATGCCGCATGCAGTTGCACGGCAAGCGGCATGTGCCGGCATCGCGTGATGCTGGTGCTGGCCTATCAGGCGAACATGCAGGCGAACGAAGCGGTCGATGCGACCGATTCGGCCGATGTGCGTGCGGGCGGAGACGGCAAGACGGAGCCGGTCGATACGCGCGACGAAGCGGCACGCAATCCGAATGACGTGGCGCGCGACGGCCCGGACTTTGCACCGCCGGATGACGACACGAGCGGCACGTCGTCCGCGGATCGTGCATGGAGCCCCGCCGATTTCGACGATGCCGCGCTGGCGGCGAGTTTCGCGCCGTCGGTGCTCGAACAGGCCGTGCGCATGGCGGCGGCGCGGCCCGTCGTGGCCGTGCAGCCGTGGGCCGGCGCGCAAGGGTCCCCGGTTGCACGACTGCCGATGTGTACGGTGCGGTTCTTCTCGCGACGCTCGCTTGCGCATGCGCGCTGCGATTGCCGGCAGGGCAGCGGCTGCGCGCACGTGGTGGTCGCCGTCTGGGCGTTTCGCCAGGCCGGCGCACCGGCCGACGGCGTATCGGAGGCGATCGTCGAGGTGCGTCCGCCGGCCGGCGACGAAGGCGAGAGCGACGACGACCGCTCGCCGTTGCGCGACGATGCGGCGCACGCGTTGATCGCCGACCTCGACACGCTGGTGCACGCGCTGTGGCTGGACGGCTCGAGCCAGCCGCCGATCGCGCTCGCCGCACGCGTGGAGTCGCTGCGCGGCCGCCTGCGCGAGCGCGGCTGGCAGTGGGTCGACGACGCGCTCGACGAAGCCTGGCAGCTGGTGCACGCGCAGCATGCGCGCAGCAGCCGTTTCGAGCCGCTGCGGCTCGTGCGCGTGCTGGCCGAACTGTGGGCGCGCCTGCGCGCGGCGAGGTCCGCCGCGACGCAGCGCGACGGTGCCGCGGTGCCGGCCCGCCAGATGCTCGGCATCGGCGTGAAGGGCGAGGTCGAACTCGATCATCTGCGGCTGGTGTCGCTCGGCGTCGAGCTGTGGGCCGACGACGCGGAAGAGGGGGCGAGCGTGCTGTTCGCCGATCCCGACACGCAGACCGTGATGGTGCTGACGCGAAACTGGCCGCGTGCCGCCGACGTCGCGGCCGGCGGCCGGGCACCAGATCTGGCCGGCCGCCGCGTCGCGGGTTTTCCGTTGCGGCAGATCGCGGCCGGGCAGGTCGTCACGAAAACCGCGAAGCGTCGCGCGAACGGTGCGGTCGACATCGCGGCCGGCGTACGGCAGACGGGCGTGCTGCCGCTGTCACCGAAATCCTGGGACGATCTCGCTGCGCCGATCCGCCAGCCGGGCATCGCGGCGCTCGTCGCGCACCTGCGTGACGCGCTGCCCGATTTCGTGCGGCCGAGACAGGCGGCGAATGGCGCGGCGGCCGGCGCAGCCGGGTCGCTGCACGTCGTCGCGTTCGAGCCGATGGTCGTGCGCTCGGTCCATTGGGATGCGGCCGCGCAGGTGCTGCACGCGCGGCTCGCGCAGGGCGAAGCCGGTGCGGCCGACGCGGGCGGCGAAGATGTGCTGCATCTCGCGCTGCCGCATCGCGCCGTGGCGCCTGGCGCAGTCGATGCGCTGGCGCGCGCGTTGTCCGGCGAATGGGGCGCGTTGCGCGCACTGGCGGGCACCGTGCGCCTGCACGCGGGCACGGCCGTGATGCGGCCGCTGGCCGTGCTGACCGCGCAGCGCGCCGTCGTACTGCAGACCGAGGCGGCGGCGCCGCAACCGCTGCCGCTGGCCGGCGGGCGCGAGCCGTCGCCCGCGCTGGTCGCGCTCGCGGAGGACACGCTGGCGCTGCTGGCCGAGTGGCTGAGGCAGGGCATGCGCCACCAGGGCGGCGGTGCGGTCGAGCGCGCGCTGGCACAGGCTGCGCGGCTGGAGCGGGCCGGCCTCGCGCATGCGGGCCGGCTGCTGCGCGCGCTGGCTGACGGCCTGCGTGCCGCGCAACCGGCGTCGCTTCTGGCGCAACTGGGTTCGCTGACGTTGCTGCTGCTGGGCATCGTCGAGCAATGACGGCATGACCGTCGACCGGGCGAGCAGGCAGCGCCCGACATCGCGAGTCGTCGTGCAAATTGCACGGATCGCGGGATGAATGAACGAGAGGGCGTCGTGGCTGCGTGGCGGCCACGACATGCAGGCGCGGCATCGTGCTGCGTCGTCGATCCGAGTGAGAGGGAACGGATGCGTCGTTTTGAACTGATCGAAGGCAATTCCAGCAAGTTCTGGGAAGTGGAGCAGGACGGCTCCGGGCTCAATATCCGCTGGGGCCGCATCGGCACCGCGGGCCAGAGCCAGACGAAGGCGTTCGCGGACGACGCGAAGGCGCGCGCCGCGCTCGACAAGCTCGTCAAGGAAAAGACCGGCAAGGGCTATGCGGAAGTCGCGGTGGCGGCCGGCACCAGCATCGGCGCGACCGCCGCGAAGCCGCCGGCCGCCGTGCCGTCGGCCACTTCGACCGCCGTGCCGGAGGGGGCCGCAAAGGCAGAGGCAGAAACGGCCGCGAGCGCGCAACCCGCAGCGGCGAATGTCGCGCATGGTGCGCCGCCCGCGCCTCCGGGCCAGCCGGCCGCGTTGGCGCCGCTTTCGACGGCCGCATCAACCACGGCCCCCGCACCCGTGCCGCCCGTCGCCACCGAAAGTATCGACGCCCAGTGCGAGCGCGTCTTCGAAATCATGCGCGCGCAGATCGCGAACGGCGAGATGAAGCCTGGCGAGAAACTGACGGTCGCTGCGATCAAGCGCCGCTATAACGTCGGCGACCAGGGCGCCGCGATGGCGTTCGACCTGCTGAAGTCGCGCCGTCTGCTGTACGGCTGGGGAACGTCGGCCGCCGTGCACGACCACGCGCAGGCGGCAGCCGTGGCGCTGGGCGAGTCGGTGGCGACCGAGGCCGCCGCACTGGCGCCCGCCGCACCCGCGGTCGCCGACACGGGCGCACCGCCGTGGCTGGCGCACGGCGACCCCGTGCGCCTGTCGCCGCAGATGCAGCGCGAAGCCTATGCGTCGCGCCGCTTTCCCGTCGAGGTGACGGTGCTCGACGTGCGCGCCGCGTGGCTGAAGATCGAAGGCAAGGACGGTTACTCGATCGACATCGGCGCGACCGATGCGGCGCTGCGCCCGGCCGTCCAGCGGATGCTCGACCGGCTGGCCGCGCGCACGCCGATTGCCGGTCCGGTGGCGGATGCGGAAGCCGATGCCGCGCTGTTCGCGCTGGCGATGACCGTCGGCGACTATCACGGCGAAACCACGATCAGCCGCCCGGTCGTCGATTACCTGGTTGCGCAATACGGCTTGACGGGCACGATCGACGTGCTGCTCGATGCGTTGAAAATCCAGGTGCATGCCGACTACGACCGTCAGGCGCAGCGCCGCGTCCACCGCTTCACGACGAATGTCGAAGGCCCGGTGCGCGGTAGCTGGCGCGGGCCGATCGTCGGCAGCGAGGCGGCGCTGCGCGAGCATCTCGCCGCCGCGAGCGAGGCGGACTGGCAGGCCTGCGTCGACAGGAGCGAGGCCGCGTTGCCGATGCTGCACCCGACCCGCCAGCCGATTCCCGCACTGTTGTTGCCCGATGCGCCGCACGTGTCGAATGCCCTGGTGCGCCGGCTGGGTGCCGAGCGCGACGTGCCCGAGACGCTGCACTGGATGTTGCTGACCGCGACCGATCCCGATGCGATCGCGATCGCCGCGAAAATCCGGCCGGACAGCTATGGCCATTCGTTCTGGGGGCTGTCGCGGATGGTCGCGACTGCGCTGCGCGAGCGCGGCGCGGCGGCGTTCGACGTGCTCGAACGCGGCGCCGCCGACGATGCGGCGGGCGACGCGCTCGCCGCGATCGGCACGCCCGACGCGGTGGCGGCACTGGCGAAGGTCGCGAGCGGTTCGAAGGGCGCACTCGCGCGCCTGTCGCTGTCGCTCGATCGCTGGCCGGTGGCGGGCATGGTCGCGCTGTCGCGGCTCGTGGCCGCGGGCGGCAAGGATGCCGGCCTGCTGACGCCGAGCCTGACACGCCTGCTGCGCGCGCATACGGCGCACGTCGACGGGCTGCGGCCGTGGCTCGACGCACCGGCACAGGCGGTGATCGACAAACTGCTCGCGCTGCTGGCCGGCCCGGCCGACGTCGCATCGACGGACGAATTGCCGGGCGTGCTCGCCGCGCCGCCGTGGCTTGCCGCGCGGCAGAAGAAGGCCGCTGCACTGACGCTGGAGCCGCTCGAGCTGGCGGCGATCGAATGCTGGGACGAAGCGAAGCGCAACCACGCGAAAACGCCGGACCAGTGGGAGGCGAAGCGACTTGCCGAGGCGGCGAAGAACACGCTGACGCTGGCCGCGGGCCTGGGTTTCGACGCGAGCAAGAAGTACTACGGGCCGCTCGGCGAGGCTGCGGCAAAGGCGATCCGGCAAGGCGACGCGCCGGCGTTCGTCACCGCGTGGCGCGCGATGATCGACGAGCGCAAGCGCGAGCGGTACTTCTGGTACTCGCTGCGCGCCGAGTACCTGACGCTGCTGCCGGCCGCGGTGGCCGTCGACATCTGGAACGCGATCGCAGGCGACTACAGCACGGCCGGCGTCAACATGCTGATGGCGACTTTCGGCTTGCCCGCGTTGCCCGGCCTCATGGCAACCGTGCGCAGCAAGCCGACGGAGAATTTCAGTTACGCGCTGAACTACGGCGCCATCGAATGCGCGCCGATCGCGGCCCGCGCGTTCGCGAAGCTGAAGACGTTGCGCGACGACGGCCGTGCGTGGCTGCTGAAGTTTCCCGAGCATGCGGCCAGCGGCCTGATCGCGCCGTCGCTCGGCAAGCCGGGCGAAGCGCGCGACTGCGCCGGCACCGCGCTGCGTTTGCTGCAGGCGAACGGCCACGAGGCGCTGCTGATGGACGTCGCCTCGCGCTATGCCGACGCCGCGGTGCCGCAGGCGGTGCGCGCGGTGCTCGACGAGAGCCCGCTCGACCGGTTCCCGACCAAGCGCAGCAAGCTGCCCGAATTCTGGCAGCCGCGCGGCTGGCGCCGGCCGGTGCTGAAGAACGGCAAGGCGCTGCCGGACGATGCGCTCGACCCTCTCGGCCAGATGCTGACGTTCCCGACCAGTGAAGGGATCTACGGCGGCATCGACATCGTGAAGGACGCATGCACGGCGGAGTCGCTGGCCGACTTCTCGTGGGATTGCTTCAACGCATGGCTCGATGCCGGCGCGCCGGGCAAGGAAGGCTGGGCACTGAACGCGCTGGGCCTGTTCGGCAACGACGACACCGCACGCAAGCTGACGCCGCTGATTCGCACGTGGCCCGGCGAATCGGCGCACGCACGCGCGGCGACCGGCCTCGACGTGCTGGCCTCGATCGGCAGCGACGTCGCGCTGATGCTG
The DNA here is from genome assembly GCF_000012945.1 of Burkholderia lata. Lineage (NCBI taxonomy): Bacteria > Pseudomonadati > Pseudomonadota > Betaproteobacteria > Burkholderiales > Burkholderiaceae > Burkholderia > Burkholderia lata. Next base: position 1,765,966 of record NC_007511.1, read on the forward strand.
CTCAACGGCATCGCGCAGAAGGTCAAGTTCCGTGCGCTGCAGGACCGCGCGCGCGAGAAGATCGACGCGATCGCGGAAGCACGCGGGCTGTCGTCGGAGGAGCTGGAAGATCGTCTCGCGCCGGATCTCGGGCTCGACGCGCAGGGCACGATGCTGCTCGACTTCGGTCCGCGTGCGTTCCGGGTCGGCTTCGACGAGACGCTCAAGCCGTATGTGCGCGAGACCGGTGCCGACGGCGTGGCCGGCGCGCGGCTCGCGGATTTGCCGAAGCCGAAGAAGACCGACGATGCGGAGAAGGGCAAGGAAGCGGTCGAGCGCTTCAAGCTGCTGAAGAAGGATGCGCGCACCATCGCGAGCCAGCAGCTCGCGAGGCTCGAGGTGGCGATGTGCGGCCGCCGCCGCTGGACGCCGGAGGTGTTTCGCGCGTTTCTCGCCGAGCATCCGCTGGTGCGTCACCTGGTTCAGCGTCTCATCTGGGGCGTGTACGAAGTCGATGACGGCGGCAACTTCGGCGGCACGCTGAAGGCTTGCTTCCGCGTGGCGGAAGACGGCACCGCGGCCACGGCCGACGACGACGCGTTCACGTTGCCGGAAGGCGCGACGATCCGCATCGGCGTGCCGCATGCGCTGGAGATCGCGCCGGCCGACGCCGCCGCGTTCGGGCAGGTGTTCGCCGACTACGAGCTGCTGCAGCCGTTCGCCCAGCTCGGGCGCGACGTGTACCGGCTGACCGACGATGAGCGCAACGGGCGGCTGCTCGAACGCTGGAAGGGTGTCAAGGTACCGACCGGCCGCGTGCTCGGGCTCGTCAACAAGGGCTGGCGCCGTGGCCAGGTGGAGGATGCCGGCTGCATCTGGTATTTCACGAAGCCGCTCGGCGCGGGCAAGGTGATCGAACTGTCGCTCGATCCGGGGATCATCGTCGGGGCGGTCGACATGTATCCGGATCAGGAGCTCGGTGCGTTGCAGGCCGGCTCGCCGTCGAACTGGGGCAGTATTCGCGAGGCGGATTCGCTGTCGACGCTCGACGAGATCTCGGCGAGCGAGTTGATCCGCGATCTGGAGGGGATGCGCGAGTAACACGCGCTTGCCGCCGAGGCGGGCGAGTGCTGCCCCGTCCGCTTCGACTACGCCGATATCGCACGTTCTTCCTTGCACCGACACCCGCCATGACGCCGCTGACACCCGAACTCCTTGCCGTCCTGCACCGGCCCGTCCTCGACGAAGCCGATCTCTTCACGATGGACGATTTCTTCGAACTGACCGAAATCGACGAATTGCGCGAGCAGGCGCAGGACCCTGCCTGCGCTGACGCCATCCTGCACGCGTGTGCGGCCGAGCTGCCGGCGCTGCACCCGAATCGCGCGGCGTTGCTGGCGCTGCTCGGTGGCGCGATCGTCGAGCGCGGGGCCGATCCGCGCATCCTGTTTCCGGCCGCGCAGGCGAGGCTTGGGGCGTGGTTGCCCGAACTCGCGCCGTTTTGCGCACGGGCGGTCGAGGAGGGCGACGATGAGGCCACCGACGACGAACGGCGCGACTGGCAAGCAGCTCAGCAGCAGCTCGATGCACTGGGCGCGCAGCAGCGTTGGGAGGTCGATGCGTTGCGGGACGCGGTCGATACGCTGGTGCTGCCGCTGATGGCGATGCTGATGCGCAGTCAGGACAATCACCGCGATCTCGTCGCCGATGCTGCCTTGCAGTCGTTGCTTGACCGGATGGCCGATAACGACAGTTTGCCGTTCGACCAGTTGTACTTTCTGTGCCTCGCGTCGGCGATGAGCAACGAACCGGAGTGCGTCGTCGTGCTGCCGGCTTCCGGCACCGGCTTCGTGGCCAGCGTGCATGCGGTCAACAATACGTTCCACGCGTTCACGCTGTTGCAGCGCCTGATCGGCGAGCACGCGCAGACGCTGCGCGTCGGCAAGCCGATTGCGCCGAGGAGCGGTGACGAAGATCAGGACACGTCGGAGTTTCACTGGCTGCAGGCGCATGCGTATGAGAACGGCGTGCTGGTCCACAACCTGGCGCTCGCTTGGGGGGAAGCGCCGCTGCGCAGCCACCGCAAGCACGGCCAATGCGTGCTGATCGCGCTGGACACGGAAGAGGGTATCAAGCGGAGCTGGAACGGCTTCAATGGTGTCTGTCATCCGGCGCAGAACCCGTCCGTGACGCTGGTGCGATTCCTGACGCCGGATGAAGTGGCTGCCTATCTGGCCTGACGCAGGGTGTTCATCTGAATTCGCACGATCGAGAGGCCGGGCACCGCGGCGCGTCCGGCCTCGCCCGGCCCCATTGGGCCAGGCGAGGCTGGAGAAGGACGAACCGCTGCCCGTCATCGTCGCGCGCAACACCACCGAAGCCCGTCCAATCCTGCCGACCTCCGTCGGTGGCGACGGCATTGCTGCTCAACGAGCGCCTCGTGCCTGATTTATTGTCAATGCTCGTCGGAATGCCGCCGCCAGCCCGGCCATATCGTTGTTTTCGGCGTCGATGCGCCGTCGTCGTGCGGGGCGTAGGCAAGGGTGGCGCCGCTGGTCAAGGGTTTCGGGCATTCACTGGCGGCGAACCGCGCCCGGGCCTCCTTGATTGGCGTGCATCTTAAATGAGCGTGCGCCGCGAAAACTGACAAGTTCTGACATCCGGGGTGCGGGCGGCGTCGGGGTGCCGGCGGGCGTCGCGTGTTCGGTTATAGTGTCGCCCGATCGCAGACACCCGTACGAATCGCGTGATGTTCCGGCTCATCTTCCTCATCTTGATTACCTGGGCCTCGGGGGCCTTCGCGGCCACGCCGATTACGCTGCCGGACGGCGGGCAGGTCAGCATCCGCAACGGCTGGGATCTGTTGCGCGATCCGGGCGACACGCTCACGGTCGAGCGCGTGTCGCAGCCCGGGATCGCGCGCGGGTTCGTCGGCCAGACGTCGGAGCCCGCGCTCGGCTACGTCAACGGCGCGGCGTGGCTGCGCCTGACCGTGACCCGCCCGGCGAGCGCACCGCCGATGTGGCTCCTGGAATTGCGGTCGTCATTGCTGAACGACGTCACGCTGTACGTGCCGCAGCCGGGCGGCGGGTACCAGCGCCACGTCGCAGGTGATCGCAAGCCGGTGGAACAACGCGACATCGCGTACCGGAACCCCGTGTTTCGCCTGGACCTTCCGGCGGGCCAACCGGTCACGCTCTATCTCCGAATCCGCAGCACCAGCACCATGAGTTTCTCGATGGCGCTGTGGTCGCCCGACGCGTTCATCTCCGCCACGAGCAAGGAATCCTTGCTGTTCGGCCTGCTGGACGCCGCGCATCTCGTGCTGCTCGTCTCGAGCCTGTGGCTGTTCCGGGTGACGCGCGATGCGTCGTTCGGGCTCTACGGGCTGAGCGTCGTCGTGAACCTGCTCACCGCGCTCGGCGCCGAAGGCTACATCTATCAGTACCTGCTGCCGGATTTTCCGGCCGCGAGCAATGCGGTCTACCTGCTCAGCTGGCTGCTCGGCACGCCCGCCGGCACGCTGTTCACCGCGCACTACCTCGGCCTGTTCAACGGGCGCTGGCGCCGGCCGACGATCGCTTTTTCCGCACTGACGATCGTCGTGGCGCTGGCTGTCGCGCCGCTGATGCTGGTCGTCAATGTCTGGTGGGTGCGGCCGTTCTACCTGTTCTGGCAGATCGCGGTCATCCTCGTCACGATGGGCGTGTCGCTCTGGCTCACCGCCCGCGGCTACCGGCACGCGCGCGTGGTCGTGCTCGTGCTGCTGCTGTTGCTCGGCGGCAGTGCGTTACGCGTCGCGCGCAACGTGGGCTGGATTCCGCCGGGCCTGCTCGCCGACAACGCCGGATACCTGGGGATGCTCGCATTCATGCTGATCATGAATTCGGCGATCAGCTCGCGCTACAACGCGATGCGCAATGCGATGGAAACGGCACAGGCCGACGCGTTGCGCGTCGCCCGCCAGGCCGAGCGCGATCTGGAAGCAAAGGTCGCGCTGCGCACCCAGGCGCTGCGGGAGGCGATGGAGCAAGTGGAAGCATCGCTCGCGATGGAAAAGCGCGCACAGGACGAGCAGCGCCAGCTTCTGGCGACCGTCTCGCATGAGCTGCGGACGCCGCTGGCGGTCATCGATGCCACCGCCCAGAATCTTGACCTCGACGACTCCGGCAGCGATCCGCTGACCTCGTCGCGCTACCAGAAGATCCTGCGCGCGACGCAGCGCTTGACGGTACTGATCAATGACTCGCTGCACGAGGACGGGTTCGAGCTGCTGCGACGCGGAACCCGCATCGGCGACACCCGGCTGGCGGCGCTGCTCGACGATGCGGCCACCGCCGCCGGGGCGCTGTCCGATGGCCACCGCCTCGAAATCGACGCGAAAGACCTGCCGGACGCCTTCGCGTGTGACAGCAGCCTCACGCGCCTCGTGCTGCGTACCCTTGCCGACAATGCCGTCAAATACACCCCCGGCGGCACCCGGATCGTGCTGCGCGGCCGGCGTGTGCCGGGCGGTGTGGAGCTGGAAGTCGAGGACGACGGCCCCGGCATTGCGCCGGCGGACCTGCCATACGTGTTCGAGCGCTTCTTCCGCGGCCGCAACGTGGGCCGCAAGCCGGGAACGGGCCTCGGTCTCCCGCTGGCACGCCGCATGGTCGAGATGCAGGGCGGCACGTTGAACCTGGTCAGTGAAGCGGGGCACGGCTGCCGGGCGACGGTCTTTTTGCCTGCGAACGCGGAGAGGGCGGCCGTTGCCGGTCAGGCGAGCATCAGCGGCGCGGCGAACGTGTAGCCGGTGCGATGGACGGTCTTCAGCGGTAGTTCCGAGCCCGCCTCGCTGCGCCAGCGCTGCCGCAGACGGCTGACCATCGTTTCCAGCCGGCGCTCGTCGTAGTCGACCCAGTCGAACCCGAAATCCTCGGCGATCTGCCGCCGGCTCACCGCCTTGGACGGATGCCGCGCCAGCAGGGCGAGCAAGGCGATCTCGCTTGCCGACAGTTCGAGCCGGCCGCCGACCGGCGCGGACAGCACGCGCGCCTGACAGTCGAGCCGCCAGTCGTTTGCCACCCGGCGGCCGAGCGCCTGGAGAATGGCGTCGAGTTCGAGCAGTTTCACCGGCTTGACGAGATAGTGATCGGCGCCGCCGATCAGGCCGTCGATCTTGTCCTGTGTGTCACCGCGGGCGGTCAGCATGACGATGCCGCAGTCGCGATGCCGGGCCCTGAGCCACACGGCCGCATCGAAGCCGCTCCCGTCCGGCAGCATCACGTCGATGATCGCAAATGCGAGATCCGACGCGCGTTCCTGGAACTCCGCGACCGTGCCGGCCTGATCGACCGTCCAGCCGCGTTTTTCCAGGAACGCGGCGATTTCCTCGCGCAACTCGACCTCGTCGTCGAGCAACAGCACTTTGGCCATACCGCTACCTTGGATCCGCGTTGTGTGGTTGCGGAGTCTTTGCTTATGTCTGTTCCGATTGGTGGTGCCGCCGCGTTGGATAACGCGATGCAGCCGTCATCGGCCCCGCGTTTTCCGCGCGCTTTGCAGGCGCGGGGATTTTAGCCGAACGAGGCGGCTGCGGTCGTGTTTCGCGGCAAAAAATCGAGGTGCGGGATGAATGTGAGGCTGGCCCCGGTAAGCAGCGCCATCCTGTGAGCCCGACTTTGCAATGAGAGGCGCGGCGAGCTTGCCGCGCCCCATCGGGTCGTGCCGCGTTACTTGACGGAGCTCGCGCTGACCTTCGCGAAATCCAGGCTGCCGAAGCCGGTGTCGTCGTCCCAGCCGGCCTTCGCGGTGTAGCCGTGGCTACTGTAGCCGTTGTTGCCCGACGTCACGTCGTGGAGCAGCGACGTATTGGTCGGCAGGCCCTGGTAGAACGCCGAAGTCGGCAGGCCGAGGCTGTTGTTGTTGGCCGATTCGACGCGTGCCCAGCCGCCGACGAAAATCGGCGACGCGAGGCTCGTACCGCCGACGAGCTGGTTCGTCTGCCCGTTGATGACGATGTACGCGCCCGTCGCCTGCGCGGCGTCGAACGCCACGTCGGGCAGCACGCGCTTCGTCACCGTGCTGCCGAGCGCGGCGGTCTGCCAGCTCGGCGCGGTTTCGAACGCGCTCACGCCGCCGCCCGTTGCCCAGATCCGCACGGCGTTGTCGACCGGGTTGCCGTTGCTGTCGAGGTCCGCATAGGCGACGCCTTCGTTCCACACGGTTTCGCCGGCCCACGTCGTGGTGCCGGTGGTCGAGAGCGTCGTGCCGCCGACGGCGACGACGTACGGCGAGCTCGCGGGCGACGACACGCTGTACTTGGACAGGTTGATCGTCGTCTTGACCGACGTACCGTTGTACGTGCCGATATAACCGGGTGCGCCCTGCGGTGACGTCGACCACTGATAGACGCCTGCATCGCCGGCCGAGACCGAGAAGACTTGCCCTTGTGCGACAGCCTGCTTGAATACCGCGTCGTCGGCCGCGAGCGAGCCGTCCGAGTTGGCGGCCGTTTCGTCGAGGCCGAGCGACACGTTGATGACGGTCGCCTTGTTGTCGGTTACCGCCTTGTTGTAGGCGGCAGTCAGCGTCGCGTCGGTGAGGCCGCTGTCGTTGCTGTCGCCGTTGATGGCCGAGTAGAAGATCAGCTGTTTGACGCCGCCCGAGGTGCCGATGATGTCCTGGCTGTCGAGATCCCACTCGCCCGGATCGCCGTCGTCGGCCAGCGTACCGGAGCCGCCCGCGACCACCGCCGTGTTGACGGTTGCCAGGCCGGCGTTCTGCGTGAAGGTGTTCAGGTCGGCGATGGTCTGGGTCATGTCGCCCCAGGTGATGATGCCCACCGTGGTATTGGTCGCGGCGGGCAGGCCGCTCGCGTCATAGATCTTTGCGAAATCGGTCGGCTGGTGGCCGACTTGCGAGCCGGCGGTCGCATTCTTCGAGACCACATTCGGCTCGACGGCGGCGGACGGCGCGAAACGGTGGAGCAGGCGGTGCGGCACGGCAGCGTTCTGCAGGCCGAGCACCGAATCGACGACCGGGCCGAGCGACGCCGGGATCAGCGCTGCCGAATCGTTCGCGTAGACCGGCTTGCCTCGATAGTTGAAACGCTTGATGCTCGCCTGGAAGCCGCGCTGCACGTTACCGGCATTACCGTCGGCGGCGATCAGTGTGTTGTTGTCAGAGACCGTGATGTTGCTGAAGCCGTTCGCCTTCAGGTGAGCGACTACGGCCGCGACCTGCGCGTCGGTCGGCGAGAAGCGAGCCTTGAACTGGGCCGGCGTGAGGTACTTGTGATAGCTCGCGCTACCCGGCTGGTTGACGTCGCGAAGGAAGGTGTCGAGCTGGTCCGCGTTGCGGTTCTTCAGGACCACGGTCACGTGCAGCGGCTGGCTCAATTCCAGCGGCGTCACGTGCGTATCGGTGAGCGCCGGCGTGCCGACGCTGTTCAGCGAGTAGCTGGGTGCCGCGGCGGACGCGGCCAGTGCCTGCGAGGCGGCGGTGGCCGGTGCATTCGACAGGAGGAACGCGCTGGTGCGCGTCTGGACCCAGTTGGTTGCCGCCTGGGCGGACAGCGGGACCATCGTGGCTGCTACTCCAACTGCAATTGCCGTCAGCGCAAAGCGTTGCAGGCGTTTGCGATTGACGTATTGAGTTCTCTGCATTGTGAGCTCCGAGATTTCGACGAAGAACGGGTACAGCGCGCGGCCCGAATCGCGGGTAGCGAAGGGCGGCCGATGCAACCTGACGCAAGCCAGAACGATCAGCAGAATTCAAGGCGACATAGGTATTCCTCCCCACCCACCATCAGAATCGGAGGCCAGTCGGGTATCGGGCTCGCGTATCGCGGGCACCGATTCTGCGCTCGGCCCTCTTGTTTGTCGGGCCGTGCCGCGATCCTGCGCGCGGCGGTCCGACAATTGCGTTGGGTACAGTCCACGGTTTGCGGATAGAACCGCTTCGATTCGTTATCTATTGATTAGGAATGCAATTTATTAGAGTCGGAAAAGACGATATTGCGATGCCGTTTGACGACCTGGGCTGCTACGGTTGTTCCAGGCGATTGCAATGCTGCATGCGGCTGACGAGGCAACTTCGCGTGGCGCGAACGGTGCGGCTCGGCAAGCCAGGCGCGGCGGATGAAACCTGCCATGCCTTCAAGCAAAACGCGATGCTGGCGACTTCCTTGCGACGCATCCTAACGAAACGGTCCAGCCTGAAGCGAAGCTGGATGACGGTGAATCGAGAACCTTTCCCTGGCGGAAGCAATTGCAGCTTTGCGAATCGGATATCGCTCTCGCAATGTCGTAATTAAAATGGAAGTTATTTGTCGGGTTTTTGGTTTATTTGCGCCATTCAAACTCCCATCGGTATTTCTTGCGGGGAAAGATAGCAAGGAAGAAAACGGAGCGTCAAATATTTTTTGATGAAATCTAAAATGTTTAGATCGCGGTTTGGCGGGGTTGCCGAGAAAGGTTTCAAAGCTTGCAGTAGTCGTAAGTAGAACGTAGGGGCGTCACGCAGAATGCGCGTGGCGACGTGAACCGGTTCCTTGGGTGAACGTCGCTTGGGTGGGGAATCAAGAGGCTCGCCGACGTTGTTCGTTCGAGCGAGGGAGCGCTGTATACACTGGATAGCGCGACAACGAGTGATCTATTGACATTGACAGCGGCAATGCGCGTGGGACGAGGTCGTGCAACACTGCCAGCGATTTCGATACCCGACGTGTTTCACGTCAGGTCAACACCATGTTCAGATTCTCGTCATCCCGCAGCGGCCGATGCGCATTGAAATCGCTCTTCGACGGCTTCGCAAAGTGCGTGTTGTAAGCAGCGATGAAGGAGGGCGCATAAACGTTGGCGTCGTTGACCGTGCTGATTCCGCGCAATCTCAACTCCTTGACCAGTCGATCCTGCCGCGTCTGGTGCGCACGCTCGACGCGCTCCCTGGCCGAGCTACTGTTCGCGCAGAGCGTGTCGATGTTCAGCTCGTACATCGCCCGACCAAAATGCGTCACGCCTTTACCTGGCGTCGCCAGTATGGCCTTTACAGTAGAACATGCCGGCCTTGTCGCTATAGAACGCGATCGGCTTGCCGTGCGAACCGACGGGGCCTCGAAATAGCTGAACGTCGATTCGGTGGTCTCGTGCCACCACTAGCATGGCTGGTTCGTCCGTGATGTCGAGCCACTTCAGGGCGGTCGCGGTAAATGACGTGTCGTAACGCGATGCGCAGTAGCTGAGCAAGTCGATTTTGATCGGTTCCTGACCGTCTCCTTGGCCAGCCGAATGCCATCGGCCGGTGCCGAAGTCGGTCAGCGACAGCACCACGCGAAGCGCCGGACGGAACACGGTAGCGGGCTCGGCACATTTCGTCGTCTTCGCATTCGCTTTGAGCGTCGAGCCGACATTCACGAAGCGTTCCTCAAACCGGGTTGCGCGATTGTCTGATGGGTCAGATTCGGGTATGTCGATTATATTTTTAAAATAATCTTCAAATGTATTTCGCTCGTGATCTCATTTTGTTTGGTGTGGTATAACCCGTCAAGTTTGACAGGTGATTATTTCTTGAGTTTATCCTACGCTTAGCCGTCCTTTATGGGAGCCATGGGAATGCCAAGCATAATGGGGCGGTATTTACATTTGTGTCATTAAATGGGGCGGGAAACCTGATGGCCCCGGTTTACGCCGAAGGCTTGCCTCGATTTGTTAGATACAGCTCGGCGCCCGCTAAATAGGATCGAGAGTTGGAAGTACAGGCGAAGCTGAAAAACGTTTGCGGTGCCCTGTTGTGTAAAGAGGCGCCGAGACGCCCCACCAGTCAGGCTTTGAACCGGAACTCGACGAGGCAGTATTGCTTACGAAGGGCTGACATGTTCGGTCGAGTTAAATAAAAACGTAACAACAATTTAATAGCACCGAAATAAAAATGCCTTTTATGATTGGTAAGGCAAAGCCAGATACCGATCTCATGGCTGTTGTTGCGCGATATTTTCAGAATTCCGAGTGTTCGCACTAAAAATGGTGGTTCTTGTTTGTTTCGATTTCCTGGTTAATTGATAGTTAAATTTATCGCAGCCATTATTGTTTTAAATTTTTTAACAATAGGAATTGTAAGTTTATTCTGGAGATGCCGTGAGCACGATACAGACCTCGCAGTGCATGACTCGTGAAATGACAAATGAACGCACCTCGCAGGATGGGAATTCGGCCGGACATGACGCCATTGCGCTCGATGAATCGGTGGTCGAGCATGAGCAATTGATCGCGAAGGCGGCAGAAGTCGCCAGCGTGCTCGCGGAAGAATCGCGCGCTGCCGATACCGGGCGCCGCCTGACCGAGCGTGCCGTCGCTGCTCTGACCGAGGCGGGTCTGATGCGGCTCTTCACGCCGCGCCGGCTCGGCGGCTACGAAGCGGGTCCCGCCACGCTGTTTGACGTCTGCTACGAGCTGGGGCGCGGCTGCTGCTCGGCGTCGTGGGTCACGAGCGTGCTCAACATGGGCAACTACATGATCGGTCACTTCCCCGAGAGTACGCAGGACGACGTGTGGGGCGGTAACCGCGACACGCGTACCGCGCTCATCATTGCGCCTTCGCGCGCCCAGGTCGAACGCGTCGACGGCGGTGTCGTGGTGACGGGAGAGTGGGCTTATGCATCGGGCAGCCTGCACGCCGAATGGATCGGCGCGCTGATCCCGAAAGGCGTCGATGCCGACGACGAGACGATAAACCTGGTCCTCATGCCGATGAGCGAGCTCGAAGTCCGCGACTCCTGGCATATCACGGGCATGCGCGGCACCGGCAGCAACACGGTAGTGGCGAACCGGCTGTTCATTCCGCGCCATCGCGTGACACCCTACGCGCCGATCGTGCAGGGCCGGTCGCGCCTGCCGTCGGAACGGCACCGTTTATATAGCGGCGCGTTCTCAGGCTTGCTGTCGATCGGTCTGCTCGGACCGCAACTCGGGGCGATCGTCACCGCGCTGGAACTCGTGCGCGATCAGGCCCACGAGCGCCGCGTCGCCTCATCCACGTTCAAGAGCCAGGCTGTTTCGCCGGCGTTCCAGACCGATCTCGCCGAAGCTTCGATGATGATCGACGGCGCGCAGCTGCACGCCCGCCGCATCGTCGAAACGGTCGAACACCACGCAACGGCCGGCGTCCTGCCCGACGAAGTGACGCGTTCGCGCTTTCGGATGGAATCGACGCGCGTCACGCGCCTGTGCCGAGAGGCCATCGATCGCCTCATGACGGCCTACGGCAGCGCCGCCTTCATGGAATCCAATCCGCTGCAGTTGATCTGGCGCGATCTGAACGTGGCGAGCCGCCACGCGGGCTTTGGGATGGGCATTCCGCAACTTGTCTACGGCCGCGCGCTCGTCGGCCTCGATCCGCGCGAAATCAGCTACCTCGTGTAATCCCACGCAGCCTCCCGGTTCCCGGCGGGGCGGCGCTCTTTGACTTCAGGAGCTTGCATGTCAGACGTCGAATCCCTCGAAAACACGTCGGAAAATCGCGCGCAAGTCGCGGCCCGACAGCACAACCGCAAGATCGTCGAGCAGTACATGCACACGCGTGGCGAAGCGAGGCTCAAGCGCCACCTACTGTTCACGGAAGATGGCGTCGGCGGTCTGTGGACGACCGACAGCGGCCAGCCAATCGCGATTCGCGGCCGCGAGAAGCTCGGCGAGCACGCCGTGTGGTCGCTGCAATGCTTCCCCGACTGGGTCTGGACCGACATCCAGATCTTCGAGACGCAAGACCCGAACTGGTTCTGGGTCGAGTGCCGCGGCGAAGGCGCGATTGTTTTCCCCGGCTACCCCCGAGGCCAGTACCGCAATCACTTCCTTCACTCGTTCCGCTTCGAAAACGGACTGATCAAGGAGCAGCGCGAATTCATGAACCCTTGCGAGCAATTCCGTTCGCTGGGTATCGAGGTTCCCGAAGTGCGCCGGGATGGTCTACCGAGCTAACGCATACCCAATGGAGGAGACGAATGGCTGGTATCCCGTCGATTCAACCGTACGCGCTGCCCGATTCGAGCAGCCTGCCCGAGAATGTCGTGTCATGGCGTGTCGACCCGTCGCGCGCGTTGCTGCTCATTCATGACATGCAGAACTATTTCCTCTCGCCGTTGCCGCCGACGCTGCGCGAGACGTTGACGACCAATGTCGCGTCGCTGCGCAAACGGTGCAAGCAGGCCGGTATTCCCGTCGCGTACACGGCTCATCCCGGGCGCATGACCGAGACGGAACGCGGTTTGCTGCGCGATTTTTGGGGGCCGGGCATGGAGACGACGCCGGCCGATCGGGACGTCGCCGAGGCCGTCGGCCCGTCCCCGGATGACTGGATGCTCACGAAGTGGCGCTACAGCGCATTTTTCCGCACCGACCTGCGCGAGCGTATGCGGGAGAGCGGTCGCGATCAGCTGATGCTGTGTGGCGTCTACGCGCACATCGGCGTAATGATGTCGGCTGTCGATGCGTTCACGAACGACATTCAACCGTTCTTCGTTGCCGATGGCGTGGCGGATTTTTCCGAAGACCATCATCACCAGGCGCTGGAATACGTGGCCCAGCGTTGCGGCAAGGTGGTGAGCACCGAGGAGGCGCTGGCATGAATGCCGCTCCGAACCGCAACCTTTTCGATCGCGTCCTCCACGGACAAGCGCCGTGCTTCGCGTTGATCGCGCGTTCGACGGGTAGCGCCGGAGAGCGCGCGATGATCGACGTCTTCGCCGGCGCGGTTTCCTATCCGTCTTCCCTGGCCGAGCTTCCGTTGGCCGCGCCGACGGCGACGGGCGCGGACCGTCAGGAGCTGCTTGTGATGGTGCCATACCGGCAGCTGCACGAGCGCGGCTTCAAGACACACGACGACGGCGCTCCGCTCGTCGCCATCACCTGCGACGAGCACGAAACGGTGTCCGCGCAGCTTGCGCTCGCCGCCATTCCTGATGCCGATACCGCGCTCGGCGAGCGTCACTTCGATATCGACGACGAGGCCTACGCCGAGATCGTCGAGCGCGTCATCACCGACGAGATCGGCACCGGCGCGGGCTCGAACTTCGTCATCAAGCGCACGCTCGAGGGCGATCTCGACGACTATTCGCCAGCCAAGGCGCTGGCGGTCTTCAAGCGTCTGATGCGCCGGGAGGTCGGCGCGTACTGGATCTTCGTGATTCATACCGGGGAACGCACGTTCGTCGGCGCCACGCCGGAGCGCCACCTGACGCTGCATGAAGGTTGCGCGACGATGAACCCGATCAGCGGGACTTATCGGTATCCGCAAAGCGGGCCGACGATCGATGGGATCAACGCTTTTCTCGGCGATCGCAAGGAATCCGACGAGCTGTACATGGTGCTCGACGAAGAGCTCAAGATGATGGCGCGCATCTGCCCGGCCGGCGGGCAGGTCACGGGGCCGCACTTGCGCGAGATGGCGCGGCTCGCCCACACCGAATATTTCATCGTCGGGCACACCGAAGCCGATGTTCGCGACTTGCTGCGCGAAACGATGTTTGCGCCGACGGTCACCGGCAGTCCGATCGAAAGCGCGACGCGCGTGATCGCGCGGCACGAGCGGGCCGGGCGCGGCTACTACAGCGGCATTGCAGCGCTGATCGGCCGCGATGCGCGCGGCGGGCGCACGCTCGACTCCGCCATCCTGATCCGCACCGCGGAGATCGACCGCGCCGGCCACGTTCGCATCGGCGTCGGCTCGACGCTCGTCCGGCATTCGGACGCGGTATCGGAAGTCATGGAGACGCATGCCAAGGTGGCCGCGCTATCGAACGCATTCGATCCGCCGGAAGCCGGCCCGGCGCTCGGCCAGCATCCATCGGTGCAGGCGGCGCTGCGCGAGCGCAACGAAGGCATTGCGGACTTCTGGTTTCGGCCGTATGGCGGGCGACAAGGCGAGATGGCCGATGAGTTGGCTGAGTTGAGCGGCTGCCGCGCGCTCATCGTCGACGCCGAAGATCACTTCACGGCGATGATCGCCCAGCAACTGTCGTCGCTCGGCCTCGCCACCGAAGTGTGCGGCGTTCACGACGCGGTGGACCTTGCGCGTTACGACGTCGTCGTCATGGGGCCGGGCCCGGGAGACCCGAGCGACGCCGGCGATCCGCGCATCGCCCGCCTCTACGCGTGGCTGCGGCATCTCATCGACGAGGGCAAGCCGTTCATGGCCGTCTGCCTGAGCCATCAGATCCTGAACGCCATCCTCGGCATTCCGCTCGTTAGGCGCGAGGTGCCCAATCAGGGCATCCAGGTCGAGATCGATCTGTTCGGCCAGCGTGAGCGCGTGGGCTTTTACAACACGTATGTGGCGCAGACCGTCCGGGACGAAATGGACGTCGACGGCGTCGGCACGGTGGCCATCAGTCGCGATCCGCGCACGGGTGAAGTGCATGCCTTGCGCGGTCCAACGTTCAGCTCGATGCAATTCCACGCCGAGTCGGTTTTGACCGTCGACGGGCCGCGCATTCTCGGCGAAGCCATCACACACGCGATACGCCGCGAAAAACGCATGACGGCGTTGACCGCCTGACGACTCTTCACGCTTTTTATAGAACCCTACAGGACACGCGTTTCATGATTGTCGACATCGTTTGGTGGAACCTCGATGGTTCCGAGCAGAGCATCGAATCGCTGAAGGCGCGTGTGGACGACAGCACCCTCGCGCGCTGGTCGAACGTGCCGGGCTTGCGCGAGAAGCACTGGATCGCCGACGAAGACAAGAATCGCTGGGGCGCGATCATGCTCTGGGACGGCGAGCGTCCGCCCGCGCATCTACTGCCGCCGAACGACGCGCAGACGCTGATCGGCTTGCCGGTCGCCGAGCGGCTGCGCTTCTCGGTGGAGGCCAGCACCGCGAGCGGTGAGATCGCGGCGCGCATGCGCGCGCTCGAACCGGCAGCATCGCACGCGAATACACACGCGGCGGCGCCGATCCATGCGTCGCATCCCATCGACTACATCGTCGTCGACGCCTTCACGCGCACGCCGCTCGAAGGCAACCCGGTTGCGGTCTTCCTGGTCGACGTTCCGCTGCCGGCGGAGCGCATGCAGCGGATCGCCCGCGAAATGAATCTGTCGGAAGTGGTGTTCGTGATGCCGCCGAAGCAGGGCGGCGACGTGCACGTGCGCATCTTTACGCCGGTCAACGAGTTGCCGTTCGCGGGACATCCGCTGCTCGGCACGGCCGTGGCACTCAGGCACGTCAAGGCGCAGGATCGCTTCGTGTTCGAGACGGGCATGGGGCTCGTGCCGTTCGATGTGCGATCCGATGCGCCCGGCGAGGCTTACGTCACCATGCAGCAGCCGATCCCGACGTGGACGCGCTTTGATCGGGCCGAGCGTCTGCTCGAAGCGCTCGGCGTCGAAGCGTCCGTGTTGCCCGTGGAGGCCTATCGAAACGGCCCGCGCCATGTGTTCGTCACGTTGCCTGACGCCTCCGCGCTTTCCGACGTGCATCCGGACCATCGCGCGTTGGCTGAGTTCGAGGATATGTCGGCCATGTGCGTGGCCCCAGCGGGCGACCACTGGCGCTGCCGGATGTTCTCGCCGGCCTACGGCGTCGTGGAGGATGCGGCGACGGGTTCCGCCGCCGGTCCCATCGCCATTCACCTTGCCCGCCACGGACTGATTTCGTGGGGCGAGCCGCTGCATCTTCTCCAAGGCGTCGAGATCAGGCGCCCCTCGCACATGCATGCGCTGGTGCACGGCTCGGAGCACGGCATCGAGGCGGTCGAGGTCAGCGGTCACGGTGTCGTCGTCGCGCGCGGCCGTCTGGGCGTCTAGCGGCGCCCCCGTCTTTTGCCATCATGAAAACATTGCCATGAACACCAGTCGATTCGAAAGCCTCACGGGAAGCGTCGATGTCCTGTTCCCCGAATATGACGATCCGCCGTCCGAGCCGATCACGCTGCTCAAGCGCTGGCTCGCGACGGCCGATGTCGCGCGCGTCCGCGAGCCCAAGGCGCTCGCGCTCGCGACCGCCACGTCCGACGGACGCATCTCTTCTCGCGTCATCGCGTTCTCCTCGATCGACGACCGCGGCGTGATCTTCTGCACGCATTCGACGAGCCGCAAAGGACGCGAACTCACGGAGACGGGCTGGGCCTCGGGCTTGCTGTATTGGCGCGAAACCGGGCAGCAGATCATGATTTCCGGCCAGGCGGTTCCGCTCGAGGAAAGCGAGAACGACAAGCTCTGGTTCGGACGCTCGGTGCCGATGCATGCGATGTCGAGCGCCTCGCACCAGAGCGACGAACTCGTCGACCGCGAAGCGCTGCGCGCGCACGCTGCCGAGCTGCTCGCGCTCGGCGTCGCGTTGCCGCGGCCGCCGCGCTTCGTCGGCTATCGGCTCGAGCCTCACGAGATGGAATTCTGGGCCGCCAGCTCCGACCGGCTTCACCGGCGCCTCAGGTACGAACGCGATGGCAACGATTGGAAAACCACGCAACTCCAACCTTGATTCTCTTGCGGATAAGGAACCTGTCTGTGTCTACTTTCGATATTCCGGTTGGCGTCGGCCAAACCGCACTGTTCATTGCCTGGCAACGTCATGCCGAAGGCCAGCGCCCGGACGCCTTGTTTCACGATCCGTTCGCCGCGGCGCTGATCGAGCACTTGGCCGGCACGCCGACGCATGAGCATGTCAGCGAAGTCGCGCGGCGCGCGAACTTTCCGCAATATTTCGTCGTTCGCACACGCTACTTCGACGATGCCATTCTCGCGAACCTGAGCCGCGGAATCCGGCAGGTCGTCACGCTGGCCGCCGGCGTGGACGGCCGCGTGGCACGCCTGGCGTGTCCGTTCGGCACGCGCTGGTTCGAGCTCGATCTCGACGACATCATCGCCTTCAAACGCGAGCTCATGAAGCAGTCCGGGTTGCCGCTGCAGTGCGATTGGCGGCCGCTCGTCGCCGATCTGACCTCGAATTGGGCGAGCCCGTTGCGCGCGGCCGGCTTCGATCCCGCCAAGCCCACGATTTGGCTCATCGAAGGGCTGCTTATGTATCTGCGCGACACGGACTGCGATGCGCTGATCCGTCAAGTGGCCGACCTGTCGGCGCCGGGCAGCGCGCTCATGCTCGAGCATCTCGCCACGCGCATGATGAGCGAGGAGGGCAAGGAAGCCCGAGCGCGCGTCGAATCGCAGGGCGCTCGTTGGCTCTCGTCCCGCGACGATGTGCGCGACTGGCTCGGCCGATACGGCTGGACAGCGACCGTGCATGCCTCGGACGACCCGACGATAGCCTACGGCCGCAGCGTCGCGCGCATACCAGCGGGATGGTTCGCCTCATCGACGCGCACGGCGCACGGCGGGAGCGGATCATGAATCTGTCGATTCCCATGCGGCGCGACGTGCGCTTGAAGGCGAAGCTAAAAGGCCTGCCGACACCGGACGATTTCGAAATCGTCACCGCCGCCGCGCCGGCGGCCGGCTCGGGCGACGTGCTGGTGCGTAATCGCTATTTCCTGGTCTCGGCTTCCTTGCGCGCGATGATCAGCGAAGGCGCGGAAGACGTGCCCGGTGTGCCGTTTCCGTGCTTGTCGGCGGGTGACGCGCTGATGGGCGAAGCGCTCGGCGAGGTGGTGAGCGCGCCCGCCGGCAGCGGTTTGTCGTCCGGCGACATCGTCACGCACTTCCACGGGTGGCGAGACTACGCGGTGGTGCCCGCATGGGGCTGTCAGCGCGTCGGCGAGGCGCTGCCGGAGCCCGCCGGCTACCTCGGCTACCTGGGGCACGGCTGGACCGCATACGCGGCGCTGACGCGCGGCGTGCCGATCCGTCCGGGTGACACGGTGTTCGTCACGAGCGCGGCCGGCGCGATCGGCGCGATGGCCGGACAGATCGCGCGGCGGCTGGGAGCGGGGCGCGTGATCGGCAGCACGAGTTCGCACGACAAGGCACGACGCCTGGTTTCCGAGCTTGGCTATGACGCTGCCGTCATACGTGGCGGCAGCACGCCGTTCGCAGAGCAGTTGCTTGAAGCGGCGCAGGGCGGCATCGACGTCCTGATCGATTCGGTCGGCGGCGAGCAATTACAGGCGGCCGTCACGGCCGCCCGCGAAGGGGCGCGCTTCCTGATCCTCGGCGCGCTGTCGGGCCAGCTGGCCGCGACGGGAACGGGGCGGACCGCACCCGCCGAAATCGATACCGTTCAATTTCTCCTCAAGCGGATCACGATGCGGGGCTACAGCGCCGACGACAATCCGGAGGCGAAGGGCGAATGGTTCGAGCGTTTCGCGCAGTGGCTGCGCGCCGGCGAGATCGTGTTCCCGCATACGGTGATCGACGGCCTCGATAACGCGCCGAGCGCGTTGTGCGACACGTCCAGCGGACGTTATCTGGGCACGGTGCTCGTCAAGCTGTAGCGGTAAGGAGCGTGGGCGTCGCTTGCATGCCAGGCGACGACACCCGCTCGATCGGCAGCATTTCATTATGGGAGTGGAACTGTGGAATGCAATCTCTCTTCGGCGCGTGCGGCCGAGAATTGGACACCGGCTTCCTGGAAGACGAAGCCGGCGCTGCAACAGCCGGCTTATCGCG
Source organism: Burkholderia lata (assembly GCF_000012945.1). Lineage (NCBI taxonomy): Bacteria > Pseudomonadati > Pseudomonadota > Betaproteobacteria > Burkholderiales > Burkholderiaceae > Burkholderia > Burkholderia lata. The sequence goes on from NC_007511.1 coordinate 1,784,487, forward strand.
ATGTGGCGGCGCTCGATCGCGCCCTGGCACAGCTACAAGCACTGCCGCCGCTCGTCGCCGCATGGGAAGTGCTGACGCTCAAACGCAAGCTCGCAGACGCCGCGGCGGGACGATGTTTCTTGCTGCAGGGCGGCGACTGCGCGGAAAGCTTTGCCGATTGCACGGCGCCGATCATCGCCAATCGGCTCAAAGTGCTGATGCAGATGAGCCTGGTGCTCGTGCATGGCTTGATGCTGCCGGTGGTTCGCGTCGGCCGCTTTGCCGGCCAGTACGCCAAGCCGCGCTCGGCGGATACCGAAACGCGCGACGGCGTGACGCTGCCTTGCTACCGCGGCGACATCGTCAACGGCAGCGCTTTTACGAAAGACGCGCGCGAGCCCGACCCGCAGCGCCTGCTCGAGGCTCATTCCAGATCGGCGCTGACGATGAATTTCGTGCGCGCGCTGAGCGATGCCGGTTTTGCTGATCTGCACCACCCCGAACATTGGGATCTGGCTTGGGCCTCGCATTCGCCGCTTTATGGCGAGTATCGCAAGATGACGCACTCGATCGGCGAATCGCTGCGCTTCATGGAGGCGCTCGCGGGCGAGCCCTCCGGCAGCGATGCGAGAGTCGATTTCTACACGTCGCATGAGGTCCTGCTGTTGAATTACGAAGAGGCGATGGCACGGCAAGTGCCGCGGCATTGGGGCTGGTTCAACCTGTCGACGCATTTTCCGTGGATCGGCATGCGCACCGCGCAGCTGGACGGCGCGCATATCGAATACTGCTCAGGTATCCGCAATCCGATCGGCCTGAAAGTCGGGCCCGGGGTGAGCACCGACCAGTTGCTGCGCACGATCGACGCGCTGAACGCCACGAACGAGGCCGGCCGTTTGACGCTCATCACGCGCATGGGTGCGGCGAAGATCGAAGCGGAGTTGCCGAAGCATCTGCATGCGGTCAAGGCCGAGGGCCGGCGTGTCTTGTGGTGCTGCGATCCGATGCACGGCAACGGCGAAACGACCCCGGGCGGGGTGAAGACACGGCGCTTCGGGAACATCCACGCCGAGCTCGAGGCGGCCTTCGACATTCATGCCGCCTGCGGCACGCATCTGGGCGGCGTGCATCTGGAGCTGACCGGGGAAGACGTGACCGAATGCCTGGGCGGCGCGCGCAATCTGACTGAGGCCGATTTGGCCCGTGCTTACAAGTCGACGGTCGATCCGAGGTTGAACTATGAGCAGTCGCTGGAGATCGCGATGCTGATTGTGCGCAAGTTGGGTATGACGCGGGTTGCCGAAATCGGCGCCCAGCGGCAATTGGCGTATGCGTAGCGGGCGGGGCGGCATGCAACAACTAATCGCATCTCCTTGACCAATCGGTCCTGCAACGTCAGGTGTGCTCGCTCCACACGCCCCTTGGCCGAGCTGCTGTTCGCGCAGAACGTGTCGATGTTCAGTTCGTACATCGCCCGGCCGAAGTGCGTCACGCTCTGGCCTGTCTTGCCGGCACTCGTGTTGCGGAACACGCTGTACTTGTCGCTGTAGAACGCCACCGGCTTGCCGTAGCGCTCCAGATACGTTCGCGTGGCCTCAAAGTAGCTGAAGGTCGACTCGGTCTGCGTGAAGTGCAGCATCATCAGCCGGCTCGTCGCGTCGTCGACGTACACCAGCAGCGTGCAGGCCGGCGCCCGTTCCTCGAACCATCGATGATCGCAGCCGTCGATCTGGATCAGTTCACCGAGGCAAGCCCGCCGTGCTCGCGGCTGGTAGACCTTGGGCGGTCGTTGCCGGCGCGGAATCCAGAGCCCAGCCTCGGTCATCAGCCTTCTGACCGTCTCCTTAGCCAGCCGAATGCCGTGACACTCCCAGAGCTTCTCGCAGGCCAGCGTCGGTCCAAAATCGGCGTAGCGCTCACGAATAACGGTCAGGGCGCGTAACGCCAGCCCATCGTCGAGCTTGCGGTTGCCCGGTCGGCCACGACGGCCTGAAGCGACGCCGCCGGGCCCGCGCTCGCGATACCGGATGACCAGCCGTTCCACCTGGCGCACGCTCAGGCCCAGCCGTTCGGCTGCACGTCCAGGCTTCAAGCCCGTGTCCACCACAGCCTGGATCACCTTGAGTCGATCAAGCTCTCGCATCGTCAGTGTCACCAATCCGGCTGGCTGCATGGTCGGCTCCCGTGCTTGCTCAACGAGCCATCCAGCATGCCAGCAGTCAAAAACACGACATCTGTAAATAGCCAGAACACGACATTAGGATATGGCTGCTACAACACAAATTGTCGATAATTCACGTTATGTAAAATTATAAATACCCAAGTGAACCGACCTTCATGGGAGTCAGTTCCTCTTGGCTGCAACCGCACCATCGATAGCCAGAATTTTCAGCCACGCTGGCACCATTTCGCAAGCAATCGCCTTTCGAACCCCGGCCAGTTCCACATCGCAGCGCACCTTGGTGAATTGGAACCGGGCGCACGCCCCTTCGAAATTTTCCACGTGAACGACGCCTCCGAATTGTGTGGCGTCTCCAATCACGCGCTCCAATTCGTCTAGGCTGAATATAAGCATCTCGTGCTCATTCGCACTGCGAAAGCCGTTTGCTAACGAGAATCGCGCCCGCAATGCGGGAGCCGGCGATCGGCTCCACTCCGACCGGCGTATGATTCTCTGCAATCTCAACCCGGCGTCCTCCGAAGGATTGCGAACGGGAAATTCGCATCGATATGCAGGAAAGACTGTGTAGATAACATCGCCCATCGCGATCGTCTCTTCGGTAAAGGCGCCATTGATAAGTGATGGGTGTACCACGACTTCGAGATCAAATGTGGTTTCACGCAAGGCAGGACTCGGGAATAATCCGATAGGGGTCGCGTCGCTCACCAAATCCAGTTGCGTTGAAGTGACATTATTCAAAAATGGCAAGATCGGCTCCGTACTCTGTCCTGGCGCTAATCTGATTGTCAGGGAGCAGGCACGATCTCCGATAAATCGGATATAACTTTCGAACGTATCAGCGTCGAATGCCTTCCATCTAAGAACGTCATTGCTCAATTCCCTTGGTCGAGGTCTCAAGGCACTCGTGAAATTGTATTGAAAATCGCTCGTCATGAGTAGTGATCTCCAGTGGGTATGTCGTAACTGAACCGCTCATTGCCATTTGTCTCGCTCGAACTACTTCCTTTCGAAGCATTTTCCGACTGGGACATCACAGCGAGATTATCAGTGTCGTTATGAAATTTCTTGCGATTCTCTGGATTGGAATCACAGCCGGGTGGATAGTGCTTGCCTCCGATGGTCGCGCCCCTGTTGTACATTTCGGCCTCCGATACCTGATGGTCGTATGTTACATTCACAACCTGTTCGCCTTTGTCATTGGTTGTGTAGTAAGGGATCGGATGGTTATCCGCATCAACCCACGTCAATTTGCTACGCATTGCGACCAGCCCTGCAGGGTTCTTGTCAGGATCGATCGGAAGTTTGCCTTCCCTGCCTTCACGAGTATATCGCTTGATCATCTCGATATGCGTGCTCTGCAAGTATCCTTTTGGAAATTCCGTCGTTTTATCACGAACCAACGGGTAATTTTTAATTTTATCATTGAGCTCCAATACCCTTTCCCTAATTGCGTCAAGTCTTTTTGTTTCGGGTGTTTCGGGATAGCTGTACCAGTTCTTTTCATCTAATGATAATTTCTTTTTTTCCTGTTCGAGATTCTCAATCTCTCTTTTCATTCTCTCGATAGCTGCATCTCTTTCCGCTGTCCGTCTTTCGATTTTTGCGAGGTGATTCAGTTCCGCCTTGGTCAGCTCCTGCGTTCGGCCGGCGACTGCAGGGCCTTCGGGCGAAGGCTCGGATGCATCCTCCCCATGAACGTGCGCATTCAGGCCGAGTACGTCTACTTCCACGACCGGATTGGCAGAATATGTATAGAGATTCCCTCCCCCTGCATGCCCAACCGGATCCGATTGGAGATATCGTCCGAGCATCGGGTTGTATGATCGGAATCGATTGACGTGCAAGCCTGTTTCACGCTGAAACAAATGTCCGGGCCAACGCACATCGTATTCAAGTGAATTTCCCTCAGCAACTTCGATAACCCCGTACGAATGGATTTTCCGTGCGAGCCACACTGCTCTGCCGCTGACGTCTTCGATGCGTTCAGGCATGCCAACCTGATTGAATAGCACGAAATATTCGCTTCCCGAGGTTGCAGGCGAATCAATGCTTGGATAGTCGATGAACATGAACGGCACGAGCGACTTCTCGTCGACGTAAACGAAGACACGTACCTTGCCACCGGGATCAACCTGTGCGGCCAAGCGATCTTCGTCCCAGTAATACACCGTGGAGTCATTGTCTGTCCCTGCGATTACTTGACGGCATAAACCATCGTATTCCGCTGTCCAGGCATCGTGCCGGTCAGACCACTCGACACGGACAAGCAAGTCCATGCTGTCGTAGCGATACGTGGTACGCCGGCCATCGTGTGCGATCTCTTCGGACAGATGGTTGCGTTCGTCGTACGTGTATTGACCGCGCGACGTGGTTGATAGCCGGTTGCCGCCTGTATATTGCATCATCGGGCAGGTCGGCAAAGCCAACAGATTACCGGCGGGATCGTACTCGTAGCGGCAAGCTTGCCAGCCGCTGCTCATCTCGCCAATCAGACGATGTGCGCGGTCGTATTGGTATTGCGTATCCCCCTTTTGGTTGTCGCTGATACGGCGAAGCTCTCCGGCGCCGCTGTATTCATACGTGACACGATGAAAGGCCGCGGGAGAATCGGTCCGCCAGGTGATGCGTCCAGTGCAACGCCCGACGTCGTCGAACATGTAGCATGCCTGCGTACCGTTGGCCAACCGCAGCAACACTCGGCCGTCCTTGCCCTGTTGCACGCAGTGTGTGCGGCCGCCTGGCGTTCGGATGGATTGGCCGCTTGCAGTATATGTGTAGACCACCTCAAACCGCTCGAGGTAGGTCGTTCGCCCCAACCGGTGGCCATCGTATTCGTGCTGGACGCCCAAGCCGTCGCATTTGTCCGATGTGCGCCTTCCTAGATTGTCAAACGTTCGCGTGATCTCGTGCGCGTCCGTAGAGGCCTTCGTGAGATGGCCGAAGCGATCATATTCGTAGACATGCTTACTACCTGACGCCAGGGTTCGCTCGCGCGGCAGGCCGTTCTCGCCGATTTCGAACCTTAATAGCCACTTGCCCGCGCCGTCACGCTTCTCGATCAAGCGGTCGCCGCCGTCGTAGACATAGCTCTCCCGCAACCGGCCATGTCGTGTCACGCTCGTCATTCGCTTCTTGAAGTCGTAGCTGTAAGCGGATTCGTTGCCATTCGCGTCGATGACAGACGCAACGTCCCGACGGGAGGTATAGCGATAGCGGATCGTCTCGCCAAGAGCATTCTCTTCGCTGGCCAGCAGATTCCATGAGCATCTGGTATACCGGGTCGCGGCGCCATCCTGATCGAATCGCAGCAGCAGGTTATCGTCAGCATCGTATTCGAAGCGCTCGGTATGCCCGCTGATATTGGTGCGTGCAATCACCCTGCCGGCAACATCGCGTTGCTGTCGCCGTTCATCGGGCCATCGCGCAACTGCATCCGTGGCAGAGCCCCAAGCCCAGTGATCAATTTCTTGCGGCAACAACACCGTGTCAGTGAGATTGTCGACGTTGAATTCTCCCCAGATCAGGCCGCGCATGGCGTTCGGCACATGGTGCGCCAGCGGGTTGGGCAAGTTCGGCAGTTCGTCCTTGTTCGGCCAGAGGTTGCCGAATCGATCGAGGCGGCCGATGGTCCCTGCTCTAGCGTCGTAAAGCCATCGCAACGTCCGCCCACCCGAGTCAATTTCCTCCACGATTCGCCCGGATGGATCGAGCACATACTCGGCGATGCCACCGTAAGGATCGACGACATGGGTGATGGTTCCCATCTCGTTGTACAGGATAGTCCATCGTCCACCATCTCCCTCGGTGACAATCGTCCGCCCGGGTCGGTACTGGAATCTGACGTGCCACATCCGGTCCTGCCCAGCGCTTTCCACGCAACGTCCTTCGCTGTCGTAGCAGTAAAGGAACGAATACCCGTTGGCACCAGCGAGTCGGGCCATACGCCGCTGTGCATCGTATTCATAGGTCGAAATCGCATCGAGCGCATTGCGATACGAAGTCAGGCAATTCTCGGTGTCGTATGCATACCGTGCGATCCGAGTGTCCCGACCATCGACGTCTGTCAGCACGACTTCAACAATCCGCCCGGACTGGTCGTACCGTAACGAGACGGTTCTGCGAACGTTGCCGTCGTGGTCGGTCTGCACGATCTTCCCGATATGTCCGTCTGGACGCCAGCGAAGAAGGCTTTGTGTGCGATCACGCTGATGGCTGATGCAGCGGACTGAAAGTGCAGTTTCGGCGTCCCGCTCGAACTCTGCGTCGCCAGCGGCCTCGTGCCGGATGAAGAACCTTCGACTGTCGATCTGCTCGAGCGAGTAGCCTTGGCAGCAACCGTCATATGTACCGTCTGCGTTTCTGCTGAACGTGTATTTCGTGCCCCGCGGATCGGTATAGATTGCGCGCGTGCGCAGCAACTGCAGTTCGCGCTGCCACGCATGTCGGAATCCGTATCCCTGCGCTCCGTTACGCTCATTCCACCCACTGCAGTAGTGGCGTCCCCATATGAAAGGCAGCGTTTCGTCGGTTTCGTAGTCGGTGAAATCATTCTTCACCTCTCCAGTGACGGCACTGATCGGCTCGCCCTTGAATTCGCACGCCAACTCTTGCGCCCACTTCGGCAACTTCGGCCTGACCTTCTTCCCGATCCCGTGCTTTGCCCCGTGCCACATCATCTGCGAGTCCGGCAGCGGAAATCCGCCGATCAGCACCGTCGGATCCCCGGCGAGCAGCGTCCCCATACTCGGTTCGATGCCGGGATCCTTGCCCATCAGGTTGCTGAGCGCCATGAACGCGAGATCGGCCGCTGTTTGCGCGGCCATCATCGCAGCGGCGGCGACTTCTCCTTGCGATGCGTCATCGGCAGCAGTCGCCACCCCTGACGCTGGCCCGACCGCCGCATTACCAACCGACCACGCTTTCCCTGCCCGCCCCAGCAACTTCGCCCGGCCGGACACCTGAGCAGCCTCGCTCGCCACCTCCTCGCCTTTCTCGGCAGCGCTCGCTGCTTCGCCACCCGAGTGCCCGACATGCCCCATCGGATTGCAATGCCGCGTCATGTCGATACCCATGCGCGCAGCACGCATCCCGCCGATGAACGTATTGCTCGAGCCCGTCTGAATATCGAAGAACGGCGTTATCCCGCCGCACGTCGGCGCAATACCGATATCCAGTACACGTGCTGCAGGAATACCCCCAATCAGTACGCTCAAACACCCACTGCCTATGGTTGCCCCGACACTCGGCAACGGAAAACCGCTGCTCGGCGGATGACTATGCGCGTGCGGTGTACCGAGATGCGGAACACCGATGGTGGCGGCCGGCATCCCCGGCATCTTGTCGAGCAGCGGGATCTGCGCGATGCCAGTGTTGAGCAACTGCGACGGCATGCCCTGCAGTGACGCCAGGGAATTCACGGCCTCGCTGACATGGTGAAGCGTGCCGCCTTCCGACGAGAACGTCTCCTTGAACGGATCGAACGTCGACTTGACCGTATCGAGCAGCGAATCACATGCGGTGTCGGCCTTCGACTCCGACGGCGTTGAATGACTCTCGGCTGGCGCCGACGCGCGCGTCAACCGGCTTTCAAATTCACTCATCGGCGAGCCCGTTCGTATCCGGCCATCGCATCGTGGCCCGTCGGCGCAACGGCTCCACGGAGGCGAGTCATGTAAAGCGGATCCTTCTCCAGCTCATATGCCCTCGCCTCAATTTTCAGACCGGCGTTCCCGTAGAGCGACACGAGTCGATCGAGGAGGGAAATGCGCTGTCGTTCGCAGCCGAACTTTTCGCACAATCCCTTCGCGGCGATCCAGCTTTTCGCCGCTTCCGCCGCCTGGCCACACGCCAGTAGCGCGACACCGCCCTTCTCCATCGCCTCGATCTTCGTATGCACGAGCATCAGCCTGCCGGCGGCACCGCTCGCGAGATCGAAGTAAGTCGCGGCCTTGGCATGCTCGCCGAGCGTGTTGCAACAGCTACCCGTCGCCATCAGCGCATTCAGCGCGACCAGCAGGTTCCGGCCATCGAGCGCAGCCGGCAGCGCCCGCACATACCAGTCCTTCGCATCGCGCGGTGACCCGTGGCGCAACGCCACATCGCCGAGGCCATGCAACGCCACTGCGCAGCCGGTCGCATCCTTGCGCTCGGCGTGGAAGGAAAAGAGCGCGTAGTACTTGCGCTGCGCTTCGGGCAATCTGCCATGTGCAAGATCGATCCCGGCGATCTGCAGCAAGGCACCCATACGCTGTTCGAGCGAATGCGTCGCATCGTTCGCGATGTCGACCAGATGACGGGTCGCCTTTTCGGACGAGAAGTCGACTGGAAGAATCAGCACATGCTCGGCCTTCTTCTCGCGCGCCAGCGGAATCAGGCACGGATGCTTCCGGTCGTCGCGGATGCAGAATCGATGTCCTTCCATCCACGCCTCAAAGCCGTTCAGCGCCAGGCATTGCAGCACCAGCTTCGCAAAGCCGCCGAAATCGCCCATCGGTGACGGTAGCCATGCCCACACGACCTTGGTGCCTTCCGGCATCAGCGTGCGAACGTGCATGACGGCATCGCGCAGCCGTGTCGACGGCGAGCGCCTTGGGTCGGTGCATGTCAGCGGCAACGGCGGCCAGGCTGCTTCACCGCGTTCGATGCGCGCACTGCTCGCTTCGTCGATCTGACGTGAAAGCGCTTCCATGCATGTCTGCAGATACGCGTCGGCGGAGTCGCAAGGAAACGGAAAATTCAGGAAAACCGCATCGCCGAGTCGTTCGTCGAGCGATTGCATCATCTTGAGAACCGGCACGAGGTCGTTGTCGGTTGCTTCGATCAACAGCGTCGGATCGTCGGGCTGATCAATGAACGCTTCGAGCGACGATTCGATGGCGGAGAATTCACGATGCATGACGTCAGGCCGCCTTCTCAGTTCAGGCGAACGTACCGGCTGCGGACGACGGTGTCCGCTTCGGTCCGGATATCGACACCGCCTCGCCCGCCCTCCAGTTCGAGCGTTTGCGCACTTAACCGCAGCTTGCCGGCGACTTCGATGTTCACGTTCCGGTTCAGCAGCGTCACGACCGGCCCGTCAGGAGAGGCCCGCACCTGCAGCAGCGGGCAGCCCGATGCATCCGCGATCTGCACGCACTTGTCGGTTTCGAGGGAAAGCGCCATCGCAGGCTCGACCACGGGCTCGACGGGTTCACCATGCCCTTTGCGCGCCAGCAGCCCGGCGATCAGGTACTCGGGCCAGTTCGCAGGCGACTGCAGCAACACGCGATCGCCGATGCGCGGTTTCACGTCGGCCACACATTCGAGCCAGCGTTCGTGTGTGACGTCGTCCTGCACTGTCCACTTCACGCGAATGAGCCCCATCGCGTCGGGATGATGCGTATCGGTCACTTCGCCGATCATCGTCGACGATTCGCGACGTTCGGCAGGCCGCGTGCGATCCGGCGTCGCATCGTTGGCGAACAACCGGCGCAACGCCTCCACCGTTTCAGCTTCGAGCGCGTCGTCGACCATCATCTGATCCGATTCGTTTTCCATCGAATGTCTCCCATGCTTCGAATGCAATCGCGTGACCGGCAGGCGCCGGTCGAAGTCAATTGATGTGGGCAATCGTCCCCTGGATCGTCACGCCCGATCCGTCGAGCGTGATCGAGCCGCCACCGGTCGCCAGAACGATCCTCGTCGCGTTGACGTTGACGGTGCAGCTACTCTTGCCGTTGTCGATGTTGACCGTCGGTGCCTGAAGATTGGCCGTCGACTTGCCGGAAAGATTGAGATCGTTCTCGCCGTAAATCGTCACGCCAGGTGCGTAGCCCGCAATGTTGACGCCCTTGCCGTATCCGGCGATGGCCACACCGCCACCCTGGCCGCTGATCCCGACACCGGTATCGCCTCCGGTTCCGCCGATGGAGACGCCGACGTTGTCCTTGTTGATCGACACGCCACTCTTTCCTGAACCCATGTCGATGTATTGGCCGGCCGCCAATGAAGCGACTTTGTTGACGTCCACGGAATGGTTTCCCGTATTGACCTTCGTCGCATACGATCCGGTACCGACGACATGCGTGCTGTTCCCCTCGACGAAGACGTCATGCGTGCCGGCGACCACCGCCAGGTTGTGATTCCCCTTGGTCACCGTATGCGAACTGTTGCCGTCGACCGATACGCTGCGGTTCCCCGTCACCCCATGCGTCTCATTCGCCCCAATCTGCGCCACCCTGTTCTGCCCGATATTCACCGTCTCGTTCTGCCCCACACTCCGTTGCCGGTTGTTCTTCACCTGCATCGTTTCGTCGTTCCCGACCGTATGCGTATGGTTGTTCCCGACAGAAAGCGAATGATCGAGCTCCGTCTCCGCATCGAAATTCCTTTCCGCGTGCATCCAGAGTTGCTCGGCGCCCTTCTTGTCCTCGAACCGGAACGCGTTGGCGTGATCAGTCGTTCCGCCCGGTGAAGATCTGGACAGCAACCCGCTCTGCGTCGCACTCCCCGGCAGCCCCCACGGCGGCATCTTCTCGCCGTTGAAAACTCGCCCGGTGACGATCGGCTCATCCGGATCGCCATTCAGAAAATCGACAACCACCTCATCGCCTACCCGCGGAATCTGCACGCCCCCGAACCCGCCCCCGGCCCAGGGACTCGACACCCGCACCCAGCACGACGAATCCTGATTGCTTTGCCCATACCGATCCCAGCGGAACTGCAGCTTCACGCGCCCATACTGGTCGGTCCAGATTTCCTCCCCGGGCGGCCCGACCACGGTTGCCGTCTGCGGCCCGTTGGTCCGCGGCCGCGGCGTGTCGCGCGGCGACCGGTAAGGCAGGCTCGACGGCTGCACGAGCATCATCGTCTGATGCACGACGGCCTCCGCGCCCTGGTCGCTCGCATACGCGTTCTCCTGGAAGCGGTACTGGCATCGCACGATCAGGTACTCACGGTTCTGATCCGCGCGCGGGCAATGTTCGAGCGTGAACAGATAACCGGGCGCGACACCACGCACATCGGTATCGGCACTCGCCCGCTCGTGCTCGGCCTGCTGTTCCTCGAGCCGCACGCGGCTGTAGTGTGCGCCGGGCGCATCGTCGCGATAGCCGCCCGGCCATTCGAACGACGCGAAACTGTCGTGATCGTGACCACGCGGATCGACCTTCTGCGACGAAAGATCGGCGCGCGGCTTCGTATAGTCGTAGTCGGTGGTCTGGTGCCGCCCGACACTCACTTCCTGCGCGGGCAGCCAGCCGTCGATATGCTCCTCGTCGGCGATCGCCGTCCGGTCGCGCGCGATGTACGGAATCGTCTCGTAGCCGGGCAGCACGGTGTGCGACGACATCGCGTCACCGAGCATCAGCGTATGCGTGTCCTCGGCATGCCGGAACCAGAAGTAGATCCCCTCGAACTCCATCAGCCGCGACACGAACGCGGCATCGGTCTCGTTGTACTGCACGCAATAGTCGCGCGGCACATACGACTCGGCGAGATGGTTCTCGATCGGAAAGCCGTACGTCGCCAGCACTTCCTGCATGATCTCGGGCACGGTCTTGTTCTGGAAGATCCGGCAATCGGAGCGTCGCGTCGCGAGCCACAGCCATGGGCGCACGATCAGCTCGTAGCCGTAATACCGCTCGGCGCGCCGGCCGGAAAGCGACGCACGCGCAACGATACCGTTCAGGTAGCGGGTCGACAGGTCCTGCTGTTCGATCCGGACCGTCACCGGCTTGCCGAGCAAGTCCTTCAGCGACAGGCTGTGACTGTCGGCGAGCGCCTCGATCCGGAATTCGAACAGGCGGCCGAGTTCGTCGCTGCCGTCGAGCGTATGGAACTTGAGGTCGTCGCCGTGCAGGCTGTCGAGTGTGAATACGCGATTCAAGTCGTTTCCTCCTCGTCGAACCGGTACGCGAATTCGCCGTCGGCGGCGCTCAGCTCGATCGACGCCAGCGTGCGGCCTTCGAGCGTGGCCTGCAGGATCGCGCGGCCGATGCGCGGCATCACGGTATGCGTGAGGATCGCGTCGACCATCCGGCCGCCGGATTCGATCGTCCGGCAGCGCTCGACGACCAGCGCGGTCGCCGCGTCGGTGCAGCGCAGCCGGATGCCGTGGTGCGCGTCGATCCGCTGCTCGATCCGCCGCAACTGCAATGCGACGATCCGCGCAAGCGTCGCGTCGGTGAGCGGGTAGTACGGCACGACGGTCAACCGGCCGAGCAACGCAGCGGGAAACACGTCGAGCAGCGGCGCGCGCAGCGCATCGGCGAGCGTCTGCGTGTCGGGCAGGTGCTCGGGATCGCGGCACAGCTGCATCACGCGATCGGCGCCAACGTTCGACGTCAGCAGGATCACCGTATGCCGGAAATCGATGTCGCGCCCTTCGCCATCCTCCATCCAGCCCTTGTCGAACACCTGGAAGAAAATCTCGTGCACGTCGCGGTGCGCCTTCTCGATCTCGTCGAGCAGCACGACGCTGTACGGACGGCGCCGCACGGCCTCGGTCAGCACCCCGCCCTGCCCGTAGCCGACATAACCGGGCGGCGCGCCCTTCAGCGTCGACACGGTATGCGCTTCCTGAAACTCGCTCATGTTGATCGTGATCGCGTTGTGTTCGCCGCCGTACAGCGTGTCGGCCAGCGCGAGCGCGGTCTCGGTCTTGCCGACGCCGGACGGGCCGCACAGCAGGAACACGCCATGCGGCTTCTTCGGATCGTCGAGCTTGGCCCGCGCGGTCTGGATGCGCTCGGCGATCAGCTCGACCGCGTGCTTCTGGCCGACGACGCGCTCGCCGAGCGTATCGGCCAGCTTCAGCACGGCCTGCGTTTCGTCGCGCACCATGCGACCGAGCGGAATGCCGGTCCAGTCGGCCACGACGGCTGCTACCGCGTGCGTGTCGACGGCGGGCAGCACGAGGGGCGCCTCGCCCTGCAGGTCGGCCAGCGCCTGCTGCGCGGCCGAGAGACGGGTTTGTGCCGCAGTGCGCGCATCGGCATCGAGCGCATGCGACGGATCGTCGTCGAGCAGCAACGCACGGGCATCGACGATCGCCGTCAATGCGTCGCGTTCGGTTTGCCAGCGCGTGTCCAGCCGGTCGAGTTCGGTTCGGGCGGTGGCAATGTCGTGCTCGATCGCATCGCGCCGTGCGGTATCGCCGGTGCCGAGCGCGCATTCGCGTCCGATCCGCTCCTGTTCGACGCGCAGGCTGTCGATCCGGCGGCGCGCATCTTCGATCGGCGCGGGCACCGCGTGCTGGCTGACAGCGACGCGCGCGCAGGCCGTATCGAGCAGGCTGATCGCCTTGTCCGGCAACTGGCGGGCCGGAATGTAACGGTGCGACAGCGTGACGGCAGCCTGCAGCGCGTCGTCGAGCACGAGCACGCGGTGGTGGGCCTCGAGCTTCCCGGCGAGGCCGCGCAGCATCGTCAGCGCGGCCGCTTCTTCCGGTTCGTGTACGTGCACGAGCTGGAAACGCCGCGTCAGCGCCGGGTCCTTCTCGATGTACTGCTTGTACTCGGACCACGTCGTCGCGCCGATCGTGCGCAGCAGGCCGCGGGCGAGCGCCGGTTTCAGCAGGTTCGCGGCGTCGCCGGTGCCGGCAGCCCCGCCCGCGCCGACCAGCGTGTGGACTTCGTCGATGAACAGGATCGCCGGCCGCTCGGACGACATTGCTTCGTCGATCACGCCGCGCAACCGGCTCTCGAACTCGCCCTTCACGCTCGCGCCGGCCTGCAGCAGCCCGATGTCGAGCAGGTACAGCGCAACGTCCTGCAGCGACGGCGGCACGTCGCCGGCAGCGATCCGCAGCGCGAAACCCTCCGCGACGGCCGTCTTGCCGACGCCGGCTTCGCCGACCAGCAGCGGGTTGTTCTGCCGGCGCCGCAGCAGGATGTCGACGATCTGGCGAATCTCCGGATCGCGTCCGATCACTGGGTCGATCTCGCCGGCCCGCGCGCGGGCAGTCAGGTCGACGGCGAAACGCGAGAGCGCCGAGCCGTCGGCGGCGGCTGTGGTTGCACCGCGCATTGCCGTGTCGCCGCCGGGAGCCGTCTGCCCGGCCGCCTGCGCCTCCGGCGAACCTTCGACGATCGACCCGAGCGCATCGGCGAGCACGTCCGGCACGATGCGTTCGAATTCGCGCGTGATCGCCAGCAGCACGTTGCGCAACTGCGGCGTCTTCAGGATTGCGAGCAGCAGCACCGCGCCGCGAATGCGCGTCGCGTCGTACTTCAGCGTCGCGTAGACCCATGCGCGCTCGACCGCGTCGTCGATATGCACGGACAGATCCGACACCGAGCCCGCGCCGCGCGGCAGCTTGTCGAGCGCGGTAACGAGCCCGCGGTCGACCACGGCGTCATCGACCCCGAAGTGGCGCAGCACGCGCTGCAGGTCGCCGTCGGGCCGTTGCAGCATCTGCTTGAACCAGTGCGCAAGCTCGACGTACGGATTGCCGCGCAGCCGGCAGAAGCCGGTCGCCTGCTCGAGCGTCTCGTAGAGGAACGGATTCAGTTTTCCGAACAGATTGGCGCGGCCGATATCGGACATGACGGTTCCCGTTTAGGCAGTTTCGCGATGAAGGGGGGCGCCGCCGCGCCGCACGTCGTAGCGGACGACGAGGTCACGCGCGGGGCCCGGATCGAGTCGCTGCCCGAGCCACGCGGTGCGGCCGATGCCCTGCGGCGCGCCGAGCGCGATCGCGGGCACCGCGTCGGCCGCCAGTTCGAGCTGGACATCCCAGTCGAACTCGATGCCGACGTATTCGCGCACCCATTGCGCGAGCTGCCGGGCATGCGGGCCGCCCGGCAGGAAACGGCGGTACGCGTCGAGCGACAGCGGGCCGAGCACGATCCGGAAGCGCGACTGGGCATCGCGCACCGCGATGCCGAGCGCGACGGCGCCGACCCGCAACGTCGGCCGCGTCGCGCGGATCGTGCAGCGCTGCGAACGTTCGATCGCGACCCACTGCGGCACATGCTCGACGATGCGAGCCTCGACGCCGAAATGCCGGCGCAGGATCTGCACGAGCCCTTCCGGGTTGCGCGTGTGCCGCACGAGATGGCCCGCATGGAAGTAGCGCGCATGCGGCGCGAGCGTGTCGGCGTTGGCATGGGTGTCGGCTTTCGCGACGGGCTTGTCGCCGTGTGCCGCCCGCCCGATCAGGCTCGCGACATAACCGTCGAACCGTGCGCGCTCCGGGCGATCGAGGCTCACCGTTGGCTGCGCGTCGGCCCATGCGCGGTAGAACAGCAGGATCAGCCGGTGATGGAACAGGTCGGCGAACGCGGCAAACGTCGGGTCGTCGTGCTGCGCCGCGCGTTCGTGCGCGTATTCGGTCAGGTGCGTCGGCAGCGGCCCGTTCGGGCCGAACAGCCCGAACCCGTGGATCGCGATGCGCGGCGGCACGCCGCTGCCCGCGTCGCTCACGCCGGCCAGCATCGACGCCGCGAACGCGAGCGACGGCTGCTGCCCGAGCCGTACCGGCTCGTCGCGCGGGCGCGTGGCATGGCCGAGCGGCGCGCGGCCGGGCGACAGCGCATCGAGCCAGCGCAGCGCCTGGAACAGGTCGTAACCGTGCGGCGCGGCGCGCAGGCGTGCCCACCACGCGTCGCGGCGTGCGGCTTCGGCGGCGGGCCCGGTACCCGGTGACATATCGCGCTTCATATCGCGGGCCGCCTGCCGATGCGCGCCGGCCAGTGGGCGAGCTGGCCCCGCTGCGCGCTGGTCAGCACGCATTCGGCGAACGCGTTGATCGACACGTGGCGCGCGAAGAACTGTTCGAGCACCGCGCCGAGCAGGAACGGGCTGTCACCGGAGAACGCATGGTCGTCAACGGTCACGTCGACCTGCACGCCGCGCCCGAACATCAGCGGGCCTGACGCCGGCAGCCGGCGGAACACTGGCGAGAACGCCACACGCAGCACGCCGTCGATCTGCCGGCGCATTGCGGCATCGGCCGGGTCGGCATGCAGGCCGAGCAGTTCGCGCAGCGCATGCGCGCCCTCGTCGTCGTCGAGATCGGTCAGCGTGTGCCGGGCCAGCCCGAGATGGCGGATCAGCCGCCACGCGGTTTGCGCATCGGCGATCGGCGGGCGCGGCCGCGACGGGCCGCGGATCGCGACGATGCTTTCGACCGGGGCCGACACGCGCAGCGTGAACGTGTTCGCGTCGCCGGGCGGCTGCAGCAGCACGAGGTCGCGGTTCGTGCACAGCGTGTCGGCCGCCAGGTAGCGCATCGTCTCGTCGTACGGCGCGCACTGGCTGTCGACGAGCGACACGTAGGTCTCGCTGCCGACGTAGCCGGTGCGCGTGCCGTTCGCACGTGCCTGCGAGGAGACCAGCCTCGGTTCGCGTCGCACCATGTAGTACGCGCCGTGGTTGCCGTCGTCGGTCGCGAACGACGCATGAAACGGCCGGAATTCGCGTGACTGGCCGTCGTCGCGCTGCTCGCTCGCGAGCCGCTGCACTGCATAGACCTCGTAGTCGAGCGGCCGGCTGCGATCGACGACGACATGGTGCTCACGCGCGCCCGGTTGCAGCGGAATGCGGTCGGCACGGCGCGCGAACAGGTTCACGGCCGGCGTGCAGTTCAGCGCGAGGTGTTTCGCGCTGACGGCCGCTTCGAGTGCCGCGTCATGGCGGTCGAACAGCACGGTCAGCTCGAACTCGTCGCCGGTTGCGCGTGCGAGCGCGGCGCGTAGCCCGCCGATGCTGAAGAACAGGAAGCGCGCCGGAAACGCGAAATACTCGCGCAGCAGCCGGTAGCCGTGGAAGCTGCGGCCGTCGTCGGGCAGGATCGCCTGGGCGGGATCGAAGCCTTCGTGGACGATCTCGTCGGCGTCGAGCGTATGCAGCCAGCGCGGCGGCTGCGCGGGATCGTGGCACACGACACCGAGCGCATGCGCGGCGATCAGTTCGAGCAGGTGCAGTGCGTCGCGCTCGGGGCCCGCGAGATGGAACGTCAGCCGGTCGAGCGGCAACTGGGACAGTTTGGCACCGCCGCGCACCTTCAGCCGGATGCGCAGCGCGCCGCGCACGTCCTGCCGGGCGGCGAAGGCGCCACGCGGCAGCCACGACGGCGCGCCGGTGACGGTCGCATCGGTCAGTTCGAGCGGCCACAGCGTCAGGTCGTGCGCGGTGCGGAATTCGCACGCGGTCTGCTCGGATGCGGCCGGACGCGCGCGCAGCGCGGTGCCGGCCGGCAGCCGCCAGCCTTGTGCGAGGCTGCCTTCGTTCAGCATCGGCGCGAACCGCACGATCGCCATCGACGGCAGCGGCGCGATGTAGCCGGGATACACGGCATCGAGCAACGCCTGCGTGAAGCGCGGAAACTCGGCGTCCATCTTGAGCTGCACGCGCGCGGTGAGAAAGCTGAAGCCTTCTAGCAGCCGCTCGACGTACGGGTCGGGCGGCCCCGATTCGTTGAGCCGCAGCCGCGCGGCCACTTTCGGGAACTGCTGCGCGAATTCGCCGCCGAGCTCGCGCAGGTACGCGAGTTCGCGGTTGTAGTAGTCGAGCAGGCGCGTATCCATCGCGTCAGGCCCCCGCTACCGATTGCAGCGACATCGCGCCCGTCTCGAAATCGAGGTCGGAGCGCAGCACGAATTCGAGCGGATGCGGGATCGACCACAGCGTGCCGCGAATCTCGAACAGCAGCACGTTGTGGCGCCGCTCGCCGGCGCGGCCGCCCGGCGCGTCGATCACGCTGCGCACTTCGACGCTGTCGGGCGCGATGCGCGGCTCGAAGCGGACGATCGCATCGCGGATCGATGCCTCGACCGACATCCGCTCGACGCCCGACATCGGCTTGCCGACGAGCGGCCGCATCCCGTAGTTGAGCACCGACGCCTGCGCGTGCGCGAACGCCGACCAGTCGACGAAGCCGTCCTCGGCGTTGCGCGTGTTGAGCAGCCACGCGAGATCGCGCAGCACGGCCGCACGCAGGCGTTCGGTGCCGATCCA
Organism: Burkholderia lata; assembly: GCF_000012945.1. Taxonomy (NCBI): domain Bacteria; kingdom Pseudomonadati; phylum Pseudomonadota; class Betaproteobacteria; order Burkholderiales; family Burkholderiaceae; genus Burkholderia; species Burkholderia lata. The sequence goes on from NC_007511.1 coordinate 1,802,587, forward strand.
CTGCGCGCCGGGCGCTTCGGTCGCGCGCTGCGGCGTGTCGTCGGTGAGCCGGTCGAGCAATGCGGGCTGGAGCCGGTCGCGCAGGCTGCCCTCCCGGCCGTCGCGGGTTCGCGGGTCGTCCATGGTCATTTCCCCGCCGTCACATCTCGGTGTTTTCCTTGATGTTCCAGCCGACGGTCACCTCCGCGCCCTTGCCGCCGTTGTCGTTCTGCTGCCAGTACTGCTTCTTCACCTTCGCGGCCTGGAAGCCGTAGTGCATCATCAGCCGGTCGGCGACGTCGCCCGGATCGATGCCCGCGACCTGCGCGGACGTGACGAGCACTTCCTGCAGCGTCACGCGCATGAACTCGACCTGCGTGCCGCCCGTCTTGCACGCGGAGATCTCGACCGTCGAAAGGTGCTTGCCGTTCGCGCAGTTCTTGATGATCGCGGGTGCACCCTTGTCCATGTACGCGGCGACGACGAGATCGTTGAAGCTCGCCTTGCCCGCATTGCCGCCGCTGCCGCTCGCCATCGCGCCCGGCTGGCTCGCGCCCCACGTGAACGACTGGATGTCGGTCCAGCCCTTGTGCTGTGCGTCCGCCGATTCGCCGGTCACGCCGTCCACCTTCATAAACATTGCCACGCCCATTGCCGTCTCCGTTTCAGTGCGATGTCAGGATGAATGCCGCGTTGAATGCCGATCGTTGCCTGCTGCGTCGCTCACTCGTTGGCCGCCTTCGCGGTCGGCAGCCGCGAGATGAGCCGCAGCGACACCGTGAGCCCTTCGAGCTGGTAGTGCGGCCGCAGGAAGAATTTCGACGTGTAGTAGCCGGGGTTGTCCTCGACCTCGTCGACGACCACCTGCGCGGCCGCAAGCGGCTTGCGCGCCTTGGTTTCCTGCGACGAATTGATGGGGTCGCCATCGACGTAGTTCATGATCCAGTCGTTCAGCCAGCGCTCCATGTCGTCGCGTTCGCGGAACGAGCCGATCTTGTCGCGCACGATGCACTTCAGGTAATGCGCGAAGCGGCAGCACGCGAACAGGTACGGCAGGCGCCCGGACAGCCGCGCGTTCGCGGTTGCGTCGGGATCGTGGTATTCGGCCGGCTGGTACAGCGACTGCGCGCCGATGAACGCCGCGAAATCCGAGTTCTTCCGGTGTACGAACGGCATGAAGCCGTTCTTCGCGAGCTCGGCCTCGCGGCGGTCGCTGATCGCGATCTCGGTCGGGCATTTCTGGTCGACGCCGCCGTCGTCGGTCGGGAACGTGTGGCTCGGCAGCCCTTCGACCGCCCCGCCCGATTCGACGCCGCGGATCGACGAACACCAGCCGAACTGCTTGAACGAGCGGTTGATGTTCGCGGCCATCGCGTATGCCGAGTTCGCCCACGTGTAGCGGTCGTGGTTCGCGGCATCGGTGTCTTCCTCGAAGTCGAATTCGTCGACCGGGTTGGTGCGCGCGCCGTACGGCAGCCGCGCGAGAAAGCGCGGCATCGCGAGGCCGATGTAGCGCGAATCCTCCGACTGCCGCAGGCTGCGCCACGCCGCGTATTCGGTGTTCTGGAAGATCTTCGTCAGGTCGCGCGGGTTCGACAGCTCCTGCCACGAATCCATCTGCATCAGTTCCGGCGACGCGCCGGCGATGAACGGCGCGTGCGCGGCCGCAGCGATCTTCGACAGCTCGCCGAGCATCTCGACGTCCGGCGGGCTGTGGTTGAAATGGAAATCGCCGACCAGGCAGCCGAACGGCTCGCCGCCGAACTGCCCGTATTCCTCTTCGTAGATCTTGCGGAACAGCGGGCTCTGGTCCCATGCAACGCCCTTGTAGCGCTTCAGCATCCGCGCGACCTCGTTGCGCGACGCCGGCAAGGCCTTGATCTTCAGCAGCTCGTCGGTCTCGGTGTGCGTGACGAGGTAATGGAGCCCGCGCCACGCACCTTCGAGCGTCTGGAATTCGTTGTGATGCAGGATCTGGTTGATCTGCTCGGACAGCTTGCGATCGATTTCCGCGATGATCTGCTTCACGCTGCCGTACGCATCGGTCGTCATGCCGACCGTATGTTCGAGCGCCTGCTGCGCAAGCGTGCGCACCGCGCGCTCGACCGACTCGCGCGCCTCGGCCGTCTTCGGCTTGAATTCCTTCTGCAGTAGCGCGGCAAATTCGTCGTGCGCGACGGCCGGTTGCGCGGCCTCGCGTGTGTCCGAGCGGGACTGGACGGGATCATTCATCGCGGGCCTCCGGTTGGGTCGCGTCGCCGCCCTGTGCGGGCTCGTGCGGGTTGCGCACGAGGGTCTTCAGCAGGTCGGGATCGTTGATCGCGCGCTCGATCAGCTGCTCGGCGCCGTGCTTGCCGTCCATGTACGACAGCAGGTTCGACAGCTCGGTGCGCGCCTCCAGCAGCCGGCGCAGCGCGTCGACGTTGCGCGCGATCGCGGCCGGCGAGAAATCGTCGATCTGCTCGAACGTCATGTCGACGTTGAGCATCCCTTCGCCCGTCAGCGTGTTCGGCACCTGGAACGCGACGCGCGGCGCGACCGATTTCATCCGCTCGTCGAAGTTGTCGACGTCGATCTCGAGAAACTTTCGCTCCGGCAAGTCCGGCAACGGCTCGGCGCGCTTGCCCGCCAGGTCCGAGATCACGCCCATCACGAACGGCAACTGCACCTTGCGTTCGGCGCCGTAGGTCTCGACGTCGTACTCGATCTGCACGCGCGGCGCCCGATTGCGCGCGATGAACTTCTGTCCGCTGCCTGCCGCCTTGGTTCTGTCCGTCATCGTCCACTCCTTCACATCGATCAGGTTGCGCAGTCCGTCGTCGCCGCCCGCTTGGCGGCGTGTTTCATTCGTGTCATTCGCTCCGCTCGCCGCTCAGCAGGTCCAGCTTCGGCAGGCTCTCCGGTGCGAGATCGCGGATGATTTCGTAGAAGTCGAGCGTGAGCAGCCGCTGGGCGCGCCGCAGCAGCAACGGCGCCGGGTGGCTCGGTTCGTGCTGCTCGAAATAGCGGCACATCTTGTCGAGACCGATGCGCACGTCGTCGCGGCTCGTGACCTCGGCATCGCGCCAGGCGTGGGCGTTCGGCATTGCTGTTGGCGCGGTAGCTGTCGTGCCTGCCTGCGATGCGTCGCCGGGCGCGGCCTGCTGCAGGTCGGGCGACACCTGTTGCGGCTCCGGCAGCGGCACTTCGCGCACGATCCGCTGCAGCGCTTTCTCCGCATCGCCTTCGTCGGGTGCCCATTCACGGCCCAGTTTGTCCGTCACGCACACGCGGATCGCCTCCAGCGCGTGCAATGCCGCGCGCGCCGCGTCGAGCGGCGTCGTGCCGTCGCTACGCGTAGCCGACAGCGCAGCCAGCAGGCTTTCGCGGCTGCCCGCCACGGGGCTGCCGGTATCGTCGCGGCCGTCGAGCAGCCGTTCCGCGTCGCGCACGCTCGGCCCGCCGTCGAACAGCGGCTGGCGGCGCGCCGCGCGCGCGCAGTCGTGCGCGCCGGCCATCTCGGCGAGCGCGTTCATACGCAGCGTCGGGTCCGGGTCGCCGTCCGCGTCGAGCCGCGGATGCAGGTCGTCCCAGCAGCGCGCGAGCAGGTTCGCGACAAGCGCGAGCGCGTCCGCATAGCCGGGAATGCCGTGTTGCTCGGTCCAGCTTCGCGCGAGACAGGCGATGACGCGCAGATCCTTCGTGCGCGCGGACAGCGCAAGCGCGAGCCGCTCGACCGCACGCCAGTCGGGCGCCTCGGCCGGGATCACCGTGTCGCCGTATTGCTGCTCGGCGCGCGGCGTCGCGCGCTCCTGCAGTTGCAGGAACTCGGCGTCGTATTCGAGGTTCGCGCCGCACGGCGCATCGGGCGCGACCTCCGCGAGCAGCTGGCCGATCAGGTCGGCGCGCGGGGTCGCCGGCAGGCCGGGCGGCACCGTGGACAATGCGGCGGCGGCCAGCGCCGCCTGGCTGACGTCATTCGAATGCATAGTCGATGTTGACCGGTTTGCTGCCGAAGTCGATCGCCACGGTGCGGTGCAACGGCGGCAGCGAGCCGTTGCGGATCTCGATCACGTAGACGCCAGGCGTCAGCGATACCGAACGCAGCGGCGGGCTCGCGCCGCGCCGTGCGCCGTTCACGTAGATGTCGCCCCATGGCCGCACGTTGAAACGCACCTGCACGGTTTCCTGCGCCTTCGGCGGACGCGGCTGCGACTCGGCCGTCGGCGCGTTGACGGCGGCGACTGCGGTCTCTGTCTCCGACGGCGGCACGTTGACAACACGTTCCGACGAATCGAGGCTGCCGGCGGGCGCGATAGCGGAACCGGAACCTGCTTGCGACGGGGCCGGGTTCGTCACGGTGGTCGCAACCTGCGGCGCGGACGCGGCGGCCTCGACGGCAGGCACACTGGCCGGCGCCGCGGCGACGGGCGGCGGCAGAACCTGCGCGGACGATCCGGCCGGCAGGCTCGATGGCGGCACGACGGTCGGTGTCGGCCCCCGCTGGGCCAGCGTGGCACCCGGCGTGCTCGCGGGCGGTGACGTGCCGGCCTGAGGCTGGCTCGCGACGGGCGCGGGCTCGCCGGCATCGCGGGCGGGACGCGACAGATAGGTCGCGGCCAGGCCAACGGCGATCAGTGCGACGAGCGCGCTACCGACGTAGACAGGCAGACGGCGATTGCGCGATCCGGCCGGAGCCTGGCCGCGGTGGGTGCCGGTTGGCACGGATGCACCACCTGATGACGAAGCCGAAGCCGATACCGATGCCGATGCGGCAGGATGCGGTGCGGTCGAACCGGCGGCGCCGGCAGCTGCGGACGCGTTTGCATTGCCGGAGCCTGCCGCACCTTGCGCACCGACGTCAGGCGCCGTACTTGTCGATCGCTTTCCGGCTTCGTTCTGTACGTCAGCGCTTGCAGCGGGTGGTTCTTTCTCTCGTTGGACGTTTCCGCGCGGTGCGTCGGATTCACCCGGTTTCGCGGCCGACTGAGACGCATGAGATCCCGACGCTGCGAGCGTGCCCGCAGCCGCAATCGCGGCGCCTTCTGCGGCCACTTTGGATGTCGAAGGCGCGTCATCGGCTTCCGGCTGGGCGCCGGACATGCCAGCCGATGCGGATGCCGTGTCCGTAGGCGTCGACACATGATCCGCACCAGCGGATGTCGACGCCTGCCCATCCGTCGCAGCGTTCCCCGAAGCGGTCCCGCCCGCGCCGATCGAAGCCGCGGCGGCCGCCGACGCAGTGCCGGACCCAGCCGAAGCTTCGCGCTTCCCTTCCCCGCTCCTCCCCGCATCGCTCACCGGCGGCACGACCGCCGCGCCATACCCGCCACCCGCCCCGAAGTCCCGCAACCCGAGCTCCGCCGCGAACGCCGCGACCGATTCCGGCCGATCCGGAATCCGCAACTGCAGCGCATGGTCGACCGCCGCGAGAAATGCCGGGCTGTACACCTCGCCGGCCGGCAGGTCGCGCGACGCGAGCGGCCGGTACGTGTCCTTGATGCTGCGCACGACGGCCGCGGGCGGCAGCTCACCGGTGATCATCGCGTGCATCACCGCGCCGAGCGCATAGAGATCCGTCCACGGCCCCTGGCTGAACGCGGGATCGTCGGTGTACTGCTCGATCGGCGCGTAGCCGGGCTTGATCATCATCGCGCCGTCGTCGACCAGGTCGCCGATCCGTTTGCGCGCCGCGCCGAAGTCGAGCAGGATCGCGCTGCCGTTCGGGCGGATCAGCACGTTGTCGAGCGCGACGTCGCGATGGAAGCACTGCGCGCGATGCAGCGTGTCGAGTGCACCGAGCAGCGCGCCGACGATATTGCGCAACTGCGTCTCGCTGATCCGCATCCCGCCGTCGAGCAGTTGCTTGAGCGTGCGCCCTTCGTAGAACGGCATCACCATGTACGCGGTGCCGTGGCTTTCCCAGAAATGCAGGACCTTGACGAGCCCGGGATGATCGAACTGTGCGAGCAGGCGCGCTTCGTTGAGGAACGCGCCGCGCCCGGCGTCGAAGGCCTGCGCAAATCGTTCGGAGCGCAGCGACACCGTATAGTCGCCGCCGCGCGTGGCCAGCATCGACGGCATGTACTCCTTGATCGCGACCGCGCGCCGCAACGTGCGATCGAATGCGCGATAGACGATCCCGAAGCCGCCGATGCCCAGCACCTCGTCGAGTTGCAGTTCGCCCAGGCGATGGCCGAGCGGCAGCGGCCGCACCGTGAATTCGGATGCGTCGCCGCGTGTCGCCGTGTCGTGCTCGTTGTCTCTCGATCCAGCGTCCTTCATCTCCACCACCTCTCGAAACCGCGTCCTGTCCGCCCGCCGTGCCCGGCGGCTCGCCGTCCCGCCGCCCGTCAGCCGGGTCGCTAGCTGCCGCCGAACAGCGTCAGGAACAGCGCGTTGTCGGGCGTGCCCGTATGCGCGTGCGTGCGCAGCGGCGACCCGTCCGCGCGGTTGGTCCACCAGAAACTGGTGCCGCCGTGCGGATCGAAGTAACCGGACAGCCCCGGCCACGCAGCCGGGGCCGGCCGTTCAGGCGGCGGCGCCGGCATGCCTTCGACGATGTCGGCGTAGGTGTCGTCGCCCTGTGTGAGCCGCACGCGCTCCAGCATCTGCTCGAGATCGCCTGGCGCGCGTGCATGGCGGATCGCGTCGAGCAGCGCCTGGCCGACCTGCCAGTAGAACGCGTCGGCGGCATCCGGCAGCCCGTTCCAGTAATCGGCCGCGCGCATCGGCAGCGTGACGATCACCGGGTAGTAGCGCCCCACGCGATCGCAGCTCGGCGCGAGGCAGCCGGGCTGAATGCACGACGCGCCGGCGCCCGCCGGAATCAGGAAATTCCAGACCGGCGCGACCGTGTAGTGGCGCTCGATCTCGTCCGCGCCGCGCTGGCGCATCGCGGCCATTCCCTGCTGGAGCCAGCGCTCCCACCACAGCGCGAGCGCATGCGGCAACCGGCTGTTCACGAAGTCGCCGGCGCCGGGAATCTTCCCGTACCAGGCCGGCGCATCGCCGTCGGTACGCGTGAACGGCGGTGTCGGGCTCATGGCTTCGGAGGGCATGTAAAGGACTCCATCTGGGGCAGCCTGAACGGGTTGCGGACACTGCCCGCATTCACTTGCAGCACGATCGGTTTGCCGTCGACCGTGAACCGCGCAATCATCTGGTCCGAGCCGCGTCCGGCCGACACGGCCGCGCGGTCGAACAACCGGTGCAGCGCCCACGGCCCGTCGGTCGAGAAGCCGTCGGTCGCGCCGGCCTGCCCGGACACCTGCAGCCGCACCTGGTTGCTGCCGCGCGGGCCCGGCCAGTCCACCGCACTCTGCACGAGCGGGCCGTGCGCGTAGCGGACGATCTGCCCGTCGACGTCGAGCACCATCTCCGTGATCGACGGGTCCATTTCGAGCGGCTGGATCTGTACCTTCAACTGCGCGGTGCGTGCGCCGCCGCCGAAATAGGCGTCGCGGATCACCGCCGCCTTCTCGAACGAAGCAAGCATCGCGGCGGCCGACGGATCGGCGTCCGCATTGCGGTTCGCGAAGCGCCACGGGTGCGACGTCGTATCGACGATCGACTGCAGGTTCTTCTGGAAGAAGTCGTCCATCAGGCCGCCGGGCGCGAACATCTGCGCGAAATCCGCCGGCGCGACGTCGCGTGACGAGCCACGCGCGAACGGATAGCGGCCCGCGATCGCCTGCCGGCAGAAGTCACCGACGTTCGCACCGGCCCGCGTCGCGACGCTGCGCTGCTCGACAGTCGCGACGCTGCCGTTCGCGACGTTAGACAGGTCGTCGAGCACTTCGCGGAATGGTGTCGGCAGGCGGCCGGCCTGTGCGCGCAGCCTGGCTGGCGCGTCGGACGGCGGCGGTTGCGCGCCGCTTCTCAAGGCGTCGTCGGTGGCCGTCAGGTACGTGTACAGCGCGTCGATCGACTTCAGCACCTCGCTGAACGCCTGGGCCTGGTCGCCGCTGCCCGGCGCGAACGCGCGCAGCCCGGCGAAGTGGCTGTCGACGATCTGCTCGGCGCTCGCGGGCGCCGCCGCGGACGCGCTCGAATCGCTGCCCTGGCCCGCGAAGATCTGCGACAGCGAGCTGCGCGCCTCGTCGACCTTGTCCTGCGCGCGCGCGGCGAGATTGCGCGCCCCGCCCGGTGCATCGCCGAGCGCGGTATCGCGTGCGAGCGCGACCATCAGCCGCGTGAGCGGCGAATCGGCGGACGACAGCGCGCGCGCCACCTGGATGCTCTGCGCGAGCGTCGCCGTGCGCTGCAGCTTGATGTCGGCGAGATAGTCGTCCCAGATCTTCAGGTAGTCGTTCAGGTAGAGCTGGCGGATATCGCGCGCCCACGCGGCAGCGTCGTTCGGGCCCGGAATCTCGGACAACCCGAGGTTCAGCACCCACACTTCCTCGCGCCCGTAGGTGTCGACCTCGCCGGCCAGGCGCGGCGCGAACACATTGCGATAGCCGTTGCGCGTATAGAGCCCCGGCACGCCTTCCGACAGCGGCTTGCCGCTCTGGCGGCGGAACACCAGTGAAGCATCGGGGCCGACCGCCCGCGCGACGCTGAAGTCGAACGCGGACGTGGCCGGCCGCAGCGTGAGCGTGAGCTGCCGGTACAGCCGCTGCGAGAACGGCACCTGCCGCAAGCGGTCGCGCACGTCGGCCACGAGCCGCTCGTTCATCGGATACGGCGACACCGCGACACGGTTGCCGAACAGCGCGGCGAGATGCGCACGCAGCGCGGTGCGTTCGGCCGGCGAGAAATCGGGCGGCAGCGCGCGTTCCATTTCGAGATCGACGACGGCCTGCACGAACGCGGGATCGTAGTGCGCGCTGTCGTACAGCATCAGGTACGCCTTCAGCGCCGCATACGCGTATTCGGTCTCGTCGGGCCGTGCGTCGCGCAGCGCGGCCTCCATCCGGCGCGCGGCGATCGGCAGCAGCACGTCTTCGAGCGCGCGCCGGTACACGGCGTCGACGGCTTCGTCGATCTTCTCGCCCTGGAACAGCCCCCACCGATACGCAAGCGGCGGATGCTGCAGGTCGACGCCGCCCGCATTCGCGAGGTTGCCGAGCGCGTCGAGCACGGGCAACAGGCGGGCGACGTCGGCCGCATCGGAGAATTTCGCGCCGGCGATCTGCGCATCGACGGCCGGCACGCGCGCGGCGATCTGGTCGAGATACGCGCGATTGTTCGAATAGCTGCGCAGCCACGCGACCAGCACGGCCACGCACACCAGCGCGAGCAGCACGTAGCCGACGATCTGTAGCACGCGCCGCTTCTGATGCCAGCGCAGGTCGCTGCCGGCGAGCGCGGCTTCGCGGAAGATGTGTTCCTGCAGCAGCGACTTCAGGAAGAAGCTGCGCCCGGTCGAGCCGACCTGCGCGACCGGCGGCACGCCCTCGATCTTCAGGAAACGCTTGATGCCGCTCATCACGCGATCGAACGCGGTGCCCTCCTGCGTGCCGCTCGTCAGGTAGACGCCGCGCAGCATCGGCATCGGCTCGTAGCTCGACACCGAAAACACCTCGGCGACGAACTGGCCGAGCATGTCCTGCAGGTCGGCGATCTGCTGCGGCAGCAGGTACGTCATTTCGCGCTGGCGCGCGTCGGTCTGCGCGGCGAGCAGTTCGGGCAGTCCGTCGTTCAGCCGCTGGTGCAGCAGCCGGTATTCACGGTCGAACGCCGCGCGCAGGTCGAAACCCGGCGCCTCGCTCTGCGCGAGCGGGAACGTAAAGCCCCACACCTGCGCGCATTCGGTGCGGCCGTAGCTGCTGAAATACTCGGCGAAGCCCGCCAGCAGGTCGGCCTTCGTCACGAGCAGGTACACGGGAAAGCGAATGCCGAGCTGCGCGCGCAGTTCGAGCAGCCGCTTGCGCAGCACCATCGCGTGCTGCGTGCGTTCGGCCTCCGACGCGCCGAGCAGGTCGGCGACGCTGATCGTCAGCATCGCGCCGTTCAGCGGCTGGCGCGTGCGGTATTTCTTCAGCAGGTCGACGAAGCCTTTCCACTCGGCCTCGTCGAGCGCGCGATTGCCCTCGTGCGTCGTGTAACGGCCGGCGGTGTCGATCAGCACCGCGTCGTTCGTGAACCACCAGTCGCAATGCCGCGTGCCGCCCACGCCGCGAATCGCCGCGCGGCCGAACTGCTCCGCGAGCGGAAAGCTGAGCCCGGAATTCACGAGCGCGGTGGTCTTGCCCGAGCCCGGCGCGCCGATGAACACGTACCAAGGCAGCTGATACAGATACTGGCGCGACATCCGGTCGAACCAGCGCGGCAGGCCCTTGCGCACGGTGTCGGCCTGTCCGAAGCGCACCTTCTTCAGCAGCGAAGCGGCCTCGTCGAAGCGGCTGCGCAACTCGTCGAGCTGCGCCTTTGCCGGATCGTCGGCGGTGGCCGGCCCGGGAGCGGCCTCGCGCAGCTGGTTCAGCAACTGCGCGTTGAGGCGGCCCGCGCGCCAGCTGCGCCATGCGACACGCGCGCCCCACGCGATGAACAGCACCGCGATCGTGAGCCCGCGCGCCCAGCCGCTTTCGAGCGGCCGGACCTCGGCGAACGCGAACAGCGGGCCTGCGAGCCACACGAAGCACGCGAGCACGACGAGACCGGCGAAAGTCCAGATCTCCCGCGACGGCAACGGCCGGACGAAACGCGCGACAGCCTGGTTCATGGTCAGTTGGCTCCCTGCGTGGCGCTCGCGCCGACGGCGGCACTGCCGGGCGCCGGCAGCAGCGTGATCTCGACGCGCCGGTTCAGCGCGCGGTTCGCCGGCGAATCGTTCGGTGCGACCGGGTCGAGCGTGCCGCGCCCTTCCGCCGCGAGCCGTTCCGGATGGTCGAGCCGCGCGGCGATCATCCCGCGCACGGCTTCCGCGCGTTCGCGCGACAGGTCCCAGTTCGACGCGAAGCGCGCCGTATGCACGGGCGTGTCGTCGGTATAGCCGGTCACCCGCACGTTGCCGGGCACCTTGTTCAGTGCGTCGGCCACCCGCGCGAGCACCGGCACGTAGCGGTCGATCACCGACGTCGAGCCGGACTTGAACAACCCGTCGCCGCGCAGCACGATCACGCTCCGATCGGCGTCGTCGCGCACCGATACGAGGCCGGCCGCGATCTCCGGTTCCAGGAACTTCGCGATGCGCGGCGCCGGTGCCGGGCGCGGTGGCGCCTGTGCGGGTTGCAGCTTCGGCACGTGCAGCGCGTCGATCGACGCGAACAGCCGATCCGAATGCCCGGCGAGCGCAATGCGCAGCCCGACGAACACGCCGAAGCCGATCAGCAGCGCGAGCGCCACGCAGACCCACAGCGGCACGACGAACCGGCGCGCGACATCGCGCGTGACGACGTCGCGCCAGTGCGGCGACAGCGCCGGCTCGAATTCGCCGCGCACCGAGCGGATCGTCAGCGCGAGCTGGTGGCGCAGCGCGTCGAGCTGCGCATGGCCGTTGTCGAGCACCCGATAGCGGCCCTCGAAGCCGAGCGCGAGACAGAAATACAGCAGCTCGAGCAGGTCGAGATGCTGGCGCGGCTGCTGCGACAGGCGTTCGAGCAGGTGGAAGAATTTCTCGCCGCCCCACGTTTCGTTGTGGAACGACACGAGCAGGCTGTGCGACGACCAGACGCTGCCGCCCCACGGTGTCAACGCGGCGGCCTCGTCGAGCGCCGTGCACAGGCAGTAGCGCGCGCCGATGATCGCTTCCGACGGCACGCCGGCTTCCTGCGCACGGGCCTCGAACTGCCGGATCTCGACGACCAGATGCTCGCGCAGCCACGCCGGATTCGGGTGATGGACGGTCGAGCGGATCTGCGGCACCAGGTTGAGCAACGGATTCGCGGCCGCGACGAGCGGGTTCGTTCCGCTCGCGGCCCAGCGCCCGGGGCGCGGCTGCGTCGCGGTCGGGCCGGCCGCGCCCGCCGCGGCCGGATGCATGCCGCCCGGATTCGGCGGCACGAATCCGCCGGTGCCGGGGGAGATCGAATCGGAGGAGGAATTCATCGCGTCGCCCCGCCCTTACCCGCGTATCGCCCAGAACTCCATCGAGAGCCCAGGGAATTCGCCGGCGAAATGAAAAGCGAGACCACCGGAGCGCGCCAGTTGCTTCCACAGGTCGCTGCCCTTGTCGATCTCGAAGTACGTATGGCCCGCGTGATACGGGATCTGCCGCGGCGCGACCGGCAACTGGCGCATCGTGATGCCCGGCAGCTGCAACTGCACGAGATCGCGGATCCGTTCGACCGGCCCGAGCTTCGCCTGCGCGGGAAACCGCGCGCGCAGGCTGTCGGCCGGCACGTCCGCGCGCACCGCGAGCACGAAGCCGGCCGTGTCGCGCAGCGCCGGGTCGGCCAGCGTCGCGACGCGGATGCCGTTGCCCGCATCGCGCAGCTCGATCTGGATCGCGTTTTGTTCGAGCACCGTCGACAGCGACCGGCGCAGCTCGGTCATCAGCTCCGCGAAGCTCGTGCGCAGGTCGTCGTGGACGTAGACCGCGAGCGACTGAGGGCGCCGGCCGGCCGCCGTGAACGTGCTCAGGTCGCACGCGAGCTTCAGCCAGTCGCAGAACAGCGACTCCGGGTGCGTCGACACGTGCTGCTGCGCATGCCAGGTCAGCGCGAGATAGCGGTTCACGAGCTGCAGCAGCAGGAAATCCGCGACTTCCGACACGCCGCCGCGCCCGGGCTCCGACAGCCGTTCCGCGAGCGCTTCGCTGCGTTGCGTGAGCAACCCGTGCAGCTCGCGCGCATAGGCCAGCAGCACGGTGTCGTGCTGCGCGACGAGGCGCGGCGGAATGTAGCCGTCGTCGACGAGTAGCCGCGCATCGGTGCGCCGTTCGACGATTCGCGCAACGCCGAGCGCGTGCCAGTCGCCGGTCAGTTCGGCCTCCAGCATCAGCCGCACGTTCAGGCGTCCCGTTTGCAGCAGCGCGGGGCCGAGCGCGACCGCGTTCGCGTCGGCCACTTCGTATTCGCGCACGACGTAGCGTGCGACATCGGCACCGCTGTTCGCGCCATTTGCACCGTTCGCGGCATTGCCGCTGCCTGCACCCGCACCCGCGCCGAACGACACCTCCTCGCCGCCGCCGCGCCACAGCGGCAGCGCGAGCACGACGAGCTGGTCCTTCGCATCGGCCGGTACGTCGAGCGGTTCGGGGAGATCGTCCGGATGGGACAGGTCGAACGGCGTGCCGTCGCGCATCACGCCCGACGCGGTGCGCAGCGCGACCTTGCCGAGCGCCAGTTGCTCGCGATCGAGCTCCAGCGTGTCGAAGCCCCAGTAGAAGCCTTGCAGCGGCAGGCAGCGCAACGCGACGTAGCGCTCCCAGTGCCGTTCGAGCTGCTGGAAATGCTGCGGCCGCAGGAACATCCCCTCGGTCCACACCACCCGCTGGCGGAGCGCCGCGACCGGCGTCGCGGACATCGTCGGTTCGGTCATGGGCGCCCCTTCGCATCGTTCAGTGCGATGCCGCCATTGCGTACGGCGATCGACAGCTTCAGTTCGCCCGGCGACGTCTGCCAGAACTTGTAGAGATTGAGCTGCTTTGCGCGCGGCAGCGGCACTGTCAGCCGCCAGCGGTTCTTTTCGAGCATGCGGTATTCGGCGACCACGCCGATCGCGCCGGCCTCGACGTTGCCGCGATAGTGCAGCGTGCGCGACTCGCCCGGCCGCAGGATCACGCGGTCGGTGCCCAGCAGGTCCGCGCCGAGCACGTTTTCCGGCTTGTCCTGCAGCGAGAAGAAGTCCGCGCTGTCGAACGACGACGCCGCGCGGAGCTGGAACACCTTCAGCACGATCGGCGAAGGCTTGCGGTTCATGTCCGGGTTGACGTCGGGCGCGACGTCAACCGTGATCGCATACGGCACCGCCGCGGCGTGCTCCGTCGCACCGCACCCCGGCAACAGCATCACGCATCCCCATACGATGAAACTGCTCGACCGCCATTGCATATTCCACCCTCGCCACCCAATAGCCACGCGCCGGTTTTCAGCTTCGAAACCGGATGATCTGATTGAAAAAGGGACAATTAATTGATCGGTAATTGTGTAACCTGCATATCCATCCATTGCAATCCGTGTCGGCAAATTGTTCTTGTAAAAAGCCGGGTCATATCAATCAGGGTTTTTGAAAGTCGCTTTGGCGAGATGATGGGCAATTGAATTGATGTTGGTAAATTAATGGCAAAAGTTAATCCGACCGGTGCGCATGAGCGGCCCGGTTCTGTGGCGTGGACACCTGTCGGATGGGCACGGGGCGCAAGCCGGCCGGCCGCCGAGCAACGGACGCTCGCGACGCTGGTGGTGTGCCAGGCTATTCGCTTTGCACGAACGGACGGTCCGGTTTTTCGTGCATTGACGCGTGCTGACCAAACAACTGACGAATCCGAAAAACACAGCGAACTATAGGCCGTTTTTCCTGTTTCACAAGCACTGAAATTCGTAGTCGATTCTGTATTCAGGTGGAAACGGATTGGCGAAATGAAACAAAACGTAACAGCCGGTTCTGTGCCGATGATTGGCACTAGAATCCAACAGCGCTTGTGTGCCACCTTCCAATTCCGCCAATCTTTAATTTCAATAATGAAAGGTCGTTCATCGCTCGTTCTTTTCCTCGGCGCATTGTTGCTGGGGGCCGGCGGGTGCAGTACGTCCCCGACACAGTCGGCTGCACGCGCGACGGTCGATAGCGCGCGCGCCGCGTACGACAGCGGCGACTACGGGCGCACGATCGCGCTGCTGAGCCATGCGAAGGAGATCGACGGCGCCGACACCGACACGCAGGTGGCCGCGCACAAGCTCCTCGCGTTCAGCTACTGCGTGACGAACCGCATCACGCCGTGCCGCGCCGAGTTCTCGAAAATTCTCGACCTCAACCCGCGCTTCGACTTGTCCCCTGCCGAGAAGGGGCATCCGATCTGGGGGCCCGCGTTCGAATTCGCGCGCCGCAGGCATGCGTCGTCATCCTGAACGAACCGGCTGCCACGCGAGCGCTTCACCGAGCGACGTATGACATGCAACTGATCGTGATCGAACATGCCGGCGAGCCGGTCGAAAACGACTCCTACGACGCCGTCGTGTTTCATCCGCCGGGCGGCACCATCGGCCGGGCCAGCGACAACCATCTCGTGTTGCGCGACGACACACGGCAGATTTCGCGGCTGCAGGCGCTGCTGCAGGTCGGCGACGACGCGTGCCTGCTAAAGAACCTGAGCAGCGTATCGACGATCGAGGTGAACCGCGAGCCGGTCGGCTATGCGCAGGAGCGCCCGCTCAACACCGGCGACATCATCCGCATCGGGCCGTACGTGCTGCGCGCCGAACGTGACGACGGCGGCGATGGCGACCAGGCACCGGTCATCGACATGGCGACCGGTACCGGCGCGCACGCCGATCCGCAGCCGCAGGCACACGCGTCAGCGGCCCCCGCACAAGCATCGGCTTCGCGGATCGATACGAAAGGCGCCGGCAACCGGCTGTGGGGGCTACTCCAGGATCGTCTCGCGCCGCGCGGCAAGGCGGCGGACACCGGCACACGGCCAGGTGGCCCCGCACGTGCGGACGCCGCCCAGCCGGCGAACCGCGCAGCGCAGACCGTCCCGCCCTCACCCTCGCAGCGCGACTTGAACCAGTTGTCGATCGATCCGCTCGACCTGTTCGCGCAGTCGTCGGGCGATATCGGTACGTCGGGCACGTCGGGCACGGCGTCGCAAGTCGATCGTGGCAGCGCCAGTCGCGAAGCGTCGTCCACGACCCAGGCCGACCATGCGCCCGAGTGGACGCAGCACGTGCGTGTGCAGCCAGCCGCCGCGCGCGCCGCCGATGCGCAGCCGGCCGACGAACCGGCGCCGCATGCGCCGCGCGCGCCGACGCCCGATGAGCTGCTGAGCGCGTTCTTCGAAGGCGCGGGGCTCGATACGGCCGCCGAGTCGCATCAGTGGTCGGCCGAACAGCTGTACATCGCGGGCCAGTTGCTGGCGCTGTTCGCGAACGGCACGGTCGAGCTGCTGTCGTCGCGCAGCATCCTGAAGCGCGAGGTCAAGGCGCACATGACGATGCTGCTCGATCGCGAGAACAACCCGCTGAAGCTGCTGCCGGACGGCGGCGCCGTGCTGCGGCAGATGTTCGGGCTGCCGCTGCCGGGCTTCATGTCGCCGCAGAGCGCGGTGAGCGACGCGTTCCAGGATCTGCACGCGCACCAGATCGGCATGGTCGCCGGCATGCGCGCCGCGTTGATGGACCTGCTGACGCGCTTTTCACCGCAACGCCTGCGCGAGCGCGACGACGCGATGCGCTGGTACGAGAAGCGCGTGCCCGTGCTGTACAAGGCGAGGATGTGGGATCGCTACGCGGCGACCCATCGCGACACGGTGTTCGCGATCGAAGACGATTTCGCGTCGGTGTTCGGCAAGGCGTTCCTGGCCGCGTACGACGCGGAAGTGGAAAGCTACCGCGGCAGCGGCCGGCATTGAGCGTCGGACGGCACGCCCGTCATCGGCAATGGGCGATGCGTGCCGGCGGCGGTGTCAGGTGTCCGTTTCATGCGAGGCAACCTTGTTTCGCCCGGTTTCCTTCGCGTGGTACAACGCCTCGTCGGCCGCCTTGATCACCGACTCGACTTCCCCTTCCTGCTCGGGCGCCCAGCTTGCCACGCCGATGCTCGCGGTGACGCGCCCGAATTCGCTTTCCGCATGTTCGATCGCCAGCCCGTCGATGGCCGCGCGAATCCGCTCGGCGATCTCCGTCGCCCCCGTGGCCGGCGTATCGGGCAGGATCACGACGAACTCCTCGCCGCCATAGCGGGCCGCGGTGTCCGCGGGGCGCCGGATGTTGTCGCCGATGCACCGCGCAACCGCCGTCAGCGCGTCGTCGCCGGCCTGGTGACCATACGTGTCGTTGAAGGCCTTGAAGCGGTCGACGTCGACGAACAGCAGCGAGAATACCGAGCGGGCACGGCGTGCACGGCGCCATTCGAGGTCCAGCACTTCGCCGAACGAGCGGCGATTGTTGAGCCCGGTGAGGCCGTCGGTGCGCGCGAGCATCACCAGCTCGGATTCGGCCCGCATCCGGCGCCGCAACTGGGTGCCCAGCATGAAGGACAGCACGATGAACGCCGCGCCGAAGGTCGCCACCAGCGCGCCGATCGTGATCGCCCGGTGCCGCCACGCGGCGTAGATGTCCTGCTCCGCCTCGGCGACCATGATGATCAGCGGCAGGTGCGGCAGCGTCTTGAAGTAGTACAGGCGGCGCACGTTGTCGATCGTCGAGGTATCGAGGAACGAGCCTTCCGGCGCGGTCAGGAAGTGCCGAAACGTCGCCGCCTTGCTGATGTCGCGGCCGATGGTGTGCACGTCGTACGGCTGGCGCATGAACATGATGCCGTCCGTGCCGACCAGCGATATCGCGCCGTGCGAGCCCAGCGCGAGGCCGGCGAACAGCGTGTGGAAATACTCGAGGTTGACCGCGATCATCACGATGCCGCCGAACGAGCCGTCCGGATTCGACACGCGGCGCGTCAGCGCCACGCTGAGCGAGCCACCGCGCAGGCGGGACGCGTAGGGATCGCTGATGTAAAGCCCGGCGTCCGGATTGTCCCGGTGAACCGTAAAGTACTTGCGATCGCCGAAATTGCCCTGTCGCGGCACATCGTTCGCCGAATCCAGGATGATGTTGCCGGCCGAATCCAGCACGAGCATCGAGCCGAGAAATTTCGCCGTCATCGCGTGATCGAACAGGATGCCGCGCCGCAACGCCGGCGAGGCTGCCATGACGTCCGGCCGCTGCAGGCCCTGAATCACCGCTTCCAGCGACAGGCCGTACAACTCGATATTGCGCTCGATGTCGCGCTCGGCGACGAGCGCCAGATTCCGCGACGTGTCGCGCGCGCGATCGAGCGCGTCGTGACGGCTCTGAAACAACTGCAATATGCAGAGGCCCATTAGCGCGCACGCTATCAAGGTCCCCGCCAGCACAACGTAGTACGGCGCTGCCGACCGCGGATGCATCCGTTTCCTCTCAGGTTAGGCCGACGCTGACGCACCGGTTGTTATGGTTTCTTCTGAATAACCTATACCAAAAAGTGTGACATCCGGGTACGAGGTGCAGTCCGTACTTGCCAGGTTGCCGACGACGTGACCCGAGCGGTGTCGCAGGAATCGTGTTCCGCTCGTGCCGGCACCGGGTGCCGGCGTCGATTCACCGAGGATCGCGGCATGGCGTGGGTCGTTACCGGTGACGGAATCGAAACAATCGATCCGCAGTGACACGCGTATTGAAATACCCGGGTGGTTGCCGTTCGAATGTCCGGCTGGCAGGAAAACCGGCGAAAGACCGGGCGTCCCGCCCGGCCTGCGCCGACCGCCCGCGCGACGCCGACAGCGCCGCGCACGCGATCGATCGACGACCGTCAGACGGCCATCACCGTCACCGACTTCGTGACGAGGTACGGCTCGAGCGCTTCCGGGCCGCCTTCCGACCCGTAGCCCGAGTCCTTCACGCCGCCGAACGGCATTTCCGGCCACGGCGTGGCCGGCTGGTTGATCCACAGCATCCCGACTTCGAGGCGCTGCGTGAGCAGGTGCACGTTCGCGAACGAACGCGTGAACGCGTAGCCGGCCAGGCCGAACGGCAAACGGTTCGCTTCGGCGATCGCGTCGTCGAGCTTGTCGAAACCGCGAATCGCTGCGACCGGACCGAACGGCTCGTTGTTGAACACATCCGCTTCGAGCGGCACGTCCGCGATCACGGTCGGCGCGAAGAAGTTGCCTTCCGTGCCGATCCGCTCGCCGCCGGTTTCGATGCGCGCACCGACCTTGCGTGCGTTGTCGACGACCGACGCCATCGCGGTGAGGCGTCGCGGGTTCGCGAGCGCGCCGAGCGCCGTGCCTTCCTCGAGGCCGTTGCCGACCTTCAGCCCTTCGGCATGCTTGACCAGCGCACGCGTGAATTCGTCGCGGATGCTGTTGTGGACGAGGAAGCGCGTCGGCGAAATGCAGACCTGACCTGCATTGCGGAACTTCGCGCCGCCGGCGGCCTTCACCGCGAGCGCGACGTCGGCGTCCTCGGCCACGATCACCGGCGCATGGCCGCCCAGTTCCATCGTCGCGCGCTTCATGTGCAGGCCCGCCATCGCGGCGAGTTGCTTGCCGACCGGCGTCGACCCCGTGAACGTGACCTTGCGGATCACCGGGTGCGGAATCAGGTACGACGAGATTTCAGCCGGATCGCCGTACACGAGGCCGATCACGCCGGCCGGCACGCCCGCGTCGACGAAGGCGCGCAGCAGCGCGGCCGGCGACGCGGGAGTTTCTTCCGGCGCTTTCACGAGGAACGAGCAGCCGGTTGCCAGTGCGGCGCTCAGCTTGCGCACGACCTGGTTGACCGGGAAATTCCACGGCGTGAACGCGGCGACCGGGCCGACCGGCTCCTTCACGACGGTCTGCTGCGCACCGAGGTTGCGCGGCGGCACGATCCGGCCGTACACGCGGCGGCCTTCGTCCGCGAACCATTCGATGATGTCCGCCGCCGACAGCACTTCGACGCGTGCTTCGGTGAGCGGCTTGCCCTGCTCCTGCGTCATCAGCTGCGCGATCGCGTCGGCGCGTTCGCGCACCAGCGCGGCCGCCTTGCGCATCGTCGCCGCGCGCTCGTGTGCGGGCACCTTGCGCCATGCGTCGAAGCCGCGTTGCGCGGCGGCGAGCGCACGATCGAGATCGGCGATGCCCGCGTGGGCCACCTTGCCGATCGGCTTGCCGGTCGCCGGGTTCACGACGTCGATCGTCTTGCCGCTCGCGGCGTCGACCCACTCGCCGTCGATCAGCAGTTGCGTATCCGTATAAGTCACGTTAGCCATCCAGACACCCCTACATTGCGTCGAAAAACGCGCGCTGCCGCGAACGGCCGCGCGCCGGTTGACAGAAAAAGCCAGGCCGCCGGGGCTGGTACGCACCCGGCGGCAGTGACGGCGGGCACACCGGCCCGCCATCGTTCCGCATGGGGCCGCGCTCAGCGCGCGGCCGCCGTCGCCTTGCGGAGTTTCGCGACGTCCGCCGCCTGCACGGCCGGCGCACCGTTGTTCCAGCCGGCGCGCATGAACGTCAGCACGTCGGCGATCTGCCGGTCGTTCAACTGGTTCGAGAACGCCGGCATCGGATACGCCGACGGCACGCCGTCGATCACGAGCGTCTCGCTGCCGTTCAGCGTCACGTTGATCAGCGACGCGGCATCGGCTTCGAGCACGTTCGGATTGCCGGCGAGCGGTGCGAGCAGCGGCGCGTAGCCGCGCCCGTCCGCGCCGTGGCAATGCAGGCAGTAAGCGTTATACACCTTCGCGCCCGGATCGGCTGCCGGCCGGCCCAGTACTGCCTGCGTCGCCTTCGGATCATAGCTGTACGGCGGCGCGCCCGTGCCGCCCGCCGCCGGCAGCGATTTCAGGTAGCGGGAAATCGCCGCCAGATCGTCGTCGGAGAGCGCCTGCGTGCTGTGGTTGATCACGCTGACCATCGAGCCGAACGCGGTCGCGTGGCGGTTTGCGCCGGTCTTCAGGAACTGCGCGACCTCGGCCTCGTTCCAGCGACCGAGCCCCGTGTTGGGCTCGCCGGTCAGGTTCGACGCGAACCAGTTGTCGATCGGCGCGCCCGACAGGAACGCCGCGCCGCCTTCGTCGAGCGCCTTCTCCTGGAAGCCGACGCCGCGCGGCGTATGGCACGACCCGCAGTGCCCGAGCCCCTGCACGAGATACGCGCCGCGGTTCCACATCGCGTCCTTGGCCGGCTTGTCGGCATAGGGCGTCGTGTCGAGGAACACCATGTTCCACAACGCGAGCGGCCAGCGCATGTTGAGCGGCCACGGGATGTCGGACGGCCGGTTCGCCTGCTTCACCGGTTCGACGCCGTGCATGAAGTACGCGTACAGCGCCTTCACGTCGTCGTCCTTCAGCTTCGCGTACGACGGGTACGGCATCGCCGGATACAGGTTGTGACCGTCCTTCGCGACGCCTTTGCGCAGCGCGCTGGCGAAGTCGGCTTCGGTATAGCCGCCGATGCCCGTCTCCGGATCGGGCGTGATGTTGGTCGTGTAGATCGCGCCCATCGGCGTGACCATCTTCAGGCCGCCGGCGAACGGCGTGCCGCGTGGCGCGGTGTGGCACGCGACGCAGTCGCCCGCTTTCGCGAGATACGCGCCGCGCGCGACGAGTGCGCTGTCGGCCGGCGCCGTCTGCGCGGCATGGGCGGCCGTGCCGGCCAGCAACGCCGACACGGCGAGCAACGACGTGCCGAGCATCTTCAGGGTGAGGTTTCGCATGGTCGTCGCCTCCCCTCAAGCCGTCTTCAGTTGGTCGCCGACGGGCAGCTTGCGCAGCCGCTTGCCGGTCGCCGCGAAGATCGCGTTCGACACCGCCGCGGCCGTCGCGGCCGTGCCCGGCTCGCCGATCCCGCCCGGCGCTTCACCGCTTTTCACGAGATGCACCTCGATCGGCGGCGTCTCGTTGATCCGCAGCATCCGGTAGTCGGTGAAGTTGCTCTGCACGACGCGGCCGTCCTCGATCGTGATCTCGCCGTACAGCGCGCCCGTGATCCCGAAGATGATGCCGCCCTGCACCTGCGCCTCGATCGTGTTCGGATTGACAACCATCCCGCAATCGACCGCGCACACGACACGCTTCACCTGCACCTCGCCGTTGTCCACCGCGACGTCGACGACGATCGAGAAGAAGCTGCCGAACGCGTGCATCACCGAAACGCCGCGCCCTTGCCCCGTCGGCAGCGCCGGGCCGCCCCAGCCGGCCGCCTTCGTCGCGACGTCGAGCACGTTGAGCGCGCGCGGCGTCTTGCCGAGCAGCGCGCGGCGATATTGCACCGGGTCGGTCTTGGTCTGAGCGGCCAGTTCGTCGATGAAGCTCTCGACCACGAACGTGCCGCGCGTCGGGCCGACGCCGCGCCAGAACGCGGTCGGCACGTGGCGCGGCTCCTGGCGCACGTAGTCGACCAGCTGGTTCGGCAGGTCGTACGGCAGTTCGGCCGCGACCTCGACCGCATCGGGATCGACGCCGTGCTGGAACGCCGGCGGCGCAAAGCGCGCCATGATCGACGAGCCGACGATCCGGTGCTGCCACGCGACCGGCTTGCCGTTCGCGTCGAGGCCGGCCGAAATCCTGTCGTAGTAGCACGGCCGGTACATGTCGTGCTGCACGTCTTCCTCGCGCGTCCAGACCACCTTCACCGGTGCGTTGACCTGTTTGCCGACCTTCACGGCCTGCGCAATCATGTCCGTCTCCAGCCGCCGGCCGAAGCCGCCGCCGAGCAGGTGGTTGTGCACGGCGATCTTGTCCGGCGCGAGGCCCGTGAGCCGCTGTACGGTGTCGCGCGCGAACGTCGGTACCTGCGTGCCGACCCAGATCTCGCAGCCGTCGCCGCGCACGTGCACCGTACAGTTCACCGGTTCCATCGTCGCGTGGGCGAGCAACGGCTGTTCGTAGACGGCATCGACGCGCGTCTTCGCATTCGCGAATGCCTTGTCGACGTCGCCGTCCTTGCGGGCGACCGCGCCCTTGCCGTTCGCCGCCGCCTGCGCGAGATCGGCGAACAGATCCTTCGTCGAAACCTTCGCGCCCGCGCCCTCGTTCCACTTCACGACCAGCGCCGACGCGCCGCGCTTCGCGGCCCATGTGTGATCGCCGACCACCGCCACCGCGTTGTCGACGCGCACGACCTGGCGCACGCCGGGAATCTTCTTCGCGGCCGTGTCGTCGACGCTGGCGACCGTGCCGCCGAACACCGGGCTGTTCACGATCACCGCGTACAGCATGCCGGGCAGGCGCACGTCGAGCCCGAACTGGGCCGTGCCGTCGACCTTTTCCGGCGAATCGAGCCGCTTCGCAGGCGTGCCGATCAGCTTGAAATCCGCCGGCTTCTTCAGTGCGACGTCCTTCGGCACCGGCAACTTCGCCGCCGCATCGGCAAGCTGGCCGTACGACGCGCGCCGGCCGCTCGGCGGATGCTGCACTTCGCCGTTCGCGGCGCGGCAGGTGGCCGGATCGACGTTCCATTGCTTCGCGGCGGCCGCGACCAGCAACGTCCGGGCGGTCGCGCCCGCACGGCGCAGCGGTTCCCATGCATAGCGCACCGACGTCGAGCCGCCGGTGAGCTGGCCGCCGAGCAGCGGATCGAGGAACAGCTTCTCGTTCGGCGGCGCATGATCGAGCGTCACGCTCGACAGCGGCACTTCGAGCTCTTCCGCGATCAGCATCGGCAGCGCCGTATAGACGCCTTGCCCCATCTCGACCTTCGGCATCACCAGCGTGACCTTGCCGGCGCGGTCGATCTGCACGAACGCGTTCGGTGCGAACACGCCGGGTTGAGCCGGTTCGGCGGCGTCGCCGCCGATTACGGAACGGCGCGCATCGTCACCCGCGGCCGGCAGGCTGAAGCCGAGCAGCAATCCACCGCCGGCCGCCGCGCCCAGCGACACGCCGAGCCTGAGGAACGAACGGCGTGACACACCTGTGCCGGCCTTACCGGCTTCGATCAGTCCTCGCGACATGTCACACCTCCTTCGCGGCTTGCTTCACGGCCGCGCGAATCCGGTTGTACGTGCCGCAGCGGCAGATGTTGCCGGCCATCGCCGCGTCGATGTCGGCGTCGCTCGGGTTCGGGTTCGATGCGATCAGCGCGGTGGCGGCCATCACCTGCCCCGACTGGCAGTAGCCGCACTGGACGACGTCGAGCTCGCGCCACGCCTGCTGGACCTTGTGGCCGGCCGGCGTCGCGCCGACGGCTTCGATCGTCGTGATCTTGCGGCCCGCGACGGCCGCGACCGGCAGCACGCACGAGCGCGCGGCGACGCCGTCGAGATGCACCGTGCACGCGCCGCACTGGGCGATCCCGCAGCCGAACTTCGTGCCGGTGAGCCCGACGACGTCGCGCAGCACCCAGAGCAAGGGCATGTCGTCGGGGGCGTCGACCGAGCGGGTTTCGCCGTTGATGTTGAGGGTGATCATTCAGCCTCCGGGGCCGGTGTATGGGGGAGGCGACGCGAACGACGCGCCGCGCGGTGTTGTCATTGCCGCCGCGCTGTGCGGCGGGTGCCGTGCGGCCCGGGTGGGAGCGAGCCGCGACGGGAGTACAGCGGGATTACTCGGCGACGTCGATGCCCGACAGCACCTTGATGACCGGCGGCGCGGTGAACCAGTCGGCCGACTTCGCGCGGAATGCGCCGAAATACGGGCTGGCGAGATGTGCGTCGAACGCAGCCTGGTCGTCGTAGATCTCGTACAGGTGCAGGTTCGGCGAGCCGTCCTGCTCGCGGAACAGGTCGTAGCGCCGGTTGCCCGGTTCGGTGCGCGTCTTCGCGACCATGCTGCGCAGTTCCGCCTCGGCGGCCTCCGCGTGTTCGGGTTTCAGGAACAGGGAAGCAATCACGTGAAGCGCCATCTTGTCACTCCTATCGAAACGGAATCGGGAAAGCCGCGCGCCGGCGTCATGTCTTTCATGTCACGCCGGCGTGCGGCCGGTTGTTGCTGCAAGCCGGTACCGTCGTGTCAGGCCAGTTCGTCCGGGCCCACGCGTACGACGACCTTGCCGAAATTCTTGCCGGCGAGCAAGCCGATCAGCGCTTCCGGTGCATCGGCGAGATCGGGGACGACGTCCTCGAGCGTCTTCACCTTGCCCTGCGCGACCCATTCGCTCATGTCCTTCATGAACGTCGCGTAGCCGGTTGCATAGTGATCCAGGATGATGAAACCCTGCATCCGGATGCGCTTGCGCAGGATCGTGCCCACGAGTGCCGGCACGCGGTCGCGGCCGGTCGACACGGCCTTGTCGTCGTAGGCCGCGTCGTTGTAATGCGCGATGATCCCGCACACGGGCACGCGCGCGTGGTCGTTGAGCAGCGGCCACACCGCGTCGAACACGGCCCCGCCGACGTTCTCGAAATAGATGTCGATGCCGTTCGGGCACGCTTCCTTCAGCTTCGCGGCAAACGCCGGATCGCGGTGGTCGACGCACGCGTCGAAACCGAGCGTATCGGTCACGTACGCGCACTTGTCGGCGCCGCCCGCGACGCCGACCACGCGGCAGCCCTTCAGCTTGGCGATCTGGCCGACCACCGCGCCGACCGCGCCGCTCGCCGCCGCGACCACCACGGTTTCACCGGCCTTCGGCTCGCCGATCTTCAGCAGCCCCGTATAGGCGGTGAAGCCCGGCATGCCGAGCACGCCGAGTGCGTACGACGGATGCGCGAAGTTTCGGCCGAGCGGAATCAGGTCGCGGCCGTCGGACAACGCATAGTCCTGCCAGCCGGCGCCTGCAACCACCAGGTCGCCTTCGCGGAACGCCGGCAGGTTCGACGAGACGACCTGGCTGACGGTGCCGCCGACCATCGGCTGGCCGAGTTCGGCCGGCGCCGCATAGGACGGTGCGTCGCTCATCCGGCCGCGCATGTACGGGTCGAGCGACAACCAGACCGTGCGCAGCAGCACCTGGCCGGCGCCGGGCGTCGGCACCTCACCGGATTCGGTGCGGAAGTTGCCCGGCGTCGGCGCGCCGACCGGGCGCGAATTCAGGATGATCTGGCGATTAGCGGTCTTGCTTTGCGGCATGTGAGCCTCCGTCAACAGGAATGGACGTGCTTCGTGGGCACGATCGGATCAGGGATGGACCAGCGGGAGACGCACGCGGGCGGCAGCATCGGCGCTCAGGCCGGCGCGGCTGCATGCGTGCGGTTGAATCAATCGGGACAGCGTAACGCGGCGTGGCACGTTCGTCATACGCGGTTGAGTAGACCAGTCGTCTAGATTGAGGGTAAAAACAAGGCGCGCCGATGCGCGCCTGGGTTACGACTGCACTCCGCTCGGTTCGAGCGGCGGCAGGTTCAGCATGCGCCGCGTTTCGACCATCGCCCTTTCGAGCGGCTTGCGGTTACGGTGAATCTTTTCCAGCAGCGTTGCGCCCAGCCACAGCTCGTAGAGGATCGCGGCCGTATGCGACGGATCGGCAACCCCGCTCAGCGAACCGTCGGCCAGCCCGGCCTCGATGCCGCCCGCGAGCCGCTCGATGATCTGGCTCGTGCCGTGCCGCAGCACCGTGCGCATCGCTTCCGACAGGTCCGACACTTCCGCGCCGAGCTTCACCGCGAGGCACTTGCCTTCCGGATCGTCCGCGCATTGCGTGTGCAGCCAGTTGCGCCAGTACGTCATCAGGCGCTCGGCGCCCGTGCCGGACTGACGCTTGAGCAGGTTGTCGAGATGCTCGAGATAGCCGTCGAAATACGATTCCAGCAGCGCTTCGCCGAATGCCTCTTTCGAGCCGAAGTAATGGTAGAACGAGCCCTTCGGGATGCCCGCCGCAGCGAGAATCTCGTTCAGGCCGACCGCCGAAAACCCCTTGTGGAGCATGATCGGCTTGGCGATATTCAGGATGTGCTGGCGGACTTCCGCGCCTGAAGATGCATTCATGATGGCGTATGGTAGCAACGATTAGACCGGTCGTCTAGTAACCTCGAACCGGCATGTTGAGCGGCACTTTACCCGATCCCCGCCGGGTACCCAAACCGCGCGCCGGCATTCCTCGTTCCTGTCCCGCCCTGCTGCGTGCGTGGCGTCACACGCACGACTCGGTTTCGTCGCGGGCGTTTCATCGATTTCCCGCATAAATACGCGCGGCGCATGTGCCGGCGATCGAGTCATTTCGGCCGGCATTGCACACGTGTGCAATGCGCCGGAACGTCGTTGTCGCCTCCCGAACCCGTGACCAGGAACGCCCATGACCGCTTCGAAACCCGAACGCCCGTCCGCGCCGCACCGCCGGCGCTTCATCCAGCGCGGCGCCGCGCTGACCCTGTCGCCGCTCGTCGGCACGCTGGCTGCCTGCGGCGGCGACGGCAACCCGACGTCCGCGTCGTCGTTCGCTGCCGCCGGCACCGCGGATGCGTCTACCCGCAACTACGGCATTGCCGACCGCTCGATCACGATCAATGTCGTCAATGCGATCCCGTCGACGACGCTCGCGTACGGCAATGCGGCGAGCCAGAGCGGCTCGCTGCCGCAGGCGTCGCAAGCGCAGGTCGCGACCGGGCAATCGACTGCCGTCAGCGCGTCGAACAGCTGGGGCGACTGCACCGGATCGTTCAGCCTTGCCGGCGGCGACGCATCGTTTGCGATTTCGTACACGCATCCGTTCGGGTCGCAACCGACCACCGTCAGCGTCACGCCGTCGGCCGGCTACGTATCGGGCGCCGACGCCGCCACGTTTCCCGGGCACGACTCGGTCGCGAATCTCACGCTGTATCGCGGCGTCGCGACCGCGAACGGCGCGTGGGTCGTCCCGCTGTCGCAGCTCGCGACGCCACCGGCCAACAACTGCCAGGATTTCGCGAACAGCATGTTCGGTAGCAACGTGCGCACGGCCGCGGCAATCCAGTCCGCGTATCAAGGTACCGGCCCGCTCGGCTACGTGCCGCCCGCCGACTTCACCGGCGGCCAGCTCGCGGGCTTCGTCGCGCAATGGGTGCAGCGCTGGCAGAACGGCGCGGCCTATGGCGTACTGCCCGCTGCCGATGCTCAGCTCATCGACGCGCTGAAGCAGTATGTGTCCAGCGCGTCGAACGCCGGCCCGTTGGCGATGTGGGTGCCGCAGATCGCGTGGCAGGCCGGCTCCGATCCGGCGGTGTTCGCGCTCACGGGCTATCGCGCGTTTCCGTTCGTCGATGCGCAGGGCAACTGGATCGCGGGCACGCTGTCCGCGTTCCTGACGCTGCTCGCGGCCGGCTCGCATATCGTCGCGATCAGCGCGACGAGCGACCTGCCGACGGGCGTCACGATGCAGGCGTTCGACAGCTTCATGGGCGCGAGCGGGCTGACGACGTCGACCGATATCGGCAACTCGCACTACGCGTCGGTGTTGAACACGACGGGTCGCTATTACCTGAGCGTCGGCAGCGATTTCGCGCCGGCAAACTGCGGGCTGATCCTGTCTTTCCTGTATGGACGCACGGTGAACAACCTGCTCGCGGGCGCCGGCACGTACAACACGTTCATCCAGCTCGAGGGCTGGCAGGCGGGCGGTTCGCGGCACAACGCCGACTATGCGACGTATCAGCAGACGCTGTGGAATATCTCGACGTACGGTGCGTCCGCGTATAGCGAGAAGCGCGCGACGTCGATCTTCCTCGCGCCGGCCGGGTGGACGCCGCAGGTCTATCAGACGACGCGGATGATGCCTTACGTCGGTGCGTATGCGCAGTCGAACGGCTCGCCGCAGGGCTGGTTGAATACGTCGCTCGTCACGATTCCGGCGGACGCGCCGGCGTTGCCGTCGCGGTATGTGTCGAGTTGATTGGTATTGGTAGGTGGGTGGGCGATCGGGGGTTTGGTCGCTTGCCTGCTTCAGGCTTCAGGCTTCAGGCTTCAGGCTTCAGGCTTCAGGCGTGCGTCGCCTTCGGTTGACGCACGCTGGCGGTTTCTCCGTCAACGCGGCGGCGCTTCGTCTGCGCGCTTTCGCGTGCGCGCCCTCCGCTCGTCCCGTTGTGCGGCTGGCGCCGCCTTGGCGCCACGCAGCGCCGACCGGCGCGAGAGCGCTGTCATTTCGCGCCGCAGCGCATCGAGTTCCTTGCCCCGTGCGGCATCGGTCGCCTGCGCGCCGTCGAGCTGCCCTTGCAGCACGCCGCATCGGTGCAGCGCGTCGCCGAGCTGCGCCTGCAGCGCAGCCCCATCCTTGCGCTGCTGCGCATCGCGCTGCTCCGTGCGCAATGCCACCACATCGAGTTCCTTCTGTAGCCGCGCGGCCGCGAGCCGCTCGCGATCGATCTCCTGAAGCGCCCGCTTCTCCGACGCGCGCAAGCGTTCCTCGGCCCGCCCGGCATCGTCGCGCAATCGGTCGAGCTGGGTGGTGAAATCCGCGCGTGCCTGCGCGAGTGCACGGTCGCCTTCCGCGTTGTCGGCCGTGAGGCGTTCGATATCCGCTTGCAGCGCTTGCCGCGATGCGTCGTCCGCCGCCCTCACCTGCTCCAGTTCCTGAATGCGCACCTGCGCGGCCAGCAGGGCGGCCGTGCGTTGCTCCAGCGCGGTTTCGGTGCGAGCCAGTTCGGCCTGCAGCACCGCGACTTCCGCCTTCGCCGCCGTCCGCTCGGCTTCGACTTCGGCGCGCAATGCGTCGAGCGCGGCTGACGCGTCGGCGCTTGACCGACTCCATAACGCTGCAACCAGCTCACCGGCGGCCGCCTGCAGATCGGCGGGCAGATCGGGATGCTCGATGCGCACGCGACTCTTTTCCCGCAGCTCGGCCCAGAACTCGCCGAGGACGGCCGTCGGCGTGCTCATGCTGCCCTTGCGGACGAGTTGGTACAGGCGGTTCGCGGTAGGCGTGATGCCGAAGCGGAAGAACAGCAGTGCGCAGGCTTCGCGATACAGCTCGCGAGTTTTCGGGAAGTCGGCCTTGAGACGCTCGATTTCGGCGGTCAGGCGGGATTCGTCGGCAGCGAGATCGGACATGGCGGGGTTGGGTCGGTGATTTCGTAAATAATATAACGTAAACCGTTAAATATCCAATCCTCAAAGTCTAATAATTTGACATTATTTCTATAATGTCGAGATTGACGCATATCGCTCCGGTACTGCGTGTAATCGATCGGCGCCCACGATCCGTGCGCATGCCGCCCCTCTCGACGAGGTTGTCCTCGCGCCCGATTCTTCATACGCTTATGGATCACTCCTGCCTGGGGACCCGAAATGGTGGACGTCAGATTGAACGTGCCGATGGTCGATCAGAGCGGCGTCAAGAAGACCAAGTCAGGCTCCAAAGCCCTGAAAAACGCGTGCTGGTATGCGGCGGCGTGCATGGTTTCGTACTTCCATCGCCCCGGGCCGCGTCTGGGCATTCCGGCGCTATGGCGGGCGGACCAGGGGCTCCCCTCGTCCAGGATCCCCGACTTGTGCGCGGTCGAAGGACTCATGGCGCTCAATCAGCCGACGGTCATTACGCCCGAGTGGCTGGCCGCGGTACTGACGGAGTTCGGTCCAATCTGGGCCGCGGGGAAATTCCTGGACAGGCCTGACGAGTCCGATGACGAAATCGGTCACGTGATCGTCATCACGGGGATCAGGCATGGCATGGTTCACTACAACGACCCGGAGGGGCCGCCCGTGCGGACGATGCTTCTGTCGACACTCGATACCGGTCGGCACACACCCGACGGACTGCTGGTGAAGCGACCGGACTGTTATTGAATCCATTGCGGGCGCCGATCCACCCTCCCGGCGAAAACGCCCCTGCAACCGCGTCCGAAAACCGTCAACATTGCGCAATTGAAAGCCGGTTGCGCTGCCTTGCCGTGTCGTCGGCATCCATCCGGTGCGTCCGTCAAGAAAACAGAAGAACGAGGAGCCCGCGTTGCGCACATTCCGGATCGGCTTCCGAGGCTTGTTCGTCAAGCTCGTGCCGACGTTCATTGTCGTGGGGTTCGTGGCGATGGTGCTGTCGTCGGTGCTGACGAGCGTGCTCTGGCGTGCGCATGCCGAAAGCGATATCCGCCGGTTTCTCGGCAACCTCGACCGCCCTGCGCTGGCCGCTGCGACCGGCACCGTCGACCTGCGTGACCCGGTTGCGTGCCGCGCGGCGGCCGACGCCCTGTTCTGGCAGATCGCACGCGTCGGCGCACGCGACGTGATGGATTTCGCGCCGATGATGGGCTTCTTCGGCGCCGGTCGGCTCCAGGTGCGCATTGCACGGCCGGACGGTGCCGGATGCGCAACCGCGCCGGCCGCGTCGCCGCTGCTGTCCGACGCGTTCTCTGCTGCTTCAACCAATCTGGCCGCGCCCGACACGATGCTGCGCCGCGATGGCGACTGGGCCATCGTCACGCCCGTCGCGCTGGCGGGCGGCGCCATCGCGCAGATTGGCGTCCATTACTGGCCGGGCTGGCAACTGCACTACGAGATCGCCGACGATGCGTCGGCGTACGACCTGATACGCACCGTGCTGTATCTCGGCGCGATGGGCGCGAGCTTCGCGGGGCTGCTGGTCTGGTTGCTGGTGCGGCGCGTCCGGCGGATGACGGCTGCGGCCGATCGCTGGGCGGCCGGCGACCTGTCGGCGCGGATCGCCGACCAGTCGCGCGACGAGCTCGGCGAACTGGCCGCGCATTTCAACCGGATGGCCGATGCGCTCGCGCGTGCGTTCGGGATGCAGAAGGCGCTCGCGGTGTCGGTCGAGCGCACGCGGATCGCGCGCGACCTGCACGACACCGCGAAGCAGCGCAGCTTCGTGCTCGGCCTCAAGCTGACCGAGCTGGAGTACGAAGCGCAGCGCCACCCCGACCTGTTGCCGACCGTCGGTGCGGCGCGGCGCCTGGCCGATCATCTTCAGCAGGATCTCGACAACGTGGTGACCGGCTTCAGCCTGCCCGCGATCGCTGAGGACGGCCTGCGGGCAGCCGTTTCGCAGGCGGTGCACGACCTGCTGGCCGGCTCGGGCATCGACTGGTCGCTCGATCTGCCGGAAAGCACCGCGCATGCACTCGACGCCCACCCGTCAGCCGCGCACGAACTGCTGATGATCACGCACGAGGCCGCCGCGAATGCGTTGCGCCATAGCGGCTGCCGCCGCATCGACATCGCGTGCGAACCGGGCGACGCCGTGCGTGCCTCCCCCGGTACGCCGGCGTCGCGCTGGCGCTGGGTCGTGCGCGACGACGGCAGCGGCTTCGACCCGGCTGCCGTGCCGGTCGGCATGGGTCTCGGCAACCTGCGCTGGCGCGCGGATGCGCTGCCCGGCGGCATGCTCGACATCGCGTCGGGCGCGGACGGCACGCGCGTGACCGTCCATTTCAATCCGATGGAGACGGCATGACCACCATCCTGATTGCGGATGACCACGCAGTCGTGCGCGAAGGCATCCGCGGGCTGTTGCGGCTCGATGCGTCGTTCGAGATCGTCGCGGAAACCGACGACGGAACCTCGACGGTCGAGCAAGTGCGGGCGCATCGTCCCGACGTGCTGCTGCTCGACCTGATGATGCCCGGCATGGGTCAAGCGGGCGTGCCCGCCGCCATTCGCGCGATCCGGGCAGCCAGCGCCGACACGCACATCATGGTGCTGACGTCGTCGGACGACGATGCGCTCGCCCTCGCCGCGATCGACGCCGGCGCCGATTCGTTCCTGCTGAAATCGATGCGCGGCGAGCGTCTGCTGCAGGCGATCCATGCGGCCGTCCACGGCGAACCGACGCTGCACCCCGGCATCGCGCAGCGCATGATCGGCGCGTTGCGCAAGCCGCCGCTCAGCCCGTTCGCCGCGCTGACCGCGCGCGAACTGGAGGTGCTGCGCTGCCTGGCAGAAGGCGGCAGCAATGCGCGCATCGCCGCGACGCTCGGCATTACGGAAAAAACCGTCAAGACGCATCTCGGCAACGTGATGTCGAAGCTGCATCTGTCCGATCGCACGCAGGCCGTCGCGCTCGCGTGGCGGGAGGGGCTGATGGCGCCGAAGGCCTGACGTTCGCTGGCGGCAGCGCTTCCCGCTCTCCAACCTGCATTCCCGCATCGCGCAACCCGCCTGGGCGATACGCACCGTCTGCGACTTTGGTTGCATCCTTTGCGGCCCGAACGCACGACCTTCGCCCGATGTGCCGACGCGTCGGCGCCCCTAAAGTGGCGCTGTCGCGCGATCACGCGCATTCGAAACGGCGGAAACATGAGACCTGTCTGGCTGCTGTTCCTTCCTGCCGCGCTGGCAGCGTGCGCGCCGCTCGAGCCTTCCGCTGCCAGCCGCGACGTGCGCATCGTCATGCGCGACCCCGGCGGCACCTGCCGTCACCTCGGTGACGTGACGGGCAGCCAGGGCAACTTCCTGATCGGCGGCTTCATTCCGGACACGACGCTCGAAACCGGCGCGCGCAACGACCTGAAGAACCGCGCGGCCGCACTCGGCGGCAACGTCGTGGTGCTGCTCACGCAGCGCGGCGTGCAGAGCGGGAGTTTCGACGGTAGCGAAGGCGGTTATCTGCGGCAGACCGGCGTCACGCTGACCGGCAGCGTCTATCGCTGCCCGGGCGCCGGAGCGTGACGATGCGCCTCTTTGCAACCCTGATCTGGAGCCTCGGTGTGTCCGGCTGGCTGCCCGGCTGCGGCCGCGATGGCAACGAAGCGGTCATGCCCGGCGGCTTGCCGGCGCCGCCGCCCGGGATGCAGAGCGCCGCGTCCTGGCCGGACGATACGCCGGAAGCGATTGCCGCCCGCACCGTGACGCCCGCCGCGCCACTCACGGCGCAGCAGACGCAGTAACCCACCGGTGCGGGATCAGCGCGAAGCCGGCGCGGCGACTGCCGGCCGCGACGCGCGTTCGCGCTTTGTCGGATGCGTCTCCGGCATCCGCCAGTACACGAGCAGCGAGATCGCCGCGCACGCGGCGACGTACCAGAAGAACATCGTCTCGTTGCCACTTGCCTTCAGCCGCAGCGCGACGAATTCGGTCGTGCCGCCGAGGATCGCCGTCGTCAGCGCATAAGGCAGCCCGACCGCCAGCGCGCGGATCTGCGGCGGGAACAGCTCGGCCTTGACCAGCATGTGCACCGACGTGAAGCCGCTCAGCACGACCAGTCCCGCGAATACCAGCGCGAACGCCGCAAGCGGCTCGTGCACGTGCCCGAGCGTCGTGAAGATCGGCACGGACAGCAGCGTGCCGCCGATCCCGAACCACAGCAGTACCGGCCGGCGGCCGACGCGGTCCGACACGAGGCCGAACAGCGGTTGCAGCGGCATGTACAGCAGCAGCGCGGCGGTGCAGATCCAGGTCGCCGTTTCCTTGTGCAGCCCGACCGAATTGACGAGGTACTTCTGCATGTAGACCGTGTACGTGTAGAACGCCACGGTGCCGCCGACCGTGATCCCGATCGCGAGCAGCAGTTCGCGCCAGTGGGCCGCGAGGTCGGCCGTCATGCGCGTCTTCGCCGCGCGCGCCCGGCTGGCGATGAACGCGTCGCTTTCCACGACGTTGCGGCGCATGTAAAGCGCGAACAGTGCGAGCACGCCGCCGACGAAGAACGGAATCCGCCAGCCCCAATGTTCGAGGTCGTGCGTGCCGGCGAAGATCCGCTGCATCACGAGCATCAGGCCGAGCGCGACGAGCTGGCCGGCGACCACGCTCACCTGCAGGAAGCCGACGTAGAAGCCGCGCCGGTCCGGCGGCGCGATCTCGCTCAGGTAGGTTGCGCTGGTGCCGTATTCACCGCCCATGCTGAGCCCCTGCAGCAGCCGCGCGGTGACCAGCAGCGCCGGCGCGAGCACGCCGATCGTCGCGTAGCCGGGCGTGACGGCGATCAACATCGATCCCGCGCACATCGCGAGCACCGACTTCGTCAGCGCCGCCTTGCGTCCGCGCCGGTCCGCATACAGGCCGACGAGCCAGCTCCCCGCCGGCCGCGCGATGTACCCGACCGCCGCGATCGCTGCGGTGTTCATCAGCTGCACGGTCGGCCGGTCGGCCGGAAAGAACGCCGGCGCGAAATAGATCGAGAAGATGCTGTACGCGAGAAAGTCGTACCACTCGATCAGGTTGCCGGCCAGGCCGCCGACGATCGAACCGATGCGCGGCGGCGCACCGGCCGCTCCGTTAGGTGAAGTTGCCACGGGTTGTCTCCTGTCCTGGCGAAGGTGTGCCGGGCGGTCGTCCTTGCCGCCCGTGCGCCGGCGCGATTACGCGCGGTCGGCCCCATAGCGGGCGTCGAGCGCGTCGAAGCGGGCCTTGTCGACGAGCCGCTGCCGTTCGGCGAACGGCGCGACGAGTGCGGGGTCTTCGTCGAGCCGGCCCGTATCGCGCAGCACCGTCAGCGCGGCCTGCATCCCGTGCACCGCGCCTTGCAGTGCTGCGTTCGCATACAGCACCACGCCGTAGCCGAGACGCGCCAGGTCGTCGCGCGAGCGCGTCGGCGTCTTGCCGCCGATCACGATGTTGATGAGTTGCGGCGTATCGAACAGCGCCGGCAAACGCTCGACATCCTCTGCCGTGTCCATCGCCTCGATGAACAGCACGTCGGCGCCCGCTTCCGCATAGCGATGCGCACGCTCGATCGCGTCGTCGATGCCGTGGACGGCAGCCGCATCGGTGCGCGCGACGATCAGCAGGTTCGGGTCCACACGCGCATCGACGGCCGCCTTCAGCTTGCCGACCATCTCGCCGGCCGGAATCACTTCCTTGCCCGCGAAATGGCCGCATTTCTTCGGCAGCACCTGATCCTCGAGCTGGATTGCGTCGGCGCCGCTGCGCTCGAGCGTCCGCACGGTGTGCAGCACGTTCAGCGCATTGCCGAAGCCCGTATCGGCATCGACCATCAGCGGCAGTTCGACCGCATCGCGCACGCGTGCGGTGTGCTCGGCCAGTTCGCCGAGCCCGACGAAGCCAAGATCGGGCAACCCGAGCGACATGTTGGTGACGCCGGCGCCGCTCAGGTACAGCGCGCCGAAGCCGAGATCGGCCGCGACCCTGGCGCTGAGCGCATTGAACGTGCCGGCGACGAGCAGCCCCTGGCGGGCGGCGATGCTGCGCCGGAACCCGGCGCGACGAAGTGCGGTGTGATCGGACATGCAGGGCCTCATTGGTCGAAACGAAACAGGGTTCGCGGCGTATCGCGCAGCACGCGCAGGCGCTCGCCGGGGTCGGGCAGCCAGCGCTCGAGCGCCGCAACCGTCGCATCGAAATCGACGCGCTCGCGATGCTGCGTGTGCGGCCAGTCGCTGGCCCATACCAGCCGCTCGGCTGTGAACGCGGTGCGCAGCGCTCGCGCGGCACCGAATGCATCGATCGCGCCGTCGCCGGCCAGGTTGTTGCGATAGGCAGCCGACAGCTTGACCCAGACGCGGCCGGTATCCGCGAGCAACAGCAGGCGGCGGAAGCTGGGCGCGCGCTCGCCGAGCGCGGGCGACGGGCGGCCGAAATGGTCGATCACCAGCGTGCACGACTGCGCGAGCAGCGGCGCGGTGATCGCATGCAGATCCTCGATGCCGCGATGGATCTCGACATGCCAGCCGAGCGCGTTGATACGGGCGAACAACGCGCGCCAGTCGGGCGCGCCGAAATCCGGGATCGGCAGCCCGACGAGGTTCAGCCGCATCCCGACCACGCCTGCCCGGTCGAGCGCATCGAGATCGCGGTCCGAAATCGACGGATCGACCATCGCGACACCGCGGAAGCGGCGCGGGTAGCGACGCAGCACGTCGACGAAGTAGGTGTTGTCGGTGCCGAGGAAGCTCGGCTGTACCAGCACCGCGTGCGTGATGCCGTGCGCGGCGAGATGCGCGACGTACGCGTCGAGCGACGCGTCGTAGTCGGGCGCATGCCGGACCACGGGTGCGAGCGGCAGGCCGCGCGCAAACACGTGCGCATGCGCATCGATGGCGGCCACGGCCGGGTCCCCCGCATACCACGCGTCCACTGACGACGCGGCCGGAGCCTGTTCGACGAGGTGATTCACGAGACGATCCATGACGAGTCTGCAAGCGGCGCCCGGCCGATGCACTGCCGGGCGATTCGATGGCGTGAGGCGGCGAACCCTACAGCGACGCCTCGGCGCGCGGCTGGCTTTCGGTATCCGCGTTGCCGGCCGGCGCCGCGCCGGACAGCCGGCGGGTGCCCGTTTCGGGCAGGAACCACACCGCGATCACGACCAGCCCGTACGCGATGCCCGCGTCGATGCCGAGTGCCGTGCCGAGCGGCAGCGACTCGCCCATCCGTCCGACCAGCACCGGGAAGCCGGCCGATACGATGCGGCCGAAGTTGTAGCAAAAGCCGACGCCGCGGCCGCGCACGTTGCGCGGGTAAAGCTCGTTGAACAGCGTGCCGAGCGTCGCCGGAATGCCGGCCGAGAACAGGCCGAGCGGGAAACCGAGCAGCAGCATCGCGACGTCGTTCAGCGGCAGGAACACGTACAGGTTCACCATCACCGCGCAGCACGCGGCGAACAGCATCACGTTGCGACGGCGGCCGATCCGGTCCTGCAGGTACGCGCTGAGGAAGCAGCCGCAGATGAACGCGACGATCACGACCGCGAGATATGCGCCGGTGCCCAGCACCGACAGGTGGCGCTCGGTCTTCAGGTAGGTCGGCAGCCAGATCGTGATCGCGTGATAGCCGCCGTGCGCACCGACGCCAATCAGCCCGCCGACCACCGTCGCGCGCACCACGGAGCGGTCGAAGATGCCGATCGTCGGCCCTTCGTCGGCGCTCGCCGTTGCCTGCGCCGATGCGTCGACCGGCGTCGCCGCGCGCGGCGGCTCCGGAATCGCGCGGCGGATATACAGCACCAGCAGTGCGGGCAGCGCGCCGATCGCGAACAGCACGCGCCACGCCCATTCGGCCGGCAGCCACGCGAACACCAGCATGTACAGCAGCACGGCCCCGCCCCAGCCGAAGCCCCAGGCACTCTGCACGATGCCCATCGCCTTGCCGCGATGACGCGCGCCGACCGTTTCGGCGAGCAGCACCGCGCCGGCGGTCCACTCGCCGCCGAACCCGAGCCCCTGCAGCGCCTTCAGCACCAGCAACTGCTCGAAGTTCTGTGCGAACGCGCTCAGGAACGTGAACAGCGAGAACCAGCACACGGTGATCTGCAGCGCCCGCACGCGCCCGTAGCGATCGGCGATCATCCCGGCCAGCAACCCGCCGAGCGCGCCCGATACGAGCGTCGCGCCGCCGATCAGGCCGGCCTGCCCCTTGCCGATGCCCCAGGTCGTGAGCAGCACGGGGATCACGAGACTGAACATCTGCGTGTCGAGCCCGTCGAGTGCCCAGCCGGCAAAGCAGCCGCGCAAGGTGCGCCGTTCGGTCGTCGATAGCTCGCGGGTCCAGTTCAATGCGGGTCTCCTCGTGGGGTCATTCCGTCGCCGGGCGCCGGATGTCGTGGCTCGATGAGCATCCTATGAAGCGTGGGGATAATTCGCTACTATGTTTTGAATAATTATTCATAACGTGAGCTTATGGAAATCAGGCACGTTCGCTACTTCCTCGCGATCGTCGATACCGGCAGTTTCACGCGCGCGGCCAACGAACTTGGCATTGCGCAGCCGGCGCTCAGCCAGGCGCTGAACCGGATGGAGAAGGAACTGGGGGTCCGGCTGTTCGATCGCTCGCGGCGCGGGGCCACGCTGACGGCGGCCGGCCTCGCGATGGTCGACGACCTGCGCCTGAGCCTCGCGCGCCTCGACGCGGCCGCGCACCGGGCCGGCGAGATCGGCGCGCAGCGCGCCGGGCGCCTGACGATCGGGTTCGTCAGCGCCGCGCTGTTCGACACGCTGCCGCGCGCGATCCGCGCGCTGCGCGAAAGCACGCCCGACGTCGAACTCGTGATGCGCGAGATGAGCAATGCCGAGCAGGCGATCGCGCTCGAGCGCGGCGAGATCGACATCGGGCTGCTGCATACGCCGGTCCCCGTCAACGGCCGAATGCGCGAGAAGCTGATCCGGCGCGATCCGCTCGTCGCCGTGCTGCCGAAGGATTTCCGGCGCCAGCCCGACGGCACGGTCACGCTGGAGGATCTCGCCGGCACCGGCCTCGTGTGGTTTCCGCACGACCAGTTGCCGCTGATCCGCGCCGGCATCCTCAGCGCATTCCGGCAGGCCGGGCACCCGGTCGACATCGTGCTCGACGTGAACCGCACGCTCACCGTGGTCTCGTGCGTCGCCGCCGGATGCGGCGTGTCGCTGCTGCCGCAGTCGATCCATACGTTCGCGTTCGAAGGCGTCGCCTACGGCACCGTCCGCGATGGCGCCGCGCTGCCGCTGTTCGAACTCGGCGCGATCTGGCCCGCGCGGTCGCGCCCGACACTCGCGGATCGCTTCGCCGCGCTGCTGCCGTCGGCGGACGGCCAGCGCTGACAGGCCGGGCCGCGTCCGGCGCCTGTCATGGAGCTGCCACCGTCGACCGGTAGCGTTCGGGTCTGACCCACGCTATCGACAGACGAATCCGCCATGCAGCGCACGTCGCGCGCCACGCCCCACGTTTATGCGGCCACGTCCCGCGCCCTCGCCGTCAGTCTCGCGATCAACCTGCTGCTGCTCGTCGTCGAGACGGTCGCGGCGTGGTCCGCGCATTCGTCGGGGTTGCTCGCGGACGTCGCACACGCGGCGATCGATCTCGCAGCCGATGCCCTGATCCTCGTTGCGTGCCGGCTCGACGCGCGCCTGCCGCCGGAGCGACGCCCGACCTACGAACCGCTCGCGCTCGCGGGCCTCGGCGCGTTGCTCGTTGCGACCGGCGCGCAGATGATCTGGCATGCGACGAACCGGTTCGCGACGCCGCCCGTCGTGCAGCCGGGCGCAACGACGCTCGCACTCGTCGCCGTCACGCTCGCCGGCAAGGCCGTGCTGTCGCACTGGATGCTGCGCAAGGCGCGCGAGACGGGTTCAGCGTTGCTCGAGGCGAGCGGCTGGCATGTGCGGACCGATGCGCTGTCGTCGCTGCTGGCGGCGCTCGCGATGAGCGCGGCACTGGTCGGCTTCGGCCGTCTCGACGATCTGGCGGCGCTCGCGATCGGCGCGCTTGTGATCCGTACGGGTGTCGGTTTCATCCGGCGCGGCTGTGCGCAGTGGCCCGCGCTGTCGGCATGGGCCGATCGGTCGACGCGTGGCTCGCGAACGTAGGGAGCATCGCGCTGCATCGCGGGTGGCAAGGTAGCTGCCATCTGCTGCGCTGAATGGAAAGAGGCTCGCACCGTGCGAGCCTCTTTTGCATGCGGTCAACGCCATCGTCGTGCGACACACGACGCGTTGACTCACGTCGATGTATCGCCAGACGAATGCGGCCGGTTCCGATGAATCGGCCTTGGCGGTCGCTTACCCGAGCGGCACGACGCTCCCGAGCAGAATCCGCACGAGCGTCGCCTGGCGCGTGACACCCGTCTTCGAGAAGATCGCGCGCAGGTGCGTGCGCGCCGTGTTCTTGCTGATCCCCGATTCCTCCGCAGCCTCCTCGAGCGTCAGCCCGTTCGTCAGCAGCAACGCGAGCGACGTCTCGGCGGGCGTCAGGTCGAACAGCTTGCGGATGATTTCCTGCGCGCCCTGCGGCTTGCGGTCCGGATCGCGCAGGAACAGCGTGACGGCCGGCCGCCGCTTGTTGTCCTCCGACCAGTCGGACAGCAGCACCGTGCGCACCAGCAGCCCGAGGCGCGGCTTGTCGAAGCTGCGCGTGATCGGCATCGCCTCGACGGTCGCCGCGGCCGTGCCGTGGTGCCCCATCACCGCATGGCGGATCAGGCGCTTCAGCGTGCGGTTCTCCTGCGCATCGGTCGCCTCGATCGTGCCGCGCGCAATCGTCAGACCGTTGTTCTGCTTGAGGATCTCGTCGGCCACGCTGTTCAGGTCGATGATCGTGCCGTTCTCGTCGAGCGTGATCGTGCCGATCTGCATCCGGTTGATCGCGTTCGCATAGATCGAGCGTTCGACCTCGGCCGTGTCGAGCCGCGAATGCAATTCCACCGCGCGCTTCAGGTGCGGCAGCAGTAGCGCGCAGATCGCCTTGTCGCGTGCGGAGAACTGCTTCGACGCGTGGTTGCGGCACACGCGGAAACGGCACTCGACGCCCGACGACGTGCGCAGGTCGGCGCCGAGGATATAGCGCACGTCCTGCGGCTTCAGGAACTGCTTGTACAGCTCGCTCGACAGCCAGCCCGTGTCGCCGAACACGTCGTCGACCGTGACCACGCGATCGGCCGGCAGGCCGACGAACGGGTCGAGTGAATAGTAGTAGTTGTTGTACGACGCCTCGCCGTCGCCCGGCACCACCGGGCCGAATTCCGACGCGTGCACGGACAGCGGCGCGCGGCGGTCGCTCGCGGCCGCGCGCAGGATCAGCGTCACGTAGTTGGCCTGCAGCCAGCGACGGACGAGTTCAAGCGCACCGGCCCACGGCGGCGTCTCCAGCGGCCCCTGGTAGATGCGCGCCATCAGCTCGCTGAAATCCGCGACGCCGATGTCGGCCTCGTCACTGGTTGCCTGGCTCTCTTGCGGAGCCCATCTCGTCTCCATCAGCACGCTCCATCCTCCATACGACATGTTTCCGGCGCGACCCAACCGCGCCGCCATGATTAAGACGCGTCTAAATTCCGGCGTCATCGGGAGATTCACTGAATGGTGAGAATTGGCCATCCGTGCAAACGAACCATCGTCCGATCGGATGATGTGGCGCCCTGCCCGCTGCGCTGGAATGCCCGTCAGGCCGTGCCGGCAAGCGTCCGGCGCGGACTCAGGGAAAACCGCGACACGGGTTTACCTGATTCAAACCGCATACGATTCAGACAGGAGTCCCCATGCCGCTCGACCCACAGGCGCAGGCGCTGCTCGCCGCGTTCGCCCAGGCACCCGCGATCGATTTCGCGCAACTCACCGTTCCCGCGTATCGCGCGAGTCTTGCCGACGGCGGCGCGTTTGCCCCAGGCGACGCTGTCGTCGCCGAAGAGGACTGGCAGATTCCCGCGTCGGGCCGTCAGTTGTCCGCACGGTTGTATCGCCCCGCGGTCGACGGGCCGTTGCCGCTGACCGTGTTCTTCCACGGCGGCGGCTTCGTGTCGTGCGGGATCGATACGCACGCGAACCTGTGCCGCAGCCTCGCGGCCCGTGCGCGCACGCTCGTGCTGTCGGTCGACTACCGGCTTGCGCCCGAGGCGCGCTTCCCGGCTGCCGCGCACGACGCATGCGACGCCATGCGCTGGGCCGCCGCCAGCGCGCGCGATCTCGGCGCACGCGCCGGCGCGCTGGCCGTGGCCGGCGACAGCGCCGGCGGCAATCTCGCGGCAGTCGCCGCACTGCAGTTGCGTGGCTCGGGCATTGCGATCGCGCACCAGTTGCTGCTGTATCCGGTCGTCGATTGCGCGACCGAGCATCCGTCGTACGAAACGCTCGGCAACGGCTATTTCCTGACGGCGGACATGATGCGCTGGTTCAAGCGCCAGTATTTCGACGAAGGCGCCGATCGCGCGTCGCCGCTTGCGAGCCCGCTCGCTGCGCCGGACGTCGCGGGCGCGGCACCGGCTACGATCGTCAGCGCCGAATTCGATCCGCTGCGCGACGAGGCCGAAGCGTATGCGCTGCGTCTCGCGCAGGCCGGCACGCCGGTGACGCTCGTGCGCTGGCCTGGGCAGCTTCACGGTTTCGCGAGCATGCTCGGCGCCGTCGATGCGGCCGACCGCGTGCTGACCTTCGGCGCCGATGCGCTGCGCCGCGCGTTCGACGCGACGGAGGCACCATGACGCTCGCCGGCACGCTGGAGATCGTCGACGAGCTGCGGGCGGGCCGGATGGTCCTGCTCGTCGATGAAGAGGATCGCGAGAACGAAGGCGATCTCGTGATCGCGGCCGATCATGTGACACCCGACGCGATCAATTTCATGGCGCGCTTCGGGCGCGGGCTGATCTGCCTGACGCTGACCGCCGAGCGCTGCGAGCAGCTGAAGCTACCGCCGATGGCCGATCACAACGGTACGCCGTTCGGTACCGCGTTCACCGTCAGCATCGAGGCGGCCGAAGGCGTGACCACCGGCATTTCGGCGGCCGATCGCGCGCATACGATCCGTGCGGCGGTGCGGGCCGGCGCCCGCCCGGACGATCTCGTGCAGCCCGGCCACGTGTTCCCGATCGCCGCGCGCCCGGGCGGCGTGCTCGTGCGT
The DNA here is from genome assembly GCF_000012945.1 of Burkholderia lata. NCBI lineage: Bacteria > Pseudomonadati > Pseudomonadota > Betaproteobacteria > Burkholderiales > Burkholderiaceae > Burkholderia > Burkholderia lata. Next base: position 1,845,172 of record NC_007511.1, read on the forward strand.
GCGGGGCACACCGAGGCCGGCTGCGATCTCGCGGCGCTCGCCGGGCTCACGCCCGCGTCGGTGATCTGCGAGGTGATGAACGACGACGGCACGATGGCTCGGCTACCCGAGCTGAAGGTGTTCGCCGCGCAGCACGGGCTGAAGATCGGCACGATCGCCGACCTGATCCATTACCGGCGTGAGCACGAATCGCTCGTCGAACGCGTCGGCGAGCGGCCGCTGCATACGCCGTGGGGACGATTCCGCGCGATCGAGTATCGCGACACCGTGCACGGCGCGCCGCATCTCGCGCTCGTGCGCGGCGAGCCCGATCCGTCGACGCCCGTGCTGACGCGTGTGCACGAATGCCATTCGCTGCTCGACCTGCTCGATGCGGAGCCGTCCGCGCATTCGTGGCCACTGCACGCCGCGCTGCAACGGATCGACGCGGCCGGCTGCGGGGTGGCGGTGCTGCTCGACTGCGACATGCGCGGCGACCCGATGCGGGCGCCGGCCAGCCATGCGCGCCGCGACGGACGCGTGACGGGAATCGGCTCGCAGATCCTGCGCGAGCTTGGCGTGCGGCGGCTGAACGTGCTGTCGAGCCCGTTCCGGCTGCCTGCGCTGTCGGGACACGACCTGGAGATCATGGCGTTCATTCCGCTGGGCGACGACGATCCGGAAAGCGCGCGGGGTGCGCTCGCGAGCCCGCTGCGAGTGGCGTGAAGCGTTGACACGGGATGGCAGGCGGGTTTTTCGCTTGACAGGCGATCGTTTGTTTTTTCTGGATACAGTCTCTGGTTTGTATTTTGACAATACATGCCATAGACTGTATTTTTCGATTACAAACGATCGCCTGTTATTCTGCGGAGCGCCCAATGGCCTTTCCTGTCCAGACCCTGACCCAGCTGCGTCCGATACTCGTCGGCTTCCGGAAAGCCGCGGGCCTCACGCAGGCGCAATTGGCCGCCCGCCTGGGCGTCACGCAGCAATCCTACGCGCAGCTCGAGGCCAACCCGTCGGCTGTCAGCATCGAGCGGCTCTTCAAGGTGCTGAACACGCTCGGCGTTCACATGACGCTCGCCCTGGGCAAGCAGGACGTGTCGGCGGCATCGGCCGATCCGGCTCCCGCGCCCGATGCCGCACCGGCGGTGCGCAAACCGGCCGCGAGCAAACGCAAGCAGGATACGGCGCGCGGCACCACGCCGGCCCAGAATCCAGCCAAACCCGCAACCGGCGCCAAGCGCAAGCGGCCCGCGACCACAACACCCGGCAAGCCACGGGTTTCGAAGCGGGAGGACTGGTGACGATGGCCACGCGTGCTCGCCACGACCGGCTCGACCTGTGGATGAACGGCATTCCGGTCGGCTACTGGGAAGTCCGGCGCGGCGTCGAGCGTCTCGTCTACCTGCCGACGTGGCTCGACGATCCACAGGGGCGGCCGCTGTCGCTCTCGCTGCCCTTCACGCCCGGGAACCAGCCGCACCAGGGCACGATCGTCGCCGATTACTTCGACAACCTGCTGCCGGACAGCGAGCCGATCCGCCGCCGCATCGCCCAGCGTTACCGGCTTCGATCGACGGCGCCGTTCGAACTGCTCGCGTCGATCGGCCGCGATTGCGTCGGCGCGGTCCAGATGCTGCCGCCCGGCGAAACGCCTGTCGATCTCGAGTCGATCGACGGCACGGCGCTCGATGACGCGGCCGTTGCCGACGTGCTGCGCCACGCGACCGCCGCGCCGCTGCCTGGCCGCGCGGAGCCGGAAGGCGACCTGCGCCTGTCGATTGCCGGTGCGCAGGAAAAGACCGCGTTGCTGCGTCAGGGAAACCGCTGGCTGCGGCCGTCCGGCAGCACGCCGACGACGCACATCTTCAAGCTGCCGCTCGGGCGCGTCGGAAACATGCAGGCCGACATGCGGACGTCCGTCGAAAACGAATGGCTGTGCTCGAAGCTCGTCGCCGCATACGGTTTGCCGGTCGCACCGTGCGAAATCGGCCGGTTCGACGACCAGAAGGCGCTGATCGTCGAGCGCTTCGACCGGCGTCCGTCGCGCGACCGCACGTGGATCCTGCGGTTGCCGCAGGAGGACATGTGCCAGGCGACCGGCACGCCCTCCGGCGCGAAATACGAATCCGACGGCGGCCCCGGCATCGAGACGATCATGGGCATCCTCGCGAATTCGGCCGACGCCGCACCCGACCGAATGAATTTCTTCGTCGCGCAGTTGGTGTTCTGGGTGCTGGCGGCGATCGACGGCCACGCAAAGAACTTCAGCATCGCGCACCTGCCCGGCAACACGTACCGCAGCACACCGCTGTACGACGTGCTGTCCGCGCATCCGATCATCGGCACGCGCCGCAACCAGCTTCCGCCGCGCCGCGCGCGGCTCGCGATGGCCGTGTGCGGGAAGAACCGGCACTACGTGATCGGCGAGATCCAGTCGCGCCACTGGATCGCGCAGGGCCGGCGGGTCGGCTTGACCGAAGATGACGTGCGCGCTGCGATGGCGGCCGTCGTCGCACGCACGGAACCCGCGATCGCCGAAGCCGCCGCGCAGATTCCGGCGGATTTTCCGGCGGACGTGGCGGACGCCATCTTCGACGGCATGCGTCGGCAGGCGCGCAAGCTGGGAGCGGGCGATCTCGCGTAATGGCTCGACAGTTGGCGGTCGGGTTTGGCGCGGGCTTGAGCGTCTGGTGGCTTCCGATGCGCTGACTCGACGCCACGTTCGTTACAGGTTGCGCTGGCGCATCGGCCGGGCTTGAGAACCGGATACGGCGATTCAATACACCGACTCGACAGATCATCCGGGTCGGACTGACACATCCGCCGCCATCGAGATCCCGTTGGGCACCGGTTGCGCCGGCGCATCGGCCCTCACCCGGACTGAGCCGGTGCATCCGCCGCGATGCTGGACCAAACGCAGCCGGCAACCCATCACGCCGGATGACACTGTTCGCGGATCGTGAGGCCGGCCCGGGTGGCCCCCGTCAGCCCTCCGGCTCATCCACCCGGACGATGCGCGCCTGCACCACCGCCGCACAATGGTCGCCGTGCCCATTCCCGACGCCCGCCCCCTCATGGAATCCGTCGACCTCACAACCGCGTTCAGCCCGCTGCAGATCGGCCCGCTGACGCTGCGCAACCGCCTGATCAAGTCCGCCACCAATGAGGGCATGACGCCGAACGGCGTGCCGTCGCGCGCGCTCGTGCGCTTTCACGAACGCATCGCCGAAGGCGGCGCCGCGCTGACGACCGTCGCATACTGCGCGATCAGCGACGACGGCCGCACGTTCGTCGACCAGGCACGGCTCGACGTGCCGACGGTGCGCCAGTTCCGCGCGCTGACCGACGCCGTCCATCGCCACGGCGCTGCGGCATCGGCGCAGATCACGCACGGCGGCTGCTTCACGTTCCTGCCTTCGCTGTCGACCAGACGGCCGTTGAGCGCATCGGGCGGCCTCAACAAGGTCGGCGTGATGAGCGGCCGCTTCCTGAAGCAGGCGATGACGCGCGACCAGATGTCGACCATCGCCGATGAATTCGCGCAGGCCGCACGCCATGCGCGCGACGCCGGCTTCGATGCAGTCGAGATCCACATGGGCCACGGCTATCTGCTCAGCCAGTTCCTGTCGCCGCTATATAACCGCCGTCGCGATGCGTACGGCGGCGACGCGACACGGCGCGCCACGTTCCCGGTCGAGGTGCTGCGCCGCGTGCTCGATGCGGTGGGCCGCGATCTCGCCGTCGTCTGCAAGATCGGCGTGACCGAAGGCGTGCGCGGCGGTGGTACGGCCGACGACGCGTGCGAAATCGCGCGGCGGCTCGAAGCCGAAGGCGCCCACCTGCTTGTGCTCAGCGGCGGGATGAACGTCGAATCGGTGTGGCAACTGTTCGGCAGCCCGTTGCCCGGCGAGGCGCGCGCGAATGCCGACAACGCGATCGTGCGCACCGCGATGGCGCTGCAGAAGCTCACCGAGCCGAAGATGGGCGCGTTTCGCGAGATGTATTTCCTCGAGCACTCGAAGAAGGTGCGCGCGGCCGTCAGGATGCCGCTCGCTTACCTCGGCGGCGTGCGTTCACGCGGGAACGTCGAGCTGGCGATGCGCGAAGGGTTCGACGCAGTCGCGCTCGCACGCGCGCTCGTGTTCGAGCCGGACTTCGTCAACGGGCTGCGCGACGGCCGGCTCGCGCAGTCGGGCTGCACGTCGTGCAACCGCTGTGTCGTGTCGATGTACACGCCGGGCGGCACCGCGTGCGTGCTGCGCGAGCCGAACGACCCCGCGCCGAACCGCGTGCCGGCCGCGGGCGCGTGAGGCTTGCCGTGTAACGCGTGATGCCCGGGGCCTCGCAGTCGCTCAGCCGGCGTCGCGCGCGCGGGCGAGCGCCGCGAGATTCCCTTCCCCGAACCCGTGGTGCCCCTTGCGCTGCACGACTTCGAAGAAGATCTCGCCCGGCCGGCGCTTGACGAAGGTCTGGAAGAACAGACGCGGCACGCCGTCGCTGCCGATCTCGCCGTCGACCAGCACCGCGCGACGGCGCAGCGCATCGAGATCGACACCGTGCCCCGGCAACCGCGCGTCGACGTCGTCGTAATAGCGGGCGGGCGGCTCGATGAATTCGACGCCGTTCGCTCGCAGCGCATCGACGCAGGACAGGATGTCGTCGGTGGCCAGCGCGACGTGCTGCACCCCTTCGCCCGGATGGTCGGGCAGATACGCATGCATCAGCTCGGTGCGCCGCGTGCCTTCCTCATAGACCGGAATCCGCACCGCGCCGCACGGCGACACCATCACACGCGATTCCTCGGACACATGCCAGTGCGCGTCGATTTCGTGGATTTCGCGAAAATGCAGCAGGTCGTGGTAGAAATCCAGCCACTCCTGCATGCGGCCCGCGCCGACGGTCTGCGTGAAATGATCGACCTGCTGCAGCCCGACGCCCACGCATTCGAGATCAGTATGCGCGGTCGCGATGTCGATCGGCCGAAAATCGATGTCGAAGATGGAAATATCGCCGACGCCGCCGCGCTGGCCGTCACGCCCGCGCCAGCGGTCGACGAAATAAAGGTGCGAATCGCCGATGCCCTGGATCGCCGGAATCTTCAATTCGCCGACGCCGACCTTCTCGCCTTCGAACGCCCACGCGCCGAGCTCGATCGCCCGCTCGAACGCGCGCCGGGCGCTAGCCACGCGCAGCCCGATCGCGCAGACGCCCATCCCGTATTCCTCCGCGTAGCGCGCGGCGAACGAATCGGGCTCGGCATTGATCAGGAAATGCATCTGCCCTTGCCGGTACAGCGTGACGTTCTTGCTGACATGCCGCGCGATCGCCTTGAACCCGAGCTGCTCGAAGCGCTGCGCGAGCGCCTCCGGCACGGGCGCCGCGAATTCGACAAATTCGAGGCCGGCCATCCCGAGCGGATTGGCAGCCGGATCGGCAACGGGCGGCGTATCGCTGGACAGGGGGTGGGAATTGCCGGGCATTCCAGTCTCCGGGGGCATGCGTCGATGGGGATGGCGCCTGTTGCGTGCGGCATGCGCGGCCAGGGTGGCGACCGCGCATCCGCCCCGAACGGGCGAGTTATCAATGCTGCAGATTTTAACCAGTTCGTTCACGGCGGCACACCCTGGCCAAACGGGATATCGTCATGCCGCCTAGTGCAAACCCGGAAAGCGTTCGATAATCGCACGGACTTGAACGATAATCGCGCACTCTGTCCGATTGGCCAATTGCCGCCATGCGGCGCGCGCCCTATTCTCCGTTCACTCATCGACTTCAATGCAGCATCGGACGCGGCGCCGCCACGATTCCTCGATGCGCCGTGCCAGGAGACACCGCCATGACCCCAACCTTCGACACCCTCGACGCCGCCGCCAGCGCCCGCATACGCAGCCAGGCCCGCAAGGCCGCGATCGGCAGCTTCGTCGGCGCCGTTGTCGACTGGTACGACTTCCTGCTGTACGGGATCGTCGCCGCGCTGGTATTCAATTCCGAGTTTTTCCCGAAAGTCAGCCCGACGATGGGCACGCTCGCCGCGTTCGCGACCTTCGGCGTCGGCTTCCTGTTCCGGCCGCTCGGCGGCGTCGTGTTCGGCCATTATGGGGACCGGCTCGGCCGCAAGCGGATGCTGGTGCTGACCGTGATGCTGATGGGGCTGTCGACGGTCGCGATCGGCCTGCTGCCGGCGTTCTCGACGATCGGCTGGTGGGCACCCGTGCTGCTGGTGCTGATGCGCGCGATCCAGGGTTTCGCGGTCGGTGGCGAATGGGGCGGCGCGGCGCTGATGGCCGTCGAAAGCGCGCCGAAGCAGAAAAAGGCGTTTTACAGCAGCGGCGTGCAGGTCGGCTACGGTGTCGGCCTCGTGCTGGCCACGGGCATCGTGTCGATCCTGAGCCACACGCTCGGCGAGGCCGCATTCAAGTCGTGGGGCTGGCGCCTGCCGTTCGTGTTCAGCATCGTGCTCGTGCTGATCGGGCTGTGGGTGCGCAAGAACATGGACGAATCGCAGGAGTTCGTCGAGAAAGTCGAACACGGCAACCGCAAACTGCGCCTGCCGGTACTGGAGGCGCTCACGCGCCATCCGAAGGCATTCCTGCTGATCATCGCGTTGCGCCTCGCCGAACTGTTCACGATGTATATCGTTACCGCGTTCGCGCTCAGCTATTCGACGACCAACCTCGGCATGTCGCGCGACCTGTTCCTGAACATCGGCCTGCTGGTGGGCGCCGTGAGCTGCGTGACGATCCCGTGTTTCGCGTGGCTGGCCGACCGCTACGGCCTGCGCCGCATCTACCTGATCGGCGCGCTGATCGGCGTCGCGTCGGCGGTGCCGTTCTTCATCGCGCTGGAGGCACGATCGATCGCGTGGATCGTGATCTTCTCGATCCTGCTTGCCAATGCGGCACACGACATGGTCGTGAGCGTCCAGCAGCCGCTGTTCACCGAGTTGTTCGGCGCCGAATACCGCTACAGCGGCGCGGGCGTCGGCTACCAGTTCGCGAGCGTGGTCGGCGGCGGGTTCACGCCGTTCATTGCGGTCGGCCTCGTCAGCGTGGCCGGCGGTTCGTGGCACCTCGTCGCCGGTTATCTCGCGGTGGGCTGCCTGATTTCGCTGGTGGTCGCCGCGCGGATGCGGGCGGCGCAGTAACAGCCTCACCGGATGGCCGGCCAGCCCCGCGGCCGGCCATCACGCATTGCTCGACGGCGACCGGCAACGGCGCCACTGCGTCGAGTGCGTGCGCGCGACGTCAAACACTGTCAGTTACACGCCGCGATTCCCCCTTTTCCCCTCTGAACATTCCACGCCGCCCGCCGACCAATGGCATCATATGGGCCTACGTCAGTCACCGATACGCCCCCATATCATGTCGAATCTCATCGTCCACGGCGGCACTCCGCTGCGCGGGGACATCAAGCCGTCCGCGAACAAGAACGCCGTCCTGCCGATTCTGTGCGCCACCCTGTTGACCGATCAGCCGCTGCGCCTCATCGGCGTGCCGGATATCACCGACGTGCGCAAGATCCTCGACATCTTCCGCACGCTCGGCAGCGACGTGTCGGTCGACTTCACGACGGGCCTGCTCGAACTCCACCATCGCAACACGAAGTTCGATCCGGCCGTCCATCGGCTGCCGGAAGCGATGCGCTCGTCGATCATGCTGATCCCGCCGCTGCTCGCGCGCTTCGGTGTCGCGCGCCTCGAGAACGACGTGAAGGGCTGCACGCTCGGCGTGCGCGAGATCGATCCGCACGTCGAGGTGTTCGAGCGCTTCGGCGCGCACATCGAGCGCACGCCCGATTCGCTGATCGTCCGCACCGACGGCCCGCTGACGGCCAACGACCACTGGCTCGACTACGCGTCGGTGACGACCACCGAGAACTTCGCGCTGTGCGCGACGACCGCGAACGGCACGTCGACGCTGATGAATGCCGCGTCCGAGCCGCACGTGCAGGAGTTCTGCCAGTTCCTCGCGATGATCGGCGTCGCGATCGAGGGCATCGGCACGTCGCGGCTGTGCGTGACGGGCGGCCAAAAGCTCGGCGGCGGCGAGTTCCGCTTCGCCGAGGATTTCCACGAGATCGCGACGTTCCTCGCGCTCGGCGCGATCACGGGCGGCGACATCACGGTGCGCAACTCGTCGCCCGAGCACTTCCCGCTGATCGATCGCACGTTCGCGAAATTCGGCGTCAACGTCACGCACCGCGACGGCTGGTCGCGCGCGGAACGCGACGGCCCGCTGCGCGTGCGCCGGCCGTTCACGCAGAACATCCTCACCAAGGTCGAAGCCGCGCCGTGGCCGTACCTGCCGGTCGACCTGCTGCCGATCTTCATCGCGCTCGGCGTGCGCGCGGAAGGCAGCGCGATGTTCTGGAACAAGGTGTACGACGGTGCGCTCGGCTGGTCTGGCGAACTGTCGAAGTTCGGCGCGCACGTGCTGCTGTCCGATCCGCACCGGCTGATCACGTTCGGCGGGCTGCAACTGACGCCGGCGCGCGTCGAGAGCCCGTACATCATCCGCGTCGCGATCGCGCTGCTGATGGTGGCCGCGAGCATCGAAGGCCGCTCGGAAATCATGAACGCGCTGCCGATCCGCCGCGCGCACCCGCACTTCGTCGAGAACCTGCGCTCGGTCGGCGCGAACGTCGAGTGGACGAGCAGCGAGTAAAACCCTGACGGTACGGCGCCGGTCATCCGGGCGCCGTACCATCCTCCGCACCCGGTCGGCGGCTGCGCCGGCCGCCTCCTCCCGCGTTACTCGCCTCCCCCGCAATCGACATCGCCGCCGCCCATGTGGTCGAACCCGTAGAGCATCACGGCCGTCGTGCCTCGCGCGGGGTTGCTCGGGCGCTTCGCGAGGCTTTTGTCGAGCGGGGCCGACGGATACTGGACACTCGTGTCCATCAGGTTGCTCGGCTCCGACCGCAACTCCGCTTCGGTCAGCTTGCTCCCTTCCGCGCGCGGCAGCCCGAACGCCTTGCGCACGTCCGCTTCGTTCCACGTCCCCTTCAGCGTGACGGTGACCAGTTGCAGCCGGCCCTGCTCCCAGTCCAGATCGACCTTCGTCGCGAGCGGATGCACGCTGGCCGCGAGCCGGTCGGGGAACGCCGGGCCTTCGTAGTAGGCCTGCGTGTTCTTGCACGCGTCGCCGGTGTTCCGGTACTTCTTCAACGCGCAATTGAAGCGCTTGTCACGGTAGCCGAAGGTCGTTTCGACGTAGCAGCCGAATGTCGGCGACGTCATGCGCGGCCACGCACGCACGTCGACGGTCGGCTTCGGGAGCGGCGTGCCGGACGAAGGATTCGCCGCGGCAAGCAGCGGCACGGCCGTGACGAGCACGGCCAACACGGATTCGCGAATTTTCATTGTTCTGTTCCAGTCGAGGCGGCGATTCTAGCGCGGCTTCGCCAGAGCAATCGTCCCTGCAATGCGGCGCAATAGCCGCAAGACTCTCGGCGTGTATTCCACATAAGGCGTGCACGTCCGGCCGCTCCGATCGTTCGGCGTATCGCCGGTTGTCGTCGACGGTCATGTTCCGGGCTCGGGGCACACATCCAGCGTCGAATCGTACAAGCCCCGGCTGGGCGTCGCGGCAGAGCCGATCTGCGCGATAATCGCCCATTCGCGCGCGATTACCGCGCACTCAGCCCCCTTCCGACGATGAAAAAGCCCGAACTCGACCGACGCGACTGGATTGCCGGCCTCGAAAAAGGCCTGGCGATCCTCGAGGCGTTCGACAGCCAGCACGCACGCATGACGCCCACCCAGGCCGCCGCGCGCACCGGCCTCACCCGCACGGCCGCGCGACGCTACCTGCTGACGCTCGAATCGCTCGGCTACGTGTACACCGACGGCAAGCTGTACGGCCTCACGCCGCGCGTGCTGCGGGTCGGCTGGTCGTACTTCGATTCGGCGCGCCTGCCGCGCACGGTCCAGCCCTATCTGCAGCAATTGAGCGCATCGCTGAACGAGTCGGCGTACGTGAGCGTGCTCGACGGCTGGGAACTCGTATTCATCGCGCGTAACGGTGTGTCGCGCGTGATGACGACCGGCTTCGTGCTCGGCGCGCGCGTGCCGGCGCCGCTCACGTCGCCGGGCGTCGTGCTGCTCGCCCATCATCCCGATCGCGAAGCCGTGCGCGCGTGGCTCGACGATACCGAACTGCCGCCGTTCACGCCGCACACGATCACCAACAAGGCCCGCCTGCTCGAACAGGTCGACCAGGCGCGCGACGCCGGTTTCGCGGCGATCGAGCAGCAATTGCAGGTCGGCGTGCGCGGGATCGCGGTGCCGTTGAAGAACCGTCACGGTGAAGTGGTTGCCGCGCTGAGCACGAACATGCCGATCGGCGCGGAGACGACCGACGCGGCCGTGCGGCGCGTCCTGCCGCACCTGCAGGAAGCCGCGCTCGCGATGCTGAATGTGCTGTAGCGGCAGCACCCACCCAGGCCGCGTCCACGGCCGCCCGATCTCGCTACGCGACGGATGGCACCCACTTGCCGGAATCGGCCGTCTGCCGGCAGCGCTTCTTCCGTCTCACCCGATTCGCCACCACCGCGGCAGCAGATCGCGCACTTCGCGCCGCCGGTAACGGTCGTCGATCAGGTGCACGACGCCTTCGTCGTGCTCGGTGCGGATCACGCGCCCGGCCGCCTGCACGACCTTCTGCAAGCCCGGATACAGGTACATGTAGTCGTAGCCGTTGCCGAAGCGCGCGTCCATCGCACGCCGCATCTGCTCGTTGACGTCGTTGACCTGCGGCAGCCCGAGCGTCGCGATGAACGCGCCAATCAGCCGCTCGCCGACCAGGTCCACGCCCTCCGAAAACGCCCCGCCCAGCACCGCGAAGCCGACACCGCGCCCGCCCGCGTCGAAGCGTGCAAGAAACGCGTCGCGCTCGCTTTCGGCCATGCCGGGCGCCTGCGCCCAGACGGGCACGTCCGGATGCCGAGTCTGCATCAGCGCGACCACGCGCCCCAGGTAGTCGAAGCTGCTCAGGAAGCCGAGGTAGTTGCCGGGCCGCGTCGCGTATTGCGCGGCGATCAGGTCGACGATCGGTTCGAGCGAACGGTCGCGGTCGCGCCAGCGCGTCGACACGTGGCTCGCAACGCGCACCGTCAATTGCTCGGCGCGGAACGGCCCGTCGACGTCGAGCCAGCCCGTGTCGCCCGGCAACCCGAGCGTGTCGCGGTAGAAGTGAAACGGGCTCAGCGTGCCCGAGAACAGCACGGTCGCGCACGCGGCTTCGTAGCGCGGCGCGAGAAAGCCGGCCGGAATCACGTTGCGCACGCACAGCGTCGACTGGACGCGTCGCCGGCGGCCGGCCGACGCGACGCCGTCGAGCGCCGGCTGGCGCGGCATCGGTTCGCTGTGCAGCGTTGCGTCGAAGATCGACGCGCTGTCGAATGCTTCCGCAAGCACGCCGAACTGGATCGCCTCGAAATGAAACCGCAGCAGTGCGTCGCCGTTCGCGCGCGGCGCGTCGGTCAGGTGCTCGCCGATCGCTGCGACGAGGTTCTGCACGGCCGACACGATCGGGCCCGGTATCTCCGGATACGCGGCATAGCGCTCGGCCTGCGCACGACTGACCGTGCCCCACGCGCGGGCGAGCCGGTCGAAGGCCTTGCGCAGCCCAGCGGGCGCGGCCTCGCGGGCCGCCGCGAATGCGAACGGATCGAGCGACGCGCTGTACATCTTGCGCGCGCGATCGAGCAGGTTGTGCGCTTCGTCGACCAGCACGCCGACACGCCACTGGTTCTGCTGCGCGAGCGTGTGCAGCATCGCGCTGCCGTCGTAGTAGTAGTTGTAGTCGCCGATCACCATGTCGGACCAGCGCGCGAGCTCTTGCGACAGGTAGTACGGGCAGACGTCGTGCGCGAGCGCGGCCGCGCGCACCGTGTCGCGGTCGAGCAGCCCGGCCTCGATCGCCGCGTCGCGCGCGGCCGGCAGCCGGTCGTAGAAACCTTTCGCCAGCGGACACGATTCGCCGTGGCACGCGCTGTCCGGGTGCTCGCACGCCTTGTCGCGCGCGACGAGTTCCAGCACGCGCAGCGGCAGCGCGGGCGTGCCGGCGCCGAGCGTCGTTGCCGCTTCGAGCGCGAGCGCGCGGCCGGGCGTTTTCGCGGTCAGGAAGTACACGTGGTCGAGCTCGCCCTCGCCGCAGGCCTTCAGCAGCGGAAACACGGTGCCGACCGTCTTGCCGATGCCGGTCGGCGCCTGCGCCATCAGGCAGCGCTCATCACGTGCCGCGCGATAGACGGCCACCGCCAGCTCGCGCTGGCCGCTGCGGAACTGCCCGTGCGGAAACGCGAGCGCGCGCAGCGCTGCATCGCGCGCCGTGCGGTGGGCCGTCTCGCGCTCCGCCCAGCCGACGAAGCACGCGCACTGCTCGGCGAAGAACGTCGCGAGTTCAGCCGCTCCCAGCGTTTGCGTCAGCACCGTCTCGCGTTCGGACACGATGTCGAAATAGACGAGCGCGACATCGATTTCCTGGAAGCCGCGCGCGTCGCACAGCAGGTGCGCATAGACCTTCGCCTGCGCCCAGTGCAGCGCGCGGTGATTGGCCGGCATCGCATCGAGGCTGCCGCGATAGGTCTTGATCTCCTCCAGGCGATTCGCCACCGGGTCGTAGCCATCCGCGCGACCGCGCACGGTGAGCGTGCCCCAGGTGCCCGTCAGCGCGATCTCGGTTTCGTAGCGTGCGCCACGATTCGACGTGACCGCACCGTGGCCGGCGATGCCTTCGAGCGCGGTCGGCGCGGGCGTGAAGCGCAGGTCGAGATCGCCGCGTCGCGCGGTGAACTCGCACATCGCCCGCACCGCGACGACGTAACTCATGCCGACAGTCCCGCCGCTTCGGCGTGCGCGACGCCCTCACCGGCCCACTCGACATCGATCACGCGCACCGGGATGCCGTGCGCGACGCAGTACGCGAGCCAGCGCGTCTGGTTGTCCTGCAGGCGGTCGCCGGGGCCTTTCACCTCGACGAGTTCGTAGCGGCGCTCGCCGGGCCAGAAGCGGACGAGATCGGGCAGCCCCGACCGGTTGCTGCGGATATCCGCGAGCAGGCGCGTGAACCACAGCCGCAAATGCTCGGGCGGCAGGCACGCGAGCGCCTCGTCGAGCAGTTCGTCGCTCAGCACGCCCCAGAACACGAACGGCGATTGCAGCCCCGCCTTCGTCGCGAAATGCCGGCGGATCGTGTCGCGATATGCACCCGAATCGAGTTGTGCGAAGCACGCCGCAAATGCGTCCGCACGGCGCGCGACGAAATCGGGGGCGTGCAGGTCGGCCGGGCCGCGCTGGAACGGGTGGAAGAACGCACCGGGCACCGCGGCGAACACGGGTTCCCAGCACAGCAGCCCGAACAGCGAATTGATCAGCGTGTTTTCGACGTAATGGACCGGCGACGCCGGTTGCGCGAGATGGTCGCGCACCGCGAATTCGACGCTGACGAACGCATCGGGGCGCGCAAGCACGAGCGTTTCGCGCGGCACGTCCGCCGCGGCGGCCGCACGTTCGACGCGCTGCCCGAGCCGGCGCTGCAGGCGCGGCAGCATGCGCTCGACACGCTGGCGCTCCTCGTCGCTCTCGAAGCCGCCGCGCGCATCGAGTGCCAGCGCGAGCGCATCGTCGTCACGCCCGCAGCGTTCGAGCACGCGGATCCGTCGATGGCGGCTGCCGGGCCATGCGCTGCGCACATACGCGTCAAGCGCGGCGGCCCAGTCGGCCCGGCGCTCGCAGGTTTGCCCGAGCGCGAACAGCAGCTTCGCGCGGCGCGTCGCAAGCCACGGCTGCGCGCACCCGACCGCGTCGATGGCGCGCATCAGGTCGTCGAACGGCAGATCGTCGGGCCAGGCGTCGAGCGCATCGCGGCACATCTGCAGCGCGAGATACGCATCGACGTCGCCGCGCTGCTGGAACGCGCGCGACGACGGCGCGATCGGCACGCTTTCGTACTGGAACACGCCGAGATCGGCGAGCACGAACTCGCTCCAGTCCTGATGCAGATTGCCGAAGAACATCAGGCGCAGCCGGTCGCACAGCGCGCCGACCGTCACGCGCAGCACGCGGTCGTCGGCCTGCGCGCACCACGCGTCGAACGATTGCGCGACGTCGTGCGCGGGACGCAGCCGTTCGAGCCATTCGGGCTTGCGCTCGCCCGCATGCGCGGCGAGTGCCGGGAAGATGCGCAGCAGATCGGCCTTGGTCGACAGCGCGAACAGTTCGTCGAGCGTCAGCGCAGGCGCCGGATCGACCCAGCCGAGTTCGACGAGCGGCGCGGCTGCGTCGAGCGCGCAGCCGATTTCGTCGTAGACGAGCTTGCTGGCACGGAAGTCGGAGCCGTTGCGCATCAGCATCCGCACGAGCAGCGCGCGCGACGCCTGCGGCAGCGTCGCGAACTGCCGGACGAACGCGTGCTCGTGCGCGTCGAACAGGTCGTCGTAACGCGCGCCGAGCCAGGCGAGCGCGCGTTCGAAATTGGTCAGGTAGTAAAACGCCGGGGGCGTCGGCGATGCAGGCGTCACGGGGATTGATCACTGTACATTTGTACAGGTCGGAATCATATCAAATGTGACGGCCGATGCCGCACGCCCCTTCGGCCATCGGCTGCCCGGCCCCGCTCAGAACTGGTAATTCACCGACATGTCGAACACGCCGTTGGTCGACTGCTGCGTGATCGGGCTGCGCGCGGCGCGGCCGACGAGCTGCTCGATCGCGCCGTCGATCGTGACGAACCAGTGCTTGTTCACGAACCAGGCCATCGTCACGCCCGCGCCGAACGACTTCATCCCGGCCCCCGACGAATAGGCCGGCAGCCCGGACCGCGCGGCGGCGCCCTGACTCACGCCGAACCAGCTGTTCATGTAGCGCGAATCGGCGAACGACACGGTCGGCCCCGCGAACCAGAAGAAATGCTCGTTGCTGCCCGGCAGCGGCATGTACGCGGAGAAATCGCCGACCCAGCCGTTCGAGCCGCCGATGCTGCGCCGGATATTTGCGCGCAGCACGAGCGGAAATTCCTTCGAGATCACGTAATCGGCAGCCAGCTTCATCACCGGTGCCGCGTTGATGTTGTCAAGGCCGTTCAGGTGCTGGATATCGTCGGCCGAGCGCCGCCCGAGGTCGTACCCGACGGACAGGCTCACGCGCCAGTTCGGCCCGCGCAGCACGTTCGCGCCGAGCCCTTCGCCCGTCGACAGGAAGAACAGGTCGCGATAGCGGATATCGATCGTCGGGCCGCCCATCACCCGATAGCGGTCGGAGCCTGCATAGCGCGGCTGCAGCGTCATCGCGGCGCCCATGCTGATATCCCAGGTGGAGACGTTCGGATCGTAGAGTTTTTCGAGCGGCACGCCCGCCGAGTATTGCCACTCGCCGAGCGGCGAAGGCGTCTGGGCCGACGCGTCGCGGGCGCCAGCCGCGGCGAGCGCCGCGCAGGCCGACACGCCGGAAACGAACCGGCGTGCGCCGGGGGACAGCAAAGGGCGAGCAACAGTCATCAAGGTCCCCGTCGGTTGCGCGAAACGAACCTGAAGTAAAGCGCATTGTGCCTCTTCGGCTGCAGCGGCTGGCAGCCTGCGGCGCGAACGTAGCGTGCGCTGAATTAACGGACATCCTACGCGACGCGCGCGCAGACGCAAAGCGCCCGCTGCGCGCGGGCACTTTGCCGTGCGCAGCGACCGTCCTTTGAAGCGTGGTGGAATCAGAATCGCTCGACGTGATAGTCACCGGCCAGCGCGGCCGGGCTGCGCGTCGACATCATCCGCGAGAAGCCGTCGGCGAGCCGGCCGAGCGCGAGCTGTTTCTGGCTCGCGTCCCAATGCGTATAGGTGTCGTACGCGGCATCGTCGAACGACACAGTGACGGCAACCGGGTGGCCGCTGGCGCGGAAACCGATCTGCAGCACGCCGCCCGGCAGTTCCTCGATGTGATAGCGCAACGAGCGCGATTCGAAATAGCGGCCCAGCACCTGAGCGATCGCGCGCTTGTCTGGCGATTGCACGTGAATGTCCATGAGGGTCCTCCTTTTTTCAGTGTTCGCGCGGACGGTGGTGATGCCCTCCTCCCGGCATCCGCATCGGCGGCGGGTGCGACGGCGGGTCGCCCTGAGGCAACCCGTCAGGCACGGGCGGATCGACAGGATCGTCGTGCCCGGGCGTCGGGTCCGGGTCGACGTCGGGTGTCGTCGGTTCGGGGCGGTGCAGCGTGAATGGCGTATTCATGTCTCTCCTGCGTGACGGCGCGCGCATCTCGATGGCGCCGTCATCGCGTGCAAGCGGCGTACCCGCTCCTGCGCGGCCCGAGTGCCCGCGCCGGTCGGACGCGGCCATGTGCTCAATCGTCGTACGCCGCCATCACCAGCCACATCGAGCGGCCCTCCGTGGTCAGCCATACCGCGAGCGCGAACCGGTCGGACGGCGTGCATTCCGCGACGAGCACCCGCTGCGCGCGCTCGGGGCCGTCATAGATGACGTCGTTCAGTTCGCGTACTTCGTCCTTGCCGTCGAACATGCGCCGCTCGGGCCGATAGATCCGCGACTCGCGCTTCCACGTGTCGAAACGCTCGCGCACGTGGGATAAATCGCCGCCGCATACGTTCGCGTCGTAACGTATCCTTTCCCTGGATGCACTCATCACGATGTCCTCTCGTTCACGCCGACGGCGCGCGTGGCTGCGCCGCGCCCCGTGCGGTTTCGCCGACGCGCAAGCGTCGTGCCGTCGGCCCCGCGCAGGCATGGCGCTTGCGCCCGTATCCATGACCAAGGAGGTTCGACCATGACCGTTCACGCCCCCGGCCGCCACCACGCCGTGTCACCGGCTGCCGGACTGCTCTGGCTCGCCACGTCACGCCCGCCGTCCGAAGACAAGACGGAGGAACGCATCGACGAGGGACTCGAGGAGACGTTTCCGGCCAGCGACCCGCCCGCCGTTGGCGGCGCGACCCGTATCGATCCTGCCAAGCCGTCCGGCGAGCACGAACGCCGTTCGCCGCACGTCCCTTCCCCGCCCCCCGATCACGGCTGACGGCGGCAACCGGCTCGCGCTGCGCGGCGGCGCAGCGGCGTGCCGGAGCAATTCGGAGTTGATCTGATGAAACGCCTTGAACGCAGATGGCATGAAATCAGCGGCGCCGCCGGCGTCGCAGCGCTGGCGGCGATCGAAAGCGCGGTCGTGCTCGCGATCGTCGCAATGACGGGCATCGGCCACTGACATCCTGCCCCGCCCGTTCGCGGCTGCTGCCGTGGAAGATGTACAAGCGGGCTGGCAAATTTCTCCGTCGCCTGACCGCCCGGGGCCTGTTCACGCGAGTAACGGGCTTGCGCTGGCCCGGCGTGTGCGGCCCGCACGCGGCACGCCATCTGCTCCCGGATCGTCCTGCTCACGAAGGAGGCGTTCATGTATCGCGTCACCGAGATCATGTCGCGCGACGTAGTGTGCGTCGCGCCGACCGACACGATTCGCCACGCGGCCGAACTGATGCGGCGCTTCGACATCGGCGTACTGCCTGTTTGCGACGGCCCCGAACTCGTCGCGATCGTGACCGACCGCGACCTCGCGATGCGCGGACTGTCGCACGGCCATTCTTCCGATACACCCGTGCAGGCGGTCGCGTCCAGGCCCGTGCAGTGGTGCGTCGAGGACGACGGTGTCGGCGACGTCCAGCAGCGGATGGCCGACGTGCAGTTGCATCGGCTGCCGGTGCTCGACCGCAACCGGCGGCTGGTCGGCATCGTGTCGCTCGGCGACATCGCGACGCGCGCGGGCGGCCCCGAGCGCGACGAGCTCGCCAATACGCTCGAGGACGTGTCGCTGCCGCGCCGGCGCTGACCGGCGCCCGTTCATGTCTCGCGGCCCGCCCGGGCGCCGCTTCGACCAGGAGGTATTCGATGACAACGGACACTCCGTCGCGCGACGACACGCGCATCGTCGGCAGCAACCGCCGCACGGCCAGCCGCGGGCCGGGGCCCGACGTGATGGCTGCCCGCACGCTCGAAGGCGATCGCGTCCTGACGATGGACGGCGACGACATCGGCCAGGTCGCCGACATCATGCTCGACGTGCGCTCCGGCCGGATCGCGTATGCGGTCGTGTCGTCGGGCAACCTGCCCGGGATCGGCGACAAGCTGCTCGCGGTGCCGTGGAACGTCCTCGTGCTCGACGTCGAGCGCCAATGCTTCGTGCTGCCGGTCGCCACCGAACGCGTGCGCGAAGCCCCCGGCTTCGACCGGAACCGCTGGCCGGCCATGGCCGATCCGGAGTGGGCCGAGGCGCTGCATGCGTACTACGACAGTTCGCCGTACTGGCTGATCGAGGAAGGTGAAACGGCGCTCGACTCACCGCCGTACGAGGCGTCGCCGGGCGGCCCCGAAGCGTCTGAAACCCCTGAAAGCCCGGACAGCGGCAAGCGGTAGCGCGATCGTCGCTCAGTGCGCGGCCGCCACCGTCTGCGCAAGTTGCCGGGCGGCGGCCAGGTGTGCGTTCAGCGTCGGCAACGCGTTGGCCGCGAACGCGCGCAGTTGCGGATCGCGGCCGTTCCGCGCCTCGGCTTCGTAGAGGCGGATCGCCGCTTCATGCGCGCGCGGGCCCGCCAGCGCGACATAGGCCGTGTCGAACGCATGGCCCTCTTTGGTTCGCAACGCGGTCACGGCCGGATCGACGAGCATCCGCGACTGCACCGGTACGCCCTTGGCCGCGCCAAGCTGCCGCAATTCGCCCGCGATCCGTCCGTGGTCATCGACCATCCGGCGCGCGAACGCCTTCACGGCCGGGTTCGACGAACGGTCGAGCGCGAGCTGGCTGGCCTGCCGCTCCACCTTGCCGATCATGCCGGCCTTGTCGACGAATTCGACGTCGATACCGGTCGGCCTCTGCGTCATGCCGGCCTCGTCGGCCGTCGTGCCGGGGCGGATGACACCCGGCGCGACCCGCGCCGACGAAGCCGGTGCCGCCTGTGCATGCGCGAACGCGGCGGTCGATGTACCGACGATCGCGGTCAGCACGATCGCCGCCGGCCGGTGGATTCGATTCGTTTTCATCCGGACCTCCGTGTGTCGGGACGGAACGGACCGGCCGCGCGGGTTGCCGTTGCGTCCATCGCGCCTCCTTGCCTCGTGGATGACCGGGCAAGTGGCCACGCCGGCTGCTACCGGCCGCGCTCTTTCCGATCGTGCGCGGCGTCCGGCGCGACATCGGCGATCACGCTTGCGAGCGTCGGCATGTCCACCGGCTTGCGCAGATATGCGTCGAAGCCGGCCGCCATCACGCGGTGCCGGTCGGCGTTACCGGCGTGGGCCGTGACCGCGACGACGGGCAGATGCCCGCTGCCTCCCGGCAAATGGCGGATGCGGTCGAGCAGCCAGAAGCCATCACCGTCCGGCATCGCGAGATCCGACAGCACGACGTTCGGCGCCTGCCGTTCCACCACGTCGAGCGCGTCGTGCCCCGATTGCGCGGTCGACACCTGCGCGCCCATCGTTTCGAGTGCCGCGGCGAGGCTCGCGCGCGAGGTCGCATCATCGTCGACGACGAGCACGCGCTGGCCGTCGAGCGTCGCTGTCTCCGGTGCGCCCGCCGCGTGCAGCAGGTTTTCGACCGGATCGTCGACGTCCCAGCCGGCCGGCAGCGTGACCGTGACGGTCGTCCCGCGTCCGGGGCCGGCGCTCGTCGCGACGACGTCGCCGCCATGCAGTTGGGCGATGTTGCGCACGATCGACAGGCCGAGCCCGAGGCCGCGCTTCGGCGACGCGAATGCGCGTTCGGGCCGGCTGAACGTCTCGAACAGGTGCGGCAGGTATTCCGGCGCAATGCCCTGCCCGGTATCGGCGACCGACAGCCGCACGCGCTCGCCTGCCCGGGCCAGCGACACCACGATGCGGCCGCCCGGCGGCGTGAACTTGATCGCATTCGACAACAGGTTCGACAGGACCTGGCGCACGCGCTCGCGGTCCGCCGGAATCACGCAGGTGGGCATCGCGTAGTGGGTCGACAGCTCGAGCCCGCTCGCCTGTGCCGTCGCGTCGAGTTCGCGGGTGGTATCGCGCACGACCCGCACGAGATCGACCGGCACGCGCTCGAGGCGCAACCGGCCGGTCGCGAGCGACGACGCGTCGAGCAGGTCGGCCACCATGTGCGACAGCGACCGCGCGCTGCGATCGATCGCGTCGACCGCCTGTTGCGCGAGCCCCTGACCGTCGACGTTGCGCAGCACCTCGACCCAGCCGTAGATCACGTTCAGCGGCGTACGCAGTTCGTGCGACACCGTGGCCAGCAGTTCGTCCTTCAGCCGGTTCGACGTGTCAGCCTGTGCACGCGCGTCGCGGGCGCCGCGCAGCGAACGCAGGTTGCGCCGCTCGCCGCGACGGCGTTCGTGCGCATCGCGCAGCGTCATCGACAGGCCCGTGCAGTTGCCCTGCGTATCGACCATCGGCGCGGCGGCGAAGGTCGCACGAAAACGGCCGCCGTCGCGTCGCACGCACAATACGTCGAGCGGACCGACCGACGCGTGCAGGTTCGCGAACGACGCGGGCAACGGATGGTGCCGCAACCAGCGCGGCGCGATCATCGCGGCGACGTCGCGCCCGGCGGCCTGCGCCGCGTCGATGCCGAAGATCCTCCGCGCGGCCGGATTCCAGCTCGTGATCCGGCGTGCGGCATCGACACCGACGATCGCGTCCGGTGACGCGTCGACCACGTGGCGCAACAGGCTGTCGTCAGGCACGGGCTCGCGCGCGGTGGCGGGCACGGGCTCGGGCTCGCGATGCGGCTCGCGGGCATCGGCATCGGCGTCGCCGTCGTCATCGGGATCGGGATCGGGATCGCGCAGGCGATCGTTCGCAAGCAGCGGCTTCACAGCCATCACGAGCACACACTCGACGAAGCTGATCGCGACGAATGCGCCCGCCTGCGCGAGCAGCGTCGCCAGCGGCGCATCGCGCCACCACAGCGTGCCGATCACGGCCACGCTCACGGCGGCCGCAGCCAGGCCACCGCCGAACGACGTCAGCCATGCGGCTGCCGCCACGCCTGCATAAAAAGGCAGCGGCGCAAATGGCGTGTGCTCGCCGACGACGCGAACCGCCCACGCCTGCAGCGCGGACGCCAGCCCGACGGCCAGCACGATCCATGCACCCTGCCGTAACAGCTCTCGGGTCAGGGTCCTCATTGCATCCTTGCCTCGCGCCGGCTCCGGTCGCACGGCGTCACGCCGCTGGTCGACCATCCGGCCTGCCGTCGAGCGTGCCGGGCGAGCCCGGTGGTATCAGCAAGTGGCATGCCCGACGCGGGCCGCGGATGGCCGAATGGTGGGCCGTGCCGGCTGCCTGGCCGCGTGGCAGCCCTGCGGGCCGGGCTGCAGCGGACGGTTGGACACAGGCGGATTGGTGGGCCGCATCGGCGCACAACGGTCACCACCGGCTTTTTCATCCGAACGATGTAAAAAAGCACCGATACGACCCTGGATCGCACAGAAATGCCGCGATTCATGCCAGGAATCGATGGTCTGTTCCTTCCGTCCCCGCTGCGCACATTGGAAATTTCTATTTTGCGGCACCTTCGCAGCCATTTCGCTGTCGATGAAAATATTGCAATCAACGGAACGCGTGGTGCCGATTTTCAAAACGGCCCCGCCAATGCCGATCCATGCCAATGGGAGAAACCGCAAACCGGTCGAAGCAACGTGCAGACGGCCGCCGGTTGTCCGGCCGGTCCACCGCGATGCGCACGCTGCTCGGCCGCATCGAAAAGATCGCACCGACCCGCGCCAGCGTGATGATTGCCGGCGAAAGCGGGGTCGGTAAGGATATCGTCGCGCGCCGGCTGCACGATCTCAGCGCCCGGAGCGATGGCCCGTTCGTCCCCGTGAACTGCGGCGCGATTCCACCCGATATCGCGGAATCGCAATTGTTCGGGCACGAGAAAGGCAGCTTCACCGGCGCGATCGCGCAACGGGAAGGCGTCTTCGAAGCCGCGCGCGGCGGCACGCTGCTGCTCGACGAGATCGCGGAGATGCCCGCGCCGCTGCAGGTGAAACTGCTGCGGGCGATCGAGTCGAATGTGATCGTGCGGGTGGGCGGCACCGAGCCGATTCCGCTCGACGTGCGCATCGTGTCGGCCACGCGCCACAACCCGGCCGAAGCCGTGCGCGACGGCCGGCTGCGCGAGGACCTGTTCTACCGGCTCGCCGCGTTTGCGCTGTACGTCCCGCCGCTGCGCCAGCGCGACAGCGACATCGAGACGATCGCACTGGAATTCGTCGACGCGCTCAACGCGCGGCACCACGCGCACAAGCGGCTGACCGACGCAGCGATCGCGGCACTGCGCGCGTATTCGTGGCCCGGCAACGTCCGCGAGCTGCACAACACCATCGAGCGCGCGTACATCCTGGCGGACGATGGCATCGACGTCACGCTGCCGAAGCCGGCGATGCCGCCCGAGCGCCTGTCGGAGAACACGATGGCGCTGCCGCTCGGCGCGACCTTGCACCATGCGCAGCAGCGCTTCATCGCGGCGACGCTGCACCACTTCGACGGCAACAAGCCACGCGCCGCGAAAGCGCTCGGGATCAGCCTGAAAACGCTGTACAACCGGCTTGCGCTGATGCGCGACAACGGCCGCTCCTGAGCGGCGCGGCCGTCTTTCCCGCAAGCCGCGTCAAGCGACCTTGAACCGCCCGACCGTGGTCGCCAGCGCGTTCGCCTGCGACTGCAGCGCCGTTGCGGCGGCGGTCGACTGTTCGACGAGCGCTGCGTTCTGTTGCACCATTTCGTCGAGCTGCGTGACCGCGCGATTCACTTCCTGGATCCCGCGCGTCTGCTCGTTCGCCGCGTGCGTGATCTCGGAGATGATCGTCGTCACGTTCGACACGTTGGACACGATCTCGCGCATCGTGTCGCCGGCCTGACGCACCTGCCCGGACCCGGCCGACACGCTCGCGACCGTCGATTCGACCAGCACCTTCACTTCGCGTGCGGCCTGCGCGCTGCGTTGCGCGAGGCTGCGCACTTCCTGCGCGACGACCGCGAAGCCGCGGCCCTGCTCGCCCGCGCGCGCCGCTTCGACCGCCGCGTTCAGCGCAAGGATGTTGGTCTGGAACGCGATCCCGTCGATCACGCCGATGATGTCGCCGATCCGGCCCGATGCTTCCTCGATCTTTTCCATCGTCGCGACGACGTCCGACACGACCACGCCGCCATGCGACGCGATCCGCGACGCGGCTGCCGCGCGTTCGTCCGCCTGGCCGGCGGCTGCCGCCGACTGGCCGACGGTCGCGGTGATCTCTTCCATCGATGCGGCCGTTTCCTCGAGGCTCGCCGCCGCCGATTCGGTGCGCGACGACAGATCCTGGTTGCCTGCCGCGATCTCGTTCGCGGCCGTGCGTACCGATTCGCTTGCATCGCGGATCTGGCGCATCACGTCGTTCAGCTTGTCGACGAAGCTGTTGAACGAGCGCGCGATGTCGGCCACCTCGTCACGGCCGTCGGCCGGCAGGCGCTGCGTCAGGTCGCCGGCGCCCGAGCCGATCGCGGCCATCGCCTGGCGCACTTGCGACAGGCGGCGGAACGCGGTCGCGGTGATCGCGCCGATGATCAGCGACGCCACCCCGACGATCACGAGCAGCGTGATCAGCGAAGCGGTCAGCAACGAGCGCATCCCGGCCGTCGCTTCGTTCTTGTCGAGCAGCACCAGCGCGTACCAGTCCGTGCCCGGTACCGGGCGCGCGCGCACCAGCTTCGCGTCGCCGCCGACCGTCACCTCGACGGGCGCGGTCGCGGCTGCAATCGTGGCGCCGTTCGTCGCGCCGAGTTCGGGCGACACGTCTGCGACCGGCTTCAGCGTGAGCTTCGCGTCCGGGTGCGCGACCACGTGGCCGTTGCTGTCGATCAACATCCCGAAGCTCGCGGGCGTGGGGTGGATCGTCTTCACGTTCGCGATCACGGCGTCCATCGAGACGTCCGCTGCGACGACGCCCTTCAGCGCGCCGTCACGCAGGATCGGCACCGCGAACGTGACGACGAGGTTGCCCGTGCCGGCGTCGACGTACGGCGGCGTAACGACCGGCTTGCCGGCCTGCGCGGCCTGCTTGTACCACGGGCGGCCGGTCGGATCGTAGTCGGGCGGAATGCCGGTCGGGTCCGAGAAGTGGAACACCTTGTCGGCGTAGCCCGCGTAGACGTTCGTGAAACCGCCGGCCGTGGCCATCTGCTTGAACACCGGCAGCGGATCGGGCGTCAGCGCGGCGTCCTGCAGCGACGCGATCATCCGGCTCCGGGTGGCGACCCAGTCGGCGATCCCGACCACGTGGCCGCTGGCGACGGAAGTCAGGTTGCGGTCGATCGCATCATCGTTGTACGAGTGCGCGATGAAGTAGTTGATGAGCGTGGTGGCGACGAGCGCGAATACGACGATGGCAACGCACGCGGCTAGGATGCGGGCCCGGATGGACGAGAACATGGCAACGACTCGGTAAGGGAGCGCGAACGCCCGGTGGACGAATTCACCGGGTAAACGGCAATCGCGCCGCTTACTTGAGGCCGCTGTGACAATTCAGTGAAACGTATGACAAAACGCAATGCCGGTTGTCAGCGAATCGTCAGGAGGGTTGCGCCGGTCGGCGATGCGCGCGCACGCCCGCCGCTGGACGCGGCGACGGTGCCGGCGATCTCGGGCACTGCAATCGAAAGGGCGTTGAAACAGGCCGGTTCGCTGTCGACGGAGGCATGAAGGTCGATCAGGATCCGGCCCTGGCCAGGTGATGGATGGTGTCAGGCGCCGCTACATCAGCCGCGGCGCCAGCCCGTCACAGGCGATGGCTCGGACGTGGATCGGCGTCGGCGGACGGCGCATCGGCCCGCGTGTCGTGGTCGAAATCGTCCTGCTGGCGCATCCGTTCGCGCAGGTTCCGGATCGCGAACACGTGGATGTAATCGTGCACCCGCGCGCCGGACGACAACACGCGCACTTCGTCGTCGAGCATCGCACGCAACTGATCCGAACCGATCGCGCGCTGTTTGGCGGCTTCCTTGAGTGAATCGAGCAAATTGTCCTTGGACATCGACGGACTCCTGACGGTCGAGGAACGAAAAGAAGAAGGTACCGGAAGCTTAAAGACTGAACGGCAGCGCGGCGTGCGATGCGCCAGCGCGTGTTTGCGCGCGATCAACGACACGTTGCGTGCCGCCGTGCCGGTCCGTCCCCGAACCGACCGCGCAAGATTCGCGGCGCAAACTGCCCGCGAACGAGACTGGAAGCCCTGCCACGCCACCCCGGGGCGCGACACCGACTGACCGGCAAACGATGGACGCTGCCCGACGCCGATGCAGTGGCGAAGTTAGACCGGCCGAAATCATGCGTCAAGCGACGTCCGTCACGCGCTGCCCATTCGTCGGAACGAACGGGCCGGATCGTCGCCGGGACGGCCGATCGGCCGCCCTGCGTGTCAGCGGATTCCGATAGGCGACGCGCATTACCTGACAGCGACTTCAGCGCGCGCTGCTTGGCAGCGCACGGGCGCGACACGATACTGGTGACATGGACGAAACGTTCATACGGGTCATCGCTCAGCCGGCCGTCGAGCCGGCATGCGGGGCCTGGCGCAGGAGACCAACCATGACACATCGCAACTTACCGGGCCGGGACGGCCAGCGGCGCGCGTCGGGCAACGCGCGCGCCCTGCCCACCCAGGCCGTGTCGTCCGGCAACCTTCCGTCCGACGATATCGACACCTTGCTTGCGCTCGCACGCGAAGCCGGATTGCTTGTCACGCTCGACGGGCAGATCGGCCGCGAAAAGTACCAGAGCGTCGCGGGCTCGGTTCTCGCGTTGCAACGGTTCGCCGCGGCACTCTGCGCGCGGGCCGCACCCGACGCGCCGGCCGTTGCCGAGCCACGTCGCAAGGCACGCCCCGGCTGGCCGCACGCGAGCCGCCAGCGCAACCGCACGTGCAGCGCGTGCGCGCCGCTGCATGCCGCGCACCAGCGCCCGCGGGTGCGCCGGGGCGCAGGCCGGCGGCACGACCTGCGCGCGATGCTTCGCACCCCCTGAGCGTACAAGCAGCCGTTGCACGGCTCGGGGGCCTTGCAACGGCCGTGTACCACGCAACGCCGGCAGCGCCTGCCGCACGCCGTGCCGGTACGGCAGCAGCGCGCATGCCGCGACCATCACCGATCCGCATCGGCGCCACCGCGCGCCATCACGCATCATGACGCGCCGTTCGACACGGCCGCAATGACAACGATTCCTGCGGGGAAAGCAATCCAGACGGGGCCAACGACAACACGAACGCGGAAAGCGGACGGGGTGCTTTGCACCCCGCCCGTCCTCCAAGGCAACCGGAGCTGCCTACCCTCGTGCCAGAGAGTTCTCGATCGGATGACGCACCGTGCATCGCACGTTGCGGCTCCGGAAATTGATATGACGGCCGTGAATGCACCGTCGATCGCAACCTTTTGCACGCGTGTTGCTGCGTGGCTGCGTGGACCCTGCAAGACAGACCGGCTGCGTTGCCGGATGTTCCGTCAATGTCTCACGCGCGAGGCGCGCCGTTTCTGATGCAGGTCAACCCAAGCGCGCTTCGATCGCGACGCCGCGCGATTTATTCGGCACCGCGCACGAGCAGCACGGGCACCTGTGCGAGATGCGCAACGCGACGCGCGACGCTGCCGATCAGCCAGGCAGCGATGCCGCGCCGGCCATGCGTGCCGACCACCAGCAGTTCGGCACGCCAGTGCACGGCGTCGCGCATCAATGCATGGGCCACGTCGTCGCTGGTCGGGCGGGTTTCGACGACACTGCGCTTGGTCGGGTTCCCGGTCGCATGGAACAGCGGGCCGATCTTCGCGAGCGCATCCTCGCCCTCCGCGCGATACGCATCCTCGAGTGCGCGCACCGGCACGATATCCGTCAGACGAACCGCGCGATCGATCACGTAGGCCGCGTACAGCAGCGTCGTCGGCGCCGCGAAGCCGAGCCCGACGCGCACCGCGTGCAGCGACGGTTCGCTGCCGTCGACAGCGAACATCAAGCGCTGAAGGCCACCGTCGGATGGCCGTGCATAGGCGGCCGGCACGATCAGCAGCGCGCAGCGCGCGCGTGTCGTCAGCGTGTCCGACATCGCGCCTTCGACGAGCCGCAGCAGCCCGTGATGCGGATTCGCGCCGACCATCAGCACGTCCGCGTTCCATGCCGACGTATCGCTCACCAATGCATCGGCTACCGAACCGCCCGTCACCGACGTATCGACGATGGCCTGCTCGACCTCGATGCCGCTGTCGGCGAACAACGTCGCGATCCGTTCGTTGATGACTTGCGCCTCGCGCATCAGGTCCTCGCGCGCGGACGTCAGCAGTGCGTCGATGCGCGGGATGTCGGGCAAGACGAGGCGCGGGTTGTCGATGGCGCAGACGATCCGCAATCGCATGCCGGGACGCAGCAGCGTGCGCGCATAGCGTGCGGCGGACAGCGATTCGGGCGTCGGATCGACGGCCAGCGCGATCCGCGCAAGTGTCGGGATGGGCTGGGCAGGCTGCATGGCGAAGGCCTCCGTGCGTGCGCGTCGTCGCGGAACGACGACGGGAGCTTCGCGCGGAAGCGGCACACGGCGGCCGGACAGCCGCCGCGGTCGCGGTCGTCACTGAAATCGGCGGGTTGCCACGCGAAGCGCGGACAATCGATTCGTTCAGCATAGGTCGTCCGGCCCGCGCGTGCATGATCGCGATCAAGCGTCGCGCGGGCCCTGCCCTTGGCGCTTACGATTTCGTCGGCACCGATGCCGCCGGACGGTTCGCGTAGAACAGCGCATACGTGATGCCGAGCAGCACGATCCATACCGGCCCGATCACGAGCGCGACGCGCGTGTCGGGCGTGAACGCCATCAGCACGACGACCAGCACGAGAAAACCGAGCGCGACGAACGAGCCGAGCGGATAGAACGGCACGCGGATCGGCAGGCGCGCGATCTTGTCGGCCGACAGCGTGCGGCGAAAGCGCATCTGCGCGATCAGGATCACGCACCACGTCCAGATCGCACCGAACGTCGACACCGACGTGAGCCACGTGAACACGTGCTGCGGCGCGAGATAGTTGAGCAGCACGCCGATCAGCAGCAGCGCGACCGACACGATCACGCCGTACACCGGCACGCCGTTGCGATTGACCTTGCCAAGCTTGCTCGGTGCCTGGCCCTGCTGCGCGAGGTTGTAGAGCATCCGCGCGGTGCTGAACAGGCCGCTGTTGCACGACGACAGCGCCGCGGTCAGCACGACGAAGTTGATGATGCCGGCGGCGGCCGGGATGCCGAGCCGCGAGAACGTCATCACGAACGGGCTGCCCTGCGTGCCGATCTGGTCCCACGGATACAGCGACATGATCACGAACAGCGCGCCGATGTAGAAAATCAGCACGCGCCAGAACACCGAGTTCACGGCCTTCGTCAGCGACTTCTCCGGATTGCGCGCCTCGCCGGCGGTGAGGCCGAGCATCTCGACGCCGAGATACGCGAACATCACGATCGGCAACGCGGCGATCACGCCGTTGATGCCGTTCGGCATAAAGCCGCCGTGCGCCCACAGGTTCGACAGGCCGATCGCGACACCGCCGTTGCCGATGCCGAACGCGATCATCAACCCGCCGCCGATGATCATCAGCACGATCGTGACGATCTTGATCAGCGCGAACCAGAACTCGAATTCGCCGTACAGCTTGACCGCGATGAAGTTCACGGAGCCCATCGCCATGAGCGCCGCAAGCGCCCAGATCCAGTTCGGCACGCCGGGGAACCACATGTGCATGTAGACGCCGACCGCCGTGATTTCCGCCATGCAGGTGACGATCCACACGAACCAGTAGGTCCAGCCGGTCAGGTAGCCGGCGAGCGGCCCGAGGTAGTCGCGTGCGTAGCGGCTGAACGCGCCGGCGACCGGATTGGCGATCGCCATTTCGCCGAGGGCGCGCATGATCAGGAAAATCGCGATGCCGCCCAGCAGGTAGGTCAGCAGGATGGCCGGGCCGGCGACGCGAATCGCGGAGGCCGAGCCGAGGAACAGGCCGACGCCGATCGTCGCGCCGAGCGCCATCAGGTTGATGTGCCGCTCTTCCAGCCCACGGTGCAATTGGTCTTCTGGTTGATTCAAGTCCGTCTCCTGGCAGCCGTGAAGGGGCCGCCGTCATTGTCGATATCAATGCGCGACCGTTCATGCCCATCCCGGCATTCCGAAAACGAAATAATCCCCACGGTCGTTTTCTGATTTAGAAACGACATGGATACTGCGTCAATTCGATGGGAATCGCCGCGGATTATCCGTATGTTCCGGAACAATCCGGAAAACGGATCGGGCATTTCACGGAATACGCTCATGCGGCCCGTGTGACGCGGTTGTGCGCGTGACGGGCGACAACGGGGCCGCAACGATGCGGGCGATGGTACCGAAATTGCGCTTGCGCTGCAAGGTTACGGAAAGCCGGTTTTCATTTAATCGATGACGCATGCACAATCGACGCAAGTGCTCATCAAATTAAAATCACCGCATCATAAACACAACCAATTGCATGGCATTATTTACATCCGCGAAAACCAAATAAATACGCTTCAACAATTAACAATGCATGACAAATATTCCATTGCATTCCAATCACCCCCACATAGAATCAAGTTGCCCGATCGATTCAGAATGAATCAAAAGGGCAGCCCAATTATCCAGGCCGATTATTTAAATTCTTTAATTGGGTCTTATTAATCAAACTTAAATCGAGGTGATGTCGTGGAAGATACCAAGGTTACTGGCATTACGATTTACAACTCTTCGTTTAACGAAGCGTTTGCATCGGTCAGCAGGTGGAACGACAACGGAGATCCGAATTACTTCGCCATTCCCCCGCAGCAACCACAAAGTTGGGGGACGCGTGTTGACCCCCGTGGGTACGTCGTCTGCTTCAAACAGGGCGCAGACGTCGTCGCGTATTACCTGCTGACCGGCAGCTATGTCACGTTCCAGGCGTTGAACGCGGTCTACGTCCAGACCCCGACCGGGGCTGTGAAGCTCACGCCCCTCGGCGCACCGGTTCCGAGTGAAACAGCCGCTGCCAAGTAACTCCGGCAAGCGCCCCGCCAATCGCCGGATTCAAGGCGAACGACGCTGCGACTGGTGAGATGCGTGTCCGGCTGTTCTCGAAGCGCTTCAGGTCGACGATTTTGAAGCGAAGTCGTGATGCTTGTCGCGTGGCTCGGCGCGTCTTGCCGAATCGAGTAGTAGGTATCACCGGTGAGGGGGAATGTCAGTGGCACCGCGCTTCCCTCTCACCGCTCTGCAAAACCGCTTTTATATAATGGGCGCAGATTAGAGGTGTCCACTTGCGTGAAAACGTGCGGGCGACAGCTTCGATAATCGTTCCCGAATATGAACCACTCGACCTTTCGCACTTGTACCGCTGGCTCCCGGCAAATCGGCGAGGCGCCGGTCCGGTTTTCCGCAATCCTTGTAATCAGCGTACTTCGCTCGATTCGCGACCGGGAAGAGATCTCAATATCGACGCGCTCGGATGAATCCCGAACACCATCCTTCAGGAACGGCCACCCGACGTTACTTCGACAGCGTCGCACGCACCGTATATTCGCCTTCGATCGCACCGTGATCCGGACGCACGAAATAACGCGACGCATCGAGATCGGCCGGCATCGGCTCGACCGGATAGCCGTGCTTCTCCCATGCATCGAGGCCGCCCTTCAGCGCCCGGATGTTGTGGATCATCTTCTTGCGCTGCATTTTCGCGATCAGGCGCTTCGCGGTCGCTTCGTTCGGGCACACGCAATAGACGACGATCGGCCGCTTCAGCATTTCCGGGTCGAGCAGGTCCGGCGAATCGAGATCGACCGGCACCGCGCCGGCGATCCGGTACGGTTCGCGCTCGCGAATCGCTTTCGGCCGCGCGTCGAAGATCAGCGGCGGCTCGTCCGACGTCATCATCTCGACGAGTTGCGGCGGCGAGATGCGCACCTGCGCAAGATAGCGGCGGAACTGCACGCGACGCACCCAGCGGTACAGCAGGAACGTGATGAAGATCGCGAGGAACGCGTCGAGGATCGTGCCGCCGCTCGCGCGCACCCACAGCACGAACTGGACGATCTGGTCGTGAATGGCCGCGCCGCCGACCAGCCAGAACGCAGCCCACAGCGACGCGCCGGCCAGGTCCCAGAACAGGAACACGCCGACGCCGATCGCGGTCGTGCCGAGCAGCGGCGCCGACACGAGGCCGAGACCCGGCAGGAATTTGGACAGCACGAGCAGCGGCGCACCGTATCTTTCGAATACGTTACGTGCGAAACGCAGCGTGGTGTCGAGCGACAGCGAGAAGCGCACGAGGCCGTTCAGCAGGCGCCGGCCGCGCGTGCGGCCCATGAAGAACCACAGCGAATCGGCCAGCATCGTCGCGCCGATCGCCGCCGCGAACATGCTGACCCAGGACGCCTGCCCCATTGCCGCCATCGTGCCGCCGAGAATCAGCATCGGCACGGCCGGCACCGGCACGCCGAGCTGCGTGATCAACACGCTCGCGAACACGGCCCATGGGCCGAGCGACGATGGAATAGCGATGGGAAAGTGCCACACGGCGGCGCTCCTGGAAGGCATGCAGCCGCACGACGGGGGCCGTCGGTA
The DNA here is from genome assembly GCF_000012945.1 of Burkholderia lata. NCBI lineage: Bacteria > Pseudomonadati > Pseudomonadota > Betaproteobacteria > Burkholderiales > Burkholderiaceae > Burkholderia > Burkholderia lata. The sequence goes on from NC_007511.1 coordinate 1,876,801, forward strand.
CGGCTGGGCAACGGCCGCCGCGGCACGCCCGCAGCCGACCCGATGCATCACGGCATTCTAAACGGGTTTGGCCGCGGCCGCGCGGAACACGCACCATCGGCACGGGCTTCGCGCCGTTGGTTGCACCGCCGTGACAGTCACATGTCGGTACGCTGGGCAAGCTGCACGACGTGTTCCGCGTAGTCGGGAAACGCGGCAGCCAGCGCGGCTGCGTCGGCCAGTTCGAATTCCGCGAACTCGAAGCCCGGCGCCACCGTGCAGCCGACGAGCGCGACGTGCTCCGGCAACGCGCAGCGCGCGCCGAACCAGCTCCCGGCCCGCACGACTGCCTGGAACACGGTGCCCGGATGCGTGAGCGGGTTGCCGAGCCGGTGGATCGTCAGCCCGTCGCGCTCGTCGAGCACCCACACTTCGATCGGGTCGCCCGCGTAGAAATGCCAGACTTCGTCGGAACGGATCCGGTGCCACGACGAATACGCGCCGTCGCACAACAGGTAGTAGATCGCGGTCGATGCGGCGCGTGGCGCGCCGTCGGCCGGACGCACGACCGAATCGGTCGCACGGTAGGTTTCGCGGAAATAGCCGCCTTCGGGATGCGGCTGCAGGTCGAACTGGCGAATCAGGTCGGTAGCGGAAATCGGCATGGCGGATGACGTCGGTAAGGTCAGGAACCGGGCACCCGGCGCACGGCCTCGCTTCGCTCATCGCGAATCGCGAACACGACCGCGTGCCGCCGGATGCTGCTGCGTCGATCGCCGCGGCCATGCGCACGGCGACCAGGCGGACACCGGTCGATGCTGCCAGAACTGCGTGTCGGGATGCAACCGCGGGCACGCGATTGCGCCCGTCGGGTGCATCGGGCGCGCCGCCCTCGCCCCGCCGATGTGACAGAAAGGACAGCCGCGCTCACACGTCGTGCGCCGTGCGTTTCCGTTTCATCCCGCCGTCATCCGGCGAATACGCGGGCCCGTCGCTGCCCGCGACCGCCCGTGCGCCAGCGCCAGCGTCAGCGCCTTGCCGCGTGCGTCACGCAGCCGCCGACGTGCCGGGCTCGCTGTGCCGCACCAGCAACACGGGCCGGTCGGCCGCGCGCAGCAGCGATTCGGCGACACTGCCGAGCAGCAGCCGGCGCAAGCCATGCCGCCCGCTCGTGCCCATCACGATCAGGTCGGCATCGGCTTCGGCCGCCGTGCGCATCAGCACCGTGGCGACATCCTCGCCGTACGCGTCGAGCGCACGCACGGTGCCTGGCACGTGCTCCTGCGCGAGCACCGCTTTCGCATCGTCGAGCACCGGCGTCGCGGCGTCAGTCGCGGCCGCATCGCCGTCGCGCTCGGCCGCGAAACCCGCATCGACGTCGACGAGCTGCGGCCGGTGCTCGACGACATATGCGCAGGTGACTTCGCCGCCGGACGCCGCCGCGATCCGGATCGCCTCGTTCAGCGCGAGACGCGCACTCGGGCTGCCATCGAGCCCGACGAAAATCCGCTTGTACATGGTCCGTCCCTCCGACCGGGCACGCATCGCGCGTTGCGCGACGGCGGCCCGTTATCGCCACCCGGCCCGGTGCCAGGTGGCCTGCCGAACAGTCTGCCCCACGTGCCGACGCGCCCGTTGATGCGCGTCAAGCGCGGCCGGCACGCCCGCTGCTCCACGCCGGTTGCCGCAATTTCTAGTGACCCCATTACAAAAACCGTGTAAATCGCGCACAATTTCATCTTGAAAATAGACGTTGCATGCAGCCGGTGCGAGTTTTGTCCGGTTTTGCTGCGCTGCCGAGTGCCCACGGCAGCCCCGACAACAGAATGGCTATCGAATGACCGCAAGTGGAACCCCGACGCGTGACGCCCGAGGGCCCACGCGCCTCCAGATCATGTTACGCCAGCCGCTCGCGGCCGGCGTCGTTGCGTTGTGCGCGGGCGCGGCGCTGTCGCTTGGCGTCGCGCTGCTCGTGCGCGAGCAGTGGCAAGGCGCCGTCCATACGCGTTTCGAACGCCGCACGACGCATGTGACCGCGATGCTGCGCCACGAGCTGCAATCCGGCGTGGCCGTGCTCGAAGGCGCGCGCGGCGTGTACAGCCTCGTCCCGGGCATGACGCCCGAGCAATGGCGCCGGTATGCGGACATGCTCGACCTCGACAGCAGCCGCTCACCGGTGCGCCAGATCGGCTACGCGCCGCTGCCGCCCGCGACGCGCACTGCCCTCGCCGGCGCGAAGCCGATGCCGGCCGGCACGCTCGCGACCGCCGTGCTCAGCGCACCGGCATCGAATTCCCCCGTCGTGCGCTTCGGCGCGTCCGACGCGGCGCCGCTCGCGCGCGCGCTGCAGACCGGCGACATCGCGCTCGGTGTCCACCCGGCCGACGACGACACGTCCCGCGACGCCCGCACCTTCACGCTGTTCCTGCCGGTCGCCGCGTCGCCGCATGCGGTCGCCAACGCGCCCGGCCTGCGCGAAACCGGCGCCGACGGCGTGCTGTTCGCGGCGTTGAGCCCGCGGCGCCTGATCGAGCGTGCGCTCGATGCGGAACGCGGCATCGACGTGTGGATCACTGCCGGCGGCGATCGGCGCGCGATCGTGAGCGTCGAAACGACGACCGACGAGGCCTCGGCATCGCCCGACCTGATGCGTCGCACCGACGAGCTGAATTTCGGCGGCACCGTGCTGACGCTCGCGTACTCCGCGGATGGCCGCCCGAGCGCAACCGGCGCACAACGCGCGGCCGGCACCGTGCTCGCCGCGGGGCTGATCGCGTCGATCGCGTTCGCGGTGCTCGTCCACGCGCTGTTGCGCGGCCGTTCCGGCGCCGCCGATTCGGGCGCGAGCAGCCGCGGCATCCTCAACGAGGCGCGGATGATGGGCATCATCCGTTCGTCGATGGAAGCGATCATCACGATCGACGAAAAGCAGACGGTCGTGATCTTCAATCCGATGGCCGAGCAGGTGTTCGGCGTGTCCGCGATGGAGGCGATCGGTGCCCCGCTGTCGCGCTTCATCCCCGAGCGGTTCCGCGCCGCGCACGCGAAGCACGTCGACCAGTTCGGCGTGACAGGCGTGTCCGAGCGGCAGATGGGCCGGCAGCGGGTGCTGTTCGGGCTGCGCGCCAACGGCGAGGAATTCCCGATCGAGGCGTCGATCTCGCAGATCCGCGACGCGTCCGGCAAGCTCTATACGGTCATGCTGCGCGACATCACCGAGCGCCAGCGCGCGGAAAACGCGCTGAAGCTGTCGCGCGAAGAATTGCGCGAATTGTCGGCGAACCTGCAGAACGTGCGCGAAGAGGAAAAGACCCGCATCGCGCGCGAGCTGCACGACGACCTCGGCCAGCAGCTCACCGCGCTGAAGATGGATCTGTCGGTGGTCGAGCAGCAGTTGCGCGTGCCCGGCCGCACGCAGCCCGACGAGGACGTGCAGACGCACCTGCAGGGCATGCGGCGGCTGATCGACGCGACGGTCGCGTCGGTGCGGCGCATCGCGGCCGACCTGCGACCCGTGATGCTCGACGATCTCGGCCTCGTGCCCGCGATCGAATGGCTCGCGAACGATTTCACGAACCGCTACGGGATCGATGTCGAACGGCACATCGAAACCGGCGGCCTCACGTTCACCAGCGCGGGCGCGACCACGTTGTTCCGGATCGTCCAGGAAGCGCTGACGAACGTCGCGCGCCACGCGGATGCGACCCGCGTCGCGCTACGGCTCGACGTCGAGGACGGCTTCTGCGTGTTGCGCGTCGCAGACAACGGCCGCGGCTCGGCGCCCGGCGGCCCGGCCCACGAAGACAAATCGTTCGGCCTGATCGGCATTCGCGAACGCGCCCACATGCTGGGCGGCACCGTGACGATCGACACCGCGCTCGCGCGCGGTTTCTCGATCACCGTCGCCTTCCCGCTCAGTACCGTCCAACAGGAAACGCTCATCTCATGATCAAGGTGCTCATCGCCGACGACCATACGCTCGTACGCGACGGTCTGCGGCACATCCTCCAGAACGCCACCGGATTCGAGGTGGCCGGCGAAGCCTGCGACGGCCCGTCGACGATCGCGCTCGTGCGCGCCACGCCCGCACAGGTGCTCGTGCTCGACCTGTCGATGCCGGGCCGCAACGGCGTCGAACTCATCAAGCAGATCAAGGACGAGAAGCCCGCGCTGCGCGTCCTCGTGCTGACCATGCACGCGGAGCAGCAATACGCGGTGCGCGCGTTCCGCGCCGGCGCGTCGGGCTACCTGACGAAGGAAAGCGCGAGCGCCGAGCTGGTCGGCGCGGTCACGAAGGTGGCATCGGGCGGCGTCTACGTGAGCCTCGCGATGGCCGAGCAGTTTGCGCAGAGCCTGAACGAGCCGGCCGAGACGCTACCGCACCAGCGGCTGTCCGACCGCGAATTCGACGTGTTCCGGCGGATCGCCGCCGGCCAGACGCTGACCGAGATCGCCAACGCGCTGTGCGTGAGCGCGAAGACGGTCAGCACGTACAAGACGCGGATTCTGGAAAAGATGCAGATGCCGCACGAAGCGGCGCTGGTGCGCTACGCGATGCGGCACAAGCTGCTCGACGAAACGGACGACGTGTAACGGACGACGTCCGGCAGCGGATGGACGGCGTATGCCACCGCCACCGGCCACGCGGCATGCGCCCGGCCGGGTGGCACACCGCGCTTACCTGGCCGGCACCGGGCAGGCGAGATCGCCTTCCTCGCACGACAGATAGCCCTTCAGCGTTTCGGTGCGCGCTTTCGTCAGATCGTCGAGGCAGGTCGACACGACCATCGAATACGCACTGCCGCCCTCGGCGTTCGCGCTGGAGAAGTTGCATTCGGCATCGCGATACGCGATCCACGCACGCTGCGCGTTCACGAGCTTGTCGGCGAGCGGCCGCGCATCGCGCAGGCGCGCGGTGACGGCCTGGTAAGTCCGGTTCAGTTCCCCGTCGGATTTCTTGTACGCGCGATCGGCGCATGCCGTCATCGCCGCCTGATCCGTCGCGTCGGCACAATTCGCCTGCGCATGGGCGACGTTCGCCGCCAGCGCGAGCGAGCACAGCAGACCGGTCAAGACACGCATGGTTGCTCCTTGTTGTTCGTTGAAGTCGTGGAACCCGGTGTCGGGCTTGCTGCGCTGTCGCGCATCGGCCGCCGTCTCGCGGCGACACCGATCGCGATGCTAGCGCACGCGCGCCGGCTTGTCAGCCGACGTCGGAGCAGGCAACGGCTTGCATATCGCCTCCGCACACCTACACTGGAAAATCGATACGCCGCTTCAGGCCCGCGCTATCGCATCCATCCCGTCTCCGCTTCCGCGCATTCCTCTGCGCATTTCGCGTTCGCATCGCCGAGCGGGGTGACGATTCGTCAGTCAGCTTCCTCCACCCAGCCCAACGTGCCATCGCCGTCGCTCCCTGGAGGGAATCATGAGCTATCACCTTGAAGGCCGTCTGCTCGAGGTCTGCAACTGTCGCGTACTCTGCCCGTGCTGGATCGGCGAGGATCCCGATTTCGGCGTCTGCGACACGATCGTCGCGTGGCACGTCGACAAGGGCGCCATCGACGGCGTCGACGTGGGCGGCAATACGATCGCCGCGGTGTGCCGCGTGCCGGGCAACATCCTGCAAGGCAACTGGACGGCGGCGATCTATCTCAGCGACACGGCGTCCGAGGCGCAGGAGCAGGCGCTGCTCAAGGTCTACACGGGCCAGGCCGGCGGCCCGATCGCCGACCTCGCCAAACTGATCGGCAAGGTCGTGTCGATCGAACGCGCCCCCATCACGTTCAATGTCGAAGGGGCGCGCGGCACGCTGTCGATCGGCACCGACTACCACGCGGAACTCGAGCCGTACCTCGGCCCGAGCGGCGCGCAGACGACGCTGACCGACACCGTGTTCTCGACGGTGCCCGGCGCACCGGTGTTCGTCGGCAAGGCGCCCGTCTATCGGTCGAAGAATGCGGCGATCGGCATCGACGTCGACCTGAAGAATCACAACGCGCTGCAGAGCACGTTCCTGTTCGACGCGTGAAGCGCGATCGCCCGCCAACGGTCATGGCTGCGTCGCTACACCGGCGCCTGTTTCCGCTCGTGCTCGCGAGTCTCGTCGCGTTCGCCTGGCTCACCCTGTGGGCGTGGACGCGCAGTCCGTACGGGCGGTACCTCGACCACGGCGACAGCGCGTTGGCCGAACCGTTCGGCGCGCTTTGCCGCGCGCTGCCCGGCGGCACGCTGTGGCTGCCGGCCGCGTTCGCCGCGGCCGGCTGGACGCTGATGATCCTCGCGATGATGCTGCCGACGACGCTGTCGCTGTTCGACGCGTTCGCCCGCGTCGTGGCCAGCCGCCCCGACCAGACGCGCCTGCTCGCGCTCGTCGGCATCGGCTACGTCGCCACGTGGAGCGGCTTCGGTCTCGTCGCGCATGGCCTGCACGGGCTGCTGCTGACCGGTGTCGCGCGGGTGCCGGCGCTCGCGTGGCGTGGCTGGCTGATTGGCGCGGCCGTCTTCGCGCTCGCCGGCGCGTTCCAGTTCAGCGGACTCAAGACGCACTGCCTCGACCGGTGCCGCACGCCCTTCAGTTTCGTGATCAGCCGCTGGCGCGGCCGCACACCGATGCGTCACGCGTTTGCGCTCGGCGTCAGCCACGGGCTCTTCTGCATCGGCTGCTGCTGGGCGCTGATGCTGCTGATGTTCGTCGTCGGCGTCGGCAGTCTCGGCTGGATGCTGGCGCTCGCCGCGTTGATGGCCCTCGAGAAGAATGCGTCGTGGGGGCAGGCGCTCACCGCGCCGCTCGGCGCCGCATTGTTCGGCGCAGCCGTGCTGATCGTCGCCAGCCACGCGTGAGGCCCGCGATGCGACCGCCCGCCTCCGCCTTCGCGCTGCATGTCCGGCCGGGCATGCGCGTCGTCGCGCTGACGTCGATCGCGATGCTCGCCTTCGCGTCGAACTCGCTGCTGTGCCGACTCGCGCTGCAGGCCGGACGGATCGACGCGGCCAGCTTCGGCAGCCTGCGCCTCGTATCCGGCGCGCTGATGCTCGCGATCGTCGCGCGTGCGGGGGCACGACGGCCCGCGCCGCCCGCCGACTGGCCGGCTGCGGCGATGCTGTTCGTGTACGTCACGTGCTTCTCGTTTGCGTATCTGACCGTCAGCGCGGCCACGGGCGCGCTGATCCTGTTCGGTGCGGTGCAACTGACGATGTTTGCGGCGGGATGGCACGCCGGCGAACGGTTTGCCGCGACCGGCTGGGCTGGCTTCGGCGCGGCGCTCGGCGGCCTGGTCTATCTCGTGTCACCGGGACTCGCCGCGCCGACGCCGCGCGGCGCCGCACTGATGACGGCCGCCGGCATCGCCTGGGGCATCTATTCGATACGCGGCCGCCGGCCCGTCGATCCGGTCGCGGCGACCGCCGGCAACTTCCTGCGCGCCGCGCCGCTGGCACTCGCGCTGAGCGTCGCGCTCGCCACCCGCTTGCATGTCACGCCCGCCGGCGTCGCGCTCGCCGCGCTTTCCGGCGCATTGACGTCGGGGCTGGGCTACGTGGTCTGGTACGCGGCGCTGCGGCATCTCACGGCGATGCGCGCCGCGGCGGTCCAGCTCTCCGTCCCGCCCATTGCCGCGTGCGGCGCCGTGCTGCTGCTGTCGGAACAGCCGACCTGGCGGCTCGCGCTCGCATCGGCCGCGATTCTCGGCGGCGTCGCGGCCGTGCTCGCGACACGGGCCCGGCAAGCGGGCAGCACGCGGTGATGCGCCTCTGGCGCAGCACGTTCGCGCGGCCCCAACCATTCACGCGGCCCAAATGCAAAACCCGCACACGGATACCGTGTACGGGTTTCAGATGAAACGGCAAACCGGGCGCCCTTGCGGGCGCTGCCTGGCTTAGTGGCCGAAGAACACCGACGAACGGTCGGTTGCGGCCGGCACGACCACACGCTGACCCGACTGCGACGCTGCGGCAGGGTTCGCACCGTAGCCCGTTGCATCAGCTTGCGCACCGGTGTTCTGTGCGGCGGCGATCTTTGCCTGTGCGGCCTGGATGTTTTCCGGGTAGTTCATCCAGTCGTTCGGGTTGTAGCCGGCCTTTTCGAGCTGGACCAGCTCGGCGCGCACTTGAGCGCGCGTCAGCGGCTGCTGGCTTTGTGCAAACGAGACAACCGGTGCGGCCACCAGAGCGGCCAGTGCAACTGCCTTGATCAGCGATTTCATGATGCGTTACCTCCAGGATTGTTTTGTCAGGCGCTTCGGACTCGGGGTCGTTGCGCATGAGTAGAAGTCTAGGAGGCCACGCTATCAGGGTAAATACTTAAATTGCGAATTCACTGTTGACGGAAAACATACAATCGCCGCGGAATCACTTGAATCATCAGATGATTGTCGGCATTCATGCAATGAATACCGTGGCGGGGCATCCGGTGCGCTGTGCCCCGCCTCAGCGCCGCCGGTCGGTATCCGACGACGCCATCAGTCGGTCGAACAGCAGGGCCTTGAGGCGGATCAGGTCGTCGGCGCCGGTCTCGCCGAACGCCGCGTGATGCAGCGTCAGCGCGGGCGCCGCCGGATCGGCGTGGACGGCCCGCACCGTGCTGTCGAGCGCCAGTAGCTCGACCCGGTCGCCGGTCGCGTACGGAAGCTGTACGCGCAACGGTTCGCCAATTGCGGCGATCGGCCGGTCGACGGCAATCGACAGCCCGCTCACGCTGATGTCGTGCACCATCCCGATCCCTTCCGCGCCCTCCGACCCGCCCGCGCAGCAGGCGGCGATCCGCACCGGCACGCGCGGCTCCGCGCGCGTGCGCAGCCGGTCGACGAAGCCGGGCGGCGACAGCACCAGGAACCGCGCGGCACCCGCCGCCTGCACCGATTCGACCGTCGCGCCGAAACGCGACACCGCGGCACGGCCGATCGCCACAGCCTCAATGTCGTCGCCACGCGCGAAGTCGAACGCCGCCGCCGGCTGCGGCTCGACGAACAGCGCGCCCGACGCAGCGATGCCGATCAGCCGGTAGCGCTGCAGCCCACGGGTCGCGCCGACCCGGCGGCGGATGCCGACCGAAGCGCCCGCCGACAACCCCATCCGCGGCGCGTGAGGCACCGCGTCAGGCACGCGCGGCGCGACTTCCGGTTCGGCGTCGTCGCGCCGCCGTACCGGCCGGAAATGGTCGAACAGGAAGGCATGCTGCGCGGCATCGTGCAGCGTGGTGCCGGCCGGCAGCAGCGCGGCGCCGTCGGCATCGTAGAGATCGAAGCCGAACGGGACGCCGGCAGCGAGATCGTCACGCGCGAGCGGGACGTAGTCGGTAGATAGCCTCATCGGGGAGGCGCGGAGCGACCGCGCGAGCTGTCATGACACCATGATTACGGCAGCTTCGCGCGAAATCTGAACGGCTCCGTTACTGAGAAGGTCCGGTCGCGTCGGGTGCGGCCGGCACCGGTGGCTGAGCCGGTGCGGCCGAAGGGGTTGCGGCCGGTGCGGCGCCGAGGCCCGCGCTGCTTCCGCCCGTCGCGCTCGCTCCCGCTGGCGGCTGCGCGATTTGCGGCTGCGATGCACCCGCCGACAGCGCGGCGGCCGACGCGGCCACTTCGGACGCCGGCACCCATTCCTCGACGATGCCGCCCGATGCCGCTTCGGGTGCAGAAGCATCCGACGCGGCCGAGGCCGCGCCCGTATCAGCCTCGGGCGCACGCTCCACCCGCTGCGTCCTGACCGGCGCGGGCGCCTTCTTCGTCTCGGGCGGGAACCACGTGTCGAACAGGTCCGTCACGCGCTCGCGCAGCGACGCGAACCAGCCCGGCGACGGCTCGGTATCGAATTTCGCCTTCGTGTCGACGATCCGGGCGCGCTGCGCACGCTGGAAGAAATCGCCGACGATCGGCAGCGCACTGTGCGCGCCCTGCCCCCAGTAGTCGCTGCGCAGCGTCACGCGGCCGTCGTCGAAACCGACCCACGCGCCGGCGACGAGGCCCGGCTGCATCAGGATGAACCAGCCGTCCGCGTTGTCCTGCGTCGTGCCCGTCTTGCCGGCGACGTCGCCGCGGATCCCGAAGCGCGTGCGGATGCTGCCGCCCGTGCCGCGCGTCACGACATCGCGCATCACGCTGAGCAGCGTCTTGTCGGTTTCGGCGTCGAGCGCGCGCTCGGGCGGCGCCGGCGCGTATTCGGCGAGCACGTCGCCCTGGCGGTTCTCGATCCGCGTCACCATCTGCGGCTCGACATACAGCCCGCCGTTCGCGATCGTCGCGTACGACGCGACCATTTCCTTCAGCGTGACGGGGCTCGTGCCGAGCGCCAGCGACGGCACGCGTTCGAGCGGGCTTTCGCGCACGCCCATGTCGCGCGCGAGCCTGGCCACGGAAGCCGGCCCGACCTTCTCCATCACCTGCGCGGTGATCCGGTTGCGCGACAGCGCGACCGCGTCGCGCAACGTCATCGGTTTGCCGGTCGGCGGCACGTCGTCATTCGGCCGCCAGATCTCGCCACCCTTCAACGGGATCTCGACCGGCTGGTCGATGAACGTGTCGTCCGGCTTCATCCCGTTTGCAAACGCGACGCCATAGACGAACGGCTTGAACGTCGAGCCCGGCTGGCGCCGCGCCTGCGCGACGTGGTCGAACGGTTCGTTCGTGAAATCGCGGCTGCCGACCCACGCGCGGATCTGACCGTCGCGCGGATCGATCGCGAGGAAGCCGGCCTGCACGTCGGTCTTCGTCTTGCACAGCGCGCGCATGAAACCACGGTCGGCCGCGAGCAGCTTCATCGCGGCCGCGTCGTCCTTGCCGGCGTCCTGCGCAGCCTTGTATTCGGGCGACTCGCGCATGAAGGTGCGGAACACCTCGTTGTCGGTGCCGCAGCCGTCGCGGCCGCTCCATGCATTGTTGGCGATGCCCTGCAGCTGGTTGCCCTGCAGCGTGAGTGCTTGCGTCGCCATCTGCTGCAGCCGCGAGTCGATCGTGGTGCGCACGATCAGCCCGTCCGCATAGATGTTGTAGTCGTTGCGGTCGGCCCACGCGATCAGCCATTTGCGCAGCTGCTGCGCGAAATGCGGCGCCGGCCCCGGCGGCTCCTTCTGCCGCTCGAAGTCGATCCGCAGCGGCCGGCGCTGCAACTGCGTGAACTGCGCGGGCGACAGCTTGCCGTACTTCACCATCTGGCCGAGCACCGTGTTGCGCCGCTGCAGCGCGCGCTCGGGATTCAGCACCGGGTTGTAGTAGCTGTTGCCCTTCAGCATCCCGACGAGCGTCGCGCTGTCGAGCACGTCGAGCTCGTCGGCCGACTTGTCGAAATAGGTGCGCGCGGCCATCTCGACGCCGTACGCGTTGTACAGGAACGGCACCGTGTTCAGGTAGGTCTCGAGGATCTGGTCCTTGCTGTAGACCGCCTCGATCTTCAGCGCGGTGATCGCCTCCTTCACCTTGCGCGTGAGCGTCGGCGCGCGGCCGATCTCGTCCGGGTACAGGTTGCGCGCGAGCTGCTGCGTGATCGTCGAGCCGCCCTGGCGGCTGCCCGAGAACGTATGGAGTGCGGCCGATGCCGTGCGCTTCCAGTCGAGGCCGTGGTGTTCGTAGAAACGGTGATCCTCGGTCGCGATCAGCGCGTCGACCATGTGCGGCGAGATCTGCTTGAGCGGCACCCACTCGCGGTTCGACGGCTTGAATTCGGCCAGCAGCTTGCCGTCGGCGGACAGCACCTGCGCGGGCTGGTCGACGCGTGCCTTGCGGATGTCGCCAATGCCCGGCGTGAACGGGATGAGCACGACCACGTACACCACGAACAGCGTCGGCACGGCGGCGCCGGCGAGCAGCACGCCGCGGCGGGTCGGGTGACGGACATGGTGCCACGCGGTGGCGGCGAGAGGCTTGACCCGCGCGACGGCGGCAGCCGCGACGGGTTGGGCGCGCGCGACCCATCTGGCACAGAAGTCACGCACTGACGACACGTTTCGGCGATTCACGCGGGTGGAGCTCGGCTGAAAAGGGTGCATCGTACCAAACTCGCGCGGCCCGCCGGACTGCAATGGCGCGGCGGCGGCACACGCGGGGCGGCTGCGCGGCGGTTCACACGCAAAAAAGGCGCGCGCCCCGTAACGGGAACGACGCGCCAAGCCTGGTACTACAAACGGGAGGCCGCGCCACGCGCAGCCGATCGGCGCCGCAACTCAGCGCACGAGAAAACCGTAGGTCAGCGGATCGCGTTCGTCGACGATCCAGTTTGCGAACCCGCAGATATGCGCGCTGCCCTCCACTTCCGGAATCACGGCCGGGATGTCGCCGACCGTCGTTTCGCGCAGCACGCGCCCCTTGAAGACCGTGCCGACGATCGATTCGTTGACGAGCGTGTCGCCGGCCGCGAGCAGCCCGCGCTGGTAGAGCTGCGCGACCCGGCCGCCGGTGCCGGAACCCGTCGGCGAGCGGTCGACCTCGCGATCCGCGAACACGCAGCAGTTCGCCTGCGTCGAGCCCGGGTGGCGCGGCGCGTTCGCGATGATCGTGCCGTAGATGTGGTTGATTTCCGGAATCTCCGGATGGACGACCGGGTACTTCGCGTTCGCGGCGGCCTTCACTTCCGCGCCGAAGCGGATCAGCTTTTCCACGGCCGCTTCGCGCACCGGCAGGTCGAACGGCGCACCGTCGACGTAGAAATAGAACGCGCCGCCGTACGCGATGTCGCCGGTCACGGTGCCGAACGACGGCGTCTCGACCGACACGTCGCGTTGCCAGATGAACGACGGCACGTTGACGAAGCGCACCGGTCCCGCATGCTCGCCGTCCCATTTGACGAACGCCTCGATGAAGCCGCACGGCGCGTCGATGCCGACCCGCGTTTCCGGCACCGTGCGCTGCACCCAGCCGAGCTCGACGGCCGCGGTCGACAGTGCGATCACGCCGTGTCCGCAATGGTCGCTGTAGCCTTCGTTGTGCAGGAAGATCACGCCGAAATCCGCATTCGGCGACACGGGCTCGGTCAGGTAGCCGCCGTACATGTCGGCGTGGCCGCGCGGTTCGAACATCAGCGCGCGGCGGATCTCGTCGGCGTTTTCCTTGAGCCACGCGCGGCGCTGGACGATCGTGTCGCCCGGCAGGCGCGGCAGCCCGCTCGTGACGATGCGGAACGCTTCGCCGCCGGTATGGACTTCGACGGTGGAAAGGGATCGGGTAATTTTCATGGGTGATCGAAAGCGTTGAAACGAAGAACGGCGGCCGCGCCGCCGTCCGATGGCAGGCTGGCCGGTTACTTCGCGTACGGTTCCGGCAGGCCGTTGCGGATCACGTAGACGGTGGTCGGCGCGCCCTTCAGGTCGCCGTTCGCGTCGAACGAATAGGTGCCCGCGACGCCCTTGTAGTCCGACTTCGCAAGCTGCGCGATCAGCTTCGCCTTGTCGGTGGTCGTGCCGGCCTTGACCATCGCGTCGGCGAGCAGCTTCATCCCGTCGTAGTAGTTCACGCCGTAGACCTGCGGATCGGTGTGATACGTGTCGTGGTACTTCTTCAGGAATTCGCGGCCGGCCGCCGTCTTCTCGAGCGCGACGCCGCCCTGCGCGCAGTAGACGATCGACGCCGCGTCGCCCGCGACCTTGCCCATGTCCGCCGAGCAGATGCCGTCGCCGCCGAGCAGCTTCGCGCGCAGACCGCGCTGCTTCATCTGCTTGGCCATCGGCGCGCCCTGTGCCGCATAGCCGCCGAGGAAGATCACGTCGGGGTTGCTGGCCTTGATCTTGGTGAGAATGCCGAGGAAATCGGTGGCCGACGAGCTCGTGTATTCCTGGTCGACGATCTTGATCCCGTTCGCTTTCGCGACGTTCATGAACTGCTCGGCCACGCCCTGCCCGTAAGCGGTGCGATCGTCGATCACGGCGGCGGTCTTCGCGTTCAGCGTCTTCGCGGCGAAAGTGGCCATCGTGCCGCCGAGCTGTTCGTCGCTCGCGCCGATCCGGAAGATGTTCTTGAAGCCCTGCTTGGTCAGCGCGGGGTTCGACGCGACCGGCAGCATCGGCACGCCGGCAGTCGAGTACACGCGCGATGCGGGAATCGCGACGCCCGAGTTGTACGGCCCGAGCACCGCGACGACGCCCTTGTCGACGAGGTTCTGTGCAACCTGCACGCCGGCCTTCGGGTCGGCCTGGTCGTCGTCGGAAACCAGTTTGAAGGTGACGGCCTTGCCGGCGACCTTGATGCCGGCCTTGTTGAGCTCGTCGACGGCCAGGCGCGCGCCGTTTTCATTGTCCTTGCCGTTCGCGGCCTGCGGGCCGGTCAGCGGCGCCGAATGGCCGATCATCACGACTTCCTGCGCATGCGCGGAAGTCAGCGCGCCGGCGGCGAGAGCCACCGAGAGCGCGGTAACGAGGTGTCGCATGATGTCTCCTGATTGGTTTTGTGTGAAACCAATGTAGGACACGCGTGGTCACCATGCAAGCAATTAAAAAATAAAAACTTCGATTCTGGTCATTTTTCAGACCAGAACGAACCGGGCGCGGTCACTTTGGTGCGATGTCGCGCCGCACGCGGAGGATGTGCTGCTCGACATAGAACGCCGCCGCATCGGCGTCGCCGGACACGATCGCCTCGTAGATCAGCCGGTGCTCGGACACGTAGAGCCGGATCCGGCCCGCATCGTAGATGCCGTCGTCCTTCAGCCGCTTCCACAGCGGCTGGTCCATCGTCTTCGCGACTTCGTCCGCGATCTTCACCATCAGCGCGTCGCCGGTCATCAACGCGAGTTGCCGGTGGAACAGCCGGTCGCTCTCGTTCCAGAGCGCGCGCTGATGCGGGTCGTCGACGTCGGTAATGGTCTCCATCTGAGCCAGATAGCGTTCGGCGCCCGGGTCGGCACGGCCGTGCGCGGCCGCGAGGCGTGCGATCGCTGGCTCCAGGATCAGCCGCACGTCGAGCGTCGACGTCGGGCTGAAATCGGGCTCGGACGCCCGGTGCGTGTCGCCGCGCTGTGCGAGCACGTCGAGCGGCGACGCGACGACGTAGGTGCCCGAATTGCGCTTCGTGAACACGAGCCCTTCGTTCTGCAGTGCGCCGAGCGCCTCGCGCACGGCCGGCCGGCCGACCTGGAACAGCCCCGCGAGCTCGCGTTCGGACGGCAGCCGCGACTCGGCGGCATAGCGCCCCGCGCGGATCTCGTCGCGGATCTTCTCGGCCACCTGCTCGTAGATCTGCAGCGGCCTGAAACCGCCTTCGAGTGTGTCGGGACGCGCGGACATCATCGTTGTCGCTCCTGCCCGGTCGCGGGCGTGAATCTGGAATGGGTTCGCACTATACCGGAGCGCGCCGGCATCGAGGCTACGGCGGCCCTTCTGGACAGATATTAGAACCAAAACCGGCAAGCCGCTTTATTTTCTGGGTTGCGGGTGGGCCAGCAAGTGGTATAGATTCGATCCACACTGCCCTGTGTCACGGTATCCGGCAGCCCTGTGGCGGGCGCGGCATGCGCCCGTCGTCCACGCTCACCGACGCATACGACGTACACGATGACCGCTCTTTCCCCGATTCCCGTTTTCGATGCGGCCGACACGGCCGCGCTGCTCGACTACCCGGCGCTGCTCGCCACGCTCAGGCAGGCCGTCGCCGACTATGCGGCGGGCGAGATCGTCAGCCCCGAACGCCTGGTCGTGCCGTTGCAGGCGGGCGGCGTGATGCTGTCGATGCCGTCGAGCGCGCGCGACCTCGCGACCCACAAGCTCGTGAACGTGTGCCCGGGCAACGGCGCGCGCGGGCTGCCGACGATCCTCGGCCAGGTCACCGCATACGACGCGACCACCGGCGAGATGCGTTTCGCGCTCGACGGCCCGACGGTCACCGGACGCCGCACGGCGGCCATCACCGCGCTCGGCATCCAGGCGCTGCATGGCGTCGCCCCGCGCGACATCCTGCTGATCGGCACCGGGAAACAGGCAGCGAATCACGCGGAAGCGCTCGCCGCGATCTTTCCCGACGCGCGCCTTCACGTGCGCGGCACGAGCGCCGACAGCGCGGCTGCCTTCTGCGCCGCGCACCGCACACAGGCACCGCATCTCGTGCCGCTCGACGGCGACGCGATTCCCGATGCGATCGACGTCGTCGTCACGCTCACGACCAGCCGCACGCCCGTCTATCGCGAAGCCGCGCGCGAAGGCCGGCTGGTGGTCGGCGTCGGCGCGTTCACCGCGGACGCGGCCGAGATCGACGCGAACACCGTGCGCGCCAGCCGGCTGGTCGTCGACGATCCGGCCGGCGCGCGCCACGAAGCCGGCGACCTGATCGTCGCGCAGGTCGACTGGCAGGATGTCGCGTCGCTCGCCGACGTGCTGCGCGGCGCATTCGACCGCAGCGGGCCGCTGCTGTTCAAGAGCGTCGGCTGTGCCGCGTGGGATCTGGCCGCGTGCCGCACCGCGCGCGATGCGCTGGCCGCACGCCGGGCCGGCTGACCCGGCGGCGCAACCCTTCAGCCGCGCTCGCGGCATCGCCACCTCGGGGCCGCTCCGGCGGTTTCCCGTACGCGTTGTAGGAATCGCCCTACAACGCGTCGCAGCGGCCTACATCAACTTCCAATTCGGCCGATTTCATTTTCGGCGGCGCAACACGATACTGCCGGCATGAATGCCAGCCAGTTACCCGCCGCGCTCCGGGTGTTTCTCGTCGATCACGCCGTCGCCGTCCGGCAGCGGATCGCGCTGCTCGTCGGCGCGATCCGCGGTGTCGCCGTCGTCGGCGAGGCGGAAGACGGCCAGGACGCGTGGATGCATATCCGCAGCAGCCAGGCGGATGTGGTGATCGTCGACCTGCGGCTGGCGGACGGCAGCGGCCTCGACCTGATCGGGACGCTGTCGAAGGCCGCGCCGCGCATCGTCACGATCGTGCTGACGAATCACTCGGCGCCGGCATTCAGAGAGGCATGCGCGTCGGCCGGAGCCGACTACTTCTTCGACAAGACCGTCGAATTCGACGCCGCATGCCAGGTCATCGAATCCCTGGTGCACACTCGCGTGCACCGCCCCTGACGAGCCGGAGTGACTCATGTCCACAGCCACCCCTTGCGCCGCCGACGTATCCATCACGCCTCGGCCGACGATTCCGCTTCGCGCGGTCACGCGCGCCGACGCCGCCAAACATCCCGCCGCGCGCTGCTCGGTGTGCGCGATGCGTTCGATGTGCCTGCCGCCGCACCTGACCGCGGCCGAATTCGGCCGCCTCGACTCGATCATCTGCACGACCCGGCAGGTACGCCAGGGCGACGCGCTGTTCCGCACCGACGATCCGTTCCAGAGCATCTATGCGGTGCGCGCGGGTTCGTTCAAGACGGTGATGATGCATCGCGACGGCCGCGAGCACGTGACGGGCTTCCAGATTGCCGGTGAAACGCTCGGGATGGACGGCATCGGCGGCGGCCAGCACTGCTGCGACGCGATCGCACTCGAGGACAGTGTCGTGTGCATCATCCCGTTCGGCGCGCTCGAAGCGGCGTGCCGCGAGATCAAGCCGATGCAGCACTTCCTCTACCAGATGCTGAGCAGCGAGATCGTCCGCGAATCGAGCCAGATGCTGCTGCTCGGCACGATGTCGGCCGAGCAACGCGTCGCGCATTTCCTGCTGAACCTGTCGTCGCGCTTCGAGGCGCGCGGCTATTCGGCGACGGAATTCAACCTGCGGATGACGCGCGAGGAAATCGGCTGCTATCTCGGGATGAAGCTCGAAACCGTGAGCCGGATGTTCTCGCGGTTCCATCGCGAAGCGCTGGTCGAAACGCGCGGCAAGCGCGTGCGCATCATCGACTCGCAAGCGCTCGCACGGGTCTGACGGAACAAGACCAGGACGACGCCCGGCCCCGCGCGCGGCGCATCATTGCACCGCGCCGCCGGTCGCCGCGTTGCGCAGCCCCACCCTTGCACCGCCAGCCTGGCACGCGATCAGCGCCTGTTCGGCCTGCATGAACGCGCGGCGCAGCGCGTCGTCCACGTCGTCGCCGACACACGGCGGCAGCGGCCAGAGCGCCGTGTCGTGCATCACGAGGTCGAGCCGCACGTCGTACCGGCGTGCGCCGTCGGCGGCAGCACGCGATTCGATCGCGAGGTGGCACCCGCCGATCAGCGCGCGAAACCGCTCGAGCCGCACCAGCTGCGCGCCGGCTTCGGCTTCGACCGCGGCCGAAGCCGCGAATCCGTGGCAGGCGATCTGCATGCCCACGCCCATGTCGTGTCTCCTGACGGGGCCGCCCGCTCGTCGACCGCCTTGCATGTGCCGCCCGCACCGAAAGGCGGCGGCACGCGTTACCCGTGGCGCGGCGCGACTTCTTCGATCGCTGCCCGGCCGATAGCCTGCCCGCGCCTTTGCTGGCGCGGAACCGGTCATACGTTGAAGGTCTGCGACGTCTTCATCTCGATCCACGTCATGCCGGCCCGCAGCCCTTCGATCATCGCCTCGCGCTCGGTCGGATACGCATGGCTGTGCTCGAACGTGTGATGAAAACGCGCGGCACCGGCGCCGTGCTCGACCGACACGCGGCAGCGGAATTCGCCCGATTCGCACGGACGCGTCTCGACTTCGACGGACCAGTCGCGTTCGTGAATGTTGCCCTGCAGTGTCATGCGCCCTCCTGCGATATCCGTCTCAGAGCCGGAAGTGGCCGCTGTGCAGCAGCACCGGCCGGCCGCCGATTTCCTCGAGCATCCGTCGCGCCATCGCCTCGATCGCCGACCGGTGCGCGTCGAATGCGGCCAGCAGGTCGCGTTCGAGCAGCGACGGCGCGCCGAAATGATCTTCCAGCGCCTCGGCCGTGATCGCACACTGTACGCAACGCCCGTCGACCAGTGCCGAAAACGCCACGACCAGGTCGCGTGCGCAATATTCGGGTGGTTCCGGCGGGAAGGCAATCTGCATCTGTCCGCCTGTCATCGTCGTGATGGCTCCATGACAAGAGCATAGTGGCGCGCGCGCCCGCACGCTTGACCCACGTCAACCGCTTCGCTGCGCCGCACGATAACGGCGCGGCAGCATGCCGGCGCGGCTGCGCGGCGGCGCCTCAAACCGCTTTCAGCCCGCGTCCGGCTCGATCGCCGCGCCGCGCTCTGCAAGCAGTTCGCGCAGCACGCTGCGGTGGCAATGGCGTTCATCGTCGCAGTAGCAGCCGATCGAGAACGCGGTGGTCGCCGACAGCGCCGCCAGCAGGTCGAGCACCTTCGGCGCATCGCCATGCGCCATTTCCGCGCGGAAGTGACGCCGGAACGCGTTCCATTCGGCATCGGTTTCGGCCGCTTGCGCCTGTGCGACGAGTTCCGGGCTCGGCGACAGCGTCGGCAGCCATACATCATAGTAGTTGCGCGACGCGAATTCCGCCTTCGGAACGCCGCGCGGCGGCCGCCGCACCGTCCCGATCCGCAGGCCCTCGCCGGCCGCGCGCGGCGTGCCGAGCTGGATGATCCGGATGCCCATGTCGCTCCTTCCGAAATGCGTTGGATGCCGTGATCGTACCCCCGTGCGTGCCCCCGCGTCAGCCCGGTGGCGCACATTGCGGCCGCCCAACAAAAAACCGGCTGCCCCCTTGCGGGAGGCAGCCGGTTCGGCCAGCCGCGTTGCGCGCCGGGGCGCGCCGCGCTCAGACGCCGCTCTTCAGCACCTTGCCGATGGCATCCGCGACGATGGCGACGTTCGAGTCGTTCAGGCCCGCGACGCACATCCGGCCCGAACGCAGCACGTACACGCCGTGCACTTCGCGCAGCGCGTCGACCTGCGATTCGGTCAGGCCCGTGTACGTAAACATCCCGCGCTGCTTCACATAGCGCGTGAGTGCCTCGCCGCTGACGTGGTCGCGCAGGCCGTCATGGATCGACTGGCGCATCCGCGCGATGCGGCGGCACATCGCCGCCAGTTCCTCTTCCCACTGCTTGCGCAGCGCGGGCGTGCCGAGCACGGCCGCCACGACCTTCGCGCCGTAGGTTTGCGGGTTGCTGTAGTTCGAGCGCACGGCGCCGGCCAGCTGGCCGAGCACGCGGTCGGCTGCGGCCGCATCCTCGCAGACGACGCTCAGGCCGCCCACGCGCTCGCCGTACAGCGAGAAGTTCTTCGAGAACGAGTTCGCGACCAGCGCCGGCACGCCGCGGCGAGCCAGTTCGCGCACCGCGAAAGCATCTGCGTCGAGGCCCGCGCCGAAGCCCTGGTACGCCATGTCGACGAACGGCAGCAGCCCGCGCGCCTCGATCACGTCGATCAGCTTCTCCCACTGGCCTTCGTCGAGGTCGACACCGGTCGGGTTATGGCAGCACGCGTGCAGCAGCACGATGCTGCGCGCCGGCAGCGCGTCGATCGCCGCGAGCATCGCGTCGAACTTCAGGCCGCCCGTCGCTTCGTCGTAGTACGGATACGTGTTCACCGTGAAGCCGGCGCGCTCGAAGATGAAGCGGTGGTTTTCCCAGCTCGGATCGCTGAGCCACACCTGCGAGTCCGGGAAGTAGCGCTTCAGGAAATCGGCGCCCACCTTCAGCGCGCCGGAGCCGCCGAGCGTCTGCAGCGTCGCGATGCGGCCGGCCGCGCGGGCCGGGTGATCGGCGCCGAACACGAGCGCCTGCACGGCGTCGCGATACGCGGGCAGGCCAACCATCGGCAGGTACGGCTTCGCGCCGCTGTCGCGCTGCAGCGCGGTTTCGGCTTCGCGCACGGCGCCCATCACCGGAATCCGGCCTTCGGCGTCGAAGTAGATGCCGATGCTCAGGTTGACCTTCTGGTCGCGCGGATCTTTCTGGAAGTTCTCGTTGAGCGTCAGGATCGGGTCGCCCGGGTACGCGTCGATGTGTTCGAACATGGCTATGTCGGTCTCGTTTGGAAGAATGGTCGGTCGTGGCCTGTATCAGCGTGCGGATGCGCTGTCGTGCACCGCATAGCCTGCATTCTTCTGACGGAAGCGATACCCGACCGCGAGCACCGCGAGCCATACCGGGATCAGGTACACCGACAGGCGGAGATCCGGCGTCAGGTACATCACGACGAGAATGCCGGCCATGAATGCCAGGCACAGGTAATTCGTGAAAGGATAGCCCAGACTGCGGAAGGAAGTCTCCTCCCCGGCTGCGCGCTTCGCCTGGCGGAACTTCAGGTGGATCAGCGTGATCATCGCCCAGTTGATGATCAGCGCCGACACGACGAGGCCCATCAGCACCTCGAACGCCTTGCCCGGCATGAAGTAGTTGACCAGCACGCATACGCCGGTCGCGAGCGCCGACGCGCCGAGCGCGGCGAGCGGAATGCCGCGCTTGTTCACCGAGCACAGCACCTTCGGCGCGTTGCCCTGCTTCGCGAGGCCGAACAGCATCCGGCTGTTGCTGTACACGCCGCTGTTGTAGACCGACAGCGCGGCCGTCAGCACGACCACGTTCAGCACGTTGGCCACCAGGTTGCTGCTCAGTGCGTGGAAGATCAGCACGAACGGGCTGCCGCCGGTGACGACCTTTTCCCACGGGTACAGCGACAGCAGCACGGCGAGCGCGCCGATGTAGAAAATCAGGATTCGGTAGATCACCTGGTTGGTCGCGCGCGGGATGCTGCGCTTCGGATCGTCGGCCTCGGCCGCGGTGATGCCGATCAGCTCCAGCCCGCCGAACGAGAACATGATCGCGGCCATCGACATCACGAGCCCCGACACGCCGTTCGGGAAGAAGCCGCCGTGCTGCCACAGGTTCCGGACACTTGCCTCCGGCCCCGCATGGCCGCTCGCGAGCAGCCAGCCGCCGAAGCCGATCATCCCGACGATCGCGGCGACCTTGATGATCGAGAACCAGAATTCCGTCTCGCCGTACGACTTCACGCTGGCCAGGTTGAGCAGGTTGATCGCGACGAAGAAGACCAGCGCCGACACCCAGGTCGGCACGCCGGGCCACCAGTACTGCACGTAGATCCCGACGGCCGACAGCTCGGCCATGCTGACGAGGATGTACAGCACCCAGTAGTTCCAGCCGGACAGGAAGCCGGTGAAGTGGCCGACGTACTTGTCGGCGAAGTAGCTGAACGAGCCGGCGACGGGCTCGTCGACAACCATCTCGCCGAGCTGGCGCATGATGAAGAACGCAATGATGCCGGCCACCCCGTAGCCGAGCAGCACGGACGGGCCTGCCATCTTGATCGTCTGCGCGATGCCGAGGAACAGTCCTGTGCCGAGCGCGCCGCCGAGCGCAATCAGCTGGATGTGCCGGTTCTTCAGCCCGCGCTTCAGGCCGTCGCTCTCGTTTCCAGAAACCATGTCTTCTCCACTCTGTCCGCCCCCGCCTGCAGCGAGGTGCGGCGCGCCTCGGTGTGCCGGGCGCTGTTTTGCTGTGCCGGGGCCGTTCGTGGAGCCGCCGGGTTGGGGACTGCAATCTTCGCGTGGCGGCGCCCGATTCGCGTCGGCGTGCCTGCCAGACCGGCCGCCGACTGTCGCCGCATCCGCATTGCTGCGTTCGCACACGAAAATCCGGCGTCAGTTTAGCGTCGCGACGGCGAAATCGGGTTTCGTAACCCGTTCATGCAAACCCTACATTATGAGATAAGATTGCATCCAGGAGACAGATGAGGAAACAAAAATGCATGAACCGGTTCTGGATCGCCTCGATCGCCACTTGCTCTCGATCCTGCAGGAGAACGGCCGCGCGTCGAACCTCGACCTGGCGAAGGCCGTCGGCCTGTCGCCCGCGCAGACGCTGCGCCGCCACCGGCGGCTGGAAGAAATCGGCGCGATCCGCCGATATGAAACCCGGCTGTGCCCCGACACACTCGGTTTCGGCGTCACCGCTTTCGTGCACGTAACGATGGAGCGCGGACATATCCGCGACCTGTCGAAGTTCCAGAAACTGGTGTCCGATCTCGCGCAGATCCAGGAATGCTTCTCCGTGACGGGCGACATCGACTACGTGTTGAAGGTCGTCGCGCACGATCTGAAAGGCTTGTCGCGGTTCCTGCTCGAGACGCTGATGCGCATTCCCGGCGTGAGCGGCGTGCATTCGAGCGTGTGCCTCGACGAGATCAAGTGCACGAGTGCGATGCCGGTCGAGGCCTGATATGGCGGGCCGCGCGCCAGTCCGGCCCGTTTATCTCACCGCTTCAAACGCACTGATCAGCAACGCCCCCGCCGCGATCACCACGCAACCGGCCGCCCGGCGCGGCGTCAACCGCTCGCCGAGATACACGCGGGCGATCAGCGCCGCGAACACCACGCTCGTTTCGCGCAACGCCGAGACCGGCCCCATCGGCGCGCGATCCATCGCCCAGATCACGATGCCGTACGCGAGCGCCGCGAACACGCCGCCGCACGCAGCCTTCGCCGTTTCGCCGACATCCTGCGTCAGCCGCAACGGCCCCGCCCGCAGCCGGTAGTACGCGGCCATCATCGCGCCCGTCAGCACGAACATCCACGCGGTATAGCCGACCGTGTTGCCGCTTTCCCGCACGCCGATCCCGTCGACCACGCTGTAGGCCGCGATCGACACGCCGGTCGCGAACGCGGTCGGCAGTACCTGCCTCATCCGGTGCTTCGCGCCGCGCCCGCGCTCCAGGCCGATCGCCAGGATGCCCGCGCAGATCAGCACGAGCCCCGCCTGCGCGCCCAGATTCAGCCGCTCGCCCGCAAACGCCGCCGCGCCGAGCGTGACGAGCAGCGGCGCGGTGCCGCGCGCGACCGGATACGCGACGGTCAGGTCGCCGTGCTCGTACGCGCGCACCAGCAGCAGCGTGTAGACGACGTGCAGCACGGCCGACGCGACGACGCACGCCCAACTCGCCGCCGAGATCGGCGCAGCGGCCGGCAGGAACAGCAGCGCGAACGACCCGATCGCGATCTGCAGCACCGTGGCCGACCGGAGCCGGTCGCCGCTGCTGCGGACGAGCGCGTTCCATGACGCGTGCAGGAACGCCGCGCACAGAACGGCAAACAAAACGGGGATCGGCACGCTGAATACTCGCTGACGGTCGGCGACGCGGAATCGTCGCCGCAGGGCGTTCATCGTATGAATACGTCATCCGATTGTCAAAAAACGGGCGCAGCGCAGCACCGTGCGCGAACGGGTCGACGACGCCCTTTCGCCCGCCCCGCGCGGCATCCGCGGCAGCGGGCCCACGCGCCGCGGTATGTGACGCGCAGGAGGCATGCGGTCTGCCCCTTTCCGTTCACTTTCGCTGCGCGTTCCGCCGTAATGAAATCGATACCGCAGCGCAATCGCGACGAAACCACTCCGTCCCCATATCTTCATACGGGACTGTTCCAATGCGCGTGCTCTCTCACGAGCTCCGCGCCGAACCGACACGGCGACGGGGCCGCTCTCCACCATCGAAGACCTTACCTGGAGTTTCCCGATGTTCCGTCAAGCCTTGCTCGTCACCGCCTGCGCAGCCGCAGCGCTGGCGCTGTTCGCCTGCGGCGGCAGCGACGACCCCACGTCGACGCCCGCCGTGTCGTCGCAGGATGCGCTGCAGACCGCCACGCCGATCAAGCACGTCGTCGTGATCTACGGTGAAAACATCTCGTTCGACCACTACTTCGGTACCTACCCGAACGCGACGAACCCGTCGGGCGAACCGGCGTTCAACGCGAAGTCCGGCACGCCGACGCCCAACGGCCTGACGGGCACGCTGCTCACCGCGAACCCGAACTTCACGAACACGGCCAATGGCACCGACGCGGCGAACCCGTTCCGCCTCGACCGCACGCAGGCCGCGACCGCCGACCAGAACCACGCATACACGGCCGAGCAGCAGGCCGAGGACAACGGCCTCGCCGACCTGTTCCCGAAATACACCGGCAAGGGCTCGTCCGGCGGCGCCGGCGCGTTCGGCACGAAGGGCCAGGTGATGGGCTACTTCGACGGCAACACCGTGACCGCACTGTGGAACTACGCGCAGCGCTTCGCGATGAGCGACAACATGTACACGACGTCGTACGGCCCGTCGACGCCGGGCGCGCTGAACGTGGTGTCGGGCCAGACCAACGGGATGCAGATCGTCAAGACGTCCGCGCAGCCGTCGACGCTCGCGAAGAGCTCGTACTACATCAATGACGGCCAGGGCGGCTTCACGATGATCAACGACGTCGACCCGGGCAACGACGTGTGCTCGAGCACGACCGACCAGGCACTGATGACGGGCAAGAACATCGGCGACCTGCTGAACGGCGCAAAGATCACGTGGGGCGGCTTCATGGGTGGCTTCAACCTGTCGACGACGAACGGCAACGGCACCACGGGCTGCAGCCGCAGCACGGTCGCCACCGCCGTGAACGCCGCGACGTCCGACTACATCCCGCACCACAACTGGTTCCAGTACTACGCGTCGACCTCGAACCCGCAGCACACGCGCCCGAGCTCGGTCGCCGCGATCGGTTCGAGCCTCCAGACGGACGGCAAGACCGCCGAACCGGCGAACCACCAGTACGACACGGACGACTTCTTCGCCGCCGTGAAGGCCGGCAACTTCCCGTCGGTCAGCTACCTGAAGGCCCCGGCCGCACAGGACGCGCACGCAGGCTATTCGGATCCGCTCGACGAGCAGGCGTTCGTGACGAAGGTCGTCAACTTCCTGCAGCAGCAGCCGGACTGGCAGAACACGGCCGTGATCGTCACCTATGACGACTCGGACGGCTGGTACGACCACGTGTACACGGCGCCGACGCGCGCATCGTCGGACCCGGTCGACCAGGTCAACGGCAGCGGCAAGTGCGGCACGGGCGGCACCACCGGCGTGAACGGCGCGACCGTGAACGGTCGCTGCGGCCCGGGCGTGCGCATCCCGCTGATCGTGATCTCGCCGTATGCGAAGCAGAACTACGTCGACCACACGATGCTCGACCAGTCGTCCGTCGTGCGCTTCATCGAGGACAACTGGCTCGGCGGCCAGCGCATCGGCGGCGGTTCGTTCGATGCGACGGCAGGCGACCTGCGCGCGCTGTTCGACTTCTCGTCGAAGCCGAACACGACGCCGCTGTATCTCGACCCGACGCTCGGCACCGCGTTGAGCGCGGCACCGGCGATCTGACCGGTACTTCGTGACCGCATGGCCGGCGCAGTACGCGCCGGCCGTTTCCGTTTAACGCGCCGCTTCGTGCGGTGCCCGATTTCCGACCGACAGCATGACAGCTCGCCCCGCGTTCCCGTCTCCCGACACCACCGGCCCCCGCGCGTCGCGCACGCCGTCCCGCCTCCTGCGCCGCGCGGCGTTCGTGATCGGCGCCGCCGTACTCGGCTATGGCGCGTTCGCGATCGCATTCCCCGCGCAGGTGCCCGCGGCGATCGGCACCGTCGTCGCCGACTGGACAGGCGCGAACCCGCATCCGGTCGTGCTGCAGCGGCCGGCCGCGCAGCCGCTGTCGGCGGTCGCGCAGCTCGGCCGCGCGCTGTTCGCCGATCCGTCGCTGTCCGCGTCGGGCAAGCAGTCGTGCGCGTCGTGCCACAGCCCCGATCACGCGTACGGCCCGCCGAACGCGCTCGACGTGCAGCCGGGCGGCCTCGCGATGACGCAGCAGGGCTATCGCCCGCCGCCGTCGCTGATGTACCTGTACCGCCAGCCGAATTTCAGCATCGGCCCCGATGCCGGTGAAAACGACGCCGCGCCGACCGTCGCGCAGCAGGCTGCGTCCGCGGCCGGTGTCGTCAAGGCGCAGAAGGTGGCCGGCACGTCGGCCGCGCCGCAGCTCGTGCCGCAGGGCGGGATGTTCTGGGACGGCCGCGCCGATACGCTGCAGCAGCAGGCGTTCGGCCCGCTGCTGAATCCGGTCGAGATGGCGAACGCGAGCATCGACGACGTCGCGCGCAAGCTCAAGCAGTCGTCGCACCGTGCGCAACTCGAGCAACTGTTCGGCGCACGCGTGTTCGACAGCCCGCAGCTCGCGGTATCGGAAGCGATGTTCGCGATCGCGCGCTACCAGGTGGAAGATCCGTCGTTCCACCCGTACAACAGCAAGTACGACCGCTGGCTCGAAGGCCGTGCGCGCCTCTCGCAGGCCGAACTGCGCGGGCTGCGCCTGTTCAACGATCCGGACAAGGCGAATTGCGCGGGCTGCCATCTGTCGAAGCCCGGCAAGGACGGGCTGCCGCCGATGTTTACCGATTACCAGTACGAGGCGCTCGGCGCGCCGCGCAACAAGGAACTGGCGCAGAACCGCAACCCGGCGTTCTACGATCTCGGCGTGTGCGGGCCATTCCGCGACGACCTGAAGGACCAGACGCAGTATTGCGCGATGTTCCTGACGCCGACGCTGCGCAATTCGGCGACGCGCCACGTGTTCTTCCACAACGGCGTGTTCCACACGCTCGACCAGGTGATGGCGTTCTACAACGAGCGCAGCATCTCGCCGCAGAAGTTTTATTCACGCGGTGCGGACGGCAAGGTCGACGAGTACGACGACATCCCGCCGAAATATCGCGCGAACGTCGACGTGACCGACGCGCCGTTCGATCGCAAGCCGGGCGACAAGCCCGCGATGACGGCGCAGGATATCAAGGATATCGAAGCGTTCCTCGGTACGTTGAACGATGAACCGGTGAAACGCTGAGTGCAGGATGACCGCCGCGCTGCGTCGTGTCAGCAGCGCGCGCGGATGCAAAGGAAGGCCGGGGCCAGCGACAGCTCCGCATGAAGGCGCTCCGATGCGGCCTTCATCTCGGGCAGCGGCTTCGGCTCGACGAACCGGTCGAGCCGCCAGCCGCTGTCGGCCACGGCGTTCAGGATGTCGGCGAGCGGCCGCCGCCACGCTTCGACGTAGGGCTTCGGTTCACCGAAACCCGACCAGTGAAAGCCGAAGCGGGACGTATCGAAATAGGTGCCCTCGCCGCGCGTGCGTTCGTCCATCCAGTCGCGCATCGGATGCGCCATCGAGAACACGAGCGTAGCGCCCGGCCGCGCGACGCGCCGGAATTCGCGCAGCGTCGGCGCAAGATCGCGCACGTAGTCGAACGCGAGCGAACAGACGACCTTGTCGAACGCTGCGTCGGGCAACCACGCGAGCGGCCCCTCCAGATCGCCCTCCACGATGTCGACCGCGAGGCCCGCGCAGCGCGTTCTCGCCAGCGCGACCATCTCCGGCGTGACGTCGAACGCATGCACCGTCGCGCCGTGACTTGCGAGGTGCGCGCTGCAGATGCCGGGCCCGCAGCCGGCGTCGAGCACCGTCAGGCCGTCGACATCGCCCAGCAGCGCCATCGTTGCCGGACGTTCGTAGAGCGCGTTGTGCGCCTTCGTCGGCGCGATGTCGGCGTAACGTTGCGCGAAGCTCGCGTACGCCTGGCGGCCGGTTGGTTCGTTCGGATCGGTCATGCAGGCTCCGTCGGCGGAAACTGGGGGAACCGATTCTGCCCGATCCAGTGGCGGATGGCGATCTGCGTTCGGGCCGCCGATGTCAGGTCGTGCCGCCCGCCTCTCGCCCCGCCGCGTCAGAACAGATACATCCCCGCGACGAACACAACACCCGAGAACAGCAGCGTCGTCACGCAATACCCCATGATGTCGCGCACGCCGAGCCCGGCAATCGCCAGCGCGGGCAGCGCCCAGAACGGCTGCGCCATGTTGGTCCACGCTTCGCCATACGCGATCGCCATCGCGGCCTTGCCGAGATCGGCGCCGAGCGCCTGGGCGGCCGGCATCACGAACGGACCCTGCACGACCCAGTGGCCGCCGCCGGACGGCACCGCGAAATTGATCACGGCCGAGCTCAGGAACGCGAGCAGCGGGAACGTGTGCACGTTCGCGATATCGACGAACCATTTCGTGATCACGCCCGCGAGCCCCGAGTGATCCATCAGCGCCTGGATGCCCGCGTAGAACGGGAACTGGATCATGATCCCCGACGCGCCGCGCGCCGCACCGGCCACCGCGCGCGCATAGGCCATCGGCGTACGGTGCAGCAGGATGCCGGCCGCGAGGAACGCAAGGTTCACGGTGTCGATGTCGAGCGCGAAGCCCTTCTGCACGAACTTCAGCACGAGGAACGCCGCGCACAGCGCCGCGACGAGAACCGACAGCAAGCGGCTTTCCTCCAGCCGTTCCGCGAACGTCGCGTCGGGCCCGAGCTGGCGCTCCACGCTCGGCGGTTCGGCCAGCAGCGCCGGATCGACGCTGACGACCTCACCCGGCTTCGGCATCATCATCCGCGCGAGGAACGGCAGCATCACGATCAGGCCGATCGTGATGAACGCGTTGTAGCCGGTGAAGATCGTCTGCGACACGGGAATCAGCCCGATGGTCTTTTCCATCGGATTGCCCTTCGTGGCCGCGACGAGCGGGACCGAACCCGACAATCCGCCGTGCCAGCTCAGGAAGCCCATGTACGCGGACGCAACGAGCAGCCGGTAATCGCTGCCGGCGACACGGCGCGCCACTTCGCGCGCGAGCATCGCACCGAGCACGAGGCCGAAGCCCCAGTTGATCGCGCACGCGAGCGCGCCGACGAACGCGACGAGCATCACGCCCTGCCCCGGCGTGCGCGCGGTGCTCGCGAGCGCGACGAGCATGCGCTTCACCGGCGGCGAACTCGCGAGTGCGTGGCCGGTGACGAGAATCATCACCATCTGCATCGAGAACGCGAGCAGGTTCCAGAAACCCGAACCCCACATCGTCGTGAGCTGCACGGGCGTGTTCGGCGTGAGGCCGAACGCGAGTGCGAACGCGACGACCGTCAGCAGGATCGCGAAAATCAACGGGTCGGGCAACACGCGGTGGACCACCTGCGTGAAGAATTGGGAAATACGCTGAATCAACTTGAGCTCCTCGTTTCCTGATAGGGACGTCCGCGCGTGTCGTTGTTGGTTGAGGCGCGGAAACGCGCGGATTCTTGCACAGAACCGGCGGACGCGCTTGGGAGCGCGGCTGCGATCGCGTGCCGGCGCGAACGGGGAAACGGGGAGGAAA
Organism: Burkholderia lata; assembly: GCF_000012945.1. Classification (NCBI taxonomy): domain Bacteria; kingdom Pseudomonadati; phylum Pseudomonadota; class Betaproteobacteria; order Burkholderiales; family Burkholderiaceae; genus Burkholderia; species Burkholderia lata. Next base: position 1,906,608 of record NC_007511.1, read on the forward strand.
ACGACGACCGGCGGTGCAATCGGCACCGCCGGTGAAAAGGACGAATGCGGGTGCGTTATCGAACGGCGGTCGCAGGTGTGCTCACGGTTGCAACCGAATTCACCCGACGCTCGGCCAGCCGCTGCGCGAACCGGTACGCGACCAGCGAGCCGACTACCGCAAGCAGCATCGGCACGAGGCTGTCGTGATCCACGCGCGTGAACTCGGCCAGCAGCACCACTGCCGTGATCGGCATCTGCATCGACGCGGCGAGAAACGCCGTCGCACCGACAAGTGCACACCCGCCGATCGACGCGCCCGGCCACACGAGGCTCCACAGCCCGCCGAGCACGACGCCGAGCAGCGCGCCGTTCGCCAGGCCCGGCGTCAGCAGGCCGCCTTCCGCGCCGGCGCGCAGGCTGCCGGCCTCGATCAGCACTTTCAGCACGAGCAGCGCCGCGGCAAGGCCGATCGTCAGCGTGCCGTCGAAACCCAGCGATGCCGGGCCCTTGCCGTTGCCGAGCAATTGCGGAAACCGCATCGCAAGCACGCCGATCACCGCGAAGTTGACCAGCGCGAGCACGGGCAGCCGCCAATCTTTCGGCGCGTTCGCGCGGGCACGCGTCGTAAGCCGCACGAAGCCGTACGCGGCAAAACCGAACAGCGGACCGCAGATGATCGACCACGCGACCAGCGGCGTGCTCAGCACGAACGGCGGCACCGTGTACTGGTGTTCGTTGCCGAGGCCGATCCACGCGACGGCCGCGGCGATCGCCGACGTCGCGACCGCCACGACCAGCGCACGCAGTTCGAACGTGCCGAGCAGCACTTCGAGCACGAAGATCGCACCGCCGAGCGGCACGTTATAGACGGCCGCGAGGCCCGCGCCGGCACCACACGCGACCATCAGCCGGCAGTCGTCGGGCGTGAGGCCCGCCGCATGCGCAAGCCGCCCGGCAAGCAGCGAACCGATCTCGCGCGGGGCGACTTCGCGGCCGAGCGGTGAACCGAGCGCGACGGTGACGATCTGCAGCAGCGCGTGAACCGTCGTGCTGACGACCGGCATCCGCGGGTCGGCGGCGCGCACCGCGCGACGGATGCTGACGAGCGGCCGGCCATACCGGTACAGCGCCCACCAGCCGCCGCCGGCGACGATCCCGCAGACGACCAGCACCACGAGGCGGCGCAGCGGATCGGCGCCGGTCACGCCGGTGAGGAAGCTTTCGGTGCCGATCACGTGCGCGACGCTGTAGCCGTACGCGACGTGCTGGATCGCATGTAGCAGCAGCGCGAGCAGCATGCCGCCGAGGCCCGCGCCGACGCCGGTCAGGATCGTGACGACGGCCAAGCGCGCGAACGGGCTGGCGGCCGGCGAAGAGGATGCGGGGGCGGACGGGAGATCGAGGCGCATGGAGTCGGCGAATGGAATCGAAAAGACGGCGTGCAACCCGCACGCCGTCAACAGGACCGCATCGTAGGCCGGCGCTCATCATGAGACAAACGTATTTTTCGAATCGACTCATGCATTTCATGAATACACGATGTCGGACGGACTTTGGCCGCCCGCCGTCAGCGCGCAGTCCGCGTCAATCCGGACAGGTGACGTGCTCCGGTTCGCGCCGCAGGATCACGTGCCCGTGGCGGATCGACCGCGTGGCGTTGGCCTACCGGCGCACCGCTTCGGAAACGTGTCGAAGCGCCCCTGCAGGTGGATGCTCTAGGTCGGGCACGAGATGAAGTTCAGGCCCGCGCGCTTCACGGTGAACAGTGTCGATGCGCACCGATCAACCGACGCGCCGCGTCCCGCTCATGTTGCAGCGACGCGACAACCGGCCCGCGATGAACGGATACCCGCCGCGCGCGACCACGCAGAAACCGCCAGCGTCAGGCACGCGCCGCACGTCGTGTCAGTTTTGTGAAGGACTCTTGCCGGATCCGGAAAGGTGCGCTCGCGGCCCCGGCGGCCTTGCACGCGCGATGCGTTCCTATACTTGCGCCGAACTTTCGTTCCCAGTCCCACACGCAGGAGCCCTGACTTGAAAAAAACCCTCATCGCCGGCGCATGCACCGCCGCGCTGTTCGCCCCCGTCGCTCACGCACAGAGCTCGGTCACGCTGTACGGCCTGATCGACGCCGGCATCGTCTACACCAACAACGCCAACGGTGCGTCGCTGTGGCGCCTGAACAGCGGCACCGTCAACGGCAGCCGCGTCGGGTTTCGCGGCACCGAGGATCTCGGCGGCGGCCTGAAGGCGCTGTTCGTGCTCGAGAACGGCTTCAACGTGAACAACGGCGGGCTCGGGCAGGACGGCAAGCTGTTCGGCCGTCACGCGTACGTCGGCCTGAGCCAGAACGGCTATGGCACGCTGACGCTCGGCCGCCAGTACGACACGATGGTCGACTTCGTCGCGCCGCTGTCGGCCACGGCCGGCGACTTCGGCGACGCGAGCTTCGCGCATCCGTTCGACAACGACAACCTGAACCACTCGCTGCGCATCAACAACGCGGTCAAGTACACGAGCGAGACCTATGCGGGCTTCAAGGTCGGCGCGATGTATGCGTTCTCGAACGCGACGAACTTCGGCGCGAACCGCGCGTACAGCGTCGCGGCGAGCTACACGAACGGCCCGCTGAAGCTGGCCGGCGCGTACCTGCAGATGAACGGCACGAAGGGCTCGACGAGCGCGAGCCCCGGCGCGACCGATGCGGCCGAAGCGAAGAGCCTGAACCAGGGCGGCTGGTCGATCGGTTCGGACCGCATGCGTTCGTACGGCGGCGGCATCAGCTACGGATTCGGCCCGGCCACCGTCGGCTTCGTCTATACGCGTTCGCAGTACGACAACACGGGCTCGTTCGGCTCGACCGGCCAGGTCGCGTTCAACAACTACGACGTGAACGTGCGCTATGCGGTGACGCCGGCCGTCAGCCTCGGCGCGGCCTACGTGTACACGGACGCCAGCGTGTCGAACCCCGACAGCAAGCACGGCACCGATCCGAAGTGGCACCAGGTCGACCTGCAGGCCGTCTACAAGCTGTCGCGCCGCACGGACGTCTACGCGGAAGCGATGTATCAGCACGCAGCGGGCCGCGGCTACCAGGCGTTCATCAACGGCTCGGGCGGCGCATCGAGCACGGCGAACCAGATCGTCGGCACGATCGGCATGCGCACGCGCTTCTGATCGGCGTAGTGGATCGTCGCCCGCCGGCCGTGAACCTGCGTTCGCACGCGGGTTCGCTGGCTGCGGGCGGCCCGCATCAATGTTGTTCCATCTGGAAGGCAGCCTGCCTGGAATCGGGGTTTTTACGCGCGCAGGCGCTGCGTAGACTGCCAGCAAAGGTCAGGGTCACGCATCGCGCGTCGATCCGGCCGCCCACCCCGTACCCAGGAGAACCTCGTGAAATCGCTCGTCGTTACCGCCGCCGCTGCCGTCCTGCTCGCTGCACCGGCCCTGTCCTTCGCCCAGTCCGCCAAGTCGCCCGTCACGCGCGCGCAAGTGCTGCAGGAGCTGATCGATCTCGAGTCGGTCGGCTACAACCCGGCGCGCGGCGAAGTCAACAACTATCCGGACGACATCATGGCGGCGCAGGAACGACTTCATGAAAAGCGTCTCGCGGAACAGAAGGCTGCGCAGGCCGCCTACGGCCACGCCGCCGAACCGGTAACTGAATCGGGCGCGGCCGCCAAGCCCGCGCTGTAACGGCATGACGAAGCGCCGCACCCGCGTGAACGATGTCTTGCGGGTGCGGCGCGGGTTGCGTTCGCGTGGTTTGCGTGAAGAAAAGAAGCCGGCAATGCGCCGGTGCGCGTCCGCCGCTCAGGCGGCCTGCGGTTCGCGATCGATCGCGTTCAGCATCTCGACGTCGCGCGCGATCATCCCCGGCACCTGGGCCCGCAGCATCTCGACCCAGGTCCGCACCTTCGCATCGACGAAGCGGCGCGACGGATACAGCGCGTACACGTTCATCTTCTGCAGGATATGCGCGGGCAGCACGCGGACGAGCGTGCCGTCGCGCAACGCGTCGATCGCCGAGTACAGCGGCAGCATGCCGATCCCGATGCCGTCGCGGATTGCCAGGGCAAGCGATTCGGCCGTATTGGTCTGCACCGGCCCCGTGACGTGGATCTGCTCGACGCCTTCGGGCCCTTCGAGCACCCATTCGTGCGTCGGGAACGCCGGCGTGCACAGCGTCAGGCACGCGTGCGCGGAGAGATCCTGCGGGCGGACCGGCGCGCCGTGGCGTTTCACATAGTCGGGCGACGCGCACAGGATGCTGAAGGTCGAGCCGAGCAGGTGCGACACGAGTTCCGAATCGGGCAGCGACGACGCGGTGACGACAGCCATGTCGCTCGTCCCGTCGAACAGGTCGGGCATGCGCTGCGACAGCGACAGCTCGATCGACACGTCCGGGAACTGCGCGTGATAGCGCGTCAGCGCGGGCAATACATAGTGATGACCGACGCTCGCGAAGCTGTGCATGCGCAGCACACCCGCGGGCCGTTCGTGCGCGCAGCTCGCCTCTTCTTCCGCGCGGTCGACGTCGGCGAGGATCTGGCGGCAGCGCCGCAGATAGCTTTCGCCGGCCGACGTGAGCGCGAGACGGCGCGTCGAACGATTCATCAGACGGGTGCGCAGGCGCGCCTCGAGCTCCGACACCGCGCGCGACATCGCGCCCGTCGTCGAATTCAGCGATTGCGCGGCGGCGGTGAAACTGCCCGTCTCGACGACGCGCGAAAACACCCGCATGTTTTGTAGGGTATCCATTCCTGTGAGCAACCTGTAGCGGAGCCGCTATTTTCCTCCACGGGATGCGACAGATTGTTACTCCGGCTGCAACTATCGTTTCCCCGCAACTGCGTTAATGCGCGGGCGCCGCACTCCTACAATCGGCGCCTCAACAGTCGAACGGACCCGTTCGGACGCGCCGCGCACCTCGCACGGCCCCGTACCGGCCCCCTCTTTTCATGAAGCCACAACCTGCGATCGAGCGACCTTCCATCGAACCGGCACGATGGAGGACATGGCTCGATCCACTCGGCGACGCGGCGCGCGACTGGGCCGCGAGCGACGGGCTGATCTGGCTGCACCTCGCGAAAACCGTGTTCGCGGCGCTCCTCGCGATGGGCATCGCGATGCGCCTGGAGATGTCGCAGCCGCGCACGGCGATGACGACCGTGTTCGTGCTGATGCAACCGCTGTCGGGGATGGTGTTCGCGAAGAGTTTCTACCGCGTGCTCGGCACGGCGGCCGGCCTCGTCGCCGCGCTCGCGCTCGGCGGGCTGTTCGCGCAGCAGCCCGAGCTGTACATGGCCGGCATCACGCTGTGGATCGGCACCTGCATCGCGCTCGCGGTGCGCAACCGCCACTTCCGCTGGTACGGCTTCGTGCTCGCCGGCTACACCGCGGCGCTGATCGGCCTGCCGGCGGTGATGACCCCGCAGACACTGTTCCAGTCCGCGCTCACCCGCGCCGCGGAAGTCGCGCTCGGCATCGCGTGCTCGGGCGCGGTCAGCGCGCTGATCCTGCCGCTCAGCTCCGCGAAGGCGCTAATGCGCTCGCTGGGCACCCGCCATGCGACGTTCGCGGCGTTCACGGCCGGCGCGCTCGCGGGCGACGTCGCGCGCGGCGATTTCGAGCGGCGCTTCGCCGATTTTGTCGACGACATCGTCGGCTTCGAGGCCAACCGCGCGTTCGCGTCGTTCGAGGATCCGCACATTCGCGCACGCAGCCGCCGCCTCGCGCGGCTGAACAGCGAGTTCATGAACGCGTGCACGCGGCTGCATGCGCTGCACCAGCTCGTCAAGCGATTGCGCGCCAGTGGCTCGGACGCGGTGCTCGATGCGCTGGCGCCGCACGTCGACGCGCTCGCGCAACGCTTCGCCGCGCTTCGCGACGAGCGGCAGCGCGGCATCGCGCCGGCCACCGGCGCCCTGCTCGAACTGCGCCGCTTCCACAGCGCGCTGCCGAAAGCCGCGCGCGCGTCGCGGCGAGACATCGAGGCGCATGCGGCCGGCGGGCTGCTCGATTTCGATACGGCGATCGAGCTGCTGTACCGCTTCATCGGCGAATATCTCGGCTACGCCGACACCTATGCGTCGCTCGACCAGGATGATCACGCGTTCGAGCGCTCGGTCACGCATTACGCGGTGAAGACCAATTCGTTCTTCGTCGGGTTCGCGTTCCTGCGCACGATCGTTGCCGTCGGTGCAATGAGCGCGTTCTGGCTTGCCTCCGAATGGCCGAGCGGCCCGCTCGCCGTGATCGCTACCGCGATCGCGTGCGCGCTCAGCTCGACGTCGCCGCGCGCGCCGAAGTTCGTCGCGCAGATGAGCGTCGGCGCGGCGTTCGCGACTGCCGTCGGCTACCTGTTCCTGTGCTACGTCTATCCGAACATCGACGGCTTCCCGCTGCTGTGCGCCGCGCTCGCGCCGGTGCTCGGCCTCGGCGCGTTTCTCGCGATGCGGCCGGGATTGTCCGGCTACGGGATCGGCTTCGCGGTGTTTTTCTGCCTGCTCGCGGGGCCCGACAACGTGATCGCCTATACGCCCGAGGTGCTGATCAACAACGGGCTGGCGATCGTCATCGCGATGCTCGCGTGCTCGCTCGTATTCGCGGTCGTGTTCCCCACCCACATGCCGTGGCTCACGGGCCGCATCGCGCACGACCTGCGCCGCCAGGTCACGCTGGCGTGCGAAGGGTCGACGGAGCGCCTCGCGCAGCGCTTCCAGTCGAGCACGCACGACCTGATGGCGCAACTGCGCACGCTGCTCGTGCGGCGCACGCGACAGCATCGCGACGCGATGCGCTGGATGCTGTCGACACTCGAGGTGGGCCACGCGGTGATCGACCTGCGCGACGAGCTGAACGCGTTCTGCGCATCGAAGCCGCCGCAAACGCTGCGCTGGACCGGCTCGATCGACGCGGTGCTGCACGAGCTGCCGCGCTTCTTCGACGATCCGACGCCCGGCCATCACGCGCGCACGCTGAAATCGGTGAATCTCGCGATCCGCGCGGCGCAGCACACGTTGCAGGCGTGGTACGCGGTGCCCAACGAGCGGCATCGCATGCAGCGCATCGTCGGCTGCCTGCACTTCATGCGCAGCGCGCTGCTGGACAAGGACGCGCCGTTCAACCGGCACCGCCATTGACGATCGGTGCGTGCGCAACGGGATCCTTGTTCCGGATGGAAATAAGCTCTACAGCCGCGGTGATTAATCTTTAAGCAGTGCGAGCCTATAGTTTCCTCACTGCCAGCGAGACTGGCACTCACCCAGGAGAAACCAAAATGAAGCCGCTGCACCTCGCCCTCGTTGCCCTGTCGCTCACCGCTGCTGTTGCTCACGCACAGCCGGCACCGGCAGACGTCGCACAGCAACAGGCGAACCGCGCCGAAGCCGTCGCAACCGCCGGCCGTGTCGATCGTTCGCAATCGAAGCAGGAAGACCCGAACGCGTGTGTCGGCCCCGTCAGCTTCTGCAACATCTACTTCGGCAGCTGAGCATGACGCCGCGTCGTCACGGCCAGGCCCGCACCGCCCGCATCGCATGCGCGGGTGAGCGGCGGCCCGGCCGATCGCGGCCCGGCCGATCGCCGCATCGCCGCTCCCCTCCACGCCGCTTCGATTGAAGCGGCGCATGCCGTTTCAGGCGCCGCGCCCCGGCCGCCAGCCCACCTCGCGCAACGCATCCAGCAAGCGCGCCTGCCCCAGCCCTTCGACCCGCGCCCCGCGCGACTCGACGTCGCCGCCCGCGACGAGCGCATTCACGATCGCTTCCTCCACCGCTTCCGCCGCCGCGACGAACAGCGCGGAAATATGGTCGTTGTTGACCATCTTCACGCCGGTGGTCGGCGCACCCTTGCTGCCGTAGTTCGCCGCCGGCAGGCCGTCGTTGCCCGTTGCGAACGCAAGGAAGATGTCGCCGCTCGAATCCTCGGTGCCGCCGCCGACGCGCGCCAGCCCGACGCTCGCACGCTGCGCCAGGCGCGTGCACTGGTGCGGCAGCAACGGCGCGTCGGTCGCGATCGTCACGACGATCGAGCCCATTCCGGCCTCGCCTTGCGCGTCCGGCGCACGGAACGGCGAAGGCACGTGCCGCAGCACTTCGCCGACCGGGTAGCCGGCCACGCGCAGCATTTCGCGTACGCCGTAGTTCGCCTGCACGAGTGCGCCGACGGTCCAGCCGCCCGCATCGGCCGCCAGCACGCGCGACGCGGTGCCGATACCGCCCTTGAACTCGTGGCAGATCATCCCCGTGCCGCCGCCCACGCCGCCTTCGGCAACCGGCCCCGACTGCGCGGCGGCCAGCGCGCGCTGCACATGCGCGGCGCTCACGTGCTGCCCCCAGATGTCGTTCAGCAAACCATCGTAGGTTTCCATCACGACCGGCATGCACCAGTAAACGCGGCCGGCCGCCGCTTCGCGCTCGTTCGCGACGAGCGCATCGCGCACCGCGCCGACGCTGTGCGTGTTCGTATAGGCGATCGGCGTGGTCAGCAGGCCGGCCTCGCGGATCCATTCAAGACCCGTTGCGTCGCCGTTGCCGTTCAGCACGTGCACGCCCGCGAAGCACGGCGAATCGTGCACGGCGCCGGCGCGCGGCTCGATGACGGTGACGCCGGTGCGGATCGATGCGTCGCCGTTCTCGACGTTCAGCGTGCAATGTCCGACCCGCACACCCGGAACGTCCGTGATCGCGTTGAAGCGGCCCGGTGTGCCGAGTCCGATGCGGATGCCGAGATCCCTCGTGCGCATGATGCATTTCCTCCAGTCTTTCAATGGTTCGGTGTTTCAGTGTTTCGATGGGACAAGCTTCGATCCGGCGCTCAGAGCGTGCGGAAGGCTTCGCTGTGGCGCGCCCAGACCGCATACATCACGAGCGCGGCGATCAGCAGCCCCGCGATGATGATCAGGTCGGTCGGTTTCGTGGCCGTTGCGAGCGTCGTGTAGAGCGTATAGGCGGCGCCCACCACCGCGACGAGCGGCGTCACGGGCCACAACGGCATCCGGTAATGATGCTCGACGTCACGGCGCACGAAGCGGCTCGCGAGCGCGGCCAGCCCGACGACCAGATAGATGAGCAGCAGCAGGTCGACCGTGAACGCGGTCAGCTCGTCGAGGCTCGACACGAACACGAGCCCTGCCGACGGCACCGCGAGCGCGATGGTGGCGAGCCACGGCGATTCGAAGCGCGGGTGAATCGTCGAGAACGCGCGGTTGCAGGTGCGCGACCAGAGCGCATGGCGGCCGCTGCTGTACAGCAGCCGGCCCATCGTGATCACGATCGCGATGATCGCGTTGAACACCGACAGGAAGATCCCGCCGCTGACCACGCGCGACACGGCCGGGTTGCTCAGCGAGCGCACGACATAGCCGATCGGGTCGGCGCTCTTCGTCAGTTCGGTCAGCGACGGTGCACCGAGCACGATCGCGGTGAGCGGAATCAGTTCGACAACGAGAATCACGAGCAGCGAGTAGATCACCGCCTTCGCGACATTGCGGTTGCCGCCGCGCAGGTCTTCCGCGAGATAGGCGGCCGAGCCGAAGCCGTTGTAGCAGAAGATCGCCGTGCCGATCGCCGGGACGATCGCGGCAAGCGTCGCCGGCACGAGCGCGTTGCCGCTCGCGACGACCGGCGCGATCAGCGCGTCGGCGCCACGATGCGGCGAACCGAAGCCGAGGCCCGCGATCAGCATCAGCACGCCGATCTCGACGACGAGAAACGCGCCCGTGATCCACGCGTTCGTCTTGATGTTCAGCATGCCGAGCAGGTAGCTGAGCAGCACGATCGTCAACGCGACCGACTGGTTGCTGAAGTGCGTGCCGAGTGCGTTGTTCAGGTATGGCGCGGCGCCGCTCGCCAGCACGGCCGGGATGAACACGCTGACGGACAGCACCGTAATGAAGGTCAGGTAGCCGGGCAGCGTGCCGAACACGCGCTTGGCCATCACGTACTCGCCGCCCGCGCTGCGGTGCGCGGCGCTGAGCTCCGCATAGCAGAGCGCGAACGCCAGCGCGAGCACGCCGCCGAGCAGGAACGACAGCACCGCACCGCTGCCGGCCTGCTGGATCGCGAATGGCGCGATCACGAAGATCGAGCTCGCGGGTGTCACGCCCGATACGGTGATCATCACCGCATCGCGCACACTGAGCGTCTGCGACAGCGCGCGCGGCGCGTCTTCCGTTGCAGGCGCCGCTTGCAGCGTGCCCGTCGATTCCGACATCATCGCCATTTCGTTCTCCTGTGCTTGGCCAATCCTTTGCCACTTTTTTTTGAACGCCCATACTCGGGCCCGATTGATTGCGTGGCAGTCTAGGAAGCCAATTTCAGGACCGCTATTCCCCCTTCGTGTTACGCCCTTCCGGTGGTGGTATGGATCGTCTCTTTTCCGAAATCGCGATGCACCAGGCGCTCGGCCGCGCAATCGATCATCTCGGCCAGCCGCGCTTCTGGCGATTCCTGGTGCTGTTGCTCAATGAAATGGTGCCGTTCGACAACGCGCTCGCGACCGCGATCGGCCGCGACGGCGTGCCGCTCGTGCTCGACGAATACGACACGGGCGGCACCGATGCCGCGTCGCCCGTGCCGCTCTACCTGAACGGCGTGTACCTGCTCGACCCGTTCCTGCAGGCCGCGCACGACGGGCTCGCCGACGGCTGCTACCGGCTCGAGGAAGTCGCGCCCGACCTGTTCCGGCAGAGCGAATATTTCCTGAGCTACTTCCGCGACGCGGTCGGCGACGACGAGATCCAGATTCTCGTCCGGCCGAACGCCGACATGCTGCTGTCGCTGTCGCTCGGTGCGGGCACGCGGTTCGACGTCGAGCCGCTCGGCAAGCTGACGGCCGCGATGCCGTGGGTGCTCGCGGCGATCCGGCAGCACTGGCGGCTGGTGGGCGACGCGGCACGCGTGACACCCGATGCCGATCTCGGCGCGCGGGTCGAGCAGGCGCTCGCCCGCTTCGGCGCGGGCGTGCTGACCGATCGCGAGATGTCGATCGCGCGAATGGTGCTGCGCGGCAATTCGTCGAAGGCGATCGCCGAGCGGCTCGCGATATCACCCGAAACGGTGAAGGTGCACCGGCGGCACCTGTACGCGAAGCTCGGGATTTCGTCGCAGCCCGAGCTGTTTTCGCGCTTCATCCAGGCGCTGGGAGAAGACGCGGCGGGATGACCGCACCGATGCCGACGGATGGCAACCGGCGTGGAATCGGGCACACTCCGTGAAGCGCCGCATGCCGTGGTCATCCGGCAAGGCCGATGCGGATACGCCGTCGACAACAGGATTGCCCGAAAACAGGAGCCCCGACTCATGTCGCTCATTCCGATCATCGGACTTGGCTGGCTGTTTCTGTGCGCGATCAGTGCCGCATCGATCGTGCTCGTCCCGCCCGTGGTGCTGGTCGCCGGCCTGATGGGCAAGGACGTCTGGTCGCTCCTGACCCGCGGCCGGTTGCAGTTCGCATTCCTGGCCTACCTGGGTTCCGCGCCGGTGCCGGCCGTCTTCACGTTCCTGCTGGAAGCCGGCGCCGCGGCCGGGAGTGCCGGCGGCGTGGCGTCCGACAGCCTGCGCCGATGGAACGAACAGTTCTTTTTCGTGTTCGTCGCGGCGGCGGCACTGAGCGGCCTGCTGTTGCTATTGCGGCCGAAAGACACGCAAGCGGCGAACGCCGAACCGACGCAGCCTGCGCGATAGCCGGCACGCGAAGGCTGCGCCATGCCCCTGCCCGGTTCCCGGGCAGGGGCATCGTCATGCGCTGATTTCCGCCACGTCTACTTCCACTTCGCCCCGATCTGCGCGAGCCCGGCGTTCTTGAGATCGTCCGGCAACATCACCACGCGGAACTCGCAGTCCGCATTCAACATCAGGAACCACGGCTCCGCGAGCGCCGGGATCTGCGACGGATCATTCAGGTCGACGATCACGACCGCCCCGCGCCCGCCGTTCTGCTCCGTGAAATACACGGCCTCCGGCTTGACCGCTTCGAGTATTCGCGAGATCACGTCGCCGACGCTGCCGTCGCGCACCAGCGTGTTGAACGGCTCGTGAGGGATTCGTATGTTGAGAAGCATGCGCATGACCATCCTCCTTGGGCTCGCCCGGGCCGGGCCCTTCAAGCATAGGTGCTGCGCAATGCCGCGCCAGGGGCGCCGAAAGCAGCGACCGGCACGCATTGACATTCCGACGATTCGATGACGCCGCATCGCGCGAACGGCAATCGTTCGCGACACGCGAATCCGCCGCGAACGTCGTCGCGTTCGATGCGCCGTCGATTCAGCGCGCCGCTCGAATCACACGGTACCGCCGTCCGCGGCGGGCGCGATCGCGAGATGCAGCAGCCGCTCCGGCCGCAGCGTCACGTTCAGCACCGGCCGCGGCGGCATCATGCCGGGCTGCGCCGACAATTCGTAGCGCTGCAGGATCATCGCCGCGACGACCGTCATTTCCGTCATCGCCAGATGCTGCCCGAGACACACGCGCGGCCCCGTGCCGAACGGCATGTAGGTTCCGCGCGGCGCGGCCGGCGCGCCGTCCGCAAAACGCTCGGGACGGAACACGTCAGGCTCCGCAAACCATCGCGCATCGCGCTGCATCAGTTGCAGCGGCAGCATGAACAGCGTCCGCGCGGGAAACTGCCACGGTCCCAGCACGATCGGCCGCGACGCGCGGCGGCTGATCAGGATCGGCGCGGAAGGATAGAGGCGCAGCGTTTCCTCGAGCGTGTGCGTCAGGTAGCGCAACGACGATCGCGTCTCGGCGGACGGTGCGCAACCGCCTAGTACACGCGACACCTCGTCGCGCGCGGCGGCCTGCGCCGCCGGATTCGTTGCCATGCACCACGCCCACCAGGTCAGCGCCCCGGCCGTCGTCTCGTGGCCGGCGAGGAACGCGGTCATGCATTCGTCGTGCACCGCCTGCAACGGCCATCGCCGCGCGTCGTCCCGATGCAGTCGCAACAGGCGCGACAGCAGATCGTCGGGCCACGCACGCGCCGGCAGGTCGAGACGCGCATGCAGTTGCCGATCGATCAGCCCGTTCAGCACGGCCATCGCCCGCGCCTTGCCGCGCTTCCACGGCACCCAGTCCGGCGTGCTCGCGGGCCAGTAGAAATCGGCGTTGGCTGCCGCGCTCACCGTGCGCACGGCTTCCTCGGCTGCACGCGCATCGTCGCCGATCGCGTCGGAAAACATCGTGCGCATGATCACGTCCATCGCCAGCGACGTCAGCGCGCTTTCGATCGGCCAGTCCGGATCGCGCGCGGGCCACTGCGCGAGCGCATGTCCGGCCGTCGCCGCGATCGAAGGTACGAACGCCTGCACCGGCTTCGGCATGAAATTCGGTTGCAACGCCTGCCGCTTGTCGCGCCACGCATCGCCTTCGGCGACCAGCACGCTATGGCCGTGGACCTGCGCGAACACCCGGATGGCTCGCTCCCAGCGCCCGAGCGCATCGTGATGCGTAACCAGGAGTTCGCGCACGAGCGCGGGGTCGGTCACGACCACCGCATGCTCGGGCCGTACGCGCAAGTGCACGACGTCGCCGTAGGTACGCTGCCAGCCGGCAAGTGTGCCGAGCAGGTCGCGCGACATCGCGCGCAACAGACCCCAACCCGTCAGGCCGGCAGGCGGCCCCGGCGGCCATACGCCGGGCGGGTGAAGCACGGGCGCCGAAGCCGAAGCGCCCGCATGGAATGGACATTGGGAAGTGGATCGCGTGTTCATGGAGCGGATTATCTGCACCGGTACGCATGCGGTCTTGAACGCAAACGACATCGACAGCCATGTGAACCGTCCCTATACTCCGGCGACATGTGCTCCGGCCCGCCTCCGATCCCGTCATCGTGCCCTGACCCGCTTGCCCGTGCGCCCCGTGTGCCGAGCGGCGGCCGGCCGCCGCATGCGCGGCTGTATCCTGCGCCGGCTGCGCTCCAGGGCGCGGTCGTTGCGATCGCCCTGCAAGACACGCGCGGATTCGCATTGAGCGACGCGCAGCGGCTCTCGCATTTTCCGGCCACGCCGCTCGTGTGCGTGTCGTGGTACCGCGGCCTCGACGCGGGCTTCGTCGAAAACACGGTCGACGGCCCGCGGTGGCGCCCCTTCGACGCGGCGGCAACGCTCTCGGGCAGTCATTCGTTCCCCACCGTCGCCTGGTCGCCGACAGGCGGGCAGATCGGCATGATCTGTTTCACGGCCGATGCAGCGCGGGCGCTGTTCGACCTCGCGCTGGCGGACATCCATGACCGCGTGCTGGACGCGCACGCTTGCCTCGGCGGCGACTGGCATCCGTTGCTCGATGCACTGGTCGGCGCGGACCGCGATGCCGACGCGCTGGCGGCGATCGAGCGTCATCTTGCGCCCCGCTGGCGGGCGTTACGACCCGCGACGCCGCTGTCGTCGCTACGCAATGCGGGACGCAGTTGGGTCGAGCGCCTCGCCCTGCAGGCGCGCGAATGGCGGCATACCCACAGCCCACGCCAGGTCGAGCGACGTATCAAGACCTACAGCGGCCGATCGCTGCGCGAATGGCAAACGCTCGTCAGGACGGAAAGCGCGTTCTTTGCGGCGCGCGACCGGTTCGAAGCCGGCGCCGCGTTCAACTGGGCCACGCTGGCGCTGGACGAAGGGTTCGCCGACCAGGCGCACCTGAGCCGCGAGGTCAAGCGCATCACGGGGTTCTCGCCGAGCGAATTCACGCAACGCTTCATCGAAGACGAATCGTTCTGGATGTACCGGCTGTGGGTGTGACGATCGGCGGCGCACCGGCACGGACGCCTGCCTGAGCCCATACATTCCAAGAGTAGAATGTTAGGCATTTATCTGAGCCGCGCCCGACACACCCGCCGCGCCACGCTCTGCCATCCCGCCGCCCGCATCATTCCAGGAGCCCGTGATTGAACCCGTCGTCGTCCCCCGAGCGCAAAGGGGTCGCCCTTTATGCGCGGATTGCCAGCCTGCTGCGTGGACGCATCCATCAGGGCGAATGGAAGCGCGGCGACCAGTTGCCGCCGATTCCCGAACTGTGCGCGTTCTATCAGGCGGGCACGATCACCGTGCGCCAGGCGCTGGCCGAACTGAGCGCCGAAGGGCTCGTGAGCAGCGCCCGCGGCCGCGGCACGTTCGTCACGGCCGATGTCGTCTCGCCGGCGGATAACCCGGCGCTGCGCGCCGCGATCAACGATCCGCTGCAGCTTGCGCCCGGCCAGACGCTGCGCGTGCTGCTGCGTGAAGCCGTGACCGAATTGCCCGCCGCGTTGCAGACCGGCCAGCCCATGCGCGCCGCCTACATGCGGATCCGCACGCTTCATCTGCACGACGGCACGCCTTACGGCGTGATGGACAGCTACGTCGCGCGCGAAACCTACGACCGGTTTCCGAAAGGCAGCGACGCGCGGCACAAGGTCGGCTATCTCGTCCGTCAATACAACCGCCTTCCGCTCGCGAAGGCCCGCCAGGAAATCACGGCCGCGTATGCGGACCAGGAGACGGCCGACCTGCTCGCGTCGGACGGCGCCGACTGCAGCATGGCCGACATGCTGATTCGCATGCGTCGCTGGTGGAGCGACGACGACGGTTGCATCGTCCACGCCGGGCTCTATCTCTATCGCGCCGACCGCTTCGTGCTCGACATCACGCACGATCTCGACGGCGACGATCGCAGTGCCGACCTGATCCCGTCGCCGCGCACGGGCACCCGGAAAACCACCCGCAAGCCGGCGGCCTGACGCGCTCACCGCGTCACGCCGGCGCACCGCCATCGTCGTCGCCCATCGCACCGTAGACCCAATGCCGCAGGTCGCGACGGATCCGGTACGTCGTCGACGGCAGCAACTGCGTCATGAACACGACGATCAGGTCCTCGGCCGGATCGATCCAGAAGGCCGTGCTGGCGCCGCCGCCCCAGAAGTAATCGCCGACGCTGCCCGGCTGCATCGTCGCGGCCAGGTCCTGCGTCACCGCGAAGCCGAGCCCGAAACCGAGCCCCGGGTAGACAGCCTCGCTGAACGTGGAACGCGACATCCGGTCGAGCGTCTGGCCACCCGGCAGATGGTTGATCGTCATCAGCTCGACGGTCTTCGGGCTCAGGATCCGGTGCCCGTCGATCGAGCCGCGATTCAGCAGCATCCGGCAGAAGCGCAGGTAGTCGCCCGCCGTCGACACGAGCCCGCTGCCGCCAGACGCCAGCGCCGGCGGCCGGAGAAACGCGCTGGCCGCCGGGTCGTCCTGCAACACGAGGCCGCCATCGGCGCCCGGGCGATAGCACGCGCACAGACGCTCGGCCTGCTCGTCCGGTACGAAGAAGCCGGTGTCAGGCATGCCGATCGGGTCGAACAGCGTTTGCTTCAGGTAGTCGGCAAACGGCTGCCCGGAAATCTTCTCGACGAGATAGCCGAGCACGTGCGTCGCGACCGAATAATTCCATTCGTCGCCCGGCGAGTAGTCGAGCGGCAGCCGGGCCAGGTCCGCGATCATGCCGTCGAGACCGCCCGGGTTGCCCGGTTCGCCGAGTGCGAGTTCGCGGTACGCGGCATCGACGTTCGTGCGGGCCTGGAAGAAATACGACAACCCGGCCGTATGGCGGAGCAGGTCGACCATCAGCATCTCGCGTTCGACCGGCCGGGTCTGGAACCCGCCGAGACTCCGTGCGCCCGCCACGGCAACGCCCAGATCCTTCCAGGCCGGAATCACGCTCGACACGGGATCGTCCAGCGCGACCAGCCCCTGCTCGACCAGCGTCATGAACGCGACGCTCGTGATCGGCTTGGTCATCGAATAGATGCGGAAAATCGCGTCCTCGCGCATCGGCTTCGCCCGCTCGACGTCCATCGACCCAACGACGTTCACGTGCGCCAGCTCGCCACGGCGATGAATCATCGTCACCGCGCCCGGCAAGCGCCCGGACGCCACGTACCGCTCGTTCAGCCGCGTGTCGAGCGCCTTCAGCCGCTGCGACGACAAACCCGGATGTGCCACCTTCGTCATGCCCCTGCTCCTCTTTCCACTTCGGTCTCGACACGCCGGCGCCCGCGTCACGGTGCTCCATCAAGCACGCTTGCTCGGCTTAAACATTCTAAAAATAGAACTATATCATTTTAAAGAATGCCCGAGGCACCGTGACTCATCGACGACGCCCGGCGCGCCCCATGCAGCCCGGTTGCCCGATTCGAGACGCGCGGGCATGATGTCGCGAACCCTGGCGGCGGCCCTGCGAGCCGTTACCCGCAACGCGACCGTCAATCGCGCCGGCCGGGGCCGCCTCTGCCCACCTCCGTCCGCTCATGTCATTACGCGCATTCAGAACGCTGGTCGCCATCGCCCGATACCGGACGTTCGCGCGCGCCGGCGAAGCCATCGGCCTCACGCAATCGGCGGTGAGCCTGCAGATCAAGACGCTCGAAAGCGAATACAACGTGCAGTTGTTCGATCGCTCGCGCCGGCAGCCGGTGCTCACCGAGGCCGGCAATATCCTGCTGGCGCAGGCCGAGCAGGTGCTCGCGATGGTCGACCGGATTCCCGATGCGCTCAGTGACGAGAAGAAGCTGGTCGGCCGCCTGCGGATCGGCGCGATCCAGACCGCGCTGTCCGGCCCGTTGCCCGACGCACTGCTCGCGTTGCGCGCGGCGCACCCGGGGCTACGCGTGCACGTGTCGGCCGGGATGTCGGCCGAACTGGCGAACCGCGTCGCGGCCGGCGAACTCGATGCGGCGATCACGACCAACCCCGTGCGCCCGCATCCGGCGGAACTGACGTGGACCACGCTGTACGAGGACCGCTTCTGGCTGCTCGCGCCGCCGGACCATGCGGAACGCGACGCGGTCACGCTGCTCGATTCGCTGCCGTTCATCCGCTTCGATGCGCAGGCATGGGCCGGCCGCATGATCGCCGCGGAGCTGCGCCGCATGGGCGTGCGCGTGCGCGAGGAGATGGTGCTGGACAGTGCGGAAACGATCGCGCGCATGGTCGCGAGAGGGCTCGGTGCTGCGATCGTCGCGCTCCCCGATTCGACGCTCGCGCGCCTGCCGCCCGTCACGCGCTTGCCGTTCGGCCAGCCGCAGATGGGGCGCGCGGTGGTCCTGCTCGAGCACCAGTCGCGCCCTGCCGAACGTTTCGCGCGTGCGCTGGCCGCCGAAGTCACCGCATCATCAATGAGAATTTCTCATTGAACACCCGATAATTAACAATTATTCCTGTTGCTTGCGCGTGTTAACTTGGCGGCATCGTGACTCTTTCGATTGCATGTCGCCATGTTGCCCGCCGGATGGATTCCCGCCTCGTTCCGTCGCTTTGCGTGCCAGCCGCTCGAGGCGGCCCGCACCGCCGGCACAGCTTGCGTGAAGGCACGCCGATGATCGGCCCGATCCTGCTCGCGCTGGCGCCGGTTGCGCTGCTGGTCGCGTTCGGCCACGGCCTGCGGCGCACGGGCTTCATCGCCGACGCGTTCTGGCCGCAGGCCGAGCGGCTGTGCTACTACGTGCTGCTGCCCGCGCTGTTCGCGGACGGCCTCGCGAACGCGCGGCTGCAATCGCTGCCGGTTTTACCGCTCGCGGCAGCGCTGGTCGGTTCGACCGCACTCGCCGCGGCGCTTCTTCTGCTGGTCCGCCGGTTCGTGCGGGTCGACGGCGCCGGCTTCACGTCGGTGTTCCAGGGCGCCGTGCGCTTCAACAACTATGTCGGCACCGCACTCGCGGCCGGCCTGTTCGGCGCAAAAGGCATCGCGCTCGCGGCCGTGTGCGTCGCGGCGATCGTCCCGACCGTCAACCTGATGTGCGTGCTCGTGTTCGCGCGCTACGGCGATACGCGGTTCGGCGCGGCGGCGCTCGCGCGCCAGATCCTGTCGAATCCGCTCGTCGTCGCGTGTGTGCTCGGGATCGCGATGCAGGCCGGCGGCGTCTCGTTCCCGGCGGCCGTCGAACCGGCCGTGCGCGCGCTCGGCGTCGCGTCGATGCCGCTCGGCCTGCTGTGCGTCGGCGCGGCGCTGAAATTCGATGCGGCGCGTGCGTGGCTGCAACCGGTGTGCGTCGCGTCGGCGTTCAAGTTCATGGCGATGCCGCTCATCACGTTCGCCGCCGGCCGCCTGTTCGGGCTCGGCGATGCGGCGCTGACGGTCGCGCTGCTGTTCCAGGCGCTGCCGACGTCGTCGGCGTCCTACATCATGGCGCGCCAGCTCGGCGGCGATGCGCCGCTGATGGCCGGCATCACCGCGTTCCAGACGATCGCTGCAGCGCTCGCGATGCCCGTCGTGCTGACCGCGCTCGCGTCGGCGCCGGTGTTTCGCTGACGACGCAACATCCGCCCCCATTCACCTGAATCCAGCCTGCCAGCCGGCCATCGCGCGATTCCGCATCGTCTGCCGTGCGCGGTCGAACACGCGTTGCCGCCACAGGCATTAATCGAGAAACGCCGTCGCATGAACGCTCCCGCCCCGCCTGCCGCCCTCGTCGCCACCCGGCCGCACGCGGCCATCTACGTGAAGCTCACGCTCGTCGCGCTGTTCTGGGGCGGCACGTTCATCGCGGGCCGGATCCTGGCCGCGTCGATGCCGGCGACCACCGCGGCCACCGGCCGCTTCGCGATCGCCGCGCTGCTGCTGGTCGTGCTGACGTGGAAGATCGAAGGCGGGCTGCCGAAACTGAGCAGCCGCCAGGTCGTGACGACCTTCGGGCTCGGCGCGACCGGCATCTTCCTGTACAACGTGTGCTTTTTCGCAGCGCTCGCGCGGATGCCGGCGGGGCGCACCGCGCTGTTCGTCGCGCTGAACCCGGTGGCCACCGCCGTGCTGCTGTCGATCGTCGTGCGCGGGGAACGCCTGTCGCTGTCGCGCTGGGCCGGCATTGCCGTCGCGCTGTTCGGCGCGCTGGTCGTGATCAGCCGAGGCGAATTGCTGCGCGTGCTGACCGATCTCGGCAACACGTTCGGCGCAGGCGAACGCTACATGCTCTGTGCGGTGCTGAGCTGGGCCGCCTATACGGTGATCGGCCGGCGCGCGCTCGACGGGCTGTCGCCGCTGGCGGCCACGACGTATGCGGCGCTGTGGGGCCTCGCGCTGCTGATCGTCGCGCACCTGGTCGGCTCGCCCGCCGGAAGCACCACGCCGCTGACGTGGCAGGCCATCGCGTCGATGCTCTACCTCGGTGCGGTCGGCACCGTGGTCGCGTTCGTCTGGTATTCGCAGGGCATCCGCGAACTCGGGCCGGCCCGCGCGGCCGTATTCACCAACCTGGTGCCCGTGTTCGGCGTGCTGCTGTCGGTTGCGCTGCTCGGCGAGCCGCTGTCGCCGTCGATGCTGGCCGGCGGGGCGCTCGTGATCGCGGGCGTCGCGCTGACCAATCGCGCGCGGCGCTGACGCATTGGCATGCGTACTTCGTACCAAGGGGACGGATGGCAAATCGCGGAGCCGGAGCATGATGGCAATCGCCGCGCCGTTGTGTAACGCCCACGCGCGGCCGATACGCCCCCGATGTTCTCGCAGCCCCGCCAAAAACCGCCTATCGTGAATGGAGCGCTCCGTTCGCCGCCATTCGACCCTGCGTCGCTCGCACCGGCGGCGACGGCACCGCGTTCCGGCACCATTCATCGCGATCCTGGCGCACGCTCGCCCGTGCACGATCGCGGCCGCCCACCGGATTACAGGAGGCCCTCATGAAAGCCGCGCTGCTCGTCAGCTCCGCCCTGCTCGTCATTGCATCCGCTTCGGCGTCGGCCCAAGGCTCGATCACGAAAGTCGAAAACGGTTCGCTCGTCGCCGCGAACGGGATGACCGTCTATACGTTCGACAAGGACAAGGCCAACGCCGGCACCAGCGCGTGCACGGGCCAGTGCGAATCCTTCTGGCCGCCGTACAAGGCCAGCGCGACCGACGTTCCGGTCGGGCCCTACACGATCGTCAAGCGCGAAGACGGCAGCCCGCAATGGGCCTACAAGGGCAAGCCGCTGTACTTCTTCTCGAAGGACATGAAGCAGGGCGACCGCAACGGCGACAACTTCAAGGACATGTGGCACGTGGTCGCGCCGTAAGCGTCATTCCGCCGTCTTCCGCGCGCGCCGCGCGGACGTCAAAAAGCCCGCGCGGATCATCGATCCGGGCGGGCCTTCTGCCGCTGGCGATCACGCCGGCCGCGTTGCATCGTCCGCCGTCAGGCGGGCGGACGACGCGCGCAGCCGAGTGGCGCGTCAGCGGTTCGACGGGAAGCTGAACACCGTCCCTTCGCGCACGCCAGCCGACGGCCAGCGCTGCGTGATCGTCTTGCGCTTTGTGTAAAAGCGCACGGCGTCCGGGCCGTACGCGTGCAGGTCGCCGAACAGTGAACGCTTCCAGCCGCCGAACGAGTGGTACGCAACCGGCACCGGCAGCGGCACGTTGATGCCGACCATGCCGATCTGGATGTTGTCGCCGAAGTAGCGTGCGGCCTCGCCGTCGCGCGTGAACAGGCACGTGCCGTTGCCGTACTCGTGCGCGTCGATCAGCGCCATCGCCTCGTCGAGCGACTTCAGCCGGATCACGCCGAGCACGGGCCCGAAGATCTCGTGCTGGTAGATCGGCATGCCGGGCTTCACGTTGTCGAACAGGCACGGGCCGAGGTAATAGCCGCCGTCGTGGCCGTCGACCTTCACGCTGCGGCCGTCGACGACGAGCGTCGCGCCCGCTTCCACACCGGCTTCGACGAAGCCCGTCACCTTCTCGAAATGCTGCTGCGTGACGAGCGGGCCCATGTCGACGCCCGCGCCGTTGCCCGGGCCGACCTTCATCTTCTCGATCTCGGCCTTCAAGCCTGCGACGACCTGGTCGCCCGTCTCGTCGCCGATCGCGACGACCAGCGGAATCGCCATGCAGCGCTCGCCGCACGAGCCGTATGCGGCGCCCATCAGCGCGTTCACCGCGTTGCCGATATCGGCGTCGGGCATCACGACCGCGAAGTTCTTCGCGCCGCCGAGCGCCTGCACGCGCTTGCCGTGCGCGCAGCCGGTCGAGTAGATGTATTCGGCGATCGGCGTCGAGCCGACGAAGCTCACGGCCTTCACGCGCGGGTCGGTCAGCAGCGTGTCGACCGCTTCCTTGTCGCCGTTCACGACGTTCAGCACGCCCGGCGGCAGGCCGGCTTCGAGCGCGAGCTCGGCCATGCGCAGCGTTGACGACGGCGTGCGCTCCGACGGCTTCAGCACGAACGTGTTGCCGCATGCGACGGCCATCGGCCACATCCACAGCGGCACCATCACCGGAAAGTTGAACGGCGTGATGCCGGCCGCGACGCCGAGCGCCTGGAACTCGCTCCACGAATCGATCGCGGGGCCGACGTTCTTGCTGTGCTCGCCCTTCAGCAGCTCAGGCACGTAGGTCGCGTATTCGACGTTCTCGATCCCGCGCTGCAGCTCGCCCATCGCATCGGCGAGCACCTTGCCGTGCTCGGCGGTGATCAGCGCGCACAGCTCGTCGGCGTGCTCCTCGAGCAGCGTCTTGAAGCGGCTCATCACGCGGGCGCGCTTCAGCGGCGGCGTATTGCGCCAGGCCGGGAACGCGGCCTGCGCGGACGCGATCGCGGCTTCGACGGTCAGCTTGTCGGCGAGCGCGACGCTCTTGTGCGATTCGCCGGTGGCCGGGTCGAACACCGGCTGGACGCGGCTGCCGCCGTCGACGCGCTTGCCGTCGATCAGGTGGCCGACGGTGGACGTCACATTGCTGTCGTGTTTCATGTATCTGACTCTTTCGTGAATTCGGTTATCGCTCAGGGCAAGCCGCGGCTCAGTCCACTTCGTTCAATGCGTCGGACAGCGCGTTGACCAGGTTGTCGATCTCACGCTTCTCCGAGATGAACGGGGGCGCCAGCTGAATCGTGTCGCCGCCGTAGCGCACGTAGAAACCCTTCGCCCAGCAGCGCATCGCGATCTCGTACGGGCGCCGTGCCGGCTCGCCCGGCAGCGCGGCGATCGTCAGGCCGGCAGCCAGCCCGTAGTTGCGGATGTCGGTGATATGGCGCTGGCCCTTCAGCCCGTGCACCGCAGCCTCGAAATGCGGCGCGAGATCGCGCACGCGGGCCACTGCGTCTTCCTTCACCAGCAGGTCGAGCGCCGCGACGCCGGCCGCGCATGCCACCGGGTGCGCCGAATACGTGTAGCCATGCGGGAACTCGAGCATGTACTCGGGGCCGCCCGCGGCCATGAACGTGTCGTAGATTTCCTTCGTCGCGATCACGCCGCCGAGCGGCTGCACGCCGTTCGTCACCTGCTTCGCGAAGTTCATGATGTCCGGCACCACGCCGAACGCGTCGGCGCCCGTCATTGCACCGGCACGGCCGAAGCCCGTGATGACTTCGTCGAAAATCAGCAGGATGTCGTGTGCGGTACAGATGTCGCGCAGGCGCTTCAGGTAACCCTTCGGCGGCACCACCACGCCCGCCGAACCGGAGAACGGCTCGACGATCACGGCGGCGATGTTCGATGCGTCGTGCAGCGCGATCAGCTCGAGCAGGCGGTCGGCCAGTTCGGCGCCGTGCTCGGGCATCCCGCGCGAGAACTTGTTTTCAGCCAGTTGCGTGTGCGGCAGGAAATCGGCGTCGAGGCCCTGGCCGAACAGCTTGCGGTTCGGCCCGATCCCGCCGACCGAGATGCCGCCGAAGTTCACACCGTGATAGCCCTTCTCGCGGCCGATCAGGCGCGTCTTCGTGCCCTTGCCCTTCGCGCGCCAGTAAGCGCGGGCCAGCTTCAGCGAGGTGTCGGCCGCTTCCGAGCCCGAGCCCGTGAAGAACACGTAGTCGAGGCCGGCCGGCGTCAGGTCCTTGATCTTGTTCGCGAGTTCGAACGATTTCGGATGGCCGAACTGGAACGCCGGCGCGTAGTCGAGCTGCGCGACCTGGCGGCTCACGGCTTCGACGATTTCCGTGCGGCCGTGACCGAGGCCCGTGCACCAGAGACCCGACAGGCCGTCGAAAATCTTGCGGCCTTCGCCATCCGTGTAGTACGCGCCCTTGCCCGACACGATCATGCGCGGATCGGCCTTGAACTGGCGGTTGGCCGTGAACGGCATCCAGTGCGCGTCGAGCCACGCGGCGTCGGTGCGGAGGTTTGTTTCGTCCTGCTGGGCGGTGGTGATGTCGGTCATGTCGGTCGGCGCGCGGCGCCCCTCCTCCTTATGTTGATATTGCGCATTGTCGGGAGGCCAATTAGTCTTTTGAATATCGCAATATCAATGTTCACTTGCACATTTATGCAAGCAAAGAAACCGAAGAGTCGCGCGCTGCTCGGGCAGCTCAGCGACATGGATCTCCGCCTGCTGCGGGTCTTCAAGGGCGTCGTGCAGTGCGGCGGGATGGCCGCGGCCGAACTGGAACTGAATATCGGCATCTCGACGATCAGCCGGCACGTGAAGGATCTGGAAACGCGCCTCGGCCTCGTGCTGTGCCGGCGCGGCCGCGCGGGCTTCACGCTGACGCCCGAAGGCCAGACGGTGTACGAGGAAACGTTGCGGCTGCTCGCGTCGATGGAAGCATTTCGCAGCAGGATAGACGGCATTCACGACCGGATGGGCGGCGAACTGCACATCGCGGTATTCGACAAGACGGCCACCAACGCAAACGCGCGGCTCGGCGACGCGATCCGCCAGTTCGCCGACGAAGCCCCCGACGTCGCGCTGAACCTGCATGTCGCGTCGATCAACGAGGTCGAGCGCGGGATCATCGACGGCAGCTATCAGGTCGGGATCATTCCCGCGCACCGCAACTCGGGCAGCCTCGTGTACTCGGAGCTGTTCGACGAACGGATGCTGCTCTACTGCGGCCGCCAGCATCCGCTCTACGATGCGCCGCACGGCAAGCTCACGTGGACGACGATCGGCCACCATGCGTTCGCGGGCCTCGGCTTCCATTCGCCGAACATGGAGCTGAGCCACCGCGCGAAGCTCACTCGCAGCGCGACCGCGTCGGACCAGGAGTCGATCGCCACGCTGATCCTGTCCGGCCGCTATCTTGGCTTCCTTCCCGACCATTACGCGGAAAGCTTTGAAAACAAGGGGCTGATGCAGCCGATCGCACCGCACCGGTTCAATTACCGGTGCCGGTTCGTGAGCCTGCTGCGGCGCTCGCCGCGGCCGTCGCGGGCCGCGCTGCTGTTCCAGACCTGTCTCGAAGCCGCGCATGCCGTGGCGCGGCCGGCGGCGTAACGACTGTCGTGGCTGGGTGGCTGGGTGGCTGGGTGGCTGGGTGGCTGGGTGGCTGGGTGGCTGGGTGGCTGGGTGGCTGGGTGGCTGGGTGGCTGGGTGGCTGGGTGGCTGAACGGCTGAACGGCTGAACGGCTGAACGGCTGAACGGCTGAACGGCTGAACGGCTGAACGGTCGGGCAGCCTACGCCGGCTTCACTGCTGGTCAAGCGCCGTCGCCCGTGCTCGACTGCGCGCGCATCTGCTTCATGAAATGCGTCGCGACCAGCGCCGCGGCAAAACCGGACATCGCGCCGACACCAAGCGTCCAGCGCGGGCCAAGATGATTCGCGACCCAGCCGGCCACCGGCGCGCCGATCGGCGTGCCGCCGAGCGCCACCGCGAGACGCAGCGCCATCACGCGCCCGCGCATCGCCGGCTCGGTCGACAGTTGCACGAGGCTGTTGGTCGAGTTCATGAAGGTGATCGCGGCGATCCCGGTCAGCACGAGCGCGGCGCCGAACAGCCAGTAGCCCGGCGCCAGCGCGGCGAGCGTACAGCCGAGCCCGAACAACGCCGCACCGATCCACAGATGCCGGAAACGCGGCCGGTCGCGACGCGCCGCGAGCAGCGCACCGGTAATCGTGCCGACGGCCATCATCGACGACAGCACGCCGAAGCCGCGCGCGTCGACATGAAACACGCTGGCCGCCATCGTCGAGATGAACAGCTGGAAATTGAGCCCGAACGTGCCGATCAGGAACAGCATCACGAGGATCGCTTTCAGGTCCGGGCGCTGCCACACGTAACGGAACCCATCGAGCAGGCTGCCGCGCGTGCGGTCGGCCCGCGCGTGCGCACGCAGTTCGTCGGCACGCAGCATCGACAGCGACGCCAGCACCGCGACGAAGCTGAGCCCGTTGAGCAGGAACGCCCAACCCGTGCCGACCGACGCGATGATGAAGCCGGCCGCCGCCGGCCCGATCATCCGCGCCGCGTTGAACGACGTCGAGTTGAGCGCGACGGCATTCGCCAGCTCCCGATCGGCGACCAGTTCCGCGACGAACGTCTGCCGCACCGGCGCATCGAACGCCGACGCGCAGCCGAACAGGAACGCGAACAGATACACGTGCCACAGTTGCGCGACGCCGGTCACCGTCAGCAGCCCCAGCAACAGCGCGAGCCCGCCCATCAGCGTCTGCGTCGCCATCAGCAGCTTGCGCTGGTCGAAACGGTCGGCCGCGTACCCCGTCCACGGCAGCAGCAAAAGCTGCGGGCCGAACTGCAGCGACATCACGATGCCGACGGCCGACGCGTCGTGATGCGTGAGCTGCGTGAGGACGAGCCAGTCCTGCGCGGTACGCTGGATCCACGTGCCGATGTTCGACACGAGCGAGCCGATCGCCCACACGCGATAGTTGAAGCTGCGAAGCGAGCGGAAGACACCCGCCGCCGGCACGCTCATGGCCGCTCCCTTTCGGGCTCGTTGCCGCCGTGCAGGTCGCCGAAGTGCCGCGCGAGGAACAGGCCGAGCGCGAGGATGCCGAGGCCGAACGCCGCCGCGTCGGACGTGATCCGGACGTCGAAATCGCCAACCCGGCACACCAGCACATAGGCCACCACGAGGTTCGCGACTCCCCACAAGACATTCACCGTGGACGACGACAAGCCGCGCCCGGGCGGATTCGCGAACGGGGTCTGGAACGGCTCGCCGCGCAACCCGCTGACGAGATGCGGCACGACGTTCGCGAGAAACGCGCCGCCGAAGAAATACGACACGAGATGCGGGAGGTTCATGTTCAGGCTGTCCTTTCGGCAAACGGGGCGAGTCAGATTACGGACGCGGCGGTTCCTGGAATTCGGCAAGCCGCTGCAGCAGCTTCACGGCCGACGCGAGCTCGGCCTGCTCGGCCTCCGACAGTTGCGCGTGAAGCGCGCGGAACAGCCAGTCGTCCTTGGCCGCGCGGTTGGCCTGCAGCACCTTGCGGAAACCGGATGTGAGCGCGATCAGCGTCTGCCGGCCGTCGGAGGGATCGGGCTCGCCGCTGACGGCGCCCAGCGTCTCGAGCGTCGCGACCGTCACGCGCATCGACTGCGGCCGCACGCTTTCGGCGCGTGCGAGCGCCGACACGGTCGCGGGGCCGTCGCGGTCGAGCCGCAACAGCACCGACTTCTGCGATGACGTGAGGTCGTTCGGGTGGATCTGCTCCCGCATCCGCCGCATCAGCTTGCCGACCGAGATGCGGAGGTCGCCGGCAAGGCCGGCCAGCGGGAGCGCTTCGGACGAAGGCAATGGCGTGTTCATAAATTCAAGATAGCAGATAGACAGTCAAACTGTACAGTTTAGCTGCATATTTCAAGCTGTAAGGATCGCCTCTGCGCATGCGCGCGAGAACCAACGCGAAACGTCCTGTTCGGCTGCACGAGCCGGCTCTGCGATAATGCGGGCTCCCCATTTCCGCTCCGCCTCCCGCCATGACGCAGCCGTCCGCCCCGCTCTCCACCGACCTGCCGCCGATCTCGTGCCTGCCTGGCGAAGCGCTGCCGTGGCTGCCGATGAGCGCCGACCTGCCGGGGCTGGAAATCAAGTACCTGCACATCAATGCGGCCGAGGACACGCTGACCGCGCTGCTGAAGATGCCGGCCGGCGGCACGCTGCCGCGCCACCGTCACGACGGCGAGGTGTTCGTCCATACGCTGCAGGGTGCGTGGCGCTACCGCGAATACGACTGGGTGGCGCACGCCGGCTCGACGGTGCTCGAACCGGCCGGCTCGGTGCATACGCCGGAAACGCTCGGCGCGCCGGGCGAGGACGTGATCACGCTCAACGTGATGCGCGGCGATCTCGTGCTGCTCGACGACGACGGCCGCGAAGCCGCACGCGAGAACTGCCGCGTCGCGCTGCTGCGCCAGCGCAAGCACGCGCGCACGGCGCCGGACGACGCCGCGCCGTTCGTCACGCGGTAACGCGGGCGACAGCGTCGCGTCACGATCCGCGCGGCGTTCGTGCGCTCTATCGCCTGGATGGCCACCGGTGCACTGCACCCGCTTCGCCGGCCGACCGGCTCATGACCGAAACCGCCGGAAAAATCGCCGAATATCGCTGGCCAGCAGATCCGGCTCTTCCATCGCCGCGAAATGGCCGCCGCTCGGCATGTCGGTCCATTGCACGACGTCGAACACGCGTTCGAGCCAGCTGCGCGGCGGACGGCTGATTTCCTTCGGAAAGCGCGCGAACGCGACGGGCGCCGTCACGCGTTGCCCGGCCGCGAAGCGCATGGGCTGCAGCCGGTTTTCCCAATACATCTGCATTGAAGAGCCGATACAGCCGGTGAACCAGTAGAGCGAGATTCCGGTCAGCAGCGCATCGTGCGAAAACCGCCGTGCGACGTCGCCGTCGCAATCGCTCCACGCACGGAATTTCTCGGCGATCCATGCGGCCAGGCCGGCCGGCGAATCGTTGAGCGCGACGGCCAGCGTCTGCGGCTTCGTCATGTGCACATGCGCGTATCCACCTTCCAGCGCGGCCCACTCGCCGCGCTGCGTCACGAAGGCCCGTTCGTCCTCGGTCAGCGGCAAAGCCGCGTCCGTCGGCGGCTCGTAGCTGCCGGGCAGGTAGTTCAAATGGATCCCGTCCACCCGGTCGGCATGGCGCGCGCCGAGCGCAATCGACACACCTGCGCCGAGATCGCCGCCCTGTGCGCCGAAGCGTCGATAGCCGAGACCGGACATCAACGCCACCCAGCGGTCGGCGACCTGAAATGCCGACGTGCCGGGCGCAGTTGGCGCGGGCGAGAACAGGAAGCCCGGCAGTGACGGTACGACGACATCGAACGCGTCGTCAGGATTGCCGCCGAATGCCGCCGGATCGCAGAGACGATCGATCAGCGCGTGGAATTCGAACACGGAGCCGGGCCAGCCGTGCGTGATGACGAGCGGATAAGGTTTCGGTCCCGCCCCACGCCGATGGATGAAATGCACGCGCTGGCCATCGGCATCCGCGACGAACTGCGGCAACCGGTTCAGCGCACGCTCCACCGCACGCCAGTCGAAGCGTTCGGCCCAATACCCGTTCAGTTCACGCAGCCACGCGCCGTCCATACCCTGCTGCCACGGCTCGGCGGGCGTGAGCATCGGCGGACGACGGTCGCGCAGGCGCCGACGCAGGTCATCCAGCGCGTGATCGGGTATCGCAATGTCGAACGGCTCGGCGTGCATGGTGTCTCCTCGCAAAGGATGCCGGAAATTCTGCGCGATTTTTCCGACTCGCGCTGGCGTCTCGCGCCCACGGGCGTCAGCCTGTTTCCCGCTCGTCCGTGCGTGCGTCGCGCCGCATCGCCTGCGGCGGTACGCCGAACCCGCGCACGAACGCCTCTCGCATGTGCCGGCGATCGCGAAAGCCGTTTTCCTTCGCGATCACGTCGAGCGAATGGCGGCTCTGCTCGATCATCAGCCGCGCGGATTCGAGCCGCAGCCGCTCGATCGCCTTCGCGGGCGACTGCCCCGTTTCGAGCGTGAACACGCGGCTGAACTGGCGCGGGCTCAGATGGACGGCTTCGGCGAGATCCTCGACGGTCAGCGCGCGGCCGAGATGCTGCCGAGCGTAGTTCAGCGCGTTCTGGATCCGGTCGGATTTCGGCGCGAGCTCCAGCATTTCCGAATGCTGCGACTGGCCGCCGGCCCGCCGCTGGTGCATCACGAGCTTGTGCGCGACCGAGCGTGCGGCATCGGCGCCGAGATCCTTTTCGACCATCGCGAGCGCGAGGTCGAGACCGGCCGTCATCCCGGCCGACGTCCAGATCGGGCCATCGACGATGTAGATCCGGTCTTCCTCGACGCGGATCTCCGGGTAGTTCCGTTGCATGTCGCGGCCATACGCCCAGTGCGTCGTTGCGCGGCGCTGCGCGAGCAGCCCGGCCTCGGCCAGCACGAATGCGCCGGTGCAGATGCCGGCGATCCGTCGCGCGCGGGCATGGCTGCGGCGCAGGAACGTGACGACGTCGGCCGGTGCCGGCGAAGCGATCGGATCGTTGACGCCCGCGACGATCCACGTATCGACGGCGATCCGCCCGCGCAGCGCGTGCGTGGCCACCGGCAGGCCGAGCGACGAGCGCACGTCGCCGCCGTCGACCGAATAGTTGTCCATCACGTAGAACGGCTTGCTCATGCCCATGTTCGCGTACTCGAACACCGATTGCGCGGCGAGCGCCATGATCTGGAAGCCGTCGCTGATCAGAAAACCGATGCGGTGCATGTGCGCTCTCCTGTCCCGGTCGAGTGGGTCGCCCGATGTCCTGAATCATACCCATCTACGTCATTTGTGTCGCAGCGATTCGAGACCAGAATGGCTTCACGCCATCCGGCCATTTCCCTCGAAACGGAGCACATCATGACGCAAGCACATCGCGGTACCGCCCTCATTACCGGCGCCTCGTCGGGCATCGGCGCCGTCTACGCCGACCGCCTCGCACGCCGCGGCTACGACCTGATCCTGGTCGCACGCAACCGAGACCGCCTGGTCGCCCTCGCCGAGCGCATCACGAACGAGACCCGGCGCAGCGTCGAGATCATCGGCGCCGATCTCAACGACCGGGCGGCACTCGCCACCGTCGAGGCCAAGCTGAAGCAGGATGCGAGCATCACGCTGCTCGTGAACAACGCGGGCATCGGCACGCACGCGCCGCTGCTCGACAGCGACGTCGACGCGATGACGCGGATGATCGACCTCAACGTGACCGCGCTCACACGCCTCACCTATGCGGCGGTGCCCGGCTTCGTCGCCCGCGGCCGCGGCTCGGTGATCAACATTTCGTCGATCGTCGCGATCTCGCCGGAAACGCTGAACGGCGTGTACGGCGGCAGCAAGGCGTTCGTGCTCGCGTTCAGCCAGTCGCTGCATCACGAGCTCGCCGGCAAGGGCGTGCAGGTGCAGGCGGTGCTGCCCGGCGCGACCGCCACCGACTTCTGGCAGACGGGCGGCCTGCCGCTCGAACATCTGCCGAAGGAAATCGTGATGTCGGCGAACGACATGGTCGACGCGGCGCTGGTCGGCTTCGATCGCGGCGAACTCGTGACGATCCCGTCGCTGCACGCGGGTGACGAATGGACTGCCTACGAGGCCGCGCGCCGCACGATGGCGCCGCACCTGTCGGCCGACACGCCTGCGCCGCGCTACGCGACCGCAGGCTGAGCACGCGGCATCCCGCAACGTCGAAGGCAGCAAGCACGTCGAACCCGGGATGTGCTGCGGAATGCGGTGATGCGTGGCGAAACGCCCGCAATCATCCGAGGTTCCGCGGCACGTTTCCGGGCAGATGCCGATCGGTGGATTCGTCTGCGGGAACACCGCACCGGATTCTTTCCCGGTCGGCATAAATGTCGCATCCCGACAGACGATTCCGGTTCGCTTGCCACGCATTCCGCGCAACAGTAAGCTCTGCGATTGCAGTCCCCAAGCGACCTCGTTCGACCGGTATTCGTCCGATCACGAGGGCAATCGTCCGTTGCGGAATTCGACCATGCGGGTCCGTATGTTCATCACCGAGACCGGCGACGCGCCGGCCTCCGCACGCGGTTCGGCCGACCGTCAGCCCGCGCTCCCACCCCTGCCGGAACTGGGCACCGTCTGCCGTGTCGCGCGTGCGCATTTCGGCGCCGCCGGCGCGTTCATTGCTCGCGCCGACGCCGATGCGCAACGCGTGCTGGCCGCCGACGGCGAACTGCCCGATCGGCTTCCCGATCAACTTCCCGCCGAGGTCTTGCTACCCCACGTCGAGCCGACGCCGGCCGCCGATTCGCGGTTCGCCCCGCGTCGCGCGGACACCAACCGGCAACGCGACGACGGCCCGCCTCATGCGCTGCGGATCGTCGCGGCCTGCGAACTGGCCGCGCCCGACGGCGCGACGCTCGGCACGCTGTGCGTCGTCGACGATAAAACCCCGGCGCTCGACGCCACGCAGCGCGCACTCCTGCGCGACCTCGCCACGCTTGCCGCAAGCGCACTTGCCCGCGCGATCGAAACTGTGACCTTGCGCGAACGGCTCGGCATCGTCGAGGAACACAGTACGCTGACCACGCTCGCACTGACCGAAAGCGGCACCGGCGTGTGGGATCGCAACGTGGAAACCGGCGAGATCCATTACTCGCCGGCCTGGAAGGCGATGCTCGGCTACGCGCCGCACGAGCTCAGCACCCGGATCGAGGACGCATACGAACGGCTACATCCGGACGACATCGCCGACGTGAAGGCCGCGATGCTCGCGCACTTCGAGCGCCGCAGCGACTATTACGCGGTCGAGCACCGCATCCGCTGCAAGGACGGCTCGTACAAATGGATCTGCAGCCGCGGCAAGGTGATCGACCGCGACGCCAACGGCCGTGCGCTCCGGATGGTCGGGACGACCACGGACATCACCGCGCTGCGCGAGCTCGCCGCGCGATTGCGCGACTCGGCCGCGCTCGTCACGGATCTCACCGACCAGGTTCCCGGGCTCGTGTTCCAGCTTCGGCAGGCGCCCGACGGACGCCGCTTCTTTTCCTACGCGAGCGCGGGTGTCAGCGACATCTACGAACTGACGCCCGAGCAGATCGCCCGCAGCGCGGAGGCGGTCGAGACGCGAATCCATCCGGCCGACCTGGTCGCCTATCGGCTGTCGCTGCACGACTCGTCGGTACGGCTGACACCGTGGCGGCTCGAATATCGCGTGCTGCTGCCCGGCCAGGGCCTGCGCTGGCGTGAAGGCGATGCGCGCCCGCAGCGCACGGCCGACGGCGGCACCGTGTGGCACGGCTTCATCACCGACGCGACCGACCGCAAGCACATCGAGGCCGAACTGCACCGGATGGCGACCACCGACCACCTGACGCAGCTGTCGAACCGCCATGCGTTCATGCGGCAAAGCGAAGCCGCGCTGCGCGCCGTGCGCACGACCGGCCAGGCTGCCGCGGTGCTGATGCTCGATCTCGATCACTTCAAGGCGCTGAACGACCGCTGGGGCCACCCGGTCGGCGACCGCGCGCTCCGGCATTTTGCGCGGCTGCTGCTCGCGGAAACCGGGCCGGACGGCATCGTCGGCCGGGTCGGCGGCGAGGAATTCGCGATCGTGCTGCCAGGTGCCGATCTCGACCGCGCGCTGGCCTTCGCGCAGCGCGTGCAGCAACGCGCGATGCAGGCGCGGCTCACGCACGAGGACCAGCCGGTCACGCTGACCGTCAGCATCGGCATCGACGCGATGCGGGCGTCGGACTTCGGCGCATACCAGCCGCTGTCGCGCGCCGACAAGGCGCTCTATCTCGCGAAGGAGCGTGGCCGCAACCGGATCGAGGTGTATCGGGCGTAGCCGACGCGGTTTCGGCCAGGCGACGGCCGCCCCCGTTGCGCGACCTATTCGGGACGGATCGTGTAGGCTGGCGCCCCTGCCCCTACCCACCCCGACTTGTTCATGGACAATGCCAAACGAACCGCGCGAATCGCGTCAGGTCTTCTCTTCGTCGCGCTCATCGAGCTGCTGGCGCTGCTGTTCGGCTACGGGTTCGCCAGTTCGATGGACGATCCGTACATGGGCATTCGCGTGCTCATCACCGCGCTCTTCTGGGCGGCCGGTCTGTCGGTCATCGGCGTCATCGCGGCGATCGCCTGCCTGTCGATCGACCTGCAGGCGCGCGGCGGCGTGATCTACGGCGCGCTGGTGCTGCACGGCCTGATCGTCCTGCCCGGGCTGTTTCTGTACTTCCACTGAACTGAACCGCACCGCCGCCGCCCGCATCACGCCGATTCCGCACGCGGCACTGCCCGCACGCCCAGCAGCATCGCAACCGCGCACGCGGCCAGCAGCGCCGCGATCATCAGCATCGCCGGGTCCATGCTGCCGGTTCTCGTGCGGATCAGCCCGACGAGCCACGGCGTGATCATGCCGCTCGACACGCCGATGCTGCTGATCAGCGCGATCCCGCCCGCCGCACCCGCGCCGGAGAAATACGCGGACGGCACGGCCCAGAACACCGGATGCGCCGCGAAGATCAGCATCGCCGCCACCGACAGCAGCGCCATCATCGCGACGATGCTCGGCAGGTGCAGCGTCAGCAGCGCGAGCGCCACCGCGCCGCCGAACGCGCATGCCGCGAAGTGCCAGCGCCGTTCGCGCTTGCGGTCGGAGCGCCGCGCAATCGCGATCAGGCCGGCCGCGCCGATCGCATTCGGCACGACCGACAACAGGCTGATCTGCACGACATCGTGAATGCCGAATTCGCGGATCATCAGCGGCATCCAGAACAGCAGCATCAGGAGCGCGGTGGTCAGCGAGAAATAGATGAACGCGAACACGTAGGTGCGCGGTTCGGCCAGCACCTGCCGCAGCGAATGCGGCGCCGGCGTATCGGCACCGGCACGGTCGGCGGCCAGGTCGGCCGCGAGCCGCTGGCGGTCGGCGTCGGACAGCCAGTTCGCCTGCTCGGGACGATCGCACAGCCAGAACCACGCAATCACGCCGAGCAGGATCGCGGGCGCGCCTTCGATCGCGAACATCCATTGCCAGCCGTGCAGCCCGAGCACGCCCGACATCCCGCGCATCAGCCAGCCCGACAGCAGCCCGCCGACCATCCCGGCCACCGCGACGCCCGCGTAGAAGATCGACAGCACCGACGCGCGTCGCCGCGCCGGATACCAGTACGTCAGGTAGAACACCACGCCCGGAAAGAACCCGGCCTCGAACAGCCCGAGCAGGAAGCGCAGCGCGTAGAAATGCTTCGCGCTGTCGACGGTGATCATCGCGACCGACACCGCGCCCCACAGGAACATGATCCGCGCAAACGTGCGGCGCGCGCCGAAGCGGCGCAGCAGCGCGTTGCTCGGCACCTCGAACAGCACGTAGCCGACGAAGAACAGCACCGCGCCGAGGCTGTACATCGCGTCGGTCAGGCCGAGGTCCTGCCGCATCTGCAACTGCGCGAAGCCGATGTTGCTGCGATCGAGGATCGACACGATGTAGCAGATGAACAGGAACGGCACGATCCGCGCGCCGATGCGGCGGTACAGCGCGTCGTCGTCCGTTGATGCGGCACCGGACGCGACCGCACGTGCGGCGTCCGCTTGAAGAGGGGCTGACATCGATCGTCTCCTCGATGGATTCGGATACGGGGCCCATACGTCGCGCCGGTCGCCGCCGCCCGCGAGCAGCGACCGGCCGTTGCTTGCCTAGTCGCGTGGCGCGCCTTCGCCTTTCACGCCGAGCATCAGCGCGACGCCGCTCGCCACCAGCAGCGCGGCCAGCAGATACACGGCGAGATCCATGCTGCCGGTACGCGTGCGGATCATCCCGATCACCCACGGGCTGACGATGCCGCTCGTGATCCCGATGCTGCTGATCAGCGCGATCCCGGCCGCGGCCGCATTGCCCGACAGGTAGCGGGTCGGCACGGCCCAGAAGATCGGCAGCGCGGCGAAGATCAGCGTCGCCGCGATCGACAGGCACGCGAGCATCGCCGCGAAGCTGTGCAGGTGCAGCGTCAGCGCCGCGAGCGCGAGCCCGCCGCCGATCGTGCAGCACGCGAAGTGCTTGCGCCGCTCGCCGGTGCGGTCCGACCGGCGCGCGATCAGGATCAGCCCCACCGCGCCGACCGCGTTCGGCACGACCGTGTACAGGCTCACGGCCACGACGTCGGTCACGCCGAAGTCGCGGATCATCAGCGGCATCCAGAAATTGAGCGTCAGCGACGCGCAAGTCAGCGAGAAATAGATGAACGCGAACAGGTACACGCGCGGGTTCGCGAGCGCCGCCATGAGGCTGCGCCCGTCATGCGCGTTGCCGTGGCCGCGGCCATCGGCGCACAGCGCGGCGACCCGCGCCTTCTCATCGGACGTGAGCCACGTGGCGTCCTGCGGCCGGTCGACCAGCAACGTGAACGCGGCGAATGCGAGCAGGATCGCCGGTGCGCCTTCGATCGCGAACATCCACTGCCAGCCGTGCATCCCGAGCACGCCGCTCATGTCGCGCATGATCCAGCCCGACATCAGGCCGCCGAGCACGCCGGCCACCGCGACGCCCGCGAAGAACACCGAGATCGCGGCCGCGCGCCGGTTCGCGGGGAACCAGTAGGTCAGGTACAGCACGATGCCGGGAAAGAAGCCCGCTTCGAACACGCCGAGCAGGAAGCGCAGCACGTAGAAATGCGACGGCTGCGACACGAACATCATCCCGGTCGACGCGATGCCCCACAGCAGCATGATCCGCGTGAAGGTGCGGCGCGCGCCGAACCGCGCGAGCAGCAGGTTGCTCGGCACTTCGCAGAACACGTAGCCGACGTAGAACACCGCGGCGCCGAGGCCGTACATCGCGTCGCTGAAGCCGAGATCGTGCTTCATCTGCAACTGCGCGAAGCCGATGTTGATGCGGTCGAGGAACGAGATGACGTAGCAGAGGAACAGGAACGGCACGATCCGCCACGCGATCTTGCGGAACAGCAGCGCGTCGTCCGTGGCGGCCGATGCGGAAGCCGAAGCGCTCGCGTGCGCGAGCGTCGCTTCGGCGGGAAGCGATTGGGGCATGTCTCTCTCCAAACAGGTTGCGCGATTCGAGCGCGCAGCCGTCTCCCAGGACGTACGTGCGCCCTGCTTTCTTGTGAGATCGGGTACGGCGGACGGAAAGACGGCAGGAAGCCGTGGCCAGTCGCCGCTTCAGAAAAAAGGCGGAGCGCCCTGCCGGACACTCCGCCTGTGCAAGCCGCTCAGTCCTGCAGCGCGGCCCACATTTCCTTGTCGCGCTGCGCGGTCCAGATGCGCGGATGCGTGATGCCGCTCGCTTCGTCGAATGCACGCGACACGTCGAACGGCAGGCAGTGCTCGTAGATGAACACGTGGCCGAACTTCGGATCCATCGCTTCGCGCGTGAGCGCCATCGACGCCTTCAGGTCGAGCTGCTGCTCGACGGCCTTGCGCCCCTGTGCGAGCAGCGTCGTGACGAAATCCTTCGTGTAGTCGAGGCCCTTGTTCACGTCGGCCGGGTTCAGCAGCGCGGGGCCGCGGCCCGGCACGAGCTTCTCGGCGCCGAGCGCGCGCAGCGCCTCGAGCGTCGCCGGCCATTGTTCGAGCTGGGCGTCGCCGCAGTAGCATGCAGCGTCGTATTCGACGAGGTCGCCCGAGAACAGCACCTTCTGCGACGGGATCCAGACGATCGTGTCGCCCTTCGTGTGGCCCGAGCCAACGTGCATGATTTTCACTTCGAGCTTGCCGAGGAACAGCGTGATCTCGCGCTCGAACACGAGCGTCGGCCAGGTCAGGCCGGGCACCGTCTCGACACCGGCGAACAGGCGCGGAAAGCGCTCGATCTCCGACTTCATGTCGGCCTCGCCGCGCTCGACGATCATCTCGTACGTGCCGCGGCTCGCGATCACGTGTTGCGCGCCTTCGTCGAAATACGCGGACGCGCCGAGCACGCGCACCGCGTGGTAGTGCGACAGCACGACGTGCTTGATCGGCTTGTCGGTCACGCTGCGGATCTTCTCGATCAGGTCCTGCGCCATCGCGGGCGTCGCGGTCGTGTCGACGATCAGCACGCTGTCGTCGCCGATGATCACGCCCGAGTTCGGGTCGCCTTCGGCGGTGTATGCGTACGCGTTCTCGGACAGCTTCGTCCAGGTGACTTTCTTCTCTTCCAGATCGGCTTGGGAGGCGAATGCTTTGGCCATGTTGCGTTCCGTGGCTGCGAGCCATGTGTTGAGGGGAGTGAGCGGATCATCTTCCTGCGTCGAATATTTGTCAATGACAAAGTCGCTTGCTATTGTTTAATACGGGTAAACCTGCGGGCTGGCGCGATAAATGGCGTCGGATACCATGCGGGGTTTCGTCAACGGAAGAATCATCGCGTGCAGAACCACGAAGTCAGCGCAGACGACGCGCCGCCCAAGGCGCAGCGCGGGATCCAGAGTGTCGAGGTCGGCGGCCGGCTGCTCGACGCGCTCGCGCGCCGGCGCAAGCCGCTCGGCCTGTCCGAGCTGGCCGCGGCGGCCGACCTGTCGACCGCGCAGGCGCACACCTATCTCGTCAGCCTGACGCGGCTTGCGCTCGTGAAGCGCGATGCGATCACCGGCAATTACGAGCCGGGCCCGTTGTCGCTGCGGCTCGGGCTGATGTCGATCGAGCGCCAGCCGGCCTACCGTGCGGCGCTGCCGCACGCGGCGCGGCTCGCGGAAGCGGTCGGCCTGAGCGTTGCGCTGTCGGTGCCGGGCGCGCTCGGGCCGACGATCGTGCGCATCGAGCACGGCGGCTATCCGCTGCACGTGAACCTGCACGTCGGCTCGGTGATGTCGCTCGACACGACGGCCACCGGCCGCGTGTTCCGCGCGTTCGGCGATCCCGCGCAACTCGACGCGATGGCGGCCAGCCAGGCCGGCGCGGGCGCCACGCTCGCGGGCGCCGAACAGCCCGTGCCGGACGCCGGTGTGCCGCGGGCGGAACTCGATGCGATCCGCGCACGCGGTATCGAACGCGGCGTCGACCTGCCGAGCCCCGGCGTCAGCGCGATGTGCGTGCCGGTGTTCGACGCGGAGGGCACGCTGCAGCTCGCGTTGACGGTGATCGGTTCGACGGGCTCGATCGACGTCGACTGGGACGGCCCGATCGCGGCGGCATTGCGCGACGCGGCACGGCAGGCCACCGCATCGCTCGGCGCGGCGCACGACGCCCCGCCGCCCGCGTCCGGCCCGGCCCCGGCCACCCCGCGCGTGCCGCCCGCGCTGGCCGACGATGCGAAGGCGCAGCGCGGCATCAATGCGCTCGACAGCACTGGCGAACTGCTGCTCGCGCTGGTGTCGGCGGGCCGCGCGCTGCCGCTGCGCGATCTCGCGACGGCCGCCGGCATGCCGGCCGCGAAGGCCTTTCCGCATCTCGTCAGCCTGCAGAAGATCGGCCTGCTGAGCCGGGACGACGCCGGCTGCTTCGGCGGCGGCCCGCTCGGGCAAGCGCTCGGCCTGATCGCGATGCAGCGCGTGTCGCCGACGCGCGACGCGGAAGCCGAGATCGTCGCGCTGGCGGGCGCGACCGACATGAGCGTGGCAGCCGCGACGCTCGGGCCGCTCGGCCCGACCGTGATCCGCCTCGAGGAATCGGCGCGGCCGCAGCACGTGAGCCTGCAGGTCGGCACGGTGATGTCGCTCGTCAATACGGCGATCGGACGGATCTTCGCGGCCGGCATGTCCGACGACGTGCTGGCCGACCTGCTCTCGGACGAACCGGTTCGCCTCGCGGGTAACGCCGCCGCGCCGGCCGACGACGCCTTCCGCGCGCGGCTTGCGACGATCCGTACGGACGAACTCGATTTCGCGTTCGATGCGCCGGTGCCCGGCATCGGGACGGTTGCCGCGCCCGTGTTCGATCACACCGGCAGCATCCGGCTCGTGATCGCGATCATCGGCTCGTCGCGCGGGTTCCCGCGCGGGCCGGACAGCGACCTCGCGCACGCGTTGCTCGCCGCGACGCGGCGGCTGTCGTGGCGGTTCGGGTGGATCGGCCGGTAAGCCGCAGTCCGCCGCTTCCGCCATCCTCCCTCCCGCTCGAATCCCCTCTTCTGTTTTGTGCGGGGCCCTGCAGGCGCGGCCTCGTCATGCCTGCACGCCACGTACGGGCAGCCGATATTCATGTTGCGAAGCAGCAACATAAATTGTCAGTAATTCTCATATAACGAAATCGCATTTCACAAAGCGGAGGCGTTTCGCTATGATTAGGGTTATCCCTAACTCGCCACCTATATGGGGCTTCGTCATGCAAACGTCCAATGTCTCCGACCGTTCCACCGAATCTGCTGGTTGGCTCGCACGTGTGAGCGACCTGATTGCAGAAGCTTGGGCACTCCACCTCGAGAACTGCGAAGTCATCGCTGAAGCACACGCCCGCCTGCCGCACTGAACGGAACGGCCGGCCGCCAGCCGGCCGTCCGCACGTTGCCCTGCCTGATCCGCTTGCCCGGACGCGCGCCATGAGGTCGCGGCGTCGGGCAACGGCCAGCCAGGCAAATACGTGGAAACAGGCGGCGGTTGTCCCGGTTGAATGCGCTCCCGGTGTCGGGAACGCGTTGAAGTCGCGTTAAAGCCGATACCGGCGCCGATCCGCATCGGCGCGGTTTTGTCTGACGGTTGCCCGGTGGACAGCCGTTATCGCGCCGGCGCGCGGGTACACCGGATCGTCGCGGACGGAAGATTCATCCTCGTTTCCGGCCGAGGCGCCGGACCGCGCCGTACCCCTTCTCCCCCCACCCGATTGCCGGCTGTCGCCGCGCAAACGTGCAGCCACATGCGCCGCCGTTTCAACGACGGCCGCATGCTCATCCCCCTCACACCTGAATCGACGGCACGTCCTTCATGCAGCGCAGCGCGAACATCGAGCGGCTGTGACGGATGCTCGAAATCTTGTACAGCTTTTCGCGCAGGAACCGCTCGTAGCCAGCCGTGCCGTCCACCGCGACCTTGATCCAGTAGTCGTACTCGCCCGACACGAGATAGGCCTCGAGCACCTCGGGCAGTGCGGCGAGTTCCTCGCCGAAGCGCGCGAGCGCGTCGTCCTCGTGACGATCGAGCGTGACTTCGAGGATCACGATGTCCGCATAGCCCAGCTTCCGCTGATTGACGAGCGCGACGTAACCGTCGATGTAGCCGTCCACCTCGAGCTGCCGCGTGCGGTTCCAGCATGCGGTGGTCGACATGCCGATCTGTTCGGCCAGTTCGGCGTTCGACAGGCGCGCATTTTTCTGCAGTGCGCCGAGGATCTTGCGGTCCTGACTGTCGAGCGTTTTCGGCGAGCGTTCACGTGCGGCCATGGCAGGAAGAATCTTCTACTGAAAACCGGGATTCTATCTGAACGACATTCCGGATTTGTGTCGGTTTGTGTGGAAAAGCGGAAGCCTTTTAATCCGGCCCCTTGATATATTTTTACCCATGCCTGCTGTCCGGCACGCTCCCCGCGACAACCCCTTCGCACCGGGACGCATGGCCGCAATCACGAGTTGCGGTGCCGGCCAGCAGGCATGCGATTCCTCGCCGCCCGCGCGCCTATCCGGCCGCGCGGCTTCGGCGCCCGTGTTCCTGTTCCTGCCCTACCCGTCATGTCGTTCAGGCTTTACCTCTCGTTTCTCGCTGCTTCCGCCGTTCTCGTCTACGCCCCCGGCCCCGTCAACCTTCTCACCATGAACCAGGCGCTACGCGCCGGCTGGCGCCGCGCGCTGCCGTGCGTCTGGGGCGGCACGCTCGCCGTGCTGCTGCAACTCGCGCTGACCGCGCTGTGCCTGAATTCGCTCGTGCATCTCGACGAGCGCGCGCTGACCGTGCTGCGCTGGGCCGGCGCGGCCTACCTCGTCTGGCTCGGCTGCAAGCAATGGCTCAGCCGTACGCCGGCCGGCGCCCCCGCCGCCTCGGCCGGGCCGGCAACGGAGGAGACCGACACGCACCGTGCGCTGTTCTGGCGCGGCCTCGCGACCTCGGGCCTCAATCCGAAGACGCTGCTGTTCTTCCCGTCGTTCTTTCCGCAGTTCATCAGCCCGAGCGGCGACTGGAGCCTGAACCAGCAGTACCTGCTGCTCGCGACGACGTTCGCGGTGCTGTTCGCCGGCGGTGTCGCATCGATGGCGCTGTTCTCGCACCGGCTGAGCCGCGCGCTGCAGCGGCCCGCACGGATGCGCGCGATGAATCGCGTCACGGGTGGGCTGCTCGTCGGGATGGGCGCGATCATGGTCGGCTGGAACTGACAACGACCGGGCGGCGGGCGTCATCGCGGCCGCCGCCAAAGTGCGTCGAAAAAGCAGCCGATTGCCGAATGCTTTAGGGTAGCGGCTGTTTCGTTGGACATGCCCGCCAGCCGGGCGACTGGATGAAGCCCCTCACACCCCGCCTGCGGCGCCTGTTCGCGCCGGTCGGCCTGCACTGGTATCTCGCTCTCCTCCTCGCGCTCGACGCGCTCATGGTGCTGCGCCCCGTCGTCGAGCATGCCAGGCTCGGCGTGCATCACGCATGGCTCTCCGATGCACTGAACCTCATCGACAACGCCGGGCTCGTCGTGTTGCCGCAAGTGATCGTCGCGGCCGGCCTCGCGACGATGGCCATCGGCATCGTGCTGCGCGCCCGCGTCGCGTGGGTGCTGTCGATCCTGCTGCTGGTCGCCGCTGCCGCGATCAGCGTGCTCGGCGGCTATCGCAGCCACGCCGTGTTCGTTTACACGGCCGTGCTGGCCGTCGCGCTGCTGTACTACTGGCGGCACTTCGACCGCGCGAGCGTTGCCGCGAGCAGCCTGTTCGCGTTGCTGAGCATCGTGTCGCTGCTGATCTACGCGACCTTCGGCGTGCTGTATCTCGGCGACGAATTCACGCCGCCCGTCCACGATCTCGCCACGGCCGTCTATTTTTCGATCGTGTCGATGTCGACGGTAGGCTACGGCGACATCGTTCCGCACGCGCCAACCGCGCGCCTGTTCACCGCTTCGGTGATCGTGCTCGGCATCACGGTGTTCGCGACGTCGATCAGCGCGGTCGTCGGCCCCGTGATCGGCGGCAATCTGAAACGCATCGTCAAGGGAGGCATTTCGAACGTGATTCGCAAGCACCATTACCTGATCGTCGGCGCGACACCCGTCGCACATGCGGTGCACGACGGGCTGCGCAAGCGCGGCTACGCGGTGACCGTCGTCGTGCCGGCCGGCGTCGAGCACAACTATCCGGCCACGACCGACCTGATCGTCGGCGATGCGACCGACCACGCGGTGCTGGAAAGCGCCGGCGCGGCGACCGCGCGTGCGGTGCTCGCGCTGCGCTCCGACGACGCCGAGAACGCCTTCATCATCCTCGCGATCCGCGAGATCGCACCGTCGGTGCGCACGGTCGCGCTCGTGAACCACCAGCGCAACCTCGAACGGCTGCGCCTCCTGAAGCCCGACATGGTGTTCTCGCCGCAGCAGCTCGCGGGCGAACTGCTGGCCAGCACGCTCAACGACGAACCCGTCGACAAGTCGTTGATCTCGCACCTGCTGTTCGGCACGGCCGACGCCGCTTGAATGCCTGAACTCATGATCGTGTGACCCTGTGCCCCACGGCGGCCGGCGCGCGCCCGGTACAATCGCGCGATGTCCGAATTGCTCACTTACGGCGGCCTGTTCGCCGTGTCGATGGTCGCCGCGACCCTGTTTCCGCTCCAGTCCGAAGCCGTGCTCGCCGGCTTGCTGCTCGCCGGGCGCGAACCCGTGTGGGCGCTGGTGCTCGTCGCGAGCATCGGCAACGTGGCCGGCTCCGTGATCAACTGGGCGCTCGGGCGCGGCATCGAGCACTTCCGCGAGCGCCGCTGGTTTCCTGTCAAGCCCGCCGCGCTCGCGCGCGCCGAACGCTGGTATGCGCGTTACGGCCGCTGGTCGCTGCTGCTGAGCTGGGCGCCCGTGATCGGCGATCCGCTGACGATGATCGCCGGCGTGCTGCGCGAGCCGCTGCCGACGTTCCTCGCGATCGTCACCGTCGCGAAGGTCGCGCGATATCTCGTGATCGCGTGGCTCGTTCCGGGCTGAACCGGCATCGCCAAACCCGACACGTGCCGCCCGGCAACCGCCGTGCCCGCACTACCGCTGCCTCGCGCGCACCGCCGGGCCGCGATACCGGTCCGACGCAGCGGACGAGCCCCCTGCGTCTTGTCGCGCCGCGTTCGGCGCCGCGATCTCGTCAAGCGAGCGGCGATTGGTGCGCGGGCCGAATAACCCGATCGACAGCATCACGACCAGCATGCTTGCGCCGATCAGTACGAACACCGCCGGCACGCCGAGATGCGCGAGGATGAGCGCGATCAGGTAGCTGCTCGCCACGCCGGTCAGCCGGCCGAACGAGTGTACGAACCCCAGCGCGCGGCTGCGGATCGCCGTCGGGAAGACCTCGGCCTGATAGGCGGTCGCA
Organism: Burkholderia lata; assembly: GCF_000012945.1. NCBI lineage: Bacteria > Pseudomonadati > Pseudomonadota > Betaproteobacteria > Burkholderiales > Burkholderiaceae > Burkholderia > Burkholderia lata. The sequence goes on from NC_007511.1 coordinate 1,950,612, forward strand.
TTGCTCGCAAGCGTCGTGTTGCAAAACGTGATCAGGATGCCGAACAGGATCACGGCGGCCGCCGACGACGACATCGCGAATGCCGTCCCGAACAACGCCACGCCGAACGCCGTCGCCACGATGAGCCACTTGCGCTCGACGCGATCGGAGAGCAGCCCTGCCGCGAGCGGTGAGAGCGGATACGCAAACGCGATCAGGAACGCATAGAGCAGGCTCTGCGTCACGGGCGTGCCCCGCGCGGCCAGCAGGCTCGGCAGCCATTGGCTGAACCCGAAGAAGCCGATGCTCAGGCACGCGTTGAACGCGATCAGCATCAGCGTCCGGCCGCGCAAACCGGCATCCCACATCGACACGGTGCGCACGGCCAGCGCGTCGCCCGTCACGACGGCGGGCACGTCAGGCAGCGGCCCGCCGTGCTCGCGCGCAACGCGCGCCTCGATCTTGCCCAGCACCGCTTCGGCTTCGTCCACTCGGCCGCGCATCGCGAGCCAGCGCGGCGACTCCGGAATCCGCGATTGCAGCCACCAGACGATGACCGCGCCGCTGCCGCCCGCCAGAATCACCCATCGCCAGCCAGAGATACCGAGCGGCGCGCGCGGGATCAGCAGCCACGACGCAAGCGCGAGCACCGGCATCGCCAGATAGCCGACAGCGAAACATACGGCGAACGCACGGCCGCGCATGCCCTTCGGCACGAGTTCCGTGAGATACGCACCGATGGTGATCAGTTCGGCACCCACGCCGATGCCCGCGACCAGCCGGCACAGGTGAATACCGACCGCCGTCTGCTGCACGCACATCGCCAGACTGGCAAGCGTATAGAGCAGCAGCGAGCCGGTGAAGACGGCGCGCCGTCCGAAACGATCGGCCAGCCGCGCCACGCCGATTTCGCCGATGAACAGGCCGACGAACGTCGCGGCGCCGAGCGTCGCCTGGTCGGACAGGCCGAACATGCCTTTCGCGCCGACATGAAAAATCCCGTCGGTGACGAGCCCGGCCGGCAGGTACGTCATCTGGAACAGGTCGTAGACCTCGAAGAAACCGCCGACGCTCAGCATCAGCACGAGGCTCCAGATGCTGGCTGTCGGCGGCAGGCGGTCGATGCGCGCCGTCACGGCAAGCGCGGTTGAGTTGGACATGCTGCTGTCTCCGGAAAGAAATGCGGGTGTCGTGCCGCGTTCAGACGGTCGCGACCGGATTGACCGGCGAGCCGACGAGGCCGCGCAGGTGCAGCGGCGGCGCCGTCAACAGGAAGCGATTGCGCTGGTGCTCGCGCAGCCAGCGCGCGAGCGGCGTGAGATGCCACAGCTCGCCGAGATGGATGCCGAGCTTGAAGAGGCACAGTGCGTGCAGCGGCATCAACGGCCCCCTTTCGGTGCGCGGCAGGGGCGCACGCGGACGCTCTTCGACCGCGTGGTTGTCCGCGACCAGGGCGGCGAGCCCGGACTCGTCGATCCATTCGAGCAGGCGCGGATCGTCGCCGTCGAGCACGCAGCAGGTGGCGTGCACGTCCAGCGGGTGACCGGGCAATTCGGCTTCGAGCAGCCGGTCGGCAAAGCCGGTATGCAGGCAGACGATGTCGCCGCGCTCGACGACCACGTTGTCGGCCCACATCACCGCCATGAGATCCGCATAGCCGACCTTGCGGCGCGCATCGCCGAAATGATGCCGCAGGTCGATCATCACGCCGCGCCCCTGCACACCGCTCGCCGCCATGTGCTCGATGCCGAGCGCGCGGGCGCCGCCCACCTGTGCGCCGACTTCGGGTACCCGCACGTGTTCGCCCATCCGGTAGCCGTTGTAGAACACGGCTTCCGCGTCGCCGTCGCCATCCGCGTCGAACAGTCCGCCGACGTGCGACAGCGCATCCCATTGGGTCGAAAACTGCGAGTGCAGGCAGAACGCGTCGTCACATACGACGTCCGTCGCATGCGCGACCTGCTCCTCCGCGCGATAGCCGAAGTACGGCTTGTCGTGCATCAGCGCGGGCATGATCGCGGGCGGCCGCCGCCGCGCGTTGAGCCCGCCGCCATGAGGCACGTCGAGCGGCAGGCTGAGCGAAAACACGCGCCCTTCGCGCACCTCGCGCACGCCCTCCAGCGTCTTCTGCGGCGTGAGCCAGTTGAGGCGACCTTTCTGGTCGTCGTCGCCAAAATCGCCCCAGTTCGAGCCGGGGGGCCGGTGCTTCCAGCGCGGATTCATTTTGAAGGTCTCCTGAATTATCTGTATCGCAGGCCGCGGATGCGCGTACCCGTCAGTCGTTACCCGTGACAGATCACCCCGCGTTCGGCGAGGCGTGCGAACTCGAGCTCGCCGAGCAGCGGCACGAGGATCTCGCGGTTGTTTTCCCCGAGCCGCGGCGCCGGGCGCCGGAACGTGCCCGGCGTATGCGAGAAGCGCGGCGCGATGTTGTGCATCGGCAGCGTGCCGACGTCTTCATCCGGCACGTTCACCAGTGCCTCCCGCTCTATCACATAGTGGTCCTGAACAACCTGGCTAACATCATGGATCGGGCCGGCCGTGACGCCCGTCTCCTCGAAGAAGGCGAGATTGTCGGCCAGATCGCGCGCCGCGACGAAACCGCCGACGATCTCGTCGAGCTGCTGCGCATGCTGCACGCGCAGCACATTGGTGCGATAGCGCGGATCGTCCACGAGATCGGGCCGCCCGATCGCGCAAAACAGGCGCTCCGCCATCGTCTGCGTCGAGCTCGACAGGCACAGCCAGCGGTCGTCGCGCGTGCGATAGGCGTTGCGCGGCGCCGTGTTGGTGGAGCGGCTGCCCGTGCGCGGCTTGACCTTGCCGGTCATCGCATAGTTCGCCGCGGACGGCCCGAGAATCGACAGCAGCGGCTCGAACAACGATACGTCGATCACCTGGCCCGGCGCGTCGTTCGCGTCGCGCGCCCATAACCCGACCATCACGGCAATCGCGCCCGACAGGCCGGCCGTCATGTCGCCGAGAAACATCGGCGGCAGCACCGGCTCGCGGTCGGCGAAGCCGTTGATCGCCGCGAAGCCCGAGTAACCTTCCGCGAGTGTGCCGAAGCCGGGCTTGTGACGATACGGCCCCGTCTGCCCCCATCCGGAAATGCGCGCGATCACGAGCTTCGGGCGGACCGCCAGCAGCACGTCGGGGCCGAGGCCCATCTGCTCGAGCACGCCGGGCTTGAAGCTCTCGATGAACACGTCTGCGTCGCGCACCAGCGCCAGCACGACGTCGATACCTTCGGGCGTGCGCAGATCGATGCACACGCTGCGCTTGTTGCGCCCGTACACCTTCCAGTTCGTGCTGATACCGCCTGCGCCGACCGCACGCAGCGTATCGCCCTGCTCCGGCTCGACCTTGATGACGTCCGCACCGAAATCCGCGAGCTGCACGCTCAGCATGTTGCCGGCCATCAGCCGCGACAGGTCGACCACGCGCACGCCCGACAACGGGCCGGCGGCGTCCGCGTCGAACTGGCGGCCGTGGAGCGGCCCGATACGGCCCGCATGACTGGCGCTTTCGGTTCCGGCTTGCGCCAAGGGTTCCGACATGACGATTCTCCTGGTGGATTAATCCTGCAGTTCGCCCTGCGGGCCGATTGCCGCGGGCACGCTGCCCGACACCGGCAGATCGCCGCCCAGCGTATGGGTCAGTTCGCTCGCTGCGGCCTGCACGCGCGGCAGGTAGTCGGCAAGCACCTTCTTGTTGAAGCGATAGCGCGGCACGCCCAGCGAAATCGCGCCGGCGAGCGAGCGGCCCACCCCGAACACCGGACAGGCGATCGCCGCACTCTCCGGGTCGCGTTCCGCGATCGACACCGCGTAGCCCTGCTCGGCGATCTTGTCGTAATCGCCGCCACGCGTGCCGGAGAACGCGAGCAGGATCCGACCGGCCGCCCCGGCCTCGAGCGGGAAGCGGTCGCCTTCGCGCACGTTGGTGTGAACGGCACGCTGTGCATACGCGCGAAACAGGCATACACGCTCGTCGCCATCGCGCACATAGAACGCCGAGGTTTCGGCGGTTTCCTCCGACAGCCGCGCCAGCAACGGCACCGCGTGCTCGCGCAGCTGGAACGACTCGCGATACATCATGCCGAGATGGAACGTGGCCGGCCCGAGCACGTAGCGGCCGTCGGGCATGCGCTTGACGAACTGGAACATCTCGAGCGATTCGAACAGGCGCAGCAGCGTGCTCATGTTGAGCCCCGTCGCCTCGCTGACCTGCGCGAGCATCAACCCGTTCGGCGCATCGCCGAACGCCAGGAGCGCCGACAACGCACGATTGACGGCCGATACGCCGCCATCTGCCTGAGCATTCATCACTACCTCGTCAAGAAAAACCGGGCCGGACGGCACCGGAGTGCATTCGCACAAAAACAAAAGTGACTTTCATTTTTATGGATGCGATTCATCCTGTCAACAGGGAATGAGATCGACCGCGCTCCACGATCTCACGCAACCCCTTTATCTGCGCGGGTAAACCTCGATATTGACGAACCTTCAAGATCCGCACAAAAATGAAAGTGACTTTCATTTTTACGGATGACCATGAATAACCTCCTCTGCAATGCCCCCGGCTGGCGCTCGCTGCTGTACGTGCCGGCCCACGTCCCGCGATTCGTCGCCAAGGCCGCCGCGTGCGGCGCCGACGCGTTGCTGCTGGACCTCGAAGACAGCGTGCCGGCCGACCGGAAGGCGATCGCACGCGACGCGCTGGCGGCAGCCGTGCCGCATCTGAAGGCGACGGGCAGCGACGTGCTGGTCCGGATCAACGCTTCGCTGCAATGGCTGGTGCCCGACCTGCGCGCGGCGGTTGCCGCGGGGGCCGGCGGTGTCGCGATCCCGAAAGTCCTCGGCGCGTCGCACCTCGAGGCGATCGACGCGCTGCTCGGCGAACTGGAGGACGAACATGGCGTCGCGCACGGCTCGACCCGCGTGATCGCGATGATCGAGACACCCGGCGCGTTCGAGGCGAGAGCACGAATTGCCCGTGCGTCGCCGCGCATCGCGGCGCTGATGCTCGGCGGCGGCGATTTCGCGCTGCACTGCGAGAGCGACGCGAGCGCGGACGTGCTGAACGTGCCCAAGCAACTGCTGGTCATCGCGGCACGCGCGGCCGGCGTGCTGCCGCTCGGCCTCGCCGGCACGCCCGACTCGCTCGACGATCTCGATGGGTTCGCGCGGATGGCACGACGCTCGAAGGCGATGGGCTTCGCCGGCGCGACCTGCATCCATCCCGCGCAGGTGCCGATCCTGAACCGCGCATTCGCGCCGACGGACGACGAAATTCAGGCCGCGCAGACGCTGATCGACGCGTACGAAGCCGCGTGCACGGACGGGCGCGGCGCGCTGCGCGTCGGCGGAAAGATGATCGACGCGCCGGTAGTCGAGCGCGCACGACGTGTGCTCGCGCGGCGCCAGGCGCAGCCGGGCCGCACGCAGGACGGGCCCCGCTAGCGCCCGTTCACGCGCGCGACGTGCTGGCGAACGTGCGTCGCCGGCCGCAACGCGGCGGCACTCGTCGCCGCTCCGGACGGCGCGTCGCGCGTATCGCACGCCGGCCGTCCCGTCGATTCGCATGACTGACACAACAACATCAAAAAACAGGAGACAACGATGAAGAAGAAGCTGTTCGCCTTGTGCGGCCTCGGGGTGGCCTCCGCCACCGCGAGCGCCCAGGGCAGCCTGACGCTGTACGGCGTCGCCGACATCTACCTCGAGACCCTCACGCACCAGAACGCCGCCACGCCGGGCGGCTCCGGGTCGCTCGTGCGGATGGGTTCGGGCGGCAAAAGCGGCTCCCGCTGGGGCATCAAGGGTTCGGAAGCGCTCGGTGGCGGCTGGCAGGCCGTGTTCCGGCTGGAAAGCGGAATCAACCTCAACAGCGGCACGAATTCCGGCGGATTCGATCGTTCCGCGTGGGTCGGTCTGCAAAACGACCGGTGGGGCACGCTGCGCCTCGGCCGCCAGTACACGACGCTGTTCGACGTGATGGAGCACTATTCGCCAACCATCGCGTACTCGACGATCTACGAGCCCGCCGGCGCGATCGTCGGCCTGAACTTCCGCGAGAACAACATGGCGAAGTACCGCGTGACCTTCGGGCCGGTTGCGATCCAGGCGCACTATTCGTTCGGCGGCACGCCGGGATCGTTTCGCAGCGGCGCGGCCTCGGGGATCGGCTTCGAATACACGGGGGCGGCGTTGTCGGTGGCCGCCGCCTACGACAACGTCAACGGCACGCAGCCCGCCGACATCACCCATTTCCGGCGTTATGCGGCCTCCGCGATCTACACGGTGGGCGCGGCGCAACTGATCGCGGGCTTCGCCCATGCGAACGGCAGTGTGACCACGCCCGGCGTGGTCACACGCTTCAACTTCTACTGGCTCGGCACGCGTTACCAGGTCTCGCCCGTGCTGCAGGTGATCGGCGCGTTCTATTACGAGGACATCGGCAAGCAGAATCCCGCGGCCGGCCAGTCGGCGCCGGATCCCGACAACCCGAAGCAGATCACGGTGCAATTCAACTACGCGCTGTCGAAAGCCACCACGCTCTATCTGACCAGCGGCTACGCATGGCGCGCCGCGCTCGATTTCGACAACTACAACTACCGCATCCTCAACTATTCGCTCGCCAGCAACCGCAGCAGCTCGCTCGGCATCGCCATCGGCATGCGCAAGCTGTTCTAGCGCGCTGCCCGGCTGCCACGTACACGCTTTTCGACCCATTTTCCCGATGACCCAGAACATGAATCGACGCCACTTCCTGTCCACCCTGACCAGCGCCGCCGTCGCGGGCGCCCTGCCGTTGCGCACGCTTGCACAGACGCCCGCATCGCCCGTCAATCTCGCCCATCAACTGGCCGACTACGCCGCCTCGCTGCGCTACGAGGATCTCGACGCGGCAACGGTCGAGACCGTCAAGGCGCATTTCATCGACGCACTCGGCTGCGCGATCGCCGCCCACGACGAAGCACCGGTCCGCATCGCCCGACAGGTTGCGCTCGCAACGGGCGGCGGCACATCGACGCTGCTCGGCACCGCGCAACGCACGACGCCCGATCTGGCCGCCTTCGCCAACGGCGCCGCGCTGCGCTACTTCGACCTCAACGATGCGTACGCGGGCAAGGAAACCGGCCACCCGAGCGACAACGTCGCGCCGTGCCTCGCCGTGGCCGAAGCGCAGCGCGGCAGCGGCCGCGACCTGATCCTCGCGATCGCGCTGGCTTACGAGATCAATTGCCGCCTGATGGACGCGGCCGCGATCAGCCCGCGCGGCTGGGACCATACGTGCTACAGCCTGCCGGCCGTCGCACTCGCGACCGGCCGGCTGATGTCGTTGCCCCGCGCGCAGCTCGTGCAGGCCGTGAATCTGGCGATCAACGGGCACATGGCGCTCAACCAGACGCGCATCCAGGAGCTGTCGAACTGGAAAGCGCTGGCCGATGCGGACGCCGCGCGCAACGCGATCTTCGCAACGCGCCTGGCACGTGAGGGATTGACCGGCCCGTCACCGATCTTCGAGGGCAACGCCGGCTTCTTCCGGCAGATCTCGGGCGCATTCGACGTCGACCTCGCGCAGTTCGGCGGGCGCGGCGGACGTTTCCGCATCAACGACTGCATCGTGAAGTACTACCCGGCGCAGGGGCTCACGCAGACGTCGATTCCGGCGGCGATCGACGTCGCCGCGCAAGTCGGCGACCTCGGGCGGATCCGCAGCATCGAGATCGCGACGACGCAGGTCGGCTACGTCACGGCCGGCAAGGACCGGCAGAAATGGGCGCCCGAGACCAGCGAGACAGCCGATCACAGCCTGCCGTACGTCGTCGCGCGCGCCATGCTCGACGGCGACATCACGACGGCCAGCTATACCCTGGCGGCGCTGCGCGACCCGAAGCTGCGTGCGCTGATCGAGCGGGTCACGGTCGTGGAGGATCCGGAGTTGACGGCACGCTATCCGCAGTACGCGCCGAATCGCGTGACCGCCGTGACCGACGACGGCCGCAGGTTCACGCGCGAAGTCGACGACCTGCCTGGCTTCCCGCACCATCCGATGACGCGCGCGGATTTCGAGACCAAGTTCACGCGATGCGTCCGGCCGTACTGGAAGACGGCGCAAACGCGTCGCGCGCTCGACTGGCTGTGGCGTCTCGACGCGCAGCCGGACGTCTCGAAGCTGCCCGCGCTGATGACGATTCGCACTTGAACGATGGCGGCCCGGCGGCACCGCCGCCGGAGCGACGAAGCGCCACCGCCGGCCCGAATGCCGCGGCTTACTGCGCCTTCTTGCCCGGCACGTTGTCGCCTGCCAGATCGATCGCCTTGTCCGATCCGACCGCATTGCGCAGCTGGAATTTCTGGATCTTGCCGGTCGACGTCTTCGGCAGCTCGCCGAACCGCACGGCCTTCGGCACCTTGAAGCCCGCAAGCAGCGCCTTGCAATGCGCGACGATCTCCTCCTCGGTCACGCTTGCGCCTTCGCGCAGCTCGACGAACGCGCACGGCACCTCGCCCCACTTCGGATCGGGCATCGCGACGACCGCCGCCACCGCCACTGCCGGGTGCCGGTACAGCGCATCCTCGACCTCGATGCTCGAGATGTTCTCGCCACCCGAGATGATGATGTCCTTCTTGCGATCCTTGATCCGGATATAGCCGTCCGGCATCAGCACCGCGAGATCGCCGGTATGGAACCAGCCGCCGTGGAACGCCTCGTCGGTCGCCTTCGGGTTCTTCAGGTAACCCTTCATGCAGATGTTGCCGCGGAACATGATCTCGCCGAGCGTCTCGCCGTCGGCCGGCACCGGCGCCATCGTGTCGGGATCGAGCACCGTCGCGCCCGCTTCGAGGTGATAGCGCACGCCCTGGCGCGCATTGAGCCGCGCACGATCCTCGTCGCTCAGTTCTTCCCAGTGCGACTGCTTCGCGCAGACGGTCGCCGGGCCATACACCTCGGTCAGCCCGTACACGTGCAGCAGGTCGAAGCCGATTTCCTTCATCTTCGCGATCACGGCCGGCGCGGGCGCCGCGCCCGCGACCATCGCATGTACCGTGTGGTCGATGCCTTCACGGAATTCGGCCGGTGCGTTCGCGATCGCGCTCTGCACGATCGGCGCACCGCAGTAGTGCGTGATGCGTTCGCGACGGATCAGGTCGAACACCGTCTTCGCATCGAACTTGCGCAGGCAGACGTTCACGCCCGCGCGCGCCGCGACGGCCCACGGGAAGCACCAGCCGTTGCAGTGGAACATCGGCAGCGTCCACAGGTAGACGGCGTGCTTCGGCATGTCCCATTCGAGGATGTTGCTGATTGCCGCGAGATACGCGCCGCGATGGTGATAGACCACCCCCTTCGGGTCGCCGGTCGTGCCGGACGTATAGTTCAGCGCGATCGCCTCCCATTCGTCGGCGGGCGGCGTCCATGCGTAGCCGGCGTCGCCGCTTGCGACGAGCGCCTCGTAGTCGGTCGCGCCCGCGAAGCGCGCGGGATCGGCCGGCATCGCATCGGCCACGCTGACGATCTTCAGGCCCGGCACCTCGAGCGCCGCGCGATGCGCGAACTCCGCATACTCGGTGTCGACGATCAGCACCTTCGCCTCGCCATGACGCAGCATGAACAGCACCGACGACACGTCGAGCCGCGTGTTGATCGTGTTCAGCACCGCGCCGGCCATCGGCACGCCGAAGTGCGCCTCGACCATCGCCGGGATGTTCGGCAGCATCGCCGCGACCGTGTCGCCACGTTCGATGCCGAGCCGCGCGAGCGCGCTCGCCAGTTGCTTCGCGCGCGTGCAGGTCTCGCCCCAAGTGCGCCGCACGTCGCCGTGTACGATCGCAAGGCGATCGCCATAGACTTCGGCCGTCCTGACCAGGAAGTCGATCGGGGTGAGCGGCACGTAATTCGCGTCGCGGCGGCCGAGTCCGGCCTCGAACATCTGCGTCATGATCCTGTCTCCCGTGTCCTGTCGACCGGGGCGCATCCACCCCGGATCGTTTTGATGTGGTTCAATTGCCGACAGCCTAACGGGCGCTATTGTGAGCCGTCTGTCATCGAAACGACAGAGTGCCTTTCACGCGCTGCGCGTTATCCCTATCCTCGCAAACCCGCACCCATGCACGACCCACTCGCTGCCCCGCCCGACGCGCCCGCCAACACGGCCGACGCGCCCTCCGAACCGGGCCCGCTGCCGCCGCTTGCCACGCTGTTCGGCCAGTGCGCCTGGTTCCGCACGCTCGCGCCCGAGCACCAGGCGCTCGTGCTCGCGCAGTCGCGCGTCGAGCAGTGCGAGGCCGGCGACGTGATCGCCCATCGGCTCGCGCCGTCGGAATACTGGATCGGCGTGCACCGCGGGCTGCTGAAGCTCGCGATCTTCAATGCGTCGGGGCGCGGCTGCACGTTCTCCGGCGTGCCGTCGGGCGGCTGGTTCGGCGAAGGCAGCGTGATCAAGCGCGAGCTGCGCAAGTACGAGGTCGTCGCGATCCAGCGCTCGACCGTGCTGTTCGTGCCGGTCGACACGTTCCATGCGCTGCTCGACACGAGCCTGCCGTTCACGCGCTTCGTGATCCACCAGTTGAACAACCGGATGGGCGAATTCATCGCGTCGATCCAGAACAGCCGGCTGCTCGACGTCGATGCGCGCGTCGCGCAGGCGCTCACGCAGCTTTTCAACCCCGACCTGTACCCGGACACCGGCCCGTCGCTGTCGATTTCGCAGGAGGAACTGGGGATGCTCGTCGGCGTGTCGCGGCAGCGGATCAACCAGGCGCTGCAGCAGCTCGAGAAGCTCGGCGCGCTGCGGCTCGCGTACAACCAGATCGATGTGGTCGATCTCGGTGCGCTCGCGCGTGTCGGGATGGAGCAGATCTGAGCGCGGACCGATGAACGGAATCGCCACCGAAGCGGCATGCCCGTCCGATATCGCGGCCGATACCGCTGCCGAAATCGCGGCCGATACCGCTGCCGTTTTCCGGCCGTCGCGCCGCGCTGCGTTTCCTCTGCTGAATCGGCGATCGGCCGCCGCCCCCCAACCTGACAATTCCGCCAGTTTCGCGACAGTAACCCGTTCCACGCCGACGCCTATCATTCGGGTTCCATTTACCCACGCCTGATCACCGCCTGTCCCGCTGCCTCCATGTGGATCGTCAATCTCGCGCTCAAGCGCCCCTACACGTTCATCGTGATGGCCATCATGATCGTGCTGGCCACCCCGCTTGCGCTGATGCGCACGCCGGTCGACGTGCTGCCCGCGATCAACATTCCCGTGATCAGCGTCATCTGGAATTACAGCGGCTTCTCCGCGACCGAGATGACGAACCGCATCACGTCCGTGCATGAGCGGATCCTGACGACGACCGTCAACAACATCCAGCACGTCGAATCGACGTCGCTGCCCGGCATCGCGGTCGTGAAGGTGTTCCTGCAACCGGGCGCGAACGTGCAGACGGCGATCGCGCAGACGGTCTCGTCCGCGCAAGCGATCGTGCGGCAGATGCCTCAGGGCGCGACACCGCCGCTCGTGATCACCTATTCGGCGTCGAGCATCCCGGTGATCCAGCTCGGGCTGTCGAGCAAGACGCTCAGCGAACAGTCGCTCGCCGACATCGCGCTCAACTTCCTGCGTCCGCAGCTGATCACGGTGCCGGGCGTGCAGATCCCGTTCCCGTACGGCGGCCGCACGCGCGTGGTCGCGATCGACCTCGATCCGCAGGCGCTGCTCGCGAAAGGGCTCACCCCCGCCGACATCGTCAACGCGGTCAACGCGCAGAACCTCGTGCTGCCGACCGGCACCGCGAAGATGGGCCAGACCGAATACCGGATCGACACGAACGCGTCGGCCGACACCATCGCCGACATCAGCAGCCTGCCGATCCAGACCGTCAACGGTGCGACGACCTACCTGCGCGAGGTGGCATCGGTGCGCGACGGCTTCGCGCCGCAGACCAACGTCGTGCGCCAGAACGGCCAGCGCGGCGTGCTCATCTCGATCCTGAAAAGCGGCGACGCATCGACGCTCAAGGTCGTGGGGGACCTGAAGGCATTGCTGCCGAAGGTGATCCCGACGCTGCCCGAAGGGCTCACGATCACGCCGCTGTTCGACCAGTCGGTGTTCGTCAACGCGGCCGTCCAGGGCGTGATCCACGAGGCGCTGATCGCCGCCGTGCTGACCGCGATGATGATCCTGCTGTTCCTCGGCAACTGGCGCAGCACGCTGATCATCGCGATCTCGATCCCGCTGTCGATCTTCACGTCGCTGATCGCGCTTTCCGCGCTCGGCGAGACCATCAACATCATGACGCTCGGCGGGCTCGCGCTCGCGGTCGGGATCCTGGTGGACGATGCGACGGTGACGATCGAGAACATCGAGCGGCACCTGCATCTCGGCACGAACCTGCACGACGCGATCCTCGAAGGCGCGGGCGAAATCGCGGTGCCCGCGTTCGTGTCGACGCTGTGCATCTGTATCGTGTTCGTGCCGATGTTCTTCCTGACGGGCGTCGCGCGCTTCCTGTTCGTGCCGCTCGCGGAAGCGGTCGTGTTCGCGATGCTCGCGTCGTACGTGCTGTCGCGCACGCTGGTGCCGACGCTCGCGATGCTGCTGTTCCGCCCGCAGCAGGCGAGCACCGGCCCCGACCATGCGACGTCGCGCTTCGCGCGCATCCATCATGCGTTCAACGATGCGTTCGAGCGGCTGCGCGCGTGGTACATCGTGCTGCTCAGCATCCTGCTGGTACGCCGCCGCTTCTACGCGATGTGCTTCCTCGGCTTCTGTGTGCTGTCGACGGGCCTCGTGTTCGTGCTCGGCCGCGACTTCTTCCCGAATGCGGATTCCGGCAACATCCGGCTGCACATGCGTGCGCCGACCGGCTACCGGATCGAGGAAACCGCCCGCCTTGCCGACCAGGTCGAGCGCGTGATCCGCGAAACCGTGCCGCCGGACGAACTCGGCGCGATCGTCGACAACCTCGGCCTGCCGGCGAGCGGCATCAACCTGTCGTACAGCAACGCCGGCACGATCGGCACGCTCGACGGCGAGCTGCTGATCGCGCTGAAGCCCGGCCATCGCGCGACCCAGGACTACATTCACGCGCTGCGCACGGTGCTGCCCCAGCGCTTCCCGGGCGTCGAGTTCTTCTTCCAGCCGTCGGACATCATCACGCAGATCCTCAACTTCGGCCAACCGGCCGCGATCGACCTGCAGGTGCTCGGCAACGATCTCGCGAGTAACATGACTATCGCGAGCAGCCTGATGAAAAAGTTCAGGCAAATCCCCGGCGCCGTCGATGTGCACGTGCTGCAACGCAACGACGAGCCGACCCTGCTGGCCGACATGGACCGTACGCGCATGCAGCAGCTCAACCTCTCCGCGCAGAACGTCGCGCAGAACATGCTGATCTCGCTGTCCGGCAGTTCTCAGACCACGCCGTCGTTCTGGATCAACCCGCGCACCGGGGTCCAGTACCCGCTGCAGATCCAGACCCCGCAATACAGCATCTCGTCGGTCGACGACCTGCTCGGCACGCCGATCTCGGCAAGCGGTCGCACCGGCATGCCGCTGCAACTGCTCGGCAACCTCGTGCAGGTGCGCAGCACCGCGAACCCGGCCGTGATCACGCACTACAACATCCGCCCGGCGATCGACGTGTACGTGAGCGTCGAAGGCCGCGACCTCGGCGCGGTGGCCGGCGAGATCGACCGCATCGTGTCCGATGCGCGCGCCACGCTGCCGCGCGGCACCGAACTGACGATGCGCGGCCAGATCGAGACGATGCGCACGTCGTACCTCGGCCTCGGCGCGGGCGTCGCGATGGCGATCGTGCTGGTCTACCTGCTGATCGTCGTCAATTTCCAGTCGTGGCTCGACCCGCTGATCATCATCAGCGCGATGCCGGCCGCGCTCGCCGGCATCGTCTGGATGCTGTTCATCACCGGCACGCACCTGAGCGTGCCCGCGCTGACGGGCGCGATCATGACGGTGGGCGTCGCGACCGCGAACAGCATCCTGGTCGTGTCGTTCGCGCGCCAGCGCCTCGAGGCCGGCGCGCCGCCGCTCACGGCCGCACTGGAAGCCGGCGCGACGCGGATCCGGCCGGTGCTGATGACGGCGCTCGCGATGATCATCGGGATGGTGCCGATGGCGCTCGGTCTCGGCGAAGGCGCCGAGCAGAATGCGCCGCTCGGCCGCGCGGTGATCGGCGGGCTGCTGTTCGCGACCGTGTCGACCTTGCTGTTCGTGCCGCTCGTGTTCGGCGGTGTGCATGCGCGGCTGGCCCGCCGGCGTGCGCGCCAGGCCGGCCACTGATTTTCGTCCCACTACCCGGTTGATTTGGTTGAATTCATGGAAGAGAAACATCACAGCTCCGTCGGCATCCAGGTAGACGAACGCGGCATGCACCTGCCGACGCGCACGTCGGTGTCGCGACGCGGGAAGATCGTCCTGATCGTGATCGGCGTGCTGCTGGCCGCCGGCGCCGCGCGCACGGTCGTCGTCAACGTGCTGAACCGCAACCGGCTCGACGCCGTTGCCGAGCAGAACACGCGCCAGTACGTGACCGTCGTGCATCCGGTCGATGCGGCCACCGGCGGCAAGCTGACGCTGCCCGGCACGCTGCGCGGCTTCGTCGAGGCGCCGATCTACGCCCGCGCGAGCGGCTACGTGCTGCGCTGGCAGGCCGACATCGGCGCGCACGTGAAGCAGGGGCAGACACTCGCCGAACTCGACACGCCCGAGCTGAACCAGGAACTCGCGCAGGCCACCGCGCAGCGCCAGCAGGCGCAGGCCGCCCTCGCGCTCGCGAAGACGTCGTTCGACCGCGCGCAGCAGTTGCGCCAGCGCGATGCGGTCTCGCAGCAGGAGCTCGACGACCGGCAAGGCGCGTTCAATCAGGGCACCGCGAACCTCGCTGCGGCCGATGCGAACATGCGCCGCCTCACCGAGCTGAAAGGCTTCCAGCGGATCGTCGCGCCGATCGACGGGATCGTCACGCAGCGCAACGTCGACGTCGGCGATCTCGTCAGCTCCGGCAACGCCGGCCGCTCGCTGTTCACGGTCGTGCAGGCCGACCAGCTGCGCCTCTACGTGCAGGTGCCGCAGGCGTACGCGCAGCAGGTGAAGGTCGGCCAGCACGTGAGCGTCGCGCAGGCGGAGCTGCCGGGCCGGACCTTCGACGGGACGATCACGCGCACGTCCGAGGCGATCGACGTCGCGACGCGCTCGTTGCAGATCGAAATCACGCTGCCGAACCCGGACGGCCGCCTGCTGCCCGGCGCGTACGTGCAGGCCACCTTGCCGATGACGCCGGTCGGCCGCCTGCAGGTGCCGGCCAATACGTTGCTGTTCCGCGCCGAAGGCCCGACTGTCGCAGCCGTCGACGCGAACGGCCAGGTGCGCCTGAAATCGGTGACGGTCGTGCGCACGATCGGGCAGACGCTCGAAGTCGACGGCCCGCTCACGCCGAACGACCGCCTCGTCACGAACCCGAGCGACGCGCTCGCGAACGGCGACCAGGTGATCGTCTCGGCGCCGGCCGCGAAGCCGGCCTCCGGCGCCACGGAGGCGAAGTCGTGATCGCGATGCGCCTCCGCCGGCGGCCTGCCGCCACTGCCACGTCGGTCGCCACTGCCGTTGCGCTCGCAGCCGCCCTCACCGGCTGCACGGTTGGCCCCGATTACAAGCGGCCCGACGTCGACACGCCGGCCGCATGGCGGCTCGATCCGGCGGATTCGTACTGGCATCCGGCCGCGCCGGCGAGCGCGCCGCTCGACCCCGCATGGTGGACCGCGTTCGGCGATCCGCAGCTCGATGCACTGGAAGCTGAAGCGCTGCGCAACAACCAGAACCTGAAGGCCGTCGCCGCGCGCTACGACCAGGCGAAGGCGACGCTCGCGTCGGTCGCCTCGGCGCAGTATCCGGCCGTCGGCCTGAACGCGAGCGGCCAGCGCTTCAAGATCTCGGCCGACCGGCCGCAGACCAACTACGCGACGCAAAGCACGTCGACCGTGCAGAACGACGTCCAGGTCGGCGCGGCCGTCAGCTACGAACTCGACCTGTTCGGCCGCGTGCGGCGCAGCGTCGAATCGGCGCAGGCGACCACCGAGCAGGCCGGCGACGATTTCGCGAACGCCCGCCTGGTGCTGACCGCCGATCTCGCATCGAGCTATTTCGCGCTGCGTGAATTCGACACCGAGATCGACGTCGTCAAGCGTTCGATCGATCTGCAGCAGAAGGCGCTCGACTACGTGAGCGCGCGCCACGACCTCGGCGCGGTGTCGGGCCTCGATCTGCTGCAGCAGCGCGCGCAGCTCGACGCGACGCGCACGCAGGCGCAACTGCTGCTCCAGCAGCGCGTGCAGGTCGAAACCGCGATCGCGACGCTGGTCGGCACGCCGGCCCCCGCTTTCTCGATCGCACCGCGCGTCGTGCCGATCAACGCGCCGGCGCTGCCGACCGGCCTGCCGAGCGACGTGCTGCAGCGGCGCCCCGACGTCGCGTCGGCCGAGCGCGCGATGGCCGCCGCGAATGCGCAGATCGGCGTCGCGCGCGCCGCATATTTCCCGCGCATCATGCTGTCGCCCGATATCGGCTGGGATGCCACGCGCTTCGCCGGCCTGTTCACCGTGCCGGCGTTGCTGTGGTCGGTCGGCGGGTCGCTCAGCCAGCCGCTGTTCGAAGGCGGCAAGCTGAAGGCCGGCGTCGATTTCGCGCAGGCCGGCTATGTCGCCGCGCAGGCCAGCTACCGGCAGACCGTGCTCACCGCGTTCCAGGAGGTGCAGAATGCGGTCACGGGATTGTCGGTGCTCGCCGACGCCGCGCAGCAAGCCTCCGCGGCCGTCGACGACGCGCGCAAGCTCGTGTCGCTCGCGCAGGATCGTTACGCGGGCGGCCTGACGCCGTTCATCGACGTACTGACGGCCCAACAGCAGTTGCTGACGAGCGAGCGACAGGCCGTGCAGATCCAGGGCCAGCGCGCGGCGCTCGTCGTGTTTCTCGCGAAGGCGCTGGGCGGCGGCTGGGATGGCCATGCCGCGGGCGGCCCCGCGCCGGCCGAGGTCGCGACGGCAGCCCCGGCGCCGGCCCCGGCCCCGGCGCACCCGAGCCCTTAACCGGATTACCCGGACAACGGATTCGAACATGAAAGTCCTGATCGTCGAAGACGAACCGAAAGTCGTTGAATACCTGAAGAGCGGCCTGACCGAGGAAGGCTGGGTCGTCGACACCGCGCTCGACGGCGAAGACGGCGCATGGAAAGCCGTCGAATTCGACTACGACGTGGTCGTGCTCGACGTGATGCTGCCGAAGCTGGACGGCTTCGGCGTGCTGCGCGCATTGCGCGCGCAGAAGCAGACGCCCGTCATCATGCTGACCGCGCGCGACCGCGTCGACGACCGCGTGCGCGGGCTGCGCGGCGGCGCCGACGATTACCTCACCAAGCCGTTCTCGTTCCTTGAGCTGATCGAACGGCTGCGCGCGCTGACGCGCCGCGCACGCGTGCAGGAATCGACGCTGATCTCGATCGGCGACCTGCGGGTCGACCTGATCGGCCGCCGCGCCACGCGCGACGGCACGCGGCTCGACCTGACCGCGCAGGAGTTCCAGCTGCTCGGCGTGCTCGCACGGCGCAGCGGCGAGGTGCTGTCGAAGACGACCATCGCCGAACTCGTGTGGGACGTGAACTTCGACAGCAACGCGAACGTCGTCGAAACGGCGATCAAGCGGCTGCGCGCGAAACTCGACGGCCCGTTCACGGACAAGCTGCTGCACACGATCCGCGGGATGGGCTACGTGCTCGAGGCGCGCGAGGACGGCGACACCGAGAGGCCGGCATGAAACGCTCGATCGTCCTGCGGCTGTCGGCGATGTTCGGCATCGTGTCGCTGCTCGTGTTCACGCTGGTCGGCTGCGGGCTGTTCGTGATGATGGAGCGCCAGTTGTTCGCCGAGCTGCGCGCGACGCTCGACACGCGCGCCAAGGTCGCCGAGATGATCGTGTCGCATGCGCTCACGCCGCAGCGCGGGCGCCTCATGCAGGAAAAGCTCGCCGATCTCGAACCGCCCGACGGTTCGACGCGCTACCAGGTCGACACCCCGAACCCGGACTTCCGCTTTGGCCAGCCTGTCGACGGGGTGCCCGTCGGCGCACCGTTCGGCGCCTTCCAGCAATACGCGCTCAACCACAGCACCTACGACGTGATGACGAAGACCGTCACGGTGGCCGGCAATGGCGAGCGGCCGACGCTGAAGCTGGTCGTCGCCAGCTCGTGCGAGCGCACGCAGCGGATGCTGCGCCGCTTCGGCTGGACGCTCGCCGCGCTGATCACGATCGCGACGATCATTACGCTGCTGCTGAGCCGTGCGGTGGCCCGTTTCGGGCTCGCGCCGCTCGACCGGCTGTCGCAGGACGCATCCGCGATCAGCCTCGCGAACCGCCGCCAGCGGCTGCAGACCGACGCGCTGCCGGCCGAACTGCGCGACCTCGCCACATCGTTCAACGGCGCGCTCGACCGCATCCAGCAAACCTACGCGCGACTCGAGGCGTTCAACGCGGACGTCGCGCACGAACTGCGCACGCCGATCAGCATCCTGATCGGCCAGACCCAGGTTGCGCTGACCAGCCGCGACCGCACGGTCGAGCGGATGCAGCAGACGCTGCAGTCGAACCTCGAGGAATTCGAGCGGCTGCGCGTGATCATCAACGACATGCTGTTCCTGTCGCGCAGCGACCGCGGCGAACGTGCGACCGACCTGAAGGACGTGTCGCTCGCCGACGAAGTGCGGCGCATGCTCGACTTTCTCGAAATCCCGCTCGACGAGGCGCAGTTGCGCGCCGAGCTGCACGGCGATGCGCGCGCGGCCGTCGATCCGTCGCTGTTCCGCCGCGCGATGACCAACCTGCTGATCAACGCGATCCAGCATTCGGCGCCCGGCGCGACGGTCAGCGTGACGATCGTGCGCCGTGACACGCTGGTCGAAATGTCCGTCGCGAACCCCGGCGAACCGATCGACCCCGCCCGGCGTTCGCACGTGTTCGAGCGCTTCTACCGGCTCGAGGAGGCCCGCGCGAACAGCAAGGAAAACCACGGGCTCGGGCTGTCGATCGTCAAGGCCGTCGCCGAAATGCACGGCGGCAGCGTGTTCGTCGCCTGCTCGGGCGGCATCAACACGTTCGGGTTCTCGGTCTCGACGCAACCCTGCGCCGGCGGCCCGTTGCGCCCGGCCGACCTGCACGATACCCGGCCGGCCCACGCGCCCCGCGCGTTGCACTGACGGCGGCCGCGCGGCCGCCCGCCGAGGGCAGTTTTCTTCAATACGGGCCAGTTCGGCTCCCGTAGTCTCGATGCGACTTTCGACATTTCGCATGGAGACATCCAATGAGCATGCTGGTTTCGATGGCCGCGTTCGCGCTCGCCTCGTCGATCACCCCCGGTCCCGTCAACATCGTCGCGCTCAGTGCCGGCGCACGCCACGGCCTCGGCGCGAGCCTGCGCTATGCGGCCGGCGCGACGCTCGGCTTCGTCGCGCTGTTCCTGCTGATTGGCCTCGGGCTGCACGCGGCGCTCGCGCGCTGGCCGGTGCTGACGACCGCCACGCAGTGGTCGGGGATCGCGTTCCTGCTGTACATGGCGCTGCGGCTCGCGCTCGATGACGGCCGGCTGTCGGCCGACCCGGACGTGGCCGGCCCGTCGGCGGCGGCCGGCGCGGCGATGCAGTGGCTGAATCCGAAGGCGTGGCTCGCGTGCGTGGCCGCGATGGGCGCGTATGCGACCGATGGCGACCGCACGCAGGTCTGGCAGTTTGCCGCGCTGTATCTGGTGATCTGTTTCGCGTCGATCGCGTGCTGGTCGTATGCGGGCGCATCGCTGCGGCACCGGCTGGCGAACGCGCGGCACATGCGCGTGTTCAACCGGCTGATGGCGCTGCTGCTCGCCGGCAGCGCACTCTTCCTGCTCGACGTGTAGCGCTTGCTTTTCAGCTCGTCGCGCTGCGGTACTGGCCGGGCGTCGCGGCGGCGATTCGCCGGAACGCGCGCTGGAAATGCGCCTGGTCGGCAAAACCTGCGTCCAGCGCGACGTCGGCGATCGGCCGGCCGCGGCGCAGCTCCGTGCGGCCGTACTGCACGCGGCGATCGATCAGGAATGCATGCGGCGTCATCCCGTAGCGGGCGTTGAACGCGCGAATCAGGTATGACGGCGACAGATCGGCCGCCGCGCAGATCGCATCGAGCGTGACGCCCTCACGGCAATGCACGGCGATGTAGTCGGCCGCGCGCGCGAGCCGGGCGTTGTCGTCCCCGGCGCGCGGGCCGGGCAGTTCGCGATCGAGCGCGCCGTGCAGCGCCGTGAAGAACTCGACTGCCGCGCTCTCCTTGCCGAGCGGATCGACGCCGGGCGCGACGAGCGTGCGGTAGAAGCCGCCAAATTGCGCGAACAGGTCGTGGCGCTCCGTCAACTTCGGCGAAAAGCCGTGAAAATCGCTGTTCGAATCGCGGCCCAGCGAATGCTGCAGCCGCGCGAGCCACGGCACGTCGACATAGACCATCCGGTACGCCCATGCATCCGGGCCGTACGGATTGCACGCGTGCACCTGCTCCGGGTCGATGATCACGAGCACGCCGCGCCCGACGTGCTCGTTCGTCGCGCCGTTCACGTAGGTGCTCGTGCCGCCGACGATCGCGCCCACCGAGAACGTGTCGTGCGTGTGCTTCGCGTAGCAGATCTCGCGGCCGTCGTCGACGGTGCGCGCTTCGATGAACGGCAGCGCGGCATCACGCCAGAACGGCGACGGTACGACGGATCGGTTGGCGGTACGGCTCACGCGGCGGGCTCCCGGTTCGGACGGCGAACGCTCACCGTACAAGACTGTGCGGCGCCGCGCAACCGGATCGGTGGATCGGTGGATCGGTGGATCGGTGGATCGGTGGATCGGCGGATCGGCGGATCGGCGGATCGGCGGATCGGCGGATCGGTGGATCGGTGGATCGGTGGGTCGACGAGTCGGTGGATCGGCGGATCGGCGGATCGGCGGACCGCTGGGCCGGTCCGCGGCTTCGACGCCGGATCGCGCCGTTTCGCCTAAGCTTTGAATTCCGTCCGCCGCGGCACCCGCGGCGGATCCCGTTCACTCCTCTCCCGTCACGCACATGCATATCGATCTGAAAGGCAAGACCGCGGTCGTCACCGCCTCCACCGCCGGCATCGGGCTCGCGATCGCCGAAGGGCTCGCGCGCGCCGGCGCGCGTGTCGTCGTCAACGGCCGCAGCGACGCATCCGTGCAGTCCGCGCTCGCGCACCTGCGCGCCGCCGTCCCGGGCGCGGGCTTCGATGGCATCGCCGCCGACCTGTCCGATGCCGCCGGCGTCGCACGCATCACGCAGCACACGCCCGCGGCCGACATCCTCGTCAACAACGCGGGCATCTACGGCCTGAAGGCGTTCTTCGACATCGACGATGCCGAGTGGGACCACTATTTCCAGACCAACGTGATGTCCGGCGTGCGCCTCGCGCGGCATTACCTGAAGGGGATGATCGAACGCAATGCCGGTCGCATCGTGTTCATTTCGTCGGAATCCGGCCTGAACATCCCGGTCGACATGATCCATTACGGATTCACCAAAACCGCGCAGCTGTCGATCGCCCGCGGCCTCGCGAAGCTCGCGGCCGGCACGAACGTGACGGTCAACTCGGTGCTGCCGGGGCCGACGATGTCGGACGGCGTGCGGGCGCTGCTGAAGGAAACGGCCGACGAAACCGGCCGCAGCGTCGAAGACGTGGCCGTGGATTTCGTGCGCAACCACCGCTCGAGCTCGATCATCCAGCGACCCGCGACGCCCGAGGAAGTCGCGAACCTGGTCGTCTACGTGTGCTCGCCGCTCGCTTCGGCGACGACGGGCGCGGCATTGCGGGTAGATGGCGGCGTGGTCGACACGATCGCGTGACGGCAGGCGGGCACGGCCGCCGCCGCGCTAGCGCGACGCGGCCTTGCCCGGCTGGAGCATGCCCTTGCGGTCGGCGTTCATGCAGGAATCGAAGCCGCGTTGCGTGACGACGCCGGCCTTGTCGAACACGACGAAATATTCGCGGTGATCGTTGCCGTGCTCGATGAAGTAGTTGTAGCAAACGCCGCTGCCGTTGCGGACCATCCATACGCTGCGCGGATTGCCGCCGGCGCGGACGACATCGGCGCGCGTCGCGCCATGCCGCGATGCGGCCCTCGCGAGCGGCGTGCGCGAATACGAAAACGGCAGCCACGAGTCGAACCACGCGCAACCGTGCAACATCAGGCAGCCGGCGGCCAGGGACAGCGTCGCTGCGGGACGGGACATCGTAATCAATCGCATGCTTGGTGAAATCTGCTGCGCCATGCCGGCGTGATCGAAAGCGCCATGCTACTAGACCTTTGGGTCCGGATCGAAAAGAAATGTAGAGATCTTTATCCGAATCCTTGCATTGCATGCCTCGGTACAAGCCGGATCGTCGCCCGTCGCGGCGGCCGATGCACGCTTGCTCGCGCATCCGTACCGCCGCGTCATGCCGCCTCGGCCCGCATCGTCACGCATCGTCACGCAATCCATTCGGCCCACAGCATCGTCAGCACCGTCATCAGCGCGGGGCCGACGAACAGCCCGATCAGGCCGAACGTCTCGGCGCCGCCGAGGATGCCGAACAGCACGAGCAGGAACGGCAGCCGCGCGGAACTGCCGATCAGCACCGGCCGCACGAAGTGCTCGGCGACGAACACGACGACGAACCCGAGCACGGCCACCACGATGGCCCACATGGTTGCGCCTTGCACGAACAGCCAGAGCGCCGCGCCGCAAAACACCACGGGCGCGCAGAACGGCAGCATCGCGGCGATCGCCGTGACCAGGCCGAGCAGCGCCGCATGCGGGACACCGGCCAGCGCATACGCGATGCCGAGCAGCGCGCCCTCGCCGAGCCCGACGACGACCAGCCCCGTCACCGTGCCGAACACGGCCGCGACCATCCGCTCGATCAGCTCCGCGCCGCTGCGCCCGAACGCGCGCCGCGCGCCCTGCAGCAGCGCCCCCGACAGCTTGTGGCCGGCCCGCAGGATCACGAACAGCGTGACGAGCATGAAGCCGAATTCGAGCAGCGCGTGCGCGAGCTTCGTACCGAACTGCCGGCCGAACGCGAGGAATTTCTCGCTATTGACGCCGTGCATCGCACTGGCCGCATGCAGCGGATGGCCGAGGTTGGCCTGCCACCATTCGGTGATCTGCGCCGCGCCGTAAGGCAGCCGACCGATCACGTCCGGCACCGGGATGCCGTTGTCCTGGACCGTGCGCAGCCACTCGCGCAGGTCATGCGCCTGCCCGATCGCCTGGGTTGCCGCGACGGCCACCGGCAGCACGACCAGCAACGAGATCGCCGCCGTAATGACGACCGCGATGAGCGTCGGGCGGTTGCGGAACAGGCGGTGCGATTCGAAGCGTTTCAGCATCGGCCACATCGCGATGGCGATCACGCAGGCCCAGGCGATGGCGGGAATGAAATCGCGGATCACCCACAGCGCGATCACCAGCAGCGCCGCATACAGCACGGCGCGGGAGACCTGCTGCGTACGCGGCCGCGCGGCAGGATCGGGAGACGACGGGACATGTGCGCCCATGGCACCTCTGTCGAAATGAAAAAATGGCGGTTCGTGCAGGCAACCGGCCTGCGCGAACCGCCATTCTATCCATCGGCGCCGGATCGGCGGCGCATGTCACACGCGCCGCCCCGGCACCTCGCCCGTTCAGGCCACCTTGTCGGCGGTCCGGTAGCGCTCGAGCCAGTGCGCGTACGGCGCGGGCAGCGTCCACGACGGACGCTCGACGCCGAGCTGCTTGGCCGCGTAGTACGGCCAGTGCGGGTCGGCCAGATGCGCGCGGCCGACCATCACGAGATCGAGCTGCTCTTCCGCCACCACGCGGTTCGCCAGTTGCGGCGTGTCGATTCCCCACGCGGACGACACCGGCAGCCCGGCCTCGCGGCGCACGCGCTCGGCGATCGGCGCGAGGAACGCCGGGCCCCACGGAATCTGCGCGTCGGGCGTCGAGAAACCGACCGACACGCTCAGCATGTCGAGCCCTTCCTGCTTCAGCCGCTGCGTGAGCGCGATCGATTCGGCGAGCGTCTCTTCGTCGCGGCCGTCGTATTCGATCACGCCGAAGCGCGCGGTCAGCGGCAGATGCTCCGGCCACACCTTGCGGACGGCCGCCAGCGTTTCGACGAGGAATCGGCCACGGTTTTCGGCCGAGCCGCCGTATTCGTCGTCACGCTGGTTCGCATGCACCGAGAAGAAGCTCTGGCCGAGATAGCCGTGCGCGAAGTGCAGTTCGAGCCATTCGAAGCCCAGGTCGCGCGCGCGCTTCGCCGACGCGACGAAGTCGGCCTGCACGCGTGCGATGTCGTCGCGCGTCATCGCACGCGGCGTCTTCGGCAGATGCGCACCGAACGGCACGGCCGACGGTGCGATGGTCTGCCAGCCGCGCGGATCGCCGTCGGCGATATGGTCGTCGCCTTCCCACGGGCGGTTCGCGCTCGCCTTGCGGCCCGCGTGCGCGATCTGGATGCCGGGCACCGCGCCGGCCGCCTTGATCGCCGCGACCGACGGTGCGAATGCTTCGGCCTGCGCATCGTTCCACAGCCCCGCGCAGCCCGGCGTGATGCGCCCTTCCGGCGACACGGCCGTCGCCTCGGCGATCACGAGGCCAGCGCCGCCACGCGCAATGCCGGCCAGATGCACGTGATGCCAATCGTTGACGACGCCGTCCTCGGCGACGTACTGGCACATCGGCGGCACCGCGATGCGGTTACGCAGCGTGACATCCTTGAGTTTGAACGGTTCGAACAGGGCAGACATCCACGGCTCCTTTGCTTGGTTCTGCAAAACGACTGGAAACGCGTCGTGCGGTGTGCACGACAGTACGATTCGGGCCGTCGCCGGGCGGCCCGCGCCCGGCGACGGATACGGGATGGCGCCGGCCCGGCCGGCGCCATCGGCTCAACGGCGGCTGAGCTGCGCGAGCAACGCCTCGGCGGCAGGCTCCGACGACGCGGGGTTCTGCCCCGTGATCAGCAGCCCGTCGGTGACGACATGCGGCGCCCAGTCGGCGCTGCGCTCGAATTGCGCGCCGTTGGTCTTCAGCATGTCCTCGACGAGGAACGGCACGACTTCCGTCAATTCGACGGCCGCTTCCTCGCTGTTGGTGAAGCCCGTCGCGCGCTTGCCGCGCACGACCGATTCGCCGGTCTGCGGGTTCTTCACGTGACGCAGCACGCCCGGTGCATGGCACACGGCCGCGACCGGCTTGCCGGCCGCCAGCGCACGCTCGATCAGGCCGATCGAATGCAGATCCTCGGCCAGATCCCACAGCGGGCCATGGCCGCCCGGGTAGAACACGGCGTCGTAGTCGTCCACGGACACGTCGGCCAGCTTGCGCGTCGACGCGAGTTCGGCCTTGGCCGCCGGATCGGCGTCGAAGCGGCGCGTCGCGTCGGTCTGGGCGGTCGGATCACTGCTTTTCGGATCGAGCGGCGGCTGGCCGCCCTTCGGCGACGCGAGCGTCAGCTCGACGCCCGCATCCTTGAACGTGTAGTACGGCGCGGCCAGTTCCTCGAGCCAGAAGCCGGTCTTCTTGCCGGTGTCGCCGAGCGTGTCGTGCGAGGTCAGGACAACCAGAATCTTCATGATCGGACACTCCTTCGAAAATGGATGAGGGGAACGGGGCCGCACTGCCGGACAACCCTGCCCGACGGCGCGGCACGCCTGTCGGTTAGTCAGCTATGACGCGTCAACGTGCGACCCGCGTATCCGAATGCGACATGCGCCTATTAGACCAGTCGTCTAGAACTATTCGAAATAAAACGACGGCGTCTCGCTGCACCATCAGCATCGCAGCACGGAATGGCATTTGAATGGCACTACGCGTCTTTGATGCATGCGCCGCGGACGTCGTCGCATTCATGGGAACGGATGATAGCCCCGGATTAGACCAGTCGTCTAGTAATCCCTGCCCTTGTCATGGCTTTTCCGGGGGAGCGCGATCTGCCAGCGTCTGCCGTCGCTCAGCGCTGGCAGCGAGACAAAGCGGATCGCGGGGACCGCCCGCCCGGCATTGCGCCGGGCGGTTGCGGCCCCCGCTGGTGTGACGACCGGGTCAGAGCAACCCCATCCCGCCCGACGCAATGATCTCCGCGCCGACGATGAACGCGGATTCCGGCGCGCTGAGGTGCAGCACCGTCGACGCGATTTCATCCGGCGTGCCGAACCGGCCGACCGGCACGAGGCCCTTGATCTTCTCGGCCGTCTCGTCGAGCGTCGCCGCATCGAACCCGAGCTTGCCGTACAGCGGCGTCTGCACGGGCCCGGGGCTCACGACGTTCACGCGCACGCCATGCGGCAGCAATTCCGCCGACAGCGTCTTCGCGAACGAATTGACGGCCGCCTTGCTCGCCGCGTACACCGACGAGCCGGGCATCCCGATGTGCGCGTTGATCGAGCCGTTGATCACGATCGACGCACCGCGGTTCAGCAGCGGCACCAGCGATTGAATCTGGAAATACGCGCCCTTCACGTTGGTGTTGAACACGAGATCCCACATCGCCTCGTCGCTGTCGGCGAACGGCGCGAGTTTCGCGACGCCCGCGTTGATGAACACGGCGTCGAGCCGTGCCCCTGCCGACGCGATCGCATCGGCCAGTGCGCGGGCCGACGCGACGCTGCCGGCCTCGTTGCGGATCGCCAGTGCGCCTGCGCCGAGCGTTTGCCGCGCGGCTTCGAGCGTCTGCGCATCGCGCCCGGTGATGATGACGCGGGCACCTTCTGCCGCGAATGCCTTGGCGGCCGCCAGGCCGATGCCGCTGTTACCGCCCGTGACGAGGACCGTCTTTCCTTCGAAGCGTTGCATGATGTTCTCCTGTGAACCGGTGAGTTGACCGTGAACACAGGATGCGCGCGGCGCCCGGCCCTGCCGTACGACGGGCGCGACGAACATGTTCGAAATCGTCGAACATGTTCGGGAAGGCGAGTTTGATTGCCCTGTTCTTTCCGGCGCCGGGTCAGCCGGCCACGTCGATGCCGTCGAGCAGGCGCTGTGCGAGCCGCGGCTCGCGCAATTGCTCGAGCCACCATTGCAGCGCGCGGCCGTCCCGGTCGCCATGCCACGCGACATAAAGCCGGTTCGGCTCGCGCGGATCAGCCGTCTCTCTTTCCACGAGTTCGCCGCGTGCGAGCAGCGACGCCACGCGCCGGCGCGGCACCCAGCCGACGCCGAGCCCGTCGCGCTGCGCGAGGATCTTCGCGCGCATCGACGGCACCGCGAGCACGGCCTGCCCGCCGAGCAGGCCATACGCGCGGCCGGCCGCGCGCCGCGACGAATCGGCGACGACCACCGCCCGGTGCGCGCCGATCGCATCCCGCGTCAGCGCACCGGTCACGGCGGCCAGCGGATGGCGCGGCGACACCGCGAACACCCACTCCATCGCGCCCAGCTCGAACCACTTGAAGCCGGGAATCGCGGGCGGCTCGTTGGTCGCGCCGACCACCAGGTCCGCGCGGCCGTCGCGCAGTGCTTCCCAGGTCCCGCCGAGCACTTCATGCGTGAAACGCAACGACACGCCCGAGTCGAGCGCATCGAACGCGCGGACCACCGGCAGCAGCGTGTCGAACTCCAGCACCTCGTCGCTGGCAATCCACAATCGGTCTTCCCAGCCACTCGCGACCTGCCGCACGCGCTGCGTCAGCCGCGCGACGTCCAGCGCCAGCCGCGCCGCCTCGTCGGTCAGCAACTGGCCGGCCGGCGTGAGCTGCAACCGGTAGCCGCGCCGGTCGAACAGCAGCGCGTCGAAGCGCGTTTCGAGCTGGCGCGCCGCGTGCGACACCGTCGACGGCGCCTTGCCGAGCCGCGCGGCCGCGCGCGACAGGCTGCCGGTGGCGCGAATCGCGTCGAGCAGCGCAAGTTCGTCTTCGGACAGCATGGGCACGCTCCGGTGTGGGGTTGTCGTGGATCGTAAGGCAGCGGCGGGCGAAGGTCCAATCGGGGGATACGGGCAGCGGATACCAGTGACGGGGCCACCCGGCCGGTTCGGCCCGCCTCCCCGATTCCCTGCGTCCTGGCGACCGGTAAAGGCGTCCCGCCAGGCCACCGCCGTGATCGACTTCCGGTATGCTGATCAGCACGAAATCAAGGCAATCGAGGTAACCACTGCGATGGACATCGCGATCCGCATCGAAGGCCGTCACGACCTGACGGGCCAGATCTTCCGGCAACTGCGCACCGCGATCGTCGACGGGCGGCTCGCCGGCGGCGCGCGGCTGCCATCGACGCGCGACCTCGCGAAACAGCTCGGCGTCTCGCGCAAGACGACGCTCGACGCGTTCGAGCGCCTCGTCGCCGAGGGCTACCTGAATACGCGCGCGGGCGACGGCACGTTCGTCGCCGACGGCCTCGCGCGCGTGCCGCATGCCGCGGCCATGTCGGCGCCGTCGATCGTCGAAGACACGCCGCGCGTCGACGCGGTCGATGCGCGCGCGCTGTGGGACGAGTTGCCCGACGCGCTCGCGATGCCCGCGCCGCAGGATTCGCCCGGCTTCGACTTCCGCGGCGGCGTGACCGACAAGGCGCTGTTCCCGTTCGACGCGTGGCGGCGCTGCCTGCATCACGCGCTGCGCCAGCAGATGCGCGGCCCCGCCCAGTACCACGACCCGGCCGGCGATCCGCAGTTGCGCGGCGCAATCGCGCGCTATGTCGCGTTCAGCCGTGCGGTCGCGTGCGGCTGGGACGACGTGCTCGTCACGCAAGGCGCGCAACAGGCGCTCGACCTGATCGCCCGCGTCGTCGTACGGCCCGGCGATGTGGTGGCGGTCGAAGATCCCGGCTACCCGCCCGCGCGCGCCGCGTTCGCGTCGCTCGGCGCGACGGTGATCGGCGTGCCGGTCGACGCGCATGGCCTAGTGACGGAACGGCTGCCCGACGACGCACGCCTCGTCTACGTGACGCCGTCGCATCAGTTCCCGCTCGGGATGCCGATGACGCTGGACCGGCGCGTCGCGCTGCTCGAATGGGCGCAGCGCCGCCGCGCGGTGATCATCGAGGACGACTACGACGGCGAGTTCCGCTTCGAAGGCCGCCCGGTGGAATCGCTGAAGAGCCTCGACCGCACGGGCCTCGTCGCGTATGTCGGCACGTTCTCGAAGACGATCTTTCCGGAACTGCGGATCGGCTATGCGATTCCGCCGCGCGCGCTGCGCGGCGCGCTGGCCAAGGCGAAGCAGATCGTCGACTGGCACACCTGCACGCTGACGCAGGCGGCGCTCGCACGCTTCATGCTCGAAGGCGATTTCGCGCGGCACCTGAAGCGCGTGCAGAAGCACTACGATGCGCGCCGCAAGATGCTGATCGCGCATCTGCGCGGCGAACTCGCGCCGTGGTTCGATGCGATCGTGCCGACCGCCGGCATCCACCTCGCCGCCTACCTGAAGCCGGGGCTCGACGAGGCGGCGCTGGTCCGCGCGGCCCGCGCGCAGGACATCGGCCTGTACGGCATCTCGGCGTTTCACGTCGGCGTGCCGGTCCGTCCGGGGCTGCTGTTCGGCTATGGCGGGATCGACGCGCTGCGCATCGACACGGCGCTCGCGACGCTGGCCGGCCTGCTGGGTTCGGACACCGCTGGCGGCTCGGCACTGGTTACCTGAATTTTCCGGAAATTGGCCATTCAAGCAGGCCAGCATGGGTCTTAAAGTGGGTCCTGTCGCGCCACCGTGCGCCCCAACCGAAAAAGGACCTGCCATGCAACCGCGCCTGAACTTCTATGCCGCCAGCCCGAATGCGATCAAGGTGATGCGCAACGCCGAGGAATTCCTCGCGAAGAGCTCGATCGAGAAGCCGCTCGCCGAACTCGTCCGCCTGCGCGCGTCGCAGATCAACGGCTGCGCGTTCTGCGTCGACATGCACACGACCGATGCGCGCAAGGGGGGCGAAACCGACCGCCGCCTGGCCACCGTCGTCACGTGGCGCGAAACGCCGTTCTTCACCGAGCGCGAACGCGCGGCCCTGGAATGGACCGAAGCGCTGACGCTGGTCGCCGGCAATCACGTGCCCGACGCCGTCTGGGACGCCGTGAGGCCGCACTTCACCGACGAAGAGCTGTTCGACCTGTCGATGCTGATCGCGACGATCAACTCGTGGAACCGCTTCGCGATCGCGTTCCGCAAGATGCCCGAGTAAGGAGACGACGATGACTCACGCTACGCTCCTCCGTCGCGCCGCCCTGTGCGCGTGGCTCGCGGCGGGCGCCGCACTGCTGCCGGTCGCCGCCCGCGCACATGACACCGGCGACAACGTGCACACGATCATGCAGCAGGCCGTGCCCGAAGCACCCGGCAAGCTCGCCGTCGTCGCGACCGTCGACTACGCGCCCGGCCAGGCTTCCGAAGCCCACCGGCACCTCGGCTCGGTGTTCGCGGTCGTGTCGAAAGGCGAAGTGCTATCGCAGGTGAACGGCGGCCCGCTGCACCGCTACCGCGCCGGCGAAGGCTGGTACGAAGCGCCCGGCTCACGCCACCAGGTGTCGCGCAACGCAAGCGCGACCGAGCCCGCACAGCTCGTCGTGTTCGGGCTGACCGGCGAACACGTGCCGCTGACGTCACCGATCGATCAGTAACCGCTTTTCAGGGCGCGTGCCATTGCCCAGGCACGCGCCCTCGCTTCGCGACCGGCTTCCACGCTGTCGCCCCGCTCGTCTCCCCCGCAGTTTCTCCATTAGCCGCTCCCTACATTCCATCGCCGGCTTGCTGCGTCACGCCGCGTCACGTCACCTCTCCGCCCGCGTCCCCATTCGACGCCCGCCTGATCGCGATCAATTCCGGCGGAAACCCTTCCTTGAAATTAACTAACTCATCAATTAGCGTCGATTGCATGAACGCGAAATCCACCGTCGCCAGGCCGCGCGGGCGCCGCCCGTCGGTCGACGATTTCGACCTGCGCGACCACATGCTCGACGTCGCGACGCAGTTGTTCGCCGAGCGCGGGATCGCCGCGACGACCGTCGCGCAGATCGCCGCGGCCGCCGGCGTCACGTCGGCGATGGTCCATTACTACTTCACGAATCGCGAGCAGTTGCTCGACGCGATCGTCGAGGAACGGCTCGCGCAGGTCATCGCGTTCGTGTGGCGGCCGACCGAACCGCAGATCGAAAACGACCCGTTCGCGCTCGTCGCCGAACTTGTCGACCGCTTCTTCGACGTCACGCACCGCATGCCGTGGCTGCCGTCGATCTGGCTGCGCGAAATTGTCCACGAAGGCGGGTTGCTGCGCGAGCGGATGGTCCGGCGCATTCCGCTCGAACATGTCGGGCGCTTTGCCGAACGCATCCGCGGCGCGCAGCAGGCCGGCACGCTGAATCCCGCGCTCGAGCCCGCGTTCCTGTTCCATTCGATCGTCGCGCTGGTGATGCTGCCGCTCGCGACCGCGAAACTGTGGCAGAGCGCGCGCGGCCTGCCGCCGATCGACCGCGACGTGCTGCACCGCCATGTCCGCGCGCTGCTCGGTTCGGGCATGCAGCCGCCGGCCGCCGCGCCGCGCGCGCCGGTCCGCTCGGCACGGAGGCCGTCGTGAACCCGGCCCGCGCGCTGCCGATCGCACTGGCCGCCGCCATCGCGCTCCTCGCCGGTTGCGAGCGCCAGGCGAGCAACGGCACGACCTACCAGGGCTACGTCGAAGGCGAATTCGTGTACCTGTCGTCGTCGCAATCGGGCACGCTGACGCAGTTGTCGGTTGCGCGCGGCCAGAGCCTCGCCGCCGGCGCGCCGGCCTTCTCGCTCGAAGCCGTCAGCGAAACGGCCGCTCTGCTACAGGCGCAGCACCAGCTCGCGGCCGCCCGCGCTCAGCTTGCCGACCTGCAGACCGGCAAGCGCCCGCCCGAAATCGCGGTCACGCAAGCGCAACTCGCGCAGTCCACCGCGCAAGCCGCGCGGGCCGCCGCGCAACTCGTGCGCGACGAAAACCAGTACGCAGCGGGCGGCCTGTCGAAACAGCAGCTCGACGATTCGCGCACGTCCGCACAAACGACCGCCGCGCAGATGCGCGAACTGCAGAAACAGGTCGACGTCGCGCGCCTGCCGGGCCGCGCGCAGCAGGTCGCCGCGCAGGCCGCGCAGGTCGACGCCACGCAGGCGGCCGTCGCCGAGGCGCAATGGAAGCTCGACCAGAAGCGCGTCGCCGCGCCCGCCGCCGGGCGCGTGTACGACACGCTGTACCGCGTCGGCGAATGGGTGCAGGCCGGCAATCCGGTCGTGCAGATGCTGCCGCCGCAAAACCTGAAGGTGCGCTTCTTCGTGCCGGAGGCCGCCATTGCATCGCTCGCGCCGGGGCGCACGGTCGCGATCCACTGCGACGGCTGTGCGGCCGACGTGCCCGCGCGCATCACCTACGTATCGAGCGAGGCCGAATACACGCCGCCCGTGATCTACAGCAACGAGAGCCGGACCAAGCTCGTGTTCATGATCGAGGCGCGCCCCGCCGTCGCCGACGCGCCGAAGCTGCACCCGGGCCAGCCCGTCGCCGTGAGGGTGCCATGAACGTGCCGCCCGCACCGTACGCGATCGACGTCGATCGCCTGAACAAGCATTTCGGCGACAAACATGTCGTGAAGGACGTGTCGCTGCGCGTCGCGCGCGGCGAGATCTTCGGCTTCCTCGGGCCGAACGGCAGCGGCAAGACCACGTCGATCCGGATGATGTGCGGGCTGCTCACACCCGACTCGGGCAGCGGCACCTGCCTCGGCTACGACATCGTGCGCGACAGCGCGCAGATCAAGCGGCGCGTCGGCTACATGACGCAGCGCTTCTCGTACTGGGAAGACCTGTCGATCCGCGAGAACCTCGACTTCGTCGCCCGTGTGTACGGGATGCCCGACCGCAAGGCGGCCGTCGCGCGCGCACTCGACGGGCTCGGCCTCGCGAGCCGCGCGGACCAGCTCACGGGCGCGCTGTCGGGCGGCTGGAAGCAGCGCCTCGCGCTGGCCGCCTGCATGCTGCACGAACCGGCGCTGCTGCTGCTCGACGAGCCGACGGCCGGCGTCGATCCCGCCGCGCGCCGCGACTTCTGGGAAGAGCTGCACCGGCTGGCCGCGCAAGGGATCTCGGTGCTCGTCAGCACGCACTACATGGACGAGGCCGAGCGCTGCCACAAGCTCGCGTACATCGCGTACGGCGAGCTGCTCGCGCAGGGCACGTCGGCGGAGATCGTCGCGTCGCAGGGGCTCGCGACCCGCGCGATCACCGGCGCGCATCTGAGCGAACTGTCGGCACGGCTGCGCACGATGCCGGGCGTCGACCAGACGGTCGTGTTCGGCTCGGCGCTGCACGTGAGCGGCCGCGATCGCGCGCAGCTCGACGCGACGCTTGCGGAGGTCGCCGCGCAAGCCGAAGGGCCTGCCGCGCTGCAGGTCGCGCCGATCGACACCGGCCTCGAAGACGTGTTCATTTACATGATGGGCCGCGCATCAGGGCCATCCGCGCCGCCCGGCGGAGCGTCGTCATGAACGCGTGGGCGCGCCTGCGCGATTCGTTTTCCGTCGCACGCTGGTGGAGCATCGTGCTGAAGGAATTCCTGCAGTTGCGACGCGACCGCGTGACGTTCGCGATGATCGTCGGCGTACCGATCATCCAGCTCACGCTGTTCGGCTTCGCGATCAACACCGATCCGAAGCACCTGCCCACCGCGGTGATCGTCGCCGATGCGAGCCCGTTCGCGCGCAGCTTCGTCGCCGCGATGCGCAATTCCGCGTACTTCGACATCGTCGAGACGCTGCCCGACGAAGCGGCCGGCCGGCATGCGCTCGCCCGCGGCGACGTGCAGTTCGTGCTGACCGTGCCGGCCGATTTCTCGCGGCGGCTGCTGCGCGGCGAGCGTCCGTCGCTGCTCGTCGAGGCGGACGCGACCGATCCCGTCGCGACCGCATCGGCGATCGGCGCGCTGCCGGGCCTCGTGCAGCCCGTCGCGGACAAGGACCTGACGGGCCCGCTCGCCTACCTGAACGGCCGCCCGGCCGCGTTCGACGTCGTGCTGCACCGGCTGTACAACCCCGAGGGCATCACGCAGTACAACGTCGTGCCGGGCCTGATGGGCGTGATCCTGACGATGACGATGGTGATGATGACGGGCCTCGCGATCACGCGCGAACGCGAGCGCGGCACGATGGAGAACCTGCTCGCGACGCCGGTGCGGCCGCTCGAGGTGATGACGGGCAAGATCGTCCCGTACGTGCTGATCGGGCTGATCCAGGTATCGATCATCGTCGTCGCGGCGCGGTTCGTGTTCGACGTGCCGTTCATCGGCGGCGTGTTCGCGATCTACCTGTCCGCGCTGCTGTTCATCGCCGCGAACCTGACGGTCGGCATCACGCTGTCGTCGCTCGCGCAGAACCAGTTGCAGGCGATGCAGCTCGCGGTGTTCTACTTCCTGCCGAACATCCTGCTGTCGGGCTTCATGTTCCCGTTCGCCGGGATGCCGAAGTGGGCGCAGTTCATCGGCAACCTGCTGCCGCTCACCTACTTCAACCGCCTCGTGCGCGGCATCCTGCTGAAAGGCAACGGCTGGAGCGACCTGTGGCCATCCGTGTGGCCAGTCGCGCTGTTCACCGTTGTCGTGATGGGCGTCGCGCTGCGCTTCTACCGGCGCACGCTCGACTAGGTGCCGCACGATGAAACCGGCTTCGCGTCGCCCTTCCTACGCCGCTCACGGCTGCACACTGGCCGCCGCCGCGCTGCTCGTCGCCGGATGCGCGGTCGGGCCGGATTTCCACGCGCCTGACGCGCCTGCCACGCAGCGCTACACGCGCGGCGAGCCGCCCGCGACGACGGCCGCCACCGCCGGCCCGACCGGCGACGCGCAGACGTTCGCATCGGCCGCGCATACCCCGCAGCACTGGTGGACGCAGTTCGGCTCCGAACCGCTGAACCGGCTCGTCGATACCGCGTGGCACAACAGCCCGACGCTTGCCGAGGCCCGTGCGCGGCTCGACGAAGCGCGGCAGAACCACGCGGCCGAAGCCGGCGCGACGATGTTGCCGAACGTCGATGCGAGCCTGTCCGCCACGCGCGAGCAGGTCGACACGACCGCGTTCGGCCTGCCCGCCAACGTGCCCAGCCCGGGGCCATTCACGCTTTATGACGCGTCGGTGAGCGTGTCGTACGTGCTCGACGTGTTCGGCGGCAACCGGCGTGCGCTCGAAGCGCTGCGCGCGCAAGTCGACTACCAGGCGTTCACGTTGGACGCCGCGCGCCTGACGCTCGCGGGAAATGTCGTCGCAACCGCGATCCTGCATGCATCGCTCGCGCAGCAAGTCGCGCTCACGCGGCAACTGATCGACGCGCAGGCGCGGCAGTTGCGTATCGTCGAAGCGCGCTTCGCGGCAGGTGGCGTTTCGCAGGCCGACGTGCATGCGCAACGTGCGCTGCTCGCGCAGACGCAAGCGTCGCTGCCTCCGCTCGAGGCCCGCCTCGCGCAAGCCGGCCACCGGCTCGCGATCCTGCTCGGCGTGCCGCCGTCCGATGCGGTGTTGCCCGACCTCACGCTCGATGCACTCGTGCTGCCGCGCACGCTGCCCGTCGCGCTGCCGTCGACGCTCGCGCGCGAACGGCCCGACATCCGCGCGGCCGAAGCCGTGCTGCACCAGGCGAGCGCGAACGTCGGCGTGGCCACCGCGAACCTGTATCCGCGCTTTTCGATTTCGGCGGGGATCGGCTCGGAACGTACGCGCATCGCGGATCTCGTGAGCGGGCTCAATGTGTGGAATGTCGGCCTCGGCCTGACGCAACCGCTCTTTCACGGCGGCGAACTGCGCGCGAAGAAACGTGCGGCCGAAGCGGCGTACGACGCAGCGTTCGCGAGCTACCGGGAAACCGTGCTCGAGGCGCTGCAGCAGGTGGCCGATGCAATGCGCGCGGTCGAGCACGACGCGGCGGCGCTGCAGGCCAGAGACACCGCCGCGCAGGAAGCGGCAGCCAGCAACAGGATTGCCGGTGATCGTTATGCGGCAGGCGGGATCAGCACGTTCGACCTGCTGGACGCGCAGCGGCAGACGCTGCAGACGGCGCTCGACCGTACGCGCGCGCAAGCCGACCGGCTTGCCGATACGGCGGCGCTGTTTCAGGCGCTGGCGGGGAGCTGGACGGATGGCGCGGCGGATTGATCGCGCGATGCGGGCTCGATGCAGCGATCGCGGCGATCGCCGCAGTCGCACGAATCGCGCGGGCATAAAAAAACCGGCCCGAAGGCCGGTTTTCATACCGCATGCCGTAAGCGGCGCTCGCGCGCCGCGCGACATCAGAAGCGGTGGATCATGCCGACGCCGAGGCCGATC
This sequence comes from Burkholderia lata, assembly GCF_000012945.1. Lineage (NCBI taxonomy): Bacteria > Pseudomonadati > Pseudomonadota > Betaproteobacteria > Burkholderiales > Burkholderiaceae > Burkholderia > Burkholderia lata. The sequence goes on from NC_007511.1 coordinate 1,986,962, forward strand.
TGGTTCTGCTTCGAACCTGCGCCCACGCCGTCGCCGATCGACGTCGTTGCTGCGATGATCTTGCCGCCGTTCAGCGTGTTGCCGCTCGAATGCTGGTAAGCCTCAACTGCGTACAGGCCCGTGCGCTTCGACAGGCTGTAGTACTGCGACAGCGTGACCTGGTGGTACTTGGCCGAGCTGGTGATGCCGTTCGACTGCGTTGCCGCCGTGTACGAGTAGCCTGCCGCGAAGTCCCACTGAGCAGCTGCCTTCCAGTGCAGCACGGCGCCTGCCGTGTTGAAGATGGCCGTATTGCGGAACGACGAACCCGTGCCCGGCGTGTACTGGACGTTCGAGTACGACGCCGAAATGTCCCATGCCGGCGTGAACTGGTAGCCCGCCGTCACGGCGATACGCTGCTGCGATTGCGCCGTGGCGTAGCCGTTGTTGATCGACGAAACAGCCGGCTGGTTGCCGTCGCCCGATGCCGTCAGACCGTTCTGGACCGTCGAGTTCGCGCCCCACACGCCGCCGCCGAGCGTTGCGTTGTTGATCTTCTGGTAGCCGACCGCGATGCCTGCCGGGCCGTTCAGGTACTGGATCGCCGCGCTCCACGTCGAGCCGCGGTTCGTCGCGCCTGCGACGCCGCCGAACGAGTACGAACCGCCGACCGTGAAGCCGTAGAACTTCGGCGACATGTAGACGAGCGAGTTGTTCGCGCGGTAGCTGGTATCCAGCGAGTCGATATCGCCCGGGTGCGCGCCGTAGTAGCCCGTCAGCCAGGTCGTCGGGCTGTACGGCGACAGCAGCGTGTAGTACGCGGTGTACTGGCGGCCAGCCGTCAGCGTACCGTACGTGTTGTTGGTCAGGCCGACCCACGCTTGACGCGTGAAGATGCCGTTGGTCCACTGCGACGAGCCGTTAGCCGTGTTGACGCCGGCTTCCAACTGGAAAATCGCCTTCGTGCCGCCGCCGAGATCTTCGCTGCCCTTCAGGCCGAAGCGGCTGCCTGCCCACACGCCGGTGGACATCTGCACCTTCGAGTGACCACCCGTGGTCGCGCCAGTCGCCGACGAGTTGTTCTGGTAAGCCAGACCGTTATCGACGATACCGTACAGGGTCACGCTGCTTTGAGCGTGGGCGGCGGTAGCGGCTGCAAGGCCAGCTGCCGTCATGGCGACAGCGACGCGCTTTTTCATTGATTCTCCGTCCTCAAAGAATGTTTCTTTTGTGGTGTGGTTTTATGACCTGACACATGTGCGAGTACATGTCGGCGCAATTCTGACGGATTACCGATTATTTCCCAACACGCGCAGTCGGTCATCGTATGATCGACGCAACGCACGGGTTCACCAAGCGGTTACATAACACCTGAAAACGCTTACGCGGCGGGCCTCTCCGGCATTTCCCGGTGAAAACCCTAGCTTTACATTTTTACGGGTGCAACGCGACCGTCGGATGTCGTCAGATGCCTTCGACAAGACACATCTTACAAATGCGCGACCGCGGCAGACGCCACGATTCACGCCGCCGCGAAGGATCGCTGACGTTCATGACACCCACGTTTCGCCACACGAAATAATGAAAACGTTTTTAGTCGACGCGTGGGAGATCGAATGGTGATGGCCCGGCGAACGCGGGCCGAGGGGCGATGCCGGCACCTGTCGTGCCGGCATCGTTCAGTGCAATTCAGCGCGTGGCCGGCTGCACGAGATGCGCGCTCACGGCGTCGGCGAGCGCGGTCATGCGCGCGCGAATCGCGGTGTTCGAGCCGACCAGCGCGAGCGACGACGCCATGATCCGGTAGACGCGCTTTCTCGGCACCTTGGCCGGCTTCACCGGATCGAGCCACGCCGCGTGGCCGGCCAGCAGCTCGAGCGTTTCGAGGCCGATCATGATCGGCCACAGGCACGCGAGCCGCAGCCGCACGAAGCGGCGCGGGATCGCCAGCGTATACAGGCACGCGTCGCGATACTGGTCGAGCGTCACGCGCAGCAGGTCGACGAGCACGCCGCGCGCGCGCGCCGACGCATCGGGCGCCATCAGGTCGGAGACGACGAGCCCGTGCGCGCCCAGCACGTCGTCGGGCAGGTAGCAGCGGCCGATGCGCAGATCCTTCCCGCAGTCGCGCAGGATGTTGGTCATCTGCAGCGCCTTGCCGAAACGGATGCCCTTCTCGCACATGTCCGGCAGGTTCCAGCCGCGCGCGGCCGGCGTGTGCATGCCCGTCATGTCGGTCCAGAACTCGCCCACGCAGCCGGCGACGAGATACGTATAGCGGTCGAGTTCGCCGCGCGTCGGCAGCGACGTGACGCGCCCCGACTGCTCGTCGGGGAACGTGCGCAGGTCGAATACCATCCCCGCCGTCAGCGTCGCGACGACCTTGCGGATCGATGCGCGGTCGGCGTCCGGCTGCGTGCGCAGCAGCGCGAGCATCGGCTCCACCGAGCCGAGCAGCACGTGTTCGTGCGAATCGGTCTGCATCCGCGTCACGTCCTCGAGCGCACGCGACAGCGCGACGCCGTCGCCGAGCCGCTCGACCTCGTCGCGCAGGTCGGTCAGCAACGCCGCCCGGCGATCGGGGGCGACGAGCGCCGTGTCGGCGATCGTGTCGGCCGCGCGCGCGAGCAGGTACGCCAGGCCGACCGGGTCGCGCATGCCGTCGGGCAGCACGCGCAGCGTCAGGTAGAAGGAGCGGGAAACGTTCTTCAGCAGGTCGCCGAGCAGGAAAGCGGAATCGGTTCGAGTCGTCATGGGTCGGGAAAAATCGGCCGGCGCGGGCCCCGGACGCCCACGGGCACCGGGCGCCCGCGCCGGCCCGCGAGTCGCCGCATCGTCGCGCCCGCCGGACGTTGGCCCCGGTGCGGCGATGCAAAATTCCCGCAAGTTTAGTGCATCCGGCCCGCGACCTGCCTGAGACCGCCGGAAAGCACCACCCGCCAGGCGCAGTCAGCCACCCTGCCGCCGGCATCGCGCCCTAAAAATACTGAACGGAAAGGCACAAGTAATACATATGTAATTATTCGATGCGACGATCGCGTCCCATTCGACTCCGCGCGACACGCCACGACAGCCGCACCGCCGGAGCGATCACCCCTTTCCGACTCTCGTTTCGAAGGTTCATCGACATGCTCTTCAAGCGCCCGACCACCCTGCGCTACGTTCCGTTCGCCTGTGCCGCCGCGTTCCTGCTCGCTGCTTGCGGCGGCGACGACGATGTCGCATCCGATCCCACCCAGCCAATTTCCGCGAAGGTCCAGGTGGTCGGCCATCGCGGCGCAAGCGCGCTGCGCCCCGAACACACGCTCGCGTCGTACCGCAAGGCGGTCGAGGACGGCGCGGACGTAATCGAGCCCGACCTCGTATCGACCCGCGACGGCGTGCTGGTCGCGCGTCACGAAAACGAGATCTCGGGCACGACGAACGTGTCGACGCTGCCGCAGTTCGCGAGCCGCAAGGCGACCAAGACGATCGACGGCGCGGAGCTGACCGGCTGGTTCACCGAGGATTTCACGCTCGCCGAGCTGAAGACGCTGCGCGCCCGCGAGCGCATTCCGCAGGTGCGCCCCGCGAACACCGCGTACAACGACCAGTTCGAGATTCCGACGTTCGACGAGATCGTCGCGCTCGCGAAGCAGCTGTCCGCGCAGACCGGCCGCACGATCCACCTGTATCCGGAAACCAAGCATCCGACCTACTTCCAGTCGATCGGCCTGCCGCTCGAGGACCGTCTCGTCGATGCGCTGCTGAAGGATTCGTACACGGCGCGCACGGCGACCGTCTACATCCAGTCGTTCGAGGTCGCGAACCTGAAGACGATCCGCAACCGGATCAAGTCGAGCCAGCCGAACTGGAAGCTCGTGCAGCTGATGGACGAAGCCGGCCAGCGCCCGTACGACTTCGTGAAGGCGAACGACAAGCGCACCTACGGCGACCTGTCGACGCGTGACGGCATGCGCGAGGTCGCGACCTATGCGAACGGCGTCGGCCCGTACAAGACGTCGATCATCGCGGTCGCCGCGGACGGCACGCTGCAGCAGCCGACGCCGTACGTGCGCTACGCGCACGAGGCCGGCCTCGTCGTGCATCCGTACACGTTCCGCCCGGAGAACAACTTCCTGCCCGCGTCGTTGAAGGACGGCGGCACGCCGGCCACGCGCAACACGGCCGGCTCGGTGCGCGAGATCCAGGCGTACCTGCGCGCGGGCATCGACGGCTTCTTCACCGACGATCCGGCCGTCGGCCGCACGGCGGTCGATACGTTCAAGCGCTGACCCGCACCGTGACCGGGCGCGACGCACGACGCGCCGCACCCGGTCGCATCGCATCGGTCAGATCACGTTGAAGTGATGCGTGCCGTCCCGCTTCAACTGATCGACCAGCCCGTACTCCCAGTCGAGATACGCCTGCATTGCGGCCGCCGCGTTGTCGGTGCCTTCGTACGGGCGCCGGTAGCGGTCGACACGCGGTGACGCCAGATGCGTCTCGCCGCTTTCGAGCGGCAGCCCGGCCTCGATCCACGCGGCCGTGCCACCGGTGAGCACCGAGATTTCAGCCGAAGCCGGCAGCAGCGCGCGGGCGTCGTCCGCCGCGAACCGCGCCAGCAGGCTCGATCCGCACGTGAACACATAGCGCTTCGCGGGCGGAATCGCCGCGAGCGCATCACGCAACTGCGCACGCACGGCAAACCACGCACCCGGGATATGCCGCTTCACGTAGTTCGCGCTGGCCGTCACGTCGACGATCGCCAGCTCGCCGGGTGCGGCCTCCTTCAGCCAGCCCGCGAGCGTCGCGGGCGATACGTCGGTCACGGCCGGCGTCGCCGGCACGTCGCGCGGCGGCTGGCCGTGCTCGGCGAACTTCGCCGCACCGTCCTCCGGTTCGACGACCCGCACGTCCCAGCCCATCTGCGCGAGCCACGACGCGGTCATGTCGGCACGCACGCCGTCATCGTCGGCGAGCACGATCCGCGCGCCGCGCACGGCCGCGTGATGGTCGGTCTCCTGCACGAGCTGGCCGCCCGGCGTGCTCAAAAAGCCCGGCAGGTGGCCGGCTTCGTATTCCTCCGGCGTGCGCACGTCGAAGCGGTACAGCGTGCGGCCCGGCTCGTCGAGTGCGGCGACGTCCGCGAGCGCGATGCGCGGCACGCCCGCGCGTTCGGCCACCGCGCGTGCCGCCTGACGGGCGTCGGCACGCTGGGTCGCGTCGATGTCGTCCGGAAAGCGCCGCGCGGCGCCGCGTTCGAGCGTCTGGCCCGCGAGCGTCCAGCCGATCGTGCCGTTACGCAGCGCGGCGACCGGGTTCGGCAGCCGCGCGTTGACCAGCGACTGCGTGCCGATGATGCTGCGCGTGCGGCCCGCGCAGTTGACGATCACCTGCGTCGCCGGGTTCGGCGCGAGCGCGCGCACGCGCAGCACGAGTTCCGCGCCCGGCACACTCGTCGACGTCGGGATGTTCATCGTCTGGTATTCGTCGAAACGGCGCGCGTCGACGATCACGACATCGGCCTTCGCGTCGATCAGCGCCTGCACCTCCTGCGCGGACAGCGACGGCGTATGCCGTTCGGCCTCGACCCATTCGCCGAACGACTTGCTCGGCACGTTCACGTCGATGAACAGCTCGCCGCCCGCGGCGAGCCAGCCCGCGAGGCCGCCATCGAGCAGCCGCACATCGGCGTAACCGAGTTGTGCGAGCTTGGCGGCCGCGCGCGGCGCGAGATCCTCGCCGCCCGCTTCGCCAAACACGACGATCGGCGTGTCGCGGCGCGGAATCCGCGTCCACGCATCGAGTTCGAGTTTCGACAGCGGAAAGTTGGCGGCCCACAGCGGGTGGCCCTGCGCGTACGGATCTTCCTCGCGTACGTCGATCAGCGCGATCTCGTCGCGGGCCAGCAGGCGTGCGCGCACGTCCTGGTACGACGCGACGGGAAAGCGGGAAGTGGAATCGGCGAATTGCGTCACGGTGTCTCTGTCTTGAATGCGTTGAAGTCGGTGAAGAAAGCGGAACGGATGAATCTTGAGCCCGCCGACGCGTGCCGGCAACCGGCCGCGCCCGCGGGCGTTGCATCAGGCGTCAGGCATTCGAATAACCCGACACGAAAGGCTTCACGGTACCGTCGTCGAGGAATACCGCGCGCTCGACCTTGCCGATGTTCGCGCCGTACACGTGGATGCTGATCGATACCTGATCCGCGAATGCGTTGGTCACGCGGTGGACGTCGCCGATGCGCGGCGACACGGCCTCGATTTCGCCCGGTTGCAGCCGCACGGCGTCGCCCGCCGGCACGGGCTTGCCCGCTGCGTCGAATCCGTACGGCTGCGAGAACTCGCCGCCGCGCAGCATCCCGATCAGCCCCCACACCGTGTGGTTGTGGATCGGTGTCGTCTGGCCGGGCCCCCATACGAAGCTGACGACCGAGAACCGCTCATCCGGGTCAAGATGCAGCAGGTACTGCCGGTAGCGCGCGGGGTCGGGCTGCGCGAATGCGTCGGGCAACCAGTCGTCGTGTTCGACGAGCCCGGCGAGCAGCGCGCTGCCCTCGTCGAGGATGCGCGCCTCGTTCGCGCCGGACGCGAGCAACGCGCCCAGACCATCGACGAACGGCCGCAGCGGCGTCTGATGCAACGAAAGCGTACTCATCGGCTGACTCCTCGAATATGATGCCGAATATGATGGATCGTCATGATGCACCCGAAAGACCATGCAGAACAAACATGAAAATTAGCGATATCGACGCTTTTGCAGCGGTCGTCCGCTGCCAGACCCTGAGCCAGGCCGCGGCCGAGCTCGGGATGACGCAACCCGCGATCACGCGGCGCGTCCAGAATCTCGAGGAAGCGCTCGGCGTGATCCTGCTCGATCGCAATACGAAGCCGCCGCGCCCGACCGACATCGGCCGCCAGGTGTTCGAGCAGTGTCGCGCGATCCTGCGCGAAGTCGATGCGCTGCGCGAGCTGACAGCCGGTGAGCAGCCGCCCGCCGGCGAATTCCGGATCGGGCTCACGCAGGGCCTCGGCGAACTGATGCTGCCCGCGCTGATCACCGAACTCGCCGCGCAGTGGCCCGCACTCGCGACGCAGGTCACGACTGCGTGGGGCGGCATGCTCGTCGAGCGCGTCGCCCGCCGCGAACTCGATGCGGCGCTCGTGTTCCTCGCGCGCGAAATGGTGCTGCCGGCGCAGGTCGAGGGCGAACGGCTGCTGGCCACGCGGCTCGTCGCGGTTGGCCGCAAGGGTGACTGGCCGCGCCGCAGCTACCGGCTCGCCGATTGCCACGCGCGTGGCTGGGTGCTCAATCCGGACGGCTGCGGTTTTCGCGCGGGCTTGCGGCGCGCGCTCGACGCGCAAGGCCTGCCGATGCCGGTCACGCTCGACACCTACGGCCGCGACCTGCAGTTGCAGAGCGTCGCGAACGGCTTCGGTATCGGGCTGATGCCGCTGCCGCTCGTCGAAGGCAGTCCGCTGCGCGATGCGCTCGACATCGTGCCGCTCACCGATTTCAAGCCGCAGATCGATCTGTGGTTGCTGCGCCGGCACGATGCGGCCCGCTTCGACGCACCGCTCGCCGCCGTTGCCGCGCATGCGCGCACGGCGTTCGCGTTGCCCGAGCAGACGCACGGCAAGGCGGCTTGACCGTACCGGGCGGCGGCGGCATCGCGCCGCCCGATTGGCGCTCGAGCCAGCCCTGCTCCGATCATGCATCGCCGCGGCCGCGTTCGGTCCCGTTGACCCGCGCCCCGTTCGTCTCCGTCTCGCCCTCCGTCTCGCCCTTCGTTTCGCTCTTCGTCTCACCCCTGCTCACCGCTTCGAGCGCCGCACGCCCCGCCGCCACCGCGATCGCATCGTCCTGCGGCGTATGCACGCGGCTGCACAGCACGTCGCGATAGTGGCGTTCGAGCGGATTGGCGCGGCTCAGCCCGTGATTGCCCGACAGCTTCAACGCCTGCTCGACCACGCGAATCGCATGCTCGGTCACGGTGCGCTTGACGAGGCCGCTCGTCGTGGCCGTCGGTGCATTGCCCGCGTCGGTGCGCGCGATGTGATCGTCGAGCAGCACGCGGTTCGCATGCAGCCAGCCCTCGATTTCCCCGACCGCTTCCTGCACACGCGGCAGCGTCGCGAGCGGCGCGCCCAGCCCGCTCGGCGCACGCGTCGTCGCGAATCCGACCAGCCAGTCGCGCGACGCTCGCGCCACCGCGTCGTACAGGCTGCCGAGCAGCGCGACCATCCACGCCTGCTGGTCGGCCTGCGCGTCGGCATCCGCGTGGGTCGCGGCCGACACGGCCCATGCGTCCGGCGCGCGTACGTCGACCGCGTGATCGGCCGGCAGCCACACGCCGTCGAACACGACCTCATGGCTGCCTGACGCACGCAGGCCGAGGTGATTCCAGCTTTCGATCACGCGGATGCGATCGCCCTCCGCATCGGGATCGCGCGGCACGAGAAACACGCCGACTCGCGGCGCCGGCTCATCGGTGCGCGCCCACACGGCCAGCCAGCGCAGCGCCGGAATCCCGGTGCTGTACAGCTTGTGACCGGACAACCGCCAGCCGTCGCCGTCCCGCCGTGCAATGGTTTCCGGCAGGCCGCCGCGCGACGGCGAACCGAGCGCGGGCTCGACGCGCAGCGCGTTGATCAGCGCGCCGTGGGCGACCGCGCTGTCGAACACCGCGGCCCGGACCTGCGCCGGCCAGCGGTTGTCGGCACGGCCGAGCGCGCGATGCTGCAGGTACGTCATCGTCAGCACCAGCGCGGTCGCCGGATCGGCCCGCGCGACGGCAGCTACGATCCGGCTCGCCTGCGCGAGCGTCGCACCGGCGCCGCCATGCTCGCGCGGCACGACCTGCGCGATCAGCCCCGCGCGCTGCAGCCGCGCGAAGTTCTCGTGCGGGAAGCGGCCACCGACGTCGTTGCGGGCCGCATCGGCGGCCAGCTCCGGCGCGAGGCGGTCGAGCAGCGCGGCAACGCGTGCATCGTCGGCGTCGACATCTTCGGTGGGCAGGAGGCGCAGCGAACGCGGCTGAGGCTGAGGCGAGGAAGCGGCAAGGCTGGCGGACATCGAGACGGATTCCCTGGGTGATACGGAAAGTAATACGGACAGGCGGCAATAGCGGCAATCGATCGCCACGCGGCACGGTTGCTCATGAAGTCGGCGATCCGGAACGCACGGCGCCGGATTCGCCGGCGCCCGCGCGCCCGATCGTTCGTGAGCCCACAGCGTATGCGCGGCGCACCCCCGCCCAAACCATGCAAATCTGATATTCAAATCGGGATTGATTATTTCCGTTTCGCATGATCTCGGCGTTAACCTGCGCTCCATTCCTGCCCGGCCACGCGCCGGGACGTCCCTGTACCGGAGACCCAGATGAGCGTCGAATTCATCGGCATGATCCAGAGCCAGAAGCAGTCGGAAATCCACCCGCCGTCCGGCCCGGTCGTCGATCCCGATTACGTGCGCGACTTTGCACGCGCCCACGAGACGGCCGGCTTCGACCGGATCCTCGTGCCGCACCACTCGACCGGCCCGTCGGCGACGCTGACGATCGCGTTCGCGGCGGCCGCGACCGAGCGCATTCACTTCATGCTCGCGCATCGCCCCGGCTTCACCGCGCCGACGCTCGCCGCGCGACAAATCGCGACGCTCGACCAGTTCAGCCGTGGCCGGCTCGCCGTGCACTTCATCTCCGGCGGCTCGGACAGCGAACAACAGCGCGACGGCGACTTCCTCGACCACGACGCGCGCTATGCACGCACCGACGAATACCTCGGCATCCTGCGGCGGATCTGGACCGACGCGCAGCCGTTCGATCACGACGGCACGCACTACCGGTTCAAGCAGGGCTTTTCGGAAGTGAAGCCATTCCAGCAGCCGCATGTGCCGATCTATTTCGGTGGCGCGTCGGAAGCCGCGCTCGCGGTGGCCGGCAAGCACGCGGACGTCTACGCGCTGTGGGGCGAATCGCTCGACCAGGTGCGCGACCTGACGACGCGCGTGCGCGCCGAAGCCGCGCGGCACGGCCGGCAGGTGCGTTTCTCCGTGTCGTTCCGCCCGATCCTCGCCGCGACCGAAGACGAAGCCTGGGCCCGCGCGCATCGCATCCTCGACGAAACGCGCAGGCTGCGCGAAGCGGCCGGCCTCGGCGCCGGCGGCCCGCAGCAGAGCGAAGGCGCGCGCCGCCTGCTCGCCGCGGCCGATCGCGGCTCGCGCGTCGACAAGCGGCTGTGGACCGAGATCGCGAAGCTCACCGGCGCCCGCTCGAATTCGACGGCGCTCGTCGGCACGCCCGAACAGGTCGCCGACGCGCTGCTCGACTACTACGACCTCGGCGTGACGACGTTCCTGATCCGCGGCTTCGATCCGCTGGAAGATGCGATCGACTACGGCCGCGAACTGATTCCGCGCGTGCGCAGCGCCGTCGCCGCCCGCGACGCGGCACGCCGCGCGGCCTGAGCCCAACGGAGCCATACGGAGCCCTACGCCATCATGTCCGCCGTCCTTTCCTCGCCCGTCCGCACCGCATCGGGCCTCGCACTCGCCGACGCACCACGCCAGCATTTCTGGTTCGATCCGCCGGCGCCGCGCATCGACGTCTCCGCCGAGCGCCGTCACCGTCAGGAACGGCTCGCGGCCGCATTCCGCCTGTTCGCACGTTTCGGCTTCGCGCAGGGGCTCGCCGGCCACATCACCGCACGCGACCCCGAACTGCCCGACCACTTCTGGGTGAATCCGCTCGGCGTGCATTTCTCGCAGATCAAGGTGTCCGACCTGCTGCTCGTCAACGCGCGCGGCGAAACCGCGATCGGCACGCGGCCGCTGAACAAGGCCGCGTTCGCGATCCATGCGGCGATCCACGACGCGCATCCGCACATCGTCGCCGTCGCACATACGCATTCGACGTACGGCAAGGCATGGTCGACGCTCGGCCGCCCGCTCGATCCGCTCACGCAGGACGCCTGCGTGTTCTACGAAGACCACGCACTGTTCGACGACTTCACGGGAATGGTCGTCGACACGAGCGAAGGCGCGCGGATCGCGGAAACGCTGGTAAAGCCGGATGGCACCACGCACAAGGGCGTGATCCTGAAAAACCACGGGATCCTGACCGCCGGCCCGACGGTCGAGGCCGCCGCATGGTGGTACATCGCGCTCGACAACGCCGCCCACACGCAGTTGCTGGCCGAGGCGGCCGGCACGCCGCAACCGATCGATCACGCGACCGCGCGCCACACGCACGGCCAGATCGGGGGCCCCGAGGGTGCGCTGCATGCATTCGACAGCCTGTTCGCGCGCGTCGTCGCCGACGAACCCGACCTGCTCGACTGAGCGCCTTTCCGCACGACCGGAGACCAGACCACATGACCCGAACCACCGCGCCCGCACCCGCGCCCGCCGACGCGCACGACGACAAACGCCGCAAGCTGCTGCGCGCCGCCGGCGCCGTCGCGCTCGCCGCGCCCGCAATCACGCTGGGCCGCAAGGCCTGGTCCGCGCCGCCGCTGAAGAAGCTCACGTTCGCGTGGAACCAGAACGCGTTCTGCCTGACGCCGATCGTCGTCGCGCAGGAGCGCGGCTTCTTCGAGAAGAACGGCCTGAAGGTCGAGCTGATCAACTACAGCGGCTCGACCGACCAGTTGCTCGAATCGATTGCGACCGGCAAGGCCGATGCGGCGGTCGGGATGATCCACCGCTGGCTGAAGCCGCTCGAAGCCGGCTTCGACGTGAAGATCATCGGCAGCTCGCATGGCGGCTGCGTGCGGCTGCTCGGCGCGAAGGCGGCGGGCGTCACGACGCTGCAGGCGCTGAAGGGCAAGACGGTCGGCGTCAGCGATCTGGCTGCGCCCGGCAAGCATTTCTTCTCGATCCTGCTCGCGAAGAACGGAATCGATCCCGAGCGCGACATCACGTGGCGGCAGTATCCGGCCGACCTGTTGGGCGTCGCGGTCGACAAGGGCGAGATCCACGCGATCGCCGACGGCGACCCGAATCTCTATCTGCTCGAAAAGCGCAGCAACGGTGCGTACACCGAACTGGCGACGAACCTGTCCGGCGAATACGCGCGCAAGGTGTGCTGCGTGATCGGCGCGCGCGGCGACCTCGTGCGCAACGACCGGCCGTCGGCCGCCGCACTCGCGCGCTCGATCGTGCAGGCCACCGAGTTCACGCACGACAACCCGAACGAAGCCGCGAAGGTATTCGCGAAGTATTCGCCGAAGATCAGCCCCGAGGACTTGCGCAAGCTCTACGCGACGCTCACCTACAACCACCACCCGACCAACGTCGACCTCCAGCAGGAAATCGCGTTCTACGCGGACGACTTCCGCCGCATCAGCGTGCTGAAGAAGAGCACCGACCCGCAGCGCTTCGCGCAGCAGGTCTATGCGAACGTGCTGGGGTGACGCGATGTCGACGATCGAACACGCTGCCCCTGCACGCACCGCGCCCGCCCCTTCAGGCGGCAATGCCATCGCATCCGCGCCGCGCGTCGCGTGCACGGCCTGCGAAGCCTCGCTGGCCGCCGAAGCCCGCCGCGCGCGCACCTGGCCGACCGGCATTGCCGCCGCGCTCGCATGGGGCGCGCTCGGCGCACTCACGCAACTGTGGCCGAACCGCGTCGTCGGCTTCAGCGACTGGGCGTACACCGGCGAATTCGCCGTCGGCGCGTGGACGATCGCCGCGTTGCTGCTCGTCGCGGCGACGCTCGGCCATCTCGTTCCCGCGACGCGCACGCGGCTCGCGCGCGTGCGCCCGGCCGGCCCGTGGCTCGTCGCGCTGCCGCTCGTGCTCGCCGCATGGGAAATCGTCACCGCGAAAACCGGCTGGCTGCCGACGCCGTTCTTTGCGCCGCCGCAGGCGCTGATCGAGGTCTACGCCGACGACTGGCCGCGCCTCCTCGGCAGCGCCGGCAACACGCTGAAGCTGCTCGGGCTCGGGTTTGCATACGGTGTCGTGGTGGGCTTCGCGGTCGGCGTGTCGATCGGCTGGTCGCGCCGGATCGGCTACTGGGTGCATCCGGTGCTGCGCGTGCTCGGCCCCGTGCCTGCCACCGCGCTGCTGCCGCTCACGTTCTACTTCTTCCCGTCGAGCTATTCGGCCGCCGCGTTCCTGATCGCGCTCGCAACCGGTTTCCCGGTCGCAGTGCTCACGTGGTCGGGCGTCGCGAGCGTCAACAAGCAGTACTACGACGTCGCGCGCACGCTCGGCGCGAATGCACGCTTCCTCGTGCTGCGCGTCGCGATTCCGGCTGCGCTGCCGCACGTGTTCGTCGGCATCTTCATGGGATTGAGCGCGTCGTTCACGGTGCTGGTCGTCGCCGAGATGATGGGCGTCAAGTCGGGGCTCGGCTGGTACCTGAGCTGGGCGCAGGGCTGGGCGTCGTACGTCAACATGTATGCGGCGCTGATCGTGATGGCGCTACTGTTTTCCGGGCTGATCGCGCTGCTGTTCGCGGTGCGCGACCGCGTGCTCGCCTGGCAGAAAGGAACCGTCAAATGGTGAGCGCCGCCGTACTCGAATCCTCCGTTGCATCTTCCGTTGCCGCTGCGCCCGCCGTCACGGCGCCGCGCGGTGCGCGCATCGACATCCGCCGCGTGAGCCATGCGTTCGACGGCCCCGGCGGTGCGCTGCCGGTGCTCGACGACGTCACGCTGTCGGTCGCGGCCGGCGAATTCGTCGCGCTGCTCGGCCCGAGCGGCTGCGGGAAATCGACGCTGCTGCGCCTCGTCGCGGGCCTCGACGCCGCGCGACAAGGCACGATCGCACAGGACGGCGTGCCGATCGAGCAACCCGATCCGTCGCGCATCGTCGTGTTCCAGGACCCGACGCTGTACCCGTGGCGGCGCGTGCGCGCGAACGTCGCGCTCGGCCTCGAGGCGCGCGGCGTGGCGCGTGCGTCGCAGCATCGTGTCGACGATGCGCTCGCGCGCGTCGGGCTGCAGGAATTCTCGAACGTGTTCCCGCATCAGTTGTCCGGCGGGATGGCGCAGCGGGTCGCGCTGGCCCGCGCGCTCGTCAACGATCCGCGCCTGCTGATTCTCGACGAGCCGCTCGGCAAGCTCGATTCGCTGACGCGGCTCACGATGCAGGCCGAGCTCACCGCGCTGTGGCAGCGTGACGGCTTCTCCGCGCTGCTCGTCACGCACGATGTCGAGGAAGCGCTGTTCCTGGCGCAGCGCGTGATCGTATTCGGGCCGCGCCCCGCGAAGATAGTCGCCGAATTGCGCGTCGACCTGCCCTACCCGCGCCATCGCGGCGACCCGCGCCTCGCCGAACTGCGTCACGACGCATTGCGGCACCTCGGGCTCGATGCGAGCTGGTAAATGCGCGGTGCCGTTCGACGAAGGCCCGCCGCGCGGCAGGCACGTAGCCGATGAACGCGCCGACGTTCGCCGACTGGGCGCTCATGTTTCTGCAAGGGCTGTATCGCGCGCAAATCGCGCTGGCGCACGTGCTGCATGCGACCGGGCTGACGGGCGACGCCGATGGTCAAGCCGCGTGGCCGTGGGCCCGCCGCATCGCGCTCGAAACGCTGCGCATCGACGCGGGACTCACGCGGCAACTCGCGTTCGCCGCGGCGGCGACGGCGCTGGCCGTCGTGCTCGCATGCATCGCACTCGCTTCACGCAAGTGGCGTGTCGCGTCGGTGCTCGCCGCGCTGGCCGTTGCGTGGTTCGCGCCGTGGCCGCCGTCGTCGCTGTGGCTCTCGCCCGCCGTGCCGACGAGTTTCCAGCGCGATCCCGCGCCGTTTTCCGTCTCGAACGTGATGCGCGGCGCGCACCTGTATGCGCAACACTGCGTGGCATGCCACGGCACGGACGGACGCGGCGAAGGGCCGCTCGCGGCCACGCTCTCGCACTGGCCGCCGACCTTCGCCGGCGCGCTGCTCGCCCGTCGTCTCGACGGCGAGCTGTTCTGGCGCGTGCGGCACGGCACGCGCGACGAACACGGCGCATCGACGATGCCCGGCTTCGCCGCGACGCTCGGGCCCCAGGACACCTGGGCCGTGCTCGACTACCTGAAAGCGCTCGCCGCGGGCAGCGGCGCGCAGGCGGAAGGCGCGTGGCCCGTGCCCGTCCCGCTGCCGGCGCTCGACGTACGCTGCGGCGCTGCCGCGCCCCAGCCGCTCGAGCGCTGGCGCGCAGGCCAGCGCGTGCGCATCGTCGCGCTCGCGCCGGGTGCGACGCCCCCGCCGGAAGACGCGCGCTGGCAAACCCTGCTCGTCACCGCACGCGGCGCGCCCGTGGCGCAGGCAACCGCCCCGGCGCGGGCCGATTGCGTCGCGTCGACGCCCGATGCGTGGCTCGCATTCGCGACGATCGCCGGCGTGGCGCCCGACGCGCTCGGCGGCACGCAGCTCCTCGCCGATCGCCGCGGCTGGCTGCGGGCACGCGCATTGCCGGGCAGCGCCGGCTGGTCGGACGCCGACCTGCTGTGCCGCTCGGACGCCACCGCACGACCGGCCGTACCGGCAGCGACTGGCGATCCGCTGACTGCGCTGCTGCTGCGCGTCGATACCGAGCCCGTGCGCGATGTGCAGGCCGGGCTCCCGCATTGATTGAATCCCTGAACTTCTCTTCCGACCGAGCTTCACGATGAATTCGACCCGACGCCATTTCCTCGCGCGAGCGAGCGCCCTCGCCACGATCGCCGCGGCCCCGGCTGCCCTGCGCGCACAATCGGGCACACGGCCGCTGCTGCGCGCCGGCGACCAGAAAGGCGGGCTGCGCGCGCTGCTCGAAGCGGCCGGCGAACTGAACGGCCTGGCGTACGACATTGCGTGGACCGAGTTCCCGGCTGCCGCGCCGCTTGCCGAAGCGCTGAACGCGGCCGCCGTCGACTGTGGCCCGATCGGCGACGCGCCGGTGATCTTCGCGCTCGCGTCGGGCGCACGCATCAAGGTGATCGGCGCGAACCGTTCCGATCCGTACGGCACGGCCGTGCTCGTGCAGCCCGATGCGGCGCTGAAGCGCGCCGCCGACCTGAAGGGCAAGCGCATCGGCACAACGCGCGGCTCGATCGGCCATTTCGTCACGCTGAAGGCGCTCGACGCGGCCGGCCTACCGCCCGACGCCGTCTCGTTCCGCTTCCTGCCGCCGGCCGACACGATGCTTGCGCTCGCAACCGGTTCGATCGATGCCTGGGCGACCTGGGAACCCTATACCGCGCTCGCCGAAACGAGCGGCCGCGCGCGCGTGCTCGTCAATGGTCGCGGACTGTGGTCGGGCCTCAGCTACATTGCGTCGACCGACGCGGCGATCGCGTCGAAGCGCGACGTGCTGCACGATTTCCTGCGGCGCGTCGTGCGCGCGCAGACGTGGTCGTACCGGCATGCCGACGCGTATTCCGCCGCACTCGCGCGCATCATCGGCATTCCACCGGCGGCCGCGAAACTGCAGTTCGAGCGCCGCAACACGCGCTGGCTGCCGATCGACGCGACGGTCATCGCCGAACAACAACGCACGGCCGACTTCTACCTGAAGGCTGGACTGCTGCGCCAGCCGCTCGACGTGCGCGCGACGTTCGACCCAGGCTTCCCGCTCGCATGAGCGGCCACGCAACGGTGTACAGCCGCCCAAACGGCTTCGGCACGATCTGGCACAATCGCAGTCTCGCCATCCGCCTTCAGCCAGCGTCATGCCAGCCATCGCCGAACTCTTCGTCTATCCGATCAAATCCTGCGCCGGCATCGCGCTGTCGCGCGCGCAACTGCTCGAAACGGGCCTCGCGTACGACCGCCACTGGCTGATCACCGATCCCGCCGGGCAGATGATCACGCAGCGCTCGCACCCGCGCCTCGCGCTGATCCGCACCGCGCTCGACAGCGATGCGCTGGTGCTGAATGCGCCGGGCATGCGCGAGATCCGCACGCCGCTCGATGGCGACGTATCGCCCGCGACGCCGACAATGGCCGCGACCGTGTGGCGCGACACCGTCGACGCGATCGACACCGGCGCCGAAACGGCCGCATGGCTCACCGAATTCCTCGGCATGCCCACGAAGCTCGCGCGCTTCGGCCCCGACGCGCGCCGCGGCTGCAATCGCAAATGGACCGGCGAGATCGATACGCACACGCAGTTCGCGGACGGTTACCCGCTGCTCGTGATCGGCCAGTCGTCGCTCGACGACCTGAACGCACGGCTCGCCGCGAAAGGCGCGCCGGCTATTCCGATGAACCGCTTCCGCCCGAATATCGTGGTGTCGGATCTCGACGCGTACGAAGAGGATTTCGTCGAACATCTCGACACGGAAGGCGCTACGCCCGTGCGGCTGCGCCTCGTGAAGCTGTGCACGCGCTGCCCGATGCCGACGATCGACCAGGTCACCGGCGCGCCCGATCCAGCGTGGCCGCACGAGCCGACCGACACGATGCAGACCTATCGCGCGAACCCGAATTTCGACGGCGAGCTGACGTTCGGCATCAATGCGATCGTTGTCGAAGGCGCGGGCACGTGGCTCGAGGTTGGTCAGTCGCTGGAAGCGGAGATCGGGTTCGGCGATTGAGCCGGGCGCACGGAACCGCTCGCTCCCCTTCATTGCCGGGAAGCCGCCACTCACCGCCGGCCGCTTCCCGCATCGCCATCACGCAGCGCGCGGCGCCGCGTCGTTCGCCGCCGGCAACCAGATCGTCACGACCAACCCGCCACCCACCGCATCGGCCAGCGCCACGCTGCCCTGATGCACCCGTGCGATCTCGCGCACGATCGACAGCCCGAGCCCCGTCCCTTCGACCGTCTGCGTCTTGCTGCCGCGATGGAAGCGCTCGAACACCGCGTCGCGCTCGTCCGCCGGAATGCCCGGCCCGTTGTCGATGACATCGAGCCGCGCATGCTCGCCGTCGCGCGACACGCGCACCGTGATCACCGCGCGGTCGCCCGCATAGCGGATCGCGTTGTCGATCAGGTTGCCGACCATCTCGCCGAGCAGGTCGGACTGCCCGTGTACGTCGATATCAGCCTCGTGCTCGAAACCGAGATCGATGTCACGGGCGCGGGCAACCGGCGACCAGTCGAGCGTCACGCTGCGCGCGAGCCGGTGCAGCGCGACTGGCTTGTGCGCGACCGCATGGCCGCTGTCCGAATCGAGCCGCGACAGCGACAGCAGTTGCTGCACGATCTTCGCGGCCTGCCGCACCGCACCGTTCGCGCGCCGCAGGTGCCCGTTCGCGCGCGGCTGCTCGTCGGGCCGCAGCGCAAGCTCGACGCCGGCCTGCACGGCTGCGAGCGGTGTCTTCAGTTGATGGGCCGCGTCCGCGAAAAAGCGGCGCCTTGCGACCTGCATCCGCTGCGTACGACCGATGTACTGGTTGATCGACTCGACGAGTGGCGCGAGTTCGCTCGGCACCGCGCCGGTATCGAGCGGCGTCGTGTCGTCCTCGCTGCGCGCGGCGACCGTCGCCGACAGCCGGTTCAGCGGCCGCAGCCCCCGCCCGACGCCGAGCCACACGATGCCGAGCGCCAGCACGACGAGCAATCCTTCCTGCAACAGCGACCCCACCAGGATTTCACGCGCAAGCGCCTGGCGCGCCTCGATCGTCTCGCCGACCATCACCCACACGATGCGCGACTGCGCGGTCGGCACGTCGTGCACCGGGATGCGCAGCGCGGCCATCCGCAACTGCTCGCCGCGATAGACGACGTCGTAGTAACGCGTGACGAACAGCGCGCCGTCCCCCGCATCGCGCCCTTGCGGCAGCGGCAGGTCCGGGTAGCCGGTGATCGTGTGGCCGTTGTCCTCGCGAATCAGGTAGTAGATCTTGCCGCCGTCGCTCGATTCGAGCATTTCGAGCGCGAGATACGGCAGGTCGACCTCGATCTCGCCGTCGTTGAGCCGAACACCTTCGCGGATCGACTTCAGCGACGACGACAACGTGCGGTCGAACGCGACGTGCGCCGCGCTCATCGCGCGCTGGTACGTGAGCCACGAGTCGAGCGCGAGCAGGCCGAGCAGCGGCAGCAGCAGCCACAGCGCGACCTGGGTGCGCAGGTTCGGGCGCGTCACGCGGCCACCCGCCAAGCCGCCCCGTTGGGCATGGCGGAGCGTGCACGGCGCACCGCTCCGCGCCCGCGCGGCCGGCCGTGAATGGCATGCGTGTCGTTGGCGGGCCGCGAACGTGTCGATCCCGCGTAGCGCGTCAACGCGTACACCGGTCCCGTGCAAAGATCGCGGGCGCGGCGGCGGTTCATTCCGCCGTCTCCGCCTTCGCTTCCAGCAGATAGCCAAGCCCGCGCAGCGTGACGATCGCGATGCCCGTGTTCTCGAGCTTCTTGCGCAGCCGGTACACGTAGATCTCGATCGCATCGGCGTTCACCGACTCGTCGAGCCCGAAGATCTTCTCCGACAGCGTTTCCTTGTTGATCGCGCGGCCGTTGCGCAGGATCAGCACCTCGAGCACCGAGCGCTCGCGCGGCGTGAGCGACAGCGGCTCGCCCGCGAGATGGAAGCTGCGGTCGATACTGTCATACGAAAGCGGCCCGCATTCGACCCGCGAATGCTCGTGGCCGAGGCTGCGGCGGATCAGCGCGCGGGCGCGCGCCTCCAGTTCGGTTAGTTCGAACGGCTTCGCGAGATAGTCGTCGGCGCCGAGATCGAGCCCTTTCACGCGATCCTCGACCGACCCGTGCGCGGTCAGGATCAGCACCGGCACCGGATTGCGCCGCGCGCGCAGCCGCCGCAGCACTTCCAGCCCGTCGAGCTTCGGCAGCCCGAGATCGAGAATCACCAGCGCGTAATCCTGCGTGCGCAGCACGTGGTCGGCCGCCTCGCCGTCCGCCATGTGATCGACCGCGAAGCGCGCCGCGCTCAACGCGTCGTTCAGCGACTGGGCGAGGTTCGGATTGTCTTCGACGAGCAGCACACGCATGGGGATTCCGGTAAGGTCAGCGACAGGCCGCTACATTACATGATCCTTTCCATCGCGACGCCTCGCGGAAACACGGGTTGCGCCGCCCGCGCGGGCGCAAATAAGCCTGCCCACCGACCGACCGTCAGCGCTCGGCGGCGGGCCCGTTCCGCGTCGCGAAGCGCGAGCCGCCATCGCCTGCGGGCCGCCGCTCGCGCAGGCCGACCGCCACCGCCAGGAACGCGACGCTCGCACCGACCGTGACGACGATCATCGGGCGCGCGGTGCCGTCCGACAGCCACGCCAGCACGCCGCCGCACGCGGCCGTGATCGCCATCTGGATAAAGAAGAACAACCCGGACGCCGTCCCGGCGATCGTCGTGTACGGCTGCATCACCGCGAACTGGCAGGCCGGAATCGCGATCCCGACGGCGACCATCACGAAGAACATCGGGACGACGAGCGCCGCCACCGCCGTCGGCGCGATCGCACCGCCGATCCACAACACGGCGGCGCTGGCCAGATTGACGCCCGCCGCCGCCGCGATGACCGAATCGGCCTTCCAGCGGGTGCCGGTCCGCGCGAACAGATTCGAGCCGATCAGGTAGCCGAGCACGGTCAGGCCGAAGATCGCCGCATACACCGGGCCGGATACGCCGCGTTGCCGCTGGAACAGCGTCGACGATTCCGCGATGAACGGGTAGTACGTGCAGTACGCGAAACTGATGGCGAGCGAGTAGCGCAGGAAACTGCGGTCGCGCAGCAGGCCCGCGTATGTCCGCAGGAGCCCCTTGTCCGGCGCCGGCCGCGCGTCGCTTTCGCGGGTCTCCGGCAGGTAACGCAGCACCATCGCCGTCGCGACCAGCCCGCCCGCCGCCAGCAACCCGAACACGCCGCGCCATCCGAGCCACTCGGCCACCGCACTGCCGGCCAGCGGCGCAATCACCGGCGACAGCGCCATGCCGGCCGAAATCCGGCCCAGCATCGTCGCCTGCATCGCGGTCGGGAAGCGTTCGCGCACGATCACGCGGCCGATCACCGTTCCGCTGCAGCCGCCCAACGCCTGGAAGATGCGGGCGGCGACGATCGCCGTGATGCTGGTCGACCACGCGCAGGCGACGCTCGCGACCACGTAGAGACACAGGCCTCCAAGCAAAACGGGACGGCGGCCGTAACGGTCGGACAACGGCCCCGATACCAGCATCGACAACGCATAGCCGACCATGTACAGGGTCAGCGTGAGCTGTAACTGGGCGTCGGTGCCGTGCAGCGCGTCCGCCATCGCCGGCAGCGACGGCAGGTACGCATCAATCGTGACCCTCGGCAGGCACACGACGAGCAGCAACAGGAACAGCCAGCCCCACTGGGGTAATGAACGCGTTTTCATGCGATGAGCCCGTCTCCGGTCGGATTGATGTGGTCGACGTCAATCTAAGGTCAAAGTGATATAAGCTGAAGGACCATTAAATTCGTCACTGACTAGACCACTATGTCGCGAGGCAAAGCCGCGATTCCGCTTGATCTGCCGTGCCCTGCCGGGCTGTCGACGGGCAGTCCGCAGTCGAAGCAGGAGTGCATTGCCGACGCGCTGCGCGACGCGATCCTGAAACGCCTGCTGCCCGGCGACAGCCCGCTGCCGTCCAGCCGCACCCTCGCCGCGCGCTGGGGTGTCGCCCGGGGCACCGTCGAAGCGGCGTACGACCGGCTGTGCTCCGAGGGTTACATCGCCCGCACGCAAGGATCGGGATCGCGGGTATGCGCGGTAGTGCCGGACAGCTATCTGCGCGCGGCCGCGCAGTCGCGCGACAACCACCTTCCCCCGTCCGACGCACACCCCGCGCCGGCGCACGCGACCGACGCCACCGTGCCGGAACAAGGCGTCCGTCCGGGCGTCCCGTTCGTCGCGCGGCTTGCCGATCCCGGCCTGCTGCCGATGCAGCAATGGAAGAAGGCGCTCGGGGCCAGCCTGCTTGCCGCGACGGCGAACGAACTCGGGGCCACGCCGGCGCAAGGCGTCGAGAGCCTGCGCAATGAAATCGCCACGTACCTGCGGGAATACCGCGGCATCCCGTGCGACTCTGACGACATCTTCATCACGACCGGCATCCGGCATTCGATCGATCTCGTCGCGCGCACGCTGCTCGCGCCCGGCTCGACGGTGCTGATGGAGGATCCCGGCTATGCGTCGGCGTGGCAGATCTTCACGATCGCGGGTGCGACCGTGATCGACGTGCCGATCGACCGGGAAGGCATCGACACGGCGTCGCTGGACCACCATCCCGATGCGCGCGCGGCCTACGTGACGCCCGCCCACCAGGCGCCGCTCGGCGTCACGATGTCGGTGTCGCGCCGGCTCGAGTTGCTCGACTGGGCGCAGCGCACCCGCACGTGGATCATCGAGGACGACTACGACGGCGAATTCAGCTACCAGACCGCCCCGCTGCCCGCGCTGAAATCGCTCGATGCGTGCGATCGCGTGATCTACTGCGGCTCGTTCAACAAAACCCTGTTCTCGGGGCTACGCATCGGCTTCATGGTCGTGCCGGCGGAACTGCGGCCCGCGCTGTCGGCCGTGTGGCATGCGACCGCGCGCTCGGTCGGCGTGGCGCCCCAACTGGCGCTGGCCCGCTTCATCAGCCACGGCGATTTTGCGAAGCACCTGCGCGCCGCGCGACACGCGTACCGTCAGCGGCGCGACATCGTGCTCGACCAGTTGGCAAAGCACGCCGGCGGGCGGTACGCGGTGTCCGGCGAACACGCGGGCTTTCATTTCGTGCTGTGGCTACCGCCCGGGATGAACGACGCGACGTACATCGCACAAGCCCAGGCGGACGGCATCGAATTGCAGCCGATCCGCGGATTCTGTCGAAGCGCCCGGTGCGAAGCGGGCGTCGTCGTCGGGTATTCCGCGCTGACGGCCGCGCACGCGCGCCACGGCGGCCGGCTGCTCGCCAAGCTGCTCGCGCAACCCGCCTAGGCGCCCCTGCCATCGTTGCCGCGCCCGCGGCAACCCGCTTCCCGCCCTTGTCTGACCGTGCCGCGCGCCGCGAAACGCGCGGCCGCCGCCGCTTCGACCTCGGGAAATCCATGACACAAACGGCGCGATTGCTTACCGAAATGAAAGCAGGCTGAAAGTGCGCCGCAATTAACATCCGCTCCACTCGAACAACACCTAGACGTAACTGGAGGAAGACATGCCGTTTGCACCGAAGCACCTCGCCGCCGCGCTGGCGATCGTTCTGGGCACTGCCGCCGGCAGCGCCGCCGCGCAAGTTCCGGCCGGGTATCCGGGGAGTTACCAGGGCGTGATCGACGCCGCGAAGAAGGAAGGCAAGCTGATCGTCTACTCGACGACCGACACGGGCCTCGTGCGCCCGCTGATCAAGGACTTCGAAAGCCTGTACGGCGTGAAGGTCGAGTACAACGACATGAACAGCACCGAGCTGTACAACCGCTACATCAGCGAGAACGCGGCAAGCAGCACCAGCGCCGACGTGCTGTGGAGCTCCGCGATGGACCTGCAGGTCAAGCTCGTCAACGACGGCCTGATGGCGTCCTACGATTCGCCCGAAAGCCCGAACCTGCCGCAATGGTCGCAGTACCAGAAGCAGGCGTACGGCACGACGTTCGAGCCGCTCGCGATCGTCTACAACAAGCGCCTGATCCCCGAAAACGAAGTGCCCACCACGCGCGCCGACCTGATCAAGCTGCTCACCACGCAGGGCGACAAGTTCAAGGGCAAGGTCACGACCTACGACATCGAGAAATCGGGCGTCGGCTTCAACTACCTGACGCAGGACGCGCACGTGAACGAGAAGGTCACGTGGGAGCTCGTGAAGGCGATCGGCGCGACCGGCCCGAAGCTGCAGTCGAGCACGGGCGCGATGATGGAGCGCATTTCGTCGGGCGAGAACCTGATCGGCTACAACATCATTGGCTCGTATGCGTACGCGAAGGCAAAGAAGGACAAGTCGATCGGCTACGTATTTCCGAAGGACTACACGCAGGTCGTGAGCCGCCTCGCCACGGTGTCGAAGAAGGCGAAGAACCCGAATGCCGCGAAGCTGTGGGTCGACTACCTGCTGTCGAAGCGCGGCCAGACGCTGATCGCGAACCAGGCGAACCTGTATGCGATCCGCGCGGACGTGACCGGCGAAACGTCGGCCGCGAGCCTCACGAAGGAGCTCGGCGATTCGCTGAAGCCGATCCAGATCGGCACCGGCCTGCTCGTCTATCTCGACCAGTCGAAGCGCCTCGCTTTCCTGAAGCAATGGCAGCAGGCGATCAAGCGCTGATCCGCTGACTGCCGGCCGCCCGCCGCACACGGCGCGGGCGGCCCCTTCCCCTTACCGACTTCCTTGAGGCGGCCATCCGGATGGCCGCAGGGGCGAACTCATGCTTTCAACCAGCACACGCGGAACGGCACCGGCCGTTCCGCCCACCACCGGCCCACGCGATGCGATTCCCGCGCTGCCGGTCAACAGCCTGCAGCCGCTCGCCGGCATGCTGCGCTGGATCGTCGTCGCGGTGCTGACCATCGCGGTCGCGCTGCCGCTCGGCTTCATCCTGTTCCAGAGCCTGCTGTCCGCGCCGTTCTTCGATGCGAACAAGACGCTCGGCATCGAAGGCTTCCGCTTCATCTTCAGCGATCCCGACTTCTGGTCGGCCGTGAAGAACTCGTTCATCATCGCCGGCGGGATGCTGTTCATCTCGATCCCGCTCGGCGGCATCCTCGCGTTCCTGATGGTGCGCACCGACCTGCCCGGCCGCCGCTGGCTCGAACCGCTGCTGCTCACGCCCGTGTTCGTGTCGCCGATGGTGCTCGCATTTGGCTACGTGGTCGCGGCCGGCCCGGTCGGCTTCTACTCGGTATGGTTCAAGGAACTGTTCGGGGTGCAGAACGTGCCCTGGAACGTGTACTCGATCTTCGCGATCACGGTGATCGTCGGCCTCACGCACGTACCGCACGTGTACCTGTACTCGTCGGCCGCGCTGCGCAACCTCGGCTCGGATGTCGAGGAAGCCGCCCGCGTGACGGGCGCCCGCCCGTTCCGCGTCGCGCTCGACGTCAGCCTGCCGATGACGATGCCCGCGCTGCTGTTCGCCGGCGTGCTGGTGTTCTTCCTCGGCTTCGAAGTGTTCGGGCTGCCGCTCGTGCTCGGCGATCCGGAAGGCCACCTCGTGCTCGCGACCTACCTGTACAAGCTGACCAACAAGCTCGGCGTGCCGTCGTATCACCTGATGGCCGCAGTCGCGGTGTGCATCGTCGCGATCACGTTCCCGCTCGTGCTGCTGCAGCGCCGCCTGCTGAAGACCGCGAACCGCTTCGTCACCGTGAAGGGCAAGGCCGGCCGCGCGACGGTGCTGCCGCTCGGCGTCTGGCGCTGGGTCGCGCTCGCGATCGTCGCGCTGTGGCTGATGCTGACGGTGATCGTGCCGATCTCGGGCATCGTGCTGCGCGCGTTCGTGACCAACTGGGGCGAAGGCGTCGCACTCGCCGAGGTGCTCACGCTGTCGAACTTCATCGAGCTGTTCGAGCAGGACAACCTGGTGCGCGCGATCGTCAATACGCTCGGCATCGGCGTAATCGGCGGCGCGCTCGCGATCGGCTTCTACTCGCTCGTCGCGTTCGCCGGCCACCGCCGCCCCGACTGGGCCACCAAGCTGCTCGACTACCTCGTGCTGCTGCCGCGCGCGGTGCCCGGCCTGCTCGCCGGTCTCGCGTTCCTGTGGATCTTCCTGTTCGTCCCCGGCCTGCGCGAGCTGAAGAACTCGATGTGGAGCATCTGGATCGCTTACACGGTCGTGTGGCTCGCGTACGGGATGCGGCTCATCCAGAGCGCGCTGCTGCAGGTCGGCCCCGAGCTAGAGGAAGCCGGCCGCAGCGTCGGCGCAACGCGCAGCCGCGTGTCGCTCGACGTGACGCTGCCGCTCGTGCGTTTCGGCCTGCTCGCCGCATGGCTCCTGATCTTCATGATCTTCGAGCGCGAATACTCGACGGCCGTCTACCTGCTGTCGCCCGGCACCGAAGTGATCGGCGCGCTGCTTGTGTCGCTGTGGGCGACCGGCGCCGTCGACCAGGTCGCCGCGCTTTCTGTCATCAACATCGCGATGGTCGGTGCCGGTCTCGGCGTGGCCCTGCGTTTCGGAGTGAAACTTCATGGATAAGCTCATCGTCGACGACCTGCATCTCAGCTACGGCACCAATCCGATCCTCAAGGGCGTGTCGTTCGAACTGAAGGCCGGCGAAGTCGTGTGCCTGCTCGGCGCGTCGGGCAGCGGCAAGACCACGCTGCTGCGCGCGGTGGCCGGCCTCGAACAGCCGTCCGACGGCCGCATCCAGCTCGACGACCGCGTGTTCTTCGACGGCGCGCAGCGCGTCGACCTGCCCGTCGAGCAGCGCTCGCTCGGCCTCGTGTTCCAGTCGTACGCGCTGTGGCCGCACCGCACCGTCGCCGACAACGTCGGCTACGGGCTGAAGCTGCGCCGCGTCGCGCCGGCAGAACAGAAACGCCGCGTGCAGTCTGCACTCGACCAGCTCGGCCTTGGCCATCTCGCGGAACGCTTCCCGCATCAACTGTCGGGCGGCCAGCAGCAGCGCGTCGCGATTGCGCGCGCGCTCGTCTACAACCCGCCGGTGATCCTGCTCGACGAGCCGCTGTCGAACCTCGACGCAAAGCTGCGCGAGGAAGCACGCGCATGGCTGCGCGAGCTGATCGTGTCGCTCGGTCTGTCGGCCCTGTGCGTCACGCACGACCAGACCGAGGCGATGGCGATGTCCGACCGCATCCTGCTGCTGCGCAACGGCCGCATCGAACAGGAAGGCACGCCGGCCGAGCTGTACGGCGCACCGCGCTCGCTGTACACGGCCGAATTCATGGGCAGCAACAACCGGATCGATGCGCGCGTCGCAGCCGTCAACGGTGAACGCGTAACGCTCGCCGGCGACGGCTGGGAACTGCAGGCGGTCGCCCGCGACACGTTCGCACCGGGCCAGGACGCGCAGGCCGTGATCCGCCTCGAACGCGTGCAGGTCGCCGACGGCCCCGGCGCAAACCGGCTGCAGGCCGACCTCGTCACGTCGATGTATCTCGGCGACCGCTGGGAGTACCTGTTCCATTGCGGCGAGATGCGCCTGCGCGCCTTCGGACACGTGCCGCGCGCAGCGGGCAAGCACTGGATCGAATTCCCGACCAACGACTGCTGGGCGTTCGCGAAAGCGGGCTGACCCGCGCGGCGGGCGCTCCGCCCGCCACCTGCGCGCTTTCCGTCATGTCATGACAGGCAGGTCCGGCGGACGTCTTCTGGCGTCCGCCGCGGCGTGCTGCGCGCCGCATTCGCTTCACCCTGTTTCGCCCTGTTTCACCCACTCACAAGAACCAAGGAGACACCGTCAATGAAGTCACGCGCAGAACGCTCCCTTCGCGCCGCCGTCCTGACCGGCTCGGCCGCCGTCGCCGGCCTCACCGCCGGCGCCGCGCACGCGCAGTCGTCGGTCACGATGTACGGGATCATGGATGCCGGCATCGAGTTCGCCAACCACGCGGCGCCGGAAGGCGGCAATTCGTACAAGCTCAAATCCGGCAACAAGAATACGTCGCGCTGGGGCTTGCGCGGCGTCGAGGATCTCGGCGGCGGGCTGAAGGCCGTGTTCCGTCTCGAAAGCGGGATCGATCTCGCCAACGGCGCGTCCGACGACGGCCCCGACTCAATCTTCGGGCGCCGCGCCACCGTCGGCCTGAAGGGCAAGTGGGGCGAGATCTCGCTCGGCCGCAACTTCACCGTCACCTACGACTACATGCTGCCGTTCGACCCGATGGGTTATGCGCAGAACTACTCGTGGGCAACATCGTCGATGGCCACCGGCGGCCGCAAGGACGGCATGTTCACGCGCTCGTCGAATGCGGTGCGCTACGACGGCGAATTCAGCGGCTTCAAGTTCGGCGCGATGTACGGCTTCGGCAACGTGCCCGGCAGCGTGAAAACCAGCTCGAAGTACGATGCGGCGATCGGCTACGAGGGCGGCCCGTTCGCCGCGGTGGTCGCGTTCGACCGGCAGAACGGTGCGTCCGACAGCGTGACGCCGGCCGATCCGGTCAACTACATCCAGGGTATCCACGCGGGCCTGAGCTACGACTTCGGCAACCTGAAGACGATGGCCGGCTATCGCAACTACAAGCGCACGTATCGCACGAGCGCCGCGAACCAGTTGAGCGACATGTATTGGGTCGGCGGGTCGTACCAGTTCACGCCGACGTTCTCGTTGATCGGCGCCGTGTATCACCAGAACATCAAGGGCGGCACGGATGCCGATCCGACGCTCGTGTCGATGCGCGCGCAATACGCACTGTCGAAGCGCACGGTGCTGTATGCGGCCGGTGCGTTTGCGATCGGGCAGCACGGGCAGAAGGTCGGCGTGTCGCGCGATGTCAATGGTTACGGCACCACGCAGGTCGGGGTGACAGCCGGGATTCAGCAGCGGTTCTGAGTTTGATGCGGCGGGTGGCGGCGCGCGCGTTGCGCGCCGCGTCGGTGGCTCGTTCGCTCGTTCGCTCGCTCGCGACGGGCCACCCGAGCCTCGGTCGTTGCACGAAGCGGCTCGCCGAACCCATCGGTATCCTGAAGAGATCGCGTGCGCAAACGGCGCCCGCCACGCGTGCAGCCAAGCCGCGCGCCGCCTCTTCATCATTCGCCATCGCCCATCGTGAACACCGGTCGCACCACGCTGCTCGTGTCGCTCCAATGCGCGCCGACGTCCGCCAGCGGCACCGCCCGCGTCTCAATTGTCAGGCCAGCCGGCCCGGCCGCGTCGAACACGCCGCGCACCGAGGCCAGCAGGCGCGGCAGCGACACACTGCCGAGGCCACTGCCCATCAGCTCGATCGCGGTCGCCCGCAACACCGCACCCGGCAACAGCACGTCCGCGCCGCCGATCGAGCCGATCTGCACGAAGCGCAGCCGGCGGCCCTCGGGCGTCGCCTTCGCCGCGGCAACCAGCAATGCCTGCGCGCTGCTCCCCCACAGATAATCGAGCGCGACATCCACGCCCGCGCGGAAATGCGGCTCGAGCGCACGCGCCAGATGCGCGTCGTCCTGCTGCAGCGACACGACGGCATCCGCACCCGCACCGAGCAACGCTTGCAGCGCGGCCGCGTTGCGGCCGGTCGCGATCACCTTCGCGGCGCCGAGGTGCTTCGCGATCCGCACCGCCAGCCGTCCCGACGTACCCGTCGCGCCGTTGACGAGCACCGTCTCGCCCGCGACGAGCCGCGCGCGCTCCGTCAACGCGGCCCACGACGACATCCCGGGAATCGCGATCGCTGCAGCCGTCACGTCGTCGAGTGCGTCGGGCAGCGGCACGCATCGCGTATCGGGTGCGATCGTGCGCTCGGCCATCGCGCCGAACGGTGCGGGCGAGCCGAAGAAATAAACGCGTTGCCCGTCGTCGAGACGGCCCACGCCGTCGACGCCGACGACGAACGGATAGCGTCCATCGGACGAGTAATGCGTGCCGGACGCACGCGCCTGTGCGATCCGGCTCAGCGCGGACGCGGTCACGTCGATCAGGCGGTGGCCCGGCATCGCATGCGGTGCTTCGAATTCCATATGGACGGGACGCTCGCCGGCGCCGGTCACAACTGCTGCTTTCATGGTTGCTCCTTGAATCGGGGATCTCGATCGACGATCGCGGCGCGCGTCATTGCGCATCGAGCCACGCGCGCAGCGCGGGATCGCGCACGTCCAGCACGTCGAACAGGCCCAGTGCGCGCAACGCGGGCAATGCATCGATCGTGTCGGCTTCCGCGCGCGCCCGGTCGGCAGGCGCGGCGTTCGGGTCGGTCAGCACCCGCGCGTTGACCAGGAACGCACCGACGGTGCCTTTGCGGATCGTCGTTCCGTGGGCCTCGATCCGGTCCGCATGGTCGGGAAGCATCTGTTCGGCTCGCATCGTTTCGTACTCCGGTTGTCATCGATGAACGCAGTGTAGGCGTGCGAATCCGGCCGATCTCCGGTATAACGGCCATTCGATACCGATATCCGGCCATGTCCGATCCACTCCTGCCCGCTCGATTCGTCACGTCCGATGATGGCCCGTTCGTCGTCGCGGCCGTCCTGTCGCAACGCGACCCGCGCGTGACGCCGCCGCACACGCATGCGCGCGGCCAGCTCGTCGGTGCGTTGAGCGGGCTGCTGACGATCGGTCTCGACGACCAGGACTGGGTCGTGCCGGCGATCCATGCGATCTGGATTCCGCCGCATTGCCGGCATTCGTTGCGCTCGTTCGGGCCGATTTCCGGCTGGTCGGCGTTCGTTGCCGAAGCGCGCTGTGCGGCGCTGCCGGATACGCCGCGCGCGATCCGCACGACGCCGCTGCTGCGCGAAGCCGTGCAACGTGCGGCGAGTTGGGATGGTTCGGAGCTGGATGCCGCGCGGACACGGATCGCCGACGTGATCCTCGATGAAATCGCGTCGTCGGAAGTCGAGGCGCTGGGGTTGGTGCGGCCGCAGGATCCGCGGCTGATGAAGATCACCGATGCGCTTGCCGCGGATCTCGCGGACAACCGGCGGCTGGAGGAATGGGCCGAATGGGCCGGCATCAGCGCCCGGACGATGAGCCGCCGCTTCGTCGCGGAGACGGGGCTGACGTTCGCGCAGTGGCGTCAGCAGGCCAGGTTGCTGCGGGCGCTGGAAAGAATTGCCGACGGCGTGCCGGTGACGACGATCGCGCTCGATCTCGGGTACGACAACGTGAGCGCGTTCATCGACATGTTCCGGCGCGCGTTGGGGACGACGCCGGGGAGGTATATGGAGGTTGGGCGCCAACTCCAAGCGCAGCATAGTGAGTAATCCGCGTATCGCATCGAACCGACTTATCGCGCAACAGCAGTCCAATGGATTTCCCGATAGGCTTTAAGCACCTTGCAAGTCTGAACCATGCCCTGGCGTTGCAGATTATCGAGATACCTGCATTGGGCATCCCCGATCTATCAGACATGATGTCCGCTCGAGCTACCCGACGAGAAAATCGGAACGATTACGCTGCAAGCGCACTCGTCGAGAATGTGTACGCTTTAACGTCTAATCACACAAGAAAATCACGAAGCGGCTTCACGGGCCTGGGACCGCTTCTTTGCCCGATCACCGATCGCCTACGGCAACATCGCCGTGAATCGATCGAAATGTGTAGGCGGAAGCTTAATCTCGCCATCACTATCAGCAGCAGTATCGAATATCAAGGATTCCTTAGTCCACACCAATCGGACGGCATCCGGATACTCGTAAGTCCGCTCGGCAAGCAATCGCATGTCGGATGTCCGATAGAGTCGCAAAAGGATCAGATCTCTTCCCAGGTACGCGTATTGCGCCGTGTAACGGCCCCCGTCGTTCCTCGATCGCTCGGTATCAAACTGTGTCGCATGAGCACGGATGCGCGCATCCTTATAGTAAGAGCCGGCCCAGCACAGCAAAGTGACAGATACCAGAGCGAAACCTAGCGCCTTCATTCCAGATTTCATTCGCGTGATACGCCCCTCTTTATGCGACATCCCATACAAAACAACCATCAGAAGACAAGCAATTACTGCAAACACCACAATTTCTGCGAGTACAACAATCCCCGCTCCTTGCATAGCAGTCGCCAACCCGTTCATTCAAAATATACCGTTATTGGCTTAGCCAACATGATTGGCTTATAGTCGGAAAAAATTATGAAATCTCCACCTCGTCGGTATCTAGTTTGCCACTCTCTGAACGAGCGATTTCGAACCGGATAGTAAGTTTTCCCGGGTTCATAGAGGTTTGCGGCCGTGCCGCCTGCCACTATTGGATAATCAAACCACGGCTGATCCGCAAGATTCGCCGCCGCGTACATCGGAACGATTATCACACCACCTCTTCCCCAATGACCTAGATACTGTGACCGCGAATCTACAGGTCCTTCAAAGGAATAACCATCTCTTACGTATACGACAATGTGCGTAACCGTAGCGCTATTATTCTCGGTATCGAAAGTAACGCGAGCCACCGCCGCATAAAGATTGAATGCTCCCAGCGCACCTGTTAGATCGTCGGGAACGCCACCTTCCGGAAACCGCCGAACAGCCTGCAATGCTTTCTGTTCAAATGAACTCTCTACCGCCGCTCGCTGAAACTGGAATTTCTTGTGTAGTTTTCGGATATCGTTGCCGCTTACCGTCCAGGGTGACACCTCCCCGTGACTACTGTAGCGACCAAGAATATCCTTAAGGATTTCATATGCACGCGGGCTATATATGGCGGCATTTATGAGATTCTCGTATTGCTTTTTTGCACGCTCATGCCTAAGAACCCAATCTAGTTTTATAGTGGTTCGATCGACCATCGACTCAGGGTAGAGCTCGCCATCCTGGTTGATCTCGTTCTGCTGATCTTTTGGTGTGATCGAATAGTTAAGCTCTCCAGAAAACCATCGCTCCATCAGCTTCGCCGAAACCGGCATACGCTCTTTGCGCATGGTGTCAGGGATTTGCTGAATATCGAAAGGCGGCACTTCCTTTTCCGTCTCCGCCGGCTTCGGTTGCTTGGGCGGATGAGGCGTGTCCAACCATTTCTTGAAGCGTGAAAATGTATCCGCGATCCTTTCGATGTCGTCCACCATCTTATCGAGCGAATCCCGCTTGTCGGCCCGCGCAACGAACGTCGATGATTTGACTGGCGACCTCTTCATCGGGGGAGCCATTGACATTGATAGGCCGACTTGACACGCAGGGATGCCCCCATCGTCCCCCTCGCATAGCTTCCATCTCCACATGAGCTTGTTGATCTTGAAGTATGGAATCCTATTGTTATAGTGCGTCATGCTGTCACTCGGATTGTAGAATCCTCGACCTTACAATGCCGCACAAAGCCTAACAATGCCGCACAGCTACCACGCATCAACAGTATCTCATCAGCGAGTCACAAAAAACCTGTAGAAACACTTGTCGCACTTGCTCATCACGGGCCGGACGGTGGAACGCAATCCGTCCAAACCATTGTAGACAACTGCAAACGACGAACTCGTTATTCGTAGCCGATCCGCAGTTCCTGTGCCTGTCTGCTCAACTCATTCATTGCATCTGCGCTCGCCTGATCGCGCTCCGCCTTGTAGCGCATCAGATCGGAAAAACGTATGCGCCGATGCTTGCCTGTGCGGTAATAAGGCAATGCATTCGATTCAAGCAGCTTGATCAGATACCGACGAGAAGCATTGAACAAATCCGCCGCTTCCTGGGTCGTCAATTCCGTATGAACGGGGACAACCTTGACCGCATTACCGTCGGCCATCTCCGTGAGGATATCCACCAACAAACGCAATGCGGATGTCGGAAGCTCAACGTTATGCGCGCGACTTTCGTCGTCAAAGATATGGATGCGCTACGTATCGGCTCGTGTCGCGAGATAAGCCGCCAGCGTGCGCTGCCCTTCGACAGCCACCTGCATCTCGCGCTCGACTGGCAAAACCATGTCGGGTGTCGTGGTATGAGGCATCGCGCGCTCCAATTGGGATTTCAGGAGCGCATCAATTTATTCGAAATAAACGAAATACGATCACCCCCTTAATATTCAGACGCGTCGCTTCGTTCAATACGTCCCATCCCCCTTCTTCACGGCCTCTTCCCCCTTCCCCTTGAACTGCGCAGCCAACCGCTCCGCGCTCCTCGCCAGCAGCGTCGTATCCACCCCAACCGCGACGAACAACGCCCCCGCTTCCAGATAGCGCCGCGCGGCCGCCTCATCCGCACTGAGAATGCCCGGTGCCTTGCCGGCTGCCTTGATCGTCCGGATCGCGCCATCGATTGCGGCCTGCACATCCGGATGCCCCGGATTGCCGAGATGCCCGAGGTCTGCGGCCAAATCAGCCGGCCCGATGAACACGCCGTCCACACCTTCGACGCGCGCAATCGCATCGATCGCCTCGAGCCCGGCCCGCGTCTCGACCTGCACGAGCACGGCCATCTCGTCGTTCGCGCGATGCAGGTAATCACCGACGCGATTCCACCGCGACGCACGCGCCAGCGCGCTACCGACACCGCGAATCCCGTGCGGTGGATAACGCGTTGCCGCCACCGCCGCGCGCGCCTCGTCCGCACTCTGCACCATCGGCACCAGCAACGTCTGCGCCCCAAGATCGAGCACCTGCTTGATGATCACCGGATCGTTCCACGGCACGCGCACGACCGGATGCGACGGATACGGCGCGATCGCCTGCAGTTGCGCGAGGATCGTCGGCACCGTGTTCGGCGCATGCTCGCCGTCGATCAGCAGCCAGTCGAAACCGGCGCCCGCAACCACTTCGGCGCTGTACGGATTCGCGAGCCCGAGCCACAGCCCGACCTGCGCATCGCCACGCGCGAGCGCGGCCTTGAAGACATTCGAAGGAATCTGCATCGCTCGCTTACCTCACTCGAAGTAGCACTGGATCGTCCCGAGCGGGCCGTAGTCGACGCTGAACGTGTCGCCCGGCCGCGCCGCGCACGGCCGCGTGAACGAACCACCGAGCACGATCTGCCCCGGCTCCAGCGCGACGTCGAAGCGCGACAGCCGGTTCGCGAGCCATGCGACGCCGTTCGCCGGATGGTTCAGCACGCCGGCCGCGACGCCCGTTTCCTCGACCACGCCGTTGCGCGACATGATCGCCGCGACCCAGCGCAGGTCGACGTCCTGCGGCTTCACGGGCCGCCCGCCGATCACGACGCCCGCGTTCGCCGCGTTGTCGGCGATCGTGTCGAACACCTTGCGTGGCCGCTTCGTGTCGGGGTCGATCGACTGGCTGCGCGCGTCGATGATCTCGAGCGCCGGCACGACGTAATCGACCGCGTCGTACACGTCGAAGATCGTGCAGTCCGGGCCGGTCAGCCGCTTGCCGAGCACGAACGCGAGCTCGACCTCGACGCGCGGCACGATGAAGCGGCCGGTGGGAATCGTGCCGCCGTCGGCGAAGAACATGTCGTCGAGCAACGCGCCGTAGTCGGGCTCGTCGATCTGCGACGTGTTCTGCATCGCCTTCGACGTGAGGCCGATCTTGTGGCCCTTCAGCGTGCGGCCTTCTGCGAGCTTGAGGGCGACCCACGCGCGCTGGATCGCATACGCGTCGTCGATCGTGATGTCGGGATGGTCGAGCGAGATCTGGCGGATCTGCTTGCGCTCGCGCTCGGCGTCGTGCAGACGCTGCGCGAGCTGGTCGATGATGGCGGGTTCGAGCATGGTCGGATCGGGAATGGGGTTCAGCCGGCCCGCTTGTAGCGGGCGTGGATATTGTTGTGCTTGTACGAGCCGCTTTCGCTGAACTCGGTCAGTTCCATTGACAGCGCGAGGTAGCGTTTCGCATACAGTTCCGCGAAATGCGCCTTGATCGCATCGAACAGCGCGTCGCACGCGGCTTTCTTCTGCTCGTCGGTACGGCCCGAGCCGATCTTGAGCGTCACGTGGACGAACGCGTCGTCCTCCGACCCGTCGGCCACGCAGTAGTCCTGCAGTTCGATCGCCCGTGAGCGGATGCCGCCCGTCGGGAACACGCCGCCCTGCGCGATCAATGTGGCGTTGATCGTGCGCAGCAACGTCGGAATGCGCGCGTCGTCGCGAATGTTCGCGGTGTATTCGACGACGATATGTGGCATGGCTAGTCTCCTGTCGAATGCGGGGCGCGTCGTTCAGGACAACGGAAAGATCGCATTGATCTGCCCGGTCCCCGAGCTCGCGAAATAGTCGGTGACGATCTCGACAGGCTTGTCGTAGCGATCCCAGCCGAGCAAGCCGAGCAGCATCGCGGTGTCGTGCATCCCGCCTTCGCCGTGGCAATGCGTGTTGTACTCGGGCAGCATCGCGCAGAAGGTCTTGAAATCGCCCTGCTTCCACAGCTCGACCACACGCAGGTCGACCTGCCGGAAGAATTCGCGGCTGATCTCGTGGATCGATTCCTCGGGGCTGCCGTTGTCGTTGAAGCGGTGCGAAAGCGACCCGCTCGCGAGAAACGCGACGTTTGAATCGCTCTTTTCGATCGCTTCGAGCAGCGCCTCGCCGAAACGCCGGCTTTCGTCGAGCTGATGCCACATGCACCAGCCAGCGATCGACACGACCTTGAAGTGCTGGTCGGCGTTCATGTAGCGCATCGGCACGAGCGTGCCGTACTCGAGCTCGAGGCTGTCGATCTCGTGCGCGCGCGTCGCGATCCCGCGCTCACTGGCTGTCTCGGCGATCAACCGGCCGAGCGCCGGGTTGCCCGGATATGCGTACTGCATGTCGCGGATGAAATGCGGCAGCTCGTTGCTCGTGTACGTGCCCGAGAACTGCGCGTTGCAGTTCACGTGATAGCCGGCGTTGACGAGCCAGTGCACGTCCGACACGACGATCGTGTCGACGCCGAGCGCGCGGCAGCGCTCGCCGATCAGTTGATGGCCGCGGATCGCCGCCTCGCGGCAGCCGTGATGCCTGCCGGGCAATTCCGACAGGTACATCGACGGCACGTGCGTGATTTTTGCGGCGAGGGACAGTTTGCCCATCGTTCAAGTCTCCTGTCGGCTGGAGTTAGCGCTTTAGCGCTTACTCCAGCCCCATGCTTGGCCGGCATTCCGGCTAAGGAATCATTTCGTGCTGCCAGACGACTCGCGCCCGTTACACGCCCCAGCGCGGAATGTGGTGCGAACCCATCGAGATGCACACGTTCTTGATCTCCGCGAACACCTCGAAACTGTACTCGCCGCCCTCGCGCCCGGTACCCGATTCCTTCACGCCGCCGAACGGCTGGCGCAGGTCGCGCACGTTCTGGCTGTTCACGAACACCATCCCGGCCTCGATGCCGCGCGCGAGGCGATGCACCTTGCCGACGTCCTGCGTCCAGATGTACGACGCAAGGCCGTACGCGGTGTCGTTCGCGAGCCGCAGCCCGTCGTCTTCGTCCTCGAACGGGATGATGCACGCGACCGGCCCGAAGATCTCTTCCTGCGCGACGCGCATCCGGTTGTCGACGTCGGCCAGCACGGTCGGCCGCACGAAGTTGCCGTTGCGCAGATGGTCGGGCAGGCCCGCCGGCTTGTCCGCGCCGCCCGCGACCACGCGTGCGCCTTCCTGCTCGCCGATGCGGATATAGCCCGTCACCTTCTCCCAGTGCTGGCGCGTGATCATCGCGCCGAGATTCGTGGCCGGATCGGATGGATCGCCAACGATGAGGTTGTTCGCGCGGCGCGCGAATTCCTGCACGAAGCGGTCGTAGATCGTGCGCTGCACGAAGATCCGCGAGCCGGCCGTGCAGCGTTCGCCGTTGATCGAGAAGATCGTGAACAGCGATGCATCGAGCGCGCGGTCGAAATCGGCGTCGTCGAAGATCAGCACCGGCGACTTGCCGCCGAGTTCCATCGAATACTTCTTGAGACCGGCACGCTCCATGATCCGCTTGCCGGTGACGGTGCCGCCGGTGAACGACACCGCACGCACGTCCGGATGGCGCACCAGCGCATCGCCGGCCGTCGCGCCATAGCCCTGCACGACGTTGAGCACGCCCGGCGGGATGCCGGCTTCGAGCGCGAGGCGGCCGAGTTGATCGGCCGTCAGCGGCGACAGCTCCGACATCTTCAGCACGGCCGTGTTGCCGAGCGCGAGACACGGCGCCGTCTTCCACGTCGCGGTCATGAACGGCACGTTCCACGGCGACACCAGCGCGCACACGCCGACCGGCTGGTACAGCGTGTAGTTCAGCATCTGGTCGTCGACCGGATAGGTGCGGCCGTTCATCTGCACGCACACTTCCGCGAAGAAGTTGAAGTTCTCGGATGCGCGCGGAATCAGCTGCTTGCTCGTCTGCGCGATCGGCAGGCCGGTGTCCTGCGTCTCCAGCGCCGCGAGATTCGGCACGTTCTTCTCGATCAGCTCGCCGAGCTTGCGCATCAGCTTCGCGCGCTCCTTGGCGGGCGTGCTCGCCCATTTCGGGAACGCTTCCTTCGCGGCGCGCACGGCCGCGTCGACTTCGGCCTCGCCGCCCGATGCGACGTCGGTGATGACATCGCCCGTCGCGGGATTCAGCGTCGTGAACGTCTCGCGGCTCTCGACTTCCCGGCCGCCGATCCAGTGCTTGATGGTCATGCTCTCTCCTTGGGCGACGGGCTCAGCCGGCGCGATAGTAGTCTGCTTCGCCGACGATCGTGTTCACGAGCCGGCCAATCCCTTCGATCTCGGTCACGACCTCGTCGCCCGGCTTCGTGTCCGCCAGCCCCTCGGGCGTGCCGGTCAGGATCAGGTCGCCCGGCGAGAGCGTCATGAAACCGCTGATGTGCTCGATCAGTGCCGGCACGTCGAAAATCATGTCGCGCGTGCTGCCGCGCTGCGTCTCGTGGCCGTTCACCGTCGTACGCAGTGTCAGGTCGCCCGCATCGCCGATCTCGTCGCGGCTCACGAACCACGGCCCGAGCGGCGTGCAGGTGTCGCGGTTCTTCACGCGCAGGTTCGGCCGGTAGTAGTTCTCGAGATAGTCGCGGATCGCGTAGTCGTTCGCGACCGTATAGCCGGCCACGTAGTCGAGCGCCTGCGCGCGGCTCACGTTGCGCGCGGGCCGGCCGATCACGACCGCCAGCTCGCACTCGTAATGCATGTGGGTGGCATCGGCCGGGCGCACGGTACGCGACCGGTGGCCGATGAACGTGTTCGGCCCCTTCAGGAAGATCAGCGGCTCGCTCGGCGCCTTGAACGCGAGCTCTTTCGCGTGGTCGGCGTAGTTGAGGCCAAGCGCGAACGTCGTGCGCGGCGCAACGGGCGGCAGCCATTCGACCACCTCTTCCGCGACGACGCGGCCCGTATCGAGGCGGATCGCGCCGTCGCCGGCCGGTTCGGCCGCATGCAGGGCGCCGTTGTAGATGACGCGTGCCGTCTTCATCGTGTCTCCTCCGCAATCAGCGTGTGCCGCAACGTGCCGATCCCGGCGGCGGCGATCTCGATCGTGCTACCCACTCGGGCGCGCGGTGCGCCGCCGGCAACGCCGAGCAGCAAGACATCGCCCGCGTCGAACGACATGAAGGCCGTCACGTCGGCGATCAACTCGCGCACGGAGCGAATCAGCGTAGCCGTCGAGGCGGCGACGGCCACCTCGCCGTCGATCCGTACGGTCAAGCCGATCGCGTCGACATCGCCCAGCGCGGCGACCGGCACGATGGCCGGGCCCAGCGGGCAGAAACCGTCGCGGCACTTGAAGCGCACGGCCGGACGGTAGTAATCGGGATGCGGCACCGACACGTCGCTCGCGAGCGTGAAACCGTGAAGGGTGTCGAGTGCCTGCGCGGCCGGCACGCGCGTCGCGCGGCGGGCGAACACGACGGCCACCGACGCGCCGATCTCCAGCGCATCGACGCCGGACGGCACGACGACGGCCGCGCCGTCGGTCGCATGCGTGTTGGCGGGCTTGATGTAAAGAATCGGCGCCTGCGGCGGGCGTCCGTAAGGCGGTGCGTTCACGGCATCGCCGAGCGCGTCGAGCGCCGCACGCTCGTTGAGCAGCGCACCGTAGACGGTACCGATGGCGACCGGCAACGGCGGCGCCGCGGCGGTCGTGCAAGACAGCTCCATGCGTCATTCCCCTGCCGCGCGTCGCGGCGCATCGTCAATAGTTAATATCTTAAGTAAACAATCGGGCGCTGGCAACCTCGATTACCCTGATATGCGAAATTCACTACCCGCGGCTGTTAAGATTGATGCGTCCCCGTCCTCTACCCACCCCGATGAACCGTACGCTCGACCATCGCAACCTGGCCATGCTGCTGCTCGAGGCCCGCGAAACGCTGATGGGTCTGTTTCGCCCCATTCTCAAGGAATTCGCGCTGACCGAACAGCAATGGCGGATCATCCGCGTGCTCGACGGCGAACCGGCGCAGGCACTCGAAGCGGGACAGATCGCACGACGCTGCTGCATCCTGAGCCCGAGCCTCACGGGCGTGCTGGAACGGATGGAGCGCGACGGCCTGATCACGCGCACGCGCGCACAGGAAGATCAGCGCAGGCTGCTGGTGAGCCTGACGCCGCAAAGCAGGAAACTGGTCACGGAAATCGGTCCGCGGATCGACGAGCAGTACCGGCAGCTTGAATCGCGGTTCGGCCAGGACGGCCTCGAAGACATCTATCGCGCGCTCGACCGGCTCATCGAGCTCGGCGGCAACACGTGAAAACGGCGCCCGCTCCCGCCAACCGCGGGAACGGGCGCCGGTGCAGCGCGGGCGATCAGTGCACCGCGCCGCGCATCAGCTCGGTCACGGCCACGCCGCGCGACGTGCGCATGCATTCCTCGACGTAATCGATGAACGGCAACGGTTCGAAATCGATTTCGTCGCGCACGCGGCGGTTGTCGAACACGCGATCGACCGTCGCGAATTCCCCGCAGCGCTGCAGGGCCCGGCCGATCACGCGTTCGAGTGCCGGATCGGTCCGCCCGAGCACATCGCGCACCACGAGCGGCAACTCGGCTGGCGCACACGCCGCGTAGCGCGGCGCGCCCGTCATCCCCGCCGCCTCGTCCATCGCACGCACGATCTGCGCGACTTGCGGTGCCTCGTCACCCGCCGACACGTGATACAGGTCGTGCGCGAGCGTCGGCTTGACGGCCAGCAGCATCGTCGCACGCGCCACGTCGTCCACCGACACGATGTCGATGCGCGTCATCGGTCGCGCGGTGAAACGGCGCGCGGCATGCGCGAGCCGGAACATCCAGAACGAATTCGGCGCGGGCCGCGTACCGAGCACCGTGTGGCCGACCACATGCGACGGCCGCACCACGACGAGCGGCAGCCCGAGCGCGCGCAGACGCTGCTCGGTCTCCGCCTTCGCGTGCAGGTAGTCCGCCGCGAGCACCGCACCCGGCAGGCCTTCATCATCGCGCGCGACGGCGTTCGCTGCGTCGCCCGCGGCCTCTTCCTGTACGATGCCGCCGCGCCCCGCATGCGCATAGGCCGTACCGACATACACGAAGCGCTGCAGGCGCGGCGCCCGGGCGAAGCGTTCGGCGAAGCGCACCGCATCGGCGATGTCGGTCTGCAGGTGTGCGCCGTCGGCCGGCGACGCATGGCCCGCGCAATGAATCACGTGCGTCGCGGCGGCGAGGCGCGGCGCGTCGGCGCCCTGCCACACGTCGCCGAGCGCACCGACGATCACGTTCGCATCGGTCAGGCGCGACGCCCAGTACGGCGCCAGCCCCGCGCGCAGCGCCGCTTCGCGCAGCCGCGCAACGGCGTGGCCGCGATCCTGCGCACGCACGACGCAGACGATGCGGTCGAGCAACCCCGCATTGACGAGCGCCGTCAGCACGGTACTGCCGATGAAGCCGGTTGCGCCGGTCAGCACCAGGCGCCCGACGTTCGCCGCCGCGACCGGTGCGCTGGCCGGCGACACGAGGCTCGTCCGCCAGTTGAGCGACAACGCGGTTTTCCAGATCAGCACGATAGTCTCCTTCGAAGAATCGGCCGGGCGGCGCGACGCCCGCGGTTGCGGGCTGCGCACGGCTCACCGGCCGGGCCTGGGCCTGACGCGCGCCCCGGCAGTCCCGATCGGGCGTGCGGCCCGCGATCGCGTCGATCGCGTCTCTGGCACGAGGCGGCGGCAGCCGCCGAGGACGGGCGTCCGCGGCACTGGATCGGGAAGACCCCAGTGTGGGGCCCGACCGCAGGCAAGTCTGTCCCGAAAGTTTCGTGAAAGTGTGGCGATTTGTATGGGATTGTCGGAGTCTGTCGTACCGGGCGCTCCGTCAAAACGCCGCAACATCCGCTCGGGCCGCCTTTCGACGGCGCGGTGCCGCGTCGGATCGGCCCGGTTTCCACCGCCGGTCGCACGCGACAGATCGACGCGCCTCGCAGCCATGTCATCCCATGTCTCGATGATCGACTCAGCCGCCATCGGCACCGCGATCGCCGGTGCGCGCGTGTTTGCGCGCGCCGCCGGAATAACCATGAATCGTCAGACGTCGTTCCATCTGAAATCGCAATGAACTCAATACAGATTTATTGCGGTTTATCACTTGCGTTTCACACCAGTCTATCTAGACTGTTCAAGTCAAAACGGTCGAATGTGTCATTTTTTTAGGAGACGATCACAATGCGCCTCACCATTCGGATTAATGGCAGCGAATCGGCAACCCGGCACTCCTTCGCGGTACTGTGGGTCGATACTGACGAGGGGCTGTGGTCGCGCGAGGCACATCAGGGCATGGATCTGCCGACCTGGGGCAAGGTCCGCGACGTTGAGGGCGCAATGGCGCTCTGCGCGGCCGATGGCGGGAATGCCGTGTGCCAGTTGAAGGGGCTGTCATTCGATGCAACGCAGCGCGAACAGGGTCCCGCGGTGCTCGCCGGCGATCACCCCGGCGCGTGGCGACTGCAGGCAGTCGATCGTTGCACGAGCGAACCGGAATACCGGGAATTCATTTCCGTCGCCCGATAGAAATCATCGATGTAATTCGTCTGCGGTTTTCGGGTTTATTCCGGTTTCAGTGATATTCATTTCGATATTCAGTATTAACGGCGCCCCATTTCGGGGCGCTTTTCATTTTCCGGCTTAAAGAAATAATCGCAGGCCGGTCAATTGATCGCACACCGGGGATGGCCAGCATCGGCCGCACCGAAGATCGCGCCCCCCCGGATCGACACGCAGCGAATCTCCCGCTCTTCATCGCCTGCTGCACCGCTGAAGTGCCGCATCCGCGTCGCCTTTCCTTCCCCTTTTTCACCCCAGGCCGGAGCGCCAATATCCGTTTTTTCTCGGGGCCGGAACACACTTTCCCCACACGGTGTTTACTCATTTATTACAATCGCATTATCCAGACTGACTCGCCGCCCTTCGGCGGCCCGACCCGGCCATTGCATGAGCGTGAAAAAGAAGACCCACCCCGCCGATCCGTACGCGGCCGCGACCAAGAATCCGATGCTCGCGTCGCGCCTGCCGATGTGGCGCTCGAAGCTGATCGTGATCATCGTGTTCCTCGCATTCGCCGCACTGATCGGCCGCGCCTTCTGGGTGCAGGTCGCGAACAAGGAGTTCTACGTCGGCCAGGGCCAGAAGCGCTACCAGCGCACGATCGAGCTCGATGCGACGCGTGGGCGCATCGTCGACCGCAACGGCGCGATGCTCGCCGTCAGCCTGTCGACCTATGAAATCTGGGCGAACCCGAAACAGGTCGCCGACACCGACTACCCGCAGATCTCGAAGCTGCTCGACATGCCGCTCGTCGAGGTCAAGCGGCGCCTCGGCAACGACAAGACGTTCGTGCTGCTCAAGCGGCAGGTCGACGCGGACACCGCGGGCAAGCTCGACAAGCTCGCGATCGACGGCATCACGCAGATCGCCGATTCGAAGCGCTTCTACCCCGAAGGCGAATCGGCCGCGCACGTGGTCGGCTTCACGAACGTCGAGGACAAGGGCCAGGAAGGCGTTGAACTCGCGGCGAATGCGCGCCTGGTGGGGACGTCCGGACAGCGCGAGGTGATCCGCGACCGGCTCGGCCGCATCGTGTCGGACACGCGCCCGCTCGTCCCGGCGCAGCACGGCGCAACGATCGAACTGACGATCGACCGCCGCATCCAGCAGCTCGCGTTCAGCCAGCTCAAGGCGGCCGTGGTCGAGAACAACGCGGTGGCCGGCAGCGTCGTGGTGCTCGACGCGCAGAACGGCGAGATCCTCGCGCTGGCGAACTACCCGACCTTCGACCCGAACGACCGCGCGCGCCTCACCGGCCAGCAGTTGCGCAACCGTGCGGTGATCGACACGTTCGAACCGGGCTCGACGATCAAGCCGCTCGTCGTCGCGCTGTCGATCGACGAGCGCAAGGTCACGGCGAACACGATCATCAACACGTCGCCGGGCACCTACAAGATCGGCCCGGCCGTGATCCACGACACGTCGAACCACGGCTCGCTGACTGTCTCGCAGGCGCTGCAGAAGTCGAGTAACGTCGCGCTCGCGAAGCTCGCGCTGAACCTGCCCGCCGAAACGATCTGGAACAAATACCAGGAGTACGGGATCGGCCGCGCGCCGGAACTGACGTTCCCGGGCGTCGCGTCGGGCCGGCTGCGCGGCTACAAGCGCTGGCGGCCGATCGAGCAGGCGACGATGGCATACGGCTACGGCCTGTCGATGTCGCTGCTGCAGATCGCGCAGACCTACACGGCCTATGCGGGCGACGGCACGCTGCACCCGGTGTCGCTGCTGAAGAACGGCACTGACCAGCAGACGATCGACGCGCATCGCGGCCACCGCGTGACGTCGGCACAGACGGCTGCATCGATCCGCTCGATGCTCGAGATGGCGGTCGGCGAAGGCGGTACGGGGCGCCGCGCGCGTGTCGACGGCTACCGGATCGGCGGCAAGACGGGTACTGCGCGCAAGCAGGTCGGCGCAACCTATGCGAAGGGCAAGTACCGCGCGCTGTTCGCCGGGATGGCGCCGATGAGCAACCCACGCCTGATCGTCGCGGTGATGATCGACGAGCCGCGCGGCAAGGGCTACTACGGCGGCACTGTGGCCGGCCCGGTGTTCGCGTCGGTCACGAGCGGCTCGCTGCAGTTGCTCGGCGTGCCGCCCGACGCACCGGTCGAGCCGGAGAAGACGCCGCCGGCGAAGGCCGTTGCGCCGCAGAAGACGGTGGCTGCACCGAAAGCGGCGGCGCAGGCCAGGACGGCCGCGGCGCCTAAAGCGGCCGCGCCGCTGAAGACCGCCGCGCCGTCGAGAGCGCCCGCGCAAGCACACACGGCGGCGGGTTGAGCGACGCAGCCAGCGCGACGCGCCGCCCCCGCGGCGCGCGTGTCACGCCCCGACAGCCTGGTTGCCTCCTCACCCCTCCCCGCCATCGAGTACCGTCCCACTTTTTAGGAACGCCGCGCATCATTTGAGCGTTTCCGCTGCCTCCTCCTACAATTTTTCCGCGTGCCGGGCAGCCCTGCCCGCATGCGCGACTACAACAAAGGAGTGAGACGCATGCGATTCCACTGGAAGACGCTCGCACTGGCCATGGCGAGCGCGGCGCTGGTCGGCGGGGTACCCGCCCATGCCGCCGACCCCGCCGACGTGAAAATCGGCTTCCTCGTCAAACAGCCGGACGATCCGTGGTTCCAGGACGAATGGCGCTTCGCCGACCAGGCGGCGAAGGAAAAGCACTTCACGCTGATCAAGATCGCGACGCCGAGCGGTGAAA
The DNA here is from genome assembly GCF_000012945.1 of Burkholderia lata. Taxonomy (NCBI): domain Bacteria; kingdom Pseudomonadati; phylum Pseudomonadota; class Betaproteobacteria; order Burkholderiales; family Burkholderiaceae; genus Burkholderia; species Burkholderia lata. Next base: position 2,031,946 of record NC_007511.1, read on the forward strand.
AGGTGTCGACCGCACTCGACAGCCTCGCCGCGCAAAAGGCCCAAGGCGTGATCATCTGCGCACCCGACGTGAAGCTCGGCCCCGGCATCGCGGCGAAGGCGAAGCGCGCGGGGATCAAGCTGATGTCGGTCGACGACCAGCTCGTCGACGGCCGCGGCGCGCCGCTCCAGGGCGTGCCGCACATGGGCATCTCCGCGTACAAGATCGGCCAGCAGGTCGGCCAGGCGATCGCGGACGAAACGAAGCGGCGCGGCTGGAATCCGGCCGAGGTCGGCATCATCCGGATCGCGTACGACCAGTTGCCGACCGCGAAAGAGCGCACCACCGGCGCGGTCGACGCGCTCAAGGCTGCCGGCTTTCCGGCCGCGAACGTGATCGATGCCCCCGAAATGACGGCCGATACCGAAGGCGCGTTCAACGCAGCGAACATCGCGCTCACCAAGCACGCGAATTTCAAGCGCTGGGTGGCATTCGGCTCGAACGACGACACGACGGTCGGTGCGGTACGTGCCGCCGAGGGGCGCGGCATCGGCGCCGACGCGATGGTCGCGGTCGGCATCAACGGCAGCCAGGTCGCGCTCAACGAATTCGCGAAGCCGAAGCCAACGGGCTTCTACGGCTCGATCCTGCTGAATCCGCGCCAGCACGGCTACCAGACGAGCATCAACATGTATGACTGGATCACGAAGAACCAGGCGCCGCCGCCGCTCGTGCTGACGTCCGGCACGCTGATCACGCGCGACAACGAAAAGCAGGCGCGCGCCGCGCTCGGCCTGTGAACCCGCCCAAGGAGCCGACATGACACGCACCACCCTCGTGACGGGCGCCGCCGGCGGCATCGGCCAGGCGCTGTGCCGCACCTTCCTCGCAGCCGGCGATCATGTGCTCGCGCTCGATCGCGACCGCGCGGCGCTCGATCGCTTCCTCGATACGCTCGGCGACGCGCGCGTGGCGCCGGTCGTCGACGATCTCACCGACGCCGAGCGGCTGCGTTTGCTGCTCGAATCGCATCCGCCAGTCGACGTGCTCGTCGCGAACGCGGGCACGGCGGCGTCGACCACGCTGCGCGACACGACGCCCGCCACCTGGCGCACCGATCTCGACGCGAACCTGACGGCCACCTACATGAGCGTCGAAGCCGTGCTGCCCGGCATGCGCACACGCGGGCGCGGCGCGATCGCGATCATCGGTTCGGTCAACGGCGTGCATGCGCTCGGGCATCCTGCGTACAGCGCGGCGAAGGCCGGGCTGATCAGCTACACGAAATCGCTCGCGATCGAATATGGCCGCGACGGCGTGCGCGCGAACATCGTGCTGCCGGGCACCGTGAAGACGCCCGCGTGGGAAGCGCGCGTAGAGCGTAACCCGCAGGTGTTCGAGGCATTGAGAAAGTGGTATCCGCTCGACGATTTCGCCACGCCCGACGACGTCGCGCAGGCTGCGCTGTTCCTGTGCTCGCCGGCTGCACGGATCATCACCGGTGTGGCGTTGCCCGTCGATGGCGGCCTGCTGGCCGGCAATCGCGTGATGGCGCAGGAGCTGACGCTGGAGACGTTCTACTGATCGTGAAGCGGTGCGCAGGGCGGGCGGCCACCCGGGCCGCCGCGCCCTGCCCGATGCGCGGCGCGATGCCGCGCACCTTCAATGCGCAGCGGCCGCAACCGGCTTCGTCATCCTGCCGAGCACGTGCTCGGTCATCCCGCGCGCGAGTTCGGTCTCGCCCATGAACACGGTACCAATGCCCTCGTTCGACAGCAGCGCGGCCTCGTCGCCGCTGTTCGTGCACAACACGACCTCGAGCGCCGGGTTCAGCGTGCGCGAGATCTCGACGATCTGCCGCACGTCGAACACGTCGGGCAGCGTCACCACCAGCATCCCGGCGCGCGCGATATGTGCCTGCACGAGCACGATCGGCTCGATCGCATCGCCCGACACGGCTGCGATGCCGTCCTCGCGCAGTTTCTCGACGAGCTCGCGATTCTGCTCGACGACGACATACGCGATGCCGCGCTCGTCCAGCGCGTGTGCGATCCGCGTGCCGACCTTGCCGTAGCCGACGATCACGACCTGCCCGGTCAGGTGCGTCTGCGGCGTCGACATCGGCAGCGCGGCGAGCGGATCGTCGCGCGCCTCGAGCTTGCGCGCGAACGCCGAATGCTTGCGGATCCACGCGAGCGCCGGATCGATCATCGCGAACAGCAGCGTGTTCATCGCGATCGAGATCAGCGCGACGGCCAAAATCAGGCTCTGCCCTTCGGCCGACAGCAGCCCGAGCGCGCGGCCGAGCCCGGCGAGGATGAACGAGAACTCGCCGATCTGCGCGAGGCCCGCGCCGACCGTCAGCGCGGTATTCAGCGGATAGCGGAACGCGATCACGAGCGCGACCGCCGCGAGCGTCTTGCCGATCACTACGATCGCCGCGACCTCGATCACGTGCAGCGGCTCCGCGAGCAGGATCTTCGGGTCGAACAGCATCCCGACCGAGATGAAGAACAGCACCGAGAACGCGTCGCGCAGCGGCAGCGTCTCGTCGGCCGCGCGCCGGCTGAACTCCGACTCGCGCATCATCATCCCGGCGAAGAATGCGCCGAGTGCGAACGACACGTCGAACAGCTTCGCCGCGCCGAACGCGATGCCGACCGCGGCCGCGATCATGCACAGCGTGAACAGCTCGCGCGAACCCGTGCGCGCAACGAGCCACAGAATGCGCGGAAACACGCGCTTGCCGACCACCAGCATCAAGGCGATGAACGCCGCGACCTTCAGCATCGTGACGCCGAGCGTGCCCCATACGCTGCCGCCGGCCGCGTGCGCGTCGCCGGGCGGCGTGCCGCCGAGCAGCCCCGCGACGGGCGGCAGCAGCACCAGCACGAGCACCATCACGAGATCCTCGACGACGAGCCAGCCGACCGCGATGCGCCCGTTGACCGTCTCGACCAGCCCGCGCCCCTCGAGCGCGCGCAGCAGCACGACGGTACTCGCGACCGACAGCGCGAGCCCGAACACGAGCGCGGCACCGACGCTCCAGCCCCAGGTGAGCGCGAGCCCGCCGCCGAGCAGCGTGGCCACCGTAATCTGGACGATCGCGCCCGGCAGCGCGATCTTGCGCACCGCGAGGAGATCGCCGAGTGAGAAATGCAGGCCGACGCCGAACATCAGCAGCATCACGCCGACTTCGGCAAGCTGCTGCGCGAGCGACAGGTCGCCGACGAAGCCGGGCGTACCGGGGCCGATCACGATCCCGGCAAGCAGATAGCCGACGAGCGGCGGCATTTTCAACAGCGACGCGAAATAACCGAAGACCATCGCGAGACCGAAACCGGCCGCGAGCAACGCAATCAGGCTGACGTCATGAGGCATCCCCCCTCCCGAAGTTCTTGTAACTATTTAGTAAGGTTCAAGAACGAAAGGATAAGGGATGAGGCGGAGAAATGGCGCGCGGCCGCGAAAAATTCACGCGGCGGCGCGCCATTGCGGGGTGCAACCCCGGCGAAATGAAAGGCGCCGCGCGGAGGCGGCGGCGCCTTGAAGCACATCGGACAGGCGGGGCTGGCGCCCCGCCGCCCCGTCAGCGCGACGCTTGCGGGAACCGCGCGCCCGGAGGCGGTTCGGGCCGCGTCGACGGCACGCTCTTGCGCACCTTCGCGACCTGCGCGGCCGTCACCGGCGCCCCCGTATTGCCCCAGCTCGTGCGCACGAAGTTGGACACGTCGGCGACTTCCTGGTCCGACAGGCGCCAGCCGAACGGCGGCATCGTGAACGTCGACGGCGCGGTGCGCGTGCCCTCCAGCGCGCTGCCTTCCAGCACCACGTGGATCAGCGAGGTCGGATCGCCGCCCTGCACGACCGGGTTGCCGGCGAGCGCCGGGAACACGCGCGTGTAGCCGTGACCGTCGCTGCGGTGGCAGGCCATGCAGTTGTCGCGATAGACGGCCGCGCCCGGCTTGCTCGCGTCGCCGGTCTGCAGCGCCTTCGCAGCAGCCGCGTCGTACACGTGCGGCTGCTCGCCCTGCACGCGCGGCGGCAGCGTCTTCAGGTAGCGCGCGATCGCGTTCAGGTCGTCGTCGGTCATGTGCTGCATGCTGTGGCCGACCACGTCCGTCATCCCGCCGAACGCGGCCGTGCGCAGCGTGCGGCCCGTCTTCAGGAACTGCACGATCTCGGTTTCGTTCCACGTGCCGAGGCCCGTGCGCGGCTCGCCGCGCAGGCTCGTCGGCACCCAGCCGTCGATCGCCGCGCCGCCGGCCAGGAAGTCCGGGCCGTCCGCGTCGGTCAGCCCGCGCTCCTGCATCGTCGGCGCGCGCGGCGTATGACACGCGCCGCAGTGGCCGAGACCCTGCACGAGATACGCGCCGCGCGCGACCACCGGATCGGTGTACGGCGCCGCGTCGAACGGCTTCGGGGTCGGCGCGAACATCTTGCGCCAGATCCCGAGCGGCCAGCGCATCGACAGCGGCCACACGATGTCGACCGCGCGGTTCTCGTGCTCGACCGGCGCGACGCCGTGCATGAAGTACGCATACAGCGCTTTCATGTCGTCGTCGGTCAGGCGCGCGTAGGACGGGAACGGCATGGCCGGATACATCGTGTCGCCGTTCTTGCGCACGCCTTCGCGCACCGCGCGCGTGAAGTCCTCGACCGTCCACCCGCCCAGGCCCGTTTTCGGGTCCGGCGTGATGTTCGTCGAGTAGATCCCGCCAATCGGCGTGTCGAATTTCAGCCCGCCCGCGAACGGCTTGCCTCCACTCGCCGTGTGGCACGCGATGCAGTCGCCCGCCCGCGCGAGGTATTCGCCGCGCTTGATCAGCGCCGCGTCGGCGGATTGGGCCGCGGGTGCGGCCGTTGGGCCGGAAGCCGCCGCGGGCGCCGCCGGCTGCGCAAATGCCGTCGAGCCCGCAAAGCCGAACGCGGCCCAGGCCGCACCGGCCGCCAGCACGCGCGACATCCGGCGCGCGACGTTGTGGTTCATCGTCCTCTTCATACGGTCACCAGCGGGGCGGGATTTTTCAGGTATTGCTCGCGGATCGCACGTGCCGACCAGTAGGCCAGCGCCGCGATGATCCCGGTCGGGTTGTAGCCGATGCCCTGCGGCAGCGCCGACGCGCCCATCACGAACACGTTGTGCACGTCCCAGCACTGCAGGTAGCGGTTCAGCACGCTCGTCTTCGGGTCGGTGCCCATGATCGCGCCGCCGACGAGGTGAGTCGTCTGGTACGCACGCGAATCGAAGTGCTTGCCGAACTCGCGCGTCGATACGCCGATCGCCTTCGGCCCCATCGCCTCCGCGATCTTCTTCATCTGCCCGGTCACGTACTGCGCCATCTTGATGTCGTTGTCCTTCCAGTCGAAGGTCATCCGCAACAGCGGCTGGCCGTACGAATCGCGATAGGTCGGATCGAGGTCGAGATACACGTCGCGGTACGACATGTTGGTGCCGTGCGCGTCCATCGAGATCGTGTGCGCGTAGTTGTCCTTGACCGCCTTCTTCCACGCGGAGCCCCACTGCGGCGTGCCGGGCGGCGTCGCGATGCCGCTGATCGGCTTCACGCCGGCCTGGTTCACCCACAGCGGCGAGCCGCCGACGAAGCCGAGCGGGCCATGGTCGAAGTTGTCCGCGTTGAAATCGTCCACCGCGACGCCATTGCCGCCCGCGCCGATGAACGGATTCGTGTAGGTATCCTTGTCGAAGAACGCCTTGATCGTCGACAGGTTCTGGTACGCGAAATTGCGGCCCACGACGCCTTCGCCCGAGATCGGGTCGTACGGCTTGCCGATACCCGACAGCAGCAGCAGGTGCACGTTGTGGTACTGGAACGCGGCCACGATCACGAGATCGGCCGGCTGGTGCACTTCACGCCCGGCCGGGTCGACGTAGGTCACGCCCGTCGCGCGCTTCTTCGTGTCGTCGAGGTCGACGCGCAGCACGTGGCACTTCGAGCGCAGCTCGAAGTTCGGCGCCTGCTTCAGCGCGGGCAGGATGTTCAGGTTCGGCGACGCCTTCGAGTACATGTAGCACGCGTAGCCGCTGCAGTAGCCGCAGAAGTTGCACGGGCCCATCTGCACGCCGTACGGGTTCGTGTACGGGCCCGACGTGTTCGCCGACGGCAGCCGGTACGGATGCAGGCCGAGCGACTTCGCCGCATCGGAGAAGCGCTGCGCCGAATAGGTGTTGAGCTGCGCGGGCAGCGGGAAGTTGTCGCTGCGGTTCGCTTCGAACACGTTACCGTCGCCGACCACCTTGCCGCCGACCTTGTAAGCCTGCCCCGACGTGCCGAACACCTTCTCGGCGAAGTCGAAATGCGGCTCGAGCTCCTCGTAGGTCACGCCCGTGTCCTGGATCGTCATCCCTTCGGGGATGAACTTCTTGCCGTAGCGCTCTTCATAGTGGCTGCGCAAGCGCAGCTCTTCCGGCGTGATCCGGAAATGGACGCCCGACCAGTGCAGCCCCGCACCGCCCACGCCTTCGCCCGGCAGGAACGCGGCGAGCTGCCGGTACGGCAGCGCGGTGTCCTGCAGGCCGTGGCGGATCGACACGGTCGTCTTCGACAGGTCGAGGAACAGCTTCTTGCGGATGTTGTAGGTCAGCTCGTCGATCGTGTTCGGATACGCGCCGTCCGGATAGGTGTCGCGATACTCGCCGCGCTCGAGCGCGACGACGTTCAGGCCCGCTTCGGTCAGTTCCTTCGCGAGAATCGCGCCGGTCCAGCCGAAGCCGACGATCACCGCATCGACATGCGGTTTTTTCTCTGCGGCCATCAGCTGCGCTCCCCGTTGATCGAGACGGGGCCGTACGGATAGGGCTTGCCGCTCTGGTTGACGAAATCCATGAAGTCCGCGCGCGCGCCGGGAAAGCCGATCATCTTCCACGCGGCCATGTCGTGATTGCCGCCATGCACCGGGTCGCAGAAGTAGCCTTCGCGCGTGTTCTGCAGCAGCTGGCCGAAGAACACGCCGGGCGGCACGTCGTCGATCTGCGCGCCGCCCTTCTCCAGCGCGCCGAGCACGGTGTCGCGCGTCGGCGCGTCGAGATCCGCGAACGCCTTGCCGTGGGTCTTCTCGCAATAGCGGTTGACCGCCGCGATGCCGAGCCGGTAGATGTCGCGCGGCACCAGCTTCAACTGATAGCCGAGCTCGGGCACGCCCTGCTGGAACGGCCCCTGCATGTACCAGGTGGCGCCGTGCGCATACGGCGTCTCCATCTGGCGGTCGATGAATTCGGGCACGCCCGATTCGAGCGCGCCGGGGCCTTCCGCGTCGGCCGGAATCAGCCGGTCGACGGCGGCCTGGACGAACGCCCATTCCTTCGCATCGAAAAAGGTCGGCTTGTACGGGGCGCGTTCGGCGTTGGCCGATGCACCGGGCGCGTTGCCGGAGGTCGCGGACGGTGACGACGAGCGCAGGTCGCAGCCGGCGACCGACGCGATCGGCACGAGCGCGACCGACGTGCGCAGGAAACGGCGGCGCGAATTGGGTTTGTCAGGTGACGTGGACATGGTCGGATGTTGATCGTTGGGGATCGGGGCCCGGACGCGCGCACTCCGCATGCGGCATGTCCGGCATGGCAGCCATGCCGCACGCGGCTGGCCGTCCTGTTCTTTCGTCTGTTGCGAACAACCACGATGCAGGCGCCGTCCGTGCAATGCGCGGCAGCGCCTTCATGCAGCCGCACATCGCGCCAATTCAGGCTGCGCTGCACGGATCGGCTTCTTCGCGAGCCTTATCGTCTGACAAATACCGGCATCTGCCTGCATCTGCCCCTCATCGCTCATGACCCTCATTCAACTTAGACGCCGCGTTTGCCGACAGCAAGCGCGACGTGCACGACCCTCTTTCGGGTCCGGCGACAAGTGCCGCGAATTATATATGGAACCGGTTCCATCAAGCGTTACTCCAATGCAATTCAATGCATCGAAAATCGCAACAATTGAAAAATCCGGCAGCCGGAACGCACAAGGATCGTGTGATTACCGGCTGATGCGGGCGTCAGGTAGACGATTGTTGTGTGGCGAGCTGCACCGAAGGCTGTCGCTTTCCAGCCACGCAGCGCACCCGTGGGTGCCGGTTTGCGTGGCGGTCTGGTAGCCTCCGCGACTCATGAATACAAAGAAGAATGAACTGCCGGCGCCCGACGCGACCCGCATCAGCCGCACTCTCAGCTACCTGCTGCGCCACGCGCCGCAGACGATCGGGCTGCAACTCGACCCGGAAGGCTGGGCCGACATCGACGAACTGATCGCGGGTATCGCCCGTCAGGGGCTCCATCTCGATCGCGCAACGCTGGAAACCGTCTGCGCGACCAACGACAAGCAGCGCTTCGCCCTCTCCGACGACGGCCGTCGCATCCGTGCGGTACAAGGGCATTCGACGCCCGTCGTGCAGCGCCGCTATCCGGCCGCGCAGCCGCCCGAGCGCCTCTATCACGGCACCGCGACGCGCTTCCTGGATTCGATCCGGGCACAAGGGCTGAAACCGGGCGCCCGTCATCACGTGCATCTGTCGCCGGACATCCGGACCGCGCTGGCCGTCGGCACGCGCTACGGCGTGCCGGTGATTCTCGAGGTCGATGCGCAGCGCATGCATCGGCAAGGCCACACGTTCTTCGTCGCGGAAAACGGTGTATGGCTGACCGACACCGTGCCGGCGGAATTCCTTAAAGAGATGGACCAGCCCGCGCGCTGAGACGCGCGCTCACCACGGCCAGAACATCGACGCGATCGACAGCGCCAGCGCCGCGCAAAGCGGCGAGTAATACAGCGTGTCCATGCGTGCGAAACGCGACCCGCGAATCCGCTTGAAGAAGCCGACGTAACGGAAATCGCCGACGGCCCGCACCGCGAAGATCAGTGCGAACGCAACGACCGCGAACGAGATCGTGCCGGGATACGCGTTCGGCCCCATCCACCCGGCACGCGCAGCCACCACGCACGCGCCGCCCAGCAGCGCCACCGCGACCGCCAAGGTGCCAATGGCGGTCGGCCGCAGCAGCGGTTCGCCGTCCTGCTCCGGAATGGCCGCTCCCTTGCCGCGCCGCCCGCCCAACGCCCAGTAGACGTGAATGAGCGCGATTGCGCAAAGCGTCGGCACGCTGAAATACGCTCCGGTCATGTCGATCGATGTCCTCGTCTCGTTGTCTCGTTATGTCGATGTGTGGCCGGCCAGGTTCCGGCGCGCGGCCTCGGTCCGCGACACACGTGACGATACCGAAACCCGGCAACGCTTGCATTGCGACGTCCGGTCGCAACCCGCCACGACGCATGTTGCGATGCAGTGCGACCGCAGGCACGCGCGGGCCGGCCGCTTGACTTCCCTCCGCGCACTACTACCCTGTTATTCCAGTACTGCGGTCGATACGCCCCGGCGCGATCGGCCGCACGTGCATCGTTCGCCGCTTTGCGCACCTGCACGACAACGATAACGAAGGCCATGGAGGCGACTCATGCTGATCGGTGTGCCGAAAGAGATCAAGAACCACGAATACCGTGTCGGCCTCACGCCGGCCGGCGCGCGCGAACTGACGCGGCACGGCCATCGCGTCCTGGTGCAGCGCGGCGCGGGCACGGCGATCGGCCTGCTCGACAACGACTACACGGCCGCGGGCGCATCGCTTTGCGACGGTGCCGACGAAGTCTTCGCGCGTGCCGACATGATCATCAAGGTCAAGGAGCCGCAACCGGCGGAATGCGCGATGTTGCGACGCGGGCAGATCCTCTACACGTACCTGCATCTCGCGCCCGATCCCGACCAGGCGGCCGCGCTCGTGAAGTCCGGCGCCGTCTGCATCGCCTACGAAACCGTGACCGGCCCCGGCGGCGGCCTGCCGCTGCTCGCGCCGATGAGCGAGGTGGCCGGGCGCATGTCGATCCAGGTCGCGGCGACCCACCTCGAAAGCCCGCGCGGCGGGCGTGGCCTGCTGATGGCCGGTGTGCCCGGCGTACCGGCCGCGCATGTCGTCGTGCTCGGCGCGGGCGTGGTGGGCACCGGCGCGCTGCAGATGGCGGTCGGCCTCGGCGCACGCGTTACCGTGCTCGACACCAACGTGAACCGGCTGCGCCAGCTCGACCTCGTCTTCGCCAACCGGATCACGACCGTCTGCTCGAATGCGCACACGATCGACGAAGCCGTGCGCGATGCCGACGTCGTGATCGGCGCCGTGCTCGTGCCGGGCGCATCGGCGCCGCGGCTCGTCACGCGCGACATGATCGCGACGATGCGCACGGGAGCGGTCGTCGTCGACGTCGCGATCGACCAGGGCGGATGCTTCGAAACCTCGCATGCGACGACGCACGCGGACCCGACCTTCGTCGTCGACGGCGTCGTGCACTACTGCGTCGCGAACATGCCCGGCGCGGTCGCGCGCACGTCGACCTTCGCGCTGAACAACGCGACGCTCACCCATGCGCTCGCGCTCGCCGACAAGGGCTGGAAGCAGGCGATGACCGACGATCCGCACCTGCGTGCGGGCCTGAACGTGTGCGACGGGCACATCACGTACGAGGCAGTCGCGCTGGCGCTCGGCCTGCCCTACGTGCCGGCCACCGGTGTGCTGGCATGACGTGACCGCATTCATGTGTGGCCAGCGGCTGACGGCACGCGCCGCCAGCTGCGTTCACGCGCCCTTCGCGCCGCCGCTGCGCTTCGACGACCCGCCCGCGCCCATCGTGCGCGCCAGCAGCGGCCTCAATTGCGCAAGCGTGCGCGTGTTCAGCACGTCGGGCCGCGTGAGCCAGCCTCGACGCGCCTGATCGACCCCGTACGCAAGATTGTCGAGTTCGTCCGCACTGCACGCATCCGAGCCGATCGCCACCGGCACGCCGGCCTTCGCCGCCTCGCGGCACCAGATGTCCGGCAGGTCGAGCCGCCGCGGCTGCGCATCGAGTTCGACGAAGCAGCCGCGCGCCGCGGCATGCGCGATCACGCGCGGCACGTCGAGTTCGCATGCGTCGCGCTCGCCGAGCACGCGGCCCGTCGGGTGCGCGAGAATCGTGAAATGCGGATGATCCATCGCGCGCAGCATGCGCGCGGTCTGCGCATCACGTGACAGCTCGAAGCCGTCGCGTACCGCACCGACCACGAGATCGAGGCGACCGAGCATCGCATCGGGCACGTCAAGACTGCCATCCTCGCGAATGCCGGCCTCCACGCCCTTGAGCAGCACGAAATCGTCGAACGACGCGTTGAGGCGATCGATCTCGTCAAGCTGCCGGGCAAGCCAGTCGACGTTGTTGCGGCCGCCGGCGGAGTGCGGTGCCCGGTCGGTGATGGCCAGGTACGCGAACCCGCGAGCGCGTGCCGCATCGGCCATCGCGCGCAGGCTGTCGCGGCCGGCCGACGCGTCGGTATGCGCATGCAGGTCGCCGTGGACATGCTTGCGCTCGACCAGCGCCGGCAGCGTGCCTGCTCGTGCAGCGTCGATCTCGCCGCGATCCTCGCGCAATTCGGGCGGTACGTCGTGCAGCCCGATCGCCGCATAGATCGACGCCTCGGTCTCCCCGGCAATCCGTTCGTCGCCGCGAAACACGCCGTACTCGTTGATCTTCAGCCCGCCGGCCTGCGCGATCCTGCGCAACGCGATGTTGTGCGCCTTCGATCCGGTGAAGTAGACGAGCGCCGCGCCGAACGCGTCGGCATCGACGACGCGCAAGTCGACCTGCAACCCGCTGGCGAGTACGACGCTCGACTTCGTCTTGCCGTGCGCCAGCACGCGCGCCACCTCGCCATAGCCGACGAACGCTTCGGCGACGGCCACCGGATCGCGTGCGGTGACGAGGATGTCGAGATCGCCGACCGTCTCGCGGCGGCGGCGGAAACTGCCGGCCGGCACGGCCTTGCCGACGCCGGCAATCGCGCGCAGGCGTTCGAGCAGCGGCAGCAGCGAGTGTGCCGCATCCGGTAGCAGGAAACGTTGAGGTTCGCGCTTCAGCCGATCGTCGATCGCTTCGAGCAGATGCGCTTCGGTTTTCGCGCCGAAGCCCGGCAGCTCGCGCACGTGCCCGCTCTTCGCTTCCGCGCGAAGCTGCTCGAGCGAATCGACGTGCAGTGCGTCATGCAGCGCCTTCACGCGTTTGGCGCCGAGTCCCGGCACGTCGAGCAGCTCGACGATCGCGCCCGGCAACGCATGACGTAGCGTTTGCTGCAATTCGCAAGTGCCGGTCGCGGCGATCTCGCGCAGCTTCGACGCGAGATCGGGCCCGATCGACGGAATCTTGCCGAGATCGTCGCCGTTCGCGATCATCGTCGGGATATCGCGCCCGTAGTCGGCAATCGTCCGTGCGGCGTTGCGATAGGCGCGCACCCGGAACGGATTGGCGCCCTGGATTTCGAGCATGTCGGCAATCTCGGCGAACACGGCGGCACACCCGGCATTGTGGATCGGCATGATCGGCGTGGCTCCCTTCCACGTGGATGGCGCCGTGCGCGTGCGCGACGGCGTCTGCCCGCCCGGCGCCGCATGCTGACGCCGCCGGGCGCCCGTTCATCATCGTACGCCGCCCGCGCCGCGCGTGCAGCGCCGTGATGGCGACGACGCAGAAGTCAGAGGGAAGCGCGCGGCGTGGTCGCGTAGTGCCGCTCGTAGATCGACTGGCAATGCGTGCAGCGTTCGGCGGCCGGGCGTGCCAGCAGGCGCTCGTAGCCGACCGAACCGTCGCAGTCGATGCACTCGCCGTAGCTGCCGTCGCGCATCCGCTGCTGGGCGCGGCCGATCGCGCGCAGCTCGGTCAGTTTCATGCCGATCAACGCATGATCGACGTCGACGAACAGGTCCGCATTGGCCTCGTCGCCCTCGTCCGGCGCCGCGCCGGCAAGGTCTGCGTAGGATTCCGACGCGCGCTGGTCTTCGGTGGTGCGAATCTCCGCACGCAACGTCTGCTCGCTCTCGTTCAGCCGCTGTTTCAGCGTCTGCCGTTGTTGTTGGTCGAGCGCCATGGCCGTCTCTCCTGTTCCGGGTTCCGCGCGGAGCATTGCGGCGCGCGGTGTCGCGCCGGTGCGCGGCGGGCAGGCGTCACCCCCTGCCACCGTGTCCGGATGTGCGCCCGAGACACGAAGTGCCGGACGCATTCGACGCAGGATAAACCCAATGAACTCGCGTGTGTTGACCGGAATCAGCGTGGCGCTCGGTACGTGCAGAAGTATGCGGAATTGGGGACGGACGTGAAATCGCGACGTCGTCGAACGGGGATGTCGCAAGCACCGCGGGATCGCTCGATCCGTGCGCAACGGTGCGTCATCGCGCGTCACGCATCGGCACGGACGATGTCGAGCAACGTACGCGCCGAGCGCTGCCAGCTATACCGCTGCGCGTGCTCGCGGCCCAGCGTGCGCAGCCGTGCCCGCAGTTCGGGATCGTCCATGACGCGGGCGATCGCCGCGGCGATATCCGGCGGCGAATACGCATCGCAGAACAGCGCTGCACCGCCGCAGACTTCCGGAAGCGCGCCTTCGTGCGACACGATGACCGGGCAGCCACACCGCATCGCCTCGAGCGGCGGCAGCCCGAATCCTTCGTATAGCGACGGAAACACGAAGCAGCCCGCATGCTCGTACAGCGCCTTCAGCTCGCCGTCGGTCACGTAACCGGCCCATGTGACATACGGGTCGTCTTCGCGCAGGCCCGCCGCCCGTGCGCCGAAAACCTTCGCATTGGCGCCCCCCGCGATCACGAAGCGCAACGTCGGGTGCGACTCGCGCATCAGCGCTACCGCAGCCAGTGCGCGCACGAGATTCTTGCCGGGCGCGAGCGACCCGACGAACAACACGTAGCGGTCCGTCTCGAGATTCAGGCGCGACAGCACGCCGGGATCGGCATCGATGCGGTCGATATGATCGACCGCACCCGGCACGACCGACAGGCGTGCAGGCGGAACGCCAAGCCGCGCGGCCAGCCGCGCCCGCGAAAAATGCGAAACCGTCACGATATGGCGCGCACGTCGCTTCATGATCGAGAACGCGAAGCGGTACCAGAGGCGAAACGCCATCGAATAGCCGTCCGGCAGATCGAAAATCGCCGCGTCGTGAATCACCAGCAGTTGATCGCGCTTGACCAGCGGGCCAATGTTGCAAAGGCTCAGCAAGGTCCGGCCGCGCGTCGTGCGCGGCAGCGTCCATTGTTCCCACAGCGTGCCGTGACGGCGCCCGGACGTCAGCGACCGCGCGCCGGCCGGCATGGCTGCCGGATCGTGATCGGACGGCACGACGAGCGACAGGGCATCGTCGGCGCTGGCGATCCGTGCAAGCTCGGCCGTCAGTTCGTATGCCACGCGCTGAACACCCGTCATGCGCTGCGCGGTGAATTTCCCGTTGATTGCGAGCCGGCACGGCTGCGCGGCAGACGCGGCCGTGCCGGCGCCCCGCTCCGCGCGCGCTTCCTGCAGTACCGGTGCGCTTCGCTCTCGAATCGACGTTGACATGATCGTGACCATTCCGATGGCTGCGGCGCGCCTTCGCGCCGCCGGACACCCCGTCATGCGGGATGCTGCTGTGCCGTCAGTGTGTCCGTCATCCGCACTCCGGTCGGTACGTTCGATCGCACAACGCGCCGCTTTCCGTATGATTCGTCATCCTTAGAATGCATTGCGCCCGATGAATCCCCGCACGACCGTCAACAGGATGATTTTTATGTCGAACCAGAAGCTCCAGTTCTGCATGTAGAACAGATCGAACTTCACACGCGCTTCCATCGCCTCGACCTTGCGCGTCTCGCCGCGATAGCCGTTCACCTGTGCCCATCCGGTGATGCCGGGCCGCACGCGGTAGCGGTACATGTAGCAATCGATCAGTTGCCGGTACAAGTCGTCGTGTTCGATCGCATGGGGGCGCGGGCCGACGACCGACATCTGCCCGAACAACACGTTGAAGAACTGCGGCAGTTCGTCGAGCGACGTGCGCCGCAGGAACGCGCCGACGCGCGTGATGCGCGAATCGTTGCGCGACGCCTGCCGCACGACACCTGGTTGGTCGCGATGCACGCGCATCGTCCGGAACTTCAGGATGTCGAACTCCCGGCCGTCGACGCCCTTGCGGCGCTGCCTGAACAGCACGGGCCCGGGCGACGACAGCTTGACCGCGATCGCCAGCATCGACAGCAGCGGCAGCAACGGAATCAGCACGCCGAATGCGAACAGCCGGTCGAACGCGAACTTCGCCCACAGCTCCGGCGCCGAGCGCGGCGTGGTCGCAAGGTTGATGGCCGGCATGCCGAGCACGTCGGTCGCCGAGCGATCGACCACCGCCATCTGCCGCACGTCGGGCAGCAGCCGCAGCTCCACGAACTCGTCGCGCAACTCGCGGACGATGCGCTGGATCCGCCATTCGTGCGACATCGGCAGCGTGAGCCAGACCTCGTCGATCTCGCCGCCGCGAATCAGGTCGCGCAACGCGTCCCAGTCGTCGATCACCGGCACGCCGCCGATCCCGCCGGTGGCGGCCGGTGCGTCGTCATCGAATACGCACGCCGCCACGAAAGGCCCCTGCGGCGCAAGCTGCATCCGCTCGACCGCGACACGCCCGTACGCCGTGGCACCGACCACCGCGACGCGGCGCTGCCGCGCGCGCGGATCGTCACGCGTCAGCGCGAGCGCCAGCAGCGCGGCACGGCCGAGCAGCAACGCGGCGTCGCCGGCCAGCACCGTGCGCACGATCCAGCGTGTCGTGACCGTGCCGCCGCGGTTCATGATCCACATCGCGGCGGCCATCGTCAGCACGCTTGCGCAGACGAGCGCCACCACCGTTTGCGTCAGCACGTGCGTGCCGCCTTGCGGCGCGACGCTGCCACGCACGGTGCGCAGGTAGCGCGGCAGCAAGGCCACGGTCAGCACGCACAGCAGCGCGATCGCGCCGCGCTGCGCGTCGGACAGCTCGCGCCACGCGAGGCCCGACGCCGCCTGCGCCGCGAGCGCGCCTGCCAGCACGAGCACGACGTCGGTAACTGCGATCACAGAACGCCGCAACGCATTCGCTCCACCGGACCTCGACTGCATCGTCACGCACCATGTGCCGGGAACCCGCGATGCGCGTCCGGCATGCGGGTCCGAACCGGCGCCGGCCGCGACGTCCCGCGTGTGCCGAGCAGCCTGCGATAGTCCGCGCGAATCAGGTCGTAGCATTCACACGCGTGATGTTCGAGGCCGTCGCGGTCGAGCACCGTGATGCGGCCGCGGCGTTGCCGGATCAGCCCGGCTTCCTGCAGGTTGCCCGCCGCTTCCGTCACGCCTTCGCGCCGCACGCCGAGCATGTTCGCGATCGTCTGCTGCGTGACGGCCAGTTCGTCGCCGTCGATGCGGTCATGCGCAAGCAGCAGCCAGCGGCTGAGCTGTTCGCTGACCGAGTGATGCCGGTTGCACAGCGCGCTGCGCGAGATCTGCGCCATCGCTGCCTGGCAATAGTTGAGCAGCAGCCGGTAGGTTTCCGGCGAGCGCTCGAATTCGGCGCGTATCACGCAGCTCGGCACGCGATAGGCCATCCCGCCGATGCGGACCTCGACGCGGTGCGACGCCGCGGCGCCACCGACCATCGTCGCCAGCCCGACCACCCCCTCGCGGCCGACCTGCGCCACCTCGACCATCGCACCGTCCTCCATCAGGTGCTGCACCGACATCATCGACGTAGTCGGGAAGTGCACGTGACGCATCGGCTCGCCGACCCGGTCGAGCATCCCGGCCTTGATCCTGACCAGTTCGAGATGCGGTGCAATGTTGCGGATGCTGTCCTCGGGGAGGGCATCGAGGATGGCATTCGCCGAGTAGCTCGAGTGAAGATGAAGCATGTCTGTATCCCTTTTATCGTCCGCGCCGCCTGCAGCTGCGTACACGGAATTCGTTATCGCGATGCGCGCCCGGACGTTGGCTTGGGTTGCGGCCACAACCCTGATTCCGACCGACCATCGGCTTACCGCCGCCGGATCGAGTCGACCGTCCCGTTTCGACACGCCAGCCCGAATAAGCGATTTACGTGCCAATACATGCCCATCCTTAATATATGAATCACGCCGGATTTAGATCACCCGAATAACCCGTTCAAAAGCAAAAAAAGCGTCTCATTTCCGGACACTCTTCCGGGCGATGGACACTGCACACCATTTGACTGATCATTTCGCGTGCAACGAGCCGAAGCAGCCACACCGGTACCGCGAGGCTTGCCGCTCATATACTTACAGTCTATTTTCAATTGTTTCCATGATGTACCGGACAGCACCCCGCCACGACTTCAGGCCTCACACGGCTGTTTGAAACTGTCTCAAATTTGAATCGACACACTAATTTTCAGCTCTGTCACCTACCGCACAATTCAGCTGCAAGTCATTGATCGACATCGATATTTTTGCGAGCACCATTTATTTGTCAAAGAATGTTCAATGCCCACCACGCACTTTTCCCAAGTGATGTGCGCCCTTGCCTGATTGATTCCCGGATGACACGAAATGAATGCAAGAAGTCGCATTCGGCTTCCAGATGATTAATTCCGCCGGAATGAATCATTAAATCCGGATAACGTTTGCACCCGGCCAAAATCGTCAAACTTTGTGAAATGACGCATTGTGCAATTGATCGATTTCAATGGCGTGCTAGCCTTTTTGCCAGTATCGTCACTCCATTTTTGACGAACACAAGTCCGCACGATCGTGCGAATTCCCCATTTTCGGGGTATTGCCACGACGACGCGTGACCGCCACCCTACGAGGATGCGCCGTGACTCACCAGGCCCCTGAAGCCGTTGCGTACGCGAACGGCATGATCGAGCTTTCCCACAGCTTCGATGCGAACCGCTTTCTCGCGGCCATCGACCGCGACGAGCTCGCGACGCTGGTCCCCCACCTTCAACTCGTCCACCTGAAATCCGGGCAAGTGCTCTGCGAGCCCGGTGAAATGCTCGCCGCGGTCTACCTGCCCGTCACGACCGCGATTTCGCTGCAGTACGTGTCGTCCGGCGGCATGACGCTGGAAGTCGCGGAGATCGGCAGCGAGAGCGTGGTGTGCGACGACGTGATCGGCGGCAGCGGCCGGATGCCCTGCCGCGCCGTGGCCTGCCGCGACGGCTTCGTCTACCGGCTCGACCGGCGTGTGTTCGCCGCGGCGTTCGACGCATCGCCGGTGATCCGCCATCTCGTGTTCGTGTGCGTGCGGCTGCTGATGGCGCAGGTCTCGCAGATCACGTTCTGCAGCCGACATCACGTGCTCAAACATCAGTTATGCAGATGGTTCCTGCTCGCGTACGACCGGACCCGCAGCATCGAGATCCAGGTGACGCACAGCATGCTGGCGCAAATGCTCGGCGTGCGGCGCGAAACGGTCACCGATGCCGCTGGCGAAATCCAGAAGCTGGGCCTGATCCGGCAATACCGGAGTTCGATCGAGCTCGCCGACCTCAATGGCCTCGAAAAAATGTCGTGCGGCTGCCGCGCGATCGTGCGCGACGAGATGAAGCGCATCCTGTCGGCCGATTCGGGCGTGCCGGCCGCGTCGCGGGCCTGATCGGCATGCCGCATCGGGCGGCGCTTCCACGCCGCCTGCGTGCCGGGTCAGCCGTTTGTAGGGTGGCGAACAGAACGCCGTGTCTGCCAATGGTCTACTGATGCCGGACTGCCGGGGGGACGTCAGCGCGTATCGCGCGTCTGCCCGAGCGGACGACACCACGCACGCCGGAGCAGCACGTGAAAAACGAAATCAGAACCATCCTGAAGCACGTCGCCCATCTCGAAGCCGCGATCGATTCGATCGGCGACGGGGACGACCTCTACGAAGCGGGCCTTTCGTCACTCGACACGATCCAGCTGATGCTCGCGATCGAGAGGCAATTCAACATCGAGATTCCCGACGAGATGCTGAACCGCAACCTGTTCCGCAGCATCGACGCGCTCGCGGACACCATCACCACGCTGCAACGCACCGAGCATTCGGCATGAGCGCGCTGCTTCCCGAACTCGCGGCCGACAGCGATTCGCGTCGGCTCGACGAGGCCGCGCATGCCGTCGCGCAGATCGCCGCGCAGCACGCGGACGCGGTCGACCGCGACGCGCGCTGCCCCGTCGAGGCGATCGAAGCGATGCGCGCGCGCCGCCTGCTCGGCGCGATGGTGCCGACCCATCTCGGCGGCGCAGGCGCGTCGCTGGAAGACATCGCGTCGGCCTGTTCGATTCTCGGCCAGGCCTGTGCGTCGTCGGCGATGGTGTTCGCGATGCACCAGATCCAGGTTGCCTGCATTGTCGACCACGCCCTCGACCAGGGCTGGCACAAGCTGTTCCTGCAGCAGCTCGTGCGCCACCAGTGGCTGCTCGCATCGGCCACGTCGGAAGACGGCGTAGGCGGCAACCTGCGTGCGAGCCAGTGCGCGCTGGAAATCAACGGCGGCGAGTTCCGGCTGCGCAAGTCCGCGCCGACGATCTCGTATGGCGACTATGCGGACGGCATCCTCGCGACCGCACGACGCGATGCGGACGCGCCCGCTTCCGAGCAGGTACTCGTCACGCTGCTGCGCGACGGCTACACGCTCACGCGCCGCGGCGAATGGGACACGCTCGGGATGCGCGGCACCTGCAGCAACGGTTTCGAGCTCGATGCGCAAGGCGCCGCCGTCCAGTGCCTGCCGGTGCCGTTCGCGAAGATCGCCGAAGAAACGATGGTGCCGGTGTCGCACATCCTGTGGGCCGCGGTATGGATCGGCGTGGCCGGCGACGCATTCCACCGCGCGCATCAATTCTTCCGCGCCCAGGCACGACAGACCGACGGCGCACCGTCGCCCGCGTCGCGGCGCATCGCCGAATCGCTCGCGCTGATGCAGGCGATGCAGGCCCGCGTCGACAACGTGCTGCGCCTTCATGCGAATCCGGCGTCCCGCTCGTGGTCGGCCGGCATGGCCCGGGCCGCCGAGATCAACACGCTGAAGACCTACGTGTCGACGACCGCGCTGGAAGTCGCGCACCAGGCCATGATGATCTGCGGGATGGCCGGCTACAAGCAGGGCACGCCGTTCAGCATCGGCCGCCACATTCGCGACCTGCATGCGGCGCCGCTGATGATCAGCAACGACCGCATTGCCATCAACACCTCGAACCTGCTGCTCGCGCTGCGTCCTGCGACGCTGGAGAAACATACGTGAACGATCGCCTTGCCGTGCCCTCCGCCGCCTCCACTCCCGCCGATGCACCGATCGACCGCGCGGGCGTCAACCCGCTGCGCGACGAACTGATCGACGCGGGCCTGCTGGTCTCCACCGGCATCCAGGGCCTGTTCGGCCGCAGCGAACGGTTCGAGCGCGTCGTGGAAGCGCTCGACGCGTTCGTCACGCGCATCGGCGCCGACCAGCAGGCCGAAGTGCTGCGCTTCCCGCCGGCGATGAGCCGCACCGAATTCGAGCGCAGCGAATACATGAAAAGCTTTCCGCAACTCGCGGGCAGCGTGCATGCGTTCTGCGGCGACGAACACCAGCACCAGCGCGTATTGCAGTGCCTCGATCGCGGCGACGACTGGACGGAAAGCCAGAAGCCGACCTATGTCGTGATGACGCCGGCCGCGTGCTACCCGGTCTACCCTGTCGTCGCACGCGCAGGCGCGCTGCCGGCCGACGGCCGGATCGTCGACGTCTTCTCGTACTGCTTCCGCCACGAACCGTCGCTCGACCCGACCCGCATGCAGCTGTTCCGGATGCGCGAGTACGTGCGGATCGGTACGCCCGAGCAGATCGTGTCGTTCCGCGAGACCTGGATCGAACGCGGCACGCGGATGATCGAGGCGCTGCGCCTGCCCAACGCGATCGACCTCGCGAACGATCCGTTCTTCGGTCGCGGCGGCAAGATCGTCGCGAACAGCCAGCGCGAGCAGAACCTCAAGTTCGAGTTGCTGATCCCGATCGAGCATGACGGTCGCCAGACCGCGTGCCTGAGCTTCAACTACCACATGGACCATTTCGGGCTGCTGTGGGACATCCGCACCGCGACGGGCGACGTCGCACACACGGGTTGCGTCGGCTTCGGCCTCGAGCGGCTCACGCTCGCACTGTTCCGCCATCACGGCTTCGACATCGACGCATGGCCGCAGGAAGTCCGCGACGTGCTGTGGGGCACGCGATGAGATTCGTGTCCCGCGACGGCGAAGACGCGTCGTTCGAGGATGTGCGCCACCGCGCGCGCCACTACCGGCCGCATCCGCTGCATAGCCAGGAGATGGTCTGGAAACAGACCAACTGCTACGTCGACATGTGGCTCGAGGTGCTCCGGTGGTGGGGCTTCAATCCGTACGCGGCGCTGCCGTTTACGATCGCGCTCGATTTCGAGGGCGACCAGTTCACGTTCTTCAAGTTTCCGCACGACGAACTGGAGCGCCTGTACGGGATCGTCGTGCAGGAGCACTCGATCTACGAACCGCTCGACCAGCACGTCGAGACGCAGGTTGCGCGCGGCCACCTGATGATCGTCGAGGTCGACGCGTGGTTCCTGCCCGATACCCGCGGCAGCAGCTACCGCACGCAGCACACGAAGACGACGATCGGCATCGATGCGATCGACCGCGCGAAACGCCAGATCGGCTACTTCCACAACAGCGGCTATTACGTGGCCGAGGATTTCGACTACACCGGGCTCGTCGGCGGCAGTTCGCCGATGACGCTGCCGCCGTACGTCGAATGCGCGAAGCGTCGGTTTGCGCCGCTCGACGAGCGCGAACTGTGCGAAACGTCGCTCACCGCGCTGCAGCGTCACCTGCGGCGCCTGCCGGTCGTCAACCCGATCGCCGCGTTCCGGCGGCAGTTGCAGACCGACGCGCGCACGCTCGCCGATTCGCCGCTCGAGCATTTCCATGCGTACTCGTTCAACTCGGTGCGGCAGCTCGGCGCGAACTTCGAGCTGTTCGGTCATTACGCGCGCTGGCTGCAGGCCAGCGGCTGCGTCGGGCCGTTCGCCGAGATCCGCGCCGCGTGCGACCGCATCGCGTCCGAAGCGATGGTGCTGGAATTCCGGCTCGCGCGCGCCTGCGCGCGCGGCAAGGAGGAGCGCGGCGACTCGACGCTCGAAGCGATCGAAGCCGCCTACTCGGATGTGGTTGCCTGCGCGCGCCAGATCGCGTTGCCGCTGCGGCACATGACGCCCGTGCGCAGCGACACTGCGGCACCCGTGCCGGCCATGCGGTGACGCGCAAGCGTGCCCTGCCCGCGTGGTCGATGCTGGCGACGGCCGCGGGGGCCGCACGGGAACCGCGCGACCTCCCGGTGGCCGGCGGCGGCTGGATCCCGGCGACCGTGCCCGGCACGGTCGCACAGGCGCTCGCGCTTGCGGGGCGGCTCGACGAAGCCCCGTCGCTCGACGAGCGCGACCACTGGTACCGGATCGAACTGCGCGGACACGGGCCGCGCGTGCTGCGCTTTCACGGCCTCGCGACGCTCGCGCAAGCGTGGCTCGACGACACGCCGATCCTCCACTCGGACAGCATGTTCGTCGCACACGACGTATCCGTGTCGCTCGACGGTACGCACCGGCTGACCCTCTGTTTCCGGGCGCTCGCCCCGCACCTGCGCGACACGCGCGCGCCGCGCCGGGCACGCTGGCGCACGCGGCTCGCGGAGCCGGCGGCACTGCGCACGATCCGAACGTCGCTGTTCGGACACATGCCGGGCTGGTTTCCGCCGCATGTGCCGACCGGCCCGTGGCGGCCCGTGGACGTGCTCGATCCGGCCGACGGGCCCGTTCTCGTCGATTGCGACCTGCACGCACGCATCGAAGGCGACACGGGCTGGCTCGACGCGGAACTGACGTTCGCCGCGCCGCTGCCCGACGCGCTCGCGGCGCGGCTGTCGTGCGGCAAGCACCACGCGACGCTCGAACGGGCCGGCGCCGACCGCCTGCGCGCCAGCGTCGCGGTGCCCAATGTGTGCCGCTGGTGGCCGCATACGCACGGCGAGCCCGTGCTGTATGACGTTGCACTGCATCTCGGCGACGCGTTGCGACCGCTCGGCGCAACGGGTTTCCGCACGATCGAAGTCGACGCCGGCGCCGACGGCAAGGGCTTCGGGCTGCGCATCAACGGCGTGCCCGTGTTCGCGCGCGGTGCATGCTGGAGCAGCGCCGCGCCGCTCGCGCTGCACGCGGACGACGCCACCTACGCCCGCCTGCTCGGGCTCGCGCGTGACGCCGGCTTCAACATGATCCGCGTCGGCGGCACGATGACCTACGAGGCCGATGCCTTTCACGCCTGGTGCGACCGGCTCGGGCTGCTGGTCTGGCAGGATTTCATGTTCGCGAACTTCGACTATGCGCTCGACGATCCCGCATTCGCGGACAACGTCGACCGCGAAGCCCGGCAGTTTCTCTCACGTCACAGCGCGTCGCCGTCGCTCGCCGTACTGTGCGGCGGCAGCGAGATCGCGCAACAGGCCGCGATGTCCGGGCTCGGGCCGAAGCAGCGCTTCCTCGAGCTGACCGCGGACCGGCTGGCCGGCCATGCAGCCGCATGCCGGCCCGACGTCCCGTACGTGCCCGATTCGCCCGACGGCGGCGTGCTGCCGTTCGCCCCGCGCGAACGCGTGTCGCACTACTACGGCGTCGGTGCATACCTGCGCCCGCTCGACGACGCCCGCCGCGCGGACGTGCGCTTCGCGAGCGAATGCCTCGCTTTCTCGAACGTGCCGTGCGATGCGACGCTTGCCGAGCTCGGCTGGCCGGGCGTACACGAGCCGCGCTGGAAGGCAGCCGTGCCGCGCGACCCCGGCACGTCGTGGGATTTCGAGGACATTCGCGACCACTACCTGCAGACGCTCTACGACGTCGTGCCCGACCGGTTGCGGCGCGAGGATCCGTCGCGCTACTTCGAGTTGTCGCGCTCGGTGATCGCGGACCTGATGCGCGAAACGTTTTCCGAATGGCGGCGCACCGGCTCGCGCTGCGCCGGCGCGCTCGTCTGGCAGTTCCAGGATGTGATGCCGGGCGCCGGCTGGGGGATGATCGACGCCGCGCATCGGCCGAAATCGGCGTGGCATGCGCTGCGCCAGGTCCTGCAGCCCGTGCAGGTGCTGCTGGTGGACGAAGGCTTGAACGGGCTCGACGTGCATGTCGTCAACGAGCGCCCGGCGCCGCTATCGGCCGCGCTCGAGCTGGTCGCGCTGCGCGACGGCCGCACGCCGGTCGCGCGGGCCGGCTGCCCGGTGCGGATCGCGGCGCACGACACGGTGCGAATCGGCTCGGCCGAGCTGCTCGGCCGGTTCTTCGACTGGACCTATGCATACCGCTTCGGGCCCTGCGAACACGACACCGTCGTCGCGACCCTGCGCGCCGACGATGGCACGCTGCTGTCGCAGGCATTCCATTTCCCGTCCCGCACGCATCCGGCCGTGCTGGCACGTCGTGAACTCGGGCTGGAAGCGTGCGTGACGCGCACCGGTGACACGTGGCATGTCGACATCGATACACGGCACGTCGCACGCCATGTGCAGATCGATGCACCGGGCTTCATGCCGCGGGACGACTGGTTCCATCTCGCGCCCGGCACGCCGGCGCGCGTCGCGCTCGTTCCGCTTGAAATGATCGGGAAGCATGCGGCCGCGACCGATGGGCCGCCGGCCGTGGAAATCCGGGCCGTGAACGCCGCGCGCACGGTGCGCGCCACGCAGGCCGGTTGACGCAACGCTCGCGGCGGCCGACAGCCGCGAGCGCCGCTGTCGAATCTCAGTCGGACGAGCCGGTGCCGCGCGGCCGCTCGATCCCGTATGCCTCCATCCAGCGATACAGCGTCGCGCGCGACACGCCGAGCTCGCGCGCCGATGCCGCGACGCGCCCGCGCGTGCGCAACAGTGCGGTTTCGATTGCCTCGCGCTCGATCGACTTGCGGATGTCGGCCACCGACGGTGACGCGGCATCGAGACAGTATTCGAGCTCGAGATCCTGCGCGGTAATCAGGCGCCCTTCCGTCATCACGACCGCGCGGCGCACGCGGTTGATCAGCTCGCGAACATTGCCCGGCCAGTCGTGCTTGTAGAGTGCGGTGATCGCATCCGTCGAGAACCCGCGCACGCGATGGCGCGCGTCGCCGCGGAAGCGTTCGAGCATGTGATGCGCCAGCAGCTCGATGTCCTTGCCGCGCGCGCGCAGCGCCGGCTGGTCGATGCGCATCACGCACAGGCGATGGAACAGGTCCGGCCGAAAGCGCCCTTCCTCCATCGCTTCGCGCAGGTCGACGTGCGTCGCCGACACGATCCGGACATCGACCGGCACCGGATCGCTGCCGCCCAGGCGATGAATTGCCCGCTCTTGCAGAAAACGCAGCAGGCTCGCCTGGCTCTCGTGCGGCAGGTCGCCGATCTCGTCGAGCAGCAGCGTGCCGCCGCTCGCCGCTTCGACATAGCCGATCTTGCGTGCGTTCGCGCCGGTAAACGCGCCGCGCTCATAGCCGAACAGTTCGGATTGCAGCAGATGGGGCGGAATGGCACCGCAGTTGACCGCGACGAACGGGCCGTTGCGGCGTTCTGAATGGCGATGGATCGCGACCGCCGTCAACTCCTTGCCGGTGCCCGTTTCGCCGAACACGAACACCGGCGCGTCGGTGCGCGCGAAGCGCCGCACCGTATCGAACAGCCGCAGCATCGCACTGCAGGTGCCGACGATGCCTTTCTCCTCCGACTCGAGCCGTTCGCGGTCGCGCGCGAACAGGCATTCCATGCCGTACGCGTGGCCGACCGTATCGGCGATCCGCTGATGTGACGCGGGCAACGTGACGTAATCGAAGCAATAATCGCGCAATAGCGCGCGCACGTTCGGCGAAGCGGTCTGGCCGACGTCGATGAGCGCGACCCAGACGACATCGCGCATCGACGCGCAGGTCGACGCGATGCTGCCGATCGCGTCGGCATGGCCGCCACTCAGGTCAAGGATGCCGCAGGTGATTTCGCCGGACGTTTCGCGCAGCTCGCTGGCCTGCGCGACGATCGACACTTTCCAGTCGCGTCGCGCCAGTTCCTTTCGGAGCATGACGGACGGAGACTGCGTCCAGTAAATCAACGGACGCTGCCCGTTACCACTCCCCGCGTCGGCGATCTTATCGCGCGTTATTGGCATATTCATAACGAACCATCACTTTCTCCACTCCGCGAACCGTTCGCGTGCGCTGCGGTCGGCGGCGCGTGGCCACCTTTCCGCGCTGCGTTTCCGCAGCTTTGGCGAAGATCGAAACTGCACACGGCGAGAGCCCCCGGAGGTCGAGCCGGATGTCATCCGGCCTCGTTGTCATCGAACTCGAAGGGAACGCGCGGCTGCGGGAGCCACGACATTCCCGCTTTGACGCGATCCAGCCGCCCAGGCGGAGCGCGTCGGCAAACGGAGCATCCGTCCGCATGTGCGCCGCGTCGTACACGACAGTCGCGCCCGATGCAGAACCGAATGGCGGCCACCCTCCAAGCTGAATGACCGTCGCACTTCATCCGTTCGTGAATTTACACCCCGTTTCGAGATGGTCTTGTTACCAAAAGATAATCCTGAATCATCCGGTTACGCAGCCGGTCGCCCCGCGCGACATACCTTTGGCTACTGAGATTTGATTCTCTCTCAGCATTCACGTCAATCAGTGGCAAATACTACATTTCCGCCAGATAGGTAACCTCGATTGCGCGTGATTTTCACCGAAATCCTTTAAAAAGACCGGCACCGCACGCCACACGCCACATAATCGCGCGCGCCGCCGGCCGGCAGAGCCGTCCCGCCACGGCGCACGGGCCGCGCCGCCGTTACACTCCGTAATCAACCCGCACGATCGCCGCTCAGGTTCGCAGCGCCGTCTCGCCATCCCGGACCGGCCGATCGCGCATGCCGGCCTCGGTCGAAGCCTCGTCGTGCGGCGTGAAACCGGCGGAACCGGCCATCTCCTCCTGCAACGCAGCATAGCCACTCATCACGAAGCGCGTGAACTCGTCCCGAAAGCGCGCCGAGCTGAAGTACTCGGCATTCGCGCGGCACGCATGCGGATCGATCGCCCCGCGCGGCAGCGCTTCGAATCTGGCAAGCGCATCGACCAGTGCGTCGACCGTCTGCGCGCGGTAGAACAGGCCCGTTGCGCCGGCGACCGGCCACGGGCGCACCGACTCGCGCACGCCGCCCTTCCCGTACGCGATCACGGGCGTGCCGCATGCCTGCGCCTCGACTGGCGAAATGCCGAAGTCCTCTTCCGCAGCGAACACGAATGCGCGCGCACGCTGCAAGTGGTCGTGCAGCACGTCGAACGGCTGGTACCCGAGCAGCGTGACGTTCGGCCCGGCCAGCGCGCGGATCTTCGCCATCTCCGGCCCGTCGCCGATCACGACGAGGCGGCGCTCCGGCGTACGCGAGAACGCGTCGACGATCAGGTCGATCCGCTTGTACGGCACGAGCCGCGACGCGGTGAGGTAGAACGCCTCCTTGTCCGCACGTAGCGACAGGTGGTCGACGTCGACCGGCGGATAGATCACCGTCGCATCGCGCCGGTAAGTCTTGCGGATGCGGCGGGCGATGAAGTTCGAATTGGCGGCCACGCGATCGACGCCGTTCGCCGAACGCGCATCCCAGTTGCGGATGTAGTGCAGCAGCGCGCGCGCGATTGCCGATTTCAGCCCGCGTGCGAGCCCGGCCTCGTTCAGGTACTGGTGTTGCAGGTCCCACGCATAGCGCACTGGTGAATGCACGTAGCTGGCGTGGAACTGGTCCGGGCCGCTGAGCACGCCCTTCGCAACCGCATACGAGCTCGACAGCACGACATCGTACGCCGACAGGTCGAACTGTTCGATGGCCAGCGGAAACAACGGCAGGTAGCTGCGGTAGCGCGTGCGCGCGAACGGCAGCTTCTGGATGAAGGACGTGTGCACCGCGCGGCCGCGCAGGCAGTCCCGTTCCTCGAGGAAATCGACGAGGCTGTAGACATCGGCCTGCGGAAAGCAGTCGATCATGTGCGCCAGCACGCGTTCGGCGCCGCCAGGCACGACCAGCCAGTCGTGAACGATCGCAATCTTCAAGTACCGCTCCCGATTCTCCATTGACATTCGATAACGGCGCGCCACGCAATGCGGCCGCCATGCCGTGGCAATTATCGGAAAGCACCGGCACCGCCGATGTGTGCTAGCGGACACTACGACGCTGTTGGCGGACAACGCCACGCTCGCGCGAACCCCGAGCGTGGGTAAGCTTTCGAACAGACCGGCGCGCTCAGCATCCGCATCATGATCATGGCCGCTTCGCACTGGACGAACGTATTCGTGCGGCACGGCGTGCTGAAGGTTTCACGCGAGGACCGCATCATGGAATGGCATTGTTGTGAATTCGAACATCTGAGCGCCGTCGATCTCTACGCAATCCTGCGCGCACGCAACGCCGTGCTGGTCGTCGAGGATGCGCATACCCATCTCGACATCGACGGCAAGGACGCGGGCGCATTGCACGTCTACGCAACCGTGCGCAACGGCGACGCGGCGGAAGTCGCGGCTTACGCACGGCTCCTGCCCGGCGACGACATCGATCCGGACGTCGTGATCGACAAGGTACTGACGAGCGAAGCATGCCGCGACGGCGATACGCTCGAACACCTGCTCGAACGTGCACTGACCGCCGCGCTGGCCGCATGGCCGGACGCCGCGCTGCGCATGCACGTTCCCGCCCCGCGCCAGGCGTTCTACAAACGTTTCGGATTCCGCAAGGCATACGGACCGTATCTCGAACAGGGCGCGCCGTTCGTCGGCATGATCCGGCCTGCCGACCGCGCCGCCGGCGCGCTGCGCCAACTGCTGTCCCGGACCGTTTCGGCGACCCTGCCCAGAAATGAAGATGCGCGTGCCGACGCACGCGTACACAACCGGCTGCCCGCCGATACCGGAGCCAACCGATGACCCGCACCCTGCACCCGGTTCCCGCCCCCGACCTTCCACGCATCCTGCCGGTCATCCTCGCCGGCGGGTCCGGCACGCGCCTCTGGCCGCTGTCGCGCGAACAGTATCCGAAGCAGCTGATCGAGCTGACCTCGAACGAATCGCCGTTGTCCGCGACGGCGCG
The DNA here is from genome assembly GCF_000012945.1 of Burkholderia lata. Classification (NCBI taxonomy): domain Bacteria; kingdom Pseudomonadati; phylum Pseudomonadota; class Betaproteobacteria; order Burkholderiales; family Burkholderiaceae; genus Burkholderia; species Burkholderia lata. Next base: position 2,060,924 of record NC_007511.1, read on the forward strand.
TCGCCTGAACGGCATCGCGAACGCGGTGCTGGGCGACAAGCTGCTGCTGGTGTGCGGCGAACAGCATCGCATCATGAGCGCCGCGCAAGTGGTCGACCGTGCGGCACCCGCCCGCATCCTGCTCGAACCCGCGGCGCGCAACACGGCACCGGCACTCACGCTTGCCGCGCTCGACGCCAGCGAGCTCGAGGACGACCCGGTGCTCGCGGTCATGCCGGCCGATCACGTGATCGCCGACGTCGGCGCGTTCCAGGACACGATTGCACGCGCGGCGCGTTATGCGCAGGAAGGCGCGATCGTTACGCTCGGTGTGCTGCCGCGCCGCGCGGAAACGGGCTACGGCTATATCCGGGTCGGCGAGCCGCGGACGAGCCGCCACGGCGGACAAGGCGGGTATTCGATCGGACGCTTCGTCGAGAAACCCGACGCGGCGCTCGCCGAGCGCTACCTGCAGTCGGGCGACTACTGGTGGAACAGCGGCATTTTCGTCACGCGCGCATCGGTCTGGCTCAAGGCGATTCGCGCACTGGCGCCCGAGATCCATGCGGCCTGCGAGTCGGCGTGGCGCGCGGGCGTCGCCGACGATCCGTTCTTCCGGATCGACGCCGCGGCGTTCGACGCCTGCCCGTCCGACTCGATCGACTATGCCGTGATGGAGCGCCTGGCCGACAGCAGCGAACTCGGCATCGAAGGCATCGTGGTGCCGCTCTCGGCCGGCTGGTCGGACGTCGGCACGTGGGATGCGATCTGGGAAATCATGCCGAAGGACGATCACGGCAACGTCGCCCGCGGCCCGATCGTGTTCGAGGACACGCAGGACAGCCTCGTGCGTTCGGAAGGCCGTCTCATCGCGTGCGTCGGCATGAAGGATGTCGTCGTGATCGAAACGCCCGACGCGGTGCTCGTCGCGAACAAGCATGACGTGCAGCGCGTGAAGAACATCGTCGAGCGCCTGAAGAGCGACCGGCGCCCGCAGGCGAGCGAACACCGCAAGGTGCAGCGTCCGTGGGGGCATTACGATTCGATCGATCTCGGTGAGCGATTTCAGGTGAAGCGGATCGTCGTCGAGCCAGGCAAGCGGCTGTCGCTGCAGATGCACTATCACCGCGCCGAGCACTGGATCGTCGTGCGCGGCACCGCGAAGGTGACGCGCGGCAACGAGACCTTTCTGCTCAGCGAGAACGAGTCGACGTATATCGCCGTCGGCGAAGTCCATCGCCTCGAGAATCCGGGCCGCATTCCGCTCGAAATCATCGAAGTGCAATCGGGCAACTATCTCGGCGAAGACGATATCGTGCGCTTCGACGACCAGTACGGGCGCCCGGTCGTCGACCCGCTGCCGGAACAGCACGCGGTGCCGCTCGCGGCACCGGAACCCCACGTGCAAGTGGTAGAGGGAGACGTCGTACGGTAATCGCGTGCTGCGCACGCCGGCGCGTGCATCGATTCGTCAATCGATGCCGCGCTGCGGCGGGCGCGCCTGCCTGAGCGCTTCGCGCACATGCGGCAACGCCGACGTGTCGGCGCCGACCGCGTCGATCGACATCGGCTGCATGACCATCGCCCCACACTGCGCGGCCTTCGCGCCACCCGGGGTACAGCCTTCGCCCCCACCCACCTGCACCGGCATCCCGCCGATCGCGGACAAGCGGTTATCCGCGATCCGGTACTGCGACACGTTTCCCCACACGCGAATGCCGGCGAACCGCGCGCGCGACACGCGGTTGCCGATCACGACCACGCGCGTCACCGAACCCGACCACGTACTGACGTCGATCGCGGCCTGCTGGGTCAGCGGGCGCGGATCGGTCCGGCCGGCCGCGGTCTGGATATCGGAAATCTCGTTGTTCTCGACCAGCACGCCGGACGCGCCGTAGGTCCGTGAACTGTCCTCCTGCGCGACGAGAATGCCCGCACTCACCTGCACGTTGCGCACGACATTGTTCGCGATCGTCACGTCTGCACCGCCGACCACCGTGATGCCACGCCCCCACGCGTTGCCTTCGAGCGAGTTGTCGGCGATCAGCACGTTGCGGCTGAGCACGCCGTCGCCCTGATAGCTCACCACGGCAATCATGTCGTCGCCGGTGCCGCGCACGACGTTGCCCCGCACGAGCACGTTGCGCGCCCCGTGCGTGATGTGGATGCCGTCCGCCAGCGTCGCCAGCACCTCGTTGCCGACGATCGCGACATCCGTTCCGCCAAACACGAAAATGCCGCCGCCACCGCCGTCGATCACATTGTCGAGCACCTGCACGTCGTGCCCCGTCACTTCGATCTTGGTCGACATGGGCGTGCCCATCCGCGTCGAGCCCGTTCCCGCCAGCCTGAATCCGGCGATCGTCGTGCCCGTGCCGCGCATTTCGATGGTCTGGTCGTCCGGCACGGTCGCACTCAGCGTCGCGCCGTAGCCCGACAGCACGACCTGCGCTTGCCGAACGACGAGCGAACGGCCGACGATGTAGCGCCCCGGCGCGAACACGAGTCGCTGGCCCGGCTGCAGCGCATCCAGCGCGCGTTGCAGTGCATCGGCCTGATCGGCGCCGTCGGACGCCGGGGTGACATGGGCATCCGGCGCTGTCGCACGAATCGTCGCCTGCGCCGCCTGAGACGCGTGGGCCACCTTCTCGGCGGGTGCCGCGACGGCGGGACCGGCGCTGATCCACACGCCGAGCATCGCGCAGCAAAGACGGGAAAGGCGTCGGCGTCCAGTCATGCGGGCTACGTCCACGCGTGTCATGCCGGTTGCGGCCGCACGACCGCTCGGCGCCCCGGCCATGCCGGGAATCCGGCGACGCGCGCAGTGCCGGTGCGCAGCGCAATCAGGTACGCCGCCATCGGCACCACCACGCCGGCAAGCGTGCCGATCACGAGGTGTGTCGCGAGACTGCCGACGCCGGCGCGCATCAACACGATGCGCACGCCGGCCATCACCAGGATGTGCATCAGGTAGATCGGCATCGACGCATATCCGATCGCCGCGAGCCAGCCGGCACGCGCGGGCGACGATGCATGGCGATATGCCAACTGCAGCATCAGCGCGATGCCGGCGAACGCGGCGGGAACGGCCCAGGCGCTCGTTGCGCTCCCGAAGCCGTGCGCGAATGCGACCGCCACGATGAAGCCTGTCGCCGTCAGCGCGCACGCCGCAAGATGACTGTTGCGTTCGAGCCAGCCCGGCAACGCACGCGATGCAACGACGCCCGCCACGAAGAACGGCCAGTTCATCAGCGTGGTCGACACGATGCCCCACTGCGTCGCCGCACCGATCGCGAGTCCGAGCATCGCGCTTGCCACGAGCGCGTCGCGGACGCGCGGCGGCATCGGCGTCTGCGGGAATGCAGGCACCCATCGGGCAAGCAGCCATGCACCGATCATGCAAAGCATCAGCGCGTACAGGAACCAGAACTGCGCGAACGGCCGCCAGCCGATCGCCAGCAGGTCGCCAACCGTGAAGGGATGATTGGTACCGTGCGATGCCATCGCAATCTGCGCGCCGCCTTGCAGGATCGACCACAGCAGGTACGGATAGACGATCGTGCGTACTTTCGCCCCCATGAACCGCTGCGGTGCGCCACGCAACGAGCTGCACACGTGCAGCCCGGACAGGAAGAAGAACAGCGGCATGTGAAACGTGTAGATCACGTAGTCGACCCAGGCCAACACGGTCTCGGGCACGCCGGCCGGCACGAGGCCCGACGAGACGGCGCCGCGCAATACGTGCCCGTAGACGACAAGAATGATCCCCGCGCCGCGGGCGACGTCGAGACTGGTTTCGCGTGCAGTCGTAGTCATGTGGAGGTCGATGCGGCTTCCCCGTCAGGGTCCGCGTGCATGGCGAGTGGTCGTGAGAAGCTCCACTTTATGCATGCCGGCCCCGGACGACTGTGGGCTGGACGACAGTTAGCCGATGTCGGGCGCACGCCGGATCGCGACACCGCGCGCGGCGGCGGTCGACACCCGTCCCGGTCGTTTCACGAACCATCTGAACACGACGATCAGCAGCACGACCGGCACGAAGTCCCGCCCGCTGAACAGGTTCGGAATTCGCAGGATTTCCATCAACGACACATAGAGCACCGCGTGCGCACAGCACCAGAAGCCGCTTCCTCTTCGCCACCCTGCATAGCCACGCCCGAACACCCAGCCGGCAAACGCCGCGTTCAGCAAACCGAACCAGCCCCATTCGTAGAAGTGGACGAAGATGCCCGACGGGTTGTTGAACTCGGGATCGGCATAGCTTTTCAGGAACAGGTCGACACTGTCGCCCGAGTCGAGCCACGGCTGGAGCGTCGCGCCGATCACCGGGAAATGCAGCAGCCAGTCGAACGTGAACATCGGATGCCCGTTGCCCCAGCCGAGCACGTTGAGGATCCCGGCGCCATTGTTCAGCGACGTCGAGTAATACAGGCCCAGGCGTTCGAGCGCGAAATCGAAGATGTTGTCGTAGATGTTGATGTAGTAGGTTTCCCACGACCGGCTGTATTCGTTCACGATGAACAGGCCGAGCAGCAGCGGGATCGCCGCGTACGGCCCGAGCGCCAGCAACCGCAGCCGCTTGCGGCCGAGCCGGAACCGCACCACCATCAAGGCGAACGGCAATGCGATCTCGATGACCGCAAGCCGCTCCGCGAAGATGAAGCTGCGCAACAACGTCAGCACGGCCAGTACGACCAGGTATGCCTTGTAGCGATTGAAACCCTTGACCGGCGTCCTGAACACGTAGAAATACAGCGCGACGAACGGCGCCGTCGCCTGCGTGAACGTACTCAGGCCCGTGACGCGCCCTTTCAGTTCGATCAGCTCGAACGTGTTCGCCGTGCCGGTCAGGAACTGCAGCAGGACGGCCGGATGCGCGAGCACGCCGCTCATCATCACGAGATAGCCGAACAGCGCGAGTGCGAACACGAAATCGAGCACGCGCGGCGACAGTTCGGCCGGCCCGTCGTCCGGCACCCGCCGACCCTGCGCATCGGTGGTCGCAAACCACGCGGCGGCCGTCAACACCAGCAGGAACAGGCCCCCCGCGAACGCCGAATATCCGTCGAAATAGATGCGCGCAATCGACTTCTGGTCGCCGAGCAGGCTCATGGACAGCAGCCCGTACAACGGCAGGATGAAGAGCAACACGAGCCGTGCCGGATCTTCCCACCAGTAACCCGCGTAACCGTCGACGCGGCCCGCGCGAACCGTCCGGCGACGCATCGCCGGCTGCCGCGGCCGCTTGCGCGAGCGGGCCGCCACTCGATTGTTCATGATGTCCGTTCCATTGCTTCGCCGGTGCGCACCTTGTCGTGCGGCACCACGCGCTCACCGCTCAGCCGGCCGGGCCGCGCGCACCCATCACGCCTGCGTAGCCGGATGCCGCCTGATGGGTGTTCGCCTCCGTGTAACCGTAGTCGTAGCGTCCCAGCGGGCCCTTGAAGTCGTTCAGGATCACGCCGCGTACGTCGATGTGCGCGTGCTCGAGCCGGCGCGCGCTTTCGTCGAGTTCCGTCAGCGTCGTCACACCGCTGCGCGCGACGAGGAACACGGTTCCGGCCAGGCGCCCGAGCACCAGCGCGTCGGCCACCGGCAGCAACGGCGGACTGTCGATCACGACCATGTCGTAGCGCGCCGCGACGCGCTCGATCAGTTCGGCGAACGCAGGCTGCAGCAGCAATTCGCCCGGATCGGGCACGACGTTGCCCATCGGCATGAAATCGAGGCCGGGCATCACATCGCGCTTGATCGCCTGGTCGAACCCGTGCGAGCCGCCCACGACGTCCGACAGGCCCGGCGCGCGGGTGAAGCGAAACCGCTCGTGCAGCGCGCCCTTGCGCAGGTCCGCGTCGATCAGCAGCACGCGCCGTTTCGCGGCGCCCACCAGCGACGCGAGATTCGCCGCGACGAACGACTTGCCGACGCCCGTCGTCGGCCCCGAGATCAGCACGACACGATTCGGCGCGTCGGGCATCGCCAGTTGCAGCGCCGTGCGGAAATTGCGCAGGCTTTCGAGCGCCGCGCCCTCCGGTGCCACCGGCAGCGCCGGCTTGCGTCCGGCGCGGCGCCGCGCGGCCTCCGACGGCAACACGCCCTGTTCAGACGGCGGGCTGTGCGGCACCGCCGCGAACACCGGCAATCCCGTCGACCATTCGATTTCCTCGGCGTCACCGACCGTGCCGGCAAGCCGCTGCCGCACGATCACGACCGCGGCGCCCGCCAGCAGGCCAAGGAGCAGCGACGCGATCACGGCCATCCCGCGATGCGGCCCGGTGGGCGTCTCCGCGATCTTCGCCGCGTCGACGATCCGCACGGTACCGGTCTTGCTGGCCCGCGCGAGGATCATCTGTTGACGCGTGTTGAGCAGGTTCGTGTAGAGCGCGGTATCGACGGCCACGTCGCGCTGCAGTTGCAGCACGCCCTGCTCGACGGTCGGCAGCTGCTGGATCTGCTTGCGCACGGTGTCGAGCGAATGCTGCGCATCGGCGAGCTGCGCGTCGACCGCCACGACGGCCGGATGCTTGGGCATGAACCGCGTCAGCAGTTCCTCGCGGCGCTGCTGCAGCGTCTGCACGCGCGTCTCGATGTCGACCGACTGCTGACGCAGCGCGAGCCCTTCGTCGCTCGTATTAACCGTGCCGTGCGATGCGCGGAACGCATTGAAGCGGCTCTCGGCCTTTTCGAGCTGCGCCTTCAGTTGCGGCAGCTGCGCATCCATGAAGCGGATCAGCTTGTCGGCCGCTTCAGACTTGCGCTGCGTGTTCTGCGCCAGATACGCGTCGCCAACCGCGTTCAGCACGCGGCTGTCGTGCACGGGATCGGGGCCGTCGAGCGTCACGCCGATCATGTTCGACTGCTTGCCGCGTTCCGAGATCAGCGCGTTCTTCTGCAGCCACGCGGTCGCCTCTTCCTCGCCGTAGCGCGTCAGGTCGAAGCGCGCGCCGGGCTCGCCAGCCACGTCGCGCACGAATACGTCGAGCGGCCCCTGCGGCGTCTCGACATGCAGCGGCTGGCCGACCCTGCCTTGCCAGACGGGCCCGGTCCTGCCAAGCAACCCCGTGCGCTGCAGCGTATAGGTGCCGCCATTGCCCACGACGAGCGCGAAATGCTTGCCGACGAAACGCTTCGGCACGTCGAAGGTCGGGACGTCGATGCGCTCCGTGCCGTACACGTAACCGCCCGGCAGCGGCGACGACAATCCGTCGGCCGCGTTCACGAACCGCCAGCCGATGACCGGCAGGTAATGCGGCCGCGCATCGATGGCCAGGTTGGTATCGTCGACCGCACGCGCCATCACCGCGCGCGATTTCAGCACCTCGATCTCGGTCGACGCATCCGTCTTCAGGTCGAACACCGACGACGGATCGCCAGGCGGCGAGTTCGTTTTCGACTCGGTCGGGCTCTGCTCGACCTGGAACAGGATGTCGGTCCGGTAGACCGGGCGCGCGCAGAGCGCGTAGAGGGCCCCCGCCAGCGCGCCGGCGAGCGCCGTGCACAGGATCAGCCGCCGGCCGCCGTGGAGCATGGTCCAGTAGCGGCGGTACGGATAGGACGGCCGCAGCGCGGGCCCGTCGTGCGGGTCAGGGAGAGTCTGGGCGTTCATACAGGATCGGTCCCGTAGACGCGACGTATCGCGATTGCGCGATCCGTCACGAGGTTCACGGCGAAATGGCCTTGGCCGTCAGCGCACCCTGCGCGGACGACGGAATCAGCAGGTTGACGACGCGGCTCCAGCGCACCAGCGACGACGCATCGACGAACACCACGTCGCGACGCTCGAGCGGAAACCGGTCGGCGAGCGCGAACGAGGCCGGCGAACGCCCGTCCAGGTGATAGACCTGCGGCCGGTTGCCGGGCCCGCGCCGCACCACGAACACCTGACGCGCATCGGCCGTGTACTGGCTGACGCCGCCCGTATCGCCGAGCGCTTCGCCGAGGCTCATGCGGCCATCGGTCAGCGTCAGCGTCGCCGGACGCGACACCTCGCCGAGCACGAACACCTTGCTGTCGCTCGCCGCGCGCACACGCACCAGATCGCCGTCGCGCAACAGGATGCTCGTCGGGTTGATGCCCGCCTGCAGCATGGCCGGCAGGCTTACCATCACGGTCTTGTTGCCGCGCGTCACCGACACCTGCGAGCGGTCGGCCGTCGCGGTGAAGCCACCTGCGCGGTCGATCGCCTCGGGCAGCGTCATCGGCATGTCGTTGACGATCTGCAGCCCCGGGGTGCGCACTTCGCCGTCGAGATAGACACGCTTGCTGCGGTATGCCTGGACGCGCACCGCGATCTGCGGCTTGCGCACGTATTCGCCGAGCCGCTTCGTCAGCACCGCGCGCGCCTGTGCCTCAGTCAGCCCCTCCACGTGCACGAGGCCCGCATACGCGAACTGCACGCTGCCGCTCGCGTCCACCGTGTAGCCGGTCGCGACCGAACTGGCACCCACACCATCGCCGCCGCCCGTCGTCTGGGTCGTCGGCAGGTTCAGCTCGGGGTGATCCCACACGACGATGTTCAGCACGTCGCCGGGCCCGATCACATAGGGCTTCGGCGTGCCGAACAACTGGCGGATCTCGGCGTCGACGTTCGCATGCCGTGCCGCATCATGCTGCTCGACGAATGCCGGCGTGATCTCGATCAGGTCTTCGCTCGACACGTTCTGCACACCGTCGAGGCCGCCCGCGCCCGATGCGTCGGCGCTCACGCGCGCATTCGCGTCGCGCTCGGCCGGCGGGTGATACGTCATGCCCGGTGAGAACGCACACGCGCTCAGCGTGCACACGGCCGCCGCCAGCGCCACGCGCGACAGCCAGCGCGTGCATGGCTGCCGCATCGCGCGTGTCGATTCCTTTTGCGTCGTCGTTGACATGATGTCCTTCCGAAACTGTGCGGTAACCCGCCGAACGCGGCGGGCTCCGGCATTACGCTTGCCTGCGCGGCTCGCATTGCGGCGCCGCGCTTCCCTCGTCACCGCACGTCACTCCGTACGATTCGTCATGAACTGCTCTGTCTCGCTTTCATCGCTCGTCTGCATCCTGTCGGCCGGCTTCGCCTGCGCCGCCGATGCGCAATCGCTGCGCCCCGACCCGGCTGATACGCCGGCTTTCACCTCGCCGGCGGCGATCGTGCCGGCCCTGCCGACCCTGCCGGTCCCGCGGCAGCGTTCGGCCCAGACCGCGACGGCGAGCGCCGCGACGCCTGCTTCCGAGTCAGCCTCGCCGGGCCTTGCGCTTCCCGGCACCCGCGCCGACGCGGAACCGGAAGCGCGGGCCCGCGGCGTACTGCGCCGGCCACTCGCGCCGAGCCGGCCGGGCCGCCCGAAAGCAGCCAGCGCATCCGGCGACGGTGCGTGGGATACCGGCACGCTGTACGCATCGCCGTACACCACGTCGCCCTATGCACAGCCGGGTGACACGGACTGACGCCGCCGCCCGGTCCTGCGCCGGTGCAACGGCGCATGCGCCGATACGGGATTGGACACCGGAGCGACGGGCGCGTCTGTGAGCAAGCCCACCGAACGCCGATCTTCATTTGAACGGGGATTGCACCCGGCCCAGCCAGCCGCCGACCCTCGCGCGACGCGCATCAGGAACTTCCGACCGACACGTTCGCGTAAGGCCGACCGGCCGCGTCCGGTGCCGACGGATCGGAAACACGCACGACCGTCCACCCCGAGTCACCGCTCAACACCTGCGTGCAGAGATCGATCACGGCCGCGGTTCCCGCGATGCCGTACAGCGCGTGGTCGACCTGCGGCATCAGGTACAGACGCACATGGCGCGAGCGCCGGAACGCGTGTTCGACCGCACCGAAGTGACGCCGGACGTCGTCGATACCGGGATCAAGCGAACCGTAGACGAGCATCGTCCGGACGTTGCGCTGCGCGAGTTCGCGCATCACGCCGCGCGGCGTATCGGCGCGCGGCTTCCAGCCGATACACGCGGCCACCCGCTTCACGGGCACGCTGATACGTGCGATCCCGTTCGCGGCCACCGCACGCAGGATCGGGCGCACGTCGCGCCGTTCGAGGACGAGCCGCTTCCAGCGCCGCCAGTCGCGCACCGACAGCCAGTAACCGCGCACCGAGTTGATCCGCCGCTTCTGCGCCGCTTCGAGCGTGAGCCCGGCCGGCCACACGAAGCGCGCCAGGTTGATCGCGATCACGCCGCCGAGCGACGTCGTTTTCACAGCTGCATGCAACGCCGCGTAGGCACCCGAACAGATGCCGGCCGCGACAACGTCCGGATGACCCAGCGCGCGCAACCAGTCGGCGGCCGCCGCGACGTCGTCGATTGCCTGCGGCGAATACACGACGCCCGACTGGTCGTCCGGTGCATCGGGCCCGCTGTCGCCCACGCCGTGCACGTCGATCCGCAACGTCGTCACGCCGGCCCGGGCCAGCGTGCGGGCCAGACGCACGCCGAAGCGCCCTTCGCCGCTGCGCGGATTCGTCGACGTATTCGCGATCACGAGCGCCGGACCGGCCGGCGTCGGCGGCCGTGTGTCGGCCGGGCGGCATAGCACGCCGACCAGCCGGCTCGGGCCGACCGCGACGATCTGCTCCGTCATGTCACCCATGTCGAGCGCTGCGGCCGACTCGCCGCTCCATGCATGGACGGCGTGCGGCGAAACGCCTGCTGCTGCGACGGCGTCACGACTCGGTGCGCGCGCGACGATCCAGTCCACCAGCGTGTCGATCGCCGCATGCGGCAGGTGCGAACGCGTGCCGTCGAGCATCGTCGTCGGCCATTCGCGGAAGGAATCGCACGTCACGTCCACGCCGCGCGCCACGAGTGCGTCGCGCAACGCCTGCCCGTCGCCCTGCTCCGGCTGGATCAGCAGCATCGCGCCGGGCAGCGCCGGCGCATCGCACACGACGTCGCACAGATCGACAGCCTTCAACTCATCGACGAATTCGGCCGGAAAGCGATGCCCGAGCACGTTCTTGCACGGTTCGTCGCGGTGCGCGGCGCGGGTCGCGGGCGGCATCGTGTCGAGCCACTGACGATGCACGAACGACAGCTCGCGCAGGTACGCACGGCCGCGCACGACCGGCGCCAGCGCCACCATCGCATCGACACGCGGCGACGTGCGCCGGCCTGCCGCTGCCAGCATCGCGAACAACGCGCCCGCACGAATGCCGACGAGCGTCAGCGCAGTCACGCCGGCGGCATCGCGCAACAGGTCGATCGCACGATGAATGCTGTCGACGCAGGCGGCATGCCGTCCGGCGTCGAGATCGTCGCCCGCCGAATCGCCGGCGCACGGGTAGTTGAACCGCAACACCGTGATGCCCGCGTGGGCGAGACGCTCCGCGACGGCCCGCAAGAGCTTGTGCGTCCATGCAGCCTCATGGCCAAGCGATTCGCACAGGATCACGCCCTGTTCCGTCTGTCCTTCGTGCAGCCACCCGACGCAGCTGCCGAACGTTATCGGCTTCACTCGGTACTCCTCGGATCGGTATTTGTTTTTCCGTGCACAACCGCGCCGGCGGCTCCGCCGGAATGTGCGATGGCGCACTTCCAGCCGCAGGCCGGTGCTGGCAGGAAACGGCTGCAGCCATCCGCCGCGCCCCTGCGCGGCCCGCTCGCCGTATTCCGTGTGTTCAATTAAATCATCGGGCCCGACCGGCCTTCGGTGCGCCAGCTTACAAATGCATTCATCACCGACACGACGCAACACCGTGCACCCCGTCGCGATTCATTCCGTCATGCGAACCGAATCCGCGAACGGTAGGCTCGCGAACAATGCCCCGGTGCCCGGCCCGTATCATGGCCGCCATACGATGTGGCCGTGCCGGCATCGCCGGCCGATACCGGCAATGCCGGAACGGGTCGCGAATCCCCGCAGCCGGGTCAGCGCCGACCGGCCGCGCATCCGTACGGCAACACGTTACCCGCCGCCCTGCGATACCCAACGGCGCCGACCGAGCGAATGTCAAACCTCAAGAAAAACTTCCTGCTGCTGCTGACGTTGCAGATTTCGATGTATGCGGTGCCGCTGCTGATCGCGCCGCTGCTGACACACGCGCTGGGCCCGGAAGGCTACGGCCAGCTCGCGTTCTCGCTTGCGGTAATCGCGTATCTCACCAACTGCACGAGCTACAGCTTCGACCTGACCGCCACGCCGCGCATCGCGCTTGCACGCGACGACCGCGCCGAACGCTCGCGCATCTTCTGGGCGACGCTGTGTGCGCAGATCGGGATCGCGCTTGTCTGTTTCGTCGTGCTGGTGCTGCTGACCCTGCTGATCGGGCGTTTCGGCGAGGACCGCGACCTGCTGCTGATCGGCTTCGGCATGGTGGCCGGCGTCGCTCTCACGCCCGGCTGGTATTTCCAGGGGATGGAGAAGCTGCGCGCACTCAGCGTGATCCTGTTCGTCGGCCGCGTACTGAGCCTGCCCGCGATGTTCGCGCTCGTGCACAGCCCGGAGGACATCGATCGCGCGATGATCGTCAACGCCGCGGTGCCCGTGCTGTCGGCGATCGCGCTGGCCGTCTACCTGTACTTGCATCGCGAAATCGACTTCGTCCGCGTCGGCAAGGCCGACATCGCCGAATCGCTGAAAGGCGGCTGGCAGGTGTTTCTCGCGTCGACGTCGATCGCGTTCTATGCATCGACCAACACGGTGCTGCTCGGCTTCGTGTCGGGCAACGTCGCGGCCGGCTACTTCGCCGCCGGCGACAAGCTGATCCGCGCGGCGCTCAGCCTGCTCCAGCCGCTGAAGGCCGCCACTTATCCGCGTATCAGCTACCTGATGCGGCACGCGCGCAACGACGCATTCTCGTTCCTGCGCAAGCTGTTCGTCGTGCAGGTCGTGATGGTGCTCGGCATCTCGCTCGTGATTTTCTTCGGCGCGCCGCTGGCCGTGCGCGTGCTGTATGGCCCGTCGTACGAACCGACGGTTCACGTGCTGCGCTGGATGGCGTTCATCCCGTTCATGGCCGGCATGACCGACCTGTTCGGCGTGCAGACCATGCTGCCGCTCGGCATGAAGACGGCTTTCACGCGCATCCTCATGTCATCCGGCATCCTGAACATCGTGCTGCTTCCCGTGCTCGCGAAGTACTTCGCGGAGCTGGGTGCCGCGGCCGCCGTGCTGCTCGCGGAGGCCGCGGTCGCCGCCGCGCTCGCGGCAGTCGTCTATCGCGCCGGCATTCCGCTGCCCGGCAGTTCCATTGCGCGCCGCTAGCATCCGGCCGCACGACGGCGCGCTGCCGGTTACCCGCGCCGAGAAGCCCGAACCCAGTTCATGCGGGAGCCGCTCATGGCAGACCTGACCATCGCAATCTGCAACTACAACCACGGCGCCTATCTGCGTGCCGCGATCGACTCCGCGCTCGCCCAGACCGCCGACGATATCCGCGTCCTGGTGGTCGACGACGGCTCGACCGACGACTCCCGCGACATCATCCGCTCGTACGGGGAGCGTATCGCGGCGGTCTTCCAGGAGAACCGCGGCCAGGTCGCCGCATACAACCGCGCGCTGGAGCACGTCGCGACCCGCTACGTGATGCTGCTCGACGCGGACGACCGGCTTTACCCCGACGCGGCCGCCCGCGTGCTGACCGCGTTCGCCTCCGGCGACTTCGTGAAGGTACATTTCCGGCTCGACGTGATCACGCGGGAAGGTGCCGCCACGGGCGTCACGGTCCCGCAGTCGGGCGTGGCCACCGATTGCGGCCGCCTGCTGCGCGCGGGCTGGCTGTATCCGTCGCCGCCCGCGTCGGGCAACGCATACCGGAGCGACGCGCTCCGGCGCATCTTCCCGGTGCCCGTCACACCCGACAACCTGCACGGCGCCGATTTCTATGCGATCTACGGGATCGCGCTGCTCGGCGCGGTCCACATGATCGATGCGACGCTCGGCGGCTATCGCGTTCATCTGCCGGCCGCCCCTGCCGCCGGCAACGCCGACCGCGACACGGCCGATCTTGCGTTCGCCAATGCGGAGGATGCAGCCACCGGTGCGTTGAAGTCCGCGCGCCGATGGTCGACGTTGTGCATGATTGCCGGCACGCGGCTACACGAGGCGCTGCCGGCCGAACCGTTCGACTTCTCGATCGAAAAGGCGCGCTTCGCGAGCACGCTGTACCGCGCGCCGCTCGCGCGCCGCTGGCGCTGGTTCCTGTCCGATTCGGGCCGCTACTGGCATACCGTGCTGCGCAATCCGTTCTGGCGACCGTTCAAAAAGCTGGCCGTCACCGGACTGTCGCTCGCGTGCCTGCTGCCGTCATCGACGCTCAGCGATCGCGCGATTCGCTACATCGCCAATCCGCTCGCGCGCGTCCGCCCGTCGACCGATCCGCGAACTGCGGCCCGCGCCGCCCGATAACGACGGGCGTGTGCGATCCATTTGATGCGTTCGCAACGAGCCGGGCTGCCCGCGTCACCGCAACTTCTCGCGAAACGCCTGTATTCAGGTACTTCTTACGCTGCCGCACGATCGCCATCGGGAACGATGACCGCCTTTCCACCCCGCAGCGCGCCCTTGCCGAAGAAAGATCGGACATATCGGTAGAAACACCGATGCTGTAGTCAAACTACATTCATACCATTAGTCGCTGCAGAGAATCGCTACATCCGATTCGGCAGCGTCGGGCGGCCCGTGCGTCGCCGCCCGCGTGCGCCGGTCGAGCCTAACCGGCCGTAACGATTCCCCGCCTGGCCTGGCATGCCGACGCGCAACCACCCAGCATTGCCAGCCAATTGCGTCCGGTGCAAATCCACCGGACGTGCGCAGCTCCAGACATCATCCGAACAACCGGCAATACGATCATGGAGAGCAACATGCGGGACACACTCTGGCCGGCCGTCGTGCTGGCAGCGACCCTCTGCACCACCGCCTACGCGGGCGACGCCGATTTCAACGCGCAGGGCGACGCGACCGATGCGTTCACGTCTGCCGCGGCGGTCAGGCGCGCAGACCTGCTCGTGCGCAAGATGACGCTCGACGAAAAACTTCAATTCATTCATTCGCAATACGAAATGTCGAAAGTGCCGGGCGGTGGCGCCGGCTACATCCAGGGCGTGCCGCGGCTCGGCATTCCCGACCTGAACATGGTCGATTCGGCGACAGGCTCCGGCAGCACGTCGCAGGCCAGCACGACGTTCCCCGCGACGATTGCCGTCGCCGCGAGCTGGGATCGGCGCCTGTCGTACGACTACGGCAAGCAGGTCGCGATCCAGTTGCGCGCGCAAGGATTCGGCATGGGCCTCGGCGGCGGCACCAACCTCGCGCGCGAGCCGCGCGGCGGCCGCCTGTTCGAGTATCTCGGCGAGGATCCGCTGCTGGCCGGCGACCTGCTCGCCGAACGCACGCTCGCCACGCAACGGCAGAAAGTCATCGCGACCATCAAGCACTACGCCGGCAACGAACAGGAGCACGGCCGGATGGGCGGCAACACGCAGATCGACGAGCGCACGCTGCGCGAGCTCTACCTGCTGCCGTTCGAGATCGCCGCGAAGCGCGGTCGGCCCGGCAGCGTGATGTGCAGCTACAACCGCCTGAACGGCGCGTATGCATGCGAGAACCCTCACCTGCTGAACGACGTGCTGAAGAACGAATGGGGCTTCCAGGGCCAGGTGCAGTCCGACTGGGGCGCCACGCACAGCACCGCCGCCGCGATCAACGCCGGGCTCGACGAGGAAGAAGACGTCGGATCGACCGTGTACCTGACGCCGGCGGCCGTCAAGCAGGCCATCGCGAACGGCTCGGTGTCGACGACACGACTCGACGACATGGTGCGGCGCAAGCTCGCGGTGATGATCCGTGTCGGCGTGATGGACGATCCGGCCAAGGGCGGCGGCACGATCGATTTCGCGGCCGCGAACCGGTTCTCGCAGGCCGCTTCCGAGCAGTCGATCGTGCTGCTGAAGAACGACGGCAACCAGTTGCCGCTCGCCGCGTCGGCGCTGTCGCGCATCGCGGTGATCGGCGGCCATGCCGATACGGCCGTGCTGTCCGGCGGCGGTTCGGGCAACACGCGCGACCCCGTCTCGGGTTCGTTCGCGGGCTGCGGCGGCCTGACGTTCGGGTCATCGACGGGATGCAGCTGGTGGCGCAATCCGTGGCTGAAGGTGGACGTGCCGATCGTCGCGGCGATCCGCGCGCTCGCGCCGGCCGCCCAGGTCACGTTCGCGGGCAACACCGACCAGCAGTCGCCGTTCCGCGCGTACACGCAGCAGGAGATCGACCAGGCCGCGGCACTCGCGGGCCGTTCGGACGTCGCGATCGTCGTGGTCGCGCAGCCGGCCGGCGAGGATTTCGGTGATCTCCAGAGCCTGAGCCTCGCGAACCCGTCGAACCAGGATGCGCTCGTCGAAGCCGTCGCGCACGCGAATCCGCACACGATCGTCGTCGTCCAGAGCGGCAACCCGGTGCTGATGCCGTGGAAGGACCAGGTATCCGCGATCGTCGAGGCGTGGTATCCGGGCGAAGCCGGCGGCAAGGCAATCGCGAACGTGCTGTTCGGCGCGGTCAATCCGTCCGGCAAGCTGCCTGTCACATTCCCCGCGCGCGATCAGGATTCGCCGACCTGGGGGCAAAACGGCGCGTTCGACAACGACCCCGTCTATGCGGAAAAGCTGAACATGGGCTATCGCTGGTATGACGCGCACAACATCAAGCCGATGTTCGAGTTCGGCTACGGGCTGTCGTACACGCACTTCGCGTATTCGGGGCTGTCGGTGGCGAAGCAATGGGACGGGTCGCTGAACGTCACGTTCACGGTGCGCAATGACGGGCGCGTGGCCGGCGCGGAAACGCCGCAGGTCTATCTCGGCGTGCCGTACAAGGACGAACCGCCGAAGCGGCTGGTCGGCTGGGAGAAGATCCGGCTGAATCCGGGCGAGACGCGGCGTGTGCGCGTGACCGTATCGCCGCGCATGCAGAGCGTATGGGATACGTCGCGTAACGGCTGGCGCGTGGTGCCGGGCGGGACGGTGTATGTCGGTGCGTCGTCTCGGGATATCCGGTTGCAGGGGCACTGAGCGGTAGAGGAAGAACGGAAGCGCAGCGTGCGTCGTGCGCGGCGCTTCCGAAGCGTCATGGCAAGACGATGTGCTTTATCCAGAACGGCGCGAAATAACCGATGCATGTCCCGATGAGTATTGCGCGTACGTAGCCTTCTGCCCCAGACGCCAGCATCCAAGCTACAAGTAGACTTCCAGCGACTGAAAAGGAAATCTGCCAGATAGTCGGATACCGAAAAGCTATCGGTTCCAGCTCCGGAACGGCTATGGCACCGAACAAGGCACCCATTACGCCTAGAACGATGACGGCGTCGATCGAATACCCCGCTGATATACCTCCAAATACAACGAATAGAACGGAGGAAACGGCGACAATGGCAACAATCGTTTTGATATGAGTGATTTTTCCCCGGCTCATCGATTACCCTTGGCTTGCAACACGGTTGTTAAAGACATCGCGGCACGCTCCCCTTTCTGGACCACCGGAATCGATCCGCGCGACAGCCCCACCGGAGGGCCACTGTCCGGCAGATTGAACATAGGCATCGTGCTCGGACACCGGAACGTCGTCAGCACATCGCTTGTCAGCGGGTTCGCGACACTTCCCGCGCTCGCGATGTCGAGTGCCGCTTCCCGACCGTCAAAACTGAACGTGATTCGCGTGCGGCCAGGTGCAGCTGCCTCGACCACACGACCTTTCCGGAGCACCCGCATCAGCGCCCACGGCCCGTCTGCGGCGATCGTCGACGTGTCTGGCCGGATGGGCGGGCTCGCCATGATCTGAGCGTGGACACCGCCACGCGGTCCCGGCCATGTCACCGTGAAAGGCGCGACTGGACCATGTCGGTAGAGTATCGTGTGTCCGTCGAGGTCGAGCGACAGGCTCATGATCGTCGGGTCGAGTTCAGGAATTCGGATGTCAGCCTTCCAGCCCGGTTTCTTCCGATCAGAATCGTTGAAGAAAATGTCGCGGATCGCCTTCGCATGCTCGAACGGTTCCAGGTCCGGCCCCTGCACGGGTTCAGTCGCGCCCGGCAGCGTCCGGTAGCGCCACGGCTTCGCGGCCGTGTCGACGAACGGTGCAAGCGTTTTCGTGAAGAAATCGTCGATCACGCCGCCTTGTGCAAACACCCGAGTGAAATCGTCAATGCTGACGTCACGCTTGCTATCAGGCGAGAACGGATAGTTGCCTTCGATCGTCATTCGACAGGTGTCTGCAACTACCGCCTGCATCTGGCGCGACAGTAACTGGCCGATACCCTGATTCACGCCACGTGAGCCATCGACAGCGAGTTGACGCAAGACTGCCCGGAACGGCGCCGGCATCGTGTCAGCCGTCATCTTGAGCTTTGCAGCACTCTCGCTTTTCGGCGGCATGCTGTTGTTCAACAGCGCATTGTCGGAAATCGTGAGTGTCGTGTAGTAATCGTTCAACAGATCGGTGACGCCATCCAGGCCCGTTTTCTCCGCAGGGGAGCTGGACAACTGCGTATCCGACAACACATCGGCATGGCCAGTCACGACCTCACGCAATGCCGCGAAATGGCTATCGACCAACTCGCGCTCAACCTGTTCCGACGCGCGAGGTCCCAGTATCTTTTCGGCCTGCTGGTTGACGGCGTCGGTCGCTCTTTCAAGGAAGGAGCCGTCTGCTCTCGCCAATGGCTGTGTCAGCGTCGTTTCGCGTGCCGCCGCGCGTGCGAGACGCGTCAGCGGTGAATCTGGTGCAGCGAAAGTCCGCAGCACCTTCAAGCTGAAGGCAAGGCTCGTTCCGCTGACGACACGAATGTCGTCAAGAAACGCATCCCATTGTTGAGCGTACTCCGCCAGGTACAGGCGCCTGATCGCCATCGACAGCGCGCCCCCATCTCGACTCGACGCGTTCAGCACCCCAGCCGAATTTCCCGGGGAATCACCCAGCGTCCGACGCCCCATAACCCAGGCATCGTCGTCGCTTGCCTTCTGAAGAAACTCCGGCAGGCGTTTGTCGAACATCGCCCGATATCCGTCCAGCGTAAAGAGTCCTGGTACGCCGCCGGACAACGATGCTCCGCTGGCCCGCGTAAACACGACACCTGCTTGTGGTCCAACCACGCGCAGCAGTGAAAACTCGTCGGGCGCGTGTTTCAACATCGCCGCTTTCGCGCGCTGATACAGACGATCGACTGGATTGCTGCCATCGAGAAATGTACGCGCCTGCCGGATAAGCCGTTCGTTACGGGACAGTGGCGACTGCACCACGTGTCCCTCGGAGAACAGTCGCTGCACGTGATCGATCATTGCGGCGCGCCCACCGAACATTGCCGCACTGTCGTAACGTGCCCAATCCTCCAGCACCCACATCCTGACGTCGTTCGCGTTGAACCGTGCCCTGTCGTAGAGCATCAGGTACACGCGC
Source organism: Burkholderia lata (assembly GCF_000012945.1). NCBI lineage: Bacteria > Pseudomonadati > Pseudomonadota > Betaproteobacteria > Burkholderiales > Burkholderiaceae > Burkholderia > Burkholderia lata. Next base: position 2,080,275 of record NC_007511.1, read on the forward strand.
AACGTATCGTACGCAGCCGCGGCATCACCGCTCGCCGCGGCGTCGTTAATCACGGCCTCCATCCTGCGGACTATGTTCGGCAATACAACCTGCTCCGACAGAGCCTCGTATACGTGACGACTTCCAGACTCGATCATGTCGAACCGGTCCGCGTCGAATCGAAATGCGACGTCGGGATTGGCGACGAGGCGCGTTGTGTCACGCAACAATTCGTTTGCACTGTCCAACACCATCGGAACACGCTCAGGACCAGTAGAAAGGTCGCTTCGTGCAAGCAGCGCGGCCAGTGAGCGTGCCTTTTGTCCTAGCGTAGCAAGGGCCGTCCGTTCCACGGTGAAGGTGCTCCAGAGATTTGCACCTAACCCCACGGCGATCAGCCACACAAGCGAGTGTCCCAGCCACCGCTGCAGTCGCGCACGATGCTCCCGATTCCGGTTCGGACATGCGAGATGCCCCTCGCGAAATACGATCCCGACAAACAGGTCGCGCAGGAAGTAGCTGGTTTCGCCACGCTCTCCTCGCCTGTCATTCGACTGCGCACCGGATGCGCCGATCATGCGTTGCAACAGCGTTTTCCGATCCGCGACGACGTGCTGGCCGGTCTGACTTGCGCTCGTCAGGTAAACACCTCGGAGCATTGAATTCGGTACCGCTGGCGCACTCTTGTCGCCCTCGACGGACACTTGCCCGATCAGGTCTGCCAACGGGTTCACGAGTGCCGAAAATGCCTCTGGCAGCATCGCCAGACGGCGACGACGTGCCACATCGGCTTCATTGCGAAGCAGACCACTCACGCCATCTGCGAGACGCGACGCGAGCAGGTTCAGTTCCGTCTTGACCGTATTGGCCGTCCGCCCCTCCGGGTCGGACCGCAACGTCACGCCCCATATCTGCGCACGCTCCAGTTCCTCGAGTGACGCGAAATAGTCAGTGAAGCCCGGCAACCGGTCTAACTTCGTGACAATCAGCCAGACGGGAAATTCAGTCCCGAACTCGGCTTGCATCTCATCGAGCCGCGCCCGCAATGCGCGGCTCTCGGCCGCGCGTACGTTGAGATCCGCGTGCGTCAAGGCAGCGACATTGATTGTCAACAGCACGCCATTCAGCGGCAGTCGGGGCCGGATACGGCGAAGCAGTCGAAGAAATCCTTTCCATTCCGCCGCATCGGTCTGCTCGCGGGCAGTGCTTGTGTCGGTCGGCCGCTTGTTGCGTGTCCCCTCATTCCGGGTATCCGACAGTTCCGCTGTCAGACGGTAGCGCGACGTGCCGTGCCGGACGTAGTGGCCAGCCGTATCAATCAGCACGGCCTCGTTGGTTATCCGCCAACCCGGCAAAGCCCGGGCGTCATCGGGCGCGAGCGAATGCTGAAGTTGTCCATCAAGCGGGAATGCCAGGCCCGCGTTTGACAGCGCCGTGGTCTTGCCCGAACCCTTCGAGCCCAGCACGGCATACCACGGCACATCGTAGAGATACGCTGGCCCTCGAAACAGTCGCGCCAATCTGCAGGCCCCCCCGCGCCGGGCTTTCAACTGCTTGATCGCTGTCCTGGCCATGTCTTCGATCTCCACCAGGCGCGATGCGGCCAGCGGCCGGACGCCACGCTTACCGAGTCGAAGCAAACGCCTGAGCTGGCCCGGATGCCGGCGTATGCGCTTCCACCATCGGATCGACATAGCCACGGCATACACGAACACAACACCGGCCATTGACAGCATGCGGGCCATCACGGATGCAAATAGCGGTTTGCCGGCCAACGTCACAAGTGGAAAGGCATACCAGATCGCGAGACAGAGCAGCGCGACGAAAACAATGCTCGTCGACCAGTCGATCAGCCACAGGATCCATACGGCGAGCACCAAGGCGATCAAAGTCAGTCGAATGCCGACCGACGCGAGTGGATTCAGCCCACCGAAACTCACCATTGGCCCCGCAAACCAGATCGCGGCAGCAGCAACGATCACCGTCACGACTGCCCATAGATGACGCGAGCGTAGAAACGAGAGAATCTTCTTCATGTGTACGGTAAATGGCGTCCAACTTGCACTACCGTGCCGGACTGGCCCTCGGTGGCTCGATCGCACTGCCCGTCGTCGCTGAACGCGCAATGCTGGAGAGTTGTCGCTGCACGTCGTCCGCTTGCACGTCCAACTCAATACGGCAGAAGGCATACAGCGCGCAGAACGTCACCGACAGCAAGGTCACAGACATCCACACCGGGATTTCGAAATGGAATGTTTGTCGAATCGATACGGTAGATTGCGCTTGAGGTGAGAGCGCGTGTGGAACAGGTGGAAGATTCACGGCAATCGCGTTGTAGATTCGCTCTTGAATGCGGTCGTGCACGCCAAACTTCCTGCCATGTGGATACCGACCTTCAAATCCCAGGCTGAAAATCCGGTAGATCACCTCGAGCAATGGCCAGTGATCGGCGTCGTCTTTCAACAGCCGCAGCGACAGTGCATAGATCTTCGAGCCGCCCTGGTTGTCTTCTCCAATACGCTGAGTCAGCGCTCCGGCAGCCCATGCGACACTCCCCGACGTATCGCCTCGCGATGCAAGTACGCGCATTGCGGCCTCGTCCAGCGCCGTACACAGGCAATATCGTGCGCCGATCATGTGTTCGCTGCAGACGTTGGCCCGCACACAAAGGCGCTCGTACACGCGAACTTCGTCCATCAGCAGGTCGCGCAAGCGTTCGTCATGGCCGATGCCGATTAGCTCCGGCATATCCACCAGCGCTCGAAGCAGCACCCTGCTTGCCTCCAGCAGAGCATTGCGGTGCCCCAGTACCGCAGCCAGCCTGGTTTGCTCGTCCTCGGGCGGCGAAATCGGTCCCAACGGACGACTACGGCGTGTGTTGGGACGCTGCCTTGTACTCTTGCCAGAGAGAAAGATACCGTTCGGTTGTCGCGGTGGTGCCAGCGCGCTTCGAGCCGACACGATCTTGGGTGGGCTACTGGGTCGGGTCATGCTCGGGTGAATTCAAAATTCGACTCATTGCGCTCAATGTAGAAACTGTCAAACCGTAGGACCAGCATCGGACACGATCAGCGTTCCACCGCAACTCGTGTCACTGCCATGATGAGCAATTTGACGGCCGTTGATTGTGCCGGAACCACCTTTGGTAATGACACCCGGACCATGCAATGGGCACGACACGGAATCGCCTACGCATGCTGCGGGACGTCCGTTGATTGCGACGCCCGCGCTGGCTGATGTGACGACGCCGCCATGAGTGGTCAATGTGCCGAGAGTTGCGACGGAAGCTGGCATTCAGATACACCTCAAAAATAGTTGTCCAATTTCACACCTTGAAAAGCATGACGCTATTTGCGCCCTCGGGGTTTTCCAAAAAAAAAACAGCCAAAGCAGAACAGACACACAGATAAATTACGGAGCACATAATAAATAACACGCCTCCGCCCAGACATTTCTTCACTGGCTCATAAAAAAACGCGAACGGAATAAAGAATAAAATGTAAAGCCAAGCTCTATCTATTCTTCGCATTTTTTCCTCTCACCAAAAACACACTTTGCACCTTGCTTCACTCCCTGCCACGCCCCCTGCACAATCAAATCTCGCTTGATCGACGTCTTTTTAATATCTATTCGCGACTTCAATTTTGCAGCACGATTTGCTGCATTAGCCGCCTGGCCTGATAGATTTTTGATAGCCTTTATGGATCTAGTCACACTCTTTCTGGTTGCGCCTAAACCAGGAGCCACTGTCCCGACCGCAGCCAAAACAACTACATCAGACCAATCAATCTTTACGCAATCCCAGTCAATATCGGTCAACTGACGCCCATCAACCCAATTATCTTTCATTTGCCAAAATATTTACCTCACCCCCTGCATGCCAATTTCTACGACCCCACCCAGCACGCCTCTTCCCAAAAATGCCGCAGCAGCAATCAAGGGAACAAATAGGTCTTTCCGGTCGTAAGCAATATTAGGTGCGTTGCATTCATAACTGTAAAAATTGATTCCACCATCAAACCCAATCAGATCCTGATTTATGTACCTGCCCACCGGAGGATCGTATTACCGGAATCGGTTGTAATGCAGCCCCGATTCCTGATCGCAGTACTGCCTTGGATACCACCAGGGTTCCAACGCGGCTACGTCCCTTTTAACTCACTCCATTCTGCTTCTGCACCGTCAACATTCTCATCCATAGCCTGCCTTATGAATGTCAGGCCGAGCACCCTGTTTTTTTCTATACCATTTGATCCGTGGTACAAATCCAATCCATAACTCAATTTCGCTTTTGAGTACCCAAGCTCTGCCGCCTTTTTATATAAAGCAGATGAAATAATTCGATCTTGCTCAACCAAATCCCCTATTTCATAGCAAGCCCCCAATTCATAGACCGCCGGCGCGTACTCAAGATCATTCAATAAATGCAGTATCCCCATACGACGCTCATCAAACTCCACCTCGGTCTCTGAAGCAGAAATACAGAAATGCGAATACAGAAATAATGCCGCCGGATCATCTTTCTCAATCAGCGGCCTCAGCAGCTTCATAGCCTTTCGGGTGTTGCCATAATTTAATGCATCCTCAGCCCTAAGAAGTATCTCAGAATTTGAAGTATTCATATATCATCTCGTAGGAATGATTTGATCCCCGTTGGGTGCCCGACACCGACACTGAACGTGATGGGTTGATTTCGCACAAAGCTTTTTTCTTTTGTGCCCTTCTCCGCCATTCACTTCGCCTCGATTAACGCAATCCAGATCCAATACGCCATCGAGAACTCCCAATCAATCTTAGAGAAATTATCTTCTCTTTCACCATCACGGTTTGCTCGTCAGATCTCGCTGTTCGTCGTACAGCCCCTCCGGCATCTCCAGTTTATCTGCTACGTAGCAAGCGTCCCGTCTAACAGTCGTATCACGGACCCTCACGACCACACTCAATAACACTTGCACGTGTAATTTGCCGCGGTGTTTCTAGTCGAATTTGGGAAAGGTGCCTCCAAAACTCCAAACATACCGCGATCGCCACAAGCCTTGAGGCATTGATTCTGTCGCTCATTTATACTTGGCTCACTACATTTCGCCAAAACGAACAACACAACTAAAGCAACAAAAAAAATATAAATAATCGCCTTCATTATTTTTTTCATCTCAAAGCCTTTCTCGTACAAACAAAATTTCCTCTATCAGCCCCTCTTACCGAAAACCGCTGCGTCAAGCTTTGCGCCCTCGCTTTGCAAGTCAACTTTGAATCGTCGGTTGCCTTGTTATTCGGAAATACTTCATCCTCGTAATACCCAGAAGCACAGTACATCTCCGGCTCCTGCCAAGGAAAATTCACTCCCACCGATTGCCCCGGCGGAAGCACATCAGATGGAAAAGGAAGATTTGTTATATTGTTAAGCGTACCCGCCAGGTCAGAATTTTGCACTAGCAACACAGACGGAAGAGTCACCTCTGATCGATATAGATTTCCCATTCCCAACAGCACAGGCCCGGTTGACTGCAATCCTAATGGATCACTTAAAGTAACTGGATTGTGAGCATATACATAGCTATTTGCCCCACCCTTTAACCCAATCGGATCCTGATTGATATACCGCCCCACTTGAGGATCGCAGTACCGGAATCGGTTGTAGTGCAGCCCCGACTCCCGATCGTAGTATTGCCCCGGAAACCGTATCGGATTGTCAACGGCATGCGCCAGTCTCCGGGTCACACGTCCATACGCGCTTAAATCCGCCGCTCACACCACCTCGCGCTGTTCGTCGTACAGTTTCTGCGGCGTGCCCAGGTGATCCGTCACGTCGTGCCACGCCTGTCCTCCGCCAGTCGCGTCAGTGGCCCTTCATGATCCGAGGGCAGCACATACATCAGCGCTTTGTTCTCATGTAACGTGCGTCCTATCCACGCCTCCTGCATCACTCAGTCTTATCTCGCCCGCAATAATAACTACCCGCGCATGAGATTATCTCTCAACATTTCTGCCTTTTTTCTCGTCTCAATGTCACAAATACGAGAGCCAGCCAGCAATATATCGAACCCTGCCCGCGCCATTTGGCGCGATATATCATCACTTGCGCCAGCCCACTTTTCAAGAACGCCAAACGCCTCTCCCACCTCACCATTTCGTGCCACAAAGTCAGCCGCAGCCATTCTTAAAGCCTGTGACTTATAGGAAATCCTACTCGCATCAATGGCCAAAATTATCTTATAAATCTGCTCGCGGGAATATTTTTGAATATCCCCAGTAAAATTCACGAAAATCTTATCAACACCGGGCGCGGAAATTGCACTTTCATCCGATAGCAACCACACGTACACGTCAAAAATTTTCGGCTCTATAGTACTCTCAAGCAACTGGCAATCGTCTAAATCAGCCAAGGCTATTTGCAAAGCCTTTCTGTTTCTAGACTGCACCGACCGCTTTATTTCATCAATTATCTTTCCCACCTTCATGGATAACCTCGATATATCGTTGATTGCCAATATGTAGCACCCGACGCCAATACCTCTCAATTTAAGGGGCAGCAAGGTTAGCAGGAATTGTCCACCACGCTGCTGGTAGCAGCGAAGGCAGCAAGCGAATTACCCGATACGCTGCATAGGCCGCCCCAGCACCTGCTGCGACTTTGCATGCATTCTCTGCCTCCACGACAGGAGCCGAGGGAGCCGGCGGCTCATCCTCACATTCGCTCATATAGCGTCGCTCTAATTGTCTGAGCCGACTATCTCGATCGTTAATCAGCTTCATGTGCCCGCGCCGGGTCATGCTTGGGAGTTCGCCTGGCCCGATTCGCTGAGGAAGGTTTTGGTGATCTGCAGCGAAATCTGCCCATCTGTCGTCGAGATCATTTCGAAAGTTCTGCATTTTTTTGCGGAGCGCAACACAGTGCGCACTATCTGCAGGGAATTTTTGCAGACCGGCAAAGTCAGTGTACGCGACGGGGTCACCATCAACATATGAATAGCGATTTGTCCCGCCCCTTAACCCAATCGGATCCTGATTAATGTACCGCCCCGCCTGAGGATCGTAGTACCGGAACCGGTTGTAGTGCAGCCCCGATTCCCGGTCGTAGTACTGCCCCGGAAACCGTATCGGATTGTCAACGTCATCCGCCAGCGTCCGGGCTGACCATCCATACGCACTCAAATCCGCCGCCCACACCACCTCGCGCTGTTCGTCGTACAACTCCTGTGGCGTTCCCAGGTGATCCGTCACGTAGTGCCACGCCTGCCCATCCGCCAGCCGCGTCAATGGCCCCTCATGATCCGGATGCGGTACGTATGTCACGGCGATGTCCTCATGCGACGTGCGCCCCGTCCGGACCTCCTGCATCATCCAATCGCCGTTCCACATGAACAGCGTCGTCTGCCGTGCGCCGCCCGCCTGCGTATGATGCTTTGCCACCCGCCGTCCGAGTGCGTCATATTCGTACTCGCTTCTCGCGCCATCTGCATGCTCAATCGCGATCAACTGATGGCTGCCGTCGTACCGATATCGCGTCACCTCCGGATGCGCTTCCGGCTCCTCATACTTCGGCGTCGCCGTCAGCACTTCCATCACGCGCAGCAGATTGTCCGTCCCACGCTGGCTACGCTGTTCCGCCGCCGTCAATTCCGGCTTCGGCGGCAACGGTACCGTCCGCGCGACGCGGTTGCCGTGCCCGTCATACGTAAAATCCACCGGACGGTCCGGGCGCGTCTGCGGTGCAAACCGTAGCAAGCGGTCTCCGCTCGCCTTCCATGCCTGCACGTCGTTCAAGCTCGGCGCAGCGCCCAGCAGGTTCCCCGCCGGATCGTAATGAAACGCTTCTGCCCCACTTGCTGCCGTCACGTGTGTCAGCCGCGACAGCGCGTCGTGCCGATAGGTCTTCTTGTCCCGCCACGCATCGTCCAATGTCGTCAGTTGGCCCGCCGCGTCGTACTCCCACGCGCGCCACGGCCGCGGCCTCTCCAGCGACCGCCCCCGCTCGTCGAGGTTCTGCCACCGATGCGTGGCCAACAGACCATTCGCGCCATACCCGAAGTGGTGTGACGCAGGGCCTTGCGTACGCTTGATCTCGCGATGCAGTCCATCCCGCTCGAAACTCGCCAGCGGATGCTCGTCCAGCAGAACACCATGCACATGCCCCGAGCCATAGCGCTGCCACACCAGCGAACCGACGTCCGGTACGTTCGTCCAGTCGCGATTCCCGATCGCATCCACCCCGTGCGTCAGTCGCCAGACGCGTCCGTGATGCGCCTGCACCTCTGCCGTGCGGCGCCCGGCTGGGTCGTATTCATAAGTCACTTGCACCGGGGCCCGGCCTGGCGAGACCGCCTGAGCCTGCGTAAGCAACCCCCGCGCGTCGTACCGATAACTGGCCTGACTCCCGTCACTTGACCGCCGCTCCACCGGCCGGCCAAGCACGTCATACGTCACATGCGTGGTGATCTGCCCATCCTGGCCATGATCGATGCGTTCGACCAGTTCCCCTGCCGCGTTGTACCGGTAGCTTTGCCGGCGGCCGTCGAAGCCTGTCTGTTCGATCAACCGGTTCCGGCTGTCGTAGCGGAACGTCGTCGCTTCCTGATTCGCATTGGTCAGCGTCGTCAGACGGCCGATCACGTCATACAGGAACTGCTGCGCCCCCTCCGCAGGATCGACGATTCGGGTTCGCTGCCCGTAGCCATCCCAGTCCACCCGCGTCACGCGCTTGAGCGGATCCGTATGCGCGATCGCCCGGCCTGCTTGATCGTATTCGACCTTCCACCAGCCCATACCGGACGGCTGCACCGCCGTCATGCGAGCCGACAAGCTGCCGCTGTGGCGACTGACCTGACCCAGCGCGTCGATCGTCTCGGTCAACTGGCCGAATTGATCATATTGGTACGTAGTCGTCTGTCCCGAGCAATCGGTACGCGCGACGAGTTGCCCCGCTTCGTCCCACTGCATTTTCGTCACGTTACCCAGTGCATCGGTGCGGGCAACCGGCAAGCCGTTCTCGTACGCGTAACCCGTTACATTCCCGAGCGGATCGGTTTCGCTCGTCAGGTGACCTTGCGCGTCGTAGCCGCGCTGCCAGACCTGCCCGGCCGGGTCAGTGATCTGCTCAGGCAGGTTCCGGTCGTTATAGCTGATGCGCGTGACCTGTCCGGCCGGATCGATGATCGACGTCGGATTGCCCCGCGCATCGTTCACCATCCGCGTCGTCCGGCCCAGCGCATCCGTGTAGCCGGCCACGCTCCCCGTCTCGTCGAAATGCGTCTGCTCGAGGCTGCCGTCCGGATGCACGATCTTCTCGATCGCCCACAAGCCGTTGTAGTGGTACTCGGTCGTATGCCCCAGGCCGTCCGTCACGCGTGTCACGCGCAGCGACGGCAGGTAATCGAAGCGCGTCTCGCGCGTGATGGCGCGCTGCCCGTCGGCGTTTTCGGTATGCGCGTAGGTCCGCAGGCAGTACGCGTTCGGCGTATCGTCGCTCCATTCCGACACGTGCGTCGCGCCCGCCGGCGTACGGTACGTTGTCAGCAAATGGTGGTCATAGCCATACCTCCACGTCAGGTTTTCGCGGTCGGTGGCCTCGATTAGATCGCCTTGCGCGTCGTAGACGTAGCTCGTCAGGTGCAGCGGCTGATTCCCGAAGCCCTGGTCGAGCAACACGGACGTGATCCGGCCAGCCTCGTCCAGTTCGCAGCGCAAGGTGTGGCGATTGTTGCGGACCGTTTCCAACCAGCCCTGTGCCGTATAGCCGAGCGTCAGGCTCTGCCCGTCGCGTGTGCCGATGCGGTGCAATTGCCATCGGGTCTCGTCGACCGGGTGACGACCATAATGCTCTTCGACACCATTGCCGAATCGCAGCATGTAAGTGGCACCCGAGGCGTTGTCGTCACCACGCGCCAGCGTGAGCTTCTCAATCGGATGGAAGTGTTCTTCACCGGGGCTCAGCGGCGGAAACCGCAACTGTCGCCCGTCCGCATCGAAGTAGATCAATCCAGTCGAACTCGTGCGTACTTCCGTCGCATACGGCAGCTTCCACGCCACGCCCAGACTGCCGTGGCGCTGGTCTGCGCTGCGGTAGCTCCGGCTCCAGTGAATCGATACCCGGCCCGGCAGCGTAAAGTCCGTGTGCGACAGCACCTTCTGCCCCGTCGCCAGATCGACCGGGTTCGCACTGACCGTCTTCTTCGCGCATTCCGCGCAATCGGCTTCGGTCACCGGTGCGAGGCCGCTGGCATCGCCATTCGTCATGCTGATCGTCGGCGCCTGCAAGTAAATCGCCGTGCCTTTTAGGTGAATGCCGGACTCGTCGATCGTAACCGTCCCGCCCGGGCCCGTCAGTTGCGCCTGTTTCGCCCCCGACAGGCTGCTTTCACCCGTATCCGCAATGCGCAACTGATTGGCGTTCGAACTCGACACCGGCGCGGGCAGTTGCGGCGCGAAGTCGGGTGACGGCGCGATCGGATTCGCCTGATCGGCGCTCACTGCATCGCCCACCGCCTTGCCGCGCACGGTCACCGTGTAGGTGTGCCCGACATCCGCCGTCCAGTCCTGCACGACGCGGTCGGTCCGGCTCTGGCCGACCGTGCTGGCCATATGCAGCCCGACGTTACGCAGGTACAGCCCGCCAACGTTGACGTTGTACGCCATCCCGACGTTGAGCATCGCCCCCATGCCCACGCTCTTCACCGATGCGAGCGTCACCGTCTCGAACTTGTAGCCGCCGGTCGACAGTGTCCAGTGACGTCCGATCTGGTCGGTTTCATCGTGGCCGATCCGCTTCGTGCGATCGTGTCCAACCGTGTGGGTTTCGTCGGCTTCGATCACCGCATCCAGATTACGCTCGGCCTGGATCCAGACCTGCTCCGCCCCTTTCTTGTCTTCGAAGCGGATCGCATTGGCGTGGCCGTATCCCCCCCCTTGGTCGAGCGCGTCAGGATCCCGCTTTGCGTCGCGTTCGCCGGCAACGTCCACGGTGGCATCGTCATCGCGTTGTAGACGCGCCCCGTCACGATCGGGCGATCCGGGTCACCGTTCTCGAAATCGACGATGACCTCGGTGCCCACCCGCGGAATATGGATGCCGCCGAAGTTGCTGCCGGCCCACGGATACGACACCCGCACCCAGCAGGACGAGTTCTGGTCCTTCACGTCGGAGCGGTCCCAGTGGAACTTGAGCGTCACCTCGCCGTTCTTGTTGGTCCAGATCTCAGCGCCCGCCGGGCCGGTCACGATCGCCGTTTGCGGGCCGCGCGTGCGGGGCTTCCTGATCGTGCGCAGGGGGCGGAATACCGTGGTCGAGGGCTGGACGACAAACTTGCTGCGAATCGCGTAGGCCGAGAATCCGGTCGTTTCTCCCGTCTCCGTCACATCCAGCTCCGACGCGATCACCAGATACTCGCGGTTGGCGCTAGCCATCGGATGGCCAGCCAACGCAAACGTCGTGCCGCACACCACGTTGCGCAAGTTGCCCTCGCCTTTCGCGCGCTCGCCCTGTGCGTGAATCTCTTCCATCCGCACCAATGCGAATGCGCGGCCATCCTCCGTTTCCGTATAGTCGCCCGGCCATTCGTAACGTTCGAACTGATTGTGCGCCGTGTCGCGCGGCAGGCGGTTCTGCGCGGTCAAGGTCGCGCCCGGTTTCTCGAAGTCGAAATCGTCGGTGGTCCACACGCCCGACTGCAGGCGCTCCGTCGCTTCGAAGTGGTCGACGTGCTCCCGGTCGATCTTCTGGCCGGGCGGGTAGTAGGCGAGCGTCTGATAGGCAATGCTTTCCACGGCTCGATGGGCGCCTGGACCATCGACTAGTACCAGTCGATGCACGCCTTGCGAGTGTTCGAAGAACCACGTGATGCCGTGTTCTTCCATCAATCGCTGGGCGAATGCGAAATCTGATTCGCCATACTGGACTTGATAGCGCAGCGGTTTGTACGTCCGGCCAACGCGCATCTCGAACGAGTAAAGATAAGAACCGAACACCTCGCGCAGAATGTCCAGCACGCTCTTGCGCTGGAAGATGCGGTAATCGGTCCGCTCCCGCGCCAGTGCAAACCAGGGTTCCAGCACGACCCGGTAACGCGACTGTCGATTCAGTTGGTCCACATAGCTTGCCGCCGTCACGACGCCGCTGATTTCTCGTGCGCCGGCACCCAGGTGGGCGGCTCCCACTTGCCCGGCCATTCCCGCGACAAAGCTGCCCATCCCGTCGAGCTGGATCGTGACGGTCAGTTCCTTGCCGAGCATCGCCTTGAGATCAAGGTTGGTCAGCAGGTCGACCGGCAGCAACGGATCGGCTGGCGTCGTCAGCCATAGCTCGTACGCGTACAGCGTCGAGAGTTGCTCCGTACCCTGGATCGCGCTGAGGTGCAGCACCGACGCGATGCCTTCCAGCTCCGGCAGCGCGGGCCCGCTGACCGAGAACGTCCGGTTCGTCTTGAAATTCAACATGTTCGCTGGCCCTCGTGCGTTTGATTGTTGTTCTGTGTTACCGACTGCATGAACTGCATTCCTCCGTGAGTCAGAGTGCGCTGCGCGTCCCTGTTCGAATCGGCCAGCGCATCAACTCGCCGCGCTGCGTCGAACGCAACACGGATTGAGTAAAAGAATGTGTCGAAACGTGGCGCGCCAGGTAATGCTCGAGGATCACCCCGAAGAGATAGGGGCTCATGCCATCGAAGCCGGTTTCATCCACCGTCAGCACGCACTCGATGCCTCGACCGAATCGCAACTGATTCTGGCCGGGTAGTTTCTTCGTCACGGGATGCGCATCTACGCGGATCAGGCTGTCGATCTGGCGGCGGTAGCGCACATCGTCGTCAGCAGCGAACAAAGCAAGGATGTCGCGCAGTCCGCTCCCGTCACCAGCCTCCAAGGTGCCGTAGCCGAGATTCAACTGGCCGATCAGCCGCCATGCGATGTCCCGCTGAGCAAGCGGCGCGCGTGCCGGGCTTGGTGCACGAATGAGCCCCGCACTGCTTAACGGGGCACTGATCCCGATAGTCAGATCCGTGACGCCATTGGGCGCCAGCAGGCTCGGCAGATCGCAGTTCGTCAGCCACGCATCTACCGCCAGATATTTCATGATCTGTGGATAGGACTGCTCATTTTGATCGACCAACGAAACGAAAAAATCCGTCCCGACGTACGTGGTACGAGCACCATAGCGACGATATGACGCCTTCGCCCTTCCGTGCTCGCGGCGCGTCGTGAAGTAGCGCCCGTGATTGTTTTCATCGTTCGTCAGCGCCCGGTACAGCGGCCGGAACTCGAGCGATGCCGCACCTTTGCTCACAAAGCCGTGCAGCGCTTCCACCGCGAACACCTCATAGTCCGAACCGTTCTGCCTGTCGGGTTGCAACAGGATTTCGCCGCCCGTGCACGGAATCTCGGCAGGATCGGTCTTGCGACGAAACAGGTTGATGACCGGTGTACAGAAGAGTGCAAAGCGGGATGCGTCGACGTGCTCGGCCAGTGCACTGTCGAAGCGATCCAGCAATATGACGATTTCTGCTTCACGACCGGTCACGTGTCGCAATCCCGCATTCAGACCCGCCAGCGCGAAAAACCAGAAGCGCGCGGGGCACGCCGCATATTCGTGCAGCAGGTTATGGCCGTGAAACTTCGCCCCGGCCAACGGCAGCAGACTCTCGTCGGTAGCCAGCCCGGTGTATTCGACCGCCTGAGCGGACACAATCCCGCGTGCTTGATTCGGATCAGCGAAGCGGTCCGGCACTCCGGTCACGGTTGCCACAGCGCCGGCATGGATCAACTCGAACAGCCGTGAAGCGACGCCTTCGTCGCCTGCCAGATAGACGGGCAATCGATCCAGGCCGCGCAACTCTTCGAATCGCGCTTCGCCCGTAGTCCGGAGCCTGAGACGCAGCGCCCCGCGAACGGGCTTGTGTGCGACGCTATACCGTTCTATCGATGGAATATCCGGTGGAACCCCTATCAACCTCGCCGAAACGATCTCCAACGGATACAACATCACATCCAGACCGCTACGGAAGGTGCAGGACGTGCGTTCGCCGTCCGGGACGCGGCTCGCGAACTCCGTGTCACGCGGTACGCAAAATCCCTCGAGCAAATTGCCCTCCTGCTCATTGGGATAGAGACGCGCCACCGCAATCGAAGGCGTCGGGGCGACGTAGTTCGGATAGATGGTTTCGAGTAGCCGGCTGGTCAGCAGGGGAAATTCGGCATCCAGCTTCAATTGCAGTCGAGCGGTTGTAAAACTCGCTGCCTGCACCAGACGCTCGACAAATGGATCGGCAATCTCACCGGCATGCATGCCCAGACGACGCGCAATTTTGGGATGCGCATGGACAAACTCCTCCATTAGCTCGTTGAAATAGAGCAATTCCCGATTGTAGGCATCAAGGAGATGAGGGTTCATGGCAAGCGCAATCCAGATTCCGCACAGAGCACTCGACAGCATTGCTGTCAGCAGTGCGTTGGATGCTAGCCGCAAAGATCATCTCAAAAAACACCTAATAGAATTGCAAGGTCAGGTTTGACGCCGCACTTCAGAAAAATATTTGAGAGGCCACTGCTGCCTGAGAAACAACGCCGGATAGTCGATGCATCGTCGCGAGATATCAGCTTGTAGCGAAACCAAACGCCTTTGATAGTCCGTGAGCGCCGAGCAGGTCATGTGCGGGGCGTACGCACTAACTCATGAGACAGGAGACGCGCCGGACTCATCTACGACGCACCTGGAATCGCCCTACTGTTGCCAACCGTTACCTGAGCAGCAAAGCCAGCGACGTCGCCAACGCTGCAATTGCGCCCATCGCTGCAGCCACGCCAGCCAGATGCGCGGCCAGCGCAAGCCCGGCAGGCAAACGTACCGTCGGCGCGCCGTGCGGCGCCGACCGACCGTGCCGCCGGCTCGGTGCGACGCCGGCCATCACACCCCGCTCCCTTCAAGCGTATCGAGCAACGGCCGGGCCAGATGCAGGACCTGGTATACCGTGCCCGCGCCGCCGTTGTCCGGCTCGTGCTCCGAGACGAGTACTCGCGTCAGCCGCCAGCGCAGCGGATCGAGGCTGACGGCCGCCGCGACCGTACCCTGCCGCGCCGCCACTTCGCGATTGCGTGCGACCTCCTGTGCCAGCGTCGCATCGAGGTCTGCATCCGCCGGAATATCGACGGCTTCCAGTCGCACAAAGCGTCCCGTCGACGCACTGCCCTTGCGCGCGTCGAGCGCGACCTGCACGTCGATCGGCGCGCGTCCGAAGCTGTCCGTCACGACCCGATAGCGGCCGTCCGTGACGAACCGGGCGAACGCCTGTTCATTGCGCCACAGATAAAGCGATGCGTAGCCGTTTTCCGTCGCACCGTAGCGGCCCGCCTCGCGCAGCAGGAACCCCTTGAACACCAGATCCGGCGTGTCGTCCCAGAGCCTGCCGCGCTCGCGCACGCGATTGCGGATGATGTCGAGGTCGTAGTCCGCCGGCAGGCGGTGCACGTAGTACGCGGTCAGCATGATCGACTCCTGGGATTGGAAAGGGAGATTCCGAACGGCTTGAAAACAGCGTAGAAGACCTTGAATCATTTGAAAAGACGATGGCAGAATATTTCAATGATTCATTTCTGAAATGGATGAGGCCGCGATGAAAACACTCGACATCGAAGCCGTGCAGGCATTCGTACTGACCGCCGACCTCAAGAGCTTCACGCGGGCGGCCGAGGCGATGGACACGACGCAGTCCGCGGTGAGCCTGAAGATCAAGCGGCTTGAAGACGGCCTCGGCCGCCGCCTGCTGGAACGCACGCCGCGGCAGGTTCGCCTGTCGGCCGACGGCACCGCGTTCCTGGAACCCGCGCGCGAGCTCGTGGCCGCTCACCAGGGCGCGATCGGCGCGTTCGGCGCCGGCCAGCGGCGGCTGGTGATCGGCGTGAGCCATCACGTCGTCGGCGCCGATTTGCCGATGCTGCTTCGGCGCATGAGCGAAGCGGAACCGGGGCTCGTGCTGGAGATCCGGGTCGCGGCATCGCGCGACGTGCTCGACGCGTTCGACCGCGGCCAGCTCGACGCCGCCGTCGCGCTACAGCACGACAGCCGGCGGCTTGACGGCGAAACCCTCTTGTCGGAGTCGTTCGGCTGGATGGCCGCGACCGATTTCGAGTACCATCCGCCGCAACCGCTGCGGCTCGCGACGCAGGCCGAGCCATGCAGCGTACGCCGCATGGCGATCGGCGCGCTGGACGAAGGCGGTGTCGCGTGGACGGAAGTATTCGTCGGCGGCGGCGTGGCGACGATCGGTGCGGCGGTGTCCGCAGGACTGGCCGTCGCCGCGCTCGGGCATCGCGTGGCACCCGTCGGGACGATCGACGTGGGCGCGCGATACGGGCTGCCGCCCTTGCCGACGCGCGACGTGGTGCTCTACTCGAACCTGACCGATGCACGGGCCAGGCAAGCGCTGCGCACGCTGGGCGCCGCGCTGCGGTCGTCGGTCGGCGTGCGGTGAGGTCGCGCTTGAACAACCCGGAGGAAAAGGATGCGTCCGCTGGACGAGCTGATCAACGAACGCGAGTCGGCGCTCCCGACTTTAGTCGAGTGGGCTGCGGCAGCCGGTCACCGCTGCGAAATACTGCCCGCATCCGATCGGTGTGGCGACGTTCTGTCCGCACTTCAGGTATCCACCCGATCGACCTTGGGAACAATCGCTTATTCGACCGGCGGCGTCTTGGTGGACGGCGGCTACCTTCGTCTGCTCGGCTCGGGCCATCCGAGGCTGCCCAGAGACATCGTCGGCTGGAATAACGGGCGATCGTCCGATTTCCTGTTGATTGCGGACGACGCCGTCGGTGGATTCTTCGCATTGAACGGCGGCGCACTCGGCGACGACACGGGTTCGGTGTACTACCTTGCACCCGACACCTTGGGATGGGAGCCCCTCGAGATCGGATACAGCGACTTCGTACAGTGGTCACTCAGCGAGAACCTGGATGACTTCTATGCGAGCCTGCGCTGGCCGGGCTGGCAAGCTGAGGTCCAGCATCTGGCGACGGATCAAGGCTTCAGCTTTTATCCGTTCCTGTGGACCAAAGAAGGATCGGTTGAACACAGCAGTCGCAAGGCGGTAAGCGTGTCCGAGCTCTATGCCCTTCATGCCGATCCTGGATCCACCGCGTCACGGCAGTCGTGACCGGGCTGCAACATTTCTCCCGGGTCGCGCCCTGACGGCATCGAAAGGCTTCGACACGCGCCACGGTAAAATTCCGTCTTCATCCCGCCCATGCAGCCGCCCCATGCCTGCCCGGGCCAGCACCAAAAGAACCGACCCGCCGCCATCATCTTGATTTCCTTACACTTTCCCCGTCGCGACGCATGATGTACTCGCTCGCCACCACTTACATCCGCGAACTCGAGATCCGCAAGAGCCGCTTCATCGCGTACGCGATTCCCGTCGACGACCGCGACGCCGCGATGCAGGCACTGCAGCGCCTGCGCGAAGAACACCCGACGGCCACGCATGTGTGCTGGGCATTGCTGGCAGGCGGCCAATCGGGGATGTCGGACGACGGCGAGCCGTCGGGCACGGCGGGCCGCCCGATCCTGGAAGTACTGCGCCATCACGATCTCGACGGCGTGCTCGGCGCGGTCGTGCGTTACTACGGCGGCGTGAAGCTCGGCGCAGGCGGCTTGGTACGCGCGTACACCGATGCAATCGCGTCGGCGCTGCTCGATGCCGAGCGCATCGAGCGCATCCGCTACACGCGGCTCGCGATCGAGATCGGCTATCCCGAGGAGGCGCGCGTGCGCCGCTGGATCGAACAGGCGGGTTATGAACTGGTGGACAGCGCTTACGGGATGACGGTCAAGCTCGTGATCAAGCTGCCCGAGACCGCCAACGCCAACGCGCGAACCGAGTTGTTCGACCTCACGCAAGGACGATCGGGCTTTCCCGATCTGTGACAAACGGCAACCGCCCGCCCCGTCGCCCCCGTTGCCTGCAAATTCCGCCGAAAAATCAGATACGTCCGATAGAAAAACCGCACGCCGCCACTTAATCTCACCGGGTTCCCGGCGACTCGCGCCGCATACGCTTTGTCCGCAGGCCGGCACAGGCAGCACGCAATCGCCACCGGCCGAGTCGGCACGCCAAGGCCGGGCGTGCCGACGTGCGGTTCGTCACGCGTCGCCAATAATCAAAATTCAGCTACGGGATAACGGACGCATGCATCAAGTGCAGACACTGCAAGCCCAGCTTGCGGAACTCGATCGGCGCATCAAGGCGGCACGGAGCCGCGAACGCAATGCGGTGCTGGCGCAGGTACGAGAACTCGTCACAGGCTACGCGCTGACCGCGCGGGAAATCTTCGGGCAGGGTTACAGCGATCGCGCGAAGCTGTTCACCGTCGGCGTGAAGTATCGCGACCCGGCAACCGGTGCGACATGGAGCGGGCGCGGCCGCGCACCCGCCTGGATCGTCGGGCGCGACCGCACCGCGTTCCTGATCCGGGAGTAACGCGCGCCGCGTTGCGCGGCGCGCCCCTTCATCGCAACGAATCCGCGCTGGCCGCTCAGTACGTGTCCGGCACGATCATGTTGTCCGGCACCGGCCGGCGGATGTAATCCTCGTGATGCTCGCGCGGCGGCAGGTCGATCGGTGCGTGCGGCACCTCGTGATACGGCACCTGCTGCAGCAGGTGGTGAATGCAGTTCAGCCGCGCGCGCTTCTTGTCGACGGCCTGCACGACCCACCACGGCGCTTCCTCGATGTGCGTACGCAGCAGCATCTCTTCCTTCGCGGCCGTGTAGGCTTCCCAGCGCCGGCGGCTCTCGAGATCCATCGGGCTCAGCTTCCACTGCTTGAGCGGATCCTCGATCCGGCTCTGGAATCGCACTTCCTGCTCGTGGTCGGTGATCGAGAACCAGTACTTGACGATCTGGATCCCGCTGCGCACCAGCATCTTCTCGAACTCGGGCACCGAACGGAAAAACTCCTCGTATTCCTCGTCGGTACAGAAGTTCATCACGCGCTCGACGCCCGCGCGGTTGTACCAGCTGCGGTCGAACAGCACGATCTCGCCGCCGGCCGGCAGATGCGCGACATAGCGCTGGAAATACCATTGCGTGCGTTCGCGGTTGCTCGGCGCCGGCAGCGCCGCCACGCGGCATACGCGCGGGTTCAGCCGCTGTGTGATGCGCTTGATCGCACCGCCCTTGCCGGCCGCGTCGCGCCCCTCGAAAATGACGACGAGCCGGTGCCCCGTGCTCACGACCCAGTCCTGCAGCTTCACGAGCTCGCCCTGCAGCCGGAACAGCTCGCGGAAATACTCCTTGCGCGCCTCGCGACGCTCCTGCGAAAACAGCAGGTCGTCGTTGTCGTCGAAGCGGCGATCGTCGAGCTCCATCTCGAGCTCTTCGTCGTAGGCGTCGACCAGATCTTCCTCGAAGCGGCGCTGGCGCGCCTCCATCGATTCCATATCGGTGCGATCGTCGGTCTCGGTGCGGGTATCGTTGTCGCCCATGGGGCCTCCTTCCATCATTGACGCAGCCAAACTCCGCCATTATCCCAGTGTCGCGCGTCAAATTCATGAAAAAAGGGCCGGCGCACCGGTCAGAAGCGGAATGCGAGCAGCACGCTCGCCAGCACGGGGTTCGCGGAAATATCGAACGTGTTCGACGCGAGCTGCCGGTTCGGCTGGTCGATGTCCAGCGTAATCTTCGTACGTAACGGGATATAGGTCACCATGCCGGTGATCCAGAACTGGCGCGTGATCTGGTAGCTCGCGCCGACGGTGAACACCGGCTCCCACACGCTCTTCACCTTGGCCGACACGTTGGTCTTGCCCGACAGCAGCAGGTCACCGCCGGCATCCCAGATGCGCTGGAACAGCGACGGGTCGAGCAGCAGCGACTGCAGGCTGCCGATGTCCGCGCCCGCCGCGAGCAGCCCGCCGAGCGACGCGAGCTTGCGCTGGAACACGGGATTCAGGTTCGTGTTCGTGAAGCGCGTATAGCTGATGCCGATGCCCGCGAACGGCCGGAAACGATCATCGCGCTCGCCGAGGTAATACTTGAACACGACGGAGCCGAGCCATGCGCGCGTGGTCGCGAGCGGGTTGCTTTGCGTGTTGGCGAGATCGATCAGCGGAAAGCGCCCCTGGACGCCGGAAAAAATCCGGTCGAGCGGCAGCGCGATGCTGCCGTGCCCGCGCAGCGTCAGTACCGGCGGAATGCCCGCGCCGAGTTCGGCCGCCCAGTTCTCCGAGAAAAAGTGGGTGAACGTGAAGGCCAGCGTGTTCGTGTTGCTGAGCGACAGGCTCGAACCCTGGTTCTGGAAGCTGTTCAGCCCGAGGGCGTCCGTGTGCGTCGTGACGGGTGTCGATCGTCCGGTCGTGCCGACGAAGTGCCAGCCGAGGCCGACCATGTTGCGGTCGTCGCCCATCAGCTGCGTCAGCAGCGGCGGCGCCTGGGCGGCCGGCAGATCGGGCAGCCGCGACGGATCGATCGGATGGAGTTCGTACGGCATCCGGTCGGCATGGACCACACCGCCGGCCGGTGCGTCATCCGCCTTTGCATCGCGTGGCGCGGCCGGCTCGCAGCCGCCGGCTGCACCGTTATCGTCGAAGCCGATACCGTCCATGCCATCGTCGTGCGCTGCGGCACAGGCGGGCCCCGCCCCGCCGGTTCGCTGGCCGAGCGTGATCTTGCGCGCCGTGAACGGTACGGCGTCGGGTTGCGGCCCATCGCCCGAATCGTCGCGCCCGCGGCGGGCCGGCCCCGCTTCGGTCGCCCACGCGCTCGCGTCGAACCCGTCCGCGTCGCCGCCGGGCCAGAAGCCGATGCCGTCGGCGCCGGCCTGCCAGCGTGGCTCGGCGTCGCCGTCCGGCTGCGGCGCGCCATGCGCGGCGGCCGCGCACGCGAACAGCGTCGCGCCGAGCCAGCGCGACAGCGGACGCACGGTGCCCGGCCGCGCGCGGCGGCGGTCCTGGTTCCGGCTCGCCATCGGCTCAGGCCGGCACGCCGAACAGGCGTTGACGGATGCGGTACAGCGGCTCGAACAGCCATTCGAGCAGGCTGCGCCGCTCCAGCACGATATCGGCCTTCAGCATCATCCCGGCGCGCAGCGACAGCGGCCGCCCTTCGAATGCCGGCGTGCGGTCGGCCAGCTCGACCCAGGTCTTGAAGTAGGTCTGCGGCGTGGCGGCGTCGCCCGGCAGGTTCAGTTCCTTCGCGGAAAACGCGACGGGCGAGATCGACAGCACCTTGCCGCGATACGTGCCGAACTTCTCGACCGGATAGCTGGCGTACGCCACCTTCACTTCCTGCCCTTTCTTCACGAAGCCGGCCTTCGACGACGGTATGTAGACCTCGGCGATCAGCCCGTCGGCCTTCGCGGGCAGGATCTCGACGACGCGCGTGCCCGGCGGATCGATCACGCCGCCCTGCACGACGTCGAGCCGCACGATCTGCCCGTCGGCCGGCGCGTACAGCACCTGGTTCACGTTCTCGTCGATGTTGTATTCCTTCGCGTTCAGCTCCTCCTGCTTGATCTTCAGTTCCGCGTTCGCGCCGTCGTACTTGCTCTGCATCGTGTCGAGGTCGCCGCGCAGCTTCATCGCGTTCTTCGCGAGCTCGGCGCGGCGCAGCAGCAGGTCCTGGTACGCCTGCCCGGCCTGCAGGTACTGCGTGTTGACCTGGTTGTACTGCTCGAGCGTCACGACCTGTTCGTCGAGCAGCTGCTTCACGCGTGCGCGCCGTTCGCCGTACTCGTCGACGATGCGCTTCTGGTCCTGGATCTGCCGGCTGATCAGCCCGCTGCTCTCGCCCTGCGCGGCGATCTGCTGGTTGATCTGCTGCACCGACGACTTGTATTCGAGCCGCGCCGCGTCGATCTGCTGCGTGACCTCGACACGCTGCCGGTCGAGCGCCGCGCGCATCCCCTGCACGTTGTTGGCCTGGCTCACGAAGCTCGTATCGCGCGTCACCGCGAGCAGCCGCTGGCCGGCCTTCACGTACTGGTCCTTGCCGACGTAGACGTCGCGCACGGCCCAGCCCGGCGGCGCACTGACGCCGATCAGCCCCGAGCGCGGCGTCAGCATCCCCGACACGCTCTCGGTATTCGCGTAGCTCAGTTCGACGAGCGCGGTCACGAACATCGCGAACATCGCGAGCGACAGGTAGCAGAAGAACCGCATCGACACCGGCACGTCGACGACACCGTGGATCACGGTGCCGAACGTCGTGCCGCGCGCGAGCTTGCGCGACGACTTCTGTTCTCGAAGGGCGGAGTTCCAGGTCGGCATGGGGCGGGCTCGTCAGGAGCGACGCCGCGCGGCCGCATCGAGCAGCGGCGTCGGCATCAGGTAAGGCGTGAAGTGTTCCCAGAAATGCCACTGCTCGGGCTGGCGCACGAGCGCCTGCTCGAGCCGGTCGACGATACGCTGGTGCGTCGCGCGCACCGGCGACGCATCGTCGTCGGCACCGAGCATCGGCGCGAGCGGGCTGGCCGCGAGCTCGGTGAAATGCACCGCGCAGCGATCGCGGAACGGCACGCCCGTCGCATACGCGACGAGCAGCGGAATCCCCTGCTCGACCGCGAGCTTCACACCGCCGCCGGCCATCCGCACCCAGCGGCCGCCGAGCCGGCAGCGATTGGTCTTGCCGAACTTGCCGTGCAGGTCGGAGAACAGCAGGAACACGGGCGCCTCGCGCCGCAGGCTCGTGATCAGCCGCCGCAGGTGAACGCGCTCCTCGATGTCGATGAACTCGACTTCGCCGGCGCCGTATTCGGCAACGAGCCGCAGCGCATCGTCGAAGAACGCGCCCGGCGCATCGCGGTGCAGGATCACCATCAGCTTGCGGTCGTCGGGAATCATGAAGCGCAGCTTCGTGACGAACAGCATCAGGTTGCCGAAGTGCAGCCCCGCAAGCATCAGCGGGCCGCCGCGCGCGAGCGCCGCCTGCAGTTGCTCGTCGCCTTCGCACGCCATCCCGTCGATCATCGACTTCATCGATTCGAGGCTGTGCGACCGCAGCTTGAGCCCCGCGAACTCGGCCTCGAACAGCTCGCGAACGATCGCCGCCGACACTTCCCGCACACGTCGAGGATCGTCGTTCAGGTGCGCGCTCAGCATGTACGCAACCGCACGCTCGATCGACTCGCGAATGCACGGAAAGCAGCGCAGACACGCGCCCGAGCACCAGCGCATCAGCCACAGCCCGCGCGCCGGCGACGTGCGCAGCGCGACGGCGCGCACCGCGCGCCGCACCAGGAACGCATACGAGAACGGATTGAGCAGAAAGAGTCGTCCGAGCATCACCGCGTCTCCTCGGCCGAACGCCATGCGCCGGTCGCATCGGTCAATACGCCGTCCTGCATCTCGTAGATCCGGTCGACCATCGACAGGATCGACGCGTCATGCGTGACGAGCACGATCGTGCACGGCAGCGTCAGCACGTTGCGGCAGATCTCGTGCGTCGTCGCCTGGTCGAGGTTCGACGAAAATTCGTCGAGAATCAGCAGGCGCGGCTCGCAGTACAGCGCCCGCGCGATCAGCAGCCGCTGCATCTGGCCGGCCGACAGGAATTTCTGCGTATCGCCGAGCGGCGTGTCGTAGCGATGGTCGAGCCGCTCGATCTCGTCGTGGATGCATGCGAGCTTCGCCGCGTCGAACATCGCGCCGATCCGCGGCGCGGGTGCGAAGTTCGTGATGTTGTCGCGGATCGTCCCGCGAAACAGCTGGTCGGACTGCGTGACGGCCGCGAGATGCTTGCGATACTGCCGCAGGTTCACTTCCACGAGATCCACACCACCGACGAACAGCGTGCCGGGCTCGGGCCGCACGAGCCCGCAGATCAGGTTCAGCAGCGTCGTCTTGCCGCTGCCGGTGCGCCCGACGATCGCGATCTTGCTGCCCGCCGGTACGTCGAGCGCGATGTCGCGCAGGATCGGGCGGTTGCCGCCCTTCGGCGTGTACGACAGCGCGCGGATCGACAGTGCGCCGTCGAAGCCGTCGACCGGCCGCACGACAGCATCCGGCGCGGGCTCCTCGGTCTCGGTCTGCAACACGTCCGCGACGCGGTCCATATGCACCTGCAGCACCTTGCGGCGCACATAGAGCTGGATCGAGTCGATGAACTTGTCGGCGAACAGGTTCTTGTACTGGATGAACGCGTAGATCACGCCGATCGTGCTCTGGCCGTGCATCACGAGCCACGCGCCGTACGTGACGATCACGAGCTGCTCGACGTGCACGATCCCCTTCGAGATCGCGTCGAACAGCAACTGCAGCCGCTCCTGCTGGCGCATCGCCTGCAGCTTCTGCGTGAACGCGTTCACCCACAGGCTGCTGCGCGCGGTCTCGGCCGACAGCAGCTTGATCGAATGCGCGGAGCGGATGTTCTCGATCAGCAGCGCGTCGGCTTCGGCGCCGCGCGTGAGGATCTGCGACATCGCGTCCTGCAGTTGCGGCTGGATCGCGAGCCGGCTCAGCGCGAACAGCACCATCCCGGCCAGGCTGATGCCGGCCAGCACCGGGCTGTAGTACAGCATCAGCACGAGCGTCAGCGTGCAGGTGACGATATTGAGCAGCCCGCCGACGAGGCCGTCGACGAGAAAGCGCCCGACCTCCGACACCGACGACACGCGCGAGATCGAATCGCCGGTGTTGTGGAACAGGAAATAGCCGATCGGCAGCCGCGCGAGATGCCCGACCATGTTCGCCGACAACTGCTGCGACACGATGTTGCGCAGGTAGCTCTTGATGTTGCCGACGAGGTTCGCGTACAGCGTGTCGAACAGGAACACGATCGCGAACAGGATCGTCAGCAGGTACAGGATGTCGACGTCGGTTTTCTTCAGCGCCTCGTCGATCGTCAGTTGCACGTACGACGGGCCGAGCAGCAGCAGGAGCTGCGCGGCGACGCCGCCCGCGATGCCGATCGCGAGGCTCTTGCGGATGCCGGTCAGCCCTTCGAGGTAGTCGCGCAGCCGGATCCGGTCGGCCTGCCCCGCCCGCGTGAAGCCGATGTCCGGATTCAGTTCGAGCGCGTAGCCGGTGATGTGCGTGAGCGCCTGCGCGAGCGGCAGCTTCGTTTCGCCTAGCGCGGGATCGACGATGTGCACGCTGCCGTAGCCGACCTTCGTCAGCACGACATAGTGGTTCATCCCCCAGTGCAGGATGCATGGCGTCTTGAGCGCATCGAGCTCGCCCGCGTCGAACTGCAGCCCGCGTGCGCGCAGCCCGAGATCGTTCGAGATCTCCATCAGGTCGAAGAACGACAGCCCGGAATCGATCCGGACCGGATAGCGGTTGCGCAGCGTGCGCAACGTCGTTTCGCGCCCGTGCCACGACGCGATCATCGCGAGGCAGGCCAGGCCGCACTCCGTCACCTCGTCCTGCAGGACCGGACGGACTTTACGCGTATTGAAGAGCATGGTCGGGCACCCGGGGCGCGACGACGCGCCGCCCGGGCCTGCCGCTAGCGGGCCCGTGGCGGGTCGTGCGCGATACGCATGGGCGCAGCCGGCACGCAGCCGGCTGCGACGGAAGATCGGTGTTACCGGCTGCTTGGCGGGCCGCTCAGCGCGACGAGCCGAGCGACATCCGGAACTGCTCGACGGCGTGGGCCTGGTATTGGGTCATCAGGCCCTGGAGCGTGGTTCCGATCGACTGGTTGACGAGATCGACCGTATAGGCGGCCGAATTGGAGTAAAGCGACGCGCCGCCGCGAATCTGGCGGGCCTGTTCTTCCGTGATGTCTCGCATTTGTTGTGGCCTTTATATTGTCGGAATGCCCGCCACCGTCAGCCAATTGCAATCTCAATGGCCTTTTACTTTATTACGGGGATAATCCGGCACTCCTGCCTCCTGATAATCGCCCGAACCGAAAATAATGCATTTCGGATTCGCTTTATTTCCACTGCGGCGATCGATTCTTTTCCTTCTGTTTCGCAGCATTTCGCGCGGGGGGCGCCTCCCCGCGCACGGCGGTTACTTGCCGGTGTTATTGAACGTCTTCGGGTTCTGCAGGTAATTGCCGAGGCTCGGCAGGAACTGGCCGAGCGCGGTCACCACCGGAGCGGCGTCAACGGCGAGGCTACCCAGCGAGCTGATCGCACCGCCGCCATGCACATTCCTGACCTGTTCCGTCGTCATGACCTTCATCATTCTCTCCTCGTAAAAAATAAAGATGATGCAAAGAACCTTCATTGAAAGACAAACGGCTTTTAATCCCTAGCGACTTGTTAATCTAATAATCACTGCGATTACGAGCCGAAATCAGGCTATCATGCGAGCGCATCGGAATTCAATGGAGGACACACTCTTACAGGCGCGTTTTCCGATGCGCCACGGATGGCAGGCATTCATGCTGTTTGAATTTCAATTTCAAAACGTTTAAATCCCGCCGCAATACGTTGCGGCACGGGCAGGAGACGGAGACGGCCATGTTTGAAACGAGGCGCGCGAATCGCGGATCGGCAACGCGGAATGCGGGTAATTCCCTATCAAGTTTTACGACTAGGTGGAATCCCCGACTTGCAACCGTGACATTGTTCGCTGTAACGATAGCCGGCATGTCTGCGAACGCGCGTGCGTTCTGCCTCGACACCGCCTTCCAGTACGCGGTCGTGCACGATCCGCGCTACCTGCAGGCGCGCAGCGAATACGACGCGGCCCGCCAGAAATTCCCCGAAGCACGCGCACAGATGTTGCCGCAGGCCGCCGCGCAGCTCGAATGGGGACGCTACGGTACACACGCGAGTTTGTTCGGCATCGACGTCAGCGGATCGAGCAATGCCGCATACGGTTCCGCGCAGGTCACGCAGGCGCTGTTCAACGTGCCCTACCTGTACGACATGCGACGCGCGACCGAGTACGAGGAATCGGCAAAGCAGAAGTTCGAGGTGGCGAGGCAGGACCTGATCCTGCGCGTCGCGAACGCGTGCTTCGACCTGCTGAGCGCGCGCGAAAAACTGCAGTCGGCCGACGACGAAGTGAACGCGCTCAGCCGGCTCGAAAGCGATACGCGACGCATGGCACAGCTCGGGATGAAGACGATCGGCGATACGGCCGAAATCGAAGCGCGCCGCAGCCTCGCGCAATCCGACGAAGCGCTCGCGCAAACCGACGTCGATGCGCGCCGCGCGCGCTACGAGACACTGCTCGGTTCGACGATCGATTTCTCGCGCTGGCCGCGGCTCGCGATGCGCGGGTCGTCGCCGCGCATTCCGTCGGGCGAATACGCGCCGCAGGACAACCCCGCGTACCGGCAGGCATACCGCGACGTTCAGGTCGCGCGGCTCGCCGCCAAGCGTGTCAGCGCCGAGCACTTGCCGACCGTCGACCTGTTCGCGTCGTATTCGCGCGGGCTCAACCCGAACCTGCGCGGGCTCACCGATCGCTCCGACTTTCATCAGAGCGCGGTCGGCGTGCAGGTGACGATCCCGATCTTCTCCGGCGGCAGCGTGTACTACCGGCAGGTGGAGGCCGAGCACGTGACCGAGCAGTACCGCAACCGGCTGCGCGAGGTCGAGGAGCAACTGGGCACCGATCACCGCGAGGCGCTGTCCGCGCTCGAATCGGTCGGCAAGCGCATCCGCGCGCTGCAGCAGTCGCTACAGGCCGCGCGGCTTGCGTACGATTCGTCGATGAAGGCGCATCAGGTCGGCTACAGCACGACGTACGAAACGCTGAACCTGCGGCGCGACATCTCGGGCATCCGGCAGAAGCTGTTCGACAGCTATCTCGATGCGCTGAAGCTGCAGCTGAAACTGAAAAGCGTGCTGGGCACGCTCGACGAACAATCGCTGATCGCGGTGGACAGTTTCCTCGAAAGCAACGCGGCGAACGACCGAAGTTAAGCGCGGGTCGACGCGCATCGGCATGCACAAGAAAGTTGTACACGCAACCTTGTTATGCATTGCCGATGCGCGTGCCAATCCGTTCACGTCGACGCGGGCGCGGGGCGATACCGCTCCGTCGCTGATGCAATCTTGCGTCCGACCCCGCGCGATCGCCCAGCGCAATGCACGATCCCGGACGCACGCCGCGCCGGTCGCCGCTTGATCGCGACGTGCAGGGGTATACGCGATGTTGCGTCCAAAAAAAACTTTGCCTAGAGTGCATCCCATCGATCCGGCGGACAAAGACGTCCCACGATCGTGCGCAGCACGTGCCCGCTAGCCCGCGCTGCGCCGGCCCCACACCGGGCCACCCATCCGCATTCCCGTTATCCGACAGCGTTGTCGGATGAACGGACCGGCAAAGAAGCCCTTGCCTCGCTCGTCGAGGCAAGGGCTTTTTTTTGCCTTTCGAAAACGCACGTCTTCACCCGAACCAGGAGCACACCATGCGTCATGGCGATATTTCCAGCAGCAACGACGCCGTCGGCGTCGCCGTCGTCCAGTACAAGATGCCGCGCCTGCACACGCGCGCCGACGTCATTGCGAACGCCCGCGAAATCGCGGAGCGCGTGGTCGGCATCAAGCGCGGCCTGCCCGGCATGGACCTCATCGTGTTTCCCGAGTATTCGACGCACGGGATCATGTACGACGCGAAGGAGATGTACGACACGGCCTCGACGATCCCCGGCGAGGAAACCGACATCTTCGCGGCCGCGTGCCGCAAGGCCAACGTGTGGGGCGTGTTTTCGCTGACCGGCGAGCGCCACGAGGAGCACCCGAACAAGGCGCCGTACAACACGCTCGTGCTGATCAACAACCAGGGCGAGATCGTGCAGAAGTACCGCAAGATCATGCCGTGGGTGCCCGTCGAGGGCTGGTATCCAGGCGACTGCACGTACGTCGCCGAAGGGCCGAAGGGGCTCAAGATCAGCCTGATCATCTGCGACGACGGCAACTACCCGGAGATCTGGCGCGACTGCGCGATGCGCGGCGCCGAGCTCGTCGTGCGCTGCCAGGGCTACATGTATCCGGCGAAGGACCAGCAGGTGCTCGTGTCGAAAGCGATGGCGTTCATGAACAACTGCTACGTCGCGGTCGCGAATGCGTCCGGGTTCGACGGCGTGTATTCGTATTTCGGCCACTCGGCGATCGTCGGCTTCGACGGCCGCACGCTCGGCGAATGCGGCGAGGAAGAAAACGGCGTGCAGTATGCGGAGCTGTCGGTGAGCCTGATCCGCGACGCGCGCCGCAACATGCAGTCGCAGAACCACCTGTACAAGCTGCTGCACCGCGGCTACACGGGCAAGATCGGTTCCGGCGAATCGCCGAACGGCGTCGCGCAATGCCCGTTCGAGTTCTACGCGAACTGGGTGAACGATCCGGACGGCACGCGCCAGGCCGTCGAACGCCTCACGCGCGCGACACCCGGCACGCCTGAATGCCCGATCGAAGGCATTCCGTCCGAAGCGCCCGCGCACCGCTGAGCCCGCGCCCTGCCCGGCCGTTCGCGCCGCGTGCGCGAACGGCTCCGTCCCACTCTGGAGCCTTCATCATGCTCGGTGTCGCTCTCTTCTTCATCGGTGCGGTGCTGGTCGTCAACGGCGTCGCACTCACCGGCCGCATCGAACCGCGTGACGCAGCCGGCCTGAACCTGCTCGTCGGGCTGCTCGCGCTGCTGATCAACCTCGTCGGCCTCGTGCAAGCCACTGAGCCGCAGCACTATTTCTCGAGCGCGGGCGGCCTGCTGTTCGCATTCACGTACCTGTACCTCGCCGCCGTCCAATGGCGCGGGCTGCAGGGCGCGGGCCTCGGCTGGTACTGCCTGTTCGTCGCGATCAGCGCGCTCGTCTATGCCGGCACGTCGCATGACGTGCGCTTCGGCACGATGTGGCTGCTGTGGTCGAGCCTGTGGTTCCTGTTCTTCGTCGCGCTCGGGCTGAAGCGGCGCGTGCGCTTCCTGCCCGGCTACACGATCGCGATCGGCGTCGGCACCTGCTGGTTGCCCGGCATGCTGATGATGACCGGGAGGTGGTAATGAGCGCACGCGATACGCCGCTTGCCACCGATCCGCTCGCCGGACACCGCATCGCCGATGCGCCGTTCTACCAGCCGGCCGGCGCCGAAGCCGACTGGTTCGAGACGGCCTGCCGCCATCACCTGCCGGTCCTGCTGAAAGGGCCGACGGGCTGCGGCAAGACCCGTTTCGTCGAGTACATGGCGTGGCGCATGGGCTTGCCGCTGATCCAGGTCGCGTGCAACGACGACACGTCGGCCGCCGACCTGACCGGCCGGCACCTGCTCGACGCCGACGGCACCTACTGGGCCGACGGGCCGCTCACGCTCGCGGCGCGGCATGGCGCGATCTGCTATCTCGACGAGATCGTCGAGGCGCGCCCCGATGCGACGGTCGTGATCCATCCGCTGACCGACTCGCGGCGCGTGCTGCCGCTCGACCGGCTCGGCGAGGTCGTGCATGCGCATCCGGATTTCCATCTGGTGATCTCGTACAACCCCGGCTATCACGGCGAGCACCGGCGGTTGAAGCCGTCGACGCGGCAGCGTTTCGTCGCGATCGACTTCGGCTATCCGGATGCCGCGCATGAAGCCGACGTCGTCGTGCGCGAAAGCGGCACCGACCGCGAAACCGCACGCCGGCTCGTCGATCTCGCCCACCGCACGCGCGCGCTGGCGCAGGCCGGCAACGGGCTCGACGAAGGCGCGTCGACGCGCCTGCTCGTGCACGCGGCCCGGCTGATCGTCGCGGGGCTCGCGCCGCTCGATGCATGCCGGATCGCGATCAGCGACGCCGCAACCGACGACGCCGACACGCGCGCCGCGTTGCAGACGATGGCCGCCGCGCACTTCGCCGCATGAACGCGCTGCAACTCGCCCGCTTCCTGCACGGGATGACCGCGCACGAGACCGACGTGCGGCTCGACGATGCGGCGCTGCGCGCGACGCTCGGCCATGCCGCGCTGCGCGTGCCGGGTGCGTTGGCCCCCGATGCACGCGTCGCGGCGGCCGCGCACGCGCTTGCACACTGGCTGCATTCGCCATCCGGCGAACCGGTCGACAAGCTGACACCGATCGGTCTCGCCGTCGCCGGGCTGATCGAGGATGCGCGCGTCGAAGCGCTGCTCGCACGCGCATGGCCGGGACTCGCCACCTTCTGGGCGCCCGCGTTCGTGCCGATCGACCGTGAAGGGCTCACGTTCGGCCGCCTGTGCGCGCGACTGGCGAAAGCGCTGTTCGATCCGTCGTATCGCGACGGCAACCCGTGGGTCGACAAGGGTGTGCAATTGTTCAACGCACATCGCGACACGCTCGACGACTACCGCGCGTTCCGCACGATCGCATCGCGGCTATCGAACGATCTCGGCCAGATGCGCGTGCGTTTCGAGCCTGACGACGGCGCATGGCTGCCCTATCGCGACGACAACGCGTGGCTGTGGGCACAGCCAGCCGCCGTGGCGGCCGAACAGGCTGGCAACGAAGGCGTCGAGATGTCGGCATCGACCGGCGGCCACAGCGACGAACCCGACGACGAACCGCCGCCCGCGCCCGATGCGCCGCGCTATCCCGAGTGGAATTGCCACACGCAGCGCGAACGTCGCGACTGGACAACCATCGTCGAGCGCGCGCCGGCCACGTCGGTTGCACCCCGTTCGCTTGCCGCGCTGATCGAAGCCGACCGGCGCACAGCGAAGCGGGTGCCGTCTCCGCGTGCGGCCGAGCCGATGCGACGCGTCGGCCGCCAGCTCGACGGCGATGCGCTCGACGTCGATGCGGCGATCGCCGCACGGATCGCACGCCGCGCCGGGCATGCCCCCGATCCGCGTGTATTCCGCCGCCGCGTGCCGCACGACGCGCGCGGGCCCGTGCTGATCCTGCTCGACCTGTCGGCATCGACGGCCGCGCAGGTCGCCACGCTCGAGAAGCGCGCGGCGTTCGTGCTCGGCGACCTGTTCGACCGGCAGCGGCGGCGCTGGGCTGTACACGGCTACACGTCGGACGGCCGGCATCGTGTGTACTACGCGCGCTTCAAGGATTTCGGCGAAGCGTTCGACACCGGCCGCCGTGCGGCGCTGCTGGCCGCCGACAGCGGGATGAGCACGCGCACCGGCGCCGCACTGCGGCATGCGCTGGCGTTGCTGCGCCGCGAAGCCGCGAGCGCACGGGCCGCCGTACTGATGATCGGCGACGGCGAAGCCGCCGACATCGACGTGTTCGACCCGCGCTACCTCGTCGAGGATGCGCGCCACGCGGCACGCCAGGGCCGGCAGCGCGGCGTCGCGATCGCCGGTTTGTCGTTCGGCGTGCCGCCCGGGTTGTCTACAATACTTGGCGTCGGCCCGAGCTGCGTCCACGCGGCGAACGGCGACGCATTGCCGGCCGTCGTTGCGCACGCGGCCGGGCGCCTGACCGCGTGACGGCCCCACCCGGAAGAGACAGGAAAGACCGAATGAACAGTGTGAAGGTTGGCGTATTGTTCTCGCAGAGCGGATGCACGTCGCACCTCGGCCAGAGCCAGTTGCGCGGCACGCTGCAGGCAATCGCCGAGATCAACGAAGCGGGCGGCGCGAACGGCTGCGAGATCGTGCCCGTCGTGCGCGACGCCTGCTCGGACCCGGCCGTCTATGCGCGGCTCGCCGAAGAGCTGATCGCCACCGAACGCGTGAACGTGCTGTTCGGCGCGTACATGTCGAGCAGCCGCAAGGCGCTGATTCCGATCGTCGAGAAGTGGGACAAGCTGCTGTTCTACCCGACGCTCTACGAAGGCTTCGAGTTCTCGCCGAACGTGATCTACACGGGCGCGGCGCCCAACCAGAACAGCGTGCAGCTCGCTGCCTTCATGACCGCGCAGTTCGGCGCGCGCGTGTACCTGGTCGGGTCAGACTACATCTACCCGTACGAGTCGAACCGCATCATGATCGACCTCGTCACGCAGCATCCGGAAGGCCAGATCCTCGGCGAGGTGTACATGCCGCTCGTCGCGTCCGAGCACGATTTCGCGGCGGTGGTCGAGGACATCCGCGCGAAGGCGCCCGACTTCGTGTTCAGCACGCTGGTAGGCGACAGCACGGCCGCGTTCTACCGCGCGTATGCGCAAGCCGGCCTCGATGCACGCAAGAT
Organism: Burkholderia lata; assembly: GCF_000012945.1. NCBI lineage: Bacteria > Pseudomonadati > Pseudomonadota > Betaproteobacteria > Burkholderiales > Burkholderiaceae > Burkholderia > Burkholderia lata. Next base: position 2,113,237 of record NC_007511.1, read on the forward strand.
GCCGATCGCGAGCCTGACGACCTCCGAGATCGAGCTCGGCCAGATGGGCGCGGCCGCGGCCGGCCACTACACGTCGTCGCCCTATTTCCAGACCATCGATTCGGACGTGAACCGGCGCTGCATCGCGCAGCTCAAGGCGCGCTTCGGCGACGACGCGAGTGCGTCCGCGCCGTGGGAAGCCGCGTATTTCCAGGTTCACCTGTTCGCCAATGCACTCGCGCGTGCCGGCACCGACCAGCGCGACCGGCTCGTCGAACATCTCGCGGATGCGGAATTCGACGCGCCGCAGGGGCGCGTGAAGATCGACCGGCTCACGCAGCATACGTGCCTCTACCCGCGCATCGGCTGCGCGACGGCCGACGGCAATTTCACGATCGTGCGCGAAGCGACGCGGCGCGTGCATCCCGATCCGTACCTCGTCACGCATTCGCTCGGCGACCGCGTGCACGCGCCCGACGAACAGAAGGCGTAACCGACGATGCGCGCCCGCACCCCGATCCGCTCGACGCCGCGCCTGCTCGCTGAACTGCGCTCGCTGCGCGTGATGGTGTACTACCCGGACGACGACAACGGCCTGCTGCTCGTCGAGCAGCTCTCGCGCATCGGCTGCCCGACCGAGCAGCGCTGGCCGCCGCCCGCCGCGTTGCCGGAAAGCGTCGACCTCGTGATTCTCGCGGTCCGGCCCGACCTGCTGCATCTGTCTATTCCGTGGCTGGAAGACGACGCACGGCCGCCGCTCATCGCGGTCACGACCTACGAAAGCCCGACGATCCTCGAACTGATGCTGCGCATCGATGCGCAGAGCGCGGTGACGACGCCGGTGCGCTCGTTCGGCCTGTTGAGCGCGATGGCGCTCGCGTGTCACCAGAGCCGCCGGCATGACGAATACCGGCGCCGCATCGCGCAGCTCGAACAGCGCGTGATGTCCGCGCGCACGCTGCAGGAAGCGAAGACGCTGCTGATGCAGCACAACGCGATCAGCGAGGAAGAGGCCTACCAGCAGATCCGCTCGCAGGCGATGGAACGGCGCATCTCGATCAACCAGCTCGCCGAGCAGATCGTGCACGCGCACGCGCTGCTGAAACGGTAACGCGGGCGCGATTGCTGCGACCGCCGCGACCGCCGCACGTCAGTCCGGCGGCGGCAACACGACCGTGTCCTCCGGCCCGAGCACACGGCCGTCCTGTGAACGCAGTTCGAGCTTCCTGACCGGCAACCCGGCCTTCCGGTCCACGAGCAGCACGTGCGCCTCGTCCGGTTCGAAGAAGAAATCCTCGCCCCACTGCCGCAGCGCGACGAGCAGCGGAAACAGGCCGCGCCCTTTCTCGGTCAGCACGTATTCGTGATGCGCGCCGCCGTCCGCGGCCGGCACGATGTCCATGATCCCGTGCGCGACCAGGTTGCGCAGGCGCGCAGCCAGGATGTTCTTGGCCAGCCCGAGGTTCTTCTGGAATTCACCGAAACGACGTAGCCCGTCGAACGCATCGCGGACGATCAGCAACGACCACCAGTCGCCGATCGCGTCCAGCGGGCGGGCAACGCCGCAGGGGGAATCTTCGTGCGTGGTTCGTCTGTTCATCGAGGCATGGGGCGACTCCGTTCCCGGAATGCGGGCCGAACGGTGGTCGTTTCCGTTGAAATGAATGGTTGCAATATAAAACTCGTCGCACGAAAGATCAATCGCACCGGGCCCGACTGTTCGCTATCAACGAATGGACTGGTCGATTCGGGTCTGATTGGCGCTTCAACTCATACGTCCGACCAATACTTTCCGGCTGCGTTCCTTTCTGGCACGTCTTCGCACACTAGCACGCCAGTCATTCGGCTAGCGGCCCAGCCACAATTTTGGTTGCAACTTGAAACCCAATATCCTACGCTTCAGTTCGGTTCCAACTTGAAACCAACCTATCCGACTAACCGAAGGAGCGTTCGATGATCCGGTCCGATGCTACGTTCGACGGCACCTTTCCATTCGCCCCGCATTTCGACGACGCATCCGGCTTCCGGATGCACTACGTGGACGAAGGTCCGCACGACGGCGAAACCATCCTGTGCCTGCATGGCGAACCCACGTGGGGTTATCTGTTCCGCCATCTGATTGCCGCGCTGAGTCCGACGCACCGCGTCGTTGTCCCCGATCACATGGGATTCGGCAAAAGCGCGACGCCGCAGGACCGCAGCTACTGGCTGCAGGACCATATCGACAACCTGGAGCGCTTCGTGCTCGCGCGCGGTCTCGATCGCATCACACTCGTGCTGCACGACTTCGGCGGCCCGGTCGGCATGGGGCTTGCCGCCCGGCATCCGGATCGCATCCGGCGGATCGTGTCCGCGAACGGGCCGACGCCATTCGGCCAGCCCGATCTGGCCGACCGCCTGAACGCGAACGGTCGCGATGCGCCGTGGTTCCAGTGGATCATGCGCGCGGCGGCGGACGATACGCTGGAGACGGTGCTCGGTCAGCTCGGCTTCAACATCCTGAGCACGCTGAAGCTGAACGGGTTCGAAAATCACGCGATCATCAACGACACGTGGATCGCCGCATACGGTGCGCCGTTCGCGCAACCGAAGGACTGCGTCGGCGCGATCGGATGGGCCCGCGGGTTTGCCGCCGGCGCGCACCGGTTCGAGGAGCCCGATGCGGCGGCGCTGCGCGCGATACGCGAAAAACCCGCGCTCGCGATCTGGGGAGACGCCGATCGAACGCTCGGCGCCGAACACTTCCTGCCGCTCTTCACGGCACTGTTTCCGTCCGCGCCCGTCGAGCGGCTGGCGGGCGTCGGGCACTATTGCTTCGAAGATGCGCCCGACGCCATCGCGGCACGTATTGCCGAATTCATCCGGACCACCGGCTGAGTGCGCGCCGCGGCCGGCGGCACGAGATCCGGCTGCGGAACACGGCGTGCGCGGCCGCCATCGCAACTGCGCACGCCCCCTTCACGTCAGTGAATGATCCGCGTCACGCCACGCCCGCGCGGGTCGGCCATCGCCTCCGGCGTCTTGCCGTCGATCTTGATCACCTGGATGTCGCCGCTGAAATCCTGCCCCTTCAGCGTGTAGCCGCGCGCCTCGATCTGCTTCGCGAGTTCGCCTTCGATCGGGTGGTACGGCTCCCAGAAGATCGTGTTCGGCGGCAGCAGCTGGTGATGGAAGCGCATCGCGCCAACCGCCTCCTTCAACGGCATCTTGAAGTCGTAGATGTTGTTGATCACCTGGAAGATCGACGTGAAGATGCGCGAGCCGCCCGGCGTGCCGATCACGAGGGACACCTTGCCGTCCCTGGTCATGATCGTCGGCGACATCGACGACAGCGGGCGCTTCTTCGGTTCGATCGCGTTCGCGTCGCTGCCGACCACGCCGAACATGTTCGCGACGCCCGGCTTCGCAGAGAAGTCGTCCATCTCGTCGTTCAGCACGATGCCCGTGCCGTCCGCGATCACGCCCGAGCCGAAATAGCCGTTGATCGTGTACGTGTTCGACACTGCGTTGCCCCACTTGTCGACCACCGAGAAGTGCGTCGTTTCAGCCTTCTCCGGCATCGTCGTGCCGAGGCCCGGCTGCACGCTCTTCGTATCCGACGGCTCCTTCGGGTTGACTTCGCCTGCCCGCTTCGCGATGTAGGCGTCGTCGGTCAGCTGCGCGATCGGCACCTTGTAGAAATCGGGATCGCCGAGATACTGCGCACGATCGGCGAACACGCGCTTCTCGATTTCCGCGACGAGGTGGATGTACTGCGGCGAGTTGAGCTTCACGCCCTCGAAGTCCTGCTTGAGGTCGGCCTTCATCTTCAGCAACTGCACGAGGCCGATGCCGCCCGAGCTCGGAGGCGGCGCGGTGATCACGTCATAGCCGTTCCACTTCGCCTGCACCGGCTGGCGCCACACCGCGCGGTACTGCGCGAGATCCTCGGTGGTGATCAGCCCGTTGCCGTCGCCGGTCTTCATCGACGCGGCGATCAGCTCGGCCGTCTTGCCCTTGTAGAACCCTTCCGCGCCGTCGTTCGCGATGCGCGTGAGCACGTCGGCGAGATCCGGCTGCTTGAAGTTCACGCCGGCCTTCAGCCCGGAGAAATACTTGTCGAAGTTGGTCTTGCCGCCGAACTCCTTCGATGCGTCGACGCCGCGCTGCGCGAGCTGTTCGTCGACGACGAAGCCATCGCGCGCGTAGTGGATCGCCGGCGCGAGCACCTGCTTCCACTTCAGCTTGCCGAAACGCTTCTGCGCTTCCCACATGCCCGCGACCGTGCCCGGCACGCCGACCGCGCGCGGGCCGTACAGGCTCATGCCCTTGACGACGTTGCCGTCCTTGTCGAGATACATGTCCTTCGTCGCGGCGAGCGGCGCGCGCTCGCGGTAGTCGATGAAGTACGGCTTGCCGTCCTTGTAGATCGTCATGAAGCCGCCACCGCCGATGTTGCCGGCTTCCGGATACGTGACGGCGAGCGTGAATGCGATCGCGACGGCCGCGTCGATCGCGTTGCCGCCTTCCTTGAAGATCCGCTCCGCGGCATCTGCGCTGTACTTGTCGGCCACCGCGACTGCCGAGCTCGTCAGGACTGCGGGCTGCGGCCCCTTCGCATAGACAGGCGCGTTCGGCAGGAAGCCGATGCCGGCCACTGTCGCGAGCACGACAGCGGATGATTTGAAGCGATTCAGCGTAGTCATTGCATGTCCCCCATGTGGATCTCCTTCAGGCAGGAAAAGCACCTGTTCCGCTCATGGTCGCCGGCACGCCGACGGCCATCTCCGGTTTCGTAGTATAGGGGGACAAAAAGGGTCGAACACGGGGCGTGCAGCGAAAGCGTATTCATCATGTGCGCGGTCAAGCTGCTCCCGAACATGTCTGCGGATCGGTCGAAATTGCACGCGGGATACGTCATCACGCAGCGCACAAAAAACCGAAAGTTGCGAACTGCACGGAAGGCCACGCGATACGTGCAAAAAAATCTGCAAACGTCCCTCCCGCGGCACGGGCCGATCTGCGAAGATAGCGCCCCGCTTTCGCGCTGCATCATTTTTCGGGCACGCACCGCTTCACGTTTTTTTCGTCTCGCTTCCTATGGCATCACACAACGCGCATCATGCGTCCGGCATCGCGGCCGGTGTCGCCGCCGCCGTCCTCGTCGCACAAACCGGTGCAACAGGCCCGTGGCACTCAGGCATGCTCGCCGCATTCGTGGCCGGCGTCGCGGGCGGCACCGCGCCCGACTGGCTCGAAGTCGCATGGTGGAGCCGCAAGCGCCGCCTGTGGATCACGCATCGCACCGTCACGCACTGGGGCATCGGCTGGATCGCGCTGTTTGCGCTCGGGTGGCACGGGCTCATTCATCATCCGCATCCGCTGTGGGCCGCGCCGCTGTTCGGCTTCGCATGCGGCGGCCTGATGCACCTGCTCGCCGACTGGCCGAACCCGCTCGGCGTGCCGTGGATCTGGCGGCGTCACTCGCTGAACCTGTGGAAGAGCGGGCATTGCGACCTGATCGTCGTGGCCGCCGCATGGGGCGGCACACTGTGGCTCGCGCAGTCGCTGTGCTCGCGTGCGCCGCTGCTCGAGCACTGGCTCGGCTGGCTGAATCGCGTTTAGTTGCAATTCGACGCCATTCGACACGCGATCGGCATGCCGACACGCATGCAACTTTCCGTTCGTTGAAAGTGCGGTGATGGCCCCCATCTGAATTCGAATCGTCGCCACACGTGCCCGGCACGCACGCGCGACGTCTGGCACACTGACGATTCGATTCGTGCGCGCGCCCTCCGCGCGCTTGCACCCCATTTCAACGCTCCGATGGACGTCACCGCTACCCGCCCTGCCGCCAGTGCGCTCGACGTGTTCCACCCGGCCGTCGCCGCGTGGTTCCGACGCACGTTCGCCGCGCCCACCGGCGCGCAGGCGCTCGCGTGGCCGCACATCAAGGCGGGCCGCTCGACGCTGGTCGCCGCGCCGACCGGCTCCGGCAAGACGCTTACCGCGTTCCTGTGCGCGCTCGACGATCTGGTGCGCGATGCGCTGGCGCACGACGGCACGCTGCCCGACGCGACGCTCGTCGTGTACGTGTCCCCGCTGAAAGCGCTGTCGAACGACATCCACGTGAACCTCGACGCGCCGCTGGCCGGCATCGCCGAATCGCTCGCGCAACTCGGCCTGCCGGTGCCGGCGATCCGCACCGCCGTGCGCACCGGCGACACGACGCAGGCCGAGCGCGCCGCGCTGCGCAAGCGCGCACCGCACATCCTCGTCACGACGCCCGAGTCGCTGTACGTGCTGCTGTCGTCCACGTCGGGGCGGCAGATGCTGTCGAACGTGCACTCGGTCATCGTCGACGAAATCCACGCGCTCGCATCATCGAAGCGCGGCAGCCATCTCGCGCTGTCGCTCGAGCGTCTCGACGCACTGGCCGGCCGTGCGCTGCCGCGTATCGGGCTGTCGGCCACGCAAAAGCCGATCGACGCGGTCGCACGCTTCCTGGTCGGCGGCCCGGCCGACGCGCCGCGCGACTGCACGATCGTCGACACCGGCCACACGCGCGAGCGCGACCTCGCGCTCGAACTGCCGAACGTGCCGCTCGAGCCCGTGATGGCCACCGACGTGTGGGAACAGGTGTACGACCGCATCGCCGGCCTCGCGGCCGCGCATCGCACGACGCTGGTGTTCGTCAACACGCGGCGTACTGCAGAGCGCATGGCGCGCCACCTCGCCGACCGGCTCGGCAAGGAAGCGATCGCCGCGCATCACGGCAGTCTTGCGAAGGAACACCGCTTCGATGCCGAACAGCGCCTGAAGCGCGGCGAATTGAAGCTGCTCGTCGCCACCGCATCACTTGAACTCGGCATCGATATCGGCGACGTCGATCTCGTCTGCCAGGTCGGCTCGCCGCGCGGGATCGCTCCGTTCCTGCAGCGCGTCGGCCGTTCGGGGCACCATGTCGGCGGTGTGCCGAAAGGCCGGCTGTTCCCGCTGTCGCGCGACGAACTCGTCGAGTGCGCAGCGCTGCTCGATTGCGTGCAACGCGGCGAGCTCGACGCGCTGCGCATTCCCGAAGCGCCGCTCGACGTGCTCGCGCAGCAAATCGTCGCCGAAGTGGCGTGCACGGAATGGCAGGAAGACGCGCTGTATGCGAGCTTTACGCGCGCAGCGCCGTACGCACGGCTGACGCGCGAGCGCTTCGACGAAGTGATGAAGATGCTCGCCGAAGGCTTCACGAGCCGGCGTGGCGTGCGCGGTGCATACCTGCATCGCGACGTGGTTGGCGGCACCGTGCGCGGGCGCCGCAACGCGATGATGACCGCCACCACGTCGGGCGGCACGATCCCCGACATGGCCGATTACGCGGTGCTGCTCGAACCGCAGGGCATTCAGGTCGGTACCGTCAACGAGGATTTCGCGATCGAGAGCCTGGCCGGCGACGTGTTCCAGCTGGGCAACCAGTCGTACCGGATCATTCGCGTGGAAACGGGCCGTGTGCGTGTCGAGGACGCGCAGGGCCAGTCGCCGAACATCCCGTTCTGGCTCGGCGAGGCGCCGGGGCGCAGCGACGAGCTGTCGGCGGCGGTCGGCCGGCTGCGCGCACGGCTGGACGGACTGTTCGCCGACGGCGACCGGCAGGCACAGGGCAAGGACCGTGAACGCATCGGCGACGGGACCGGGACCGGGACCGGGACTGGGACTGGCGGAAAGCCCTCGCCCCGGACCGACGCCAAAGCCCGTGCCAATGCGAAGTCAAAGGCCGGGATCAACGTCGATACCGACGCGTCGATCGACTTGCGGCACGACACCGTTGCCGCCGGCACCGCCGAAGGCCGCCTCGCGCCGGCGTTGCGCTGGCTCGTCGACGATCTGCACCTGTCACCGGACGCCGCGCACCAGATCGCCGATTACCTCGCCCGCACCCGCGCGGCGCTCGGCGCGCTGCCGACGCAGGACACGCTCGTGATGGAGCGCTTCTTCGACGAATCGGGCGGCACGCAGCTCGTGATCCATTCGCCGTTCGGCAGCCGCATCAACCGTGCCTGGGGGCTCGCGCTGCGCAAGCGCTTCTGCCGCAGTTTCAACTTCGAGCTGCAGGCCGCCGCGACCGACGACGCGATCATCCTGTCGCTGTCGCTCGCGCACAGCTTCGCGCTCGACGAAGTGTGGCGCTACCTGCGTTCGGCCAGCGCCGAGCACGTGCTGGTGCAGGCCCTGCTCGACGCGCCCATGTTCGGCGTGCGTTGGCGCTGGAACGCGACGACCGCGCTCGCGCTGCCGCGCTTCACCGGCGGCAAGCGCACCGCGCCGCAACTGCAGCGGATGAAGAGCGAGGATCTGCTCGCAACCGTGTTCCCCGATCAGGTCGCTTGCCTCGAAAACATCGTCGGCGAGCGCGAGATTCCGCATCACCCGCTCGTCGACCAGACGCTCGACGACTGCCTGCACGACGCGATGGATACCGACGGCTGGCTTGCGCTGCTGCGCCGGATCGAAAGCGGCGCGATCGAACTCGTCGCGCGCGACCTGCCCGCGCCGTCGCCGCTCGCGGCCGAGATCCTGAACGCGAAACCGTACGCGTTCCTCGACGATGCACCGCTCGAGGAACGCCGCACGCAGGCCGTGCAGTCGCGCCGCTGGAGCGATCCCGAATCGGCCGACGATCTCGGCGCGCTCGACGCCGATGCGATCGATGCCGTGCGCGACGAAGCCTGGCCGCTCGTGCGCGACGCCGACGAAATGCACGACGCGCTGCTCACGCTCGCGTGCATCGCCGACAGCGAAGCACGCGAACACGAAGGCTGGCCCGACCGGCTCGCGGAACTCGCCGAACGCCGCCGTGCGACGAAACTCGTTACGCCCGGCGGTGCCGCGCTGTGGGTGCCGGTCGAACGGCTCGTGTGCATGCGTGCACTGCATCCCGACGCGCGCATTGCGCCGGCGCTCAAGGTGCCTGCCGCCTGCGCGCAACCGTGGGAAGCCGATGCCGCACTCGTCGACGTGATCCGCGCGCGGCTCACCGGCTTCGGCCCGCTGGCCCTCGATTCGATCGCGACACCGCTCGGGCTGCCGCCGGCGTCGATCGCGACGGCACTCGCGGCGCTGGAACGCGAAGGCTATGTGATGCGCGGCCGGTTCACACCGGGCACGACGACGGACGAATGGTGCGAACGCCATCTGCTTGCGCGCATTCATCGCTATACGGTGAAGCGGCTGCGCCGCGAGATCGAGCCGGTCGAGCGCGCCGATTTCATGCGCTTCCTGTTCCACTGGCAACACCTGACGCCCGACACGCGCGGCACGGGCCGCGATGCACTCGCGGCCGTGGTCGAACAGCTCGAAGGCTACGAGGCCGCGGCGAGTGCGTGGGAAGACGCGCTGCTGCCCGCGCGGCTGACCGACTACATGGCGGGCGGGCTCGACGAGCTGTGCCGCTCGGGCAAGCTCGTGTGGACACGCATCGGCGCACCGGCGCGCGCCGCCGGCACCCCCGTGAAAACGACACCGATCGTGCTGCTGCCGCGCCGCCACCTCTCCGCATGGCAAGCGCTGCGCGATCCCGATGCGCAACCGGCGCTGTCCGCGCGCGCCGCCCAGGTGCGCGACGCCCTCGCCGCGCACGGTGCGATGTTCTTCGACGCGCTGCTCGACGACCTGCATATACTGCCCGTCGAACTCGAACAGGCGCTCGGCGAACTCGTGGCGGCCGGCCTCGTGAATGCGGACAGCTACGCGGGCCTGCGTGCGCTGCTGAAGCCCGCCGTCAAGCGCAGCGCGACCTATGCGCCACGCACCCGGCGCGGCGGTGCGCTGATTGGCGGGATGGACGACGCGGGCCGCTGGGCACTCGTGCAGCGTCACGCGCCGCCGGACGAAACGCCATTGCCGAAACGCGGCCAGGCCGCGACCGACCCCGACGCGCTCGAACACATCGCATGGACGCTGCTGCGCCGTTACGGCGTCGTGTTCTGGCGGCTGCTCGAACGCGAAGCCGACTGGCTGCCGAGCTGGCGCGAACTCGTGCGGGTGCTGCAGCGCCTCGAAGCGCGTGGCGAGATTCGCGGCGGACGCTTCGTCGCCGGGCTCGCGGGCGAACAGTTCGCGCTGCCCGAAGCGATTCCGATCCTGCGCGAACTGCGGCGGCAACCGGGCGACGGACAATACGTGTGCGTGACGGGCGCCGATCCGCTGAATCTTGCCGGCACGCTGCTGCCCGGCGACAAGGTGCCGGCGCTGGCCGGCAATCGTGTGCTGTTCCGCGACGGCATACCCGTCGCATCGCTGGTTTCGGGCGCGTTCCACTACGTACCCGAACTGTCACCCGCCGCGCGCGAGGATGCCCGCCTGCGGCTCGCACGCCACTGCTGACACCGGCTGACACGCGACACCGCACGGACTACTGATCGCCGGGCCGCGCTGCCGTCGTCGTTCGGGTAGCATCGAACGATTTTCCGCGCGGGCTCCCGCGCTCAAACACAACAAGACTTCCGGAGACTGCTGTCCATGCCCTCGCATGTCGATTCGCCCGCCGCTCATCACGCGGGCTCGCTGACGATTTTCCAGGGCGCTGCGCTCTACATCGGCGCGGTGCTCGGCACCGGCGTGATCGCGCTGCCCGCACTCGCCGCCGAGGTCGCGGGCCCGGCCTCGCTGCTCGCCTGGGCTGCGCTGGTCGTGCTGTCCGGGCCGCTCGCGGCCACCTTCGCCGCACTCGGCGCGCGCTATCCCGACGCGGGCGGCGTATCGACCTATGCGCGGCGCGCATTCGGGCCGAAAGCTGCGGCAATCGTCGGATGGTGCTTCTACTTCGCGGTACCGGCCGGCGCACCGGCTGCCGCCATGTTCGGCGGCGCATACGTCGCGGCCGTCACGGGCGGCGGGCACACGACGATCATCGTCACGGCTGCCGCGCTGATCGCGACCGTGTCGGCCGCGAATGCATTCGGCGTCACCGTGTCGGGCCGCATGCAGCTCGTGTTGTCGGCACTGCTCGTCACGCTGCTGCTTGCCGCGGTGCTCGCCTCCGCGCCGCATGCGCGCACCGCGAACCTGCATCCGTTCGCGCCGCACGGCTGGCTCGCGGTCGGCCAGGCGGCCGCGCTGCTCGTGTGGAGTTTCGCCGGCTGGGAAGCGATCACGCATCTCGCGGCCGAATTCCGCCGGCCCGCGCACGACATGCCGCGCTCGGCCGGGATCGCGGTCGTGGTGGTCGGGTTCCTGTATCTGTCGGTTGCTGCCGCGAGCGTGACGGTGCTCGGGCCGACCGCGGGCGGATCGGGTGCGCCGCTCGCCGAACTGATCGCGGGCGGCATCGGCGGCCATGCGCAGGTGCTGGCCGCCGTGGCCGCACTGCTGCTCACGCTCGGCACCATGAACGCGTATTTCGCGGGCGCGGCCAAGCTCGGCGCGGCGCTCGGGCGCGACGGCGCGTTGCCCGCGTGGCTCGCGCAAGGCAGCCAGGTCGGCGGCGTCCCGCGCCGCAGCCTCGGCGTGATCGCCCTGCTCGCCGTGGTCGCACTGGCGGCGACGACGCTGTCGGACGTCGGGCCGAAGCCGCTCGTGCTCGTCACGTCCGGATGCTTCGTGATGGTGTACGGGCTCGGCGCGGCCGCCGCGCTGAAACTGCTGCCGCGTGGCGGCATCGCTTACCGTTGTGCATGGATTTCGTTGGTCGCGGTGGCCGGGCTGTTCCTGACGACCGGCTGGTACATCCTGTGCCCTTTGCTGCTCGCGGGCGGTGCGCTGCTCTATCTGCAGGTGGCCGGGCCGCGTCAGTGACCCGGCAGATGCGCGCGGGCCGATACCTGCCCGCTCGCGGAGACACACGGGCTGATCATGATCGAACCGATAGCCGAACCGCCGGCCGGATTGCCGGCCACTCCGCCGTGCGCATCGCGCGTAGAAGCGCGGCCTCGGCCGTCCGCCGGTTCTTCGCGCCCGTCAGGCGGGCACCAGCTCGAAGCTGAGCCGTTTGCCGAGCGCGGCGGCCGCGCTCGCGAGCGTCGCCAGCGTGAGGCTCGTGTCGGTTTCGTCGAGCAGACGGTTGAGCGCGGCGCGGCTGGTTTTCATCCGTGCGGCCATCGCGGTTTTCGTGATGTGCTGCGCCTTCATTTCCTGCCCGATCTGCCAGGCGATCACCCGCTTGATCGCGGTGGCGGTGGCCGCTTCGAGATTGCCGTCCTCCTCGAGGAAGGTATCGAAATCGCTGCCGATATGCGGATTGTTCGTGGTCGTCATGGGTACTCCAGTGCATGGCGTTGCCGGCGGGCTGACCGTCGAAGACGGTGCGTTCCGGCGCAACCGGGGAATTCAGATGGCGCGCATCAGCGCTTTCAGGCGCGCGACGGTGACATCGAGATCGTCCGACGGCGTGGCCCGCGACTGCTTGAAGAAGCCGTGCAGCAAGACCATCGTGTCGCCGACGACCGTAAACAGCACGCGGGCGCTCCGCCCCGGCAACATCACGCGGATCTCCCACAGATCCTGCGCCATCTTCCGGACCAGCGGCATGCCGAGCGGCCAGCCGAGTTGAACGGTCTTGATCTCTTCGCCGATCGCCCTTCGCTCCGCTTGCCCGAGCGCCTTCAGCCATTCGCGCACCGGCTCGTTGCCACGAGCCGTCTGGAAGAACCGCACGCCGAGCGTGACCTGGATCTGCTGTCTCGTCATCGTCCTGACACCAATCGTATCAAAATCGGTACGATATGCCAAGCACCACGAGGTCGGCTACTGACCGGATGGCCAATCCAGTCAGTAGCCGGGAACGGGGTCGGCCGCGCTTGCCGCGCGGTCCGCCGGGTCAATCGTCGCGACGAACCGGCTTGCGCGCCGCACGTGACATCCCGCGCTCACGCGTCTCCCCGAACCGCGACCGCGCGATGTCGCGCACGGCGTCGATCAGCGTTCGCGCGACCGGCGACGGCTGCGCATCGGTGCGCAGCACCAGCCCGACCGGCTCGTCGGTGCCCGCCGACGGCAGCGGCAGGCGTGCCAGCGCCCCGGCCGACAGGTCGTATTCGGCCGCATAGAGCGGCACGAACCAGACCGCGTCGTTCTCGAGCGCCAGCGCCCGCGCGACCGATACCGACAACACCTCGATGAACGAATCCAGCGGCGGCACGCCGCAAGCGCCGAGCAGCTGCTCGGCCGACTGGCGGATCAGCGTGCCGAATGGCGGCAGCACGACCGGATAGCGCGCAAGCTCGGCCGCCGGCGCCGCGCTCGAGAGCAGCGGATGCCCGGCGCGCACGACGGCGACGAGCGGCTCGTTGTACAACTGCTCGAACGCGAGCCCGATCATCCGCTCCGGCTCCGACAGCCGCCCGATCGCGCACTCGATCGCACCGGACTTCAGGCGCTCGAGCAGATCGGCGTTCGCGGCCGTCGCGATCCGCACGACGACGCGCGGCCAGCGCTCGGCGAGCGCCTTCATCAACGCGGGCGCGAGCGACGCCGCGACAGTCGGCAGCATCCCGATTTCCAGCGTCGCCGCGGCAGCCCCGCCTTCGCGCGCGAGCAGCCCGACCCCTTGCCGCAGCGCCAGCACGCACGCATTCGCGTGCGGCATGAACAATTGCGCCTCGCGAGTCGGCTGCGCGCCCTGCCGGCCGCGCTCGAACAGCTTCACGCCGAGGATCGCCTCCAGCTCGGCGATCGTCTTCGAAACAGCCGGCTGCGTGATCGACAGGCTCTCGGCCGCCTTCTGCACGCCGCCCAGCTGCGCGACCGCGAGAAAACATTGCAAGTGCCGGAACTTGACGCGGCCGTCGGCGATACGGTTATTCATAACGGGTGGTTATGCGATTGACGATGAAATGCCATTTTGCATAACTTTCCGGATAGCCCCAAGCACTCGACGATGCGTCACGCATGACGCCGCAGTGCCTGGAAACCGGCCGGCTCCCACATCCGCTTCGCGATCAGCAAGCTGGTGCCGTGCTTCTGCGCGAGCGGTGCGGACGACGATTCCGCATGCAGCGCGGCCGCCTTGCTGCGCAGCCGGCGCAGCTCCAGTTCGAGCTCCGCGGAGGCAGCCTCCGTCAGCATCCCCTGCGAGAACGTCATCGTCTCGCCTTCCCCGTCGAAGCGGCTGTCGAGGAAATCGCCAAGCGCGTGCGCATGGAAGTACCGGCGGATCGGCCCGCCCGGCAGCCAGTCGAAATCGCGCGCGACGCGCACGCGAATCCGGTCGCCCGGCAACAGCGCGACGACGTTCATCCGGTCGAGCATCAGCAGATATTTGACGCACTCGGCCTTCGTCACCTGATAGGCCGACACGATGTCCTGCACGGTCCAGTAGTTGATCGCGCAGACGGCGACGAGCAGCAGTTTGTCGTCCGACACGAGCAGTGCCTCCTGCTGCTCGGTTAGCACGTGCAGCCTCGGCGCCGATGCGGACGCCTCCTGCACGAGCTCGGCCAGCGTATAGCCGAGCAGCTGAGCGATCTCGACAACGCGCTCCAGCGTAAAGCGGCCGCTGGCGAACAGCCGCTTCACGCTGGTCTCGGAAACGTCGAGCGCACGCGCGACGTCGCGGTAGGTCATGCCCTGCGCCTTCAGCTGGCGCTTCAGCATTTCGATCAGTTGGGCGGTTTCAGTCATTTTGGTATCGAAAAATGATGCTCAAGGTCAGATATTAGGCTACCTGCGCATGCAGATGAACACTTTCGGATACTTGTCTGCATAATCCGCTCCGTGCTGTCACCGAACGACGGAGCCGAAATGACCACCCGAACCGAAACCGCTGCCTACGAATCGCATCGCACCGCCCCGCGCGATGCCCGCGACACCGATCGCACGATGCCGCTCGCCACGGTCCGCACGCTGGCCGCCAGCGCGCACGTCGGGGATCTCGTGTTCATCCGCGTACCGGCGAATGCACCGCGCGATGCAGCAGGCACGACGAGCTCGGCGGGTACGTGGGCCAATCGCTTCGGCATCGTCGTCGATACGTCGGGCGACGAGCCCTTGATCGCCGAAGCCGCGTTTGCGTGGACGAAGCTGACGCCGCTGTCGCGCTTCGTCGCCCGGACCGACGGCGGACGCATCGCGCTTGCCCGTCGCGTCGCGGCACCGACCACCGATGCGCAGCGCCAGATTCATTCAACGGCTGAACGGCGGATCGACGCGCTGCTCGGCAACCGTTTCAACGTGCGGACGCGGCGCGGGTTCTGCGCCGATTACGTGAGCGACGTGCTCGGGGTCGACCGGGATGCGACACCGGCCGCACTGCTGCGCAGCGGCACGCTGTCACTCGAATTCGACGGGATCGTGTTCGATCCCGGCCGCCAGTCATAACAGGCGCTCAGGGAGACCGGATAACAACAATAACGACAACACAAAAAAGCAGCGACGGGCTGGCTGGAGGGCCGTGCACGGGGTCGTCACCGACGACGCGAAGCCCGATCGCTTTTTCCGCCGGACAGGCATCCTGTCCGGCGGAATTTTCATTGGTGCGTCAAACATAACGAACAGTTATGCGATTCGCGAAAAAAGGTCATTTTGCATAACTTTCCGGATTGGCTAAAGTCGTGCCATCCCCTTCGCGAAATACCTATCAGGAGACGCCCGATGGATTCCCCCACGATCCTCACGCCGCGCGACTGGCCATCGCATCCGGCCTATGTCCACCCCGAATACCGTTCGTCCGTGAAGCGCGGCCCGACGCGCCCGCTGATCCCGCTGAAGGAGAAGCTGCGCGACCAGTACGCGCCCGTCTACGGCGCCGAAGATCTCGGCGCGCTCGACCATGACCTGACGAAGAATGCCGTGAAGAACGGCGAGCCGCTCGGCGAGCGCATGGTCGTCACCGGCCGCGTGCTCGACGAAGGCGGCAAGCCCGTGCGCAACACGCTCGTCGAGGTGTGGCAGGCGAACGCGGCCGGCCGC
Source organism: Burkholderia lata (assembly GCF_000012945.1). Taxonomy (NCBI): domain Bacteria; kingdom Pseudomonadati; phylum Pseudomonadota; class Betaproteobacteria; order Burkholderiales; family Burkholderiaceae; genus Burkholderia; species Burkholderia lata. Next base: position 2,129,089 of record NC_007511.1, read on the forward strand.
TACGTGCACAAGATCGACCAGCACGACGCACCGCTCGACCCGAACTTCCTCGGCGCCGGCCGTTGCCTGACCGACGACGAAGGTCGCTACCGCTTCCTGACGATCAAGCCCGGCGCGTACCCGTGGGGCAACCATCCGAACGCATGGCGCCCGAATCACATCCACTTCTCGCTGTTCGGCGATTACTTCGGCTCGCGTCTCGTCACGCAGATGTACTTCCCCGGCGACCCGCTGCTCGCGTACGACCCGATCTTCCAGGGCACGCCCGAGGCTGCGCGCGATCGCCTGATCTCGCGCTTCTCGATGGACCTCACCGAAGAAGGCTATGCGCTCGGCTACGAATTCGACATCGTGCTGCGCGGCCGCGACGCTACCCCGATGGAGCGCTGAACCATGACGACGCTGAAGCAAACCCCTTCGCAGACGGTCGGCCCGTACTTCGCATACGGCCTGTGCCCGCAGCAATACGACTACGACCTGAAGAGCCTGTTCACGCCGACGATCGCCGCGGCGCACGCCGAAGGCGAGCACGTGCTGCTGGTCGGCCAGGTGTTCGACGGTGACGGCAACGTCGTCGGCGACGCGGTGCTCGAATTCACGCAGGTGGACGGCGCGGGCCGCTACCCCGCGTCGCGCGACGACATCGCGAAATCCGGCTTCACGGGCTTCGCGCGAGTCGGCACCGGCACCGATGCGCAGCAGCGCTTCGTCGTCGAGACGGTGAAGCCGGGCCGCCTCGCCGCCGACGAAGCGCCGCACATCAACGTGACCGTGATGATGCGCGGGATCCTCACCCACGCGTTCACGCGCGTGTACTTCGACGACGAAGCCGCCGCGAACGCAGCCGACCCCGTGCTGAACGCCGTGCCGGCCGAACGCCGCGCGACGCTCGTCGCGAAACGCGACGCGCAGCCGGGCCGACCGGTCGTCTACCGTTTCGACATCCGCATGCAGGGGCCGGACGAAACCGTGTTCTTCGACGTGTGACGCGCGAGCCGGCATACGCCGGCTCCGCCCGCTACCCCGACGCCGCGTGGCGCGATACCAACAGGCATCGCACCACGCGGCGTTTTTCGTGCCCGTCGCCATCATTCGATGCTGCGGCGCGTCGCGCCGGATCACGGGTGCCCATACCCGTTGTCACATGCCTCCATCTCCTGAATCGAACGCTCGATTGAAACGCATGCTGCGACTGCACATAACTCGTCGATCCAGCAGGATATCGTTTGCGCGTTATGCGGCGTATTCTTCGTTATCCGCAACGCACCAACGAGATTAAATCCGAATCGGCAACAATTACGCATGTAATACGCGACACCGCCCGGCAGGCCGTGCGCACATTTTTTTCTGACCGAGTGCCTTTAAACGCGTCTGACCGAAGTTGGCAGGCGCGTATTTTTTTGCGGCAACCGGCGCACCGGTGTGGCGTGCGCCGATTCCTTCCGGTTAGCGCCGAATCTCCAGATAGCGGCTCGGCGTATCGCCCAGAATGCGGCGAAACGCCGACGTGAACGCGCTGGCGCTCGCGTACCCGAGATCGAGCGCGACGCGCGTGACCGGCTGCCCGTCGCTCAGGCGCGCGATCGCCGAGAGCATGCACACCTGTTGGCGCCATGCAGCAAAACTCACGCCTGTCTGCGCGCGAAACTGCCGCGTGAACGTGCGGCGGCTCACGCCTGCATCGGCGGCCACCTGGTCGAGATCGGCCGCGATCGACGGCGACGCGAGCAGGTGCCGGCACACCTTCGCCAGCCGGGCGTCGGCCGGCAGCGGCGCATGCAGCGACAGGCGCGGCATCGTCGCGATTTCCGCGACCAGCAACGCCATCAGCTTGCCCGCGCGCCCGTCGACGTCGTACAGCGCCGGCAGGTCGATCGCATCGTCGATCAGTTGGCGCAGAAGCGCGGACACGCCATAGACACCGCACTGCTCGGGCAAGCCCGCCTCCTGCGCGGCGTCGCCGGACACGAACGTGTTGAGCATCGTGACCGGCCCGGTCATCGTCATTTCGTGCCGCACGCCTGCCGGCACCCAGCACGCGCGCTGCGGCGGCACCAGCCAGCGCCCGTGCGGCGTCGACACGCTGATCGTGCCGCGCGACGCGAACGCGAATTGCCCGCGCCCGTGCGCGTGCTCCGGAAACGTCGTGCCCGCCGCATAGTCGTTCGCGGTCACGACCACGCTCCTGGGAATATTTTCGTAGGGATCTAGCAGCGTATTTCTCACGGCCCGAATTCCATCATCAATGACCCGATATCGAAGGCGGGTCTCCTTCGCGTGATCTACGATCCGCTCCACCCTTGCGCGACCTGACGGCCGCAGGACCCGTCGGCCTGATCGGCCGGATTACCACTGCATCGGAGCGGACATGCCGAATACGTTTCATCGCGTGGGGGACGGCCCCCACCCTGTTCTTGTACTACCCGGCTGGTTCGGCGACGCTCACGCGTTCGAACCCGTCGAAGCGTGGCTGTCGCGTGAACACTTCAGCTATGTCTTCATGGACTACCGCGGTTACGGCCGCATGCGCGACGCAGCGGGCCACTACACGATCGACGAGATCGCCGCCGACGCACTTGCGCTGGCCGACACGCTCGGTTTCGCGACCTTCAGCGTCGTCGGCCATTCGATGGGCGCGATGGCGGCCGAGAGAATCGCCGTCATCGCACCCAGGCGGGTGCGCGCTCTGGTACCGATCACGCCCGTGCCGTGCGGCGGCCTGCCGTTCGACGCGGAGAAACGCGCGCTATTCGCGCGCGCCGCGGACCACGTCACCGATCGCCGAACCATCATCGATCGCAGCACCGGCGGCCGGCTGCCCGCCGCCTGGATCGAGTGGAAAGCGGCGTATTCGGCAGCCCGTTCGTCGCCGCCGGCGTTCGGCGCGTACTTCCGCGCATGGGCCGATACGGATTTCAGCAACGAGATCGCCGGCATCCATCCGGTGAAAGTGCTGATCGGCGAGCACGATCCGGCGTTCGACGCGGCACTGATGGCCCGCACCTACCTGCGGCGTTATCCGCTCGCCACCGTCGACGTGCTGCGCAATGCGGGCCACTATCCAATGAACGAGACGCCGCTCGCGCTGGTCGCGGCGATGGAGGCGTTCCTGCTCGCGGTGACGGCAAACCCCGTCGGCAACCACTGACGACGCGCGGCGCGCAAGCAGCACGGTGGCAACGCGCATCACCGCAACATGAACGACATCGCCGACAAACTGTTCAGCGTGCGCACCACATGCTCGACCGAAGGCCCGTCGAAGCGCAGCGTTACCGCGTCGACGCGCTCCAGCGACGGCAGCACGCAGAACAGGTCGGCCAGCGCCGCCGTCTGCACGCGCAGCGTGCAAGTGGCCGGCGCAGGCCGATGGGCACCGGCGCGCACGCCTGCCGACAGTGCGTGCGAAACCGCTTCGCGCGCAGCCGTTGCGATCCGCGCACATGACGCGGCGGGCGTGAGCGTATCGCCGCTCGATGCGCCGCCGGCCGTCTTGACCGCCTCGAAATGCGCATCCGGAAACAGCGGCCGGGTTTCCTCGGCGAACACGTCGTCGCCCGTGGCCAGCGCGACGTGCGCACCGTATTCCCGCGCCAACGCACCGTACAGCCCGGCTTCGCCAAGCTCGACGCCGTTCAGCCACACCTGCGTGAACGCGAAGCTGTTGATCGTGTGCGCAAGGATGCCGCGTGTCTGCGACTTCGCGTGATAGCCGATCATGAACACGAGGTCGGGCTGCTGTTCGAGGCCCGTCATCATCCCGAGCGTGCGCGGCTTGCCGAGCACGACGCGCGCACGCGCATCGAGCCCGTCGGGCAGCAGGTTGCGGAAGCCGCCATGCGAATCGTTGACCCACACGGCCTGCGCGCTGCCCATGAACGCGCCTTCGATCGCCGCGTTCGCCTCGGCGGTCATCCAGCGGCGCGCACGCTCGTATTCCGGATTGCCGGCACGCGTCTGCTCGGTGGCGAATACGCCGGCAACACCTTCGATGTCGGTCGAAATCAGGATCTTCATGACTGGGTAAGACGTCCTTCGTGGCCTTCGTTGAACAGGCGATCGAGATCGGGCACCGCGTCGCGCAGCGATTGCCGCACGTGGCCGTCGCGCCCGGCCACCGTCACGGCCTGCAGCAGCGCGTCGGCAATGGCGTGCTCGACACTTTCGGCCGCGGCCATGAACAGCGGATCGAGCGCCGCATCGGCGACGAGGGCCGGCAGCGCGATGGTCGATGCGTCGTGCGCGATCGTGTATGCGGTGGAAAATGCGAGCGCGATGTCGCCGCTGCCGTGCCCGTAAACCGAGCCCGTGCGGGCCAGCCCCGCACCCGCGCGACGCGCGAGCCGCGACAGTTGCCGTGCATCGAGCGGCGCGTCGGTGGCCAGCAACAGGATGATCGAGCCCTGCTCGGGCGGTGCCGCATGCGCGGCCTCGGCTGCGCGCCGTTGCGCGACGATCTGCCCGACCGGCACGCCGCCGAGCGTCAACATCGGCAGCCGGCCGAAATTCGCGAGCACGAGCGCGCCGACCGTATAGGGCCGCCCGGCCGCAACAGCGACACGCGACGCCGAACCGATCCCGCCTTTCAGGTCGAAGCTCGACATCCCGCGCCCAGCGCCCACCGCGCCACGTGCGACGTCACGCGATGCCGCGCGGCACGCGTCGTCGTAATGCGCGGCCGTGACCGCGAACGCCTGGATATCGTTCAGATAGCCGTCGTTGCACTCGAACACGAGCGGGTTGACGGTCGACCAGTCGCGGCCGACTTGCGGATTGGCCGCGATCGCCGCGCGAATCTGCGCCTGCGCGACCGCGCCGACGCCGAACGTATTGGTCAGCGCGATCGGCGTATCGAGCGTGCCGAGCTCGTCGACCTGCACGAGCCCGACGCTCTTGCCGAAGCCGTTGATCACGGCAGCCCCCGCCGGCACCTTACTGCGGTACACGTCGCCCGGATGCGGCTTCACGACGGTCACGCCCGTTTGCACGTTGCCCGCATCGAGCGTGCAATGGCCGACCGTCACGCCCGGCACGTCGGCGATCGTGCCGCGCGGCCCGGCCGGCAGCGTTGCCGTCCACATGGGTGCGATGCGCATCAGCGGCGCTCCAGCTTCGGATCGAGCGCGTCGCGCAGCCCGTCGCCGAGCAGGTTGAACGCGAGCACCGTCAGGAAGATCGCGAGGCTCGGGAAGATCGCGATGTGCGGCGCCGTCACCATGTCCGCGCGCGCCTCGTTGAGCATCGCGCCCCACTCCGGCGTCGGCGGCTGCGCGCCGAGCCCGAGGAACGACAGGCTCGCGGCCGTGATGATCGACGTGCCGATCCGCATCGTGAAGTAGACGACGACCGACGACACGGTGCCCGGCAGGATGTGCCGCATGATGATCGTCCAGTCCGACGCGCCGATGCTGCGCGCGGCCTCGACATAGGTCATGTGCTTCAGCATCAGCGTGTTGCCGCGCACGAGCCGCGCGAACGCCGGGATGCTGAAGATCGCGACCGCGCAGATCACGTTGATCATCCCGTTGCCGAGGATCGCGACCACGCCGATCGCGAGCAGGATGCCCGGGAACGCGAACAGCACGTCGGCCACGCGCATCGTGATGCGGTCCCACCAGCCTTCGTAGTAGCCGGCGAGCAGCCCGAAGAACGTGCCGATCACCGCGCCGAGCGCGACCGAGAAAAAGCCGGCCGCGAGCGAGATGCGCGTGCCCGCGATGATCCGGCTGAAGATGTCGCGGCCGAGCGAATCGACGCCGAACCAGTGCACGGCCGACGGCGCCGCGTTCAACGCGTCGTAGTCGAAATAGTTCTCCGGATCGAACGGCACGATGTGCGGGCCGACGAACGCCAGCACGACAAGCGCCAGCACGAAGCCGCCCGCGACGAGCGCGACGGTCTGCTTGCGGAACTTGCGCCAGAATTCGCGCCACGGCGTGCGGATCGCGGTCGGTGCGGCCGGCGCCGCGGTCTGGACTGTCGCGTTCATGCGCGCCTCACTTGAACCGGATGGTCGGGTTGATGACCGCGTACAGCACGTCGACGGTCAGGTTGATCAGGATGAACTCGAGCGAAAACAGCAACACGATCGCCTGGATCACGGGGTAGTCGCGCATCGTCACCGCGTCGACGAGCAGGCGGCCGAGCCCCGGCCAGTTGAACACGACCTCGACGACGATCGAGCCGCCGAGCAGGAAGCCGAACTGCAGCCCCATCATCGTGACGACCGGGATCATCGCGTTGCGCAGGCAGTGCTTGAGCACCACCATCGGCTCGCGCACGCCCTTCGCACGGGCGGTACGCACGAAATCCTCGTTCAGCACCTCGACGAACGACGCGCGCGTGAAGCGTGCCATCACGGCCGCAACCGCGGCGCCGAGCGTAAGCGACGGCAGCACGTAGCTCTTCCACGAGCCGTCCGGCACGACCGGCAGCCAGCCGAGCTTCACCGAGAAGATTTCCATCAGCAGCATGCCGAGCGCGAACGCGGGAAACGAGATGCCCGACACCGCGAGCGTCATGCCGAGGCGGTCGGGCCAGCGGTTGCGCCACACCGCCGACGCAATGCCGATCGCCATCCCGAACGCCGTCGCCCACACCATGCTGACGAGCGTCAGCATCAGCGTCGGCATGAAGCGTTCGCCGATCTCGGTCGAGACCGGCCGCTTGCTGCGGGTCGACAGGCCGAAGTCGCCGTGCGCGATCTTCACGAAGAAGTTCACGAACTGCGCGGGCAGCGGCTGGTCGAGGCCGAGATCGGTGCGCACCAGCGCGACCGTCGCATCGTCGGCTTCGGGCCCGGCCGCGAGCCGCGCCGGGTCACCCGGAAGCAGGTGGACGAACAGGAACACCAGCACCGCGACGATCGCGAGCGTGGGTAGCAGGCCGAACAGGCGTTTGACGAGAAAATTCAGCATGGGGCACCGATCGAATCAGCGTGCCGGCGGCTCGCGCCGCCGGCACCGCGTGGCGGACGAGCCGCCGTCATCACCACTGTCATTTCAGCGAGATTTCGTCGAAGTTGAACGAGCCGTCCGGCATCACGTACGCGCCCTGCAGCCGCTTGCTGCGCGCATACACGATCTTCTCCTGCACGAGGAAGATCCACGGCGCATCGGTCCAGATCTGCTTCTGCGCATCGGTGTAGAGCTCGGTCTTCTTCGCGCGGTCGACCGTCTCCAGTGCCTTCGAAAGATCGCCGTCGACCGTGTCGTTCTTGTAGTACGCGGTGTTCAGCAACTTCGGCGGTGCCGACGCGCCGGCGAGCAGCGGCGTGATCGCCCAGTTCGCCTCGCCCGTCGACGACGACCAGCCGATGTAGTACATCCGCACCGGCGCCTTCGCCGGGTCCGGCGCGCTCTCGACCTTCGCGACGCGCTCGCCGGCTTCCAGCGCCTGCACCTGCACCTTCACGCCGACCTGCGCGAGCTGCTGCTGCACGAACTGGATCGCCTTCTGCGACGTCGAGTTGTTATACGCGGACCACAGCGTCGTCTCGAAGCCGTTCGGATAGCCGGCTTCCTTCAGCAGCGCGCGCGCCTTCGCCGGGTCGTACGGCCACGGGCCCAGCTTCGTCGCGTAGTCGACACCCTGCGGCACCACGCCGGTGGACGGCGTCGCGAAGCCGGCGAACGCGACCTTCGCGAGCGCTTCCTTGTTCACCGCGTAGTTCAGCGCCTGGCGCACCTTCGGGTTGTCGAACGGCTTCTGCTGCATGTTCAGCGACACATAGCGCTGCACGATCGACGGCCGCTCCACGACGTCGACCTTCGGGCTGCCCTTCAGGTCGGCTGCCTGTTCGAACGGGATGCGGAACGCGAAATCGGCTTCGCCCGTCTTGATCAGCGCCGCACGCGTGTTGTTGTCGACCACCGGCTTCCAGTCGATCGCGTCGATCTTCGGATAGCCCTTCTTCCAGTAGCCGGCGAACTTCTTCACCTTCAGGTCGTCGGTCTGCTTCCATTCGACGAACTCGAACGGGCCCGTGCCGACCGGGTGCAGCGCGATGTCGCGGCCCCACTTCTTCAGCGCGGCCGGCGAGATCATCACGGCCGACGGGTGCGCGAGCGTGTTGATCAGCGCCGAGAACGGCTCGCGCAGCGTGATCTTCACCGTGTACGGATCGACCACTTCGGTCTTCTCGATCACGCGGAACATGTTGTAGCGCTTCAGGTGGTTCGCGGGATCGGTCACGCGGTCGAAGTTCGCCTTCACGGCCGCCGCGTTGAAATCGGTGCCGTCGTGGAACTTCACGCCCTGGCGCAGCTTGATCGTGTAGACCTTCGCGTCCGGGCTCGCGTCGTAGCTGGTTGCCAGCACGTTGACGAGCTTCATGTCCTTGTCGAAGCCGAACAGCCCCTGGTAGAACGACTTGACGACGGCCTGCGACACCGTGTCGTTCGCGTCGTACGGGTCCATCGTCGTGAAGGTCGAATCCACCGCCATCACCGCGGTCTGCTGCGCGAATGCGGGCACCGCGGCCGACAGCGCGAACGCGCCGGCGAGCGCGACGAAACACGCGCGCGGACGAAACATCGGGAACGGATGCTGCTTGGTCATTTTGCTGGGCTCCTAACGGTGAATCGGTGACGCCTCACGGGCGTTTCGGTTTCGACTTCCTGCAAGCTCGCGCATCGCCGTGGCGATGCATTTCTTCAGTACGCGCCGCCGACGCGATGTGTCGCGACGTAATGATCGGGGCCGACCGCGACCAGCGGCGCGACGACCGGCTCGTCGCCGACCGCGCGGATCGGGCTCGGAATCTCGTCCGCCGCGAGCTGGCGCGGCGCATGCCGGCGCGCCGGATCGGCCACCGGCACCGCGCTCATCAGCTTCTTCGTGTACGGGTGCTGCGGTGCCTCGAACACCGCGCGGCGCGGGCCGATCTCGACGATCTGGCCGAGATACATCACCGCGACGCGATGGCTGATGCGCTCGACCACGGCCATGTCGTGCGAAATGAACAGGTATGCGACGCCGAGCTCGCGCTGCAGGTCGAGCATCAGGTTGACGATCTGCGCCTGCACCGACACGTCGAGTGCCGACACCGATTCGTCGGCGATTACGACCTTCGGATTCAGTGCGAGCGCACGCGCGATCGCGATCCGCTGGCGCTGGCCGCCCGAAAACTCATGCGGATAGCGGCGCGCGGCCTCCGGCGGCAGGCCGACCTTGTCGAGCAGCCAGTCGACGCGCGCCTGCGCTTCGCGGCCGCTCGCGACGCCGTGCACGAGCAGCGGCTCCATGATCGAGAAGCCGACGGTCAGGCGCGGGTTCAGCGACGCGAACGGATCCTGGAAGATGAACTGGATATTCCGGCGCAGCGCCTGCAGGTCCGGGCCTTTCAGCGCGCTGATGTCGCGGCCGTCGAACTCGATCGAGCCGCTCTGCGATTCGACGAGGCGCAGCAGCGAGCGGCCGGTGGTCGACTTGCCGCAGCCCGATTCGCCGACGAGCGCAAGCGTCTCGCCCGCGCGCAGTTCGAAGCTCACGCGCTCGACCGCATGCACGTATTGCGACACGCGGCCGAACACGCCGCTCTTCACCGGGAAGCGCGTCACGAGATCGCTTACGCGCAGGATCGGCGGCGCGGACTGATCGACGGGCGGCTGCGCATCGTCGTTTGCCGCGGGAGCGGGCGACGGTGCCGCCGCGCTTGCGCCCTCCACCTTCAGCAGCGGGAATTTCTCGGGCGCATCGGTGCCCTGCATCGAGCCGAGTTTCGGCACGGCCGCGAGCAGCGCACGCGTGTAGCGATGCTCGGGGGCCGCGAAGATGCGATCCGATTCGCCCTCCTCGACTTTCTCGCCGCGATACATCACGAGCACGCGGTCGGCCACTTCGGCCACCACGCCCATGTCGTGCGTGATGAAGATCACGCCCATGTTCATTTCGTCCTGCAGCCCGCGCACGAGTTGCAGGATCTGCGCCTGGATCGTCACGTCGAGCGCGGTCGTCGGCTCGTCGGCGATCAGCAGCGACGGCCGGCACGACAGCGCCATCGCGATCATCACGCGCTGCCGCATCCCGCCCGACAACTGGTGCGGATAGCGCGCGAACACGCGGCGCGCCTCCGGAATGCGCACGAGTTCGAGCAGCCGCAGCGTCTCCGCGCGCGCTTCCGACATGCTTTTCGACTGATGCAGCGCGATCGCCTCGCTGATCTGGTCGCCGACGGTAAACACCGGGTTCAGCGACGTCATCGGCTCCTGGAAAATCATCGCGATGTCCGCGCCGCGAATGCCGCGCATCGTCGCGCCGCTGGCCTGCGCAAGATCGACGAGCGCGCCGCCGCGCCGGCGGAACGCGATCCGGCCGTTCGTGATCGCGCCGCCGCCGTGCTCGACGAGCCGCATCAGCGCGAGCGACGTGACCGACTTGCCCGAGCCCGATTCGCCGACGATCGCAAGCGTCTCGCCGCGGTCGACGTGAAACGACACGTTGCGCACCGCGTCGAACGTCGCGCCTTCGCGGCGGAACGTGACCGACAGGTCGTCGACGGCCACCACGCGCTGCTCGGGCAGCACCAGGCCGGACGGGTTACGGCTCGAAGTCATCGTGGGTCTCCTCCTCGTGCGGTCCGGCTTCAGGCCGTATCGTCGTCGCGATAGATGCCGACCACCGGCGCTTCACCGACGCGCGCGTAGCCGCGGTACATCCCTTCGGTGTTGAACGGCATCGCGACGTTGCCCTGCGCGTCGACCGCGATGATCCCGCCGCGGCCCGCGAGGCGCGGCAGCTTGTTCATCACGACGTCGTGCGCGGCGTCGGCGAGCGACGCGCCGCGATACGCGATCTGCGCAGCCACGTCATGTGCGGTCGCGAGCCGGATGAACATCTCGCCGGTGCCCGTCGACGACACCGCGCAGGTTGCGTCGTCCGCATAGCAGCCCGCGCCGATGATCGGCGAATCGCCGACACGCCCCGGCTGCTTGTTCGTAATGCCGCCCGTCGACGTCGCCGCCGCGATATGGCCATGCTGGTCGCATGCGACCGCACCGACCGTGCCGTGCTTGCGGTCCGGATCGAGCGGTTCGGGCGGCTGCTGTTGCTGCTGTGATTGCGAAGCGCCGAACGTGAACGTCGCCGCGTCGTGGTCGAGCATCGCGCCCGCCGCTGCGCGCGCCTTGACCCACTGCGCGTGACGCGCCTCGGTGTGGAAGTAACCCGGTTCCGCGAGTTCGAGCCCCTGCGCAGCGGCGAACGCATCGGCGCCCTCACCGGCGAACAGCACGTGCTCGCTGGCTTCCATCACGCGCCGCGCGGCAAGCACCGGATTGCGCACGCGCGTCGCACAGCAGATCGCGCCGGCGCCGAGCGTCGCGCCATCCATCACCGCCGCGTCGAGTTCGTGCTTGCCCTCGGCCGTATAGACGGCACCGCGCCCGGCGTTGAACAGCGGACAGTCCTCGAGCATCCGCACCGCGACGGTGACAGCGTCGAGCGCGCTGCCGCCATCGGCCAGCACCTGCTGCGCGGCCGTCAGGATCGCGGTCAATTCGGCACGGTACTGACGTTCGGTATCGGAATCCATCGCATCGCGCAGGATCGTGCCTGCGCCGCCGTGAATCGCAACGATCGCGGGTGAAGTCATGTTTTTTTCGGACGGTGAGTAGAAGGATTGGCTGCCGGTGGCGTCGCTTGCGGCTGCATGAGCCACGGCAGCAGGAATTCGGTCATCTCGGCCGCGGATTTCGCGGACCGGTGCGTGCGCAGCGCGACCGCGTCGATCAGCGCCTCGATCATCGCGAGCACGGCCGCTTCCGACGTGGCCGCGAAGCGACGTTCGGCCTTGACGTACAGGTTCAGCGACGCGATCGGCGCAAGCGGCGATTGCGGGCCGTCGGAGATACCCAGCACGCGTGCACCGCGCGCGGCCGCGCGGCGGGCGAGTTCGATCGTGTCCTTCACGTAGCGCGGAAACGCGAGCGCGATCACGAGATCGCGCGAGTCGGCCGTATACAAGCGCCGCGCCGCGTGCGACGGGCCGCCGAGCAACGCGAGCGACTGCACGTTGTCATGGCAGACGGACAGCCCGTGCTCCATCAGCCCGGTGAGAAACGCGCTCGACCCCGCGCCGAGGATCAGCACTCGACGCGCACCGACGATCGCCTCGACCGCGGCCTCGACATCGGCTGCATCCAGCTGCGCACGCGTGTTCTCGATGTTCGCGACGGCTTGGTCGAATACCGCGTCGATCCAGACGGCGCCACGTACGCCAGGCTCCTGCTCCTGCGCGGAACGCAGCCGCTCGACCGGCCCGAGCGTCGCCTCGAAGCCACGCACCAGCGCCGCGCGCATCGCCGGATAGCCGTCGAAACCGAGCGCCTTCGCGAAGCGGTTCGCGGTCGCGATCGACGCGTTCACGGCCTGCGCGAGTTCGTCGATCCGCATCGTCGCCGCGCGGAACGGGTTCGCGAGCACGAACTCGCCCATGCGGCGATGGATCGGCGTCATCAACGGCATCGCCGACGCGATCCGCTCGGCAATCGCGGGTTCGTCTTGACTGGCGTCGTGCGGAACGAGAGGCGTCATGCGAAGGGTTATTGCAAGGATAGTGAAAATGAATTTACACAACTCCGATCCGGAAAAGAAATAAATTTTCATCAGGGTTGTCACGCTCCTGTCCGCGTCCGTCGATCGCCCGATCGCTCGCACAGCCCCGCCCCGTGGGCTTTTGGCGCGGAATCGCCGCACGTCGTCACGTGTACTGCCGGCCCTCGCTCATGGGGAAAACCCCGAGCAAGTTCGTTCGAATGCAATTTCACGTTGACCGGATTCGAATTCGAACATAGGATGTTCGAAAATGATCAGTCGTCAGATAACATTAGCCTCCGACGACGACGAAATGTTCGCTTGAACACCATTATTCCGACGCGAATCGGGAAAAATGGCACCCATCAAGATCGGACATCGTACGAATAAATCGAAACAAGCCATCCCGAACGGATGGTCGTCATGGATCGGGCCGGCGCCACGCGCCGGCCCTGCCCGACAGGAGACAGCAGTGAAGACAGTCAAGGCGTTGCGCTGGTGGATCATCGTGCTCGTATGTCTGGGCACGATCCTCAACTACCTCGCACGGAATTCCCTCGCGGTGCTCGCCCCCGAGCTCAAGCAGGTCTTTTCGATCTCGACGCAGCAATACTCGTACATCGTCGGCGCATTCCAGATCGGTTACACGATCATGCAGCCGGTGTGCGGCTTCGTCGTCGACCTGATCGGGCTGCGGCTCGGGTTCGCGCTGTTCGCGATGCTCTGGTCGGTGGTCGGCGTCGCGCACGGGTTCGCGTCGGGCTGGCTGTCGCTCGGCATCCTGCGCGGCTTTCTCGGCCTGTTCGAAGCCGCCGCGATTCCGTCCGGGATGAAGGCTGTCGCCGAATGGTTTCCCGATCGCGAGAAATCCGTCGCGGTCGGCTACTTCAACGCGGGCACGTCGCTCGGCGCCGCGATCGCGCCGCCGCTCGTCGTGTTCCTGTCGATGCGGTTCGGCTGGCAGGCCGCGTTCATGGCGACCGGCGCGCTCGGCTTCGTGTGGGCCGCGCTCTGGTACACGCAATACCGGTCGCCCGCCGACCACCCGCGCATCACGCCGCAGGAGCGCGCGCTGATCCGCGACGGCCAGGCCACGATGCCGCCCGTGTCGAAGCGCCGCATTCGCGACGTCGTCACCGCGCGGCGCTTCTGGGCCATCGCGCTGCCGCGCTTCTTCGCCGAGCCCGCGTGGCAGACCTTCAGCTTCTGGATTCCGCTGTATCTCGCGACCGAGCGCCACATGGAACTCAAGCAGATCGCGATCTTCGCGTGGATGCCGTTTCTCGCGGCCGACCTCGGCGGCATCGCGGGCGGCTACCTGTCGCCGTATCTCGCGAAGCGGTTCAAGCTGCCGCTCGTGTGGTCGCGCGTTGCCGGCGTCGCGCTCGGCGCGGTGCTGATGCTCGGGCCCGCGATGATCGGGCTCGTGGCGTCGCCGTACACGGCCATCGCGCTGTTCTGCGTCGGCGGCTTCGCGCACCAGATGATCTCCGCACTCGTCAACACGCTGTCGGCCGACGTGTTCGATTCCGAGGAAGTCGGCACCGCGAGCGGCTTCGCCGGGATGGCCGCGTGGATCGGCGGGCTCGGGTTCTCGCTGCTGGTCGGCGCGCTCGCCGACAAGGTCGGCTATGCGCCGCTGTTCGCATGCCTCGGCCTGTTCGACCTCATCGGCGTCACGCTGCTCGCGGTGCTGATCCGCGGGCAGTCGAAGCAGGAACGCCTGCTCGCACGGCACGCCTGACCTTCGCTCTCACCAGGAACCGCATTCATGACTTCGCTTCTTCATCCGCCCGTGTTCCGCGTCGCCGGCCAGCACGCGAACCGTGTGCTGCTCGCGTCCGAGGCGGGCGCAACCGTCGAGATCTTCGTGCTCGAGGACGACATCGTGCGGGTGCGCGTGCTGCCCGACGCGACGGCGCGCAACCCGCGCACGTGGTCGATCGCACCGGGCCTCGACGACGTACCGCTCGACGGGCGCGACCGCCTCGACCTCGACGGCTTCGCACTGCCCGCCTACACGCTCGTCGAAGACGACGACGGCGTGTGCATCGAGACCGCGCAGATCCGCGTCGCGATCCGCCGGCAAGGCGGCCATTGCACGTGGTCGATGCGCGGCGCGGACGGCACGTGGCGCGTCGCCCTCGCCGACCGCGCGACGCAGGCGTACAACTTCGGCTGGTGGGACGATCATGCGTATCACTACGTCGCCCGCGAGCGTGGCGACAAGGTGTTCGGCCTCGGCGAACGCGCGGGCAACCTCGACCGCACCGGCGCGCGCTTCGAGATGCGCAACATCGACGCGATGGGCTACAGCGCGAAGCACACCGACCCGCTGTACAAGCACATCCCGTTCTACATTACGTGGTCGTCCGAGGCATGCCAGGGGTTCGGGCTGTTCTACGACACGCTGTCGGACTGCTCGTTCGACATGGGCCGCGAGCTCGACAACTATCACTGCCCGTACCGCTATTTCGTCGCCGAGCACGGCGATCTCGACTACTACTTCATCGCGTCGCCCGACACGCCGCTCGCGGCCGCGCGGCGCTTCACGTGGCTCACCGGGCGCCCCGCGCGCACGCCGAAATGGGGGCTCGGCTATTCGGGCTCGACGATGAGCTACACCGATGCGCCGGACGCGCAGCAGCAGATGAACCAGTTCGTCGAACAGTGCGACACGCACGACATCCTGTGCGATTCGTTCCACCTGTCGTCGGGCTATACGTCGATCGGCGCGAAGCGCTACGTGTTCAACTGGAACCGCGACAAGTTTCCCGACGCGAAGGGCTTCGTGAAGCATTACCGCGACCACGGCATCCGCCTGTGCGCGAACATCAAACCGTGCCTGCTGCGCGACCATCCCGCATTCGAAGACGCCGCAAAGCGCGGGCTGCTGATCCGCTCGGCATCCGGCGAGCCCGCATGGGTGCAGTTCTGGGACGAGGTCGGTGCGTATCTCGACTTCACGCAGCCTGACGCGTACCGCTGGTGGCGCGAGCAGGTCACGTCGGCGCTGCTCGAATACGGGATCGAGTCGACCTGGAACGACAACAACGAGTACGAGATCTGGTCGCCCGATGCGATCGCGCACGGCTTCGGCCAGCCGTATCCCGCGCGCGAGGCGAAGGTGCTGCAGACGATGCTGATGATGCGCGCGTCGCGCGAAGCGCAGCGCGCGCATGCGCCGGCGCAGCGGCCGTTCCTCGTGTCGCGCTCCGGCGGCGCCGGCATGCAGCGCTATGTGCAGACCTGGTCCGGCGACAACTACACGTCGTGGGAAACCTTGCGCTACAACCTGAAGATGGGCCTCGGGCTCGCGCTGTCGGGCGTGTCGAACATCGGTCATGACATCGGCGGCTTCTCCGGGCCCGCGCCGTCGCCCGAACTGCTGCTGCGCTGGGTGCAGTTCGGCATCTTCATGCCGCGCTTCAGCATCCATTCATGGAACGACGACGGCACCGTCAACGAACCGTGGATGTACCCGGAGATCACCGAGCAGATCGCGTCGCTGATCAAGCAGCGCTACCGGCTGCTGCCCTACCTCTATCACCTGCTGTGGCTGTCGACGACGCGCTACGAGCCCGTGCTGCGGCCGACCTTCGCCGATTTCCCCGGCGATGCGCGCTGCTACGACGAAGGTGACGACATGATGCTCGGCGACGCGCTGCTCGTCGCGCCGGTCGTCGATCCCGGCCTGGCGGAGCGCACCGTCTACCTGCCGTCGGGCGCGCGCTGGATGTGCTGCACAAGCGCGCAGTCGTTCGACGGCGGTACGAGCGTGACGCTGCCCGCGCCGCTCGACACGCCGGTGATGCTGCTGCGTGAAGGCCGCGTGCTGCCGCTGAACGTCGCGGAACAGCATTTCGGCGCACGTGCCGACACGCGCGGCTTCCTCGTCGCGCCGCGCGTCGAGGACGGCGTTGCGTACGGCGAATGCGTCGAGGACGACGGCGAGACGGAAGCATGGCGCGACGGCGAATACGGGCTGTGGCGCATCGAGACCGGCCGCGAGGCGTCGGGCGTACTCGGCGTATCGGTGCGCTGGGACGGCCGCCCGGCACGCCCGGCCGACCGCGTCGAGATCCTGTTGCCCGCGTCGCTGCAAGGCCCGGTCGCCGTGCGCGGTGCGCGCGTCGAGCAGGATGCGCAGGATGGCGCGTGGCGCCGCCTCGTCGTCGCATTCGATAGCTGAAACCCGGGCAAGGCGGGCCGTTCACGCGGCCCGCCGCCCACCGCAGAGGAGGCGACCGAGCCTCCCGCCCCTTTGAAAAGATGAAGAGATCTGGAGATCGTCAATGAAAGCACCCGTCAACCGCTATGCAATCCTCATTTTATCGGCCGCGTCGCTCGGCACGACCGCCGCGCACGCACAGAGCAGCGTGACGCTGTACGGCGTCGTCGACGATTCGCTCGCGTACGTGAACAACCAGCAGGGCCATTCGAACCTCTACATGCGCGACGGCAACCTGTATGCGTCGAAGTTCGGGCTGCGCGGCGACGAGGATCTCGGCGGCGGCACGCATGCGATCTTCGACCTGCAGTCCGGCTTCAACCTGAACAACGGTGCGCAATCCGCCGCCGGCCTGATCTTCAATCGCCAGGCGTTCGTCGGCCTGCGCAACGATCACTACGGCACGATGACGGCCGGCCGCCAGTACACGCCCTACTTCCTGTTCGTCGGCCCGTACGCGTCGAGCAGCTGGCTGACAGGCGCGACGGGCGCGCATCCGGGCGACATCGACGGCCTCGACACGACGACCCGCGTGAACAACTCGGTCACCTATACGTCGCCGACCTTCGCCGGGCTGACCGCGAGCGCGATGTACGCATTCGGCGGCATTGCGGGCGCGACCGGCAAGGGCAACACGTTCAGCGCCGCGCTGCGTTATGCGAACGGGCCGATCGGCGTCGCGGCCGGCTATCTGCGCATCAACAGCTCGGGCTCGTCGGCCGGCTTCCTGAATCCGGCGACTGCCGCGTCGGGCAGCTTCGCGGTGTCCGTGCTGAACCAGGGCTACCTCACCGCGAAGGCCGTCGAGCAGGTCGCGGCGGCCGGCAACTACACGCTCGGCGACCTGACGGTGGGTCTCAACTATTCGAACGTGAAGTACCTGCCCGGCAACGGCTCCGCGTTCACGGACACGGCCGTGTTCAACACCTACGGCGCGCTCGCCGCGTACCGCTTCACGCCGGTGTTCTCGGTGGCCGGCGCGTTCGCGTACACGCTCGCGTCGAAGGCGAACGGCGTCAACAGTGCGGCGCGCTACCAGCAGTATTCGCTGAAGGAGTCGTACAGCCTGTCGAAGCGCACGACGCTCTATGCGCTGCAGGCGTACACGCATTCGAGCGGGCAGACGCTCGGTGCGCAAGGCGCCGGCCACGTGATCGATGCGGCACCGATCGTCGGCGATTCTCAGCAGCTCACGCCGTCGACGACGCACGGCCAGTTCGTCGGCATGGCCGGCATCGCCGTCACGTTCTGAACCCGCGCGGCAGCGCCTTCGCCGCGCTCGCCCTTACCCCGGACGACACGCATTTCTCGCACTCCACGCGTGCCGTCCGGGCGCCCGATACACGTCCGCCACCGCGTTTTCAGCGCCCTGTCAGCCCGCCGGGCGAACCCCACGGGTTTTCTCGATCCCCTCAATACCTTACAATTCGTCAGGCTTTCCCTTCTGCATGCCCCCTTCTTGCAGTCCTGACACCGCGGTACACTCGACGCACGCCGTATCAGGGTCCGACGCGTGACGTACGCGCCGGGCGGCGTCGCGCCTCGTTGCGCCCACAACTGGATGCCCGCCATGCCAGATTCCCGTCCCTTGCCCCGCACGACATTCAAGCCGCAGGTCGTCCTGCCCGCGCTCGCGGTCATCGGTGCGCTGCTCGTCGTGTGCGCGTTGCGCCCGAGCGAAGCCGGCGCGCTGTTCTCCGCCGGCCAGCAATGGGTCATCGCGCGCTTCGACTGGTTCTACGTGCTCGCCGTCACCGGCTTCCTCGTGTTTCTCGTGCTGATCGCCGCGAGCGACTTCGGCAACATTCGACTCGGCCCCGACGATGCCGAACCCGAATTCAGCTTCGTATCGTGGACAGCGATGCTGTTCGCAGCCGGCATGGGCATCGGCCTCATGTATTTCGGCGTCGGCGAGCCGATGCAGCATTTCCTGAAACCGCCGACCGTCGACCCCGGCACGCCAGCCGCCGCGCGCGAGGCGATGCTGATGACGTTCTTCCATTGGGGCTTCCATGCGTGGGCGATCTACGGGCTGATGGGGCTCGTGCTCGCGTATTTCGGCTTCCGCTACAACCTGCCGCTGACGCTGCGCTCCGGGCTGTATCCGGTGCTGCGCGAGCGCATCAACGGCTGGATCGGCCACACGGTCGACGCGTTCGCGCTGGTCGGCACGGTCGCCGGCATCGCGACGACGCTCGGCTACGGCGTGATGCAGCTGAGCGCGGGCCTGCATACCGTCGCCGGCTGGGATACCGGCAGCAACCTGTTTCGCATCGGGCTCGTCGCGGTCGTCGTGATCCTCGCGGGCGTATCGGCCGCGACCGGCCTCGACAAGGGCGTGCGACGGTTGTCCGAGCTGAACCTGCTGCTGGCGTTCCTGCTGCTCGCGTTCGTGGTCGTCGCGGGCCCGACGGCCTTCCTGCTGCGCGCGCTCGGCGACAACATCGGCCAGTACCTGTCGAGCCTTATCGACCTGTCGTTCCGCACGTACGCATACGCACCGCCGCGAGAGGAAGGCTGGTTCGGCGGCTGGACGATCCTCTACTGGGCATGGTGGGTGTCGTGGTCGCCGTTCGTCGGCATGTTCATCGCGCGCATCTCGCGCGGCCGCACGATTCGCCAGTTCGTGATCGGCGTGCTGCTCGTGCCGACCGCGTTCAACCTCGTATGGATGACCGTGTTCGGCAACAGCGCGATCTGGCTCGATACCCACGGCGCGGCCGGCGCGCTCGCGCAGACGGCCACCAATGTCGACGCACTGCTGTTCCGCTTCTTCGACTTCCTGCCGATGCCGCAACTGCTGTCGATCGTTGCGATCGTGCTGATCGCGGTGTTCTTCGTCACGTCCGCGGATTCGGGCGCATTCGTGATCGACCAGATCGCGACGCGCGGCAACGCGCACTCGCCCGTGTGGCAACGGCTGTTCTGGGCCGCGCTGCTCGGCGTGACGGCCGCGGTGTTGCTCGTCGCAGGCGGGCTCGGCGCGTTGCAGGCGATGACGCTGATCGCCGCGCTGCCGGTCGCGATCATCATGATCGCGCTCTGCTACGGGCTGTGGCGCGGGCTCGCGGCCGACCGCGTGCACTATTCGCAGGACGTCGCGCCCGCGACGAGCTTCTGGACCGGCCAGCACTGGCGCCACCGCCTGACCCACATCCTGCGGCAGACGACCGAAGCCGAAGCGCGCCAGTTCGTCGCCGAGACGGTCGAGCCCGCGTTGCGCAAAGTCGCCGACGAGCTGCGCGCGAGCGGTGTCGATGCAAACGTGCAGCGCGACAGCGACGATGCCGTACGGCTCACCGTGCCGACCGCCGACCACCGCGATTTCGTATACGGCGTGCGCGTGACCGTGAAATCCGCCGCTGCGTTCCTGGTGCGCGAGGCGGCCGAGCCGGAAGCGGAACGGGCACACGTGTACGGGATCGTGACGTTCTTCGAGGACGGGCGACTCGGCTACGACGTCGAATACCTGCGCGGCGACGAAGTGATTGCCGACGTGCTGCGCCAGTACGAACGCTACGTGTCGCTCGCGGCCGACAAGCGCACGCATCTGCTGAGCCGCGCGCCGGGGCACGCGACGGAGGCCGAATGAATCCCGCCTTTGGTGTGCCGGGGCGACCCGCTACGCGCGACGGAGCCGCACGATGACCGGGCTCCTGCAAAGCCGCGCGTCCGATGTCATCGCGCTCGGCACGCTCGCCCTGCTCTACCTTGGCGGCGCCGGCATCGCGCTGTGGCGAATCCGGGCCGCGGCGCCGCGCGGCAAGGTCTACTGGATCGTCTGCGCGGCGCTGCTCGCCGGCGGCGCCATCGCGATGGGCATCAACCTGTCGCCGATGCCGGACACCGGGGACATGCCGCCCGGGTTTGCGCTCGGCGTCGAAGCCGTCCTGCTCGGTCTCGCGTTGGTCGCCGGCGGTTGCGCGTGGCTGATGCTGCGCGCGCGGCGACGCTGACGCGCGTTCGTCACGCGGCCCGGCTTCGTCCCGCGCGAACGACCACGCGCGGGGCGAACCGGCCGCCCCTTCCTTGATCCGCCTCTGTACCGCGACGCGTTACACGGACGGTGCGCGTGCCGTCACGAGCCAGCATGCTGCGTCGAAGCGCACCGCCGCGCCGTCGATGTAAGGCGCGAACGCGGCACGCATCGTGTCGACCACGCGCCGCCGGGTCGCCTCGTCCACCTCCAGCAACGCAAGCCCGACCGGGCCCAGCCGCGTGATGTAGTCGTCCAGCGCAGGCTCCGGCAGCGCGCACGCCAGATCGACCGGCTCGATCGCGATGTCCGCCCAGCCACTATTCGACAGCACCGACGCGATCCGCTGCCGGTCCCCGAACCCGAACTGCCCCGGCGCGCCAGGCCGCCGCGCGGGCAGGTTCGGCAACAACGGCGCGGCGGCTTGCTCGGCGATCGTCATGAACGGATTGTCGGCCGCGCCGCGCCACGCGACGAACCGCATCCGCGCATCCGGCCGCGCCGCACGCCGCAGATTCGCAAAAGCCCGAACCGGATCGTCGAAGAACATCACGCCGAGGCGCGACACGATCAGGTCGACGCTCGCGGGCTCGAACGCGTGCGTCTGCACATCCGCGCACACGAAGCGGACGGGAACGCTGCTTCGTTCGGCACGCGCCTGTGCGGCGTCGATCATCCGGGCCGAGATATCGATACCCGTGCATTGCACGTCCGCACCGAGCCGCCGCGCGATCGCGAGCGTGACGGCGCCCGTGCCGCAGCCGACGTCGAGCACGCTGCGCGCGGACGACGGGGCCGCCGCATCCACGAGCAACTTCTCCAGCGGTTCGAACATCCGGTCGATTGGCGCTTGAGTATCGACCCACGCGCGCCCCGACGGGCCGTTCCATAGCGCGGATTGTTCATCATTGGGCCGGCTGGTTTCCATCGTCGATTCCCCTTCTGGTTCGTTGATCGTGCCTCGCACTGTGCTGCTTCAAGCCGGCTTGAGGTCAAGGCCCTCCGGCCGCGACCTGCTGCTGCAATATCGACGCCCGGCCAGCATGCAAGCCCCCTGTCGCACCCCGTTTTTTTCACATTTCTTACATTCGCGTTGCGTATCGTTGACGACTTTCCTACGGTGCCTCCCATGCGACGACTCCTCACGCGCGCGCTGCTCGTGCGCTGCGCTCCCCTTGTTGCCCTCGCCGCGCTGTCCGCGTGCTCGAACCACATCGATTCGCCGGCCGATCCGGCGAGTGCGTCGGTCAACGTCCAGGCGGCATGGGTCGAGATCGGCGAGTCGAACCAGGCGATTGCACGCGTGATCACGAACTACACGCCCGCGTCGGCCAGCGATCCGCTGTGCCCGCAACTGACCGTCGACGGCAAGCTGTCGCGCATGTCGCTGCGCACGGGCGCCGCGACCATCGCCCAGCGGCCGACCGCCAGCGACCCGTCCGATTCGAAGCCGTCGAGCTTCCCGGTGTCCGTCTGCGAGATGACGCTGCCGGCCGGCGCGCAGGCGGCAAGCGTCGCGGGCCGCACGCTGCCGCTGCCGAAGGCGCAGCCGCAACGCATCGCGATCATCGCCGACACCGGCTGCCGCATGAAGAAAGCCGACAACGCGTGGCAGGCGTGCAACGACGCGTCGGTCTGGCCGCTCGACACGATCGCGGCCAGCGTCGCGAAACTGTCGCCCGATCTCGTGATGCACATCGGCGACTACCACTATCGCGAGAACGCGTGCCCGCCGGACATCGCCGGCTGCAAGGACAGCCCGTGGGGCTATGGCTGGGATACGTGGCAGGCCGACCTGTTCCGCCCGGCCGCCCCGCTGCTCGCGAAGGCACCGTGGGTCGTCGTGCGCGGCAACCATGAGGAATGTGCGCGCGCGGGCCAGGGCTGGTTCCGCTTCCTCGATCCGCGCCCGTATTCGGCCGCGCGCTCGTGTGACGATCCGGCCAACGACAACAACGCGAACTATTCGGAACCCTATGCGGTGTCGCTCGGCGGCGGCTCGCAGGTGATCGTGTTCGACACCGCGAAGGTCGGCCGCACGCCGCTGAAGACGACCGACGCGCAATTCGGCATCTACCAGAAGCAGTTCCAGACGGTCGCCGCGCTCGCGTCGAAGGCCGGCATGACGACGACGATCTTCACGAACCACCATCCGATCCTCGCGTTCGCGCCGATCGCCGGCAGCACGCCCGCGCCGGGCAACCTCGCGCTGCAATCGGTGATGTCGAGCCTCAACGCGCAGGCGTACTACCCGCCCGGCGTGCACGTCGCGCTGCACGGGCACGTGCACGACTTCCAGGCGATCAACTTCTCGTCCGGGCATCCGGCGACGATCGTGTCCGGTAACGGCGGCGACAATCTCGACGTCGCGCTGCCCGACCCGTTCCCGGCCGGCCTGACGCCCGCACCGGGCGCCGTGATCGAGCGGCTGTCGCACAACAACAGCTTCGGCTTCCTGATCATGGAACGCCGCGCCGCCCCGGCGACCGGCTGGGTGTTCCACGCGTACTCGGCGGCCGGCAAGCTGCTCGCGTCGTGCAACCAGTCGGGCACGACGCTCGCCTGCGACAAGACGGGGTTCATTGCGCCGTGAGTGAAGGAGTTCGATGTGACGGCCGTGATGCAGGCGGCCTGCAAACGCTGCGCGCGCTGGCCACGGCGGCCGTGCTCGCCGGCCTGGCGCTCGCCGCTCACGCCGCGCCGGCCGAAACGGTCCTGCTTCCCGGTGCGCCGCCTTCGCGAGTCGTCGACACGATCGGCAACGGCACGCCGCAGGTGACGGGCAAGATCGATGCGGCCACCGCACGCTTCGCACCCGATCCGACGCTCGTCGCACTCGGCCGCCGGATCTTCTTCGACCCGCGGTTGTCCGAGCCGCGCGGCATGTCGTGCGCGGGCTGCCACGACGCCGGCCGCGCGTTCGCGCCGACGCTGTCGGCCGCTTCGCTCGCGGGGCCGGGCGTGCCAGAAGGCAGCCGGCCCGGACGCTTCAGCCAGCGCAACGCCCCGTCGCTGCTCTATGTGCGCTACGTGCCGCGCCGCCACTTCTACCAGGACGACGATGCGCCCGCACCGTCGCCGTTCGGTGGCCTGTTCAGCGACGGCCGCGCGGATACGCTCGCCGAGCAGATCCGCGGGCCGCTGTTCGATCCGAACGAGATGAACAACCGGTCGCCGGCCGCGCTGCTGCGCAAGGTCGACGCGACCGAGCTCGCGCCTGATCTCGCCGCGCGCTTCGGCGCGCCGGTGCGGCGCGATCCCGAGCAACTGGTGCGTGCGATGGGCCTGGCCGTCGAGGCCTATCTGCAGAGCGACGAGATGGCGCCGTTCACGTCGCGCTTCGACGCGTTCCTGCGCACGCGCAAGCCGCTCGCGCCGGCCGAGATGCGCGGCCTCGCGCTGTTCCGGAATCCCGACAAGGGCAACTGCATGAGCTGCCATACGCTGTCGGAGACGTCGAGCCGCCCGGAGCGTTCGCTCTTTACCGATTTCGGCTACGACGCGATCGCAGTGCCGCGCAACCGCGCGCTGCCGGCGAACCGCGATCCGCGCCATTTCGACAACGGACTGTGCGACACCGCACGGCGGCTGCGCTGGCCCGAGCCGACGCAATGGTGCGGCTACCTGCGCACGCCGGGGCTGCGCAACGTCGCGGTCAAGCAGACCTTCATGCACAACGGCGTGTTCACGACGCTGCGCGACGCGGTCGCGTTCTACAACACGCGCTCGACCGACCCGGGCTTCTGGTATCACGGGGCCAGAACGTTCGACGACGTGCCGGCCGCCTATCGCGGCAACATCAACGTCAACTCGACGCCGATGAACCGCCGGCCCGGCACGCCGCCCGCGCTGACCGACGCGGAAATCGACGACATCGTCGCGTTCCTCGGCACGCTGACGGACGCGCGCTATACGAAGGTTGCCGCCCCCGTGGCGCCCGCGGCCCCTGCTGGCCGGATCACGCGAACCGCCGTGCCGGCCCGCTGACCCTGGCCGAACGGCCAGCCTCACGCGCACCCGCTTGCGGCCGCCGCAAACACTGGTTATATTTACAGTACTGTATTTATGAACAGTGAGGTGCGCGATGGAACATCTGGTCCGTATCGTCAACGAAGCCGATCGCCAAGTGCTGGCGTGGCTCCGCGCCCAGGTCGGCGATGCCCGCGTCGAGCGCGCGGCTCGCCAGCTCGGGCATACGCGCAAGCCCTTCCCGTCCGCCGTCTGCCGGTATTTGGGCATGAGCGCACCGGCCACGCTGCGCCAGGCCGAACGGCCGCGCGCCGCACGCGATTTCTCGGTCGGCGATCGTTACCTGTCGCTGATCCGCCAGCACCTCGCCACGCATTCGGCCAGCCGATGAAATGGCGGCGGCTTGCCGCGTCGGTGGCTCGGAAAACCGGTGGGCTTGAGCATTCGCTGGCCCGACCGGCCGACACCGCGCTTACGTGGCCGCGGTGGCTTCCCGTACGAGGCGGCCCAGCGTTTCGAACGCCGCTTCGTGCGCCGCATCGAACACGCGCGTGCAAGCGAGCCGGATATAGCCGTCGAAGCGGTCGGAATTCGAGAAGATCGAGCCGGGCGCGATTCTGACGCCGTGCGCGAGCGCGGCGTCGAACAGCGGCTCCGAGCGCACGCCGTCCGGCAGCGCGATCCACAGCAGCATCCCGCCCGGCGGCTGGTTCATCCGGGTTCCGGCCGGGAAATGCCGTGCAATCGCATCGATCGTCACGTCGCGCTGCACGCGCAACTGTTCGCGAAACCGGTGCAGATGGCGATCGAACGCGCCTGAGCCGACGAATTCGGCCGCAACGGCCTGCAGCAACGCGGCGTTGTGCCGGCTGTGCGCGAACTTCAGCATCTTCACGCGTGCGTGCCAGCGCCCCGCGCTGATCCAGCCAAGCCGCATCCCGGGAGCCAGCACCTTGTTGAACGACGGGCAGTAGATCACCGTGCCGTCGCGGTCCCATGCCTTCACCGGCTTGACCGGCTGCGGCGCCTCGACGAGCTCGCGATAAGGCTCGTCCTCGATCACGGCCACGCCGTGGCGCGAACAGAGCGAGACGAGCGCAGCCTTGCGCTCGTCGGGCATCACGCAGCCGAGCGGGTTCTGCAGGTTCGGCACGACGACCACGGCCCGAATGTCCGGGTACGCGGTCAGCGCCACTTCGAGCGCCTCGATCGACAGGCCGGTTGTCGGGCTGGCCGGGATTTCGAGCGCACGCAAGCCGAGGCTTTCGAGCAACTGGATCAAGCCGAAGAAGGCCGGCGATTCGATCGCGATCGTGTCGCCGGGGCGCGCCACCGCGCGCAATGCGAGATTCACGGCATCGACGCCGCCGCTCGTCGACATCACGTCGTCCGGCGTCACCGTCACGCCATACGACAGCGCGCGCTTGGCCATCGTCTGCCGGAACTCGGGCGAACCGCCGACGGGCCCCGCGTCGGTCAGCAACGTGGGTTTGCGCCGTAACAGCCGGATCGCGAGCGCCTGCAGGCGCTCGGCCGGATACAGCGTGGCCAGCGCGGACGCGCCGCCGAGATTCAGCGCATCGGGCGCCGCGTTCGCGCGATCGATCACGCGCGACACACGTTCGTGCAGGCCCGCGAACGGCGGCTCGACGCTCAGCGGCGGCCCGTCGCTTTCCGGCAGCGTTGCGAGCGCGACCGCCGCGCGGCGCCGCACGAAGTAGCCGGAGCGCGGCTTCGCCTCGCACCAGCCCGTATCCTCGAGCCGCCGGAACGCCTGGATCGCGGTCGACAGGCTCACGCCGTGCTGTGCCATGAACGCGCGCACCGACGGCATCCGGTCGCCGGGCGACAGCGTACCGGCCGCGATGATGCGGCGGTAATGCTCGGCGAGCCGTTCGTAAAGCGGTTCGCCGTCCATCGGCAAGGGCGGGCGGGATGAGTCGGTGAAAGGTGTCATGCAGACGATCGTGCTCGTATGGCCGATCGCACGCCAGATACAGATTCCGGGGAAACCCACCGATACAGCGATGCAAAATCGTCGCCTGCACCGCAACAGATTCCCGGCCCCTGAATCTGTCGTGCCGAGGCCCGTTTCCCTAACCTGATTGCACGCTGTCGCCTCGCCGTCGCGAGGCCGCGCAACCGGGAAAGGGAATCGCCATGCAAACGCATCACATCCGGCTCGACGCCGGGCAAAGCCACTTTGCGTGGTTCGACAAGGGGAGTCAGGTGATCGTGCTCGATGGCGCGCTGGCGGTTACGCTGCGCCACGGCGGGCTGGACTGGCTACCCGACGCGCCGCAGCACATTCGCCGCGTGCTCGACGAAGGTGAATGCCTGACGTTCGAGACGGCCGGTCATGTGGCGCTGTCTGCCAGCGGCACGGGTGCGGTCAGTACGGCGATCGTGGAGCCGGCCGGACAGCCCGGCGTGCTCGCGGGATGGCGTGCGGCCCTACGCCGGCTGTCCGAGAGATTGCGCGGCGGCCATCGTGTGCGCGAGCATTCGTGAAATCGCGACTTGCTGCGTCAAGGAGAAGCGTCAGGCTGACACCGCATCATCCGATGGAGATCTGACGCGATCCGGTTCGGCCGCGCTCGTGCAGATCGACCGGCCTTGACCGATCAACCGCCACCGCTTGCTTGGCACGCGGTGGCCATCACCTCACCGCACACTCCTGCGACGCTCGATCCACTCGAACACCGCCATCCCGGCCAGCATCGCGACGACGAACACGATCCCCTTCGCCGATCCGAAACCGATCGACACGATCGCAGGCCCCGGGCAGAACCCGGCGATCCCCCAGCCGATGCCGAACACGGCACTTCCGGCAACCAGGCGCACGGTGATCGCCCGCACGGCCGGCAACTGCATCGGCAAACCGAGCCACGTCCGTGTCCGGCGCTTCGCCCAGGCGAACGCGAACACGGCCACGCCCATCGCGCCGGCCATCACGAACGCGAGCGACGGATCCCAGCGACCCGCCAGGTCGAGGAAGCCGAGCACCTTCTGCGGATTGGACATGCCCGACACGATGAGGCCGACGCCGAACAGCAGCCCCGCCAGAAACGCGAATCCTGCCTGCATGTCAGCCTCCCAGCACGTGCCGTCGCACGAAGACGGTCACGAAGCCTGCGACCATGAAGACCACCGTCGCGACCACCGAACGCAGCGCACCGCGCGACATCCCGCACACGCCGTGACCGCTCGTGCAGCCGCCCGCGTACCGCGTGCCGACGCCGACCAGCAGCCCGGCCGCCACCAGTTCGACCCAGCCTGCGTCGACCTGCGGCGTCAGGCGGTTCCCGGCGACGTACATCACGAGCGGTGCGGCAATCAGCCCCGCGACGAACGCGGCGCGCCAGTCGCGCTCACCGGCGCGCGCGGTGAACAGACCGCCGACGATGCCGCTGATGCCGGCAATCCGGCCGTTGAACGCGACCAGCCACGCGGCCGCGAGCCCGATCAGCACGCCGCCGGCCAGCGACAGCCACGGCGTGAAATGAAGCGCATCAAGCTGCATCGCGCTGCCCCTTCGCGGCCGGGCCGCAGAACTGTTCATACAGCACGCCCATCACCGCGATCGCGGCCGGGCTGTCGAGCGAATAGTGGATGTTTTTGCCGTCGCGGCGTGTGCGAACCAGCGCGTTGTCCCGCAACACGCCGAGCTGCTGCGACAGCGTCGGCTGGCGGATATCCAGCGCCGTCTCGAGATCGCTCACGCAGCGCTCGCCCTGGGACAGTTCGCAGAGCAGCAGCAGCCGGTCAGGATTCGACAGCACCTTGAGCAGCGCGCAGGCCGATTCGGCAGCCGCGCGCATCTGGTCGGGGTCCGGCAACCCGGTGGAAAGATCGTCGTTCATCGGGGCGGGGAAACAATTAAAGAATCAATATTATATTGATTTATATAATGATGCTCCCCGCCGCTTGCCGACAGGCGGCCTTGCGCCCTCCTTCGCTCAGGCCTGCTCGCCCGCGATCGCCTTCGCGGCAGGCATGCGCGCCGCATCGGCACGGACCACGCCGAGCGCCAGCACCGCAATCCCCGCGATCACGCACGGCGCCGCGACGACGGCAAACGCAGTCGACAACGGCACGCCCATCGCCAGCATCGCGCCGCCCGCCATCGATCCGACGACCGAGCCGCCACGTCCGATCCCATTCGCCCAGCTCACGCCGGTGGTGCGGCACTCGGTCGGATAGAACGCGGCCGACAGCGCGTTTGCGCCGACCTGCGAGCCCGACACGCAGAAGCCGGCCGCGAACACGGCAAGCGCGGCGCCCCACGGCGATCCGGCAAATACACCGATCGCGGCGACGAATACACCGGCCGCCGCATAGCTGCAGGCCAGTACGCGATGCGGGTCGAAACGGTCCATCAACCCGCCGAGGACGATCGCGCCGAGCGTGCCGCCGACCTGGAACATCGCGGTCACGCGCGCGGCCGTCTGCAACGTCGCGCCGGTCGTGCGCAGCAACGTCGGCAGCCAGCTCGACAGCAGGTAGATCACGAGCAGGCTCATGAAAAACGTGAGCCACAACAGCAGCGTGCCGCGCAGCAGGTCGGCGCTGAACAGGCGGCCGAGCGGCGACCCGGCCGGCTTGCCGGCGGGCGCGATGAACGACGCGTTCGCAAGGTGCGGGTCCGGCGCGATGCGACCGAGCATCGCCGCGATCCGCTCGCGCGCCGCGCCGGTGTTGACGAGATAGCGCACCGACTCCGGCAACCGCCACGCGAGCACCGGCAGCAGAAGCAGCGGCGCCGCCCCGCCGACGACGAGCACCGAGCGCCAGCCGTGGTGTTCGATCAGCGACGCGGCCGCGAGCCCGCCGAGCGCGGAGCCGATCGTGAAGCCGCAGAACATCGTCGTCACCAGCAGAGAACGGCGCCGCGCCGGGCAATATTCGGACGTCAGCGTGATCGCATTGGGCATCGCGCCGCCGAGCCCGAGCCCGGTCACGAAGCGCCACGCGATCAGCTCGGTCAGGCCGCCGGCACTCGCCGACGCGGCGCTCGCGATGCCGAAGCACGCCACGCAGGCGAGCAGCAGGCGTTTGCGGCCGAACCGGTCGCCGAACGGCCCGAACACGAGCGCGCCGGCCATCAGCCCGGCGAGCCCCGCGCCGAACACCGGTGCGAGTTGCGCGGGCGACAGCCCCCATTCCGCGCGGATGACGGGGGCGATGAACCCGATCGATGCGGTATCGAAACCGTCGATCGCGACGATCAGAAAGCACAGTGCGACGATCGCGGCCTGAAACGGCGCAACGCGATGCCGGTCGATCCATTCGCTGACGTCGATGGACAGCGTATCGGCCATGATGGTGTCTCCTCCAGGAAGGCGGTCGCGCGTCGTGTCGTTGAAATGCGCGCCGCCGGAATCGGGCCAACCGCGCCGCGTTACGCGACGGACTTCAGGCAATCCTTCGCGCGCCAGCCGTGCAGCCAGTCGAGCGCGTCGTAGAACTGCGCCTGCGTGCGGCCGACCCAGAGCCCGTTGCGCACCTGCCGCTCGACGCCCTTCGCGTGATAGATCCGCCCCATCTCGCGCGCCGAATACAGCACACGCGCGGTGCGCGGAATCCGCACGCGCTCGTACAGCGCGAACGCCGCTTCGAAATCGCCGTCGGTCTGTGCGACGGCCGCGCCGAGCGTCACCGCATCTTCGAGCGCCTGGCACGCGCCCTGCGCGATGTATTGCGTCATCGGATGCGCGGCGTCGCCGAGCACCGTCGCACGGCCCTCGCTCCAGCGTTCGACCGGATCGCGATCGGCGGTCGCCCAGCGCTTCCACGACGTCGGCCGGTCGAGCATCTGCTTCGGCAGCGGATGGATGCCGTCGAAGTACGACAGCACTTCTTCCTTGCTGCCCTCACGCACGCCCCAGGTTTCCTGTTCGCGGCTGTGGAACGTGACGACGAGGTTGTACTGCCGTCCACCACGCAGCGGATAGTGGACGAGATGGCAATGCGGGCCCGCCCACACGACCGGCGCATTGATCTGCAGATCCTGCGGCATGTTGTCGACGTCGACCACCGCGCGATACACGACGTGGCCCGTCACGCGATGCGCGTCGCCGATCAGCGCATGACGGATCGCGGATTTCACGCCGTCGCAACCGATCACGGCATCGGCGCGATAACGCTCGCCGTGCTGGTCGGTCACGGTCACGCCGTTGCCGCCCTGCTCGAAGCCGCACACCTGCGTGCTCGTCCGGAATTCGATCAGCGGATGATCCTTGACCGCCTCATAGACCGACAGGTGAATGTCCGCGCGATGAATCACCGCATACGGATTGCCGAAACGCTCGCGGTACGCGGCGCCCGTATCGATGCGCGCCACCTCGCGCGCATCGACCGCGTCCATCAGTTGCAGCCAGTCGGTGAACACCGCCCGGCTGCGCGCAGCCTCGCCGACACCCAGCGCGTCGAGCGCGTTGAACGCGTTCGCCGCGAGCTGGATCCCCGCGCCGATCTCGCCGATCTGGTCTGCCTGTTCGAGCAGCTTCACGCGAATGCCCTGGCGCGCGAGCGCGAGCGCCGTCGCGAGCCCGCCGATGCCGCCGCCGATTACCAGCACGCGCCGGCCGTTGTCTTTTGTCTCGCCCATGTCTGTCTCCTGCTTTGTGTTACGCGACGTAATCCGGTTGTCGCTGCGGTTGCGCGGCCTCGAATGCCGGCTCGTGCCGCGCGTGTTCAAACACCGCGAGGCTGCGCGGATACGCACTCAGGTCGCAATCCATCCGCAACGCGTTCGCGACCTGCGGCACGAGGCATACGTCGGCGAGCGTCGGCGTGTCGCCGAAGCACCACGGGCCCTCGTCCGCACGCGCGAGCAGCCGTTCGACGCCGGCCATCCCTTCCGCGATCCAGTGCCGGTACCACGCGGTCTTCTGCTGCGGCGTGACCTTCAGCTCGCTGTCGAGATAGCGCAGCACGCGCAGGTTGTTGACCGGATGGATGTCGCATGCGATCAGCGTCGCGAGTTCCAGCACGCGGGCGCGTTGGCGCAGTTCGAGCGGAATCAGTCGAGGCGTCGGCTGGATCTGGTCGAGGTAGTCGAGGATCGCGAGCGACTGCCCGAGACGGAAATCCCCGTCGACCAGCGCCGGCACCGCGGCCGACGGGTTCACGTTCGCGACGTAGGCCGCCTCGCGATGCTCGCCGGTACGGATGTTCACCGGCAGCGTGTCGTACGGCAGCCCTTTCAGCGCGAGCGCGATACGCACCCGGTAGGATGTCGAACTGTTGAAGAAGCTATGCAGTTGCACGATGTCGCCTTTCGAGGAAGATGCGTCAGACCACGCGCACGGTCAGTTCGCCGAGCCGTTCCACGCCGACCTTCATCACGTCGCCCGCGACCACCGCGCCGACACCTTCGGGCGTGCCCGTGAAGATCACGTCGCCGGGTTCGAGGCGGAAGAACTTCGACAGGTCCGCCACCGTTTCCGCAACCGACCAGATCAGGTGCGACACGTCGCTCTTCTGCTTCGTCGCCTCGTTGACGGTCAGCCACAGGCCGCCCTGCTCGAAATGACCGACATCGCTTGCCGGATGCACGGGCCCGATCGGCGCCGAACGGTCGAATGCCTTGCCGATTTCCCACGGCCGGCCCATTTCGCGCATCTTCATCTGCAGGTCGCGGCGCGTCATGTCGAGGCCGACCGCATAGCCCCACACGTGTTCGAGAGCGCGCTCGAGCGGAATGTCCGAGCCGCCCTTGCCGATCACCGCGACGAGTTCGGCTTCGTAGTGATAGTTCGAAGTCTGCGCCGGATATTCGAGATCGAGCGTTTCGCCGTACGCGACCGGCACGATCGAATCGGCCGGCTTGCAGAAGAAGAACGGCGGCTCGCGATCGGGATCGAAGCCCATTTCGCGTGCATGGGCAGCGTAGTTGCGGCCGACGCAATACACACGGCGCACCGCGAACTGCGCGTCACTGCCGGCAACGGGGAGCGCCACGGGCGCTTCAGGCGGGAAAACGAAAGTCATGAATGGCTCCAGCGTAAATACGAATGAAGGGGAGCGCGCCGCGGCGACGACGCACGGGAAACGGGAAACGAATCGTTGAAAGGGCCGGCGTCAGTCGCGCGCTTCGCGCAGCAGGTTCAGCGCGGACAGCACGGGCCGGTCGGAGTAGCTGAACAGCACGCTGTCGGACGACGCAGACAGCCGCACGGGCACCCACGACGGCGCGACGAAAATGTCGTGCGGTTCGAATTCGAATGCGTTGCCGCCGATGTGCGCGGTGCCGCTGCCTTCGACGACGCAGTAGATCGTCGCGTCGGTGCTGCGGTACGTACGGCCGTCGAAACCGGCAGGCAGGAACTGCATGAAGGTGGCGATCGTGGGCATCGGCCAGCCGCCCGTCGCGGGGTTCACGTAGCGCAGCTTCACGCCGTCCCATGCGTCGAGCTCGCCGTTCCGGTACAGCGCGTCGAGCGCTTCGCGGGTACGGGCATACGGATAGCTGAACACCGGCGACGTCGGATCGCTCACGCGATGCCGCACCGGCACCATGTTGTGACCGAAGCGCGCGAGGCTGTCGCCTTCCGGGCGATTCACTGGCTGCACGGCTTCCGGGTAGTTCTCCGCGAAGCCTGCGTCGAGGTTCGCGAGCAGCGGAATGTCGAGCCCGTCGAGCCACACGACCGGTTCGCCGCCCGCTTCCTCCGACGGGTTGCCGTGGTCGTGCCACGCCCACGACGGCGTGATGATGAAGTCGCCCGGGTGCATCGTCGTGCGCTCGCCGTTCACGGCCGTCCACGCGCCGCACCCTTCGACGATGAAGCGCAGCGCCGACTGCGTATGCCGGTGGCTCGGCGCGATCTCGCCCGGCAGGATCAGCTGCAGGCCCGCGTAGAGGGTCGGCGTCATGCTCGACTTGCCCGGCAGCCCCGGGTTCTCCAGCACCAGCACCCGGCGCACGGCTTCTTCGGCGCTGATCACGCTGCCGGCCTGCATCACGAGGTCGCGCACCTGCGCGTACTTCCAGATCGCAGCCTGCACGGCCGGCTGCGGGGATTTCGGCACGAGGTTGTGCAGCGATTCCCACAGCGGCGCCAGGCGTTGCTCGGCGATCCGTGCGTAGTAGGCGGCGCGCGACGCGTCCGGGTGGGTCGTCATGATGTCTCCTTGGAGTCGGCCGATCGGCGTCGGCGCTATGTCGGGGCGAGGACCATGCGGCAGTCCGTTAGGTGATTTATATTCGACCCAGACATACCCGGTAAAATGGTCAAATCATCTGATCCATATAATTCTGGATATACCTACTCGCGACGAGGCATGCGATGGACTGGACCCACCGGCTGCGACTGCGGCATCTGCAGGTACTGTTGAGCCTTGCCGGCACCGGCAATCTGAGCCAGTCGGCGGTCGCACTCGCGACCACGCAGCCCGCGCTGTCGAAATGGCTGAAGGAACTGGAAGAGGATGTCGGGCTGCCGCTGTTCGAGCGGCATGCGCGCGGCCTGCGGCCGACGTCGTACGGCGAAGCGCTGATCGAGCATGCGCGCCGCGTCGAAGCGCAGCTCGACGTCGCGCGCGACGACATGGCCGCGCTTCGGGAAGGCGGCAGCGGCCTCGTGACGATCGGCACGTCGGGCGTGGCGGCGGCCGACACGGTGCCGCTCGCGGTGTCGCAACTGCTGAAACGGATGCCGCGCGCACAGGTTCGGATGACCGAAAGCACGATGAACCAGCTGATGCCGCAGCTCGCACGCAGCGAACTCGATATCGTCGTGGGCCGCTCCGGATCGACATTCGTCGATCCGCTGCTGCATGCCGAAGCGCTGTATGTCGATCCGGTCGTGTTCGTCGCACGGCCCGACCATGCGCTCGCCGGTGCGACGTCGGTCGGCTGGGACGATGTGCTCGCCTACTCGTGGATCGTGTGGCCGTCGGGCACGCCCGTGCACAATGCGCTGGAGGCCGCGCTGTCAGCCGCCGGCCGCGTGCGGCCGCCGCACTGCGTCGAATCGAATTCGTCGATCCTCAACCTCACGCTGCTGAACAACACCGACCTGCTCGGCGTCGCGTCGCACCGTGCCGCGCAGCGCTTCGCGCAATTGAACGCGATCCGGATCCTGCCGATGCAGCTCGAAGGCCAGGGCGCGGTGTCGATGTACTGGCACCCCGACAGCGCGAATCGCGCGGCCGTGGCCGCGACGATCGAGTGCCTGCGGGCCTGTGCGGCCCCGCAGGTCGGTGGATGGGAGAAAGTGAAGGTGGAATGAATAGCGCGGCCCGGTGTCAACCGGGCCGTGATGCCGTGATGCCGTGATGCCGTGATGCCGTGATGCCGTGATGCCGTGTTGCCGTGTTGCCGTGTTGCCGTGTTGCCGTGTTGCCGTGTTGCCGTGTTGCCGTGTTGCCGTGTTGCCGTGTTGCCGTGTTGCCGTGTTGCCGTGTTGCCGTGTTGCCGTGTTGCCGTGTTGCCGTGTTGCATCACGCGCCGTCGCAGGATGCCGTGCCGTCCAGCATCAGCGTGCCGACCCGTGCGGGCACGAGCGGCGTACGCGGCACCGGCGGCGTCCAGCCGAACAGCGCCTGCGCAGCCGCGCCACACACGCGCCCCTGGCACGCCCCCATCCCGCAGCGGGACTGCAGTTTCGCGGCCGTCCAGCCCGGCGCTTGCGCGACTGCATCGAAACGCACGTCCTCGCAACGGCACAGCAGCGTGTCGGGCCGCGCGAGCCGGCGGATCGGTTCGCGAATCGCAAAACGCTCGCGTACGGCATCTGCAAACGCCTGCCAGTGTGCTCGTCGCGCAACGAGTGCGGCCAACTCCGTGGTCTGCCCGGTCGCCGCACAACCGGCAATTTCACCCTCGACCATCGCCAGTTCGCTACCGCCGACACCCGTACACTCACCCGCCGCGAAAACCCCGTCGCGGCTCGTGCGCTGGTGCGAATCGACTGCCACCGCGCCGTCGTCGATCCGGCAGCCGAGATGGCTCGGCAACACGGTATTCGGCACGAGGCCGAAGCCGCACGCAAGCCGGTCGCAGTCGACCTCGAACTCGCGATCGCCCTGACGAATCCGCACACGTTCGAGCCGCATGTCGCCGAACGCTTCGACGACATGCGCATCGGGCCGATAGGCGGCGGTAACGAGCTTCGCGGCTTGCACGAGCTTCGACGGCCAGCGCCACAGCCCCGCCCCGAAACCGGCCACGTCGCCCCACGCGGCCTGTTCGAGCACATGCAACACGCGCGCGCCGGCCTGACGGGCCGTCGCCGCGCTCGCCAGCAGCAGCGGCCCGCTGCCCGCGATCACCGTGCGCTGCCCGCGCACGTCGAGGCCGTACTTGATCAACGCCTGCAAGCCACCCGCACCGGTAACACCCGGCAGCGTCCAGCCCGGAAACGGCAGTAACAGTTCGCGCGCGCCGCAACAGAGAATCAGCGTGCGGAAATCGAGCAGCAGCCCGCGCTCGTCATCTTCGAGCAGCAGCGTGCCCGGCTGCGTTTCGGCAACGATGCGCGTCGCCGCGAGATGCGTGACGTTCGGCTGCCGCAACACGGCGAGCCGCCCGGCGGCGGCCGGCGTCGGCGTCGCCGCTGCGCCTTGCCGCCAGATCTGCCCGCCCGCGCGCGGGTTGTCGTCGACGATCGCGACCGTCGCACCGCTTCGCGCGGCAGCCTGCGCGGCCGACAGCCCGGCCGGGCCCGCGCCGACGATCGCGACGTCGACGCTCAGTCGTTCCTGTTTCATCGCGTGCGCTCCACCTGCATCCCGTCGCGGCACAGCGTCTGGCAAGCCAGCCGGCGGCGGCCGTCGATCGTCATCCTGCACTCCTGGCAAACACCCATCCCGCAAAACGGCGCACGCGCCGCGCCCGTGCACGACACGCGCGTCGTGTCGTCGCCGCTCGCCGCGACAGCGGCCGCGACGGTCGCACCGTCGGCCACCGTCAGCGCGCGGCCGTCCAGATGAATGATCATGTCAGCCTCCGCCGGGCCGCCCCAAGGGGGCTGACCGCCCCCGCCGGGGGCGCCGCGCATGGGACCGGAGTCAGCGCTGAAGCGCCCACTGCGGTCGACAGAGAGCGAAGTGAGCGTGGGGGTCGTTTCATGTCAGCGCTCCGGCTACAAGGGACGCGCTCAGGAAGCGTCCCGGCAAATACGGTTCGATATCGATAGGCGGCCGTTCACCGGCCATCAGCGCAGCGACGAGCCGCGCGCTGCCCGGCGCCGTCGTCACGCCGAGCCCTTCATGCCCGACCGCAAGCCACACGCCCGGCCGCGCCGGATGCTCGCCGAGCAGCGGCAGCCCGTCGGGGCTCGCGGAACGGAACCCCGTCCATGCGCGG
Organism: Burkholderia lata; assembly: GCF_000012945.1. Taxonomy (NCBI): domain Bacteria; kingdom Pseudomonadati; phylum Pseudomonadota; class Betaproteobacteria; order Burkholderiales; family Burkholderiaceae; genus Burkholderia; species Burkholderia lata. The sequence goes on from NC_007511.1 coordinate 2,166,112, forward strand.
ATGCCGTTCAGGTCGGCCAGATCGGGCAGATAACCCACCGCGCGGCGCAGCATGCGTGCTAGCACGGGCGGTTCGACTTGCGCGTCCTCGGTGTCGAACTGGCGCGACGATCCGATCAGCAACTGGCCGGTCGGCCGCGGCTGCACGTTGAACGCGACCGACGTGCCGTCGCTCGCATGCGCGCTCGCCGCATAGCCCAGCTCGACGAGCTGGTGCGACACCTGGCCCGGATAGCGGTCGGTGATCAGCAGATGGCCCTTTTTGGGGCGCAGCGGCAGTTCGGGCAGCAGCGTGCGCGCGGCAACGCCGTTCGCGACGAGCACTCGCTCCGCGCGCAGCGTGTCGCCGCTCGCGAGCGTCACGCTCGGGCCATCGACCGCGACGGCCCGGTCGCGCCGCAACGTGATGCGCGGCGCGCGCTGCAGCAGCCAGTTCGCGGTGACGGGCGCATAGAGGATCGCATCGCCGGGAATCTTCAACGCGCCGCCAAGGCCCGCACGCAGCATCGGCTCCAGCTGCGCGAGCGTCGCCGCGTCGATCAGTTCGCCCGCCACGCCGTGCGCGGCCAGCGTCGCCTGCTTCGCGCGCGCCAGATCCATTTCGTGCGCATCGGCGGCGAGCCACAGCGTGCCGCAGTTGCGGTACGCGCACCCTTCGGGCATCTCGCCGCTCAGCGCGCGCCACAGTTCGATCGAGTAATGGCTCAGCGCGAGTTCGGCTGCGTTGTCGTCCATCGCGACGAGGTGCCCCATGCCCGCGCCGGTTGCGCCGCCGCTCGCGTCGTCGACGACGAGCACGCGCAGCCCGCGCTGCGCGAGTTCGTGCGCGCACGCCGCACCGACGATGCCGGCGCCGATCACGACGACATCCGTCTTCGTGTCGCTCACGGCGCAATACCCCAGCCGAACGGATCGTCTTCCTCGATCAGCAGCGTCGCTTCCGCGCTCAGGTGCGCGCTGCCGCGGATCGTCGGCACGATGCCGACTTCGGCCTGCTCGTAGCTCGCCCGGAACACGCTGCCGATCACGCTCGCCTGCCGCCATACGGCGCCCGGCGCGAGCTTGCCGTCGGCCGCGAGACACGCGAGCTTCGCGCTCGTGCCGGTGCCGCACGGCGAGCGGTCGTATGCGAGGCCCGGGCACAGCACGAAGCTGCGGCTGTCGTGCTCGGGGTCATCGGCGAACAGCTCGATATGGTCGATCTCGCCGCCGTTCGCGCCGGTGATGCCCGCGCGTTCGAGCCCTTCTCGCACGGCAGACGCATACGCGGTGAGCGCCGCGACGTTGTCGCCGGCGACGCGCTGCCCGTGGTCGCTGATCAGGAAGAACCAGTTGCCGCCCCACGCGATGTCGCCCTTTACGGGGCCGTAACCCGGCACGTCGAGCGCGACGCCCTGCGCGTGGCGATACGCGGGCACGTTGCGCACGCTGACCGACAGGTCGTCGTGCAGCGTCGCTTCGACGGTGCCGACCGGCGTTTCGATCCGGTGCACGCCGGGCGCGATGCGCCCCATATGGTGCAGCGTGCGCACGACGCCGATCGTGCCGTGCCCGCACATCCCGAGATAGCCGCTATTGTTGAAGAAGATCACACCGGCCGCCGCATCGGGCGACACGGGTTCGCACAGCAGCGCACCGACCAGCACGTCGCTGCCGCGCGGTTCGAGAATGCATGCGGTGCGGTAGCGGTCGTGCTCGCGCGCGAGCACGTCGCGGCGCTCGGCCATCGTGCCGCTGCCGAGCGCGGGGAAACCGGACACGACGAGCCGAGTGGGTTCGCCGCCCGTGTGCGAATCGATGATCTGGATGCGCTTCATCATGAGCCGTCCGAAGTGGGGAAAGGAGCACAGCTTCCTCCGTCGCGCGTCCGCCCGCTTGTGGCTTTTCGATGAGGACGACGACGAAATCGGCATAGTGCGAAGCGCCCTTCCCGCGCCGTCCGGTCGCTGTGCCGATTTCGTCATTTTGCTCCGCGATACGACTCAAGCGTGATGGGCATTTGCGCGGCGATACTGGTTGCCACACCGACACCTGTCGGCCGACCGATACAAACACGTAGGAGATTGAAGTGAGCCGAAACGCCATTCAGTGGACCGGGGTTTTCCCGGCCGTCAGCACCCAGTTCAAGCCGGACTTTTCCCTCGACATCGACGCCACGCACCGCGTGGTAAAGAACCTGGTGAACGACGGCGTGTCGGGCCTCGTGGTCTGCGGCACGGTCGGCGAAAACACGTCGCTGTCGACGAGCGAGAAGCTCCAGGTGATCGAGGCTGCACGCGACGCAGCCGGCGGCAAGATTCCGGTGATCGCCGGCATCGCCGAATTCACGACCGAATTCGCACGCAACACGGTGCGTGAAGCGCAGCGCGTCGGCGTCGACGGCGTGATGGTGATGCCCGCGCTGGTCTACTCGGCGAAGCCGCACGAAACCGCCGCCCACTTCCGCGCGGTCGCAACCAGCACCGACCTGCCGGTGATGGTCTACAACAACCCGCCGATCTACAAGAACGACGTGACGCCCGACGTGCTGATCGCGCTGCAGGATTGCGAAAACATCGTCTGCTTCAAGGATTCGTCGGGCGATACGCGCCGCTTCATCGACCTGCGCAACGCGGTCGGCGATCGCTTCGTGCTGTTCGCGGGCCTCGACGACGTCGTGGTCGAGAGCATTGCCGTCGGCGCCGAAGGCTGGGTGTCGGGCATGTCGAACGCGTTCCCGAAGGAAGGCGAGACGCTGTTCCGCCTCGCGAAGCAGAAGCGTTTCGACGAAGCGCTCGCGCTGTATCGCTGGTTCATGCCGCTGCTGCACCTCGATGCACGCCCCGATCTCGTGCAGTGCATCAAGCTGTGCGAAGAGCTGGTCGGCCGCGGCAGCGCGATCACGCGTCCGCCGCGCCTCGCACTGCAGGGCGACACGCTCGCGGAAGTGAAGGCCATCGTCGCGAAGGCGCTCGAAACGCGCCCGGCGCTGCCCGACGTCGGTCTCTGATCGACTCCCCTGCGGCGGCGCGCGGGCTTCCCTGCACGCCGCCGTCTCCGGTCCGGCATTGGCCCGCGGGCCCGTTCGCACCGGCGCCAGCCCGCGCCGCGCGTGAACGGCCCGCGTCCCGCCCCGGTCGTTCGAACCGGGCGACGCCGGCCGGCAGGCTGGCGCCGCTGCTCCGTCGGAGCGCGGCGTACCTCAAGCCTGTGCCGATATTCCCCTAGGAGACACGCCCATGCCAGGCCAAGGCAACGCTCACCCGTCTGTCCCGCTTTCCCGTTCCGCGCACCCCGACGCGGGTCACGGCAAGTTCAAGAAACAGCTGTCGCTGACCGACCTGACGTTCATCGGTCTCGGCGCCATTTTCGGTTCGGGGTGGCTGTTCGCCGCAAGTCACGTGTCGACGATCGCGGGCCCGGCCGGCATCTTCTCGTGGCTGCTCGGCGGCTTTGCGGTGCTGCTGCTCGGCATCGTCTACTGCGAACTCGGCGCTGCGCTGCCGCGCGCGGGCGGCGTGGTCCGCTACCCGGTGTTCTCGCACGGCCCGCTGCTCGGCTACCTGATGGGCTTCATCACGCTGATCGCCTTTTCGAGCCTGATCGCGATCGAAGTCGTCGCCGCGCGCCAGTATGCGGCCGCATGGTTTCCGGGCCTGACCGTCGAAGGATCGAGCGACCCGACCACGCTCGGCTGGCTCGTGCAGGCCGCGCTTCTGTGCTTCTTCTTTTACCTGAATTATTCGAGCGTGAAGACGTTCGCGAAGGCAAACAACATCATCAGCATCTTCAAGTTCATCGTGCCGCTGGCGGTGATCGCGGTGCTGTTCACGTTCTTCAAGCCCGCGAACCTCACCGTGCACGGCTTCGCGCCGTTCGGCATGCCGGGCATCGAGATGGCCGTGTCGGCGGGCGGCATCATCTTCGCGTACCTCGGGCTCACGCCGATCGTGTCGGTCGCGAGCGAGGTGCGCAATCCGCAGCGCACGATCCCGATCGCGCTGATCCTGTCGATCCTGCTGTCGACGCTGATCTACGTGCTGCTGCAGCTTGCTTTCATCGGCAGCATCCCCACCGCCATGCTGGCCGCCGGCTGGCATGACGTGAGCAAGGCGTTCTCGCTGCCGTACCGCGACATCGCGCTGGCGCTCGGCGTCGGCTGGCTCGCGGTGATGGTCGTCGCCGACGCGATGATCTCGCCGAGCGGCTGCGGCAACATCTACATGAACGCGACGCCGCGGGTCGTCTACGGCTGGGCGAAGACGGGCACCTTCTTCAAGGTGTTCACGCGCGTCGACGAAGCGTCGGGCATCCCGCGCGCGGGCCTGTGGCTCACGTTCGGCCTCGCGATCTTCTGGACGCTGCCGTTCCCGTCGTGGGAAGCGCTGATCAACATCGTGTCGGCCGCGCTGGTGCTGAGCTATGCGGTCGCACCGGTGTCGGTCGCCGCACTCCGCCGCACCGCACCCGACCTGCCGCGACCGTTCCGCGCAAGCGCATTCGGCATCACCGGCCCCGCGTCGTTCGTGATCGCCGCGCTGATCGTCTACTGGTCGGGCTGGAGCACGGTGTCCTGGCTGCTCGGCCTGCAGATCGTGATGTTCGTGATCTATCTCGCGTGCCGCCGCTGGGTGCCGACCGCGCACCTGAGCCTCACCGAGCAAGTGCGTTCGTCCGCGTGGCTGATCGCGTTCTATGCCGCGATGATCGTGCTGTCGTATCTCGGCGGCTTCGGCGGCACGGGCCAGCTGGCACATCCGTACGACACGGTCGTCGTCGCCGCCGTCGCGCTCGTCATCTATTACTGGGGCGCGAATACCGGCGTACGCGCCGACAAGCTGCAACTCGACGACGACGAAGACTGACGCACTCGTCCCTTTTCCCATGATCCCTTCGGCCGGGCGCCCCACGCCCGGCCCCTGTTTTTTCCGAGGAAAACCATGCAACTCACAGGTCAGCTCCTGATCGGCCAGTCCGCCGTCGCCGGACCGAACGGCACCCTCCACGCGATCGCCGCCGCCACCGGCGAACGGCTCGAACCCGCCTTCGGCGGCGCGAGCCTGCACGACCTGGAGACGGCCTGCGCGCTCGCCGACGACGCCTTCGACACGTATCGCGAAACGTCGCTCGAAGCCCGCGCCGCGTTTCTCGACGCAATCGGCCGCCACATCATGGCGCTCGGCGACGACCTGATCGAGCGCTGCGTCGTCGAAACGGGCCTGCCGCGCGCGCGCATCGAAGGCGAGCGCGGCCGCACGGTCGGCCAGCTCGCGCTGTTCGCGTCGCTCGTGCGCGACGGCGGGTTTCTCGACGCGCGGATCGATCCGGCACGCCCCGAGCGCAAGCCGCTGCCGCGCGTCGACCTGCGCCTGCGCAACGTCGCGGTCGGGCCCGTCGCCGTGTTCGGCGCGTCGAACTTCCCGCTCGCGTTCTCGGTCGCCGGCGGCGATACGGCATCGGCACTCGCGGCCGGCTGCCCGGTGATCGTCAAGGCGCATTCGGCGCACCCGGGCACGTCGGAACTCGTCGGCCGCGCGATCCAGCAGGCCGCCCGCGAATGCGGGATGCCGGACGGCGTGTTCTCGCTGCTGTTCGACGCGTCGCGCGAAATCGGCCAGGCACTCGTTGCCGATCCGCGCATCAAGGCCGTCGGCTTCACCGGCTCCCGCCGCGGCGGCGTTGCGCTGATGCACATCGCAGCCGCGCGCCCCGAGCCGATTCCCGTCTATGCGGAAATGAGCTCGATCAATCCCGTGCTGCTGTTTCCCGCTGCGCTCGACGCGCGCCACGACACGATCGCGCCGCCGTTCGTCGCATCGCTCACGCTCGGCGCCGGTCAGTTCTGCACGAACCCGGGCCTCGTGCTCGCCGTCGACGGGCCCGCGCTGCGCGCATTCGAGGAAACGGCCGCCGCTGCGGTACGTGCAGCGCCCGCGCAAACGATGCTGACGCCGCACATCCACGCCAGCTACGAACAAGGTGTCGAAGCGCTGCGCGATCACACTGCCGTCGAGCTACTCGCACAAGGCGCCGAAGGCAATCGCCTGCAGGCCCGCGCGGCGCTGCTCGCGACCTCGGCGGATGCATTCATCGCGCATCCCGAATTGCGCGACGAGGTGTTCGGCCCCGCTTCGCTGATCGTCCGTTGCCCGGATGCCGACACGCTGCATCGCGTACTGAAGTCGCTCGAAGGCCAGTTGACGATCGCCGCACACCTCGCCGACGGCGACGCGCCGCTGTTCGCCGCGCTGCGCCCGCTGCTCGAGCGCAAGGCCGGCCGCATTCTCGTCAACGGCTTCGGCACGGGCGTCGAGGTCGGCCATGCGATGGTGCACGGCGGCCCGTTCCCGGCCACGTCCGACACGCGCACGACGTCCGTCGGCGCGCGCGCGATCGAACGCTTCCTGCGCCCCGTGTCGTATCAGGACCTGCCAGATGCGCTGCTGCCGGAAGCGATCCGCAACGGCAATCCGCTGAATGTGCCGCAACGCATCGACGGCGTGCCGGCGCCGCGGGAGGCGTGACATGACCGCATCCACCGCCGAAGTCGTCCTGTCGCTCGATGAAGTCCACGCGCTCGCGCTGCGCGTGCTGACGCACAACGGCATGTCCGACGCGCATGCGCGGGCGATCGCCAACGTGATCACGCAGGGTCAGCGCGACGAATGCCATTCGCATGGCGTGTACCGGCTACTCGTCTGCGTGCGGTCGCTGAAGAAGGGCAAGGTCGATCCGCAGGCCGTGCCGACGCTGCGCCGGCTGTCGTCGTCGATCGTCTCGGTCGACGCGCATCGCGGCTTTTCGCTGCTGAGCTTCGAAACCGGCCTGCCCGTGCTCGTCGAAATGGCGAAGCAGCACGGCATCGCCGCGATGACGATCAACCACTGCTACCACTTCTCCGCGCTGTGGCCCGAGGTCGAGGCCATCGCGGCCGAGGGGCTGGTCGGCATCGCGATGAATCCGAGCCATAGCTGGGTCGCGCCGGAAGGCGGCCGTGAGCCCGTGTTCGGCACGAACCCGATCGCGTTCGCGTGGCCGCGCCCGGGCGGCGTGCCGTTCGTGTTCGATTTCGCGACGAGCGCGATCGCGCGCGGCGACATCGAGCTGCATGCGAAGCAAGGCAAGGCGATCCCGCCGGAATGGGCAATCGACGCCGACGGCCGGCCGACCACCGATCCGAAAGCCGCGTTGCAGGGCGCGATGCGCACGTTCGGCGGCCACAAGGGTTCGGCGCTCGCGGCGATGGTCGAACTGCTCGGCGGTGCGCTGATCGGCGACATGACGAGCCGCGAATCGATGGACTTCGACGAAGGCGTCGGCGCGACGCCGTGCCACGGCGAGCTCGTGATCGCGCTCGACCCGAAGGTGTTCCTCGGCGACGATCTCGACACGGGGCTCGCGCGCGGCGAACGGATGTTCGACTCGATCGTCGCGCAGGGTGCGCGGCTGCCGTCGCAACGCCGCTTCGACGCCCGCGCGCGCAGCATCGCGCACGGCGTGCGGATTCCGAAGGCGCTCTACGACGAGATCCTGACGCTGCTCGACTGATCGCGAAACGTGGGGCCGGATCGCGCATTCATCCGCGATCGAGACGCGATCCGGCCTTCTCGCGGGCCGGTCGCGCGAGCGTACCGCCACCGCACACGCGTTCCGCAACGGGCGCGCCGCCCGCGCCAGTTGCCGGCCCCGTGGGCGCCACGCCTGCGGCGGCTGTGGGATAATCGCCCGGTTTGCCCTGGGCGCAGCTCAAGAGGTTGTTCGCACGGGCGCGAGAGAGGCCTTTATTCCCCGTGCCTCCACCCTTTTCCCGCGATATTTCTTCAGCAACGACAATGCCCACTTACCGTTCCAAAACCTCCACCGCAGGCCGCAACATGGCAGGTGCGCGCTCGCTCTGGCGCGCCACCGGCATGAAAGACGACGATTTCTCGAAGCCGATCATCGCGGTCGTCAACTCGTTCACCCAGTTCGTGCCGGGGCACGTGCACCTGAAGGATCTCGGCCAGCTCGTCGCGCGCGAGATCGAGGCTGCCGGCGGCGTCGCGAAGGAATTCAACACGATCGCGGTCGACGACGGCATCGCGATGGGCCACGACGGCATGCTGTATTCGCTGCCGAGCCGCGACATCATCGCCGACTCGGTCGAATACATGGTGAACGCGCACTGCGCGGATGCGATGGTGTGCATCTCGAACTGCGACAAGATCACGCCGGGGATGCTGATGGCCGCGATGCGCCTGAACATCCCGGTGATCTTCGTGTCGGGCGGCCCGATGGAAGCGGGCAAGACGCGCCTCGCGAACCCGGTCACCAAGGCCATCGAAGTGAAGAAGCTCGACCTCGTCGACGCGATGGTGATTGCGGTCGACCCGTCGTATTCCGACGCTGAAGTCGCCGAAGTCGAACGCTCGGCCTGCCCGACTTGCGGCTCGTGCTCGGGCATGTTCACCGCGAACTCGATGAACTGCCTGACCGAAGCGCTCGGCCTGTCGCTGCCCGGCAACGGCACGGTGGTGGCCACGCACGCCGACCGCGAGCAACTGTTCAAGCGCGCCGGCCGTCGCATCGTCGAACTCACCCGCCAGCACTACGAGCAGGACGACGAACGCGTGTTGCCGCGCTCGGTGGGCTTCAAGGCGTTCGAGAACGCGATGACGCTCGACATCGCGATGGGCGGCTCGACCAACACGATCCTGCACCTGCTGGCGATCGCGCAGGAAGCCGGCATCGACTTCACGATGAAGGACATCGACCGCCTGTCGCGCGTCGTGCCGCAGCTGTGCAAGGTCGCACCGAACACGAACAAGTACCACATCGAGGACGTGCACCGCGCAGGCGGCATCATGGCGATCCTCGGCGAGCTCGACCGCGCCGGCAAGCTGCACACCGACGTGCCGACCGTACACACGCCGTCGCTGAAGGATGCGCTCGACCAGTGGGACATCGTCCGCACGCAGGACGATGCGGTCCGCACGTTCTACCAGGCCGGCCCGGCCGGCGTCCCGACGCAGGTCGCGTTCAGCCAGAACACGCGCTGGCCGAGCCTCGACCTCGATCGCGCCGAAGGCTGCATCCGCTCGTACGAGCATGCGTTCTCGAAGGAAGGCGGCCTCGCCGTGCTGACGGGCAACATCGCGCTCGACGGCTGCGTGGTGAAGACGGCCGGCGTCGACGAGAGCATTCTCGTGTTCGAAGGCACGGCGCACGTGACCGAATCGCAGGACGAAGCAGTCGAAAACATCCTGAACGACAAGGTCAAGGCGGGCGACGTGGTGATCGTGCGCTACGAAGGCCCGAAGGGTGGCCCCGGCATGCAGGAAATGCTCTACCCGACCAGCTACATCAAGTCGAAGGGCCTCGGCAAGGCATGCGCGCTGCTGACGGACGGCCGTTTCTCGGGCGGCACGTCGGGCCTGTCGATCGGCCATTGCTCGCCGGAAGCGGCAGCGGGCGGCGCGATCGGCCTCGTGCGCGACGGCGACAAGATCCGCATCGACATCCCGAACCGCACGATCAACGTGCTGGTGTCGGACGAGGAACTGGCGCGCCGCCGCGAAGAGCAGAACGCGAAGGGCTGGAAGCCGGCGCAACCGCGTCCGCGCAAGGTGTCCGCTGCGCTGAAGGCCTACGCGAAGCTGGTCATGTCCGCCGACAAGGGGGCCGTGCGCGACCTGTCGCTGCTCGACGACTGACAGCGCTGGCACGACCGGCTGCCCGCCACGCGCAGCCGGTCAGGCCGCGGGCCGTACGACCGCCCGCTCGCCGATCCAGAAGCCGCTCTCCGGAGCGGCTTTTTTTCGTCCCGCGTCGGCAGAAAGCGCCGGCATCGTCAGTGACGGAATTCTTCCGGACCGCCGCCGCCTCCTCCGCCACCGCCACCGCCGTGGCTTCCGCCGCCATTCCCGCCGCCTTGCGGCCGCGCGCCGCCGTAACCACCGCCGCCCGGGTGCACCGGCGCGGGCATCGTGCGGACCTCGCCACCCGGTGCGGGCGGCGGACGCGAAACGGCGGCCGGCGGCGGGCGCATGACGGCCGGTGGCGGCCCGGCCGGACGCGCATTGCCCGCACCCGGCATCGGCGCAGGCGCGGCCGGCGGCGGCGTGCGGATCGCGCCGTTCCAGCCGCCACGCGCAGCCGACGGCCGCGTGTCATGCACGGGCGGCGGACCGCCCGGCGTGACCTGTACGGCCCCGCCCGGTTGCGGGCGCCCCTGTCCCGGCGGTCTCCCGCCCGGGCCGAGCCGCGGTTCCGCGCGGTGCTCCCACCGATCGCGGTCATGGAACCACGGCCGGTTACGGTAGTAGCGATCCCAGTACGCACCGATCGCGAACCCGGTGATCGGCACGCCGATGATCGCGCCATAGTCGAGCAGCGGCGCGTAACCGCCCTGGTACGGATAGTCGATCAGTTGCGCGTCGATCCAGCCGCGCACGCCCGGCAGCGCGACGTCGCACCACGTGTAGTCGCTCAGGCAGCCGAACACGTCCAGCGCGGTGCCCGGCGGAATCTGCGCGACCACCGGATAGTCGGGCGCCGGCCCGGCGAACAGTTCGGCCGGCGAATTCGTGTAGCCGGTGCTCTGTGCCTGCGCAATGCCTGGCGCGGCCGCCAGGCCGAGCAGGACGACGCACAGACTTCGGACAATCGTGTTCCTCATGATGCTCTCCCGCGCGGTGCCGCCGCGCGCCGGTCAATGCCGATGCCCGCCCCAGCCGCCACCCCAGTGGCCGCCGCCGCCCCACGGACGATGCCAGTACCCGCCGCGTCCGCGCCAGCCGCCGCCCCATCCGCCCCAGAAGCCGACCGAGATCGCCGGTGCGCCCCAGCCGTACCAGCCCGGGTAATACGCGGGGGCATAGTACGGATACGGATAGGGATACGGCGGCGGATAGGCCGGCGCGACGTAGACGGGAGCCGGGTCGGCCACGGGCGGCGCGACCGCCGCCGAGGTCGGGCCCGGCGCAGCGGTGGCCGGTACAGCCGGCGTGACGGGGATCTCGCGCTGCGTCAGCGTGGCCGGCGCCGGCGCATAGTACGGGGCATAGCCATACGGACTCGTGTAATAACAGCCGCCGAGGGTCAGCGTCGTCAATGCGAATACCGCACACCTCGCGGCAGGAATCGGGGTCATGTGTTGCTCCGGCAGAATCCGCGCGTCGCCGCCAGGCGCGCGCCTGACTCTAGCTTACGTCCCCTGCAGATTTCCGCTCGGTATGATCGGTTACTTTTTGTTTCCTGCACCGGACGGGCGCGCGGGCACGCCGCGTGCTGGCAGGTCTGCCGCACTCGCGTTGAAGTTCGCGCAAATGCCCTCAACTTGAACGATGTCAGGCTGGCCGGCGCGGACGGGGGTTCGCGAGCAACCGGCGGCCCGAAACCAGCGGACTTCGGCCCGCCCAGACAGGAACGCGGCTCACGCCGCCATCGACATGACTACGCCACGCCCCACTCCCCGGGCGGACACGCCGCTCGATCCGATCATCCAGTTGCTGGCGCTCGCCGGCGAACAGGGATATCTGACCCACGCCGACCTCGTCGACGCGCTGCCGCCCGAAAGCGACAGCCCCGACGCGCTCGACGTCGTGCGCGCCGCGCTCGCCGACATCGGCATCGCCGTGCTCGACGAGCCGGCCGCGCCTGCGCCGTTCGCCGGTTCGGCGCCTGTCGACGTCGATCGCGATGCGCTCGATGAAGGCCGCGCGATGCTCGGCGACCTCGCACGCGGCACGGGCGCGTCGACCGATCCGCTCGCGCTCTACATGCGGCGCATGCAGGCGGTGCCGCTGCTCACGCGCGAAGGCGAAATCGTGCTGGCGCGCGAGATCGAGACGGGCCGCCACCAGATCCTGCACGCGCTCGCCGGCTATCCGGCGGCGGTCGACGCGCTGCTTGCGCGTCATCGCGCACCGGTTGCGACCGCCGCCGCCGGATCGCACGATGACGACGCCGCCGACACGCCCGCGCCGGCCAGCTACGACGCGCTGCAGGCGGCCGTCGCGGCCTTGCGCGGCGCGTTGCATACACATGGCTTCCGTTCGGCCGAATACCGTGACGCGCGCAACCACATCGCCACCCTGCTCGGCTCGATCGCCTGGGTCGCGCCGGCCGTCGACGACGCGAGCGGCATCGTGCGCGCGCTCGCGTCTACGCCGCATGGCACGGCGACCGGCGAAGCCGCCAGCTTCGACACGGTCGCGCGGCGGGCACTCGCCGCGGCGCTCACCGACGGCCAGCAGAAGGTACGCGATGCCACGCGCGCGATGCTCGAGGCGAACCTGCGGCTCGTGCTGTCGATCGCGCGCAAGTACATGAACCGCGGCGTCGACCTGCCCGATCTCGTGCAGGACGGCAGCCTCGGCCTGATGCGCGCGATCGAGAAATTCGAATACCGGCGCGGGTTCAAGTTCTCGACCTATGCGACCTGGTGGATCCGTCAGGCGATCACGCGCGCGGTCGCGGATCGCGCACGCACGATCCGCGTGCCCGTGCACGTCGGCGACCAGTACCAGCGTGTGCAGCGGCATGCGCTGCGTTTTCGCCAGCGCACGGGCCGCCGGGCGACGCCGGCCGAACTCGCGGCCGAAACCGGCCTCGACGAGGACAAGCTGCGCGCGGTGCTCGCACTGCCTGCCGAGCCCGTGTCGCTCGACGCGCCGCTGCCTGACGCGGACACCGGCCTCGTGGAACTGATCGAGGACCAGGCATCGGCCAGCCCGTTCGAGCAACTGGCCGACACGCGCATGCGCGAATGCGTGAGGTCTCTGCTCCGGTCGGTTACGCCGGCCGAGGCCGACGTGTTGCGCCGGCGATTCGGCCTCGGCGGCACCGAGCCCGATACCTACGACGCAATCGCGCAGGACGCGGGCATGTCGCGCGAACGCGTGCGGCAGATCGAGAAACGGGCGCTCGCCGCGTTGCGCACGGCTGCCGAGGCCGAGAACGCGCAGTCGTTCCTCGACGCGTGATCGCGCCACGCGACGCACGGTCGTGCCCCCTTCCGGCACGACCGTGCGCTTCGAACCTGTGCTACGTTTGCCATTGATGTGCGTCAAGTTTTCTTCATCGCGTGTCGCGACAATGATGAAAAGCCGACCGGCGCATCGTTCGCCGTGTCCATTCCGTTTGTGCTTCCCCGGGTCCCTCGACATGCAGACGACCGCCAGCCAAACGTACGAGGAAAACCGCCATATCGCGACCTGCCTGCGCGAGGCGGCGCAACGGCTGGCTGACCAGGGCGCGAATCCGTACCGGGTCGCCGCGTACCGCGCGTCGGCCGAGACGGTCGATGCGCTCGACCTCGACATCCGTGTGCTGTTCGAGTCCGGCGGCGTCGATGCGCTCGGGATGCTGCCCGAGATCGGCACGGGTGTCGCCCAGGCGATTGCCGAGCTGCTGGTGACGGGGCGCTGGCGCCAGCTCGACCGGCTATGCGGCGACGCCGAACGCACCTCCGCATTCGAAGCGGTGCCGGGCATCGGCCACGCGCTCGCGCTGCGCATTCACGACCTGCTGCACATCGATACGCTCGAGGAGCTCGAGCGCGCGGCCCGCAACGGCCAGCTCGAGACGATCTCGGGCGTCGGCCCGCGGCGCGCGGCAGGCATCCGCACCGCGCTCGACGACGTGCTGAGCCGCCGCCGGCGCTGGCAGGGCCACGTGCAGGACGCCGGACCCGGCACGGAGCCCCCCGTCGAACTGCTGCTCTACATCGACCGCCTGTACCGCAACAAGGCCGCCGCCGGCGTGTTGCCGACGCCTGGCGTCGTGCAACGCGCCACCGCGCACCGGCGCCCGAACGCGGACGGCTACGTGCCGCTGCCCGTGATGCACATGACCAAGGGCGGCTGGCATTTCACCGCGCTGTGCCTGCATGCCGCGATGCGCACGCCGGAGGCGTCCCGCCCGACCGACTGGGTGTCGCTCTATTTCTACGACGCGCTGCAGTGCGAGCACCAGCGCACCGTCTTCACCGAAACGTACGGCTCGCTCGTCGGCAAGCGCATCGTGCGCGGGCGCGAGCAGGAATGTCGCGTGTACTACGCGGGATGAGTCAGTCGTCGCCGACCTCGTCGACGTCGAACGCCACGCCGAGCACCGACGCGATCTCGCGACATGCATGGGTAAGCGTGCGTGAACGGCGTCCGGCACGGCTCACCCCGATATCGAACCCCGTCGAATACGCGTTGAAATCGGTCGCGTGCTCCCGCTTCGGCACGTCGAACCAGAACGTCACCATATAGTCGCCGCTCCAGCGAACCGGCATCACATGCGTGAATCGCAGTCTCGTCATTGCGCCGTGGCGGAACCGGAAGCTGTCGTCGCCGACGCGGAACCCCGACCACGCGCCGTCGTTCGACACGAACACGATCAGCGTTTCGTCCTGCGGCGCGGCGGGCAGGCCGTCTGCCGGGGCGAGGTCGGCCGTCGACACCATCGCCGCCCCCGAACCGTCGCGCCCCGTCTCGACATCCACGTACGCATCGATCGCCCGCTTCGCCTTGTCGTAGAAACGGCGCGTGACGTCGGGCCGCTCGGTGTCGGCAATCAGAACCAGTTGCTTGAATCGTGCCTGCTCGCCGTATCGAAGCGGCACATCGGGCTCGTCGCCGGGCTCGTCAGCCGGTTCGTCATCCAGACTATCGGACGGCGCGGTCGCGTCAGGCTGCCCATCGACCCCAAGCCGCCGCGTCACCCAGTCGGCCACCCACATCAGCAGCGCAGTCTGCGTCGCCAGCACGGCGGCCAATGTCGCCCACCCGGCGAGCGCCCCGTAATGCGGGCCGACCTTCGATGCCGCATACACAGCCGGAAGTACACAAAACACAACGAAAATCCCCACGCGGCAACCCCATTGTTCCTGTTTTCGATGTCCGGCAAGGCGTGACCTGGCGCGCCCCCTGCTGCCACGCCAACCCGTCAATGCACGCTCGCCGCCTACGCGCCTTCCGTCTTCGTGCGGCGCGCCGGATGGCGATGCGCGGCGATCCTCAGCAGCTTCTGGAACGACGGGCATTCGAGATGGTTCGCTGCCGGGCACACGGCCGCATGCCGCAACGCATCGCGCACGGCGCCGAGACGGCGGATCGTGCGGTCGAGTTCGTCCGCCTTGCCGTCGAGCTTCGCGCGATCGATCGCCGGCAGGCCCTCCGTGCCGACCATCGTGAGGATGTCGTCGAGCGAAAAGCCGGCCTCTCGGCCCAGGGCAATCAGCGCAAGACGCTCCAGCACCGACTCGTCGTATTGCCGCCGCAGCCCGTGGCGACCGGTCGGGACGATCAGCCCCTTTTCCTCGTAGTAGCGCAACGTCGACGCGGGCAATCCCGAGCGTCGCGCCACATCTGCAATGTCCAATCGGCTCATGCTTGACCTCAAGTGAACTTGAAGTTGCAAGATAGTCGCTCGACTCCATGAAGACAAGCCCGTACTGCCATGAAACCGCTGAAACCACGCTGTATTCCGCTGCACCACGCAGCCCGTTCCCTTCTCCGCAGAGGGTCGCGATGAGCACGCCCGACGTCCTGCTCAACCTGTTGCTGATCGGTGCGGGCGCCACGCTCGTGATGGATCTTTGGACACTGTTTCGCCGGCGCGCTTTCGGCATTCCGTCGCTCGACTATGCGCTGGTCGGCCGCTGGATCGGTCACATGAAGCAAGGCCGGTTCCGGCATGTGTCGATCGGCGCCGCGGCGCCCGTGCCGGGCGAACGCGCGCTCGGCTGGATCGCACATTACGCGATCGGCATCGCGTTCGCGGCACTGCCCGTCGCGATCGCGGGCACGGAATGGATCGGCACGCCGACCCCGCTCCCCGCGCTCGTCGCCGGCCTCGCCAGCGTGGTCGCACCGTTCTTCGTGATGCAGCCCGCATTCGGCTTCGGCATCGCCGCATCACGCACGCCGCACCCGGGCGTCGCGCGCCGCCGCAGTCTCATCACGCACCTGTCCTACGGTGTGGGGCTTTATCTGGCGGCGTTCACGCTCGCGGCGCTGGCCCGTTGAGCACATCGACTCGCCAAGACCGTGACAAGTAGCGTCGACTCAACCGAGTAGACGCCCACCCACGCGCATCGTCGAACATGACGGGCACTTCGTCCCGTGCCAGCCGGACGAAGGCCGCGCCGGGCATCGGCACCGGCGCAACGGCGATGACAACGCGGCGTGCCGGCATGCGAGCAAACTCGGCGTGCTCACGCGCTGCCGCCGGTGTTGTCAAGTCGTTCATCCGGCCCGCCCTCATGGCGGCCCGCATCACTCTCCGCCGCAGTCGATCAGGTTGTGGCGCACGCGCCCGAGCAGCCGCACCAGCGTATCGCGCTCGTCGGGTGTGAAGCCGCGCAGCCCGTCGTCGGCGACGGTGTCACCCACTTCGAGCATCTGCGGAAAGATCTCGCGCGACTTGTCGGTCAGCCGGATCACGAATGCGCGGCGATCGTCGTCGTTCGCGATGCGCTCGATCCAGCCATAGCTTTCCATCCGGTCGAGCAGCCGCGTGAGCGAGATCGGCGTGATCTCGAGCCATTCGGCGAGCCGCGCCTGATTCATCTCGCCCTTCCACGTCAGGTACGCGAGCACGCGGCTTTGCGCCCGTGTCAGCCCGATGCGCTTCGCACGCCGGTCGAACAGGCGTCCGTTCAGGCGGGCGACGTCGGCGATCAGATAGCCGATCCGGTTCTCGTAAGTCTTGTCCATCCGCGGATTATAGGGTCAAGCCTGAAACAGCCTCGGCTCGCGGCCCGGCGATAAGCGGATATATAATAAGCGTGCTTATAATTCCCGCCCTACCGGATCGCCGCCCACGGCGACCGCCCCGTGGAGACACCCGCTTGAACCCCGCCGCCGACGCCCCCGCCTCGCCCGCACTGAACCGGCCGATGCTGACCTTGTCGATCATGCTCGCCACGCTGATCCAGACCCTCGACAGCACGATCGCGAACGTCGCGCTGCCGCACATGCAGGGCACGCTGTCCGCGTCGCAGGACGAGATCACGTGGGTGCTGACCTCCTATATCGTCGCCGCGGCGATCGCGACCCCGCTCACCGGCTGGCTGTCCGACCGGCTCAGCGTGAAACGGCTGCTGATCGTGTCGATCACGGGCTTCACGGTCGCATCGGCGCTGTGCGGGCTGTCCGAGACGCTCGTGCAGATCGTCGGCGCGCGTCTGCTGCAGGGCGTGTTCGGCGCCGCGCTGGTGCCGCTGTCGCAGTCGATCCTGCTCGACATCAATCCGCGCGAGAAACAAGGCCAGGCGATGGCGATCTGGGGGATGGGCGTGATGGTCGGCCCGATCCTCGGCCCGACGCTCGGCGGCTGGCTCACCGACAGCTACAACTGGCGCTGGGTGTTCTTCATCAACGTGCCGATCGGCGCATTCGCGCTCGCCGGCGTGATGACCTTCCTGCCCGCGCGCGCGCCGCGCCCGCACGTGAAGTTCGACGCGTTCGGCTTCGCGACGCTGGCGCTCGCGATCGGCGCGTTCCAGGCCATGCTCGACCGCGGCGAACAGCTCGACTGGTTCGGCTCGTACGAGATCCGCATCGAGGCGATCGTCGCGGCACTCAGCTTCGCGTTCTTCCTCGTGCATACGGCGACCGTCGGCAAGGCGTCGTTCTTCAAGTCGGAACTCTTGCGCGACCCGAACTTCGCCACGGGCACGCTGTTCATCTTCGTGGTCGGCGCGGTGCTGTACGCGACGCGCGCGCTGCTGCCGCCGATGCTGCAGAACCTGATGGGCTACCCGGTCGCGACGACGGGCCTCGTCACCGCGCCAAGCGGCGCCGGCACGATGATCGCGATGCTGTTCGTCGGCAGGCTGCTGAAATACGTGGATGCGCGGATGTTGCTGCTCGCGGGGCTGTCGATTTCCGCGCTCGCGCTGTGGCAGATGATGCAGTACACGGTCGTGCTGTCCGAAGCGGACATCGTGTGGCCCGGCGTGGTGCAGGGCTTCGGGCTGGGCCTCGTGTTCGTGCCGCTGAGCGCGCTGTCGTTCTCGACGCTGCCGCCCGACCTGCGTGCGGACGGCACGGCCACCTACAGCCTGATGCGCAACATCGGCAGCAGTATCGGCATCTCGATCGTGCAGACGCTGATGACGCGCAACACGCAGGTCGCGCATGCCGACCTCGCGACCCACATCACGCCGTTCAACCCGGCCGTGCAGGCGATCGCCGGCAGCCGCCTCGACATCGCGCTGCTCGATCGCACGATCAACCAGCAGGCGTCGATGATCGCGTACCTGAACGACTTCAAGCTGATGTTCGTCGCGACGCTGCTGATGATTCCGCTGTTGCTGCTGATCCGCCCGCCGCAGAAAGCGGCGAGCGTGGATATCGCGCATGCGGCGATGGATTGACGGGCGCACACGCGGCGCGCGCCCTTTCGCTCCGTGTCAGGCCTTCATCGTGCCCGTGCGCACGTAGCGCTCGTGCCACGACAGCGCCTCGGCGAGCAGGTGCGGCGTGTGCTTGCCGAAGCTGTCGCGCGACGCGCGCTCGAAGTAATCCTCGAGCATCGGCCGGTAGTCGGGATGCGCGCAGGTCGCGATGACCTTGCGTGCACGCTGCTTCGGCGACAGGCCGCGCAGGTCCGCAAGGCCTTGCTCGGTGACGACCACCGCGACGTCGTGCTCGGTATGGTCGACGTGGCTCGCCATCGGCACGATCCGCGAGATCGCACCGCCCTTCGCGGTACTCGCCGACATGAAGCACGACAGGTAGCCGTTGCGCGCGAAGTCGCCCGAGCCGCCGATGCCGTTCTGGATCTTCGTGCCCATCACGTGCGTCGAATTCACGTTGCCGTAGATGTCGGCCTCGATCATCCCGTTCATCGCGATGCAACCGAGCCGGCGCACGAGTTCCGGATGGTTGCTGATCTCCTGCGGGCGCAGCACGATCTTCTCGCGGAACGTCGCGATTTCGTCGGCGAAGCGCTGCACGGCGGCCGGGCTCAGCGACAGCGCGGTGGCCGACGCGAAGCTCAACGTGCCGTCCTGCAGCAGGTCGAGCATGCCGTCCTGGATCACTTCGGTGTACGCGGTCAGGTTCGAGAAGCCGGCCGAGCTGAGCTCCGCGAGCACCGCGTTCGTGATGTTGCCGACACCCGACTGCAGCGGCAGCAGGTTTTCCGGCAGGCGGCCGCGCTTCACTTCATGGCGCAGGAAGTCGATCAGTTGATGCGCGATCTGCTTGGACGTCGCATCCGGTGCGGAGAACGCATTGCTGCGATCCGGCGCGTCGGTCTCGACGATCGCGACGATCTTGTCGGCCGGGCAGCGCAGGTACGGCTCGCCGATCCGGTCGTCGCTCTTCGTCAGCGGAATCGGCTTGCGGTGCGGCGGCAGCGCAGTGCCGTAATAGACGTCGTGCATCCCGTCGAGGCCGAGCGGCTGGCGCGAGTTGACCTCGAGGATCACGTGCTTCGCGCGTTCGAGCCAGGTCTTGTTGTTGCCGATCGACGCGGACGGAATCAGCAGCCCGTCCTCGCGGATGCCCGCGACTTCGACGATCGCGACATCGAGATCGCCGTACAGCCCGAACCAGGCGTACTGCGCGACGTGGCTCAGGTGGACGTCCTGGTAGTCGACTTCGCCGCCGTTGATCTTGTCGCGCAACGTCGGGTCGGACTGGTACGGCAGGCGCATCGAGATGCCGTTGGTGCGGGCGAGCGCGCCGTCGAGTTCCGGTGCGGTCGACGCGCCGGTCAGCACGTTGATCCGGAAGTCCTCGCCGCGCGCGTGCGCCGCGTCGATATGGGTGGCCAGCGCGGCCGGCACGGCCTTCGGATAGCCCGAACCGGTGAAGCCGCTCATGGCGACGGTCATGCCGGGGCGGATCAGCGCGGCGGCTTCGTCGGCGGTGCGGACGAGCGAACGCAGGGCGGGAGCGAGGATGCGTGATGAAGACATGGCTGGTTTCTGACGCTTGGGTCTGTCGTTGACGTCGCGGGGGGTGTCTCCTGAGCGACATGAAGCCCTTGGGGCCGCGAGGGGCGGCCGGCACCACAGGCACGGTCGGAGTATCGCAGAGGCAATCGCCGCGAAATGTCCGCCAAATGAAAAAGATCCTTGCCGGATTTGCCGGGTATCGAACGACCGTTCTGTGACAGGCGCTCCGTTTAAATCGGATGCGCACGAAAGGTGCGCGAAAGCATCGAGCAGAAAGATCGGTCGACGATCGACAACCCACGCGCATCAATCGACGGATTTCCAGTCGAATTTATCGCCCCTCTATCGGTAATGACCGACACCCGTCCGGCGCGGCCAATTGTCACCCGATGCGGCTTGTCCCGACCTGACACACGTCAAGCTCGCACGCGCCGCGCGACGCGCATCGGGAAACGCGAAAAGCACCGCTGCATCAGCCTCCGAGGCCCGTCCGTCCTTGACAGTCGCGCGACGCGAACCACACTGGAATACGGATCCCGCCGCCCCGTTCGGCCGCCCTTTCGCGCACGCGCTTTTTGGCCGGCCGATCGCTGCAAGACGCGGTAACACTCCCTCATGTCAGGACATTGATCGAATAAAAAGCAACAAATTACAATTCCGTATATATTTCGCCGATGGACCAAAGAAAAACCGCCACACGTTCCGAACCGCCCCTGCCACGCACCTGGGATGCGCGGCTCGCGCGCTCGCTTGTCCGACCGCTCGTCGACACGCCCGTCACCCCGAATCACCTCACTACCGTTCGTCTGCTGATTGGCCTCGCCGGCGCCTGGTGCCTCGCGCAAGGCGGCTTCGGCTGGAGCAATGCAGGCGCGTTCCTGATCGTGCTGTCGAACTTCGTCGACCACACCGATGGCGAGCTCGCGCGCATCAGCGGGAAATCCAGCAAGATCGGTCATTTTTACGACCTCGCGGCAGACGCGCTCGTCACGGTCGCGCTGTTCGTCAGCATGGGCGTCGGCATCGTCGCCCAGGGCGGCCAGATGGCGGCGTCGCCGGTGCTGCTCGGCGCGGTGGCCGGTGCCGCTGTCGCGCTGATCTTCTTCCTGCGCATGCGCATCGAATCGTTCGCCGGCAAGGCCGGCACCAAGCAGGCATTCGCCGGCGGCTTCGAAACCGAAGACGTGCTCTACCTGCTGCCGCTCGTGACGCTGTTCGACGGCGTCGAGCCGTTCCTGCTCGCGGCGTCGATCGGCGCCCCGCTGTTCGCCGCGTGGGTCGTGATCGACTGGTGGCGCATCGTCCGGCGCAGCAACGTTGCTCAGAATCCAACCGAAATCCAGGCTTCCAAATGAATAGCACGCGCGACGACTCCGTGCTGAGCCCGGCACGCCCCGCGCCCGTGCGCGCGGCCGCAGCCGACCCCGATCGCACCGTGGCCGACCGTGTCGGCACGCTCGACCTCGACCGCCTGCGCGGCGACTACACGCGCCAGGGCTCGTTCCTGTACCTCGACGCATTCCTGCCGGCCGACGCACATGCGAAGCTGGCCGACGGCGCGCGCGCGATGCAGGCCGGCCTGAACCGCAATTACCTGCCCGGCCACAAGCAAGGTGGCAGCGTGAGCCGCCATACGATCGACGAGCAGGCGCCGTACATCGCCGAACTGTATCGCTCGAAGGCGCTCATCTCCTTCCTCGAGAAGGTCACGGGCGACAAGCTGATGCTGTCGCCGGACGACGATCCGCACGCATACGCGCTGTATTACTACACGAAGCCCGGCGACCATATCGGCTGGCACTACGACACGTCGTACTACGACGGCCGCCGCTACACACTGCTGATCGGCGTGATCGACGAATCGTCGTGCCGGCTCGACTACGAGCTGCACACGCGCAACCCCGACGTGGCCGACGAACCGGGCTCCGTCCAGATCGCCGACGGCGGCATCGTGCTGTTCGACGGCGACAAGCTGCGCCACCGCATCACGCCGCTCGGCCAGAACGAGATGCGCGTGTCGCTCACCTTCGAATACGTGACGAACCCCGGCATGCGGCCGTGGAAGCGCTTCATCTCGAACATGAAGGACGCGATCGCGTATTTCGGTTTCCGCCAGGTGTTCAAGCAACTGGCAACGCGACGCACGACCGGGTCATGACACGCGCCGGCCTCATCCTGCTGTCCCTCGGGACCGCACTCTTCGTCGCACTCCTTGCATGGCAGGGCGTCGGCGCGGTCGCGTCCACATTCCTCGCGGCCGGCTGGGGGCTCGCGCTCGTCGCGGCGTTCCACGTCGTACCGCTCGCGATCGACGCGATGGCGATTTCCGTGATGTTCCGCCCCGGCCAGCCGGGCGCCGAGCTCGGCAACGCGCTGCGCGCGCGCTGGGTCGGCGAATCGGTGAACAGCCTGTTGCCCGCCGGGCAGATCGGCGGCCCCGTGCTGATGGTGCGCCACCTCGCGCAGCGCGGCACGCGGATGGCCGACGCGGCGGCAGCCGTCACGGTCAGCACGACGATGCAGGCGCTCTCGCAGATGGCGTTCGCGCTGATCGGCATCGCCGCGTTCAGCCTGTATGCGACGCACGAATCGGTCGCGCACCTGCGCACGCCCGCGCTGATCGCCACCGGCGTGCTCGGCGCCCTCGCCGCGCTGTTCTACGTCGCGCAGCGGCGCGGGCTGTTCGGCCGCGGCCTGCGCCTCGCGTCGAAGCTGCTCGGCCCGCGCGACTGGTCGTCGCTGGCGACCCGCGCCGATGCGATCGACGACGCGGTCGGCGCGCTGTACCGCGATCGTGCGAAGGTCGCGAAGACGTTCGCATTGAGCCTCGTCGGCTGGATCGTCGGCACCGCGGAAGTGTGGCTCGCGCTGCACTTCCTCGGGCATCCGGTGAGCTGGCTCGACGCGCTGCTGCTCGAGAGCGTCGGCCAGGCCATTCGTGGCGCGGCCTTCGCGATCCCGGGCTCGCTCGGCGCGCAGGAAGGCGGCTACCTGCTTCTCGCGCCGCTGGTCGGACTGCCGCCCGACGCGGCGCTCGCGCTGTCGCTTGCGAAACGCGCGCGCGAACTCGCGCTCGGCCTGCCCGGCCTGCTCTATCTGCATTTCAGTGAAAGAAACTGGCAGCGGCGCCGTGCGCCGCAGCCGCTCGCCGACTGATCGTTCAGATCCGCCGGCTTTTTGGTTGGAGAACCCATGCGAGCCATCATTCTTGCGGCAGGCCTCGGCTTGCGCCTGCAACAACCGCCCGAGGCGCAGTTCCCGAAGTGCCTGCTGCGCTTCGACGACGTGTCGCTGCTCGAGCGCCATCTGCGCGTACTCGATGCCGCGGGCGTCGACGAGATCGTGCTCGGGCTGGGCTTCCAGCACGAGAAGGTCGAGCAGGAATTGAAGCGTCTCGGCCGCCAGGCCGAGATCGTGATCAACGACCGCTACGACCTCGGCAGCGTGCTGACCGTGCATACCGTCGCCGAGGCGATGACGCGCGGCGGCGACGTGCTGCTGATGGACGCCGACGTGCTGTATGACGAGAACATCCTGCACGCGCTGGTGGCCGATTCCGACAAGGCGGTCGACCGCCTGCTGATCGACCGCGACTTCGAGGCCGGCGACGAACCCGTCAAGCTGTGCCTGAAGAACGGCGTGCCGGTCGAGCTGCGCAAGCAGCTCGCGGTCGACCTCGAGTACGACACGATCGGCGAATCGGTCGGCTTCTTCCGCTTCACCGAAGGCACCGCGCGCCGCCTCGCGACGATCGTCGCGGGTTACGTCGACAGCGGCCGCGCGAACATGCCGCACGAGGAAGCCGTGCGCGACCTGCTGCTCGAAGGCGGTCATTCGTTCGACGTCGCCGACGTCACCGGCTCGCCGTGGATCGAGATCGACTTCCCGAACGACGTCGCTCGCGCCACGCAAGAAATCCTCCCCCTGATTCAACGCACCACCGCAGGAGTCGCACGATGAACGCACGCGAACCCAATTTCACCGAATCGCGCAGCGCACGCCTGCGCCGCATGCTCGTCAGCAGCGACCTCGAATTCCTGATGGAAGCGCACAACGGCCTGTCCGCGCGGATCGTCCGCGAAGCCGGCTTCAAGGGCATCTGGGCATCGGGCCTCGCGATCTCCGCGCAGTTCGGCGTGCGTGACAACAACGAAGCCAGCTGGACCCAGGTGGTCGACGTGCTCGAATTCATGGCCGACGCGAGCGATCTGCCGATCCTGCTCGACGGCGACACCGGCTACGGCAACTTCAACAACGTGCGCCGCCTTGTGAAGAAGCTCGAGCAGCGCGGCATCGCCGGCGTCTGCATCGAGGACAAGCAGTTCCCGAAGACCAACAGCTTCATCGGCGGCGAGCGCCAGCCGCTCGCCGAAATCGACGAGTTCTGCGGCAAGATCAAGGCCGGCAAGGATTCGCAGACCGATCCCGACTTCTCGATCGTCGCGCGTGTCGAAGCGCTGATCGCCGGCTGGGGGATGGACGAGGCACTGCGCCGCGCGAACGCGTATGCGGAAGCCGGCGCGGACGCGATCCTGATCCACAGCAAGCTGTCGCGCCCGGACGAGATCCTGCAGTTCGCGCGTGAATGGAGCGGCAAGGCGCCGCTCGTGATCGTGCCGACCAAGTACTACAGCACGCCGACCGACGTGTTCCGCCAGGCCGGCATCAGCACCGTGATCTGGGCGAACCACCTGATCCGCGCGTCGGCATCCGCGATGCAGGCGACTGCACGCGAGATCCACGAAAGCGAAACGCTGATCAACGTCGAAGACCGCGTTGCATCGGTCAACGAGATCTTCCGCCTGCAGGACGCCGACGAGTACTCGGCGGCCGAGCGTATCTACCTGTCGTCGTCGTCGCGCGCGTCGAACGCGGCGATCGTGCTGGCAGCCAGCCGCGGCAAGGGCCTCGAAGCCGTGACCGAAGACAAGCCGAAGGTCATGCTGCCGGTCGCCGGCAAGCCGCTGCTGCGCTGGCTCGTCGACGGCTTCAAGACGCACGGCGTGAACGACATCACCGTGGTCGGCGGCTATCGCGCCGACGCGATCGACACGTCGGGCGTCAAGCTCGTCGTCAACGAACGCCATGCACAGACGGGCGAGCTCGCATCGCTCGCGTGCGCGGCCGAACGCCTGACCGGCGACACCGTGATCTCGTACGGCGACCTGCTGTTCCGCAGCTACATCGTGCGCGACCTCGCAGAGAGCGAGGCCGAGTTCAGCGTGGTGGTCGATTCGTCGCTGACGGAGACCAACCAGAGCGTGCGCGATTTCGCACTCTGCTCGGCGGAAGACGATCGCGGCCTGTTCGGCCAGAAGACCTACCTGCAACGCGTCTCGAGCGACGTCGCCGCAGGCACGCCGCACGGCCGCTGGATCGGCCTGCTGAACGTGCGTGGCGCCGGCGTCGACCGCCTGAAGGCGATGCTCGCGACGCTGCAGGCGCGTCCTGATTTCGACACGCTCGACATCCCGTCGCTGCTCAACGAACTGATCGCCGCCGGCGAGAAGATCGAGGTGCAGTACGTGCACGGCCACTGGCGCGGCGTCAACGATCTCGAAGACTTCCGCCGCGCGGGCGACTTCGCGCACGGTCAAACGCCGCTGTCCGAACCGGGTGCCGGCAACGGGGGCGCGCAATGATCGAAGCGGCCCAGTTCGTCGAGGCCGCGCGCGAGCGCGGTTTCGACTGGTACGCGGGCGTGCCCTGCTCGTACCTGACGCCGTTCATCAATTACGTGCTGCAGGACCCGACGCTGAATTACGTGTCGGCCGCGAACGAAGGCGACGCGGTCGCGCTGATCGCGGGCGCGACGCTCGGCGGCAAGCGCGGGATCGCGATGATGCAGAACTCGGGGCTCGGCAACGCGGTGAGCCCGCTCACGTCGCTCACGTGGACGTTCCGCCTGCCGCAGCTGCTGATCGTCACGTGGCGCGGCCAGCCGGGCGTGGCCGACGAGCCGCAGCACGCGCTGATGGGTCCGATCACGCCCGCGATGCTCGACACGATGGAGATCCCGTGGGAGACGTTCCCGACCGACCCGGAACAGGTCGGCCCGGCACTCGACCGTGCGATCGCGCACATGGACGCGACGGGCCGCCCGTACGCGCTCGTGATGCAGAAAGGCAGCGTCGCGCCGTATGAGCTGAAGGCGAACCCGGCCGCGAAGCCGCGCGCGCATGTCGCTGCGCAATCGGCGACACGTGCCGAATCGCCTGCCGCGTGGCCGACCCGCCAGGACGCGCTGCAGCGCGTGATCGCGCACACGCCGGTCGATTCGACCGTCGTGCTCGCGTCGACCGGCTTCTGCGGCCGCGAACTCTACGCAATCGACGATCGTCCGAACCAGCTGTACATGGTCGGCTCGATGGGTTGCGTGACGCCGATGGCGCTCGGCCTCGCGCTCGCGCGCCCCGACCTGCGCGTGGTCGCGGTCGACGGCGACGGCGCCGCGCTGATGCGCATGGGCGTGTTCGCGACGCTGGGCACCTACGGCCCGGCGAACCTCACGCACGTGCTGCTCGACAACGGCGCGCACGAATCGACGGGTGGCCAGGCCACCGTGTCGCAACATGTTTCGTTCGCGGGTGTCGCAGCCGCGTGCGGGTATGCGTCGGCGGTCGAAGGTGACACGCTCGACGTGCTGGACACGGCGCTGGCCGCGCCGGCCGACGGTACGCGATTCGTGCGGCTCGCGATCCGCACCGGCGTGCCTGACGGCCTGCCCCGCCCGACCGTCACGCCGGTCGAGGTCAAGAATCGTCTGATGCGGCACATCGGCGCCGCGCAGACCGAAGCCCACGTTGAAGGAGCCCATTGATGCTGCTGCTGAACCCCGGCCCGGTCACGCTCACCGAACGCGTGCGCCGCAGCCTGCTGCAACCCGATCTGTGCCATCGCGAAAGCGAATTCTTCGATCTGCAGGATGAGGCGCGTGCGCGCCTCGTCGCCGCGTATGAACTCGATCCGGCTGAGTGGACGGCCGTGCTGATGACGGGGTCGGGCACGGCCGCGGTCGAAAGCATGATCGCGGCGCTCGTGCCGAAGGACGGCAAGCTGCTCGTGATCGAGAACGGCGTGTATGGCGAGCGGATCACGCAGATCGCGACGCAGTATGGGATCGCGCATGAGGTGCTCAAGCATGAGTGGATGCAGGCACCTGATCTCGTGCAGATTGGTGCGAAGCTCGATGCGGGTGGATATTCGCACGTTGCGGTGATTCATCATGAAACGACGACGGGCCGCTTGAACGATCTCGGTGCGATTGCCGAGGTCTGCCGTTCGCGTGGCGTGAAAATGCTCGTTGATGGTGTGAGCAGCTTCGGCGCGGAAGCGATCGATTTTGCTGGCGGCGATATCGATGCCGTTGCCGCGACCGCGAACAAGTGCCTGCACGGCGTGCCGGGCGCAGCGTTCGTGATCGTGCGCCGCAGCGCGCTCGCGAAGGCCGCAAGCCGTACGTATTACCTCGACCTCGGTCGTCTCGCGAAGCTGCAGGATCAGCGGAATACGCCGTTTACGCCTTCCGTGCACGCGTATTACGCGCTCGTCGAGGCGCTGCGTGAGTTCGATGAGGCTGGCGGCTGGCGTGCGCGGCATGCGCATTACAAGGCGCTGGCTGATCAGGCGCAAGCCGGGCTTGCCGCGCGCGGGATGCCGCTGGTGCTGGCGGAAGGGGAATCGTCGGTTGTTCTTCGTGCGTACCGGTTGCCGAAAGGCGTCACGTACGAGACGCTGCACGACGGGCTGAAGGCACGTGGCTTCGTGATCTACGCGGGGCAAGGCGGGTTGTCGAAGGAACTGTTCCGCATCTCGACGATGGGCGCGATTCAGGCGGCTGATGTCGATCGGTTGCTGGAGGGGTTCACGGCGCTGACGCGGTAAGCGTTCGCCCGTCCCTTCAGCCGTCGACGAAAGGCCCGCAAGGGCCTTTTTTATTCTTCTCGGATTTCTCGAAAACACAGGCCCTCATTGCCGGTGTTCGGCCAGCTCCGGCTATTCGACACGTGCCGTCAATGCCCGACGTGTTCTCGTCACTCATCTCGACGCGTATCCTTGCGATAATCCGTAGGACTACTGCCAGTCCAGTGTTTGAACGCACGACAAAAACCGGTTGCGTCGGAAAAGCCAAGATCAAATGCCAGCACGGCCACGCTGGTGTTCGAATTTGTCAGCCGATCGACCGCGATATCCCGCCGCAGTCCGTCTTTCACCTGCTGGAAATGGGTGCCCTCTTCCGCAAATCTACGATTGAGCGTGCGCACAGACGTATGCAACGCCTGCGCGAGCGCCTGTATCGTCAACGGCTGCGCGATATTCCGTTCAAGATGCTCGCGCGTTTTGGCAACGATCGAACCATGATGAAATACGCTGAAAGTCCAGGCTCCGGGTGCGGCGTTAAGGAAAGCCCATAGTTCGTGCTTTTCGCGTTTGAACGGCTCGGCACAATCCTGGTACGAGAAATGGATGCTCGTCATCCCGGAATCGAACTGCACCGCCCCGGGAAACAGGAATGCATAGTCTTCTACGTACCTGGGCCTGGCGAAACTGAACTCGACCCGTTGCAGCGCAAGTTCCCTGCCGAGTAGCCAGGACGCTATGCCGTGAGCCAGTTTCATCATCAACTCATGCCCAAGAGGCGTAACCTGCGTGCCAGGCATCCGCTCAACCAGCGCCAGCCGCACCAGATCATTCTTCGTTGAGATGTGCAACCGGTAGTCATCCAGCAGCAAATTCCAGAAACGAACAAAACGATTGAACGCGACCAATACCGTTGGCGCGTCCAGCAGGCTGAGCATCAGGTACTTCAACGTGCCGCCCCTGATTGGCCTGGACCATAGCCCCAGCATCTCGTCATCGAGCGACGCCGCGACCGTCCGATACAACGCGACGTACTGCTGCCGCGTGATTCGTGCATCGGGTTGATTGAGAAGAGACTGCGGGATGGCGGCGCTCGCGAGGACCTGTGCCGTCACGTCTTCTCCGTGACGCGTGCGAACGGCACGCAACATCCCGTGCAGGAAGTGCGCCGAAACAGTCAGAGGACGTTGGCGGGGCAGATTCATGATTGGATCATTATGGCGCGTTTTGCATATTAATTGGCGCGATGTGCGAATTCCTTACCCGCCCCATACCTATACTGACGCGACATCTTCGTGATTTCTGAACTTCGTGATAGTTGTCGGCTGGCGCATTGCGCCAATCGCCGGCGGCCTGTCTTCATCGGTCAAAAGAGGAGCACGGTTTGAACACAAGACGCATTGTCGTGACTGGCATGGGTATGGTTTCGCCATTGGGATGCGGAGTCGAATCCGTCTGGAGCCGTCTCCTGAAGGGCCATTCGGGCGTGGTCAGCTTGCCCGACGATGTCACGGACGGAATTGCGTCGAAGGTCGGTGGCGTCGTGCCCGTGCTGACGCCTGACTGTCCATGGGGATTTGATCCTGCCCTCGCTGCAGACCCCAAGGACCAGAAGAAGATGGACCGGTTCAGCCTGTTTGCGCTGGGCGCCGCGCAAGAGGCCTTGAATCAATCCGGGTGGCGACCTGAAACCGAAAGCGCTCGCGAACGAACCGCAACCATCGTCGCGTCTGGCGTGGGCGGGTTCGGTGCAATTGTGGAGGCGGTCAGGATCACTGACGACCGTGGGCCAAGACGGCTTTCTCCCTTCACCGTACCCAGCTTCCTGGCCAATATGGCCGCTGGCCACATCTCCATCCGCCACGGCCTTCGCGGCCCCCTGGGCGCACCGGTTACGGCCTGTGCCGCCAGCGCACAGGCGATTGGCGACGCAGCGCGCCTGATTCGGGCGGGCGAAGCCGACATTGCCGTGTGCGGCGGCGCGGAGGCCTGCATCGATCGAGTCAGCCTGGGGTCGTTCGCCGCTGCAAGAACCATGTCCACAGGCTTCAACGATCATCCTGCGCAGGCATCCCGCCCGTTCGATGCCGGGCGAGACGGCTTCGTCATGGGAGAAGGCGCCGGCATGCTCGTCATAGAAGCGCTGGAACACGCGCTGCGGCGAGGCGCCACCCCCATCGCCGAAGTACTCGGTTATGGCACGAGCGCCGATGCATACCATATGACATCGCCGCCCGAGGACGGCGCCGGGGGACGACGCGCGATGGAACTCGCGATCCGGCAGGCGAATCTCGAACCTGAGCTGATCGGGCATTTAAACGCCCATGCGACGTCCACGCCCGTCGGCGACATCAGCGAACTGGCGGCCATCAAGACCGTATTTGGATCGGGTCGCGGTCCCGCCGTTTCAGCCACCAAGGCGTCGACAGGACATTTGCTTGGGGCTGCCGGCGGCGTGGAAGCGATTTTCACCGTCCTTGCGCTGCGCGACCAGCTCGCGCCTCCTACGCTGAACCTGACCCAGCCGGACTCGGCAGCTGAAGGCATCGATATTGTCACCGGATCGGCCCGCAGAATATCGACGGAATATGCGATCTCCAACGGCTTTGGTTTTGGGGGCGTCAATGCCAGTCTGGTATTCCGTCGACTTTGATCCGGCTTCAAGCCGAAGGAAACGCTCGAACACCGGCCCCAGCGCCATCATCAGCGAAGGATGCGACGGGCTGCAGGTTCCGCGCGCATCCGTCCACGTTTGCCGAATGAGATCGGGGCTGCGTTGCGCCCGCGAAGCGGGTCCGATACATGTGGCGGCACAGATGCGGTCAAGCACTCGGACGATCTTTCTGCGTGCTGCGGTACGCTTCGGGTCGGTAAGCGACATCCACGACAACCCGTGAAGAACCTGTTCCCATCGTGACCACAAGAATCCTCCGCTTCGCCCCACTGCTGGCGCTCGTCGCCGCCCCCGCCGTTCAGGCTGCCGACAGCCAGGTTTGCGGCGACGATACCGTCACTGCCGTCGCGCGCTGGGCCGGCATCGCGAGCGCACGTCTCGCCACGCGCGACGCTGACCGGCTCGTCGTCGCGTCGGCGTGCAAGGTCATGCCGAATGCGCCCGAAACGACGATCGCAGCCGTCGCGTTCGATTCGTTGCCGAAGAGCAAGAATCCCGACGATAGCGAAAAGCTGCAGGTCGTCGCGCTCGTCGAAGGTGGCAAGGTCGTGGCGGCAGAAAAGTCGGTGGTCCAGGAAGATGCGACGACCGAAATCGGCGAGAACAGCTATCGCATCGATACGGCGCGGTACCAGTTGTCGCCTGACCTGCGCGCATTCGGCGTTGTGTTCACCAGCAGCGCGCGAGGGGCGAGTTGTCCCGATGCCGACGCGGACGGGGAACTGACGCTATGGGTACGTGAAGGCAACCACATCCGTTCGGTATTCGGCACCAACCTCCGCGGGTGGGTCAGTGTCGAAGGCGAATCCTGCGGCCCGGGCGTCGGCGATGCGAGCAGCGAAGAGGCCCGAATGACAGTCGCCGTCGATAAAACGTCGAGCCATGGTTTCGCCGATCTGTCGATCACCGCTCACATCACGAAGACGCAGCGCAAGGACGGCGAATACTCGGATACGGGAAAGCGCACTGCGCGCACGGTCGTCCACTACGACGGCAAGACGTACGGAATCGATATGTTCCGAAACTTCTGGTATTCGCCTGCCGCAATGAAGCGCTTCAAGTAAGGCCCAGGCGGGGCACCGCCCCGCCCGCCTACTCCGCCACCTTCGCGCCGATCGCCTCGCCCGACGCCGGCATCCGCAGCGCGTCGTCCCGCACGCGTCGCGCTTCGCGCGCCGAATATCGATCCTTCAACCGCAGGAACGGCTTCTCAACGAGGAAATAGCTCGCCGTCGCGGCCATCAACGCCCACACGATCCCGAGCGGGAATGCATGCGGCACGGCCAGATCCGGATTCGCGAACGGCTGCTGCCACAGATAAAGACTGAACGAGATCGTGCCGACGAACACGACCGGCCGCGTACGCAGCCATCGCGCGCACCAGAACTCGTTACGGAAATTCAGCACGACGATCACGATCGCGATCAGCGCGGCTTCGAGCGTCACGCCGTACGTCGCATTCCAGAAGCCGCCGAGCCGATGTTCGGCAAGCGGCATGCCGATCAGCACGACAACGATGATCGCCGTCACGATACGCGTCTCGCCACGCCACGTACGAATCCACGCTTCAAGCCGCTCACGATTGAGCGACACATAACAGCCGATCAGAATCGGATCGACGCCCGTGTGCAGCATCATCCCGAGTTGCCCGCGCAGCGCGGGCGCAACGAAATACGTCACAGCGCGCACCAGCGGCACGACCAGGATCAACGCGGCCAGCCAGCGCGTACCGCCACGGCGCATCCCGTACACGAACAGCAGCGGCCAGAACCAGTAGAACTGCTCCTCGAGCGCGAGCGACCAGAAATGGCCGAGATACCACGCGCCGTCCGGATGCAGCGTGTTGTCGCCGGTCAGCCCGAACCACGCCGAGTAATTCCACAGGTGCAGCGCCGCATACAGCCACTGCCGGCGGTCGACGTCGAACCAGCCCGCGAAGGCCACGATCGCGACCGCCGCGAGATAGACGTAGCAGGCCGGCCAGATCCGCAGCGCACGGCGCACGTAGAACGACGTCAGAGCGATGCCACCGGTGCGCGCGAACTCGGCGCGCAACACGTTGGTGATCAGGAAGCCGCTCAGAACGAAAAAGATCAGCACGCCGAGCCGGCCGTCAGCGATCAGCCGCAACGGCGCGTACCAGCCCGTGTAGCCGCCGGGCAGCACGTGCTCGGCATGTCCGATCACCACCATCGCGACCGCGACGGCGCGCAACCCGGTCAACTGCGTGACGCGATGGTTCATCGGCTGGTTTCCGTTGGCACGGTGGATGGGCAGCAGACCGGCGCCCCCGCTTCGGCACGCCGATATGCCGCCGGGATTTTGTATGAAAAATATCGGAATGAAATTGCTTCAAAAATCCCGCTGCCATCCCGGCATGCAGGTCGCCCCGGCGGAACGCCCGGGGCGGGTGGCGCTCGGTCGGCCGTTTGCTGCAGCGCAACGACCCACGGGCCGCAGCAAACTCGCCCCGTTTCACCGGTCGGCTTTCTTCTCCAGCAGCCGGACGTTCTGCTGCGCAACCTGGAGATCCTGCAGCCGATCCACCAGTTCCGCGCAGCCCGTCTTGTCCATCTGGAACGACGTGCCGCACATCGGGCAGCGGACCTCGCTGTTACCGAGAAAATCCGCCAGCGACAACTTCACCCGCCCGCGCGCGCAGACCGGGCACGTGAAACCCGGCGCGTCGTTCAGCATCTTCTCGCTCGTCTTCATGACTCCCTCCTGGCGTGATCGCCACCTTCGCCGGTGGCCTGGGTGCCGGCGCCGCCGACCTGGGTATTCATGCCCAGCAGCGCCAGCAGGTTGCCGATGCCGGCCGGGATGCCGGCCTGCCCGACTTCGACTTTGGCGCCGATGTTCGCCTCGAGAAACGGCGACACGTCCTCGCGCGACTGGCTGCCGGCCTCGGGCCGGCCGCGCGCGAGCATGGCGCTCCAGCGATACCGGCGTGGCGCGGCGTCGTCCGCATCGCCGGGCAGCAGCGGGATCGCGCACGGCGCCTGCACGCGCTCGGCGAGCAGCAGACGCACACCGAAATCGAAGGTCGCGGTCTTCACTTCGAGCAGCGGCAACGGAATCAGCGACAGCACCGGAACCTGCACGCGGCGCCACTCGGTCTTGTCCTTGCCGACCACTTGTTCGTAGAAGAACGTGATCATCCGCAGTTCGCCGAAGTCGGTGCCATCCGGGTCGTCCGGTTCGCAGACAATGGACGCGTTCTGCACGAAGCCAAACTCGCGGACGTACCGGACGAACTGGCGCGCCGCCATGAAGTCGGCTTCGATCACGGCCTCGATCGGCGCGGCAAACAAGTACTGCAGATCGACGACGGGGCTGATGGAATCGGTCATGGCATCACTCCGTGACAACCAGTTCGTCGCGCTCGCGCCCGCCTTCGCCGACGAGCACCCACTTGTAGTTGCGCAGCTTCGCGCGCAGCGTCAGCGTCTGCACGAATTCGGCCGGAATGCCCTGCAGCGCGGCCGGGTCCAGCGTCACCGCGAGCGACGGCACACGCGCGGTCTCCGCCTGGATCCCGCGCTGGCGCTCGGCGGCCGCGTCGATCAGGCTGCGCAGCGCCTCCCAGCTCGCGTCGACCGCCGCATCGAACGACGCGCGTCCCGCATCCTTGCGATCGCTCACGTCGAACACGTCCGCCAGGCTACCGTCCAGCGACGCGTGGAGCACGTCGAGCAGGCCCGCGCGCAGCGCATCGAGCGACGGCTCCGTGCGACGCATCGCCTGCGTCAGTGCATCGCCGAGCAGCGCGTGCAGGTTGCTGCCCAGCTCGCGTGCGACGCGCGACGAACGCAATGCGTCGATCCGGTCGCGCAGCGGGTCGGCGCCCTCACCGGCCGCCCCGCTCGCGCCGAGCACGGGGCCGAGCGCGCCAGCGAGATCCCGCAGCAGCAGCGCGCCGGCCTCCGTCGCCAGGTCGGCAACGGCGACCTGCGACGGCAGCGCATCGGCCGTCGGCGTGTCCACGTCGAGCCGCGATGACCGCTCGTCGTCGGCGGCGCCCGGCGGCACCGCGAAGCGCAACGTCACGTCCGCTTCGTCGAGCAGACCGTTCGGCACCGGGAAATACTTGAGCAACGGATCCTCGCGATACTTCACCGCGAGGCGCTTCGAATACAGGTTCGCTTCGTGCTGCGCGCCCGCGAGACTGTCGAGGAACGCGGCGGCAATATCCCGCAGATTGGTCATCGGTGTTCTCCTCTAACCCGCGCCGGCAGGCCGGCACGGGTGGGTTGTCACATCGGACGGATCAGGGCTTGGCCTGCAGCGTGAGGCTCGTGGACACGCCGGCGCCGTCGATCGTCGCGCTGACGGTCACGATCGACTTGCTGTTGTCGTCGAGCGCCTTGCAATCGATCTCGACCTTGCCGTCGGCATCGGTCTTCGGCGGATCGCTCGTCACGCTCTTGCCGTTCGCCGTGACCTCGAACGCCGTGCCGCTGGCGTCGAACGCAAACCTCAGCTCGACATCCGCCGCTGGCGTGCCGTCCGGCCGCAGCGCGGTCAGCACATCCTTGTCGGAAGCGTCCTTGGCGATCGAGAGCGTGGCCTGCGCGCTCTTGAGCGACGGCGCCGACGGCGGCGGCAACCGGTGCAGCACGCGCACCGGCACGACGACCGTCTTTGCGTCGGCCTTGCCGCCGTCCGGTGCGGGGATCGACGCGGACACCGTCAGGTCGATTGCCTGCGCGTCGACCTCGCCCTCGGCCCAGAACAGGACGGACAGCGAACCGTCGCCGTCGGTCTTGAACGACGCGATCTTGCCCGCTTGATCGAACGGGATGGTCGAACCAAACGGCGCGCGACTCATCCGGAACTTGTCGGCGAGCGCGGGATCGATCTGGAACACGACTTCCGTATCGCCGGCGAACAGCCCGCTCGAATTCTGCAGGCGCACCTGCAGCATCTGCTGCTGCGCGGGATCGCCGGACATCACGGTCGACAACGCCGGGCTGACCTGCATGTCACCGTTGCGGCTCGCGCCGGTCGCGGCACTCGACAGGATGTTGAGCACGGTCGCGAGCCCGGCCGGCACGCCGGCCTGCGACGCATGCACGAACACGTCCTGCGTGTACTCGACCGAATAGCGCGAGTCCTGCGTCGCTTTCGAATCCTTCTTGCTCGAGTAGCTGGCCTTCATCTGCGCCGACAGGCTGAACGGCCCCCAGCCGATCTTGCCCTGCGCCGACAGTTCGCCTGCGATCGCTTCGGACTTCGACTCTTCCGACGTCGACGACGCAGCAGCATTGATGTTCGCCTTGAACTGGATCGTCACTTCGTCGACCAGGATCAGCGGGACCGGCACGATCGTCAGCAACGGCACGATCAGCTTCACCATCTGCCCGTCCTTCTGGTACAGGAAGGTGACGTTGACGGCCTGCTTCACGCCGTCCTTGTCGGTCGTGAGGCCGACCTTGTCGATGAACTCGTAGGTGGATTTCGCGGCCATCGCCTGAGCGGTGATCGCGGCCTGCAACGGACCGCCGATCAGCGCGCTGTAGTCGATACCGTTCAACAGACTCCGGGCGGACTCGGCCGCCGAATTGTCAACTGGCATGATTGATCTCCTGTGATTTCGGTTCCGCACGCGCCGCCGTGCTGTCTCGCCGGCGCGTGCGGTACGTCACGCGGCGGCCGCGCCCGAACGGGCGGCGGCCGGGCTGCTTTACGCGTGCGGCGGGGGCGGCGGGGGCGGCGGACGCAGACGGAAGCGCATCCGGTCCGGGGTCAGTTCCGCGCTCACGGTGTAGTTGCGCCAGATCGCGAAGCCGGTCAGCAGCGCGAACGTGCTGACCGTCGAGACGATCACGCCACCGTAGATCGCGGGCCTCGACACGGGACGGGGCGGCCATGTGAGCAGCGCGGCGTCCCCTTCCATGTGATCCTCGGCGGCCCGCGATTCGAGCAGCCTCGTCCACTCCTTGACTTGCGGCGGTTCGGTGACGTCGACCACGAACTCCCCAGTCGACACATTGACGAGTTGCGCCACTGCGACCTGCGTGGCGCGATCGTCCTTCCAGACAATCGGACTCTGACTTTCCATTTTTCACTCCTTTTCATTTCGAAAATCGGGTGAATTCGCCCTCGGAATATCGCGCATTCGCCCGTCCGTGAGCGAATGCAATGCAATATCCGCTCGGCATTCAAATTGCGCCGAATACGAATACCGCTCAATACCTCCGATTGCGTAGCGAAAATACGGATCGCCGGAATCACAATTCGCGACCGATTTTCACCAGACGGGCAAGTTCGTGAATGGACAGTTTGTGCATGATGTTTTCACGATGCTTGCTGATCGTGCGCGGGCTGACATCGAGCAATCTTGCGATTTCCTTGCTCGCGAGACCGGCGCCGATCAGGCGCAGCACATCCCGCTCACGCGGCCCGAGCGCGGCGATCTTCGCAAGGAGAGAGGTCGTCCGCGAGCGGCGGCGCGTGTTCGACCGCATAGGCCACGAGTTGCGCAGTGCCCGTCAGGCCGAGCTTGCGCACGATGTTCGCGCGGTGCTTGCGCACCGTCATCGGCGCGGCCCCCAATGCCGCGGCAATCTCCGTACAGCGCATCCCCCGCGCGATCAACGACACGATCTCGCGCTCCTTCCTCGTCAGAGAATCGCTATCCATTCACAATCCCCGGAATTATTTTGATTTCTCATTGATCCGCGACGCATGGCCAGCGTCATGAATGCATTTCATGCGTGGCACGCACACGAAACACAAAGGCATATTGAATCGGAATGCGTGAACGATGCGATGCGGTTTTTTACGGATTTTTTCAATATCGATCGACAAGCACGGCAGTCGTCCGGCATGCCGGAACCGGAACACGCCATTACGGCGAGTTGGGCATAATGGCGTACTGCTTTCGGCACCCCACCGACCTTTCAATCAGGAAACGTCATGTACCCACCGATCGAACCCTACGCCCACGGCCATCTCGACACCGGCGACGGCCATCGCATCTACTGGGAGCGCTGCGGCAACCCGGCCGGCAAGCCCGCCGTGTTCCTGCACGGCGGCCCCGGCGCCGGCTGCAGCCCCGACCATCGCCGTCTGTTCGATCCGGAGCGCTACGACATCCTGCTGTTCGACCAGCGCGGCTGCGGCCGCTCGACGCCGCACGCCAGCCTCGAGAACAACACGACATGGCATCTGGTCGCCGATATCGAGCGCCTGCGCGAGATGGTCGGCGCGGAAAAGTGGCTCGTGTTCGGCGGTTCGTGGGGCAGCGCGCTGTCGATCGCCTATGCCGAAACGCACCCCGAGCGCGTGAGTGCGCTGGTCGTGCGCGGCATCTTCACGATGCGTCGTTCGGAATTGCTGTGGTACTACCAGGAAGGCGCGTCGTGGCTGTTCCCCGACCTGTGGGAAGACTTCGTTGCACCGATTCCGGAAGCCGAGCGCGGCGACCTGATGGCCGCCTACCATCGCCGGCTGACCGGCAACGACGAAGCGGCAAAGCTCGAAGCCGCGCGCGCGTGGAGCATCTGGGAAGGTCGCACGATCACGCTGCTGCCCGACCCCAAGCTCGCCGCGCACTTCGCGGACGGCCACTACGCACTCGCGTTCGCGCGGATCGAAAACCACTACTTCGTGAACAAGGGCTTCGTCGAGGAAGGCCAGCTGCTGCGCGACGCGCATCGCCTCGCCGGCATCCCGGGCGTGATCGTGCAGGGCCGCTATGACGTCGCGACGCCCGTGCGTACCGCATGGGATTTGTCGAAGGCATGGCCGGATGCGACGTTCGAGATCGTGCCCGGCGCCGGGCATGCGTACAACGAGCCGGGGATCCTGGAAGCGCTGGTCGCGGCAACGGACCGGTTCGCCGCATAATCAACGCCATGCAACGCGGTGCGTTCGGCCGTGCCTGCCGGCACGCTCACGCACCGCCCGTTCAAAGCGCAGCTTCGACGATCGCCTTGCCGCTGATCGCCCGCTCCACGAGCTGTTCATCGCCGACCTTGCGGATCGCATCGTCGAGCAACCCTTCCGGCGCTTCGGTCGCCACCTTCAGCAGGCCCGACAGGCCGCGCGCATCGAGCACCACCAGCGTCTCCATCGAATCCGCCCGGCTCACGAGCACGCGGCGCCACGCCGGCCCCGCGCCGAAGCTCGCGCAGAGCGCGATCGTGTCGCTGCCGAGCGTGTAGTCGAAGGTCTTGATCATGATTCGCCGCCGTTGCAAGGGAATGGCGATGCGCGACGGTGCGGCGCCGTGACGTCGACGCACCCGCGCGTGCCGCCGGTGCCCCGGATCGAGTCCGATCCGTTCGCCGGCATGACCATGCTAGGCGTGCAGTATTAACGAAGACTTAAACGGCGATTCGTGCGGGAATGCGGCATACGGCATGCGTTACGGCGCGTCGAGCGGCTCCACCGTCACACCGACCTTCAGCTCCTGATCCGCACCGCCGCCGCGGATCACGCCACGCAGCGGCGTCACGTCCGCATAGTCGCGGCCGATCGACAGCATCACGTAGTCGTCGCCCGGCGCACGATCGTTGGTCGGATCGAGCTGTAGCCAGCCGTTGTCCTCGGGCCAGGCCGGGTCGTACACCTCGACCCATGCATGCGACGCGTCGGCGCCGATCAATCGCGGCTGCCCGGGCGGCGGCTGCGTGAGCAGGTAGCCGCTCACGTAACGCGCGGCCAGCCCGAGCGAGCGTAGCGCGCCGATCATCACGTGCGCGAAATCCTGGCACACGCCCTTGCGCAAGCGCAGCGCATCGAGCGCCGACGTCGTGATGTCGGTGCTGTTCGGCGTATACGCAAAATCGGCATGCACGCGCCGCATCAGCTCCCACGCGGCCTGCACGAGCGGCCGTTGCGGCGTGAAGCTCGATGCCGCATACGCGGCGAGTTCGGGATCGCACGCGACATGCGGCGACGTGAACACGAATTCGCTCGCCGCGTCGTAGGGCTGCCCCGCGCGGAACCGCAAGCGGTCGCGCACGGCTTCCCACGCCATCGCCTGTTTCCCGTCGGGATTCGCGATGGCGGGCGGCGGCTCGCCGCGCGCGCCGCGCGACCACACCGGCGGCGTCACGCGTACCGTGCTGCGGCTGCGCACGAGCAGCGCATCGTGCGGCTGGTTCAATGCGAACGATGCGCGTGCGTTGCCGAATGCGTCGATCTCGGTCCCGACCGATTCCGGCGCGGGATCGATGTCGAGCGCGAACGACAGCACCTGCTGGCGCGGCGTGACGAGCGGTTGCAGGCGAGCCTGGTGCTGCGCCGATTCGACGCGCGCGGCGTAACGGTATTCGGTATCGTGCGTGACGCGCAGCAACCGGCCGGGGGCAACGGCGGCCGGTGCGGCCGGTGACGCTGCCTGTCGTGCATTGCCGGAGCCCGGCGGCACTTTCGCCGCGCCTTTCGTCGTCACCATAACGTCCTGCCCGCCTCGCGCACGTGGCTGAAATAGCGCTCGCCGATCCGGTTCGACAGTTCCCAGACCGCCTTCACCGTCGTGTCGAGCGCATCGAGCAGCTTGTCGTGCCGGCCGCCGTCGGCCGTCTCGCACAGCTCGTGCAACGACCACGCGGGGACGTCGGGAATCGTCTCGGCCAGCTCGGACAGCGCGTAGCCTTCGCTGCGCTCGACCTTCGTCAGCCGGCCGCGCAGCGCCTGCACGACCCAACCGAGCGAGCGCGGGTTGTCGGTATCGAGCACGACGAGCGACAGCAGCGGCGCGACGTCGAAGCCGCGCTGGAACCGCGAACGGAACGTGATCGTGCTGTCGAACAGCTCCAGCACGAGCTCGAAGCCGTCCTGCCGGTGCACCGCGCCTTCGTCGAACGCGGCCTTCAGCACGCTGCACAGGAAGTCCAGCCGGTCGATCTGCCTGCCGATCGACAGCAAGCGCCAACCGTCGTCGCGCGTCATGTTGTCGGTCTGCGCGCCGGTGATCGCCCCGAGCAGCAGGCCAAGGCGCTCGAGCAACTGCAGCGCCTCGTTGCCGATCTGCTCCTCGGCTTCCGGCTGGCCCGCGCTGTCCGCGAACAGTTGGGTCGCGTCGTCGATCAGCCGCCACTGATCGCTCGACAGCCGTTCGCGGATCGCGGCGGCCGCGCCGCGCATCCCGAACAGGCAGGACGCGATGCCCGACGTGCGATCCGCGCCGCGCGTCAGCGACGTCGCGAGCGTGTGCTGGAATGCGCGCGGCGCATCGACGGCGTTCGGCGCATCGGACGCGATCAGGCCCGTGTCGCGGCACAGCGTGTCGAGCAATTCCAGGTGCGCGGGGCTATCGACGTCGTCCTCGCCGCGCAGCCGTTCGAGCGCGGCACGCGCGAGGCGCATCAGGTTGGTCGCGCGCTCGGTGTAGCGGCCGAGCCAGAACAGGTTCTCGGCCGCACGACTCGCGATCGCGCGCGGACGTTCGACGAGGTCGTCGGGGCCGAGGTGCGTCTGCAGCAGCGTCGTCGAATCGACGATGCCTTCGGTCATCACCCATGTATCGACGGTGCTGCCGCCGCGCGGCATCGGCGCGTTGAACAGCGTGTCGCGCGTGCCGACCCGCGACAGCCCGCCGGGCAGGAGCCGCCAGCGCTGCGCACCGTCGGCGAGCGCGAACACGCGCATCAGCACCGGCTTCGGCACGATGCGCGCGCCGCCGTTGCCGTCGGGCGCATCCTGGCGCGGCCAGGTCGGCGCCTGCGACAGCGGCAGGTCGGCCTGCACCGTGTAGTGTTCGGGCCGCGCGAGAATCCGCGCACGCCACTCGGCCAGCTGCGCCTGCGTGAGCCGCGCGCCGATCACCGGCTCGAACGCGCCGCCGGCCTGCACGTCGGGTGGATAGGATGCCTTGACGATGCTGCGCGCGAGCCGCGGCAGCGCGTCGTCGCACGCGGCCGCCTCGCCGCACCACCACGAATGCACGGCCGGCAGCGTCAGCGTTTCGCCGAGCAGCCCTTCCGCGAGACGCGGCATGAAGCCGAGCATCGCCGGCGATTCGAGGAAACCCGAGCCCGGCGCGTTCGCGAGCAGCACGTTTCCCGCGCGCACGGCCTGCAGCAGCCCCGGTACGCCGAGCATCGAATCGGGTCGCAGTTCGAGCGGATCGAGCCATGCGTCATCGACGCGCCGCAGGATGCCGTGCACCGGTTCGAGCCCGCGCAGCGTCTTCAGGAAAACGCGGTTGTCGCGCGCGGTCAGGTCGCCGCCTTCGACGAGCGTGAGGCCGAGGTAGCGCGCGAGATACGCGTGTTCGAAATACGTCGCGCTGTGCGGCCCAGGTGTGAGCAGCACGATCCGCGAATTCTTGCGGGCCGGGCTGAGCGCCTGCATGCTCTGCAGCAGCGCGCGGTACGCGGACGCGAGCCGCTGCACGCGCAGCCCGCGAAACCCGCGCGGGAAAAGCCGCGACACGATCAGCCGGTTTTCGAGCAGGTAGCCGAGGCCGGCCGCGCCCTGCGTGTGCTGCGCGACGATCCGCCATTGCCCGTCCGGGCCGCGCGCGAGATCGAACGCTACGACATGCAGCCAGGTATCGCCAGGCACGCGTGCGCCGCGCATCGCGCGCAGGTAGCCGGGATGCCCCGTGACCAGCGCGGGCGGCAGCAGCCCGCGTTCGAGGATCGTCTGCGGTCCGTACAGGTCGGCCAGCGTTGCGTTGAGCAACCGCACGCGCTGCAGCACGCCACGCTCGATCGCAACCCAGTCCTCGGGCGTGACGATCAGCGGCAGCAGGTCGAGCGACCACGGGCCGGCCGCGCCGTCGCCGGCGCGCTGCTCGTGCAGTTGATAGAACAGGCCGTTCTCGCGCATGCGCCGGTGCAGCGCGTCGGCGCGGCGATCGAGGTCGGCCACGCCGTCGCTGCCGATCGACGTGAAGAAGCTGCGCCACGCGGGCGCGAGCGCAGGCGCGTTCAGGCCGGCCGCGCTGCCGCGCAGTTCGTCGTAGCGGCCGGCGGCGGCCGGCGCCGCGAGCGCGGCGGCCAGTTCGGCGGCATCCGGCTGCGCGCCGGTATCGAAAAGCGTGGGCATCGCGTCGGGGGCGGCGAGATGATCGGTGTCAATGGGCGGCACGGTGTCGTTCCGTCGTCAGGGCGCGGCCGCGCACGCGCGCCGCCACCCGGGGCGGCGGGCTGCGGCGCGCGGCCGCAATCTGCCCGCATCCTAGCATTCCGGCAGGGCCGCCAGCGACCGGAACCGCCGGGTATTGCGAACCGCGCATCGTCGTCCGTCCTGTCATCGTCCGGTCACGGCCGCCGCAGGTCGAGCGTGAACGGGAATTCGCGGCTTGGCGCGGCGGCCGCGACATCCATCCGTCCCGGCGTATGCCCCATCTCGACGAAGCGTGCGAGCCGGCGGCTCTCGGCCTCGTAGGCATTGACCGGGAACGTCGCGTAGTTGCGCCCGCCCGGATGCGCGACGTGATAGCGGCAGCCGCCGAGCGAGCGCTGCAGCCACGTATCGACGATGTCGAACGTGAGCGGCGCATGCACGCCGAGGGTCGGATGCAGCGCGGACGGCGGCGACCACGCCTTGTAGCGCACGCCCGCGATGTATTCGCCGACGGTACCGGTCGGCTGCAGCGGCAGCGCGCGGCCGTTGACGGTCACGACGTGCCGGTTGTCGTTCAACCCCGTCACGCGCACTTCGAGCCGTTCG
Source organism: Burkholderia lata (assembly GCF_000012945.1). Classification (NCBI taxonomy): domain Bacteria; kingdom Pseudomonadati; phylum Pseudomonadota; class Betaproteobacteria; order Burkholderiales; family Burkholderiaceae; genus Burkholderia; species Burkholderia lata. The sequence goes on from NC_007511.1 coordinate 2,209,142, forward strand.
ACCGACGAATCGACGTAGCGCACGTTGCCGCCGGGCGCGCCCTCCTCGCCCATCACGTGCCACGGTTCGAGCGCGCCGCGCAGCGACAGCTCCATCCCGTTCACCGCGATCTGGCCGAACAGCGGGAAGCGGAATTCGAAGTGCGGCGCGAACCACGCCGGATCGAACGCGAAGCCGGCGTCGCGCAGTTCGGTCAGCACGTCGTCGAAATCCATCTGAAGAAACGCGGGCAGCATGAAGCGGTCATGCAGCGCGGTGCCCCAGCGCGTGAGCGGCGTCGAATACGGCGCGGCCCAGAAACGCGCAACCAGCGCGCGCAGCAGCAATTGCTGCACGATGCTCATCCGCGCATGCGGCGGCATCTCGAACGCGCGCAGTTCGAGCAGGCCGAGCCGGCCGGTCGACGAATCCGGCGAATACAGCTTGTCGATGCAGAACTCGCTGCGGTGCGTGTTGCCGGTCACGTCGATCAGCAGGTTGCGCAGCACGCGATCGACGAGCCACGGCGGCATGTCCTGCCCGAACAGCAGCTTGTTGCGCTGGATCTCGGCAAACGCGATGTCGAGCTCGTAGAGCTGGTCGTTGCGCGCTTCGTCGACGCGCGGCGCCTGGCTCGTCGGCCCGATGAAAAGCCCCGAGAACAGGTACGACAGCGACGGATGGTTGTGCCAGTAAGCGATCAGGCTCGCGAGCAGGTCCGGGCGGCGCAGGAACGGGCTGTCGGCCGGCGTCGCGCCGCCGAGCACGAAGTGGTTGCCGCCACCCGTGCCGACGTGGCGGCCGTCGACCATGAACTTCTCGCTGCACAACCGCGACTGCCATGCGGCGTCATACAGGAATTCCGTATGATCGACGAGCTCGTCGAAGTTGCTGGCCGGATGGATGTTCACCTCGATCACGCCGGGATCGGGCGTCACCTGCAGCAGCTTCAGCCGCGCGTCGCGCGGCGGCGGATAGCCTTCCAGCACGAGCTTCACGCCCAGCGCGTGCGCGGTCAGCTCGATCGCGCCGAGCAGCTCGAGATAATCCTCGAGCGCGGCCAGCGGCGGCATGAACAGGTACAGGATGCCGTTGCGCACTTCGACGCACAGCGCGGTGCGCGTGATCCACGCGGCCGACTCGAAGCGCTCGAGAAGGCGACTCGGGTCGCGCGCGGCAGGCCGCCCGTTCCCGGCCGTGCCGTCGTCGCGCCACTGCATCACGGTCTGCGCGGCCGCCTCGCGATGCACGCCGGACAGGTAGCGCGGCGCATCGGCCGGGCCGGCGTAACGCGCGCGGATCGCGGCGGCGTCCGGCAGCGCTTCGCGCGGCGCGAACGGATCGCGCTCGACCAGGTACGGATAGTCGGCGCGGCTCGCCCACGGCAGCGAATCGAGCGGCAGCCGATAGCCCATCGGCGAATCGCCGGGCATGAGGTACATCCGCTCGTCGCGGAAGAACCACGGGCCCGTCTGCCAGCGTGCCCCTTCGAGACCCGGCCGATGGCGGCCCCGCGCGTCGTCCGCGCGCTTGACCGGCAGCACGTAGCCGACCACGCTGTCGAGCTGCTGCTCGAACACCTTGCGCAGCCGCGCGCGTTCGAGCTCGTCGTCGAGGCGCGAGTCGAACGGGTCGACGTTGACCGGCAGCCGGCGCTCGCGCCACAGGTAGTACCAGACGTCCTCGTAGCCGGGCCGGATGAATTCGTCGGTCAGGTTCAGCCGTGCAGCCAGCGCATCGATGAAGCGCTTCGCGTCGTCGGTCGTATACGCAGACGGCTCGCGCTCGTCGGCGAACAGCGACGGATCGTGCCACACGGGCTGGCCGTCGGCACGCCAGAAGATCGACAGCGCCCAGCGCGGCAACTGCTCGCCCGGATACCACTTGCCCTGCCCGAAATGCAGGAAGCCGCCGTCGCCGTATTCGGCGCGCAGCCGCTGCACGAGTTCGGTCGCATAGCCGCGCTTGGTCGGGCCGAGCGCGTCGGTGTTCCACTCGGCGCCGTCGCGATCCTCGATCGACACGAAGGTCGGTTCGCCGCCCTGCGTGAGCCGCACGTCACCGGCCGCCAGCGCACCGTCGACCTGCGTGCCGAGCGCCAACACGCCGTCCCATTGCGATTCCGTATACGGCTTCGTCACGCGCGGCGATTCGTACACGCGCGTCACAGTCATCTCGTGCTCGAACGACACCTCGCATTCGTCGATCAGCCCCTCGACCGGCGCGGCGCTCGTCGGCTGCGGCGTGCAGGCCAGCGGAATGTGGCCCTCGCCGGCGAGCAGGCCCGAGGTCGGGTCGAAGCCGATCCAGCCGGCGCCCGGCAGGTACACCTCGCACCACGCATGCAGGTCGGTGAAGTCGACCGACGTGCCGCTCGGACCGTCGAGCGATTTCACGTCGGGCGTGAGCTGGATCAGGTAGCCAGACACGAAACGCGCGGCAATGCCGAGATGGCGGCACAGCTGCACGAGCAGCCATGCGCTGTCGCGGCACGAGCCGGACGCGAGTTCGAGCGTCTGCTCGGGCGTCTGCACGCCCGGCTCCATCCGCACGAGATAGCCGATGTCGCGCTGCAATTGCTGGTTCAGCGCGACGAGGAAGTTCACGGTGCCGGCCGGCGTGAGGTCGACGCCATCGAGATACGTGCGGAACAGTGGCGACGCGCTCGTCTGCGGGTCGCACACGAGATACGGCGCGAGCTCGGTCTTCAGCGCGTCGTCATAGCTGAACGGGTATTGATCGGCGCTCGCTTCCAGGAAGAAGTCGAACGGGTTGTACACCGACATCTCGGCGACGAGATCGATCGTGACCTCGAAGTACTCGGTGCGCTCCGGAAACACGAGCCGCGCGAGATAGTTCGAGAACGGGTCCTGCTGCCAGTTGATGAAGTGCTGCGCGGGCTCGACCGTCATCGAATACGCGAGGATCGGCGTCCGGCAGTGCGGCGCGGGCCGCAGCCGCACGACCTGCGGGCCGAGGTTGACGAGCCGGTCGTAGCGATAGCGGGTGGTGTGATGCAGCGCGACGTGGATGGACATGGGAGCTCGGTTCGGGTTGGGCCGGCCGCGCACCGCGTCGCGCTCGATGCGACGCGGTGGCCCGGCCTGGCGGATTCGGCGAAAGCGCGCGTCGGGTCAGACGAGTTCCGGCGTCTGCACGACGCTGATCTCGACGCCGACGGCCGTCGCGCCGAGCCCCGTCACCGGCTGCGCGTCGCGATAGTCGAGGCCGACCGCGATGCGCACGTAGCGTTCGTCCGGGCAGCGGTTCATGAACGGATCGAACCCGACCCAGCCGAGCCCTTCGACATAGGCCTCGGCCCACGCATGGCCGGCCGGTTGCTGCGTCAGCCCGGCCGCCTGCGGCTGCGCACCGTGCGCCGGCTGCGGCATCCCCTGCGACTGAGATTGCGACTGCGCGGCATGCGACGCGCCGAGCACCTGCTGCATGCCCTCGCCGCTCTGCAGTGCGAGCGCTTCTTCCTCCTCGACGTCGCCCGCGCTCTGCTTCGCGTCGGCGATGCGCTGCATCGCGCTGTCGGCCAGCACGTAGCCCGAGATATAGCGCGCGGGAATCTTCAGCACGCGCGCGGCCGCGATGAACGCATGCGCATGGTCGCGACTCGTGCCCTCGCCGCTTTGCAGCGCGGTTTCCGCATCGACGGGGGCTTCGGCGGCCAGGTTCGGCGCATACGCGATCCGGTCGTGCACTTCCGTCATCAGCCAGTGCAGCGCGTCGAGACTGTGCGGCTCGATCGGCAACGCTTGCGCAAGCGCACGCACGGTATCGCCGGCCTTCGTGAGTGCGGTTTCGCGCTCGAATATCCACGGCGGCGCATAGCCTTCAGGATTACCGAGTATGCCCGCGCGGTCCTGCGTCTCGACGACGCCGGCCGCGATGACGACGATCTCGGCCTTCGCGCCGCGGTCGTGCCGCACGAGGTCGATCCGGTTGCCGAGCCCGTCGGCATAGGACAGCGACGGCTCGACGCCGTCGATCGTGACCTGCCACGCGCGCACCGTCTGCCCCGGTCCCGACTGCGGACGCAGCCGCAGCCGTTGCAGTGCATGGGTGGCTTGATCGTCGAACTGATAACGCGAGATGTGTCGGATGGCGAGTCGCATGGCAAGTCTCAGTCGAAGTTGTAAGCCTGGGCGATTTCGAGCCCGAGGCTGTTGTTGCGGCCGATGAAGTCGGTCAGGAACTCGTGCAGGCCGCTCTTGAAGATCCGCTCGACCGAGGTGTCGGACAGCATCTGCAGGATCTTCGCGGCCGTGTCGTGACACGGATGTGTCACGCCGTAATCCTTCGCGAGCAGGTTCAGGCTCGACACGACGCGCCCGTAGCAATAGCGCAGCGAGCGCGGCATGCGGCCGTTCAGGATCAGGTAGTCGGCGATGTTCATCGGCTTGTACTGCACGTCGTACACCCAGCGGTACGAACGGTGCGCGGCGACGCAGCGCAGGATCGTCTCCCACTGGTAGTTGTCAAGGATCGTGCCGACGTGCGACACCGACGGCAGCAGCAGGTGGTATTTGACGTCGATGATCCGCGCGGTGTTGTCCGCGCGCTCGACGAACGCGCCGATCTGCGCGAAATCGAAGATCTCGTTGCGCAGCATCGTGCTGTAGAAGCTGCCGAGGATCAGCGCGGTTTCGCGCTTCACCTGGTCGAGCACGGCCGGCAGTTCGCTCTCCGGCACCGGCTGCGCGAGCCCGCGGCGCAGCGCGAGCCACGCGCCGTTCACGCTCTCCCACGCCTCGCGCGTGAGCGCCGTGCGCACCATCCGCGCATTCGAGCGCGCGGCCTCGATGCACGACAGCACGCTCGACGGGTTGTCGCGGTCGCGCAGCAGGTAGTCGGTCACGGTATCGGCCGCGTACGCGTCGTATTTCTGCCGGTAGCCGTCGTCCGTGCCTGAGCTGACGAGCACCGACGACCATTCGGCCGGCGCGTCGGACGTGCGCGTGAGCGCCATCCGCAGCCCGGCATCGACGATGCGCGCGATGTTCTCCGCGCGCTCGATATAGCGGTACATCCAGTAGAGACCGCTTGCAGTTCGTCCCAGAAGCATCTCGTGTCCACTCCGTCTTCGTTCGGTTCGCGCGCCAGTTACGGCGCATGCGGTCGCGTCCGGCTCAGTCGGCCAGCACCCAGGTGTCCTTGGTGCCGCCGCCCTGGCTCGAGTTGACGACGAGCGATCCCTCCTTCAGCGCGACGCGCGTGAGCCCGCCCGGCGTGATGCGGATCCGGTCCGACACCAGCACGAACGGCCGCAGGTCGACGTGGCGCGGCGCAAGACCGGCTTCGGTCAGGATCGGCGTCGTGGACAGCGCAAGCGTCGGCTGCGCGATGTAGTTCGCGGGGCGCGCGCGCAGCTTCGCGGCAAACGCTTCGAGCTCGGCCTTCGACGCGCACGGCCCGACCAGCATCCCGTAGCCGCCCGAGCCGTGCACTTCTTTCACGACCAGTTCGTCGAGATGGTCGAGCACGTACTTCAGGCTGTCGGCCTCGCCGCAGCGCCAGGTCGGCACGTTCTCGAGCAGCGCCTTGCGGCCCGTGTAGAACTCGACGATCTCCGGCATGTACGAGTAGATCGCCTTGTCGTCGGCGATGCCGGTGCCGGGCGCGTTCGCGATCGTGATGTTGCCCGCGCGGTACACGTCCATGATCCCCGCGACGCCGAGCACCGAATCGGGGCGGAACGTGAGCGGATCGAGGAACGCGTCGTCGACGCGGCGGTACAGCACGTCGATCGGGCGGAAGCCTTCGGTCGTGCGCATCGCGACGCGGCCGTCGATCACCTGCAGGTCGCTGCCCTCGACGAGGTGCACGCCCATCTGGTCGGCGAGGAACGAATGTTCGTAGTACGCGGAATTGTGGATGCCGGGCGTGAGCACGGCGATGGTCGGGTTGTCGGCGTTGCCGCCCGGCGGGCACACGGCCGCGAGCGACTGACGCAGCATCTGCGGATAGGTTTCGACCGGGCGCACCTTCACCTGCTGGAACAGCTCCGGGAAGAGCTGCATCATCGTCTCGCGGTTTTCCAGCATGTACGACACGCCGGACGGCGTGCGCGCGTTGTCTTCCAGCACGTAGAACTCGTTCTCGCCGGTGCGCACGATGTCCACGCCGATGATGTGGGTGTAAACGTTTCCGGGCGGCCGGAAGTCGATCATCTCCGGGATGAATGCTTCGTTGTGCGCGATCAGGTGCTTCGGCACGATGCCTGCGCGGACGATTTCCTGGCGATGGTAGATGTCGTCGAGGAAGGCGTTGAGCGCCATCACGCGCTGCTCGATGCCGAGCGACAGCCGGCTCCATTCGGCACCCGAAATGATGCGCGGGACGATATCGAACGGAATCAGCCGCTCGGCGGCCTCCGCGTCGCCGTAGACGGCGAACGTGATGCCCGTCTTGCGGAACACGCCTTCCGCGTCGTGGGCTTTCTGGGCGAGGCTCGCGGGATTCTGGGTGTCGAGCCACTGCTTCAGGCGCGCGTAGGGCGCCCTTACCATGTCGCCGGATTGCAGCATTTCATCGAATGGCTTCATCGATCTTTTCTCCATCGATCGTTTTCCCCGGCATTGCGCATGCCGGACCGGCGTAACGACTGCGTCGCAAGGAACGTGCCTTGCGCGATCCCCTCGATAATCCCCCCTTTTTGCGCCGCGCCAGGCACGCCCGCGCGGCATTGCGCACCACCGCGGTGCAGCGCCCGACGCAACGGGCGACGACGGTGCGTCGCCGGCGCGCACGGTTCATGCTGCGCCGCGTCTTTCGAACATAGTTCCCCCGCGTGTCATGAATGTGCAATCTGCACTGCACAAAAAATGGGCCGCCCGGGCACCGGACCACCGCAACGAAAGGATCGGAAGGCGGGCCGGCACGCACACGGCGCAACCGGCCCTGGGGGGAAGTACCGTCTGCGGCCGCACCGGCAGTTCGACGCGATGAACTGTCCGGTTAGCCGGGTCCGGCACCTCAACGCTATGCAGCCGTAATCCCGCCGACAACGCTCATGCATATTTCGACTGACACCCATCGAAAAAAAACATCGGGTCGACCGGCGCGAGGCGCGGTACGCTAGAAAATTGGTGCAGCAAACGGTGCCGCCGCCTTTCAGGCGCCCGACTATAAAAAGCGAAGATCGAAATGGAAGCAAAGTGGCTGGAAGATTTCCTGAGCCTTGCGGATACCAAGAGCTTTTCCCGGGCCGCGCGTAACCGGCACCTCACGCAGTCGGCATTCAGCAGACGAATTGCCGCACTCGAAACCTGGATGGATGCGAAGCTGGTCGACCGGAGCATCAACCCGATCACGCTGACACCGGCCGGCCAGATGTTCCGCGGGCTCGCCGCGGACATCCTGCGCAGCATGTATGCGGCACGCAATCTCGTGAACGGCTACGACCAGTTCGCGGCCAGCGATCAGGTCGTGCGTTTCGCGGTTGCCCACACGCTCGTGTTCACGCTGTTTCCCGAATGGCTCAAGCAGCTCAACGGCGAGGTCGGCCACGTGACCGCGCGCGTCAACGCGGTGAACGTGCCGGAAGGCGTGCAGCAGCTCGTCGAAGGGGAATGCGACCTGCTGCTCGGCTATCACCACCCGCAGTTGCCGATCGTGCTCGACCCGAATCACTTTCCGTTCGTCAGCCTCGGCGTCGAACGGATCCTGCCCGTGTCGACACCCGACGCGCGCGGCAAGCCCGTATTCCAGCTGCCGGGCACCCCCGATGCCCCGCTGCCGCTGCTCGCGTATTCGTCGGGCGCGTTTCTGGGCAACATCGTCGAGATGCTGCTGCTGAACGCCACCGAGCCGTACGTGCTGCACCGGTGCTTCGAGACGCACATGTCCGAGGCGTTGAAGGGCATGGTCGTGGCCGGGCACGGAATCGGCTGGCTGCCGGAAAGCTGCGTCGCGAAGGAGCTCGCGGAAGGCACGCTCGTGTGCGCGGGTTCCGGCGACTGGGTCACCGAGCTCGAAATCCGCCTGTACCGGTCGGCCCGCAAGCGCGGGCTCGCAGCCGAGCAACTGTGGACCTACATCATGAACCGGCCGCGTACGCCGGTCGAAGGTGCGGTCGGCGCGGTCGAACCCGCAGCTGCGCCGGCGATGCGCATCGCGCGGCGCAGCGCCGGCGGCAGTCGCTGATCTTCGCGTTTGCGTTTGCGTTCGCGGCGTGTTCGTCGACGACGCGATCGCGAACGCGGTTTGCATCAATCCGGTATGCGCATGCATCCGCGTCGCCTCCCTGCGCATGCGACCCTCTCCCCGGTAGCAAGCAGCGATCCCGCTATTGCCTGAAAAATGACTACGCCGGACCCGTAATCGTTATCAGAAGAATCGCAATCGTTTGCGTTTCCGGGATGATTCTTTTACACGCGACATTGCACGCCAGCATATTCCGTCTGATTATCAGGACAGAAATACCCTGTTACAGAACAAATTAAAAGTTTCGATTTACCTGTAACAATCTAAAATACCAAAGACGTCGCGTCCCCGTTTCATATCGTGCGACCTGTATCCGGATCGATATCAATTCCCCTGGAATACAGCCGCAAAAATTCCTTTTATCAGTCGTTATTTTTCGGCATGGAAGTCGATACCTCCGACGTGATTCAATGCGTACTGGATCATCTCTACCGAATAGCAATATTCATATTCGGCAAAATCGACTTTCTTCATAGTTAAGAGATTCATACGAATCCGTCGTTATCCTATTTAAATAGGATCTTTAACCGCCGTCCCATTCCGGCCACACGCGGTTGTTGCTTCAAAATCCATCGTGTATCAATAGCGTGTCGCAAAAAGAACGCTGGCAAATCTGACTCGGAATAAATGCTCGCCATTGATTCCGGACAGGAGGTTGCAATGTCTTCCTCGTTTCGACAGCATGCTCGCCCTTTCCTGAGCGCCGCCCTTTCCGTGCTCTGCATGAATGCGATGGCCCAGACGCTCGCGTCCCAGCCACCCACCCCTGCCCCCGCGTCCGACCCGGGTGCGGGCCGCTACGTCATTTCGTATATCTGCGGCGATGCGCGGATCGACGGTACCGCACCACTGCCGCCTGACGGCCGGCCGTACAACCTGGGCGTGTCGTTTGCTTCGGCCAAGACCGGGCAGCCACTCGCCAACGTCCAGGTGCGCCTGCGGCGACATGGCCGCGTTCTCGTCGAATTCAATGCGTCGGGGTCGCGTTGCCTGTTCAGCGTGCCGGATGCGAGCTACCGGGTCGAAGGAACCTATCAGGGAGCGACCCAGTTCGCGATCGTCGAAACAGGTGCACTGACCACGCAGTTGAAATGGTGAGTACCACCTGACCCCGTCCGGATCGCGACTTTTACCGCAACGTATCGAATCGAGGAGCTTTGAATGACTCGTGCAGAACGACAAGACGACTCGCCCACCTACCCGCCGAAACCCACCTGGGGTCCTGGCAAGAACGCGGCGCTCAGCTTCGTTGCGTTCGCCGCAATCTTCGGCATCTTCGCTTACGCCGAACGGGACACGACGGTCGGCCATCCGAGCGTGACGCACGACATCTCCGGCGTGATCGGAACCGCCATCGGGAAAACCCGCAACGCGATCGTGACCCTTGCCTCGCGCGCAACCGGCGCGTCCGGAACCGGCACCTCCGCAACCAGCACATCCGGAACCTCAGCGGCGCCCGAACCGGCCCCGGCACGCGCGCAGATCACTCCGCCCGCGCCGCCGCTGCAGGTAGCGTCGACTTCGGCTGCGCCCGGGGTAGCCACCGTGCCGCCCGTCACGCTGGCGGTCGAACCGGAAGCCGCGCTGCGGCCCGCACCCCGTGCCGTCGCGAAACACCGGCAGTCGCCGCATGCACCGCCCGTGACGCTCGCGGCCGGTACGCATGCGACATCGACCTACGGTCGTGCCGCCACGCGGCACGGTACCGCGCATCGTACGCAGCGTGCCGAAATGCTGGCCGGCACGAGCCGGCGCATGGACTTCGCGCCCAAGCCCCGGCCGTATGGCACCGACACCGTGCACATGCAGACGGCCAGCATCACGCGCGCGGAGCTGGAAAGCGCGCGGGCACTGGCGAAGGCGCGCTCGTGCGCGGTGATCGACGAATGGAACTGTGTGGAACAGAACGCGAGCCGGGCGCTCGCGATCGACCCGAAGAACAGCGAATCGCGTGCATTGCTCGGTCAGGCGATCCGCAACCGGCTGTAAGCCGGGGCCGCGTCGCCGGGCACTCGCAGCCCGGCCGCGCGACGCCTGACGACATGCGTCGTCAGGCGAGCAACCGATGTGATCGTTTCGAAAGGAGGGCACCTCGTGGACAACAATCGTCGACAACAATGCACCACCGTCGCTCCGTCCAACCGGCGGATCCTCCTGCATGCGCCGCTGGTGTTGCTGCTCGTCGCGTCCGGCCCCTGCTTCTCCGCCGACGGCGAGACGGAAGCGGGCCGCGTCAACGAAATCGCCGGGACCAACGGCACGCCGAATGCGGCACCGCGCGACCTGCAGCCAACGGTCGTGTCGATCCAGATCGCCCAAGCCGACAGCGTCCCGCCCCCTCATGCAACGACGCCGATCGCGCAGGCGTCGGATGCGTCGATGCAGATCGCGCAGGCGTCTAACCCGCAGCCGCCCATGCCGACCACGGTCGTGGTGGAACCGGAAGCGCCACAATCGAGCGCTCCGGTGCCGGCCGCGCAAGCGACGAATACGCCGGCACCGGTTGCACAGACTCCGGACGCGCCGATGCTGCTTGCGCAGGCCGAGAACACCCAACCACCCGACGCATCGACGCTGCCCGCCTCGACGATGTCCGACATGTCTGCGCCCCCTTCGCCGGCGCCGATCGCGCCGGCTTCGGACACCCCGCCGAAGACCGCACAAGCCGCGCCCACCGCGCCGTCGATAGCGCCGACGCAAACCGCGCAGGCATCCGGCACCCCGTTGCCGAACTCGCCTGCGCCGGTTCCCCAAATGCCTGGCACGCCGCCGCCGTCGTCCCCGGCGCCGAACTCGCAGACGCCCGGCGCCCAGCTGCCCGGCGAACCGACGCAACGATCGCAAGGCCCCGACGTCGAGACACCGAATCCCCAGGCACCGAATCTCCGTACCGCCGACGTCGAGACCGTGCGCAATGACGTGTTCGGCCTCGCGGCGAGCGGCGGCGCAGTCAAGGCGCTCGACGAAGCGAAGGCGCGGCCCGATGCGTTCTCCGCCGTCGACATCGCGCAACTCGAAGAACTGGCGATTCGCCAGCAGGTGCGCGGCGGGCGCGACAAGTCACGCTCGATGACGAGTTCCGACCGCTTCGACGGGATCGACAACGCGCTGCGCGCGGCGGACGATCTCGACAAGCGGATGCCGAACACGCCCGAGTACACGCCGGTCCGGACGGCGCTCGCGGGCGACCGCACGGTCGCCTATGCGGCGCGCGGCGACATGAAGACGGCCGTCACGACGTTCGAGACCATTCCGTCCAATGCGGAGATCTCGATCGACGCGCTGTCGGCCGTCGGCGACGCCTACCTGTACCTGAGCGAACCGGGCAAGGCGAACGCCGTGTACCAGCGCGCGCTGAAGCAGGCAACCGCGTCGCCGACGGATCGCGCGACCCGCGGCTTCCAGTACGGCGCACGCACGCGCCCGATCGAACTGCGCGAAGGGCTGTTCTGGTCGTACATCGACCAGGGGCGCGCGACAGATGCGAAGCAGGTGCTCGATGACATGGGCAACGCACTGCCGCCGGCCAAAGACGTGCAAACCGTCGGCCCGGAGGAAAGCGACTATCTGCGCTACTACCGGCTGCGCGCGCAATACCTGATCTTCACCGGTCACGTCGATCAAGGGATCGCCGCGCTCGAAGAACTCGAGAAACAGGTGCCGTTCAACGCGGAAATCCGTGCCGCGCACGCCGATGCGGTGTCCGGCCAGTCGCATCCCCGCCAGGCGATCGCGATGTACCGCGCGTCGCTGACCGACCACCCGGACAGCGTCGAGATGCTCGCAGGCCTCGGCCGCGCGGCGCTCACGGCCGACGACTATGCGACCGCGAAGAACGTCGACCAGACGCTGGACAACACGTTCCCGGACAGCGGCGCGGTGCGCAGCTTCAAGCGTGACTACAACGCGTACCGCAGCCCCGTGTTCACGACCGACCTGAGCTACGAGCACGGCAACAGCGCACTGGCCGACAACAGCTTCACGTCGGACAGTTATGTGTATTCGCAACCGTTCGGCGACAACTGGCGCGTCTTCTCGCATACGTTCTTCGGCTATGCGCAGACCGACTCCGGCAACGTCAGCCGCACGCGCACCGGCGTCGGCGGCGACTACCGGCACGGGCCGCTCACGGTCCAGGGCGAAGTCACGCGCTCGTTCGGCACGGACGGCCGAACCGGCGGCCGCGGGTCGATCGCTTACGCGCTGAACGACTACTGGACGGTCAGCGGCGGGCTCGACACCAACGACAACTCGCTGCCGTGGAAGGCGTATGCCGCGCACATCTGGGGCCGCTCGGCGAACGTCTCGGTGGTGTATCGCCAGAACGACCGTCGCGAGGTCAAGCTGAGCTACGGCGTGAGCCGCTACAGCGATTCGAACCTGCACCAGGAGATCTCGGCAACCGCCACGCAACGCGTGTACACGAGCGCCAACCAGCAGGTCAACGTCTCGCTGGATCTCGGCACCGACAGCAACACGCGCCAGGACGCGCCCTACTTCAACCCGAGCCGCGACTATGCAGCCGCGGCGACCGTCATGCACCAGCTGACCCTGTGGAAGAAGGGCGACATGGGGCTGCAGCAGCGCGTCTCGGTGTCCGGCGGCGTGTACAACGAGCGCGGCTTCGGCACCAGCGCCCTGTGGAGCGCGCGCCTCGAGCACGCGTGGACGTTCAAGCACGACATCACGCTGAGCTATGGCGTCGAGGTCAGCAGCCACGCGTACGACGGCGAGCGCGAACGCTCCGAAACCGGCTTCATGTCGGTCAACCTGCCGTTCTAGCAAGGAGATCGAACAATGCAATCCAGACGGACCTTCATGTGCGGATGCCTCGGTACATTTGCCGCCTGTTCGCTGTTTCCTGGCGTGACCAACGCCAAGATGATCGACCTGCTGCCGCCTTCCGACCCGGCCGACGGCAAGACGTTTCGCGTGATCTGCATGCATGACGTGCGCGACAACCTGATGGCGTCGTTTTCCTCGAAGTCGGCGATGATCGACCCGTTCGCGGTCGATACCGGCACGCTGACCGCGATCTTCTCGTGGCTGCAGACCAACAACTACCACACCATCACGGTCAAGCAGATCGAGGAATCGCGGCACGGCGGCAAGCCGCTGCCGCCGCGCGCGGTGCTCCTCACGTTCGACGACGGCTTTCGCAGCCACTACACGAAGGTGCTGCCGCTGCTCGAGCGCTTCAAGTATCCGGCCGTGATGGGCATCGTCACGGCGTGGATCGATACGCCGGCGGATACGCCGATCCGCATCAGCGACAAGGTCCAGGTGCCGCGCGACTACTTCATGTCGTGGGACGACGTGAAGCAGGTCGGCCAGTCGCCGTTCGTCGAACTCGGCTGCCACACGCACAACCTCCATCACGGCGCGGTCGCGAATCCGCAAGGCAACGAGTTGCCGGCGACCACGTCGCACCTCTACCTGCAAGACGAGAAGCGCTATGAAACCGACGCCGAATTCGAAGCGCGCGTGCACAACGACCTGCAGACATGCGTGCGCCAGATCCGCGAACATACCGGCATCGTCGCACGCTCGATGGTGTGGCCATACGGCGCGGAAAACCAGCCCGTGCGCCAGATATCGACGTCACTCGGCATGGACATCCAGTTCAGCCTCGATGCCGGCCCGAATACGCCGGACGTGCCGCTGGACCGGTTGCGGCGGATTCTGATGATGTACGACGTCGACATCGGCGGGTTCGAGCGCTCGATGCGCGAGCCGGCGTCGAACCGCGGCGACGTCGACGTGCCCGAGCGCACCGTGCAGGTCGACCTGGACCAGGTCTACGATCCGGACCCCGCGCGGCAGGAAGCGAATCTCGGCAAGCTGATCGAACGCATCTACCGGATGCAGCCCAAATCGGTCTACCTGCAGGCGTTTGCGGACCCGAAAGGCACGGGCGTGGCCGAATCCGTGTATTTCCCGAACCGGCACCTGCCGATGCGCGCCGACCTGTTCTCGCGCGCCGCGTGGCAGCTCAACACGCGCTCCAACGTGCAGGTGTACGCCTGGATGCCGGTGCTCGCGTTCCGGCCGCCGGCCGACAAGCAGCGCGGGCTCGAGGCCGTGACTGCCTACGGCGGTGCGCCGGCCCGCGAGAACGGCACGCGCACGTTCCGGCTGAGCCCGTTCGATCCCGATGCGCGGCTGATGATCCAGCAGATCTACGAGGATCTCAGCAAGCACGCTTCGTTCAGCGGCATCCTGTTCAGCGACGACGCGGTGCTCGACGACTACGAGGATGCGGGCCGGCACGCGCTGCGCATCTATTCGCAATGGGGGCTGCCGGCCGACGTCGGCAAGATCCGCGAGAACCCCGACCTGCTGAAACGCTGGACCCGGCAAAAGTCGCGCTACCTGATCGACCTGACCCGCCAGCTCGAACAGGTCGTGCTGGCCCACCAGAACGTGGGCGACGTGCTGACCGCGCGCAACATCTTCGCGATGCCGGTGCTCAAGCCCGAATCGGAAGCGTGGTACGCACAGAACTACGACGATTTCCTCGCCACTTACGACTACGTCGCGCTGATGGCGATGCCGTACATGGAGCAGGCGAAGGATCCCGAAGACTGGATGGACCAGCTCGTGCGGGCCGTCCGTGCGAAGAAGCTCGGGCTGCGGCGCACCGTGTTCGAGCTGCAGTCGTACGACTGGCACGCGCACAAGGACGTGGCGGCCAGCACGCTGCTCGCGCAGATGCGGCGGCTGCGCAGCGAGGGCGCGGTGAATTTCGGCTACTACCCGGACAACTTCCTGAACGATCAGCCGGATCTCGATGCGATGCGCGACGTGATGTCGCTGAAGTCGCGCCTCGACCCGACCTCGATCAACGCACTGATGCAAATGCAGAAAAACCAGGGGACGAAGACGCCATGACAACCCACAGCATCATCCAGCGCCTGCAGGATTTCGTCTTCTACTATCCGTTCTTCATGTCGTACCTATGGATGATCGGCGGCGTCGTGCACTACTTCCTGCTCGAGGAAGGCCGCGAGCTGTCCACGCGGACGATCGCGGCGAGCGGCATTCCGAAGATCTCGATCGTCGTGCCCTGCTTCAACGAAGCCGCGAACGCGCGCAGCGTGATCAGCCACCTGGACCGGATGCAGTATCCGAACTACGACATCATCGCGGTCAACGACGGCAGCCAGGATCGCACCGGCGAGATCCTCAACGAGCTGGCCGTCGAGATCCCGCGGCTGCTCGTGATCCATCACGCACGCAACGAAGGCAAGGCGGTCGGGCTCACGACGGCGGCAGCCGTGTCGAATGCGGAATACCTGCTGTGCATCGACGGCGATGCGCTGCTCGCGCACGACGCGATCGGCTGGATGCTCGAGCACTTCCTGACCGATCCGGGCGTCGGCGCGGTGACCGGCAACCCGCGCATCCGCACGCGCACGTCGCTGCTCGGCCGCATGCAGGTCGGCGAATTCTCGTCGATCGTCGGGCTGATCAAGCGCACGCAGCAGGTGTACGGCCGCATCTTCACGGTATCTGGCGTGATCACGATGTTCCGCAAGACCGCGCTCGCCGACGTCGGCTACTGGAGCTCGGACATGCTGACCGAGGACATCGACATCAGCTGGAAGCTGCAGTGTCGCGACTGGCGCGTCGTGTACGAGCCGCACGCGTTGAGCTGGATCCTGATGCCCGAGACGCTGAAAGGCCTGTACCGGCAGCGGTTGCGCTGGTCGAAGGGCGGCATCCAGGTGCTGATGAAGTATGCGGGCACGCTCGCGCGGCCGACGCAGATGATGATGTGGCCGCTGTTCGCCGAGTACCTGATCGGCATTGCGTGGGCCTACTCGATGTCGTTCATCCTGCTGCTCGCGCTCATCGATGTCGTGTACCCGCTGCCGCAAAGCTGGCACGTATCGGTCGTGCCGCACTGGCACGGCATGCTGCTGGTCGCCACCTGCATCCTGCAACTGATCATCGGCAGCATGATCGATCGTCGTTACGACGAAAAACTCCTGATGTATTTCCTGGACACCGTCTGGTATCCCGTCGCCTTCTGGCTGATCAGCATGATCACCACCGTCGTCGCCCTGCCTGCCATCGTGCTGCGGGGCCGCGGCAAGCGGGCCGTATGGGTCAGCCCCGACCGAGGCATTCAACATGAAGAACGCGCCGATTATTGACCTTTCCCTGCGCGCACCGCGCGACATGATCGCCGAGCGCGGTCGCCTCGTCGGGACCGCCCTGATCATCTGGTTCCGGCTCTTGCGGCCGGCACTCGTGGGCGCCGTGTGGGCATCGATCTGCATCTACACGTACCGCTACCTGCTGCCGTTCAACCCGGCAGAAATGCCGATCGAACAGATGGTGTTCTACGCGACTTCCATCGCGATCATCGCCGGCACCATCGTCACGTGGCTGATCGCCGGGCGCGTCGTGCATCCGCTGGCGTACCGGTTGCGCGTGTCGAAGATGCTGCGCCGCTCGGCCAGCGCCAAGGTGCGCTCGGTGCCGGCAAACGCACTGGCCGGCGCCCACCGGCGCGGCGCGCGGCGCACCACGCGCATTCTCGTCGCGTCGCACGACGCGAACGGCTCGATTTCCGGCATCGAATGGGTAACCCACGCGGGGCCGCAGCCCCGCGAGTAGGTCAGCGGAGACGCGCCGCCGCGCACGGGACTGCATCGTGCCGCGCAGCGCCGCTCCTGACACCGGACTGCCGTGCTTGGCCGGCAGGGCGGCAACCTTTTGTTGACGAGGTGAATCATGTGCGGAATCGTCGGAGCAAGCGGCCTGAACAATCAGGTGCCGCAACTGGTCAATGCGTTGAGCCGGCTCGAGTATCGCGGCTATGATTCGTGCGGCATTGCCGTACAGGACGACGGCCGCCTGCGCAGCGAACGCACGTTGCGGCGCGTGACCGACCTGCAGGCCCGCGTGCTGACGCTGGGCCTCGAAGCGCAGACCTGCATCGCGCATACGCGCTGGGCGACCCACGGCGCACCGTCGGAAATGAACGCGCATCCGATCATGTCCGGCGACACGATCGCGGTCGTGCACAACGGCATCATCGAGAACCATGACGCGTTGCGCGTGGAGTTGCGGGAGCGCGGCTATACGTTTCGCGGCCAGACCGACACCGAGGTGATCGCGCACCTGATCCACAGCCTCTATCGCGACGACCTGTTCGACGCGGTCATGCGCGCCGTCAAGCGGCTGCATGGCGCGTACGCGATCGCGGTGCTGAGCGCGCGCGAACCGCAGCGCCTCGTCGCCGCGCGCGCCGGCTCGCCGCTCGTGATCGGCATCGGCGCCGAACAGAACTACCTCGCGTCGGACTGCGCGGCGCTCGGCGACCTGACCGACCGCTTCGTCTACCTGGAAGACGGCGATGTGGCGCTGATCACGCCGGATCGCATCGCCGTGGTCGACTCGGTCGGCCACGAAGCCCAGCGCCCGCTGTGCCAGGTGAAGGCACGCGAAGGCGACGCCGCGCTCGGCCCGTACCAGCACTTCATGCAGAAGGAGATCTTCGAGCAGCCTAAGGCGATCGACAGCACGCTCGACGGCATCGACACGATCTCGCCGGCGCTGTTCGACGCGACCGACGGCACGCGCGCGCTGCTGTCGAAAGTGAGGAGCGTGCTGCTGCTCGGCTGCGGCACCAGCTACTACGCGGGGCTGACCGCGAAGTACTGGCTGGAGGCCATCGCGGGCGTGCCCGCCCAGGTCGAGATCGCCAGCGAATTCCGCTACCGCGATACGGTGGCCGACCCACGCACGCTCGTCGTCGGCATTTCGCAATCGGGCGAGACGGCCGACACGATCGGCGCAATCGAACGGGCGCGCGACATGGGCCAGGAACTGTCGATGGCGATCTGCAACGTGGCGACCAGCACGATCGCGCGCAACGCGCCGCTGCGGTTCCTGACGCGTGCCGGCATCGAACTCGGCGTCGCGTCGACCAAGGCGTTCACGACGCAGCTCGTCGCGCTGTTCGTGCTGACGCTGACACTCGCGCAGCTGCGCGGCCGGCTCGACGCGAAGCAGGTCGCGCTGCACCTGAAGCAGCTGCATGCGCTGCCCGAACGCATCGGCCACGCGCTCGCGCTCGAAACGCAGATCATGGGCTGGGCCGCGAAATTCGCACGCACCGAGAACGCGCTGTTCCTCGGGCGCGGCATTCACTTCCCGATCGCGATGGAAGGCGCGCTGAAGCTCAAGGAGGTGTCGTACATCCACGCGGAAGGCTATGCGGCCGGCGAACTGAAGCACGGCCCGCTCGCGCTCGTCACGAGCGCGATGCCGGTCGTCACGATCGCGCCGGACGACCGCCTGTTCCAGAAGCTGAAATCCAACATGGCCGAGGTACGCGCGCGCGGCGGGCGGCTCTACGTGCTGGCCGGCGATCAGTTGGGGATCGACGCCGACCGCGACACGCACCTGATCCGCGTGCGCGAATCGGGTGACCTGCTGTCGCCGATCGTCAATGTGATCCCGCTGCAGTTGCTCGCGTATCACGTCGGCTGCACGCGCGGTGCCGACGTCGACAAGCCGCGCAACCTCGCAAAATCGGTGACCGTCGAATGATGCGACGAACGCGCCCGGCGCAGGCGGTCGCGCGGTGCGTCGCGGCCGCGCTGTGCGGCGCATGCGGCATCGTCACGGCGCCGCCGCCGGCCTTCGCCGCCACGCCGGCCGTGCATACGGTCACCGTGCAGGACGCCCCGTCGCCCCACCCGGGCGTCGACCCGCGCAGCTTCATGCACGGCATCGGCGTGGCCGACGCCGGCAACGGCAAGCGCTGGGTGTTCTTCAGCAGCTCGGGGATCGTGCCGCGCGGCGCGCTGCACAATGGCAACTGGCCGCATGACGTGTTCGTCGGCGAATGGCTGCCCGGCAAGCCGCACCTGCTGCACGTCCATACGTTCATCAGCCGCCCCGAGGCGCAGGAACCCGTGTCGATCGCGCAGAACGCGCACGGCGACATCTTCGTCACGTTCGAGGACGGCTGGAACGCGCCGCAGGAAGTCAGCCAGCGCTACGGCGTCTACCGCCGCGACCTGAAGCCGATCAAGCCCTACCCGAACGACGTCGAATCGGGCGGCCACTCGGGGCATGTCGCCACGGCGGCCGACCGCTTCGTCGTGTTCTATTCCACCGACTGGATCGACGGCGGCGGCGTCGACAACCTCGGCACCGGCAACGGCGTGTACGTGAAAACCTACGACGCGGCCGGGCGCGTGCTGAACCATGTCGCGGTCGTGCCGCACCGCCGCGAGTGGTGGCCCGTCGTCGCGGGCTCACCGCACACCGCGCTGCTCGTGTGGCAGAAGTACATCGAAGGCAGCACGGACGCGACGCTCGAATACGCGATGTTCGACCCGGTCACCGCGAAGCTGGACAAGCTGGGGACGCTGAACGACGCGATCCAGTACTACGTGTACTCGTCGGCTTATGTGCCGGAAATCGACCGCTTCATCGTCGTCACGACGACGGCGGACGATCGCGGCGTCGCGATGCTGATCGCGCCCGACGGCCGCCGCACGGCGACGCTCGACTGCCTGCCGGCGTCGGTGCGCGAATCGGGTATCGGGGTGTCCGGCACGCATGCGTACGTGCCGATCCGCGACGGGCGGCTGCTGACGCTGACGCTCGGGCCGGCGGACATTTCAGTGAGCGGCGTGCAGCGCTCGCCGATTCCGTGGGGTTCGACGGGGATCGCCGGGTTCCCGGCGCGCGGCACCACGATGCATTTCGTGTCGCTGACGCCAACGGGCACACGTGAAGCCGATTTCGAACCGGCCCAGGAAACGCCGATGCCGAAGAGCGAAGTGCCTTGTTCGAGTCATTGACGGCGGCTGGGTAACGGGCGGGATCGCCGTAGACGCGGTGGGCCGGCATGCTCTCCCGCCGGCCTGCTCGTTGCCTCGTCGCGTCGCCTCCTTCGCCTCCTTCGCCTCCTTCGCCTCTTCCGCCTCTTCCGCCTCTTCCGCCTCTTCCGCCTCTTCCGCCTCTTCCGCCTCTTCCGCCTCTTTCGCCTCTTTCGCCTCTTTCGCCTCTTTCGCCTCTTTCGCCTCTTTCGCCTCTTTCGCCTCTTTCGCCTCTTTCGCCTCTTCCGCTCCTTCCGCTCCTTCCGCTCCTTCGCGCTCAAACCCAGCCGCGCAATACCTCATCCTCCGCGCAGCCCGGCCGCCAGGCGCGCTGCCGGCGGCTTGCCCGATCATGACCGGCCGCGCCCTTCCCGCGCCGCAGTCGCCAGCGCCGCGCGTACCGGATAGACTGTCGCCCGATTCCTTCGATCGGCCGCGACCTGCTCCTCCTGTCGCCGCCGGAACGCCCTTTCCCGGAGAACGAATGCTGAAGCGCCGGTGGTTTTCGCTTTTGCTGCTGACGGTTTGCCTGATCGGTCAACGCGCGTCGGCCCAGTCCGCGCTCGAACTCGAGACGGACGGCACGGCCCGCGCCCTCACCCGGCAGACGCTGCTCGCGCGCCCCGATGCCACCGACATCCACGTGCCGCGCGACATCGCGTACGGCCGGCCGATGACGTTCCGCGCGGTGCCGTTTGCCGACCTGCTCGGCGACAAGCTGCCGGCCGACGGCGTGCTCGAAACCCGTGCCGCCGACGGCTTCGCCGCGCAACTGCCGCTGGAGCTCGTGCGCAGCCACACGCCGGCCGGTGCCGTTCCGTGGCTCGCGATCGAGGATCCCGCGCATCCGTGGCCGAAGCTGCCCGGCAAGAAAGTCAGCGCCGGGCCGTTCTACCTGGTCTGGCTCGGCCCGGACGCGTCGTCGGTGCGCGGCGAGCAGTGGCCGTACCAGATCGTGCGCGTCACGATCGAGTCGTCGCCGATCGCGCGCTGGCCGTCGCTCGCCGTCGATGCCGCGTTGCCTGCGAACGATCCGGCTCGCGCGGGCCAGCACCTGTTCGTCACGCAATGCCTCGCGTGCCACCGCGTCGACGGCGCGGGCAGCAGCCATGCCGGCCCCGACCTGAACACGCCGATGAATCCGGTCGACTACTTCCAGCCCGCCGCGCTGCGCCGCTATATCCGCAACCCGGCATCGGTGCGCGACTGGCCGGGCCGCAGCATGCCGGCGTTTCCGCCCGATCAGCTGAGCGACCGAGAACTCGACCAGATCGTCGCGTATCTCGCTTATATGGCGCGGCGCAAGGCCGGCAAGTAACGCGCGGTTGAATCGAAGCACTCAAGGAATGTTGATGACGTCAGGCGACACGCTGTTCACCATCGAATCGATCGACGCCGCGCAGACGCACCCGCTCCGGGCGATGATCCTGCTGAATGGCGATCTGGACGCGAGCGCGCTGGCCGGCGACCAAGCGCCGACGACCCTGCATGTCGGCGTACGCGACGCGTCGGGCATCGTTGCCGTTGCCTCGCTCTGCGAGGAGTTGCGCGAAGACGATCGTGCGCAACCGGCGTGGCGGCTGCGCGGGATGGCCGTCCACCCTGCCGTGCGCGGCATGGGCTTCGGGCGCGTGCTGGTGCAGGTCTGCGTGCGGCACGCGGAAGCGCGCGGGGCCGCGCTCGTGTGGTGCACGGCACGCGAGACCGCGTACCGGTTCTATGAAAAGCTCGGCTTCGCAGCCGATGACGCGACGATCACGATGCCGGGGCGCACCGACATGGCGTTCCATGTGATGCGGCGGTATATCGATCGGCAATCGCCGGCGGGCTGACGCGAACCGCGCGTTCGCGTCGTCAGGCGGAAAGCGACGCGGCCCGGCCCGGCGAACACCCTTCCGCCGGACCACCGCCGTCACATTCAGACTCAGCTTTCCTGCGCGCTCTGCAGCACCGCGCGCAACAGCACGTCGGCGCCCGCCGCCGCCCATTCGGGCGTAATCGCTTCGGCCTCGTTGTGGCTCAACCCGTCGACGCACGGCACGAAGATCATCCCCGTCGGCGCGACGCGCGCCACATAGCATGCGTCATGACCTGCGCCGGACACGATATCCATGTGCGACAGCCCGAGCGCCTGGGCCGCATCACGCACCGTGTCGATGCAGCGCGGCGCGAACGGGATCGGCGCATACGTGAAGATCTGCTCGATCTGCGCACCGAGGCCTGATTCGTCGGCCACGCGCGCGAGTTCCGCGCGCAGCGCCGCGTCGAGTTCGTCGAGCACCGCGTCGTCGGGATGACGGAATTCGACCGTGAAGAAGCACCCGCCCGGCACGGTATTACGCGAGTTCGGCCGTGCCTCGATCATCCCGACCGTTGCCCGCGCGTAGGGCGCGTAACGGCGGCCGAGCACTTCGACGAACGAGATCATCCGCGCGGCACCGACCAGCGCATCGCGACGGAATTCCATCGGCGTGGTGCCCGCGTGCGCGTCGACACCGGTGAGCGTCACCTCGTACCAGCGCTGCCCCTGCCCGGCCGTCACGACGCCGATCGTCTTGCCGGCCCGCTCGAGAATCGCGCCCTGTTCGATATGCAGCTCGTACGCCGCATGCACCGGATAGCCGCCGACGGGCTCGGCACCCGCATAGCCGATCCGCGCCAGCTCCTCGCCGATCGTCCTGCCCGTGCCGTCGGTGCGCGACAGCCCGTATTCGAGCGTATAGACGCCCGAGAACACGCCGGCCGACACCATCGCCGGCGCGAAGCGCGAGCCTTCCTCGTTGGTCCAGATCACGACGTCGATCGGGCGCTCGGTCTCGATGCCCGCGTCGTTCAGCGCGCGCACGACCTCGAGCCCGCCGAGCACGCCGTAGATGCCGTCGTAGCGGCCGCCCGTCGGCTGCGAATCGGCGTGCGAGCCGGTCATGACCGGCGCGGCGTCGGGATTGCGCCCCGCGCGGCGCGCGAACACGTTGCCCATCTGGTCCACGCGCACCGTGCAGCCGGCGTCTTGCGCCCATTGCACGAACAGGTCGCGCGATTCGCGATCGAGATCGGTCAGCGCAAGGCGGCAGACGCCGCCCTTCGGCGTCGCACCGATCTGCGCCATCCGGTCGAGCGACGCCCACAGGCGATCGCCGTCGACGCGCGGCGCGCTCACGCGCTCAACCACTACGTTGTCGTCACGCATCGCCGTTCTCCGGCGCGGCTTGCCGCGCGTAGCGGAAATCGCAGCGCTTGCCGCCCTGCATGATCGTGCTCGTCCGCGTGAGCGCGATGTCCGGCGCATAGCCCTGGATGAAATAGCTGTCGCGCGCGCAGCTCAGCAGGTGCCCGATCTCGCCGAGCCCCATCGCGTGATACATCTCCGCGTAGCTGCAGCGATGCACGTCGTAGTCGTAGTGCGCGTCGTCCGCGCGCTGCACCTCGACATCGAGCGCATCGTCCTTCTCCCACAGCACCTGCAGCGCGATGAACGATTTCACGCTCGTGCCGCCAGGCTCCTGCGCCGCGAACGTGCGGCCGGCGTCGACCGCCGCGCCGCGCACGGCTTCCGCGATCACGGCCTGCGCGCGCTCGGCGCCGAACTCGCGCTTCATGATCTCGTAGATCGGCTTGATGATTTCCGCTTCGATGCGGCGCCGCGCGAGGATCCCGAGGCGCGTGTCCTCGGGGGCGGCGGCGGATGTCTGGGTGGCTTCGGTCATGGGGATCGTCTTGGTCGTTTTATCGCTGTGTCGCGCTATGTCGTTTACTTGGTCGCGGTGCGCGAGCCGCCGAGCACGTCGACGACGGTCCACTTGCCGCCGCGCACCTGGTAGATCGTGAAGGCCGGATCCTTCAGGTTGCCTTCGGCGTCGAACGCGATCCGCCCTGTCACGCCGGGCCGGTCAATCGCACGCACCGCCGCGACCAGCTTCGCCGGCTGCGTCGTGCCGGCCTTCTGCGCGGCTGCGATCAGCGTGGCCGCCGCGTCGTACGCGAACGGCGCATGCAGCTCGATCGGGGCGCGGAAGCGCGCCTGGTATTGCGTGTCGAACGCCTTGCCACCCGGCATCCGGTCGAGCGGCAGGCCCGGTTCGAGCGCCGTCACGCCGTCGCCGTCCTTGCCGGCAAGCGACAGGAAGGTCTGGCTCACGAAGCCGCCCGCGCCGAGCAGCGGCGCGTTCACGCCGAGCTGACGCATCCGGCGCGAGATCGGCGCGGCCTGCGCATCGAGGCCGCCGAAGAACACGAGATCCGCGCGCTTGCCCTTGATCGCGGTCAGCACGCCGCTGAAGTCGGTCGTCTTGTCGTTCACGTACTGGCGATCGACGATCGCGCCGCCGTTCGCCTGCACGCCCTTGATGAACTGGTCAGCGAGCCCCGAGCCGAACGACGTGCGATCGTCGATCACCGCGATGCGCTTCGCCTTCAGCGTCTTCACCGCATACGCGCCGGTGAAATTGCCGCCCGCATCGTCGTGACCCATGATGCGGAAGGCCGTCGCATAACCCTGCTGCGTGTATTGATGGCCGGTGGACGCCGGCGCGATCTGCGGGATGCCCGCATCGCGATAGACGCGCGACGCCGGCACGCTGCAGCCTGTGTTCCAGTGGCCGACGACGCCGATCACATGCTTGTCGACGAGCTGCTGCGCAACCGCGACGGCCGTGCGCGGATCAGACTGGTCGTCAGCCGCGACGAGCTTGTAGACGACCGGCTTGCCGCCGATGGTCGGATGCTTCGCGTTCGCATCGTCGATCGCGAGTTGCGCGCCGTTCTGCAGGTCCTTGCCGATCCGCGCGGACGGGCCGGTGAGCGGCGCGGCGAGACCGATCAGGATCGTCTGCGGCGCGGATTGCGCGAACGCGGGAACGGAGGCGACCAGAGCGGCCGCCGAGAATGCGAGGCTGGCGTGGAGAAAAGCGATTTTCATGTGCGGGGATCGGTGAATCGGATCAAAACATGAAAAATATTAAATATTCAGCACCCAAACCCCAAATACCCAATTGTTGGATGCTTATACCGTTCCCGACACATTAACCTACACCACTGTAAATACAGGATATTTTCATGTTGTCGGTTACCCTGACTTTTCGATAAAATTCGACACATGAAAAATATCGAACAATTGCCTCACGATCCACCGCTGCGCGCGGTGCGTGCGTTCGAAGCGTTTGCGCGTCTCGGGTCGGTCACCGCGGCGGCGGGCGAGCTCGACATCACGCCGTCGGCGGTCAGCCATCAGCTGCAACTGCTCGAAGCGTTCATCCAGACGCCGCTGACCGTGCGCGAGGGCCGGCTGCTCGCGCTCACCGACGAAGGCCGCGACTACTACCGCTCGATCAGCGCCGCGTTCTCGGTGCTGCGCAGCGCGACGCGTTTCGTGCGCGACCGCTCGTCGCTGCGGCAGATCACCGTCAGCCTGATTCCGCTGCTCGGCATCGGCTGGTTCATTCCGCGGCTGCACGCATTCCTGGCCGACAACACGGACGTCGACGTGACCGTGCTGTACGCGCATCACCGCAACTACCGCAGCGATGCATCGGACCTGTCGATCCGCTTCGGCACCGGCGACTGGCCCGGCTACCGCTGCGAGCGGCTGCTGCCGGGCGCGATGGTGCCGATGTGCAGCCCGTCGTTCCTGAAGCGCCACGGGCCGTTCCGCACGCCGGCCGATCTCGCGCGCGCGCCGCTCGTGCACGACGAGGATCGCAGCACGTGGGTCAACTGGCTGCAGGGCGCGGGCGTCAAGCATGTGTCGCATGCGGTGGGGCCGATGTTCGAGGACGGCCAGCTCACGCTGAGCGCCGCGCGCGCGGATCTCGGCGCGGCGTTGCTGCGCGCGCCGCTGGTCGAGCGCGAGCTGGCGAATGGCGAGCTCGTGAAGCTGTTCGATCACGCGCTCGACGACGGGCGCGATTACTACCTGTGCACGCGCGAGGATGCGGACATGCCGGACGGGGCGCGGAGGCTGGCTGAGTGGTTGAGGAAGATGGCGGGAATTTGAGCGGGGCAGAACGATACCGCTCCGACAGTCAGCCGATTCGGGAAGCCGCATTCGCATCGGACGCGCCGCGCACTTGCACTTGCCCGGCCGGATCGTCACGATGGCCGCGTCCCGTCACGGAGGTTGCAATGATCAGAATTCCGGTCGATCTATCAAATGACCAGCATGCGGCGTTGACCCGCATCGCCACGCGCCAGAGCAGTTCCCCCGCCGAGATCATCCGGGACGCGATCGATGCCTACATCGCGCAGCAGGACCGGACACTTGCTGACAATGTGTTCGGCCTCTGGAAGGGGCGCGACGTCGTCGACCAGGAAGACTTGCGCTCGGAGTGGTGAACGCGCCCTAGCATCCGCCTACCGAACAAACTTCGGCGCCGCCTCGAGTCGCTCCACCTGCTGCTTTTTACTTTCAACGCAATCCCTCTCGCCGCATCTCCGCCCGGCTGCCGCTCGTCCACACACCCACGCTTCAATGACCTCCCCGCACACCCCGCGCCAATCAAGGGCCGGAAGCAGATAGAAATTCCTGATGCCCCGGATTGAAACAAGCAATTTCACAAACTCAGGGTGAACCCGGATACTGGCAACACTCCACTCACCACTGAAGCAAAGGAATTCTCCAGATGCCGATCATCAACACCCAAATCAAGCCGTTCAAGGCAACCGCTTACCACAATGGCGATTTCGTGCCCGTCTCGGAAGAGAACTTCAAGGGCAAGTGGTCCGTCGTCGTGTTCTACCCGGCCGACTTCACGTTCGTCTGCCCGACCGAGCTGGGCGACCTCGCCGACCGTTACGCGGAATTCCAGAAGCTGGGTGTCGAAATCTACGGCGTGTCGACCGACACGCACTTCACGCACAAGGCATGGCACGACACGTCGGACACGATCGGCAAGATCAAGTACCCGATGATCGGCGACCCGACGCTCACGCTGTCGCGCAACTTCGACGTGCTGATCGAGGAAGAAGGGATGGCCCTGCGCGGCACGTTCGTGATCAACCCGGAAGGCGAGATCAAGCTGTGCGAAATCCACGACAACGGCATCGGCCGCGACGCAGGCGAACTGCTGCGCAAGGTGCAGGCTGCGCAATACATCGCGGCGCACCCGGGTGAAGTGTGCCCGGCCAAGTGGACGCCGGGTGCGGAAACGCTGACCCCGTCGCTCGACCTGATCGGCAAGATCTGACGATCGCGCCGCGCGCCTCGCACGAGGCGCGCGAGACACACTACGGGCCGCTGCGGCATGCGGCCCGCGCCCTCCTCCGGCACGACGTGCCCGACCAGAATCATTAATACGGAATCCGAAACGCCATGCTCGACGCCAATCTCAAGAACCAACTCAAAGCGTACCTCGAAAAGATCACGCGCCCGATCGAACTCGTCGCCTCGCTCGACGACAGCGCGAAATCGCAGGAACTGCTGGCGCTGCTGAACGAGATTGCGTCGCTGACGGATCGCGTGACCGTAACCGAACGCCGCGACGACGCCGAGCGCAAGCCGTCGTTCTCGATCGGCGAGCCCGGCAAGCCGGCCGGCATCCGCTTCGCCGGCATCCCGATGGGCCATGAATTCACGTCGCTCGTGCTCGCGCTGCTGCAAACGGGCGGCCACCCGATCAAGCTCGACGACGACGTGATCGAACAGATCCGCGCGCTCGACGGCGAGTACGCGTTCGAGACGTATTTCTCGCTGTCGTGCCAGAACTGCCCGGAAGTCGTGCAGGCACTGAACGTGATGTCGCTGATCAACCCGTGCATCCGTCACGTCGCGATCGACGGCGCGCTGTTCCAGAGCGAAGTCGAGTCGCGCCAGATCATGGCCGTGCCGACGATGTTCCTGAACGGTGCCTCGTTCGGCCAGGGCCGCAGCAGCGTGAAGGAAATCCTCGCGAAGCTCGATACGGGCGCCAGCGCACGTGCCGCGAAGTCGCTCGAGAACAAGCCGGTGTTCGATACGCTGATCGTCGGCGGCGGCCCGGCAGGCGCGGCCGCTGCGATCTACTCGGCACGCAAGGGCATTGCGACGGGCGTCGTCGCCGAACGTTTCGGCGGCCAGGTGCTCGACACGATGGCGATCGAGAACTTCGTGTCGGTGCAGGAAACCGAAGGGCCGAAGTTCGCGACCGCGCTCGAACAGCACGTGAAGCAGTACGACGTCGACATCATGGACGTGCAGCGCGCCGACGCGCTGATTCCGGGCGACGTGCACCAGATCCGCCTCGCGAACGGCGCGGTGCTGAAGGCGAAGACGATCGTCCTCGCGACCGGCGCGCGCTGGCGCGAAATCAACGTGCCGGGCGAGCGCGAATACCGCAACCGCGGTGTCGCGTACTGCCCGCACTGCGACGGCCCGCTGTTCAAGGGCAAGCGCGTCGCGGTGGTCGGCGGCGGCAACTCGGGCGTCGAGGCCGCGATCGACCTCGCCGGTATCGTGAAGGCCGTCACGCTGATCGAATACGGCGCGCAACTGCGCGCGGACGAAGTGCTGCAACGCAAGCTGCGCAGCCTGCCGAACGTGACGATCGTCACGCAGGCGCAAACGACCGAGCTGACCGGCGACGGCAGCAAGCTGAACGGGCTCGTCTACAAGGATCTGCGCTCGGGTGACACGCAGCGCATCGATCTCGAAGGCGTGTTCGTGCAGATCGGCCTCGTGCCGAACACCGAATGGCTGAAAGGCACGGTCGAACTGTCGAAGCACGGCGAGATCGTCGTCGATGCTCGCGGTGCGACGTCGGTGCCGGGCGTGTTTGCCGCCGGCGACGTAACGACGGTGCCGTTCAAGCAGATCGTGATCGCCGTGGGTGAAGGCGCGAAGGCATCGCTCGGCGCGTTCGACCACCTGATCCGGCAGGACGTTGCACCGGTTGCCGCCGCGCAGCCGCAAGCCGAGGAAGCGGTCACCGCGTAACGCGCGTCAGCCCGTCGGCACAACGGTTTGTCTCTCTTGGCCCCGCATGCTTTGGTCGGCGTGCGGGGTCCTTTTTATTCCGGAAGCGATCGCGGTTACTTGGTCGTGGTCGGGCCGCTGTTTGCCGGTACCGGTGACGGTGCCGAGTTGAAATTGCTCGACTGCCTGACCAGTTGCTCGGTCATCGCAGCAGCCACCGGATTCGCGCCCGACGACGAACTGCCCTGCCGGTACGAACCGCTGCTCGATGGCGTCGACGTCATCGACGGCGGCGGCAACGACGGGTCGAGCTTCGCCGATTCCCTGACAAGGGCGGCGGTCTCCGGCGTTTCGGATTTCGTTGCAGCGGGGGCGGCGGCCGCGTGGCGTTCGAGGCCATCGCGCTTGCGCGGCGCGCGCTGCGTGACCTGCGCGGGTGCGGGTGCAGGTGCGGCCTGCTGCACAGGTTTGGCTGCCGGCGGCGGTGCCGGCGGGGTCGAATCCTGCGCATCGACGGTCACGACGTTGACCTTCGGCGGCGGTGCGCTCGGCTTAGTTACCGGCTGCGGTTTGTCGCTGACAACCGGCACGGCAGGCGCTGCGCTGACGCGCGCGGTTTCGGCCGGCGCAGAAGGCGCCGGTGCCGGTGCCGGTGGTGGCGGCGCGACAGCCGCCTGCTTCGGTGCCATCGCGGCGGCCGGGGCCGGCGGCGCGATGGTGCCCTGCACTGCGTGATCGTTGCCCGCGGGCGCTGCGGCAACAGGCGCGGCCGAATCGCCGATGCCGGAATCTTCGATCGCGCGGTGGTCCGCACGCAGGAGCATCACGTAGGCAGTGCCGGCCGCGGCTACCAGGAGCCCACCGGCGATCATCAAGGTCTTGCGGGTACTCGTCATGCTTGCTCACCGCTCATATCGACGTGAACAAGCCATCATACACGGCGATCGGCCGTCGATCCCGCATGAATACATTTGGTTGCATTGTGCCGGAGCAGGCCGGCAACACGTTCGTCAGACGTATCGCCTCCGCTGCTCCAGCCGGATCAACGCGCGGGCGTCACTCCGGAAACGGCAATTCGGTCTGCCCTTCCGCGCGCATGCCGAACGTGTTCAGCGTCATCGCGACGAGCGCGTAGTAGCCGAGCAACGCAACGAGATTCACGACGGTTGCGTGGCCGAAGCGCGCTTCCGCCCGCGCAAACGTCGCGTCGCTCACGCGCCGCGTGTCGTACAGCTCGCTCGCGAATGCATGGATCAGCGCATCGTCGTCCGACTCGAATGCGGGTGCGACACCGCGCCGGATCGCGTCGGCCGTCGCGGCCGGCACGCCCGCCTCGAGCGCGATCGGATGGTGGATGTGCCACTCGGCCTGCGAGCGCCAGCGCGCGGCCGTCACGAGAATCGCGAGTTCCGACAGGCGCAGCGGCAGGCCCGTGCGATAGCGGCAGAACGCGCCGAGTTTCTGCGCGTGCTGAGCGAGCTCGGGGCTCGCGATCCAGCCGAGAAACGGCCCGTTCAGGTTGCCGCGCGGGCCGCTGAGAATGTCGGCCAGCACGGCTTTCTGCTCATCGGTGGCCGATGCGGGATCGAACGGAGGCAATCTGTTGGTCATGGCGAGGTCCGGACAGGGTTCGATGAATGCGGTCACGCGCCGGCCGACGCAAGCGCAGCGCCGATCGCGCCCGACAGCCGCTCGACGATCGTATCGATCTGCTGCGCGGTACAGATGAACGGCGGTGCGACCAGGATGTGATCGCCGTGAACGCCATCGATCGTCCCGCCCATCGGATACACCATCAGGCCGCGCTGCATCGCTTCGCGCTTGACCGCCGCGTGCAGCTTCAGCGCCGGATCGAACGTCGCCTTGCTGTCGCGATCGCGCACGAGTTCGACGCCGACGAACAGCCCGCGGCCGCGCACGTCGCCGATATGCGGATGCGCGCCGTAATGATCGCGCAACGACGCGCGCAGTTGCTCGCCGCGTGCCTTCACGTTGTCGAGCAGCTTCTCTTCGGCGATCACACGTTGTACTTCAAGCGCGGCCGCGCAGGCGGTCGCATGGCCGAGGTACGTGTGGCCGTGCTGGAAGAAACCCGAGCCGTCGACGATCGTCCGGTAGATGCGGTCGCTGACGAGCGTCGCGCCGATCGGCTGGTAGCCCGCGCCGAGCCCTTTCGCGATCGTCAGCAGATCGGGCGCGACACCGTCTTCATCGCACGCGTACAAATAGCCGGTGCGGCCCATCCCCGACATGATTTCGTCGAGGATCAGCAGCACGCCGTACTTGTCACACACCGCGCGAATCTTCTTCAGGTACGTGCGCACCGGCGGCACCGCGCCGGCCGTTGCGCCCACCACCGTCTCCGCGACAAACGCCGCGACGTTGTCCGCACCGAGTTCGACGATCTTCTGCTCGAGCTCGTCCGCGAGGCGCTGCGCATAGGCCTCGTCGGTTTCGCCGGCCTGCTGGTCGCGATACGCGAAGCACGGGCTCACGTGGTGCGCCTCGATCAGCAGCGGCAGGAACGGCTCGCGCCGCCATGCATTGCCGCCGATCGCGAGCGCGCCGAGGGTGTTGCCGTGATAGCTCTGGCGTCGTGCGATGAAATGGCGGCGCTGCGGCTCGCCCTTCTCGACAAAGTACTGGCGTGCGAGCTTCAGCGCGGCCTCGACCGCCTCGGAGCCGCCCGACACGAAATACACGTGTTCGAGGCCGGCCGGTGCGGCTGCGACGAGCCGGTCGGCCAGTTCCTCGGCCACGTCGGTCGTGAAGAACGACGTATGGGCATACGCCAGTTGCTGCGCCTGCCGCTTGATCGCGTCGATCACGCGCTGGTTGCTGTGGCCGAGGCACGAAACGGCCGCGCCGCCGCACGCGTCGATATAGCGTTTGCCGGTCGAGTCGATGATCTCGATGCCGTCGCCTGCGACGGCAACGGGCAAGGTGGCGCGCGGAGCGCGATGGAAAACGGTCGTCATGCGTTGCCTCATGGATCAGGATGCGTCGTGCGCGCGTCCGGACGGCACGATGCGCGTCGCGAAACACTGCGCGCCCTGTTGGTGAATGGTGAAATCGATCGATGCCGCGCCGATCGCGAACACGCCGGTGGCCAGTGTGTTCTCGTCGTCGGGGTCGGCCGGATCGTCGCGGTAGATCGGCAGCCCTTCCGGCGCGCGATCGCCGAGCACGCGCAGCAGCGCGGCTTCGTCGATCGCGTCGATGGCGGGCGTCAGCGCGTCGACGCGGCGCTGGCGGTCGGCCGACGATTGCGTGACGATCTGCGCTTCCGCGTCGCAGCCGGGATGCACGAGATGGTTCGCATGCCCCGCGAGCCGCGCGACGTCGATCACCGAACAGCGCGCGACGCTCGCCTCGATGCTCAGCAGCCGCGCATCGCCGGTCGCGCCCAGCGTGTGATGAAAGCCGCTTGCACGCGCATGACCGCGCAGCACGTCGGCTGCCGCGTCGAGCGACGTCGCGTCGAGCACGGCGCGCGCGAGGATCATCCGCGGCACGCCCGCTGCCGGCGTGCGGATCCGCAGGTTGTTGATCGCCTGCGCGATACCCGCGCGGTTCGCGGCAAAGGTATGGCCCGGCAGCGAACCGGGGTAATAGAAGCTGATGAAGCCCGGCTTGCCCTCTGGTTGCACGTCGACGAGCAGGCCGCGCTCGCGCAGGTACGGATCGCCGTCCTCGTTGTGCGCGATCCAGCGCGTGCCGGCCGCGTCGCGCGCGGCAAGCGTCGTGCAGCCGTCCGGCGCGTTGTGGATCAGCTCGCCGCGGCAGTTCCACAGAAAGATGTCCTCGGCCGGCCAGCCGACACCCGCCGCGATCCCGTCCAGCTCCGCGACGAGATCCGGATACGCAGCCAGCGCAGCCTGCCGCAGCGCGGCGACGAACGGATGGCCGCGCCAGCGGCGCACGGCCTGCCACGCGCTGCTCTGCTGCATGTATTCATCGAATACGGGGCGGGCGAGCTCGCCGAGGCGCACGCCGATGTCGAACGGCGTGCCGGCGATGACGGGAGAAAGGGAAAGCGGCATGTCGGAGGGTTCGGTTTCGTTCAGGACACGTGTTTCAGGAATTCCTTCAGGCGCGGGGTCGGCGGCCGGTCGATCAGGTCGACCGGATGGCCGTCCTCGGCAATCCCGCCCTGATCCATGAACAGCAGGCGCGTGCCGACCCGTTTCGCAAAGCCGATCTCGTGCGTGACGACGATCATCGTCATCCCTTCGGTAGCGAGATCCTGCATCACTTTCAGCACTTCGTGGCGCAATTCCGGATCGAGCGCCGAGGTCGGTTCGTCGAACAGCATCAGCCGCGGCCGGATCGCGAGCGCGCGCGCAATCGCGACGCGCTGCTGCTGGCCGCCCGACAGCTCCGACGGGAAATGATTCGCGCGCGATTCGAGACCAACCTTGTCGAGCAGCGCCATCGCCTGGTCGCGTGCATCGGCACGCGATGCGCCGCGCACCTGGATCGGCCCGAACATCACGTTCTCGAGCGCGGTCATCTGCGGAAACAGGTTGAACTGCTGGAACACCATGCCGGCTTCGAGCCGGATGTTGCGGATCGTCGTCGCGTTGCCGCGCACGCTCTGCCCGTCGACGAGCAGCTCGCCGCCGGTGATTTTCTCGAGCGCGTTGATACAGCGCAGCATCGTCGACTTGCCCGAGCCGGACGGGCCGATCACGACGACCACTTCGCCTGCGTCGATCTTCAGGTCGATATGCTTCAGCACCGGTACGTGGCCGAAGCTCTTCGACACGTTCTGGAATTCGATCATGCTCATAGGATCCTCATCCGCTTTTCGACGAGCCGCAGCGTCAACGTCATGGCGCCGGTCAACAACAGGTAGATGACAGCCACCGCAGTCCAGATCTCGACCGCCTGGAAATTGCCCGCGATGATTTCCTGCCCCTTGCGCGTCAGTTCGCCGACGCCGATCACGATGAACAGCGACGTGTCCTTCAGGCTCACGATGCACTGGTTGCCGAGCGGCGGAATCAGGCGCCGGAACGCGAGCGGCCCGACCACCTTCAGCAGCACCCGCGGCATCGACAAGCCCATCGCGAGCCCCGCTTCCGTCAGCCCCTTCGGGATTGACAGCAGCGCGCCGCGCACTACTTCCGCGAGATACGCGCCGGAATTCACCGTGATCGCGATGATCGCGGCCGTCAGGCCGTCGATGCGGATATGCGCGAGCAACGGCAGCGCGAAATACAGGAACATCACCTGCACGACGATCGGCGTGCCGCGGATCAATTCAATATAAACCTGTGCAAGCACGTTCATCGCCTTCGGTCCGTAAGCGCGGAACATGCCCGCGATCATCCCGACGATGAAGCCGCCCACCAGCCCGAAAAATGCGATGAACACCGTCAACCGGACCCCGTCCATCAGGTCCGGCAACGCCGCCCAGATCGCCGACCAATCGAAATTCACTTGTCGCTCCCCGTTCGATTCAAGACCGGCGCGGCCACCCGGCCGCGCGCTGTTGCGGCGTCACGCTCACATCTTCGGCGGTTCGGCACCGAACCACTTCTTGTAGATCTGCGCGTAGCGGCCATCGGCCCGGATCTTCACGAGCGACGCGTTGACCTTCGGCACGAGCGGGCTGCCCTTCGGGAAGCCGATCCCGTACTTGTCGCCGCTGACCGGCTGGCCCGCGACCTTCACCTTGCCCTTGCCTTCGTTGTTCACGAAGAACAGCACGTTCGGCGTGTCGTGCATCGCCGCGTCGACCCGGCCGGCTTCGAGCGCGAGGTACGCCTGGTCGATGTTCGGGAACTGGCGGATCTCCTTCGGCTTCAGGTGCGCCTTGATCCAGTCGATCGTCGCGGTGCCCGTTTTCGCGGCGATCACCTTGCCGTTCAGGTCGTCGATCGACTTGATCGTCGTGTTGTCGGCCTGGACCATCGCCGCGAGGCCGCTGTCGTAGTACGGCGCGGAGAAGTCGATCGCCTTCTTGCGCTCTTCCTTGATCGTCATGCCCGACAGCGCGACGTCGATGTTCTGCGTCTGCAGCGCCGGGATCAGGCCCGCGAAATCCATCGGCTGGATCGTGTATTTCCAGCCCTGGTCCTTCGCGATCTCCGCCCACAGGTCGAGATCGAAGCCGACGTACTTGTCGCCCTGCTTGAACTCGAACGGCATGAACGACGTGTCGGTCCCGACGACGAGCGTCTTGGTGTCCGCGTGCGCGAGGCTTGCGCCGAGCGCGGCAACGACCGCGACGGCTTTCAGGAAGGAACGGCGACTCATGGTTTCTCTCCGCATGATTGAGCGATGTGACCGGCCAGGGAGCCGGCGGAACGACGACATCAAGCCGCACCGCAACATGCGATGTCGAATTAGACCTTAGTGCAACAAGTGTTGTCAATGGCGATACTACGACAACAAAAAAGTCCGCAACGGGTAAATGCATCGAGACAAACCCGGGGCGCACGGGGCCGATAAGTCGGAGGAAAGGGAGTGTGGCTCGCGGCGAAGCGGACGGGCCGGATCGTGCTGCGCCGGCGGGTGGCGGCGTCTGACGTGCAGTTGGCGGTGGCTGGTCGGGGCGGGCCAGATTGCCGTCCCGGGCATCACGCACGAGAGGATGATGGCGGCGCAATCGTTCGGCGTCGATCGCCGCCGCCCGCGCGTTTGTCAGTGCGTTTGTCAGTGCGTCTGTCAGCGCCTTTGTCAGCGCCTCTGTCAGCGCCTCTGTCAGCACCTTTGTCAGCGCCTCTGTCAGCACCGATCTTCGGTGCTTCGACACCCGGCGCCGTGCCGGGGCGGCTGCCCCGCGATGCCGGCAACCGCCGGCGCGGTTCAACACATGTTGCGGGAAGCGCGCGGCCCCGCCGGCCGGCCGCGCGCCGATGCAGCGTCGCTTACGCCGCCACCCCGCTCGCCTGATGCGACACGAGCCGCGCATACGCGCCCTGCCGCGCCATCAGGTCCGCATGCCGTCCGGCCTCGATCACGCCGCCGTGCTCCATCACGAGGATCAGGTCGGCATTGCGCACGGTCGACAGCCGGTGCGCGATGATGATCGACGTACGCTGCGTCATCAGGTCTTCCAGGGCCGCGCGGATCTGCTGCTCGCTGATCGTGTCCAGATGGGACGTCGCTTCGTCGAGGATCAGCACCGGCGCATCCTTCAGGAACGCGCGCGCAATCGCGACACGCTGGCGCTGGCCGCCCGACAGCTGCACGCCACGCTCGCCGACACGCGTCGCGAGCCCGTCCGGCAGCCGCGCGACGAAGTCGCCGAGCGCCGCATGGTCGATCGCGCGCTGCACGTCCGCGTCGGACGCGTCGTTCGCGGCAAGCCGGATGTTCGCTTCGAGCGTGTCGTTGAACAGGTAGGTATCCTGCGCAACCAGCGCGATGTGTTGCCGCAAGTCGTCAAGCCGCAAGTCGCGCAGGTCGACGCCGCCGAGCGTCACACGGCCCTGCTGCGGATCCCAGAAGCGCAGCAGCAAGCTCGCGACCGTCGACTTGCCCGCCCCCGACGCACCGACCAGCGCGACCGTGCTGCCGCGCGGCACCTCGAAGCTCACGCGGTCGATCGCGGGCACGCTGCGGCCCGGGTAAGTGAAGGACGTCGCTTCGAAGCGCACGGCCGGATCGGCAGGCATCGCATGCGAGCCGTCCGTCACCGGCACCGGCTCCTTCTCCAGCGCGCGCAAGCGGCGCGTCGACGCGATCGTGTCGGCGAGCTGGCGCGCGACCTGACCGATTTCGGCCACCGGCATGAAGGCGGCCACCGCCACCAGCACCAGCAGCGGCAACGACTCGCGCGGAAACCAGCCGCGTGCACACAGTAGCGCGCCGAGCGCCGCGACGACCAGCCCGCCGAGCCCGCTCGCGACTTCCAGCGCGGCGCTCTGTGCCGACAGGTCGTCGAGCAGCCTTGCGCGTTGCTTTCGGTACGCATCGACTTCGGCCACGAACGCTTCACGCCGGCGCGCGACGGCCTGGAACGCGGTCAGCTCCGCAAGCCCCTGGATCGTTTCGGTCAGGTGCGCGCCGAGCTGGCCGAGCGCTTCGCGTGCGCCGGTGCCGAGCCGGTCGACATCGCGCCGCGCCAGCACCGGTGCGAGCCCGGCCCACAACAGGAACGGCAGCAGCACGAGCGCGAGCGGCCACGCGACCGACGCGAGCAGCACCAGCACAGCGGCCGGCACAAGCACCGCGACGAATGCGGGCGCCAGCGTGTGCGCATAGAAATACTCGACCGTCTCGACGTCCTGCGTCGCGAGCGACACGAGATCGCCGGACCGGCGGCGCAGCAGCCCGGCCGGCGCGAGGCGTTCGAGCGTCGCGAACAGCGCGATGCGCATTTCCGCGAGCAGCCGGTACGCCATGTCGTGTGCGAGCCACGATTCGAGCCAGTGCAGCACGGCCGCCACCGGCGCGATCACGAGCAGCGCGGTGACGAGCGCCGGGCTCACCTGGCCGCCCGGCACCGCGCCGACCACCAGCGCGCCGATCACGCCGACGCCGATGAACGCGAGCACGCGGCCGATCCCGAACAGCACCGTCAGCACGACCTTGCCCGTCCACGGACGCACGAAGCGCAGCAGCGTCTGCAGGGTTTCCGGCCAGCCGATCTCGGCCGCATCGTCGTTCAGCGGCCGCACCTGCGGGCCCGACGACGCGCGCGCGGTCGCGCCGGCCGTCGTCGCCGCGCCGACCGATTCGGCGACCGCTTCCAGTTGCGGCCCCATCAGCCGGCGATACGGGCCGTCACGCGCGATCAGCGCCGCGTGCGTGCCCTCGTCGACCACCTGCCCCTGGTCGAGCACCAGGATGCGGTCGGCGCCGATCACGCTGGACAGCCGGTGCGCGAGCACGAGCGTGGTCCGCCCGCGCGTGAGCCGGTCGAGCGCCTGCTGGATCAGCGCTTCGTTCTCCGCATCGACCGACGACAGCGCCTCGTCGAGCAGCAGGATCGGCGCATCGCGCAGCAGCGCGCGGGCAATCGCGAGGCGCTGGCGCTGCCCGCCCGACAGCATGAGCCCGCGTTCGCCGATGCGCGTCGCGTAGCCGTCGGGCAGCGCCGAGATGAAATCGTGTGCGTTGGCGGCACGCGCGGCGGCGATCATGTCCGCGTCGCTCGCATCGGGGCGGCCGAGCCGCAGGTTGTCGGCCACGCTGCCGTCGAACAGCGTCGCATCCTGCGCGACGACCGCGATCATCTCGCGCACCTGGCCGGCATCGAGCGTGCGCACGTCGTGGCCGCCGATGCGGATCGCGCCGCCCTGCGCATCGTGCTGGCGCAGCAGCAGGCGCACGATGGTCGACTTGCCCGCGCCGCTCGGCCCGACGATCGCCACCGTCTCGCCTTCGCGTACCGAGAAACTCAGCGCCGCATGTGCGTCCGCGCGACGCCCCGGATACGCGAAGCTGACGGCGTCGAACGCGATCTCCGGACGCAGGCTTGCGACGCGCGGCGCGTCAGCGGCCGGCGCGTGACTATCCGCGTCGAGCAGCGCGTGAATCGCATTCGCCGCCGACTGGCCGATCATCCCCTGGTGCAGCACGGAACGCAGGTCGCGCAGCGGCCGGAAGATTTCGCTGCCGGCCATCAGCACGATCAGCAGCGCCTCGAGGCTCATGTCGCCGTGCCGCACGCGCCACGCGCCGACCGCGATCGCGGCGGCCGCGCCGAGGCCGGTGCCGAGATCGGTGAAGAGCCGTGTCAGCAGGCCGAGCGCGAGCACCCAGAAGGTGCTGTCGGACAGCGCGCGCGCCTTCGCGGCCAGCTTCGCGCCGAACGCCGTGCTTTGCCCGAACGCCTTCAGCGTCGGCAGGCCTTGCACCGCGTCGAGAAATTCCTCGCCGAATGCCTTGAACGCTTTCGAGCGCGCGAGCGCCGCGCGCTTGTCGGCGCGATGCACGAGCTGCGGCAGCGCGAGCGTGACGAGCGCCGCGACCAGCAGGATCGCGGCCGTCGGCACGTCCCACCACGCGAGCACCGCGAAGATCATCACCGGCGCGCACGCGGCGATCACGAGCTGCGGCAGGTAGGTGCCGAAAAACGTCTGCAATTGCTCGACGCCATCGACGACGGCCAGCATCACGCCGCCCGTGCGTTCGCCGCTGAACCACGCGGGGCCGAGCGCGGCAATCCGGTCGAACAGCCGCGCGCGCAGCGTGGCCTGCACGCGCCCGGCCGTGTGCTGCGCGAGCACCGTGCGGCGATGGTCGAGCCATGCGCGCAGCAGCACGCAGGCCGCCGTTGCAACGACGGCTTCGCCGATGCTGCGTGCCGGCGCGCCGGAAAAGACCAGCGCGAGCACGCGGCCGAGAAATACAAAGCGCAGGATGCCGACACCCATCGCGAGCAGGCCGAGCGCGACGGCGGCAGCAACCCGCCAGCGCAGCCCAGCCATCATTGCCCATAGTCGTCGGTCGAAATACATGAACCCCTCCGGTAGTGTCTGATGATGCTTTTTCTTGACCGGATCGAGGCTACCCGCGCGGCCCATGCGCGGCAAAAGATGATTTTTCAACGGGTGTTGAGTCAACTACAATACCCCGCATGTCGCACCTCCCTCCCCTCAGCGCATTGCGAGCTTTCGAGGCGGCCGTCCGCCTCGGCGGGTTCGCGCGCGCGGCGGTCGAGCTAAACGTGTCGACGAGTGCGGTCAGTCACCAGATTCGCGCGCTCGAGGAATCGCTCGGCGCGCGGCTGCTCGAACGCAGCACGGGGCTCGGCGGCATCAGCCTCACGCCGGCCGGCGCACGCCTGCTGCCGGCCGTCAGCGACGCGCTGTCGCGGCTGACCGATGCCTGTGCCGAGATTCGCGGCACCGCGCAACGGCTCACCGTCTCCGCCAACGCGCCGTTTTCGGCGATGTGGCTCGCACGCCGCCTCGCGGAATTCTCGTCGCTTCATCCCGACACGCCGCTGCATGCCGTCGTGCTCGACGACGAACCGGATTACGCGCGCAGCGGCGTCGACCTGGCGATCGTGCACGTGCCCGCGCACCGGCTGCAGGCCGACGACGACGTGTTGATCCAGGAGACCGTGTTCCCGGTCTGCAGCCCCGAGCTGTTCCCGTACGCATCGGGGCATGTGTGCCGCTCACGGCTGCTGCAGGAGATGCACGAGAACAGCCCCGAGATCGACTGGCGCAACTGGGCATCGGAATTCGGCTTGCCGGGCGACTTCGAGACGAAGATCGTCCGGTACAGCAGCTTCAGCCAGGTGATCGGCGCGGCGGTCGGTGGTGCGGGCATCGCGCTCGGCCGCATGCCGCTGATCGAGCCCGAACTGCGCAGCGGACGCCTGGTGCCGTTGAAGCCGGGCATCGAACGCGCCGCGTCGTGGCGCTTCGTGCTGCGCCGCAACCCGTCGACGCGGCACCGGTTGCTCGATCCGCTGATCGAGTTCCTGCGCCGCGAAGCAGACGCGGAAGCCGCGCCGATCGCGGGCCCGATCGTTGCGCCCGCATCCAACGACAGTCTCGTGCGCGGTACGGGCGGCGCGACCGGCAAGTAACGCGCCGGCCTCGCCCGCATGCGCCGCTTACGGCGCAGCGAAGAACAGCGCAACCACGCACGCCATCCCGCCGAACCACACGAGCGAACGCAGCGACGCCCAGTTCAGCAGGTACATCAGCATATAGACGATGCGGATCGCGACGAACGCCATCGCAAGCTGGTCGACGCGATGCACGTTCGCGCCGTTGTGCCACGCCACCACCAGCGCGGCCGTGAACAGCGCGAGCGCTTCCCACGCGTTCTGGTGCGCGGCCTGCGCACGGGCACGCCAGCCTTCGAGCTTCGCCAGGTAGTCGCGCGGCGCGCGGTTGTCGTAGCCCTTGCGGGCCTTTGCGAGAAACGTCATCGGGAACGGCAACAGCGCCACGATGAACAGGCACAGCTGGGACGTCGTCATCAAAAGTCTCCTCCTTTATGATTACATTGATCAATGACAAGATCGCCGAGAGCTTAGCATTGCGCCGTGCTGTTCGCGCACCGGTTTTCTAGACGGGAGACTCGGCTGCGAGGCCCGCCGGCAGCCGCGACAAGCCTGGTTCGACACCCAAATTTCCACCAAATCGTCGACAAAAACGTTAATTAAAACTGGTCGAACACCAATAAGATAGCGTTCAACACTGGTCCGGCGCATTGTCGCGCCAGGCCGCCGAACCTGCGCCGCCGCGCGCACCAAACGACATCCGATCCGAGACATCGCCATGCCCCGTCCCATCGTCGCCCATATCCGCCCTGACGCCGTTCGCCACAATCTCGACTTCATCCGCCGCACCGCCGCGCAATCGCGCGTGTGGGGCGTGGTCAAGGCCGATGCGTACGGTCACGGCATCGAGCGGATCTACCCGGGCCTCGCGGCCGCCGACGGCATCGCGCTGCTCGATCTCGACGAGGCGGTGCGCGTGCGCGAGCTCGGCTGGGACAAGCCGGTGCTGCTGCTCGAAGGGATCTTCGAGCCGGCCGACGTCGAGCTGGCCGATCGCCACCGCCTGACGGTGGCCGTGCACTGCGACGAGCAGCTCGACCTGCTGATCGCCGCCAGGCCGCAGCAGCCGATCGACATCCAGCTCAAGATGAACTCCGGGATGAACCGGCTCGGCTACCGCCCCGCCGCTTTCCGTGCCGCATGGGAACGCGCGGCGAGCGCGCCGTCGATCGGCAAGATCACGCTGATGATGCATTTCGCGAACGCCGACGAAGGCGAAGTCGACTGGCAGCTCGACCAGTTCGATGCGACCACGGCGGGGATTCCGGGCGAGCGCTCGACGTCGAACTCGGCCGCCGTGCTGTGGCATCCGCGCGCGCACCGCGACTGGGTGCGGCCTGGCACGATCCTGTACGGTGCATCGCCGACCGGTGCGGCGCGGGATATCGCCGACACGCCGCTGATGGCCGCGATGACGCTGACGAGCAAGATCATCGGCGTGCAGACGCTGTCGCCGGAAGAAACCGTCGGCTACGGCCGCCGCTTCACGGCCGACCGGCCGATGCGGATCGGCGTCGTCGCGTGCGGCTATGCGGACGGCTATCCGCGCCACGCACCGACCGGCACGCCGATCGCGGTGGACGGCGTGATGACGCGCGTCGTCGGCCGCGTGTCGATGGACATGCTGACCGTCGACCTGACGCCGTGCCCGAACGCGGGCATCGGGTCGAGCGTCGAGCTGTGGGGCGACCAGGTGAAGGTGGATGACGTGGCGGAAGCCAGCGGCACGATCGGCTACGAGCTGATGTGCGCGCTCGCGCGCCGCGTGCCGGTCGTGATCGTGCCGCCGGGTGCGTCGAGCGAACAGCCGACGCTGCGGACCGGGAGCTACGGGCGCTGACCGGCGTCGATGCGGCGGCGCACATGCTGTTGCGTCGCCTGACGTGCCGCTTCGGTTGCGGGCCGCCTTGGGGTGCAGTTCATTGGCGGCCCGTTTGCTTTTCCGTCCGAGCGAAAGGTGTGGGTTACGGCCCTTCTGCTTCGCTCGACACACTCCACCGGTGATGCACTACGAATGCCACGTCGGCTTGCGCTTCTCGAGGAACGCGTCGATGCCTTCGCCCGCATCCTCTTCCATCATGTTGCGCGCCATCACGTCGCCCGCATACGCGTAGGCTTCGTCGAGCGGCAACTCGCGCTGGCGATAGAACATCTGCTTGCCATACCGCACCGCCGCCGGGCTCTTCGCGACGATCTCGGCGACCTTGCGCGCGACGGCCGCGTCGAGCGCATCTTCGGGTACGGCCTCGTTGACGAGCCCCCACGCGGCGGCCGTCGCCGCATCGACGAAGCGCCCGGTCACGAGCATGTCGAACGCGCGCTTCGCCGTGACGTTGCGGCTCAACGCCACGGCCGGCGTCGAGCAGAACAGCCCGACGTTGATGCCCGAAACCGCGAAGCGCGCGGTATCGGCCGCGATCGCCAGATCGCACGCGGCGACGAGCTGGCAGCCGGCCGCCGTCGCAATGCCGTGCACGCGCGCGATCACCGGCACCGGCAACGCGCGCATCGCGAGCATCACACGGCTGCATTGCGCGAACAGCGTGCGGTAGTAGTCGAGCTCGGGCTGGCTGCGCATCTGCCGCAGGTCGTGGCCTGCACAGAACGCCTTGCCTTCGGCGGCCAGCACGACGCAGCGCACATGCGGATCGGCCGCCAGCGACTCGAATGCATCGTGCAGGCTCGCGAGCATCGCCTCGGACAATGCGTTGAACTGCTGCGGACGATTCAGCCGCAGCGTGACGACGCCGTCGTGCGCGTCGCGCAACAGGATCGGCTCGGCAGTCTCTTGATCGGATGTCATGATGTTCCGCTCGATGGGGTTCGGCAGGATTCGATGCGGCGTGAACGCGCGGCGATGATGCGGGCCCGTTCACGGCACCGTGAGGATGAAATGGTCCTCCACATTCCGTGCGACGTCCAGACGTGGCGCAGCAGGCTCACGCGGTCACGCGCGCTTGCGCCCGCTGCGCCACGCGCGCACGCCCGAGCGCAGTTGACTGACACCGACCAGGAAAAAGACGGCGCCCATCCCGCCGAAGGTCAGTACGCCTCCCCAGATCGCACCGAACGTGTTCATCCGCGCGGTCATATGGGGGGCGTCGGGTGCGTAGCGCACCTCGACAGTCGCGCCGTCCTCCACGCTGACCTCGCCGCCCTGCGGGTACTCGACGTGCTCACCCGCAAGTGTCGTGAATGCGATCTCCGGATGATGCGGGCCCGCATCCAGCTTGATGACCCGCCCCGGCACGACGACCGACGTCCGCAGGAATTCGCGCGTCGACTGCGCGTACAGGGCAGCGCCGATCAGCAGGCAGGTACCCACGACGGTAAAAACGACGCCCTTCGCGATCAGCGTTTCCGTCTGCGGCGCAGTCGTGCGGCCGGAATCGGACACCATTCCGCCCACCTCAAGGACGCGACTGATAGAACGACACGGCGATCTTCGACTGCGCGTTGCAGCGGTACATCACGCCGCGCCCCGTTTCGTCGGTCGTGCCTTCGTACGGGCCGTTGCAGCCGGTGACCTTGTACTTCGCGAACGGAATGCGCTTGCCGTCCTGCGGCCGGACCAGTACCGGGATACGCCCCGTCGGGCCGTCGCCGATCGTGCGGACGAGCACCATGCGCGCGGCATCGATCGCCGCGGCGGAACGCACGTAGGCCGTGCGCCCCTGCGCGTCGGTCGTGCCTTCGACTTCGAGTTCCTGGTTGTCCTGGGCCGCGCTCGTGTACAGCGCGAACGCATAGTGCGTGTTCGGCAGCGGCTGTTTTGTCTCGGGATCGTGCAGCACGAAATAGCACCCGTTGATGCCCGTCCCGGCCGTCACCAGCCCGTCGGCCGGCGTAGGGTTGCACGTGTACGACGAACCGCTGCCGGCAGCAGCCTGTTGTGCATTCTGCTGCCCGGTGGTGTTTGCGCACCCACCTGCCAGCGCAGCCATCAGCGCCACGCATGCCCCGCGCACGAGCGCTGCCCGGTCGATTTTGATTGTCATGGGAAGGTGTCCCGTTCCTGATTGTTTGTTGTGGATGCCGGGCGTGCTGCGCAGGTCGCACGGGCACACCGCCCTCGGCATCCGGCAGGATACGGACATTGCCGGGTGATGTAAATCGCCCACCCGGTGAACGTCGCACGGAAATCGAATGATGGATGCGGCGACCGGAATCGTGTCGACTACCCGAACAAATCGCCATGCGCCTTCTCTTTCCAGTATTCCTTACAAAAATCCAGATAGGCACGCACGACCGACGACGGATGCCGATGAGACGGGTAAAGCAGGTTGAGTTCCTGTTCCGGCAACGGATGCTCGTCGAGCAAG
Source organism: Burkholderia lata (assembly GCF_000012945.1). NCBI lineage: Bacteria > Pseudomonadati > Pseudomonadota > Betaproteobacteria > Burkholderiales > Burkholderiaceae > Burkholderia > Burkholderia lata. Next base: position 2,253,872 of record NC_007511.1, read on the forward strand.
GAAACGAGTCGCTGGGTACGCAGATCCTCCATGACCAGAAACGGCGGAAGCTCGGTCACGACGTCTCCGGCAAGCGCCCGACGGTGAAGATGCGCATAGTCGTTCGTGGCGAACAGCGGACGCGGATGAAATGGCGTCTCCCCCAGATTCCAGACCGGTTGCGCGTAGGCGCCAAGTCCCCAGGTTGCACACGGCAGCAGTTGCAAATCCTCCGGCGTGGCGGGACGGCCGTACTGTTCAAGCAACGCGGGGCTCGCGACCAGCCGATGCCGGTACTGCAGGATCTTGCGCGCCACCATCGACTCATGCTCGATCGCTCCCACGCGCAGCGCCACATCGATGCCGTCGACAATCAGGTCGACGCGCCGCTCCGTCGTATAGACAAAGAGCCGGATGCCCGGAAAACGCACCTGGAACGCCGCCAGTAAATCCCACCAGATATCGAACGTCGGCGGCAACGACAAGCGCAGAAATCCCTTCAGCTGATGCTGGGCACTGACCACCGCCTCCTTCGCCTCGATCAGCGCCTCGATTCCACGACTCGCGTGTTCGTAAAGCCGGACGCCGGCATCCGTCAATTTGGTGCCGCGAACCGAACGCTCGAGCAACTGAACGCTGAGTTGCCTTTCAAGCTCCCGAACCCGGCGGCTCAAGGTTGGCAACGGCACACCGGTGCGCAATGCGGCAGCGGACAGGCTCCCGGCCTGCACCACAGTCACAAACATTTCGACGGCATTGAGGTCCATATCATCCTCTCAAATTTGATAGGCAGTGTATCGGATTCGGCGATTCCTGAATGTCATCCGAACCCGCATAGTGGCTACGCGTACCTCACAACCGATCACCGGAGATAGCCATGTCCACCTTGGAAACGCTTTTGAAATCGCGGGTTTCGACCAACAAGTACGATTCCGGCCGGGCGTTGACCGACCATCAGATCGACGAACTGATTCAACTCGCAACGACTGCCCCGTCCGCCTTTAACCTCCAAAACTGGAAGTTTGTCGCCGTACGCAGCGCCGCCGGCAAGGCGAAGCTGCTGCCGCTGGCCTACGGACAGCAGAAGGTCGCCGACGCGGCCGTGACGTTCATCGTCTGCGGCACGCTCGAGCCGCACGTCACGCTGCCTGGCGCGCTGAAGCCGTCCGTCGAGCACGGCATTCTCGACAAGGGAATCTATGAAGGCTGGATCGGCGCCGCGAACAGCATGTATGGCGACAACCCCGCATTTCAGCGCGACGAGGCCATCCGCTCGGCATCGCTCGCCGCCATGACATTGATGCTGGCCGCGCAGGATCGCGGGCTCGCGTCGGGGCCGATGATCGGCTTCGATCCGTCCGGTGTCGCCGCTGCATTCCACCTGCAACCCACCGACGTGCCGGTCATGCTCGTGACCGTCGGCCATGCCGCGCCCGGCAACTGGCCGCAGAAGCCGCGCAAGTCGACGTCCGACGTCCTGTCATTCGCGTAACACGACACCGAAAACCGATGCCGGCGTCCTGTCGACGTGCGCCGGCATGCCCTCCCCCAACATTCACATTCGACAAGGAAACACCATGAAAGCCTATGTCATCGAGCAAGCCGGCGGCCCCGACGTCCTGCAAATCCGCGATATCCCGTCGGTCGCGCCGAAGGCCGACGAAGTCCGCATCCGCGTGCGCGCGTTCGGCCTCAACCGTGCCGAAACGTATCTGCGTGCGGGCAAGATGGGCCCGATCGACGGCCCCCGCGTGCCGGGTGTCGAAGCGGTCGGCGAAGTCGTCGAAGACCCGTCCGGCACGTTCCGGATCGGTCAGCGCGTCGCGACGGCGATGGGCGGATTGCAGTTCACGCGCCCAGGCAGCTATGCCGAGGAGGTCACGGTATTGCGCACCAACGTGATCGATCTCGACGGCACCACGTTGTCGTGGGAAGAACTCGCGGCGTTGCCGCAGGCCTACCTGACAATCTGGGGCGCACTGAACAGGAGTCTCGGTATCGAAGCGGGCCAGACGCTGCTGGTGCGCGGCGCGACGTCCACGGTCGGCCTCGCCGCGATTACCTATGCGAAGGCGTCGGGCCTCCATGTCGTCGCAACGACGCGCTCCGCCAGGAACGAAAATCGCCTCTTCCTGGCCGGCGCGGACGACGTGGTCGTCGACGGCGGCGAGATCGCGGACGATGTGCGGCGCCGCTTCCCCAACGGCATCGATGCAGCGCTCGAGGTCGTCGGCGCGGCGACGCTGCGCGACACCGCGAATACCTTGCGGCCGTTTGGCGCTGTCGCCGTCGTCGGGTTGCTCGGCGGGCCGCCGGTGCTCGAGCATTTGAACCTGATGACCGACCTGCCGCCCGCGGTCAAGCTGAGTTTCTTCCCGAGCCAGTTGTTCGGCACGCCCTCGCTGCCGCTGGACGACGCACCGCTGCGAATGATCGTGGACGGCGTTGCCAACAAGCAGATTCCGTCATTGCTCGAACGTACCTTCGCATTCGACGAGATTCGACAGGCGCACGAATTGATCGAAAGCAACCGCGCGCTCGGCAAGCTCGTCGTCCTGGTGTGATCTTCGGGACCGCGCGGATCGCCTGTCGTGATCCGCGCCGTCCATTTCCTTATGCGCTATCCCGTCCGGAGATTCCCATGCACACATTCCTGAGGGCATCGGTTGCTGCGCTTGCCATCCTGCCGGTGGCCGTGTCAGCGGCCCCGCCCGAAAACAATCGCGTCGCGACCGAAGCGATTGCCGGCCAGCTCCGGCGATATGAGAAGGCGCTCAATTCGTCGGATACGGACGAAGTGATGAAACTCTATGCCGACGACGCGGTTTTCATGCCGCAGAACTTTCCGACGGTAATCGGCAAGGACAACGTTCGAAAGGCATACGAAACAATCTTCAGGACGATCAAACTGAACGTCACGTTCAGGATCGACGAGATCAAGCCGCTCTCGAACGACTGGGCCTTCGCCAGAACCCGTTCCAGCGGCACCCAGACGGTGCTGAGCAACCATCAGCAAAGCGCCGAAGGCAACCAGGAAATCTTCATCTTCCATCGCGCCAAGGACGGCGTATGGCAGTTTGCTCGATACATTTTTTCGACAACCAATCGCCCGAAATCCGTCGAGACCTCCGGACCGTAACCAGGAGTCGACATGAAAACATTCATCGCCCTCGCTGTCCGCACCGAGTATGACGGCAGGCATCGGTCTCCCAGGGCTGCGATAAATCCTGCGGCGTAATCCGGCACCCGGCGCTGGATCAATCCATGCGTCGTTACCCGGCGCGTCGCCTCAGTACCCGCCGCTCGCGACGCGCGCGATCGTCTGCCGCAGCCAGATGTGCGCAGCGTCGCCGTGCCGGCGCGCGTGCCAGTGCTGCGCGAATTCGAACGAATCGATCGGGAACGGCGGCTCGAACACGCGCAGCCGCGCATCGTCGCGCACACGGTCGAGGTTGCGGCGCGCGACGGTCAGCACGAGGTCAGTGCCGGCGATCAGGTCGTTCGCGACACCCCAGAACGGCAGGATCACCGCGATGTGCCGCTCGCGCCTCAACCGCGCGAGCGCGCGATCGACCTCGTTGTCCATCCCGTCGCGCATCGCAACGAGCGCATGCGGCCGTGCGAGCCACGCGTCGAGCGCGAGTTCGCCACGGCGCGGCAGCCGGCTCGCATCGGCCACGCACGCGAACGATTCGACGAACAGCGGTTGCGCATGCAGGTCGCGCTGCACCGCCGGCAGCACGCCGAGCGCGAGATCGACCTCGCCGTCCATCAGCTGCATCCGCATCGCTTCGCGCGTGGCCTGCGACACGATCAGCTCGATGCCCGGCGCGTCGGCGCGCAGCGTCTTCACGAGCGCCGGCAGCACGATCCGCGCGCCGTAGTCGGACATCGCAATGCGAAACACGCGTGTGGCCGCGGACGGATCGAACGCCGGCGGCTCGATCAGCGCGCCGAGCCGGCCGAGGACGTCGTTCAGCGGTTCGACCAGTTCGTTCGCGCGCGCAGTCAGCTCGAGCCGGCCCGCGCGCCGCACGAGCAACGGATCGCCGAAGATTTCGCGCAGCCGCGCGAGCGCATGGCTCACGGCCGGCTGGCTGCGGTGCAGCCGGACGGCGGTACGCGAGATGTGTTTTTCGCTCAGCAGCGCGTGCAGCGTCACGAGCAGGTTCAGGTCGATGCGGGCCAGGTTATTCATGAAAGGAATATGAAGCATCCGAAGAACGAATTTCCATTCGCCATCTTAATGGATAACAATCATTTCGAATTCCTTTCACGACCGACCAAGATGACGACTTCCCTTTCCTTCGCCACCCTTCCGCTCGCCGTCGCGGCCTTCGTCGCCGGCGCGCTCGTGCCGCTGCAAGGCGGCAGCAATGCCGCGCTCGGGCGTGCGCTCGGCCACCCGCTATGGGCGAGCGTCGCGTCGCTGACAGTCAGCCTGCTCGTGGTGCTGCCCGTGCTGCTGGCCACGCGTGCGCACGCGCCGCTGATCGGCGACGCGCTACAGCGCCCGCTGTGGACGTGGCTCGGCGGCCTCGCGGGCGTGATCTACATCACGCTTGCGCTGATCCTGACGCCGCGGCTCGGCGCGACGACCTTCATCGTCTGCGTGGTGGCCGGGCAAACGCTCGCGTCGCTGCTGATCGACCACTACGGGCTGATGGGGCTCGCGCAGCGGCTCGCGACACCCGGCCGCATCGCGGGCGTCGCGCTGATCTTCGCGGGGATGATCGTCGTGCAATGGCAAACGCCCGCGCCACGCGTGCCGGCCGCACCCGGCGACGCGGCAGCCGTGCAACCCGAACCACAGCACTGAACGCGCGGGCGGCAGCGGGCGCGCGGCTGCCGAAAGGCGATGTGTGTCAGCCCGCGAGCTTCTTCAGTGCATCGAGCACCGCGTCGCCCTTGAACGGCTTCACGATCCAGCCCTTCACACCGGCGGCCTTGCCGCGTTCCTTCATCGCCGGGCTGCTTTCGGTCGTCAGCATCACGACGTTGACCGTCGAGTTCGCCAGTTCGCCGCGGATCTTCTCGACCATCGTCAGGCCGTCCATGTTCGGCATGTTCACGTCGCTGATCACGAGGCGCACGCCGGGCGTCGCCTTGAGCTTCGCGAGGCCGTCCTTGCCGTCGACAGCCGTCGCGACATCAAGCCCGTGATTGCGCAGGAAGCCCGCGACCTCGTCGCGCACCGTGCCCGAATCGTCGACCACCAGAATCTTTGCCATGTCGTATTCCCCTTCCTTTCCTTGTTGCTGACTTCAGTATTCAAAACAGTTCGAGTTCGCCCGATTCGACCATCGGCCCCACGTCCTGCACCGATTCGCGGAAATCCTCCGGCGACCAGCTCAGGCTGAACACGAAGCGCTGGTCGAGACAGACGGAGCGCCCCGATGCCGGATCGGTCATCCGGTACTTGAAGCAGAGCTGCGGGCAGTCGCCGCCGAACGAGATGAATTTCTGCTTGTGATTGACGACGAGCGGCACCTGCACCGGATGGCGGGCCAGCGCCTCGGCGTCGCCGAGATAGCGGTTCTTGAACGCGCCCCACACGAGGTTGGTCAGTTCGCCGAGCACGCTGTTCACGTCGCGGAAATCCGGTGCGCGGCCGTCGTCGCGCGTGCCGCCGAGCATGTCGAGCAGCGGCTGCTCGCTCGTCTGCAGCAGCATGTAGCCGCGGCACCACGCGCTTTCGAGCGCGATCAGGCTGAACACTTCGCCGAAGATGATCTGGTCGCGCACGATGCACGGCGTTTCGTGCTCGATCGTCATGCCCGGGAACAGGCTGTCGATACGCGCCTCGGTGATCTCCGAGATGCCGCGCACGAGTGCGTTCGGGTAGTCGCGGCCAAACAGGTACTCGTCGATCGCGCGCTTGAGCGGCGTCATGTCGTCCGCGACGTAGGCCGCGCATGCGACGCGCGCGAGTGCCTCCGGCAGCCCGTCGCGCGATGCGAGCGACTCGCGGCGCAGGATGATCGGCAGCTCGGGGCGCAGCGCATCGATCTGCGTCGCGATGATCGCGCTCTCGGCCGGCGAGCCGCCGTAATCCTCGGCCAGCAGGATCGCACCGAGGTCGATGTTCGAGCGCAGCACCTTCAGCAACCGGTTGCGCCGTACGGTCAGGCCGACCAGGTTGTGCTCGTCGCAGAAACGCTTGATCGCGTCGGCATGCGCGCGACTGTCATCGAGCACGAGCACCTTGCTGACGGGTTTGTCCAGGGTCATCTCAAGGGTTCCTAATGGTCGGTCTGGGTCGGTCGGAGTCGGTCAGAACAGTTCGAGCTCGCCGCCGGTATCCACCGTGGCCGTTGCCGGCACATGGAAATCGACCGGCGCGTTCGCGCACACGCACAACGTCGCACCCACCCGCACGTCGCCGTCGAGCGTCAGGTCGTAGGCAGCCACGTGATCCGGCGAAAGTGCGGGCAGGTAGTCGATGCTCGATCCGCTCAGCAGATACGGCGTCGACATCCCGAGGTCGGGAAACGGCGCGGTCAGCGCCTGGTTGATCGCGCCGCAGCACAGGTTCGCGACTTCCATGAATGCTTCGGGCAGCGGCCGCTGGCTGCTCGTGCCCGCCGTCGCGCCGGCGAAATGGCGGCGCGTCGCATCGTCGTCGCTGAAGCGCAGCGCGAGCAGCAGGCGGAAATGCAGCGCCGAGATCGTCAGCACCGCGACATGCTCGGGCACCTTCGGCTTCGACCGCGACTTCGCGGGCGCGTGATCCTGCCCGTCGTGGGTGTGGCCGGCGGACGGCCGGATGTCGCACGCGCCGCCGGATGCGAGCCGCGTGCGCGCCGCGTCGAAGAAAATCCGCTCGAAGCCGGCTTTCGCCTGCGCGCTGATCACGCCGCGCCTCCGTCGATTCGCGCGTGCAGCTGCCCGGCGAGCGTCTCGACGGTCGCGAGCGCGGCCGTGATCATCTTGCCGCCGGCCTGGATGTCCTGGAACGTCGCGGCCGTCACGAGATCGTTGCGGTTCAGGCTGTCGCGATAACTGTTCGACAGTTGCTGCGAGCGCGCGGCCAGCCCGCGCACCTCGCTCGCGACGATCGAAAAGCCGCGCCCGGCCGTGCCGGCGCGTGCGGCCTCGATCGACGCGTTCAGCGACACGATCGACACGTGCGCGACGATCGCCGACAGCTCCTGGTTCTTCGTGCGCATGTCCTGGTTCTGCGTGGTCAGCGAGATCATCTGCTCGTGCCAGCGCTCGAAGGTGCCGGCGAGCCCGCGCAGGCGCGCGGCTTCGTCGGCGATCTTCATCGCGTGCTGCGCGAGCGCCGTTCGATCGGCCGACAGCGCCTGCATGGCGTCGCGCTGCGTGCCGGTCGCGGAGGTCTCGCGCGCCAGCGCATCCTCGAGCTGCGCCTCGCGCTGCGCCCATGCGTCGGCCGCCTCCGCGTGCACCGACGCGGCGTCGGCGACGCGCGCATCGGCTGCGTCGAGCGCGCCGCGCAACTGCGCCGTATCACGTTCAAGCGCCCCGACGAGCCGCTTGCGCGTCACACGAAACACGACCGCCGCCACGATTGCGACGACGGCACCGCCCGCCAGTGCGGCCGCCATCTGGATCATCCACGCCTGCACCATCACGTCGTCACTCCACCGTGCCGATATCCGCGCTGCGCACACGTTCGTGCGCGACGCCCTGGGCAGCACCGTCCGCCGCGAAGCGGGCCGGCAGCGACACGATCGTCTCGAACGCGCGATACGGTGCGCCGACGCGATCGTCGGTGAAACGCAGTGCGATATCGCCGCCGTCGCGCTTCAGGAAGTTGCGCACCGCGTCCATGCCGACGCCACGGCCCGACACTTCGGTCACAGCATTCGCGGTCGAGAAACCCGGCCGGAAGATCAGCTCGGCCACTGCGTCGTCGGACAGCGCCGCGTCGTGGTCGGCATCGATCCAGCCACGCTCGCGGGCAATGCCGCGAATCCGGTCGAGCGCGAGGCCGCGGCCGTCGTCGCTCAGCACGAACCACAGCTCGCCGCCGCCCACGCCGACTGCGATATCGATCGTGCCGGACGCTGCCTTGCCGGCCGCGCGCCGCTCGTCGGACGATTCGATCCCGTGGTCCATCGAGTTGCGCAGCAGGTGCATGAACACGTTCTTCAGCGTCGCGGCGATCTCGCTGCGCACACGGTGGCCGTGGCTGTCGATATGCACGACGGGCGCCGGCTTGCCGAGTTCGGCCGCGAGCGACGGCAGCGACTCGATCACGCCGCCGAGCGCATCGCCGATACCCTGCGTGCCGAGCTGGCTCAGCATGCGGCGCACGGCGTCGCGCGCCGCATGCCAATCGGCCGCGTTCGCCGGATCGGCGCCGTCGAGCACGCGCAGGCTCTCGCTGATGTGCGCGCGTTCGACCATCAGGAAGTCGGCGCCCTGCACCGCCTCGCCGCTGCGTCCGAGCGTGACCGCGTTGATCGTCGCGTAGTGCTCGACCGCGTCGCGCACGCGGGCCAGGTCGTCCATCAGCGCGTCGCGGTTCCACTCGGGGCCGCCGTCCGCGCGGCGCAGCGAGTCGTACGCCTGCTCCGCTTCATGGACGATGTTCGTCAGGTGCTGGAGGCTGTACGTGCGCGCATTGCCCTTGATCGTGTGCATGTTGCGGAACAGCGCCGCGACGATCGAGTGATCGGCGCGTTCGTGCTGGCGAATCATCCGCTCGTTCTCGCTCAAGAAGCCCTTCGCGCTGTGCACGAAGTCGTGGAACTTGTCCTGGCTGATCGACAAAATCTCGCCAATCATCTCGAGGCGGCGCTGCTGCTCGCCGGCCTGCGCGGTCAGCTCGCGAATCTCGGTCACGTCGCGCACGCACAGCATCAGGCGCACAACCGTATCGGTCTCGTCGGTGATCGCCGACCAGCTCAGGTCGAGCCACTTGTCGCGGCCGTCCGGCATCCGCTTCGCGACTTCGTTCACCAGCAGGTGCTCGTTGAACTCGAAGTTCATGCTGTCTTCGCCGAGGCACGCATGCACGGCCGCATCGACCTGCGAGCGGGCGTCGGAACCGATGTTCGAGTCGTCGAACACGAGCGCCATCAGGTCGCGGCCCGCGATGTCGCTCGTCTCGAAGATGGTTTCGAGGTACGCCGAATACTCCGCATGCACGACGCCGCCTTCGACGACGGTCAGGATCCCCTGCTGCATGTTCTGCAGCATCGCCTGGATGTCGGCCGTCTTCTGCTTGAGCTGCGCCGAGTTCTCCTGGATCTTCTCGATCATCCCGTTGAACGCGACGATAGAATGGCCGATTTCGTCCATCCGGCCCACCGGCACGCGGCGCGTGAAATCCTGGCTCGTCGCGATCTCGCTCATCGCCGTCTGCATCCCGATCAGCGGACGCGTGATCTGGCGATACAGCAGCAGGCCGAGCGCGGTCAGCAGCACGATCACCGTGCCGGCGACGCCCGCGATCGCGGTCGCCGTCGTCGAGAGCATCCCGTTCAGCGCGCTGATCGCGTCGTCCTTCTGGCGGTTCTTCTCGACGCGCAGCGTGTCGACGATGCTTTCGAGTTCATCGCGATACTGCGCGACGTTCGCGAACAGGTACGCCTGCGCCATCTCGGGCTTGCCGTCGGCTTTCATCTTCACGGTGTCGTCGATCGCCGCGAAATAGTTCGTGGCGCTCTCCTTCGCCTGCGAGACGAGCCCGACCTGCGCCTGGCCGACCGCCGACTTCGCCTGCACGTCGAGCGCGGCGCGCAGCGCGCCCTGCTTCGCCTTCAGCTCGTCGCGCGCCTGGGCGGCGGTGTTCGCGTCGGGCGCGTAGACGAGCGTCATCGTCGCGATCTGGATGTTCTTCACATCGGCGACGAGATCCGCCGACGCGAGCGCGCTCGGCACGATTCCCTGGGTGACCTGGCGTACCTCGGACGCGCTCTTGCGTGTCTGGTACACGGCATAGATGCCGATCGCGGACAGCGCGAAGAACGTCAGGACGACTAGCAGCGTAATGCGATGACGAATGGTCATGAGTACAGCTCCCCGCAGCGATTCGGCTTCGATCGCCGTTTGGTCTATTGAAAGAATGTGAGCGCCGAATTATCGGGGATGGTGTATGACGCTCCGATGACCGGAAATCAATCATTCATTGATAAAAATGAAATGAATAATTGTGCCGAAAGAGCCCTAAAGTATCGCCGAAATCTGCCGTTAACCTCATGCCACAAGGCTTCACGCGGCGATCCTGCTCGGCCGGAAAATCCTAGATACGGATATTTGATTTTTATTTATTTAATCCGCGGATTAACCGAAATCGGGCTTTCGTAAAACGTTTGCGCATTATCGACGAATTCGGTCGAATTCGCGATTTTTTATTTCCGAAGTGTGATTCGACGAACGGATGAAAACGATACCGCCCGCCCTGGGGCCGACGATGCGATGCGCTGCATCGTCAGCCCCGGGCGGGCGTGACAGGCTAACGACCGGTCAGTGGCTGCTGGCGCGAGTCGCCCCCAGCCCCGTTTCCGAACGCACCTGCTGCGCGGCGAACGCGCCCTTCTCCGCCTTCGCGCGCAGGCTCGTGTCGAGTACCGAGAACAGCCACACGCCGACGAAGCCGATCGTCATCGAGAACAGCGCGGGCGACGTGTACGGAAACCACGCCGAACCCTTCGGATAACCCAGCGTCGCTTCCCACACCGACGGCGACACGATCGTCAGCCCCACCGACGAGACCAGCCCCAGAAAGCCGCCGATGACCGCGCCGCGCGTGGTGCAACCCTTCCACATCATCGACAGGAACAGCACCGGGAAGTTGGCCGACGCGGCCACCGCAAACGCCAGCGACACCATGAACGCGACGTTCTGCTTCTCGAACGCGATGCCCAGCAGCACGGCGATCACGCCGAGCACCAGCGTCGTGATGCGCGACACCCTCAGCTCGTCGGCACTATTCGCGTTGCCGTTCTTGAAGACGGTGGCGTAGAGGTCGTGCGACACCGCGGACGCGCCCGACAGCGTGAGCCCGGCGACCACCGCCAGAATCGTCGCGAACGCCACGGCCGAGATGAAGCCGTAGAACACGTCGCCGCCCACCGTCTTGGCCACCAGCACCGCCGCCATGTTGGCCGTGCCCGCGCCGCCCTTGATCACGCCCTTCGCGACGTCGGCCAGTTCCGGATTGGTCAGCACCAGCGTGATCGCACCGAAGCCGATGATGAAGATCAGCACGTAGAAGTAGCCGATCCACGTGGTCGCCCAGAACACGGACTTGCGCGCTTCCTTCGCATCCGGCACCGTGAAGAAGCGCATCAGGATGTGCGGCAGGCCGGCGGTGCCGAACATCAGCGCCATGCCGAACGAGATCGCCGAGATCGGATCCTTGATGAACCCGCCCGGCGACATCACCGACAGCCCGATCCGGGTCGCGTCGTCCGGCGCTTTGCCGGCATTCGCGGCAATCGCGGTCTTGACTTCCACCGCATGGGCGAACAGCGCCTCCGGGCTGAAGCCGTACTGCGCGAGCACCATGATCGCCATGAACGTCACACCCGCGAGCAACATGCACGCCTTGATGATCTGCACCCAGGTGGTGGCCGTCATGCCGCCGAACAGCACGTAGACCATCATCAGCGCGCCGACGATGACCACCGCCACCCAGTAGTCGAGACCGAACAGCAGCTTGATGAGCTGCCCCGCGCCCACCATCTGCGCGATCAGGTAGAACGCCACCACCACCAGCGTACCGATTGCGGCGAAACTGCGGATCGGCCCTTGCTCGAAGCGGTAGCCCGCGACGTCGGCGAAGGTGAACTTGCCGAGGTTGCGCAGCCGCTCGGCCATCAGGAACGTGATGATCGGCCAGCCGACCAGGAAGCCGATCGAGTAGATCAGGCCGTCGTAACCCGACGTCATCACCGCGGCGGAAATGCCGAGGAAGGATGCGGCCGACATGTAGTCGCCCGAGATCGCCAGACCGTTCTGAAATCCGGTAATGCCGCCGCCGGCGGTGTAGAAATCCGCGGCGGAACGCGTGCGCGAAGCCGCCCACTTGGTGATCCACAACGTCCCTGCGACGAACAGCGCGAACAGGACGATGGCCGTGGTGTTGGTTGCCTGCTTGGCGGTCTGCCCGACATCGCCGCCGCCCGCGACGGCCATGCCGCACGCGCCTACTGCCAGCAGCGCGACCAGCGTCATCGAAAGAGTCTTCTTCATTGGGCGACGTCCTGCAGGATGTCCTGCGTCAGTTGATCGTATTCGTTGTTCGCGCGGCGCACGTAGATGCCGGTGATGACGACGGTGAACACGATCACCGCCATGCCGACCGGTACGCCGACACTCGTCACGCCGGTGCTGACGGGCTTCGCGAGGAACGACTTGTCGAATGCGATCAGTGCGATGTAGCCGTAGTACACGATCAGCATCAGCACGGTCAGGAAGATGCCGAGCGTATTGCGCCGCCGCTTGAGCTGCGCATACTTCGGATGCGCTTCGATTTTTTTCACCAACCCATCATGCATCGCCTGTCTCCTGGTTTGCTCTTGAATGAGTGCGGCGATTCTGAACAGCGAAGCTGACTGCGCGCTTACTCGATCTTTCACGAGCGCACTATGGTTTTCCCTAGCGGTACCGGGTGCTGTGTCGCTGTCGCGCTTGATGCGTGTACGCGACCGTGCGCAAGGCGCGCTGTCACGTCGCCGCTGTTTCGGCGTAGCGATGCGGGTTAGTCGGGACGCAATTTTTCGATAGTCCTCAATAAACGGATACTTCCGCGCAAGGACGGTCACTCGCATCGATCGAGTTGGTGGAGGGGCATGCACGTATCCGGGAGTCGGCATCCGTGCGGCAACGACGAAGCCGAGACAACCATGTCGCACGCTCGCGGCGCCGAAACGGCGACGGATTTTGTGAAACGACAATCAACCGAAAAAAGACTGCCGCCGTCAGTGAGTTTCCGACGCTCGTCGTGAAACTGCTTCAAACGACGGCCAGGTTCTGGATCCCGTCAACGCCCTTCGCCGGCGGCGGCATGGCTGTGGTTCAGGAGACGACGGCACGCCCGGCTCGCGGCACCGCATTCATTCCATTCAGGAAACAATCAATCGCACACCGGCGATTCACGTCGCAGTCCGCACGCCCTAGACTGTCGCATCGCTCCCCCTTCCGGACCCACGCAATGACCGACGTCCTGCCGCTGACCACCGATCCCGAGTCGGGCCTCCAGTACCGCCTGCGCCCGGCCACCGGCCGCCCCGCCGCCCGCCTGTTGCTGCTGCATGGCGTCGGCGGCAACGAAACCAACCTGCTGAACCTGGCCGACGTCATCGATCCGCGCATCGAGATCGCATTCCTGCGCGGCCCGCTCACGTTCGGGCCCAACCAGCACGCGTGGTTTCCGGTGCGTTTCGGCCCGAACGGCCCCGAAATCGACGCGGCCCGTGCAGACGCGAGCCGCACCAAGCTGATCACGCTGCTGCACGCCTTCCACGCCGGCAGTGACGCGGGCGCCGCGTTGCCGACGGTGATTGCCGGCTTCAGCCAGGGCGGCATCATGAGCGCGAGCGTCGGCCTCACGTCGCCGCAGGACGTCACCGCATTCGCGGTGTTGTGCGGGCGCATCCTGCCCGAAATCGATCCGCTGATCGCGCCGCGCGATGCACTCCGCCCGCTCCATGCGCTGATCGTGCACGGCCGCTACGACGACAAGCTGCCCGTCGCATGGGCCGACACCGCCGACGCGAAACTCACGGCGCTCGGCGTCGCGCACGATACGCGGCTGTACGCGGCCGGCCACGAACTGACCGCGGAGATGGCGGGCGATTTCGGCCGCTGGGTCGGCGAGCGCACCGGGTTGAACTGACTGTCACGGCACGCCGGGGCGCCGGCCGCGAACGACCCGGCGCGCCCCTTCTTTAAGCGCCCCGCGCCGGATCGGCGACGGCGTGCGTGGCCGCGGACGCACGTGCATCCGCCACCTGCTCCCGCGCAGCACCGCGCTTCGCCAGCTTCCAGCCGACCACCAGCGCGAGCACGACGACCGGAATCGTCGCGATGGTCCACGTGCCGCCCGGATAGTCGAATGCCATCAGCACCAGCACGCCGACGAGGAAGGCCAGCGTGAGCCACGACGTGAACGGCGCGCCGGGCATCCGGAACGACACGGCCTTCAGCTCGCCGCGATCGACCGCGCGACGGAACAGGATCTGGCACATGACGATGAAGCCCCACGTCGTGATGATCCCGAGCGACGCCATGTTCAGCACGATCTCGAACGCCTGGGCCGGCACGATGTAGTTCAGCGGCACGCCGATCGCATTGATCGCGACCGTGATCAGGATCCCGCCGTACGGCGCGCCGCGTGCGTTCATCCGCGACACGAAGCGCGGCGCGGAACCGCCCATCGCGAGCGAGCGCAGCACGCGCCCGGTCGAATAGAGGCCGGAGTTCAGGCTCGACAGCGCGGCGGTCAGCACCACGACGTTCATCACGGTGCCGACGTACGGCACGCCGAGCTTGCTGAAGAACGTCACGAACGGGCTTTCGTGCGCGCTGTACGCCGTCCACGGCAGCAGCATCGTCAACAGCACGACCGAGCCGACGTAGAACAGCGCAATGCGCCACATCACGCTGTTGATGGCTTTCGGCAAGACCTTGCGCGCATCGGCGGTCTCGCCCGCCGCGACGCCGACGAGCTCGATGCTCGCGTAAGCGAACACGACGCCCTGCACGATCAGCACGGCCGGCAGGATGCCGTGCGGAAAGATCCCGCCGTGATCCGCGACGAGATGCAGCCCCGGCATCTGGCCGGCGACCGGATGGCCGCTCGCGAGAAACACGGCGCCGACCGCGAGGAACACCGCGAGCGTGCCGACCTTGACGATCGAGAACCAGAACTCCATCTCGCCGAACACCTTCACGCCGATCATGTTCATCACCGACACGATCCCGAGCGCGCCGAGCGCGAACACCCACTGCGGCACGTCCGTGAACACGGCCCAGTACTTCATGTAGATCGCGACCGCGGTGATGTCGACGATGCCGGTCGTCGCCCAGTTCAGGTAGTACATCCAGCCCGCGACGAACGACGCGCGCTCGCCCATGAACTCCCGTGCGTACGACACGAAGCTGCCGCTGGTCGGCCGGTGCATCACGAGCTCGCCGAGCGCGCGCATGATCAGGAACGCGAACACGCCGCACACGAGATACACGAGCGCGAGCGCGGGCCCCGCGTGCTGCAGGCGGCCGCCCGCCCCGAGAAACAGGCCGGTGCCGATCGCACCGCCCATCGCGATCATCTGCACGTGCCGCGGCTTCAACTGCTTCGCGTAGCCGGCTTCGTGCGACGCGAACATCGCATCGGGGTCGGCATGACGGGAATCCGCGCCGCCGGCCGGATCGGCCGGGCGCTCGCTGTTGTGGGTCATTGTGAGTCTCCAATGTTTCTTGATGTGTCGCGCCCCGCGCGGGGCGCGCTTCTGGCTCTATCGCGCGCGGGCCGCCGGCGGCATGCGCCGGCGCCGCGCAGTCGGCGTCAAAGCACGCGCGGCCGGATCAGTGCTTCGGGCTGCAGCGCTTCTTCGACCTGCGCATCGGTCATCCACTCGCGCTCCAGCACGACCTCGCGGATCGACTTGCCGGTCGCATGCGCTTCGGCCGCCACGGCGGTCGCGCGCTTGTAACCGATGTACGGGTTCAGCGCGGTCGCGAGCGCGACCGAGCGCTCCATCGTTTCGCGCAGCCGCTCCGGGTTCGCGGTGATCCCGCTCACGCACCGCTGCGCGAGCGTCGTGCAGGCGGCCGTCAGGTGGCTGAAGCTGCGGAACAGCGCGCTGGCGATCACCGGCTCGAACGCGTTCAACTGAAGCTGCCCGGCCTCGGCGGCGAAGGTCACGGTCAGGTCGTTGCCGAACACCTCGAACGCGACCTGGTTGACGACTTCCGGGATCACCGGATTCACCTTGCCGGGCATGATCGACGAGCCGGCCTGCACGGGCGGCAGGTTGATTTCGCCGAACCCCGCGCGCGGGCCGCTCGACAGCAGCCGCAGGTCGTTGCAGATCTTCGACAGCTTCACGGCGATCCGCTTGAGCACACCCGACACCTGGACGAACGCGCCGCAATCCTGCGTTGCTTCGATCAGGTTCGGCGCGGTGCTCAGGTCGAGCCCGGTGATGCGCCGCAGCGCCGCCAGCGCCTTCTCCGCGTACTGCGGATGCGCGGTGATCCCCGTGCCGATCGCGGTCGCGCCGAGGTTGATCTCGCGAATCAGCCAGCCGGCTTCCTGCAGGCGCGCGATGTCTTCCGTCAGCATCACCGCGTAGGTCGAGAACTCCTGGCCGAGCGTCATCGGCACCGCGTCCTGCAGCTGCGTGCGGCCGAGCTTCAGCAAGCCGGCGAACGCGTCGGCCCGCTCGGCGAACGCATCGCGCAGGCGCGCCATCGCTTCGAGCAGGTGCTCGACCGCGAAGCAGGTCGCGACGCGGATCGCGGTCGGATAGACGTCGTTGGTGCTCTGCGCAAGGTTCACGTGCTCGTTCGGATGCAGGTATTCGTACTGCCCGCGCGCGTGCCCCATGATTTCGAGCGCGCGGTTGCAGATCACCTCGTTCGCGTTCATGTTGGTCGACGTGCCGGCGCCGCCCTGGATGATGTCGACGACGAACTGGTCGTGCAGGCGCCCTTCGCGGATCTCGACGCACGCGGCGGCGATCGCATCGCGGCACGGCTGCGGCAGCAGCCCGAGCTCGCAGTTGGCGTCGGCTGCGGCCTCCTTCACCGCGGCGAGCGCCATCACGAGGTACGGCAGCGACGCAATGGTGCGGCCCGAAATGTCGAAATTCTCCTTCGCGCGCAGCGTATGGACGCCGTAGTACGCGTCGTCCGGAATACTTCGTTTACCTAAAAGATCCGCTTCGACGCGGAAGCCGTTTTCTGTCATCGTGCCCTCCTGGGTGTCTCGTGCCGCTCGTCGTTCGCCGCTTCCCGACGCGACGGGTTCGCATTCTATGCCTTTGCAAAAACAAGCTCGCTTCTGTATTATCGAAAGCGGTTTTGCGTGGGACGCAACAGCGAGAATCGAATGAAAAAAGGCGCGAGAGAAACCGGCATCGATCACATGGGCGCGATGCGCGCGTTCGTCAGAGTGGTCGAAACGGGGAGTTTTTCGGCGGTCGCGAAGGAGATGCATGTGTCGACGTCCACCGTCGCGCGCAAGGTCACGGCGATCGAGGAGGCCCTCGGCGTCGCGCTGCTGCACCGCTCGACGCACAGCGTGACGCTCACCGAAGCCGGCCATATCTACCTGGAACGCGCCGTCACGCTGATCGCCGATCTCGACGACACCTTGCGCGTCGTCGCCGAGCTGAATGCGCAGCCGAGCGGCCCGCTGAAGCTCACCGCGCCGGTGGCATTCGGCCGCCGCCATCTGGCGCCGCTGGTCGCACCGTTTCTCGCGCGCTACCCGACGATCCAACTCGACGTACGGCTCACCGACAACCACAACGACCTCGTGGCCGGCGGCTTCGATCTCGACATTCACGAAGGCGAGAACTACCTGGACAACCTCGTCGTCCACCGCCTGTCGCGCAACGACAGCATCCTGTGCGCGACGCCCGGCTATCTCGACCGCTGCGGGCGCCCGTCCACGCCGGACGAGCTCAAGCAACACAACTGCCTGCGCTATGTGCATCCGGAAGGCGATCCGCGCTGGGATCTCGTGAACGGCGATGCGCATCACAGCCTGTTGCCGGCCGGCAACCTCGTCACCGACCACTCGGAGCTGCTGCTCGAAGCGACCTGCGCGGGGCTCGGCATCGCGGAGTTCGAGATCTGGCTGGTGCGCGACCTGCTCGCGAGCGGCCGGCTCGAAGCCGTGCTGCCGCGCTACCGGCTGCAGAACCGGCTGACGGGCGAATACATCTACATCGCGTATCTCGCGAACCGGCGCAGCTCGGCGAAGCTGCGCGTGCTGAAGGACTTTCTCGCGGAACACCTCGCGCATGTCGGCGAGTTGTCGGCGCTGGAACTGACGAAGATTCGCGGCGCTTAGCGCGTAGCGCACGCGCTCGCCTTCACGCTCGCGCCGACCGACAGGCAGACGCGCGCGCACGCCGCCACGCACGGCCCGGGTCGCGGGCCGGCGGCGTCAGCGCATCCGCACCGTTCAGCCCGGCTGCAATTCGAACGGGAACGCGGCGTGCCCGATCTCGACGCCCTGTGTGTTGACCATCCGCGGCCGATGGAAGCCGGCCAGTGGCGCGCGCTGCGCGGCCGTGCCGATCTGCAGCCGCTCGAGGAGTTCGCTGACGACCATGTAGAGCACGTCGAGATTGCCGTCCTCGATCTTCACCGAGATGCCGAGCGCGCCGTCGGCACCCAGCGCCCGCGTGCGCTCGGACGCCCGCACGCCGATCCCGTAGCACGCATCGGCGCCGAGCTTGCCGACCACCTGCCCGTCGAACGCGTTCATCAGCACCGTGCAATAGCGCCCGTCGCCGGCAACCAGCTCCGGATAGGCGGTCATCGCACGATGAATCCGCGCCAGCGCACGCACGCGATCGGTGATCGCGTCACCGCCCGCCTCCACCGTATCCGCGCCGTCGGCCAGCGACGCGTAGAGCCGCGCGAGCCGGTCGAGCGAAAACGCCGGCGTCGGCAGGTTGCACCCGTCGATCGCCCAGCCCACTTCGTCGTCACGCAGCCCGCACGCATCGGCCACCACGTGCTTCACGCGCACCTGCATCGGATGATCGGGCAGATGGTAATCGGCAATCGCGGCGCCGATCGCCTGCGCGCCGGCCAGCATCCCGACATGCTTGCCCGAACAGTTGCTGCACACGCCGGTCGGCGTGTAGTCGCGCTTGATCCATGAGCGGTACACCGCGTCGGACAACGGCGGATGGCCGCCGCAACGCAAGTCCGATTCGTGTGCAGCGACCTTCGCGAGCATCGCGCGCGCGCGCTCGATATGCCGGTCCTCGCTGCTGTGCGATGCGCACATCAACGCGATGTCCGCATCGTCGAAGCCGAAGCGTTCGGGCGCACCCGTCTCGATCACCGACAGCGCCTGCGCCGGCTTGGCCGCCGAGCGCGCCAGCGTCATCCGGAACGGATCGCCGAACCGGGCCAGCAACTTGCCGCGTGCATCGACCACCGCCACATGGGCGACGTGCGTGTTCTCGATCGCTTCGCCTCGGTACGTGACGACTGCTGCGCGTGGGGTGTCCATCGTGTGTTGTCTCCTTGCTCGGGGCCTGCTTGCCGGGGCCCGTCCAACCGGTACGGCAGTGTATCGAGTCACTGCCGCCGCACGCACGGGCGGGCGATGGAAAGCCGTGTTGCACGCGACGCAAAGGCGATCCCGCCCCCACGAAGACCTGACCAAATTAGTACAAAACCCATTCGATCGTTTACAGAATTGGTACCAATCCGTACAATTGCGACCGCAAACGCGAATCATACGCATTTACATTGACGTTTTCCGATGTTCGGCGCGGCCCGGCCGGTATCGAGAAGACGCACCTGCTCACCGAACCTTCTGCTGCCTCTCGATATGCCCGCCCAGTTCAAGACGAGGCCTCGCGCCCTCGTGTCGGCGCTGACCTGCTCCGTTTTCCTGACGCCGCTGCTCGCCTCCGCCGAAACCGCCCCTGCTTCCGCCCCCGCCGCCGACCAGCCTGCCCCGTCCGCCGACGTGCAAGCAACGCTGCCGACGATCAACGTCAAGTCGACCGCACCGTCGGACCTGCAGGTGAAGCGTTCGCCGTCGTACAAGTTCACCGCGCCGCTGCTCGACACGCCGCGTTCGATCACGGTGATCCCGGAGCAACTGATCAAGGAAAAGAACGTCACGTCGTTCGCCGACGCGCTGCGCTCGGTGCCGGGCATCACGTTCCTCGGCGGCGATGCAGCCGCGAACCCGTCGGCCGATCGCCCGGTGATCCGCGGCTTCGAATCGCGCAACTCGATCTTCGTCGACGGAATGCGCGACTCGGGGCTGCAGAACCGCGAAACGTTCGCGGTCGAGCAGATCAGCGTGATCAAGGGCCCCGATTCGGTCTATGCGGGCCGCGGCTCGGTGGGCGGCAGCATCGACATCGTCACGAAGACGCCGAAGAACGACGACTTCATCAACAGCAGCATCGGTTTCGGCACCGACGGCTACAAGCGCGCGACGGTCGACGCGAACCACAAGATCAACGACACGACGGCCGTGCGCCTGAACGTGATGGGTCACGACGCGAACCAGGCCGGCCGCAACGACGTGTACAACAAGCGCTGGGGCGTCGCGCCGTCGATCGTGTTCGGGCTGAATACGCCGACCACGGTCACGGTCAGCTACTACCACATGAACTCGTACGACATGCCGGACTTCAGCGTGCCGTTCCGCGCGTCGGGCGGCACGCCGGTGCCGACCGATCGCGGGCAGTTCTTCGGGCTGAACACGCGCGACTACCGCTACGGGCAGACCGACACCGCCCAGGTGCGCGTCGAGCACAAGCTCAACGACGACTGGAAGCTGAAGAACACGACGATGTTCGGCCGCTCGACACTCGACTACGTCGCGACGAACCCGCAGATCCTCGCGTCGAACCCGAACATGCTGAGCCTGCAGGCGAAGAGCGGCAAGTACGCGCTCAACGGCTTCTCGAACCAGACCGAAGTGACCGGCAGCGCGAGCCTGTTCGGCATGAAGCACACGATGACGGCCGGCGTCGAGTTCAGCCATGAACAGGCGCGCTACGAGGGCTACCTCGTGTCGGATTCGGCCGGCAACAACATCCGCTCGGGCGGCCCGTGCTCGGTGGCCGGCAACTGCACGCCGCTCGCGGGCGGCTGGAACCCGAACATGCCGTGGACCGGCAACATCGTGCTGAACGGCGACAAGGGCTTCCCCGGCCCGACGACGAACACGCGCACCGACACGGTGTCCGCGTACATCTTCGATACCGTGAAGCTGTCCGAGCGCTGGCAGTTCAACACCGGGCTGCGCTTCGACCGCTACGACACGACCGGCAAGCAGGCCGGCGTGGCCGACCTGTCGAACACGTCGAACCTGTTCAGCTACCAGTTCGGCCTCGTGTTCAAGCCGGTGAGCAACGTGAGCCTGTATGCGTCGTACGGCACGTCGTCGAACCCGCCGGGTTCGAACGGCGGCCTCGGCGGCGGCACCGACCAGATCACCGCGACGAACCAGGATCTCGCACCGGAGCGCTCGCGCAACATCGAGATCGGCGCGAAGTGGGACGTGCTGCAGGATCAGCTGTCGTTGACGTCGGCGCTGTTCCAGACCGAGAAGACCAATGCGCGCGTGAGCGACGGCCTCGGTCACACGGTCAATGCGGGCAAGCAACGCGTGCGCGGCGTCGAATTCGGCTTCGCGGGCAATGTGACGCCGAAGTGGCACGTGTTCGGCGGCTACTCGTACCTGAACGCGATCACGACCGATGCAGGCCCCGGCAGCCCGGGTGCGTCGGGCCTGCCGATGGTGATGGTGCCGAAGCACAACTTCACGCTGTGGACGAGCTACGACGTGATGCCGAAGCTCACGCTCGGCGCCGGTGCGACGGTGATGAGCCAGACCTACGCGTCGGTATCCGCGACGACGAAGAAATGGACGCCCGGCTACGCACGCTTCGACGCGGCCGCAACCTGGCGCGTGAACAAGACGATGGACGTGCAGCTCAACGTGCAGAACCTGTTCGACAAGAAGTATTACTCGAGCGCGTATCCGATCTACGCGACGTGGGCGCCGGGCCGTTCGGCGATGGTCACGCTCAACTTCTATCAGTAATGCCGTTGGCGGCGGGAGGGCGCGGTACGCCCTTCCCCGCCACGCTCACCACGGCAGCGAGTACGTCTTCACGTTCGTGAAGCTCTTCATCGCTTCCTGCACGCCTTCCTTGTAACCGAGCCCCGAATCCTTCACGCCGCCGAACGGTGTCAGCTCGAGCCGGTAGCCCGGCACTTCGCGCACGTTTACGCTGCCCACTTCCAGCTCGGTGATGAAGCGCGTGATGTGGTCGAAGCGGTTCGTGCAGACCGACGACGACAGCGCGTAGTCGGTGCTGTTCGACATCCGGATCGCTTCGTCGATGTCGCTGAAGCGCATGATCGGCGATACGGGGCCGAAGGTTTCGTATTTCACCAGCGGCATGTCGGGCGTCACGCGATCGATCACCGTCGGCGAATACAGCGCGCCGTTGCGAACGTTGCCGACCAGCAGCCGCGCCCCGCGCGCGATCGCATCGTTCACCTGCTGCTCGCAGAACTTCGCGGCCGCCTCGTCGATCACCGTGCCCATGTCGACCGACGGATCGGCCGGATTGCCATACGACCACGCGCGCGTTTTCTCGACCACCAGCTCCGTGAAGCGGTCGGCTACCGACTCGTGCACGAGCATCCGCTTGATCGCGGTACATCGCTGCCCCGAGTTCTTGTACGAACCCGACACCGCCAGCGTGCTCGCTTCGTCGAGATCGGCATCGTCCATCACGATGATCGGATCGTTGCCGCCGAGTTCGAGCACCGCGCGCCGGTAGCCCATCCGCGACGCGATCGACTTGCCGATCGACACGCCGCCCGTGAACGTGATCAGGTCGATCGCCGGGTTCGTGATCAGCTCGTCGGCAATCTCCTTCGGGTCGCCGGTGAGCACTTGCAGCATCTGCGGCGGCAGGCCGGCTTCGTACAGGATGTCCGCGAACAGGTAGCACGACAGCGGCACCTTCTCCGACGGCTTCACGACCATCCGGTTGTTGGTCGCGACCGACGGCACGATCTTGTGCGCGACCTGGTTCATCGGGTGGTTGAACGGCGTGATCGCGGAAATCACGCCGAGCAGCGGATCGCGCTGCGTGTACACGCGGCGTTTCTTGCCGTGCGGGGTCAGGTCGCACGAGAAGATCTGCCCGTCGTCCTTCAACACTTCACCCGCGCCGAACGTCAGTACATCGGCCACGCGGCCGGCTTCGTAGGTCGAATCCTTGACGCACAGGCCGGACTCGGCCGTGATCAGCCCGGCAATCTCGGCCGTACGCGCACGCACGATGTCGGCTGCACGACGCAGGATCGCCGAACGATCGTGGCGCGTAAGCGTTGGCCGGTAAGCGCGTGCGACCGCGAACGCGCGCCGGACGTCGTCCAGCGTCGCCTTCGGCACGGTGCCGACCAGCGAGCCGTCGTACGGGTTGCGCACGTCGATGACTGCGTCGCGCCACACGCGCTGCCCGTCGATGCGCAACGCTTCGTAGCGCACGTCGGATGCGGGAATCGGCTTCAGGACCGTGCTCATGTCGTCTCCGTCTTCGTGTAGCGTGATCGTGGCCACGCTTTCGGTTACCGCACCACCACCAGCCCTTCGTATTCGAGGCAGCGGCACAGCGTCGCCCATGCCGGCGTATCGGGCCATTCACGCGCGCGGGCATCGATGCGGATCGGCCGGCCGAATTCGCGCGACGCGCACGCCAGCAGCGTGTGCGCGATGCCGCTGCGCCGATACGCGGGTTCGACGAACAGCCGCGTGAGCGCCGGCGATCGCGCGGCACCGCCACCGCCATCGTCGTCGTCGATGCCAAGTTCGCCGATCGCCTCGTCGTCGCGATACGCGACCGCCGTCGCACGTGCGTCGTCGAACACGATGCGGATCACGCGCTCGCAGCGATCCCTGAACACGACGACGTGCATGGCGTCCCTCTCCTTTGCATCACGCTGCAGGCGAACGCGATGCGCGCACGCCTCCCTGCGCCCGCGAACCGGGGACTTATCCGGATCGTCCAGGGGCGACGGTTTGAGTATCGTCTTGCCACGTCGGCGCGCAGTAGTGCCAGACGACACATTTCATTGAGTCCACATCCGCGGCGCGACGCGCGTATTCTCGCGACACCGCGCCCCTCGCGGGCCGCGCGCGCACCACGCGCACCGCCTCGCGTTTCCCGCACCGATCACAGGAGGAAGCATGCCGAGTCGTACCCCGACCGCCTTATGGGCCCAGCAGTTCCGGCGGTCGTCGGCGTCGAGCCTGCAGGACCAGATCCGGCGGATGCTCGTGGCCGCGATCCTCGACGGCCAGCTCGCGCCCGATGCCGCGCTGCCGTCGAGCCGCGAGCTCGCCGACCAGCTCGGCGTCGCGCGCAACACCGTCGTGCTTGCGTACCAGATGCTCGTCGAAGAGGGCTACCTGATCTCGCGCGAACGCAGCGGGCACTTCGTGAACCCGAAGATGCTCGAGGGCCTGCCCGGCTTCGCGGCCGCCAAGCCTGCTGCACAGCCCGGCGGCGGCGACGAAACGCCCGGCCGCCCCGCATGGGACAAGCGCATCGCGCATCCGCCGTCGAGGCAGCGCAACATCGTGAAGCCCGCGAACTGGCAGCACTACGAATTTCCGTTCATCTACGGGCAATTCGACCAGTCGCTGTTTCCGACCAACGACTGGCGCGAATGCTGCCTGAAGGCGCTGTCGGTGATGGAGATCCGCAACTGGGCGCCCGACCTGATCGAACGCGACGACGAATCGCTGATCCAGCAGATCCGCACGCGCGTGCTGCCGCGGCGCGGCGTGTTCGCGATGCCCGACGAGATCGTCGTCACGAACGGCTGCCAGCAGGCGCTGTACCTGATCGCGGATCTGCTGTGCGGCAAGCACACGACGGTCGGTTTCGAGAATCCCGGCTATCCGGACGCGCGCAACATCTTCGAGAACCGCAACGCGCGGCTCTTGCCGCTGCCCGTCGACGGCCACGGGATCGCACCCGCCACGCTCGGCGATACGCTCTCGCGCTGCGACTACGTGTACGTGACGCCGAGCCACCAGTGCCCGACCACCGCGACGATGCCGGTCGAGCGGCGCCGCGTGCTGCTCGATTGCGCGCAGCAGCACGATTTCGTGATCATCGAGGACGACTACGAGAGCGAGAACACGTTTTCCGGCACACCGCATCCGGCGTTGAAGAGCCTCGACACGGCCGACCGCGTGATCTACGTCGGCAGCCTGTCGAAGACGTTCGCGCCGGGGCTGCGGCTCGGCTACGTGGTCGGGCCGCGCGAGCTGATCCGCGAGCTGCGTGCGCTGCGGCGGCTGATGGTGCGCCACCCGGTCGCGTATATCCAGCGCGCGTTCGCGACCTTTCTCGCGCTCGGCCATCACGACGCATTGCTGCGCCGGCTCGCGCATGCGTACAGCGAGCGCTCGCAGGCGTTGATGGCTGCGCTCGACGCGCATTTGCCGGAAGCGCGCTACGTGCAGGTGACGGGCGGCGCGTCGTGCTGGGTCGAAGGCCCGCCGTGGCTCGATGCGACGCGCCTCGCCGCCGATGCGCAGGAAGCCGGCATCCTGATCGAGCCGGGCAGCGTGTTCTTCATGAACGACGAAGGCGATGCGCGACGCTGCTTCCGGATGGGATTTTCCGCGATCCCGCTCGAGCGGATCGAGCCGGGTGTGCGTGCGCTCGCGCAATGTGTGCGCACGCAACGTCCGGGGGCCTGACCTCAGGCGCAAAGGCGTCGTGCGCCGGCGCTGTGCAGTCAACCGGAAGCACGAACGTCGCGTGTGCGGCGGTCAGCCAACCCGTTTCGACGATCGGCCGTGTTCACCCTGCGGGGTGACTCACGGCCGCGCGCTCGCGGATCATCTTTTCGGGTATCGGTGAACGACAGGCGTGAACGCGAAATGCATCGATCCGACTGGCAGGTTATTTACCTGCCGCCTCATTGGACACCACGTGCGTCGCTCGCTTTTGCACGTCGCTACCTTGCGATTTCGACACGACATCACCGGGATTCGTCTCGTTTCGATTCGTTTAGTAAATCCAATAAAAACATTACAACTCTCCAATTCCGGTTGACAACGGATTCGTCCAAATCCTAGTGTTACGACGCTGAAAGACGGCAACCCGCGACGACGAATCAACGGTTCGATCGATTGGATTGCCAAAGAAAAAAGTGCGTGGACAACCGGAGGGGGCGATCATGATTCGATTCACGACGCTCGCGGCAATCCTGGCCGCGGCGTACGCGTTGAGCGGGTGCGGAGGCGGTGACGGCAGCGACGGAACTGCGGCGTCGGTATTGGCGACACGCCCGTCGGAAGCCGTGGCCGACACAACTAATCTCGATGACAACCGCAACCTGTCGTTGACGCAGTACGTCGATCCGCTGATCGGCACGCTCGCGAGCAATTCGCCGAACCCGGTACCGGCGGGACAGGCCGGCAGCGTCGAACCGGCCGCCGGCCTGCCGTCGGGCATGGTGCAGTGGGCGCCCGACACCAACACCACGCCCGCGCCGAACAGCAGCCAGGAGCCGAACTCGCCCGCCGGCTACTACTACGACATCCACTCGATCCAGGGTTTCAGCCTGACCCACATGCCAGGCGCCGGCTGCAGCGGCAACAACGGCGAATTTCCGGTCATGCCGACCACCGACGCGACACAGCTCGTGCCGACCTTCAGTCATGCGAATGAAACGGCCAGGCCGGGTTACTATGCCGTGCTGCTCGACTCGCAGATCAAGGTGGAGCTGACCGCCACCCTGCGCACCGGCTTCGGCCAGTTCGCGTACCCGGCCGGCAAACCGGCCCTGCTGGTACTCGACGCCACCCGCACCAACACCAAGACTTCGACCACCGGCGCCATCACGCAGGTTTCCGACAGCGCCATCTCGGGCAGCACGGTCGGCGGCGGTTTCTGCGGCAACTCGGTACCGGTGCCCGTCTACTTCTACGCCGCCTTCGACCAGGCCTTCACGTCGGCCTCGATTTCGCACGGCGTGGCCCAGCTTGGGTTCCGCTCCGGCCAGACGGTCAGGATGAAGATCGGCATCTCCTACGTCAGCGTCGCGAACGCGAAAGCCAACCTCGACGCGGAAAATCGCGGCTGGGACTTCGCGGGCATGCGAACGCAGGCCGATCGCATCTGGAATGACCGCCTGAACAGCATCCGCGTGGCGGGCGGCACGCTCGACGCAAAGAAGAAGTTCTACACGGCGCTGTATCACGCGCTGTGGGCACCGAGCATCTTCAGCGACGTGAACGGCCAGTACATCGGCTTCGACAACACCGTGCATCAGGTCGCCAAGGGCCAGCAGGCCCAGTATTCGTCGTTCTCGGGCTGGGACATCTACCGCTCGCTGATCCAGCTGAAGTCGATCCTCAACCCGTCCGAAACCAGCGACATGATCCAGTCGCTGGTCAACGACGCGGATCAGTGCGGCGCGATTCCGCACTGGGTCAACGACAACGTCGAGGACGGCGTGATGCCGGGCGACGCCGGTTCGCTGATCGTCTCGAATGCCTATGCGTTCGGCGCGCGGCGCTTCGATACGCAATCCGCGCTGCAGCACATGGTGAAGATGGCGAACATCCCCGGCACGGCCTGCAACAACGTGACCACCAACGGCGGTCGCGCAAGCTACCTGCAGACCGGCTACATCACCAACGGCGAGTGGGGACAGGCTTCGTCCACGCTCGAATACACGAGCAGCGATTTCGCGATCTCGCGCTTCGCCGGGGCACTCGGCGATGCCGCCACGCAGCGCATGCTGCTGAGCCGCTCGGCCTACTGGCAGAACCTGCTCAACACCGCGCTGACGCCGCCGCTGATCGCGGCACGCCAGTCGAACGGCGCGTGGATTCCCGAGACGCCGAGCAGCGGCGACAACTACGTGGAAGGCAATGCCGAGCAGTACACGTGGATGGTGCCGTACAACGGCGCCGGCCTGTTCGCGCAGTTGGGCGGCAATGCGGCGGTGACGTCGCGGCTCGACCAGTTCTTCACGGTGCTCAATGCCGGCCTGAGCCTGCCCAACTTCTACATGGGCAACGAACCGACCTTCGAGGTGCCCTGGCTCTACAACTGGGCCGGGCAGCCGTCGGGCACGCAGCGCGTGGTGCAGCAGATCCTCGCCAGCGCGTTCGGCACCGGCCCCGACGGCTTGCCCGGCAACGACGACCTCGGCGCCGTGTCGGGCTGGTATGTCTGGGGCGCGCTGGGCCTGTATCCGCAGATCCCCGGCGTGGCGGGCCTGGCGATCGGCAGTCCGCAGTTCCCGCAGATCGACGTACGGCTCGGCAACGGCCGCACGTGGCGGATTCGCGCCGAGGGTGCGCCCGCGTCCAGCTACGTGCAGTCGCTGTCGATCAACGGTCGCGCTCACGATGTGCCGTGGGTCGCGTACGACGACATCGCGAACGGCGCGACGCTGCACTTCGCGATGGGCAGCGCGCCGTCGCAATGGGGCAGCCGGAAGCAGCCGCCGTCGTTCGGCGTGCCGGTGGCGGTCAACGCGGTCGACAGCTACAACAATCGCGGCTTCAGCGCGGACGGTGCAACCAATACCGACGGCCAGGGCGCGGACTTCGACGGCAGCCTGTTCAGCTACTCGCTGAATGCGCTGGCAGCGGCGGGCGTGCAGCCCGGCAAGCCGTTCGCGGTGGCCGGCGCCAGCGTGGCGGTGGCAGGCGGGCCGCTCTCGCTCGACAACACCGTGACCGTCGGCCAGACCGTGATGCTGCCGCCGGGATCGGCCGGCACCGGCGTCGTGGTGCTCGGCTCGTCCAACAATGGCCCGAGCAGCGGCACCGCGCAGCTGAATTTCGCGGATGGCTCGAGTCAGGCTGTCACGCTGGCGTTCGACGACTGGACGCTGAACGGCGGCAGCGCGCACGCCAGCGCGGCGATCACCGTCACGATGGCGTACCGCAACTCGGGTGGCGGCCAGCAGGACAACGTCAAGACCTACATCTTTGCGCAGAAGATTCCGGTGCCGCCCGGCAAGGTGGTGACGAGCATCGTGCTGCCGCGCCAGGTGAGCGCCGGGAAGATGCACGTGTTCGGCGTCGGGATGGCGGCGTCCTGACGGCCACATGACCGGCGGGGGTGCATCGGGCCTTCCGATGCATCCCCTCGCCGGCCGGCATCGCTGCCGCGCGATCGGCGGCCACCGCGACTCATCGCGCCACTGCAACGGTTTCGCGATATTCCCCGCAGCAGATCATTTTGCTCATCGCTCCGCGTCGATGATTCCTGTCGATGCGCGTCAACGAACCCGCCGCCGGGAACCCACGGGGCGCCGATAGACAGGCGCGCCGGCCCGGCGTCTCCCCCTGGCCCAAGCGAAACCTCCCGACTGGCGCTACCGCCAAAAACGAGCGCTCACTAACGTGTCGATACCGCGTGCCGCATGCGCGCCAGCGCCTTGCGCACCGCCCACCATTCGACAGGAGACACGTTATGGCAGACACGCTCACCGGCCCCGTCACGGCCGCCACGCTCGCGGCATTTTCCGACGCATTCAACCGGCACGACGCCAACGCGCTGATGGGCTTCATGACCGAAGACTGCGTATTCGACGCGGCCGGCGGCCCCGACATCCACGGCACCCGCTTCGTCGGCCGCGACGCGGTGCGCGCTGCGTTCGAAGCCGTGTTCAAGACCTTCCCCGACGCGCACTGGGGTCGCGACCGCCATTACGTCGCCGGCGAGCGCGGCGTCTCCGAATGGGTGTTCACGGGCACGCACGCCGAAGGCTGGCGCATCGAAGCCGAAGGCTGCGACCTGTTCGAATTCCGCGACGGGCTGATCGCCGTCAAGCGCGCGTTCCGCAAGGAACGGCCGAAGCAGCCAGCCTGAACGGACCGCCCCGGCCACCGTGCCCCACGCGCATTTTGAAACGAATCATTTCATTTCATTCCACATTCCCCGGCAGCGGGCGGAATGACTTGACCGGCTTTCCCCAGCAAATAGCATCTGGAACAAGACGTTCCGTTAATTGAACAATCGGAGACAACCCATGAGCGAACAATCCACTTCCCTGCGTGCATCGGCGAACGGTCCGCAGGACATGACGCCGTCCGAAGCCTTCGTCGAGACCCTCGCGGCCAACGGCGTGACCGACATGTTCGGCATCATGGGCTCCGCGTTCATGGATGCGATGGACATCTTCGCGCCGGCCGGCATCCGCCTGATCCCGGTCGTGCACGAACAGGGCGCGGGCCACATGGCCGACGGCTATGCGCGCGTATCGGGCCGCCACGGCGTCGTGATCGGCCAGAACGGCCCCGGCATCAGCAACTGCGTGACGGCAATCGCGGCCGCGTACTGGGCGCACAGCCCGGTCGTGATCGTCACGCCGGAAGCCGGCACGATGGGCATCGGCCTCGGCGGTTTCCAGGAAGCGAACCAGCTGCCGATGTTCCAGGAATTCACGAAATACCAGGGCCATGTCACGCACCCGGCGCGGATGGCCGAATTCACCGCGCGCTGCTTCGACCGCGCGCAGGCCGAGATGGGCCCGACGCAGCTGAACATCCCGCGCGACTACTTCTACGGCAAGGTCAAGGTCGAGATTCCGCAACCGCGCCGGCTCGATCGCGGCGCCGGCGGCGAACAGAGCCTGGACGATGCGGCCGCGCTGATCGCGCAGGCGAAGTTCCCGGTGATCATCTCGGGCGGCGGCGTCGTGATGGCCGATGCGATCGAGGAATGCAAGGCGCTCGCCGAACGGCTCGGCGCGCCGGTCGTCAACAGCTACCTGCACAACGACTCGTTCCCGGCGAACCATCCGCTGTGGTGCGGCCCGCTCGGCTACCAGGGCTCGAAGGCGGCGATGAAGCTGCTGTCGCGCGCGGACGTCGTGATCGCGCTCGGCTCGCGCCTCGGGCCGTTCGGCACGCTGCCGCAGCACGGGATGGACTACTGGCCGAAGGACGCGAAGATCATCCAGATCGACGCGGATCACAAGATGCTCGGCCTCGTGAAGAAGATCTCGGTCGGCATCTGCGGCGACGCGAAGGCCGCGGCGGTCGCGCTCACGCAACGCCTCGAAGGCCGCACGCTCGCGTGCGACGGCTCGCGCGGCGATCGCGCCGACCAGATCGCGACCGAGAAGGCCGCGTGGGAAAAGGAACTCGACGACTGGACGCACGAGCGCGACGCGTACAGCCTCGACATGATCGAGGAGCAGAAGCACGAGAAGCCGTTCAGCGGCGGCCAGTACCTGCATCCGCGCCAGGTGCTGCGCGAACTCGAGAAGGCGATGCCCGAGGACGTGATGGTGTCGACCGACATCGGCAACATCAACTCGGTCGCGAACAGCTACCTGCGCTTCAACAAGCCGCGCAGCTTCTTCGCGGCGATGAGCTGGGGCAACTGCGGCTATGCGTTCCCGACGATCATCGGCGCGAAGGTCGCGGCACCGCACCGCCCGGCCGTGTCGTATGCGGGCGATGGCGCGTGGGGCATGAGCCTGATGGAAACGATGACCTGCGTGCGCCACAACATCCCGGTCACGGCCGTCGTGTTCCACAACCGTCAATGGGGCGCGGAGAAGAAGAACCAGGTCGACTTCTACAACCGCCGCTTCGTCGCCGGCGAACTCGACAACCAGAGCTTCGCGGAAATCGCGCGTGCAATGGGTGCCGAAGGGATCACGGTCGACCGCCTCGAAGATGTGGGCCCGGCGCTCAAGCGTGCGATCGACATGCAGATGAACGAAGGCAAGACGACGATCATCGAGATCATGTGCACGCGCGAACTCGGCGATCCGTTCCGCCGCGATGCGCTGTCGAAGCCTGTGCGCACGCTCGACAAGTACAAGGACTACGTGTGATGCCGCGTCGCTGACGCAACCCGTTGCCGGTCGCGCGCCCCTCTCGCGCGGCCGGCCCTCCGGCCGGACGCCGTGCCCCGTGCGGGCCGCCGCATCCGGCCGTTTTTTCTTTTTTACCCGAGCGAACGATGAAAGCCCTCGACCGCATTCTCGACGCCGCGCGCCGCCAGCCGATGCGCATCGCGCTGTGCGAAGCCGACGATCCGCGCGTGCTGCAGGCCGCCGCGCGCGCGACGCACGACGGCATCGCCCGCATCGTGCTCGTCGGCAACCGTGCGGCCATTCACGCCGCGGCTGCGCGCGACGCGATCGACCTCGACGGCATGACGCTCGTCGACCCGGCCACCGCCGCGCAACGCGATGCCTATGCCGACACGCTGCATGCGCTGCGCAAGAACAAGGGCATGACGGCCGATGCCGCGCGCGATGCGGTACTCGACCCGCTCTGCCACGCGAACCTGATGGTGCGGCTCGGCGACGCGGACGGCTCGGTCGCGGGCGCCGTGCATGCGACGGCCGACGTCGTGCGTGCAGCCATCCAGCTGATCGGCGTCGATCCGGCGTTCCGGATCGTGTCGAGCTTCTTCCTGATGATGCTGTGCGAGCCGTTTCACACGATCAAGGGCGGGCTGATCTTCTCCGACTGCGCGCTGGTCGTCGATCCGGATGCCAACCAGCTCGCCGAGATCGCGATGGCTGCCGCCGACAGCGCGCACGCGCTGCTCGGCGAGGCGCCGCGCGTCGCGATGCTGTCGTTCTCGACGAGCGGCAGCGCGCATCATGCGGCAGTCGACAAGGTGACGGCCGCGACCGCGCACGTGCGCGAACGGCGCCCCACGCTCGCGATCGACGGCGACGTGCAGCTCGACGCGGCGATCGTCGCGGAAATCGCCGAGCGCAAGATCGCGCATTCGCAGGTGGGCGGCCACGCAAACGTGCTCGTGTTCCCGAGCCTCGAAGCCGGCAATATCGGCTACAAGCTCGCCGAGCGGATCGGTCGCGCAAAGGCCGTCGGCCCGCTGCTGCAAGGCTTGCGCCGCCCCGCGAACGACCTGTCGCGCGGTTGCAGCGCCGACGACGTGTATCACGTGATCGCGGCGACCACCGTGCAGGCGCAGGCGGCCGCGCAGCGCGCCGCGACCGGCGAGGCCGCACACGCATGACAGCCGACAAACTGGCGATCCTGATCGCGGTGATCGGCGCCGGCAGCTATTTCCAGACCGTTACCGGCTTCGGGCTCGGGATGATCGTGATGGGCGCGACGAGCGGCTTCGGGCTCGCGCCACTCGCCACCGTCGCCACGCTGATGAGCGTCGTGTCGCTCGCGAACGGCGCGACCGCGTTGCCCGGCCGGCTGCATCACATCGACTGGCGCGCGGTCGGCGCGGCGACGCTCGGCATCCTGCCGTCGGTCGTCGCGGGCGTGCTGCTGCTCGAATGCCTGAGCCGCTCGGCGGCCGACCTGCTGCAACTGATCCTCGGCGCGGTCGTGCTGTACGGCGGCCTGAGCGCCGCGCTGCGGCCGGCGCCGCTCACGGAGCGCTCGGACAATCGCAGCTTCTTCGTCAGCGGCCTGTTCGGCGGGTTGCTGAGCGGGATGTTCGGCGTATCGGGACCGCCGCTGATCTTCCAGTTCTACCGGCAGCCGCTGACGCTCGTGCAGATTCGCTGCGCGCTGATCGTGCTGTTCACGACGACTTCGGCCACGCGCGTGCTGTACAGCGCATGTGAAGGCCAGCTCGATCGCGACATCTGGCTGCTGGCCGCGATCGCCACGCCGGTCGTGATGCTGACGACGGTGGCCGCGCGCCACTACCCGCCGCCGTTGTCGCCGGTCGCGTTGCGCCGGCTTGCGTTCGGTGTGCTGATGGCGATCGGCATCGGGCTGATCGCGACGTCGCTGCCGCCGCTGCTGCATCGCGCTTGACGTCGCGCGGCGGTGAAGCGGGCGATTTCGACGAGCCGCTTCATATCGGGCGCCGATGCAAGATCGATCGCCAGCCGGTGCCGGTAATACGGGCCGAGATCGAGCCCGACGCCGAGCCCGAGGACTTCGACGCGGCCGGCCGCCTCCTGGCGCGCGACCACCTGCTTCAGGTGGTTGTCGAGGTAGAACGGATCGTTCGCGAGCGCCGTCGCACCATCCATCGGGCTGCCGTCCGAGATCACGACGAGGATCTTGCGCGCCTCCGGCCGTGCCGCGAGCCGCGCGCACGCCCATTCGACCGCTTCGCCGTCGACGCCCTCACGGAACAGGTCGGCCTTGAACAGTGCGGCAATGCCCGTGCGTGCATGTCGCCAGCGGGTATCCGCGTCCTTGAACACCAGGTGGCCGGTTTCGTTGAGCCGGCCCGGATGGCGCGGCTTGCCGCGCGCAAGCCAGTCCTGCCGCGCGCGACCGCCGTTCCAGGCGAGCGTCGTGAAGCCGAGCACTTCGGTTGCGAGACCGGCGGCATCGCCCGCGCGGGCCAGCGTGTCGACCATCAGCGCGACACCGTCGATCCACGTCTTCATCGACCCGGAACAGTCGATCAGGAACGCGAGCGCGCAGTCGGCGTGCGGCCGCACGCGTTCGAGCCGGAACAGCCGCCGTTCGGCCGGCGAGCTGACCAGTTGCGCGAGCCGGCGGCCATCGAGGCGGCCGTGCTCCTCGCCGAACGACCAGCCGTCGGCCTGCGGCACGACCAGCGCCGCGCGCAGCACACGGGCGAGCCGCGTAACGTTGATCCGCTGTGCGGCGACCTGGCCGTCGAGCCGGTCGCGATACTCGCGCAACAGTGCCGCGCGGATCTGCGCCGCCGGCCGGAGCTCGCGATCGTAACGCGTCGTGTACGCACGGTAGACGGCGTCGCCGCCTTGCAGCACGACGCTGTCGCCCGTTTCCACGAGTGCCGGCAAATCGATGCCTGTCTCGTCGAAATCGACCCACAGCGAGAAATTCGTCAGTGCATCGTCCTGCTCGCGTGCGTCATCCGTCGCCGTTTCCACGACGGCCGCACGCGCGTCGCGGATCATCGACGCAATGTGCTTCGCAAGCGCGAGTGCATGTTCCGCGAATGCGCGCTGATCGTGCCGGCACCGCTTGAGCCCCGCGAGCTGCACACCGATCTCGGGCACGATCGCCGCGCGCGACGCTTCGATCAGGTCCTCCGTCTCCTCGAGCACCGGCCAGCCCGTCAGCCGCGACCATGCGATCTGCGCGACCGTGTACACGAGAATCCCGACATGCGTATCGGCCTGCCCCGACCGGTGAAACGCGCGCGACCAGGTTTCGAAACGATGACGCAGGTTCTGCACGACACCACGCATGGCGGGCGGCGCGAGCGATTCGCAACGCAACTGCTCGAGCATTTCGAACAGCACGCGTTCGACCGGATCGTCGCCGGACAGCGCGCGATGCAGGTCGGCATCCGAATGCAGGATGCGCAGCGCGGCGCCGTCGGCCGCGCCGCGCCACGATGCGAGATCGTCGTCGGCGGCCTGGGCCCGCAGGTGCGGCGCATGGATCGGCAGCGGCCGCAGGTCGCGGCACACACGGCCCGCGCGGTAATGCAGCGCCGCGTCGCGTGTCAGCGCGCGTACCGTCGACGCGCCCAGCGCTTCGCGCGCCGACGCGCGGCGCGCGGCGTCGCGATCGGCGCTCACCGCCCGGCTCCCGGCTCGACGCCGCCGACGCGCGACGCGACCGCCAGCTCGTCGCCGAAACAGCGCTGGTAATACTCGGCGACGACCGGCCGCTCGGCGTCGTCGCACTTGTTCAGGAACGTGAGCCGGAACGCGAGCGCCGGATCGCGGAAGATCTGGCAGTTCTCGGCCCAGTTGATCACCGTGCGCGGCGACATCAGCGTCGACAGGTCGCCGGTCGCGAAGCCGTTGCGCGTCAGTTCCGCGAGGCTCACCATCGATTCGAGCAGCGGGCGGCCGGCTTCATCCGCGAGTTCCGGCACGCGCGCGCGCACGATGCCGATCTCCTCGTCGCGCGGCAGGTAGTCGAGCGTCGCGACCACGTTCCAGCGGTCCATCTGCGCGTGGTTGAGCATCTGTGTGCCGTGGTAGAGCCCGTTCAGGTTGCCGAGCCCGACCGTGTTCGCGGTCGCAAACAGCCGGAACGACGGATGCGGATGGATCACGCGGTTCTGGTCGAGCAGCGTGAACTTGCCGTCGCGTTCGAGAATCCGCTGGATCACGAACATCACGTCGGGCCGACCCGCATCGTATTCGTCGAAGATCAGCGCGACCGGCCGCTGCAGCGCCCACGGCACGATCCCTTCCTGGAACTCGGTCACCTGCACGTCGTCGCGCACGACGATCGCATCCTTGCCGACGAGATCGAGCCGGCTGATGTGGCCGTCGAGATTCACCCGCACGCACGGCCAGTTCAGCCGGGCCGCGACCTGCTCGATATGCGTCGACTTGCCGGTGCCGTGCATCCCCTGCACGAGCACACGGCGGTTGCGCGCGAAACCGGCGAGGATCGCGAGCGTGACGTCCGGGTTGAAACGGTAGGCGTCGTCGATATCGGGCACGTGATCGTCGCGCGTGCTGAACGCGGGCACCATCAGGTCCGAATCGAACCCGAACCGTTCGCGGACCGACACCATGCAGTCCGGCTTGTTCGCTACCCCATCCATTGCGTTGCGCTCCTGTCGTTGCGTCGTGCGCAGGCGTCGATCGTCGCGCCGCGCCTGTCTTGTTTACGGAACGATTCGTTCCGTTGCTGAAAATACGGTCCGGTTCAACGGCCCCGCCGCCCCGCGCGGCCGACCCGTCGGGCCGTTCGGTACAATGGCCGCAATCCAGTTTCCGGAACGCCTGCCATGCTGCCCGCGGATACGCCCACGCTGCGCGCCTTCGCGCTGCTCGAACATCTCGTCCAGGCCGGCGATGCCGTATCGCTCGCCGATCTCGTGCGCGAAGTCGATATCCCGAAGGCATCGCTGCACCGGATGCTCGCGTCGCTCGAAGCCGGCGGCCTCGTGATCCGCGAGCCGGGCCGCAAGAACGCATATGCGATCGGCCCGCGCCTCGCGCGTCTCGGCACCGGCGTGATGCTGCATGCGGGCGCGCGCCGGCTGCGCCACGCGATCCTCGAACGGCTCGTCGCCGATCTCGGCGAAACCTGCAACCTGACCGCACTGCACGACACGGAAGTCGTCTATCTCGACCGCGTCGAGGCCGACTGGCCGCTGCGGCTCGACCTGAAACCCGGCTCGCGCGTGCCCGCGCATTGCAGCGCCAGCGGCAAGCTGCTGCTCGCGCTGCTGCCGCGCGACGAACGCGCCGCGCTGGTGCACGCACTGGCGCTGCCGCGCTACACGCCGAACACGATCTCCGATCCCGAGCTGCTCGAAGCCGAACTCGACCGCACCGCGCACAAGGGCGTCGCGATCGACAACGAGGAATTCGTCGCGGGCATCGTGTGCATCGCGGCACCGATCGTCGGCGACGACGGCGCGTGCATCGCCGCGGTCGCCGTGCATGCGCCCGTGTCGCGCGCACCGCTGTCGCGGCTGCTCGACCACGTGCCGCGTTTGCAGGAAGCGGCGCGCGCGCTCGCGGAAACGTTCTAGTTCCCGCACGGCGTGGCGGCGCACATGCAACGTCATGACGCGCGCTGGTAGTAGATGTTCTGCGGATGCCGCGCATCCGCGAAGAAGAACCAGCGTTCCGCGACCAGCCCCGCATACTGGATCACGAATGCCGCGCCAAGTGCGACGGCTGCCGCGACCGACGTCGGCGAGAGCGCGAGCGCGCCCGCGCCGGTCAGCACGAACGGCACCGCGAATGCGCCGATCAGGAAACCGGCCTTCACCGCACGCAGCGTGCCGTTGCCCTGCCCGTGAAAGAACTCCCGCGTATTGAACGCGCTGGCCGTGAAGCCGCGCGACTTCTGCTCGACCTTGTCGCTGCGGATCCCGGTCGCGCTCTGCACGGTCGACTTCGGCCGCAGCCGTGCATTGCGTGCGAGCGACGCGAGCCGTGCCACGCCGCCCGCGAGCGTCAGCACGCAGGCGGCCACCGCGAGCCGGCCGACCAGCGAAGGCGCGAGCCACGCGGCGCACGCCGTCGCCAGCGTGCAGCCCGACGCGCAGCCGAGCAGCACGAAGTTCACGAGCGTCAGCGGGCTCGCCCATTCCTGCAGGAAGCGCAGGCACGCGTAGATCATCGCGGTGCACACGAACAGCGCGACGCTCGCGAGCGCACCCACTGCGCCGATCAGCAACGTGCCGGGCCAGCCGAACAGGTGCGCCGCGCCATACGCGAACGCGCACGCGAGAAACACCGGCAGCGCGATGCATTCGCGCGAAAGCCACGACGTGCGCCACATCGCGATCGCGCGCCATGCGCGTTCGGGGTGGCCGAGATGGAAGAACGACGCCAGCAGGCCGAGTGCGCCGAGTGCGACCGACAGCGCGGCACCCGTCACGTAGAACGCGGCGGCCACGTCGACGCCGGCCAGTCGCGCCAGCGCCTCGACGATCACGAGCGTCAGCAGCAGGCCCTGTGCGGCACCGCACAGCGTGGTGAGGAAAACGACCGAAAAGGCTGGACGCATGGGGACTCCGTTTGTTCGTATGAGTGAAGGGCTTCGCGCTCAGCGCTGCGTCGCGAGCGACACGAGATCGATGTCGCCGCGCGCCGCGCGGGCCTCGAACGACGCGTCCTCGTCGCGGCCGTTCGACCCGCTGCCGCACCCGCCGCTACTCCCGCACCCGCACGACGATTCGGTCTTCACGCGCGGCAGGTAATGGTTCGACGGCCGCGTGTCCCATTCCGGCATCAGCTGATAGCCGCCGCGTTCGCGGATCGCGCGCGACACCTCCGACTCCGGATCGTGCACGTCGCCGAACAGCCGCGCCGACGTCGGGCACGCGAGCACGCAAGCCGGCTTCCGGTCGCGTTCGGGCAACGCCTGGTTGTCGATGCGGTCCGCGCACAGCGTGCACTTCGTCATCTCCTTGCGGCCTTCGTCGAGCTCGCGAGCGCCGTACGGGCACGCCCACGCGCAGTACTTGCAGCCGATGCACTTGTCGTAGTCGACCAGCACGATCCCGTCCGACTTGCGCTTGTAGCTCGCGCCGGTCGGACAGACGGGCACGCACGGCGGATCCTCGCAGTGCAGGCACGACTTCGGGAAGTGGATCGTGTCGGTCATCGGGAACACGCCCGCTTCGTAGGTCTGCACACGGTTGAAGAACGTGCCGGACGGGTCGTCGTCGTACGGGCGCATGTCCGCGAGACTGCCGGCTTCGCCCGACGTGTTCCATTCCTTGCAGCTCGTCACGCAGGCATGGCAGCCGACGCACACGTTCAGGTCGATGACGAGGGCCATCTGGGTCATGGTGGTGCTCCTTCGATCAGCGATCTTCAGACTTCGGGCCGGCCGACGTCGCGCGCCGCAGCCGCGCGGCGAATGCGCCGGTTCCCGCGAAATACGCCTGCACGCGCTGCAGCACGCGCGGCGTGCCCGGCAGCGCCGGCATCGGCGCGAACTGCGGCAAGGTCGTCGCCGCATCGGCTTCGGCCGGATAGATCCGCACCTGCACGTCGTACCAGCCGGCCTGCCCCGTCACCGGATCGGAGTTCGACATCCGCGCCCCGCCGCGTGCCGCATCCGGCAGTTCGTCGGTGATCACGTGGTTCAACAGGAAGCCGCGCTGCGACTCGCCCGCTTGCGGCCCGAGATTCCACGCGCCGGCCGCCTTGCCGATCGCGTTCCAGGTCCACACGGTGCCGGGCTCGACCGCTTCGCTGTAGCGCGCGCGGCAACGCACCTTGCCCCAGGGTGATTCGACGTAGATCCACGCGCCGTCTTCGATCTGCTGCGCGGCGGCCGTCACCGGGTTCACGAACAGGTGGTTCTCGCCGTGGATCTGCCGCAGCCACGCGTTCTGCGAATCCCACGAGTGATACATCGCCATCGGCCGCTGCGTGATCGCCGCGAGCGGATAGCGGTTCGCATCGGTCAGCCCGCTTTCGAGCGAGCGATGCCAGAACGGCAGCGGATCGAAATAGCGCGCGATGCGCTCGCGCAGATGGTCGGGCGGCTGGCGGCCCGACGTGC
Source organism: Burkholderia lata (assembly GCF_000012945.1). Classification (NCBI taxonomy): domain Bacteria; kingdom Pseudomonadati; phylum Pseudomonadota; class Betaproteobacteria; order Burkholderiales; family Burkholderiaceae; genus Burkholderia; species Burkholderia lata. The sequence goes on from NC_007511.1 coordinate 2,293,473, forward strand.
GGCCCTGCGCGGCGAGCCGGAATTTCTGCATCACGTCCGAGTAGAGCTGGATCACGATCGGCACGCCGAACTTGCGCATCCCGTTGTCGACCGCCCACTGCATGTACGGGCCGTTGCAGTTGCGCATGTATTGCAGCGGTTCCGGCAGCCGATGGTGGTACACGCAGTTGTTCTCCGCATAGCGCTTCCACTGGTCGGGGTTCGGCTCGCCGACGACGGCCTTGTCGCCGTCCTTGCCGCGCCAGCCGATCAGGAAGCCGGTGCCCGAATTCGGCGCGGTCTGGAAGTTGATGACGAAATCCGGATAGTCGCGGTACTTGCGCTGCCCGTCCGCGGTCGTGAAGGCCGGAAACTTCAGCCGGCTCGCGAGCTCGATCAGCACTTCCTGGAACGGCTTGCATTCGCCGGTCGGCGGCACCACGGGCACGCGCACCGAGTCGACCGGCCCGTCGAATTCGGAAATCGGCCGGTCGAGCACCGACATCACGTCATGCCGTTCGAGGTAAGTCGTGTCGGGCAGGATCAGGTCGGCGAACGCCGTCATCTCCGACGCGAACGCATCGCACACGACGAGGAACGGGATCCGGTATTCGCCGTCGTCGCGCTTGTCGACCAGCATCTTGCGCACTTCCGTCGTGTTCATCGACGAATTCCACGCCATGTTGGCCATGAAGATCAGCAGCGTGTCGATCGGATAGGGATCGCCGCGCCACGCATTGGTGATCACCGAATGCATGAGCCCGTGCACCGCAAGCGGGTATTCCCACGAGAACGCCTTGTCGAGCCGCGCGGGCGTGCCGTCCGGATGGACGAACAGGTCCTCGGGGCCGGCGGGCCAGCCGAGCGGGCCGGTGGCGAGCGGCGTGTTCGGCTTGATCTGGGCCGGGTCGTTCGGCGGTTTCGCCGACGGCGGCACCGCGCGCGGATACGGCGCCTTGTGCCGAAAGCCCCCTGGCCGGTCGATCGTGCCGAGCAGCGACATCAGCACGGCGAGCGCGCGGATCGTCTGGAAGCCGTTCGAATGCGCGGCGAGCCCGCGCATCGCATGGAACGCGATCGGCACGCCCTTCACCGATTCGTGCTCCTTGCCCCACGAATCGGTCCAGCGCACCGGCAGCTCGATCGCGTGGTCGCGCGCAACCGTCTCCATCTCGCGCGCCAGGCGGCGAATCGTGTCGGCCGCGATACCGGTGATGTCGGCCGCCCATTCGGGCGTGCATTCGGCCACCTGTTCGCGCAGCAGCGTAAACGACGGCGCGACGGGCGTGCCGTCGTCGAGCGTATAGCGGCCGTCGAGCGCAGGCTCCGCGCCTTCCGTGTGATGCAGCACCGCGCGGTTCGTCTTCGTGTCCCACCACATCCGGTTTTGCGGATACAGCGCATTGACCTCCGGCGCGCCGGCGTCGCGCACGAACAGCCCGAACGTGTCGGCGCCGTCGCGCTGGTCGACCAGCTCGGCCGCGTTCGTGAAGCGCGACACGAATTCGAGGTCGAACGCGTTGCGCGCGATCAGCTCGTGCATCAGCGCCATGAACAGCGCGCCGTCGGTGCCGGGGCGAATCGGGATCCATTCGTCGGCAATCGCCGCGTAGCCGGTGCGCACCGGATTGATCGCGATGAAGCGGCCGCCCGCGCGCTTGAACTTGCCGAGCGCGATCTTCAGCGGGTTCGAATGGTGGTCTTCCGCGGTGCCGATCATGAAGAACAGCTTCGCGTTGTCGAGATCGGGGCCGCCGAATTCCCAGAACGAGCCGCCGATCGTGTAGATCATCCCGGCCGCCATGTTCGCCGAGCAGAACCCGCCATGCGCCGCATAGTTCGGCGTACCGAACTGTTTCGCGAACAGGCCGGTGAGCGCCTGCATCTGGTCGCGGCCGGTGAACAGCGCGAAGCGCTTCGGATCGGTGGCGCGCAGGTGCGCGAGGCGCTTTTCGAGCACGTCGAACGCGACCTCCCACGACACCGGCTCGAACTGCGCGTCGCCACGCTCGGCGCCCGGCTTGCGCATCAGCGGCTGCGTGAGCCGCGCGGGCGAATACTGCTTCATGATTCCCGACGAACCTTTCGCGCAGATGACGCCCTGGTTCAGCGGATGCTCGGGATTGCCGTCGATATAGCGCACCTCGCCGTCGCGCAGGTGCACGCGGATGCCGCAGCGGCACGCGCACATGTAGCACGTCGTCGTCTTGATCTCGGCCTGCTCGTCCCGCTCGCGTGCCCGATGTTCCATCGTCTGTCCTCGTTCGCGGATTCGCGGATGAGGGCGCGCCCGCCGGGGCGCACCCGTGAATCGGTTCATCCATGCTATGCCGGCACGCGGCCGACATAAAGTCGCATCCTCTGATCGGTGCTATCGGTCGACCCGATAGTTGCCCCGGCCATCCATCGGCTCGGGCCGGAAACCGCATGCGCGAAGGCCCGGCTTGCGGGCCGGGCCTTCTGCGTCATGCATTACCGCGCATTACCATGCATCACCGCGGCGGATAGGCGAGCAGTTCGCTGTCGTCGAGATGCTCGCGGCGGCTGCGGCGCGTGAGCCCGTAAGCGACGACCAGCACACCCAGGCTGGCGACACCGAGCCACAGCGGCTTGCGCTGGTCCGGGATGAATGCCATCGCGACGAGGATGCCGACCATGCCGATGATCGCGACCCAGGTGAGGTACGGATACGCCCACATCTTGACGCGCAGCTTGCTGGCGGCCACCGGATCGAGACGCTTGCGCAGGCGCAGTTGCGAGAACGCGATCAGCACATACACGAACAGCGCGACGGTGCCGTACGAATTGACGAGGAACGCGAACACGGTATCGGGCGACACGTACGACATCACGACCGACACATAGCCGAACACCGTGCCGAGCAGGATCGCGCGCACCGGCACGCCGCGCTTGTTGACCTTCGCGAGCGCGGCCGGCGCGTCGCCGTGGCGGGTCAGCGCGAACAGCATCCGCGACGCCGCATAGAGGCCCGAGTTGAGCGCGGACAGCACCGCCGTCAGCACGATCGCGTTCATCACGTTGGCGGCAGCGGGCAGGCCCATCACTTCGAGCGCGCTCACGTACGGCGTGGCCATCTGATGCGAATTCCACGGCACCAGTGCGACGACGAGCGCCACCGAGCCGACGTAGAACACCAGCACGCGCGTGATCACCGAATTGGTGGCCTTCGCAACCGCTTTCGCCGGTTCCTTGGCCTCGGCCGCCGCGATCGTGACGATCTCAGCGCCGAAGTAGAAGCCGGTCGCCGCAACCGCCCCGCTCATCACCGGCCCGATGCCGAGCGGCATGAAGCCGCCGTGGCCGAGCAGCGTCGGCAGCACGGACGTCGTGTGCATCGACGCCGGCCACAGGCCGAGCACGTAGAGGCCGCCGAGGAACAGGAACACGATGATCGCGCCAACCTTGATCGACGAGAACCAGAATTCGAACTCGCCGTAGCTGCCGACCGAGATCAGGTTCGTGAGCGTCAGCACGACCAGCAGCGCCAGGCTGATGATCCACGCTGGCGTATCGGGCAGCCAGAACTGGATCAGCTTGGCGCCGGCCACCGCTTCGAGCGCGACGACGATCACCCAGAAATACCAGTACATCCAGCCGGTCAAGAAGCCCGCCATCTTGCCGGGGCCGCGCCAGTTGCCGAACGCGAGCCGCGCGTATTCGTAGAACGAACCGACGGCCGGCATCGCGCAGGCCATCTCGCCGAGCATCCGCATCACGAGCACGACGAGCCCGCCCGTGATCAGGAACGACAGGATCGCCGCCGGCCCGGTCTGCTGAATCACCACACCGCTGCCGACGAACAGCCCGGCACCGATCACGCCGCCAAGCGCGATCATCGTCATGTGGCGCTGCTTGAGTCCACACTTCAGGTCACTCTGATTCGAGGGTTGCATGTCTTCTCCATATCCAGTTGTCCGGACGCCGCCCGCACGCCACCGTCGGGTGAGCGCGGGCGCCGCCGGCGACGGCGCGTGCAGGGGCGCCTGCAGCCCCGGCCGCACGGATTTCTGTTGCTTTTATTGTGTTGGACGACCCGGCGCGCGCTGTGTCGCGCCGGGCGATATGCGCTACGTTCAGGGCTTTTCGTCGTTCCTGAAATACGACAGGTAGAGCATCCGTTGCCCGATACGCCGGAACGGCGCGAACGGGTGGCCTGGCAGCGGCGACGTGAAGATCGGCAGCGTCTGGCGTGCGCCCTTCCCCGCGATCTGCTCGGCCAGCCGGCGGCCGGCCTGCTGCGAATACGACACGCCATTGCCGCCGTAGCCGAGCGCGTAGTACACCGACTGCCGCGGGTCCGGCTGGCACACGCGCGGCATCATGTCGTGGCTGACGTCGACCCAGCCCCACCATGAATAATCGATCTCCACGCCGCGCAGCGCGGGAAACTTGCGCCCCATCCCTTCCTTCAGCAAGTCGAAGTGACGCGGGTTCGGCGCATCGTCACCGGTGATCGCGCTGCGGCTGCCGATCTGCAAGCGGCGATCGGGCAGGAAACGGTAGTAGAAGCGCAGCGTGCGCGTATCGGTCAGCACCTGTGTCGTGCGGAAATTGCACGCGTCGATCTCCGCGTCGGTGAGCGGACGCGTGACCATCGAGTTCGACAGGATCGGCATCACCTTGCTGCGCAGCGACGGATGCAGCGTCTGCGCAGTGTATGCACCGGTCGCGATGCCGACCGCGCGGGCCCGCACGACGCCGCCCGGCGTGCGCAGGTGGTGCACGCCGTCGATCGTCTCGAAGCCGAGCACGGGGCTGCTCGTATGCACCTTCGCACCGGCTTCGCGCGCGAGACGCAGGTAGCCGAACGCGAGCTTCAGGGCATGGATGCCGATGCCTTCCGGCTCGTGCAGCGCGCCGGCCGCCTCGTGGTCGTTGATGAATTCGCGGCGGAAGGTGTCGGCGCTCAGCAGCTCGGACGGATAGCCGAACACGTCCTTCCACACCTTCGCTTCGGCCGCGAGCTTGGCCATGATGCGCGGACGGTGGGCGATCAGGAAATGGCCGCCCGGCTGCGGATCGCAGTCGATTTCCGACACGAGCGACTTGAAGTTGTCGAAGCCCTCGAGGATCTCTTCGTGCATCTTCAGCGCGACGTCCTTGCCCCAGCGCTCGATCCACTGCGAGCGCGACAGCCGGCCCGACGCGTTCTGCCCCTGGCCGCCGTTGCGGCTGCTGCAGCCCCAGCTCGTGCGGTTGGCTTCGAGCACGACGGCCTTGATGCCGTGGTCCCGAGCCAGGCACAGCGCGGTGGCGAGGCCCGTGTAGCCGCCGCCGATGATCGCGACGTCGACATCGAGATCGCGCGTGACGGGGCCGTCGTCGGGCGGCGGGGTGCCGGCCGTCGCGACCCAGTAGGTCGGCGCGTACTGCTTGCCGCACCCGGGCCCCGGCGACACGAGCGGATCGTAGGTCGGGTCGTAACGCGTATCGTTGGCCCGGCCGCCGGCAAAGCCGCTCGCGGACCGTTCGATGGAAGGGGTCGACATGCTCAGACCTCCGACGCGGGCTTGCCTGCCGCGCCGCAACGGGCGCGCGAGGCGATTCGACTGACTGATGCGAGGCGCGCGCTCGCCGCACGGGCGAATGCTGCCGACTGCCTGTTGGTCATGCCTGTCTCCTGATCGTTCTCTTCGGGTCGATCGTGTGCAGATGCTTCAATGCGGCGATCTGTCGAGGAAAGTGTAGGCAGGCCGATTTTTCGCAGGTAGGGCCAGTGGACCGGATTCGCTTGGACCAGCGCGCGGGGGCGCCGAACGGCTGGTAACAGCCGGCGACAGGTCGGCGCCCTCGGTCAAAAAGGATCAGCGGCGTGGGCGCGACGCCACCGGGCGATCGGGACGCTGAACGGCGGGCAACATCGGGCGGACGGCAGACGGAGTCGATCGGCAAGGGGCAGCGGCGTGGGCACGACGCGGCCGGACGACCGGGACACCGAACCGCGGGCGACAGCGCACGACCGGCAGACGGCGTCGGTCAGCGGCACAGGCATGACACCACCGAAAGACCACGCCGCCGATACGACCCCACGCCGCGCCCCGCCCCATCCACCCCACCCGCCGTCACATCGCGCGCACCGCGACGCCGTCCACGCCGCCGCGTTTCTCGATCGCTCGCACGGACACGATCGACAGGAGTGCAGACAACATCACGTAAACCCCGACGAGCCAAGGCGCCCCGCCGTTCACGCGCAGCAACGCGGTCGCAACGATCGGCGTGAGGCCGCTCGCGAAGATGCCCGACACCTGGTAGACGAACGAGATGCCCGTATAACGCACGTTCGCGTCGAACAGCTCCGCGAACAGCGCGGCTTCCGGCCCGTACGCCATCGCATAGAAGATCCCGAACGGGATCACCAGCGCGAGCCACACGGCGAGCAGGTTCGTCGATTGCGTCTGCAGCAGCCAGAACGCGGGCAGCACCGACAGCCCGCACAGCGTCGCGCCCCACCGGTACACGCGTGCGCGGCCGAGCCGGTCCGACAGGCTGCCGAACACGGGGATGAACACGCACATCACGACCGCCGCGCTCATCACGCCGAGCAGCGCGTCGCCGCGCGAGATCGACAGGTTGCGCGTCATGTAGCCGATCGAGAACACCGCGAACACGTTGAAGAACACGCCGTCGATATAGCGTGCGCCCATCCCGAGCAGGATCGCCTGACGATAGTTGGCGAGCAGCTCGACGACCGGCAGCTTCGTGTCGCGCCGCTGGCGCTTGAGCGCGACGAACTCGGGCGTATCGGCCACGCGCGTGCGGATGTAGAACCCGACCGCCACCAGCAGCAGCGACGCCGCGAACGCGACGCGCCAGCCCCACGCGAGGAACGCGGCGTCCGGCAGCGCACGCGACAGCGCCGCGACCACGCCGGCCGCGAGGCACAGCCCGATCGCGAGCCCGATCTGCGGCAGGCTCGCATACAGCCCGCGCCGGTGCGGCGGCGCGTACTCGTAGGCCATCAGCACCGCGCCGCCCCACTCGCCGCCGAGGCCGATGCCCTGCAGCACGCGCAGCGTCAACAGCAGCACCGGCGCCCACATGCCGATCTGCGCGTAGGTCGGCAGGAACGCGACGCCGGCCGTCGACACGCCCATGATCAGCATCGTCAGGATCAGCGCGGACTTGCGCCCGACGCGGTCGCCGAGATGGCCGAACAGCAAGCCGCCGAGCGGCCGCGTGACGAAGCCGACCGCGAACGTCGCATACGCGAGCATCGTCGACACGAACGCGTCGCCGGACGGAAAGTACTGCTTGTCGAACACGATGCCGGCGACCACGCCGTACAGGAAAAAGTCGTACCACTCGACGGTCGCGCCGATCACGCTGGCCGCGGCCACGCGTCGGACGACCCGGGAATCGATTGCCATGCGAGCTTCTCCAGGTAAGGATGCGCCGCAACCTGCCCCGGCGCCTTGCCGGCGGGGGCATCGATGAACGCGCGGCGGCCGTCCGGGCGCAGGAGCACGGGCCACGCGGGTGATGCGTGGCGACGCCCTACGCGAGCGCCTCGGCGGCCGGCGCGACGCTGTGGCCGCGATCGGCCGCGCGCGCGTCCTCGAGGATCATGTCGGACGCCTTCTCGGCGACCATCACGATCGGCACGTTGGTATTGCCCGATACGAGGGTCGGCATGATCGAGCAGTCGACCACGCGCAACCCGCGCGTGCCGTACACGCGCAGCCGCTCGTCGACGACCGCGAGCGGATCGCTCGCGACGCCCATTTTCGCGGTGCCGGACGGATGAAAGATCGTCTGTCCGTATTCCCGGCAAAACTCGAGCAGTTCGTCGTCAGTTTGCGCGTCCGCGCCCGGCCGTACCTCGCGCTTCATCAGCGGCGCCATCGGTTCGGTGGCCGCGACGCGTCGCGCGAAGCGCACGCCGGCCACCGTCGTGCGGCGGTCGCGCTCGGTGTCGAGATAGTTCGGCTGGATCGACGGCGCGTCGCGCGCATCGTCGGTGCGGATGCGCACGGAGCCGCGCGATTCGGGCCGCAGCTGGCAGATCGAATACGTGCAGCCGGGAAACGGATGCACGCTGCCGCCCGCCGAATCGGCCGACAGCGTCGAGAAATGGAACTGGATGTCGGGCGTCGCCGATTCGTCCGGCAGCGCACGGCAGAACATCCCGCCCTGGTTGATGCCGATCGCGAGCGGGCCACCGCGGAACAGTGCCCATTGCAGCCCCATCTTCGCGCGGCCGACCCATGAATGCAGTTCGTCGTTGGTCGTGATCGGCTTCGTCACTTCGTAGATCAGACGAATCTGCAGATGGTCCTGCAGGTTCTCGCCGACGCCCGCGCGATCGGCGACGACCGGAATCCCGTGCCGGTCCAGCAGCGCGGCCGGCCCGACGCCCGACACCTGCAGCAGTTGCGGCGACTGCAGCGCGCCGGCCGCGAGAATCACCTCGCGCAACGCACGCACCTCGTGAACCTTGCCATGCTGGACGTAACGCACGCCGGACGCCTGCGCGCCGTCGAACAGCACCTTCAGCGCCTGCGCATCGGTTTCGACATGCAGGTTCGGGCGCCCGCGCGCCGGCTTCAGGTAGGCCACCGCCGTCGAGCAACGCAGCCCGTTGCGCGTGGTGAGCTGGTAGTAGCCCACGCCTTCCTGGTCGCCCGTGTTGAAATCGTCGACCGTGCGCACGCCGAGCCGGTTCGACGCGGCGACGAACGCATCGACGAGTTCGTGCCGCTGCCGGATCGCCGACGCCCACAGCGGGCCGCCGGTGCCGCGCGTCGGCCCTTCTCCGAGCGTGTTGTGTTCGAGCTTGCGGAAATACGGCAGGCACTCGCGCCAGCTCCAGCCGCGATTGCCGAGCGCGGCCCAGTGGTCGTAGTCCTGCTGCTGCCCGCGCACGTAGATCAGCCCGTTGATCGAGCTGCAGCCGCCGAGCGTGCGGCCGCGCGGCCAGTACAGGCGGCGGTTGTGCATGTTCGGATCGGGATCGGTGTGGAAGCCCCAGTTGTACACGGGGTGGAACATCGTCTTGCCATAGCCGATCGGCACGTGGATCCACATGTAGTTGTCGGCGGGGCCGGCTTCCAGCAGGCACACCGTATGGCGGCCGCCGTCGGACAGCCGGTTGGCGAGGACGCAACCGGCCGATCCCGCGCCGACCACGACATAGTCGAAGCTGCGTGTCATTCCGTGTCTCCGTTCCGGGGTATTGGAAAAATCCGGTATGTTTCGTCCAAATTTATTGAGCACACGGAACGCATACAAGCCGATTTATTGTCCACGCCGCGAATGTGGTACAAAAACCGTTCAATTCGTTTCATTTCCCTCGCACACACCATCCCGGGACGCACGCCGATCCCGACGGAGGAGACACATGCGCGAAACCGCCCCCGCGCCGCCCGATGGCGCGCCCGCCGACGACGCGCGCGTCCTGCGCGCCCTCGCGGTGCTCGAAGCGCTCGCGTCGGCCGGCCAGCCGGTCACGCTGTCGCAGCTCGCCGCGCGGCTGCATATCCCGAAAGCGACGCTGCTGCGGCTGATCGAATCGCTCGAAACGCGCGGCTACGTGATCCACATGCCCGACTCGCGCGGCCACGACCGCGGCATCGCGCTCGGCCCGCGCGCCGCGCAGTTCGCGCTCGCGGCCCTGTCGAACAACACGTTCACGCGCGGCTGCCGGTCGGTGCTGCGTGCGCTCGTCGACGTGCTCGGCGAAACCTGCAACCTCACCGCGCTCGACGGCGACACGGTGCTGTACGTCGAACGCGTCGAGACGACCGAGCCGCTGCGGCTCGAAATGCGGCCCGGCATGCGCGTGCCGCTGCATTGCACGGCAAGCGGCAAGCTGTTCCTGTCGCAGATGAATGCGCTGGAGCGCAACGTGATGCTCGCGCGGCTCACGCTGAAGAAGATGACCTACCGGACGCTGACCGATGCGCAGTTGCTCGCGGCCGAGCTCGACCGGCTCGCCGCGCGCGGCGTCGGGATCGACAACGAGGAATTCGTGCGCGGGATGGTGGCGGTTGCCGTGCCGGTGAAGGATGCCGCAAGCGGCCGCGTGCTCGCGGCGCTCGCCGTGCACGCGCCGACCGCGCGCGCGACGCTCAACGACTTGCTGGAGAACGTGCCGAAGATGCGGGAAGCGGCGACGCGGTTGGCGCCGCTGCTGCATGCGGCAGATGGCGTGACGCCGGGTTGACGCGGCTGCGCGCGGTCATGCGGTCATGCGGTCATGCGGTCATGCGGTCATGCAGTCATGCAGTCATGCAGTCACGCAGTCACGCAGTCACGCAGTCACGCAGTCACGCAGTCACGCAGTCACGCAGTCACGCAGTCACGCAAGGTGATAACGCAACCAGAAGGTTTCGCGACAGGCGTTGTCGAACGTTATCCGCGTCGGGCCGATCGGTTGCGCATCCGGATGGCGGAGCACGTCGTAGTCGATCCAGCATTCCGCGCACAGCAGATCGGACGGTGCGCGGTCCTGCTCGACCGAGCGGCGCACGATCGCGCCGTTGTCGAAGCGGTATTCGGTTTCGTCGCGCGTGACCTCAACGTCGTCGTCGGTCCAGCGGTCGTGCGACGTCGTGTGCGACACGATCGACACCGGGCCCGAGAGTCCGTGGATCGCAGCGACGTAGGAAATGAGCTTGTCCATGGCGAGGCGGCAAGGAAACGGATGGCCGCATCGCGCAACGCATGCGGCGCGATGCAACCCGAGCGGCGAGTATAGCCGCGCCCCGAAGACCTTGCCGCCGGCGGGGTTTCGCGCGCGACGCGTCCAGCGCGAGCAATGCGAACGTCACAACAAGCCAGCGCCCGCCCATCCAGTCGCGGGCCACGTGAGCGCGCGTATTCGCGAAATGCCGTTCAACCTAGGCGAACAACGCGCGCACCGCGTCGACGTGGGGCGCGAGAAACACCGCGCTATCGGCCTTGCCGGTGAACACATCCGCGGCACCGTCCGCCATCACGAAACGCATGTCCTCGACGCCCAGAAAACCGAACAGCGTCCGCAGCCAGGGTTCGAGGAAATTGCGTTGCGCCCGCTCCGCATCCGGCCCGTACCGCCATCCCGCCGCGATCACGAAGGTCGCGCGTCGCCCGCCGAGCAACCCGCGCGGCCCGGACGGCGTCGTTTCAACGGTCTCCCCCTGCCTGACGATATGGTCCAGCCAGAGCTTGAAATGCGCGGACGGCCCCCAGTTGTGCATCGGCACGCCGATCACGTATTCGTCGGCATCGCGCAACTCGGTCGTGAACGTCGTCGACAAGGCCAGCATCTCGTTCTGCTGCGCGGTCCGCCTGTCCGGCGGCGTGAAGTTCGCCGCGATCCACGCCGCGTCGATCGGCGGCATCGCAATGCGACACAGATCACGCTCCACGACCCGCCCGTCGGGATGCGCACGCAGCCAGTTGCGCGCATACTCCTGCGTCAGTCGACGCGAAATGGACGCATCGCCCATCGGGCTCGAATCGATCTGCAATAACTTGAACATCGGAATTCTCCGGTTGAAGGCGATCCGATGTTATTCAACCCAAAGGTTGATTGTCAACCTTATGGTTGAATATAATTCCGCCATGAGTCTCTCCATGAATCCAAACGATCGTTCGCCCGACAGGCTGGACGCCATCTTCAGCGCGCTTGCCGATCCGACCCGGCGGTCGATACTCGGACGGCTGCGCGACGGCAGCCTGACCGTGGGCGAGCTGGCGGCGCCCTACGACGTGAGCCTCAATGCGATCTCCAAGCACGTCAAGACGCTCGAGAAAGCGGGGCTGATCCGCCGCGAAATCCGGGGGCGCGAGCACACGTGCCAGCTCGACGCAGCGAATCTCGAGGAAGTACAGCGCTGGCTCGACCATTACACGGCGTTCTGGAGCGAGCGGCTTGACGCGCTCGACCGGCATCTCGCGGCCAGGCGCAAACAGAAGCCGCCCCGGTCATGAGCAGTCATGCGATCACGGTCCGCAAGCTGCTCCATGCGTCGCGCGACGAGGTATTCGACGCGTGGCTCGACGCGGAGGGCCTGTGCGCGTGGATGCTGCCGGGCACGATGAAGCATTGCGACGCGATGCTGGAACCGCGCGTCGGCGGACGCTTTCACATCTTCATGCGCTCGTCGCGCATCGAATACGCGCACTCCGGCGAATACCGGGTGCTGGACCGCCCGTCGAAGCTGGTATTCACGTGGCAGTCGTCGTACATGAACCAGCAGGAAACGCTCGTCACGGTCGATCTGTTCGACCGCGACGGCCTGTGCGAGCTCGTGCTGACGCACGAGCGCGTGCCGTCCGAACTCGCGCCGAAGGGCGTATCGATCGGCTGGCGGCAGATGCTGGACAAGCTTGACGCGTCGCTGCAGGCCCCGGGCGCCAACGCGATCGTGCAGCCCAGGGCCTGAACCGCGGGGCCGCCCCCTTCCGGCGCGCTACGCCTCCAGCGCCAGCAACGCGAACGTCGCGAGCCAGTGCTCGCCCATGTAATCGCCGGCCACGTGCGCGAGTGCGCTCGCAAGATGCCGGTCGGCCGCCTCGAGCAGCTTCGCGCGGCGCGCATCGTCTTCCGGCAGTGCGCCGGCAAGCGCGCGCTGGCACCACGCACGGCTCAGGTTCAACCCGTCGAGGTGCGCGATCTTGCCGTCGCTGCGATCGCTGACCGTCGCCGGCTCGAACAGCGTCGCCGGCTCGCCGCGCGCGAGATCGGGCAGGAAGCGTGCGAACCAGCCGTCGAATTCGGCGGCCGGCAGCACGCGCCGCATCAGCTCCGCCTCCATCAGCGCGGGCGACAGGAATTCGTCGCCCGACGGCTCCCACGCCTGGCACGCGACATCGTTCAGGTGCCAGCGCTTCGCGGTATCGACGATCAGCGCCGCGAGCCCGTCGCGCTGCGTATCGCGTGCGAAATCGAGCGTGAGCGCAAGCGCGAACGCGGTGTTGAAGTGCGTGCCGACCCGCAGCGGATAGGTCGCTTTCGGCAGGAAGGTCTCGAAGCGCGACACGAACAGGTCGGTCAGCGGCGCCATCGTCTTCGCCCAGCGCGCGGCCTGCGGCATCGCCCCCTTCAGCGCGAGCCGCTCCAGTTGCGCCGACAGCGCGAGCAGCCACGCCCAGCCGTACGGACGCTCGAAGCCTGCGTTGTGCGGCAGCGCGAGATACGCACGCTCGCCGGCGACATTCGCCTCGGTGAAGTGCGCATCGACGATCGCGACGATGCGTTCGGCCTCCGGCAATGCCGGGTAGCGTTCGAGCACGCGCAGCACGAGCCAGTAGCCGTGCACGCACGAGTGCCAGTCGTAGCTGCCGTAGAAGATCGGGTGAAGTGCGCGCGGCCCCTGCACGTCGTGCGGACCTTCGAGCGAATGCGTGAGCTTGTTCGGATATTCGCGGGTCAGGTGCGCGAGCGCGAGCGACGCGAATTTCGAGGCGAGTTCGGGCGTGAGTCGGTCGGTCATGGGCATCTCGTCCATCGAGTCAGAAGCGGAATACGAACACATACATCAGCAGCGTGTTCACGGCGAGCAGCAGCACGGCTGTCGGCCACTGCGCCTTGATCACGCCATTCTTGTCCTTCAATTCGAGCAGCGCCGCGGGCACGATGTTGAAGTTCGCGGCCATCGGCGTCATCAGCGTACCGCAGAAGCCGCTCAGCATCCCGATCGCGCCCATGATCGCCGGGTTGCCGTGGAACTGGTGGACGATCAGCGGCAGGCCGATGCCGGCCGTCATCACGGGGAACGCGGCGAAGCCGTTTCCCATGATCATCGTGAACAGCGCCATGCCGACCGTATAGGCCGCGACCACCGCGAACGCCGAATCGATCGGCACCCACTCCTTCACGAGCCCCGACACCACGCTGCCGACGCCCGCGACCGCGAACAGCGCGCCGAGCGCCGCGAGCATCTGCGGCAGGATCGCGGCCCAGCCGACCGCGTCCATCGTGTGGCGTGCCTCCTTCACCGCATGCACGGGCGAATCGCGCAGCATCGCGAGCGCGACGGCGAACGCGACGAGCGTGCCGAGCACGAGCGAGATCAGCGTCACGCTCTTCTGGTCGACGAACGGCACCAGCTTCAACGCGAAGGTACCGATCAGCGTGACGACCGGAATCAGCAGCGCGGGCAGGAACAGCTTGTTGCCGAAGCGCTGCGCGAGCGTCTCGCGCCGCACGGCCGCGGCTTCCCCGGCTTCGTCGGACTTGCCGCGCCCGAGCTTGCCCGAGCCGGCGATCACCGCGAGCGCGATCGCGAGGCAGCCCGTCACGAAATGCGGCAGCAACCCGCCGAGCAGGAACGTGACCGCGTAGATCGCCCAGAACGCGAAATTGACGATGCGGCGCGGGTTCGTGCGGTCGGTCAGGTTGAAGAACGCGAATGCGGCGAACATCAGCCCCGCGAGCGTGTACAGCGATTCGAGGCCGATCATCGCGCGCCCTCTTGCGGCAGCAGGCCGAAGCCGCGCGCCAGCCGGCGGTCGAGCAGCGCGAGACGCGTGCAGTGGATCAGGAGTGCGGCGATCGCGGTCGGGATCGCCCACACCGACAGGTGCAGCGGCTCGATGGAGATCCCGTTCTGCTCGAGAAAGCCCTTGATCAGCAGGATCGACTGGATCGCGATGAAGATGTCCTCGCCGAAGAACACGGCGACGTTGTCGGCGCCCGATGCATGCGCGCGGATCTGCTGGCGCACCGATTCGGGCAGTTCGCCGTGCCGGTTGACGGCAGCAGCCTCGGCCATCGGCGCGATCAGCGGCCGCACCATCTGCGCATGGCCGCCGAGCGACGTGAGGCCGAGCGCGGCCGTCGCCTGGCGCAGCACGAAGTACAGCATCAGCACGCGGCCCGTGGTGGCCGCCTGCACGCGCGAGATCATCCGCTTCGCCTGCTCCTTGAGCCCGTTGCGCTCAAGCAGCGCGATCACCGGCAGCGTCAGCCAGATGAGCCCCATGTAGCGGTTTTCGGTGAACGCCTTGCCGAACGCGCTGATGATGTCGACGAGATTCAGCCCGCCCGCCAGCCCCGTCGCGAGCCCCGCGATCGTGACCACCAGCAGCGCATTGAAGCGCAGCGCAAAGCCGATCACGACGATCGGCACCCCAATCAGCACCAGCATTGCTCCTCCTTGTGTCGAATGCACGGCGCCTGGCAACGCGCCGCCTGCCCGGTTTCGACCGGATTCAGTCGGCGCAATCTAACACGAGACTTTATCGACAAATAGTCGACAATTTGCTGCTTCGGGTAAACGTTGAAGCGTGCGAATACCGTGCCCGGGCCATGTGTCGGCAGTGTTTCATCCGAGGAATCGGTGGCGGATCAGTGGTCGGCATGCCCGCGCGGATGCGCAGGTCGCGGCACGCGCGTCCCCGCTCCCGGGGGCGGCGCGCGACGGGCCGCCGCGCGTGGCGAAGCCCCGGTGCGCCGACTAAACTGGAAAACATCGGCAACGGACGGGAGAGCCGCCATGATTGACGTATTCCAGACCATCGGCAGCCGCGCGTTCTCCGCTCATCTGGCGAAGGACGGGATGGTGACGCTGATGGAGCAACGCCATGAGGTCGATCGCGTGACGCTCGCGACCGCGTATGCCGCGCTCGTCGAGGAGTCCGAGCAGGAAACCGACCTGCTCGACGCGACGGTCGAAGGGATGATGCGCGCGCTGATCCAGGGCTACGCGCGCAGCCACTGACGGCGCGCCCGCCCCCGTTGAAGCGGATGACGGGCTGGCGCGGGCGCTACGCGGCCGGTGTCCCGGCACCCATGTCGAACCACCGGCCCGCGCGCAGTTGCCGGTAGTCGGCCTGCGTGAAGATCCTAAGCAGGTTCGCGACCGCGCCGTTGCTGGCGCGGTCGAGTTCCGTCATGAAGGCTTCGACTTCGTCGCGGCCCGCAAACAGGATCGTGCGAAAGGTGCGTTCGCGTTCCGCGTCGGACAGGTTCGTTGCGCTCAGCTGGTACGGATGGTGGAGCGCCGCGAACAGGAAGTAAAAGCGCTCGGCGTCGTCGCGCAGCACGCGCACCGCGTCCGGATCGACCGGAAAATCGCGGTAGAACGACGCGTGCCCGCTCTCGATGTATATCCGGTACATCAACCGGCCGTCGTGCTCGGTCACGATCGGCGCGTACGGGTCGCGGCTGACGAGTATCGTGTCGGGCGCAGTCATCGCGCGTGCCTTGCGCTCGCCATGCGGTTGCCCGCACCCGTCCTGACTGCCTGCCATGCGCCGTCCGTGAAAGCCATCTGTCGTGATTCTCCGTCTGCTGGAAAAAGTGCTGCGCGACGCTGCCGGTCGCACACCCACCGGTGCTAGCGCCTGTCGTACACCAGGCGCAGCAGAAGATACACGGGATAGGCCAGCGCCATGACGATGAGCGCGGCCTCGTGCCCCGACGCCGTTTCGGCGCAACGGCGCGCGAACCGCTCGGAACCGAACAGCCCGATGGCAAGCAGCAGCATGCCGCCGACCAGCAGCGCCGCGAGCAGCCCGATGCCCCACCCCGGCCAGTTGCCCACCCGCGCGGCAGACAGGAAAAACGCGCTGCCGCCCGCAAACGCAGCACCGAGCGTCACCAGATAGCTGCGGCAATACGTGGCGCTGATGTCGCGGTCTCTCTTTCCGTACCCCATGTGTCGTGGCGGCCATTCTTTTTGTCGAAGGCGGCACGGTAACATGTCCGCTTCGGCGGCCCGTGCCCGTTGCCAGCCTGAAACGCTGCACTGTCATAGAGGAAACGCACTGAAACGGCACCATGCGCAAAATTTTCGATTGCCGCCGCCCGCGCCGCATGACAGCATGCGGGCGTCGCCAACCGAAAAGAATGCCGTGCCGTCCGGCCGCCGATGCCGCTCGGCGGCGCCGAACAGGCAGCCCCTTCCATGAACCCGGCCCACCTCCAACATTACGAACCGACCGGAGAATTCCGCTTGTGAACATCGGCATCGTCAACGACCTCCCGCTTGCCGTCGAGGCGATGCGCCGCGCGATCGCGCGCCGGCCCGAGCACCGCGTGCTGTGGGTCGCGACCGACGGCGCGCAAGCCGTCGAGCTGTGCGCCGCGCAGCCGCCTGATGTCGTGCTGATGGACCTGATCATGCCGAAATTCGACGGGATCGAAGCAACGCGGCGGATCATGCGATCCGAACGACCGTGCGCGATCCTGATCGTGACGAGCTGCATCGGCGCGAATGCATGGCGCGTGTTCGAGGCGATGGGCGCCGGCGCGCTCGACGCGGTCGATACGCCGCGGCTCGGCGACGGCGCGGCCGGTGACACGACCAAACTGCTGCTCGCGAAGATCGACCAGATCGGCCGCCTGCTCGACGCACCCGGCGGCACGCGCCTCGCCGGCACGGCCGCGCGCGCCGGCGGTGGCCCGCTGATCGCGATCGGCGCATCGGCCGGCGGCCCCGGCGCACTCGCGTCGATCCTCGGCGGTCTGCCGGCCGATTTCAGTGCGCCGATCGTGATCGTCCAGCACGTCGACCGCGCGTTCGCCGAAGGCATGGCGCAATGGCTCGATGGCCAGACGCCGCTCGCCGTGCGCGTCGCGCGCGAAGGCGACCGCCCGCAGCCGGGCGTCGCGCTGCTCGCCGCGACCGACGACCACCTGCGCATCACGCGCGCCGGCACGCTCGAATACACGCGCGAGCCGGCCGCCACGCCGTATCGCCCGTCGGTCGACGTGTTCTTCAACAGCCTCACCGAGCACTGGCCCGGCCGCGTGATCGGCGTGCTGCTCACGGGGATGGGACGCGACGGCGCGATTGGCCTGAAGGCGCTGCGGATGAAGGGCTACCATACGATCGCGCAGGACGAGGCGACGAGCGCCGTGTACGGCATGCCGAAGGCGGCCGCGACACTCGGCGCGGCGCGCGCAATCCTGCCGCTCGGGCGCATCGCGGGCGAGCTGGCGGCGCTCGCGAGAATCTGAGCCCGACGATGAACACGCGCAACACCCTCGGCTGCCCCTGCAACAACCGCAACAACCCGCATCGACCATGACCCTTGACCTGACTCGCCCGCCAGGCGGCCCCTACACGCCGCCCGCCGACGTGCCGGCGATGGTGCTGCTGGTCGATGACCAGACGATCGTCGCGGAAGCCGTGCGGCGCGCGCTCGTCGACGAGGAAGGTATCGATTTCCACTACTGCCCGCGTTCGGACGACGCGATGGCCACCGCGATCGAGACGCGGCCGACCGTGATCCTGCAGGACCTCGTGATGCCCGGCACCGACGGGCTGAGCCTCGTGAAAGCGTACCGGACGAATCCGGCGACGCGCGACGTGCCGATCATCGTGCTGTCGACGCAGGAAGAGCCGGTGATCAAGAGCGCCGCGTTCGCAGCCGGCGCGAACGATTACCTCGTGAAGCTGCCCGACCGCATCGAGCTCGTCGCGCGGGTGCGCTACCACTCGCGCTCGTACATGAACCTGCTGCAGCGCGACGAGGCCTATCGCGCGCTGCGGCAATCGCAGCAGCAGTTGCTCGAAGCCAATCTCGAGCTGCGGCGCCTCACGCATTCCGACGGCCTGACCGGGCTGTCGAACCGGCGCTATCTCGACGAATACCTCGCCGCCGAATGGCGGCGCGGCACGCGCGAGCGCAGCGAGCTGTCGCTGCTGATGATCGATGTCGACAACTTCAAGCTGTACAACGACACGTACGGCCACGTGTCGGGCGACAGCGTGCTCAAGCAGATCGCGGCGACCATCGAGCGCTGTCTCGGCCAGTCGGGCGATCTTGCCGCGCGTTTCGGCGGCGAGGAATTCGCGGTGGTGATGCCGGCCACGTCGCCGGGCGCCGCGCGGCTGCTCGGCGAGAAGATCCGCCTCGCGGTCGAGGCACTGCGGCTGCGGCACGCGCATTCGTCGACGGGCAACACCGTGACGATCAGCATCGGCGGCGCGAGCATCGTGCCGATACCCGGCCTGCCGACGACCGTGCTGATCGAGGCCGCCGACCGCGCGCTCTATCGCGCGAAGCACGAAGGCAAGAACCGCGTCGAGATCGATGCGACGCCGACCACGCCGCTCCCCGGCGGTTTTGGCGGGCCGCGCGTCGACTGAACGCCGGCCGCGACCCGCGCTCACATGGCGCCGAGCCGGCGCGCGTAGTCGTTCGGGTCCAGCGGACGGCTGAACAGATAGCCCTGCTGCATGTCGCAGCCGATCTGCTGCAAAAACCACGACTGCGCCTGCGTCTCGACGCCTTCGGCCGTGACCTTCATCCCCAGCGAATGTGCCATCGCGACCACGGCCTGCGTGATCGCCACCGAATCGTGATGATCGGGCACGCCCGACACGAACGAGCGGTCGACCTTCAGGTTGTGCAACGGAAAGCGCTTCAGGTACGCGAGCGACGAATAGCCGGTGCCGAAATCGTCGACCGAGATCCGCACGTTCATGTCCGTGAGCGCCTCGAGCATCGGCAGCACGGTGTCCGTGTCGTTCATCAGCAGTCCTTCGGTAATCTCGAGTTCGAGCGCGGACGGATCGAGCTGCGTCTGCGCGAGGCAGCGATCGACCGACTCGACGAGCCCTTCGTGGAACTGCCGCGGCGACAGGTTGACGGCCAGCATCAGGTCGGGCGCGATCGTGCGGCGCCATTCGGCCGCCTGCCGGCACGCGGTTTCGAGCACCCACTGGCCGATCGCGACGATCAGCCCCGTATCTTCCGCGACCGGAATGAACTCCGCCGGCGACATCGGCCCGAGCTCCGGGCTCGTCCAGCGCAGCAACGCCTCGGCGCCGACCGTGCGGCCGCTGCGCGCGTCGACGACGGGCTGATATGCGAGCCGCAGCATGTCCGACGACAGCGCGCGCCGCAGCGACTGCTCGATCGCGAAGCGGCGCTGCAGCCGCAGGTTGAGCTGCGCGGTGAAGAACGTGAAGTGGTTGCGGCCGCGCTGCTTCGCGTCATACATCGCCGAATCGGCGTTGCGCATCAGCGTGACGGCATCGTCGCCGTCGCGCGGCGCGACGCTGATCCCGATCGACACGCCGAGCCAGTATTCGTTGTTCGCGATCGCAAACGGCTTCGCGATCGCGTCGATCACCTCGCGTGCGAGCACCGCGAGCCGGTCGGGATCGTCGCAATCGTCGACGAGGATCACGAACTCGTCGCCGCCGACGCGCGTCAGTGCGTACTGGCCGCCCCCGCAGGCCGCGAGCCGCGCGGCGACGCTGCGCAGCAGCGCATCGCCCGCGTCGTGGCCGGCCGTGTCGTTGACCTTCTTGAAGCCGACGAGATCGATGAACAGGATCGCGACGCGCGCGGGCCCGCCGGCCGCGTCGTGCCCGCCGAACAGCTCGCGCATGCGGTCGCCGAGCCAGCGGCGGTTGTAGAGGCCGGTCAGCGCATCGCGCGTCGCCAGGTAGCGCAGCTGCTGCTGCGCTTCACGCACGGGGCCGATGTCGTTGAACGACACGATCACCGAGTCGGCCAGCTTCTCGCCCGGCCTCACGATCGGCACCGCGTTGCCGCGCACCCAGATGATGTCGCCGTCCGCCAGGCCGAAGCCGACCGTGTAGTCGAGCAGCGGCGTGGCCGTCTCGAGCGCGCGCCGGCTCGGCCATTCGTCGGGCGCGATCGGCGTGCCGTCCTCGTGCAGCTTGCGCAGGATCACCGTCGACAGCCGGCGGCCGACGAGGTCGCCCTTCACGCGCATCATCCGGTTCGCACTCGGGTTGCTCGCGACCACGACGCCGTCGCGCGACACGACGAGGATCCCTTCGTGCAGGCTGTTGACCACGAGCCGGTGATGTTCCTCGCTGCGCGCGAGCTGTCGCGCGATCCGGTCCTGGTGCACCGCGAGGCCGACGCTGTTGCCGATGTCGCGCAACAGTTCGGTTTCCTCGTCGCCCGGCCGGCGCTGCGTGCGGTAATAGACGGCGAACGCGCCGAGCACGGCGCCGCTATCGTCGAGGAACGGCACCGACCAGCACGCGCGCAAGCCCAGCGGCAATGCAACGGCCCGGTAGTTGGCCCACAGGGGATCGGTTTCGATGTCTTCGACGACGACCATCCGGCGCAGGTACATCGCCGTGCCGCACGAGCCGGCCACGGGCCCGATGGACGCGCCTTCGATCGCCGCACTGTACTGCGCGGGCAACGACGGCGCAGCGCCGACGTGCACGTGCACGCCGTCGGTATCGAGCAGCAGGATCGTGCACGACGCACCGTCGCCGAGCAAAGCCTCGGCACGCCGGCAGACTTCGACCAACAGCTCCGGCAGCGGTGTGTTGCGCGTGATCAGTCTCAGCACGCTTTGCTCGGACGCGAGCACTTCCGCCGCGAGCCCGAGACTGTAACGAGAACTTTGCGGTTCGGTATTCAAGATGAATCCTGCCGTCTGTCCGATCGGGTCTGATGCGCCCGATTCGTTTTCGATCCTTCGTGCCGTTTTTCGCTCCGGGTTTACGCCGATGCCCAGTGCGCCCCGTATTGCGCGCGGTGCCAACGCGCGCCGAAATACATTTAACACCAATCCATGACAAGCGGCGCATCCGCGCGTATCAGGGGTTACGCGTGGTCGGCATCGCGATTGCAGCCGCCAGTCAGCCCGCCGAAAGACTTGCGCGCAGTGCCACGGCCTTCGGCAAGGCAGCGGCTCGCACGCACCGCGTTTGCAATCGATTCGTCAGATTGTGGCGACGCACCGGCTCGGTTCGCGCTCAGTCGTTCGCGCCGGGGTCCGTGCGCGTCACGGCCTTCAGCGCATCGATCGCGGCCGTCACCGACACGCTCGCGGGCGCCGCATATAACGCGCCGACCGTTTCAGGCATCGTCGACAGCTTCAGCGGCAACCGGCCGACGCGCTCCCCTGCGCGCACGGCCAGCTCGAACGCGCGGGCCGACTGCACGAACAGGCAAGGCGACTGCTCGGCCACCGCGCGGTTGGTCTGCCATGACACCGATTCCATCAGCACCGACGGCGGCGACAGGCCCGCCTTCGCGAACTCGGCGTCCATCGCCGTGCGGGCGGGCGCCCCCAGCGGCGGCGCGATCCACGGGAACGCGGCCGCGTCGCGCCAGCCGATCCGCGCGCGCCTGAGCAGCGGATGGCGCGGCCCGCACACGACGATCATGTCGTCGCGGTACAGCGGCGCGACGTCGAGCCCCGCGCTCAGTGCCGATGCATCGAGCCGGCACACGAGCAGGTCGAGCTCGCGGTGCTGCGCCTGCGCGAGCATCCGGTCGAGCGTGTCCTCGCGCACGTTGAGCTGTACGGGACGGCCGGCTTCCCGCAGCCACGCCAGCACGCCCGGAATCAGTTGCGGCGCCATGTTCGGCAGCAGGCCGATCGACACCGGGCGGCCGGTACCGGTACGCAATGCGTCGAACGCGGGCGCGACGCCGCGCATGTCGATCAGCACGCGGCCGATGCATTCGAGCAGCGCATCGCCGTAGACGGTCGGCGCGACGCGCCGCGACGTGCGTTCGAACAGCGGCAGGCCGAGCGACTCCTCGAGCTCGCGCAACCATTTCGACAGCGCGGGCTGCGTGATCGACGCAGCCTCGGCCGTGCGCGCGAAGCTGCGCGTGCGCCCGAGCGTGTCGAGCGTTTCCATGTCGCGCACGCGCAGCCGGCGCAGCGCCTGCGCGATGCGCTGCTCGTGGGCCGGCGCGCCGGGCGGCGCGAGCGGCTCCGGCCGCGTGCGGCCGGCCGGGCCGCGTGGGTCGTGGGTCACGGGCGTCTCCGTCATTCATGTTCATCAGGTTATCAATCGACCCCGATCTTTCATCGATCGATACGCGATCCTGCCGCATAGTCGTCCGCATGAAAACCCCCGGCACGAGCCGGCACGATCAGGAGACAGCCGACGTGAAAGACGATCAGGACACCCCCGCCGCCGCCGAACCCACCCCGCGGCGCCAGTTCCTCAAGCTGGCCGGCGCGGCGGTCGCGGCGGCCGGCTTCGGCACCGATGCGCTGGCCGCGAGCACGCCGCCGGCCGCCCCGGTTGCCGCCGGCGCGGGCGTCGATCCCGTGCCCGCATTCCACGGCGCGACGACCGCGCCCGCCGCGCCGCCCGCCGGCTACAACATCCTGTTCATCCTGACCGACCAGGAACGCCACTTCGACCGCTGGCCGTTTCCGGTGCCCGGCCGCGAAGCGCTGCGCCGCGACGGCATCACGTTCATGCATCACCAGATCGCCGCATGCGTGTGCTCGCCGTCGCGCTCGACGGTCTACACGGGGCAGCACATCCAGCACACCGGCGTGCTCGACAACGCGGGCGTGCCCTGGCAGAAGGACATGTCGCCGGACGTGCGCACCGTCGGCCACATGCTGCGCGACGCCGGCTACTACGCCGCGTATCTCGGCAAGTGGCACCTGAGCGCGTCGATGCACGAAACCGCAAGCCCGTACACGGCGCCGGTGGCCGACTACAACCGCACGATCCGGTCGTACGGTTTCGACGACTATTTCGGCGTGGGCGACCTGATCGGGATGGTGCGCGGCGGCTACCAGTACGACGGGATCACGGCCGAGGCCGCGGTGAGCTGGATGCGCAACCACGCGCCGCGTCTCGCGAAGGAAGGCAAGCCGTGGTTCCTCGCGGTGAATCTGGTGAACCCGCACGACGCGATGTTCGTGAACACCGACACCAACGGCTCGACGGTGCAGGACGCGAACCACCCGATGCTCGGCAACGCGCCGCCGCCGAACGACGCGCTGTATCGCACGTCGTGGCACGACAAGCCGCTCGCGGCATCGCGGCGGCAGCCGTACGACGAACCGGGACGGCCGCCCGCGCACGGGATGTTCAACGCCGCGCATGCGAACCTCGTCGGGCGCTATCCGTTCACCGACGAACGCCTGCGCATCTATCAGGACAACTACTTCAACTGCGTGCGCGACTGCGACACGCACGTCGTGCGCCTGCTGCAGTCGCTGCAGGCGCTCGGCCTCGACGAACGCACGATCGTCGTGATGACGGCCGACCACGGCGATCACATCGGCGCGCACCAGCTCGTCGGCAAGGGCGCCACCGCGTACCAGCCGCAGAACCACGTGCCGCTCGTGATCCGCCATCCCGCGTATCCGGGCGGCATGCAGTGCGATGCGCTGACATCGCACATCGACATCGCGCCGACGCTGCTCGGGCTCACCGGTCTCGACGACGCGCGTCTCGCGTCGATCCGCGGCAGCGCACTCAAGGGGCACGACCTCACGCGCTGGCTCGCGAAGCCGGCCGGGGCGAAGCTGCACGCGGCGCGTGATGCCACGCTGTTCAACTACGCGATGCTGCTCTACTACGACAGCGAATGGATGCTGAAGGAACTGGGCACGATGCGCCAGAAAGGCGTGCCGGAGGACGAGCTGCTGCGCCGCGCGCTCGCGCAGCAGCCGGATTTCCGGTTGCGCGGCACGATCCGCAGCGTGTTCGACGGCCGCTACCGGTTCACGCGCTATTTCTCGCCGCTCGAATTCAACCGGCCGACGACGATGGAGGACCTGTTCGCGCGCAACGACGTCGAGCTGTTCGATATCGCGAGCGATCCGGGCGAGATGCGCAATCTCGCGATGGACCGGAAACAGCACGGCGAGCTGCTGCTCGCGATGAACGGCCGCCTGAACGACCTGATCGCGAGCGAAGTCGGCGACGACAGCCCCGACGTCATGCCGATCCGCGACGGCAAGGTGCAGGTGCAGATCCGCAAGTGGCATTGAAGGCGGCCGGCCGCCTGACGGAACCGTTAACCATCGGACGATTCCGCATCCCGTGAGCCCCTGCCGTGCGGTCGTTCCGTTCGACCGCACGCGGGGCCGCCCTTTTCATCGTCAGCCGGGACAGGTAAGCATCGAGTAAGCATGACGCCCTACAGTGTGCTGATTCTCCAGGACGGATCATCACGGCGAGCGCACGCTTCGCCCGGGTCCAGGCAACATCAAGGGAAACGGCATGCAGAACCGGCCAGCGTTGAGCTACGTGTGTGCGAAACACCCCGACGGACGCCGGTCGAACTGGCAACCGCCGGCGGGCTGGAAACGGCAGCTTGCGACGCCGTCGCGCGGCGTCGTCGCGATCGATCACTACATCGCAAACGCATCGGAGCTGATCGATCTCGAGACGACCGAGCCGGTCTTCACACTGCACTTGCGCGCGCCGACCGGGTTCGAGATGCGCACCGACGGCGGCGGATGGGCCGCGCACGTGATGCGCACGCCGTTAACTTACGTGCCGCCCGGCTTCGCCTGTTCCAGCCGGTGGTCGAACGACATCGAGTGGCTCGCCGTTCACTTCGATGTGTCCTGGCTGTCGAAGTCCGGCCTGCTGACCGGCACGCCGACCGTCCCCGCCGCGCCCCGCTTCGACGTGAACGACGATCTGCTCGTGCAGATCATCAGGAGCATCCATGAAGATGCGGTCGCGGGGATGCCGTCGGGGCCGACCTACGTCGAATCCCTGGGCGCGGCCGCGCTCGGCCGCATGTCGTATCTCGAGTCGACGCGCAAGGCCCGCGAATACACGCACGCGCAGGGCATGCGTCGGGCCGTCGAGTACATCCGCGACAATTTCCGCGATCCGCTGACGCTAGTGACGCTCGCCGAAGCGGTCGACTATCCCGGCGACCTGTATTCGTTCATCCGGAACTTCAAGAAAGCCAACGGGATGACGCCGCACCAGTACATCGTCGAAACCCGGCTGCAAGCCGCCCGCGACCTGATCGAACGCGGACGATGCGATGTGACCGAAGCCGCGCTCGCGTGCGGCTTTTCGACCACGAGCCACTTCTCGGCAACGTTCCGCAAACGGTGGGGATGCTCGCCGTCCGGGCTCAAGCCGCGTGCCGCGAACCTCACGCGAGCGGCAGCGACAGGATCCACAGGCCGCTGATCGTCAGCGCGATCGTCAGCACCAGCAACGGCAATTGATTGAGCACCACGGTGCCGGCCAGCACGCGATGACGGACGGCGATCGCGTGCGTGACGACCACGCTCAGCACATGGCCGGCGAGAATCAGCAGGACCTGCGCATGCCAGATATAGCCGACGTCGATCAGCAGCGCGGTCGGCGCGACCTGCGCCGGCTCGATCGACAGCAGGTTCCAGCCGATGCCGAGCGGATCGGACAGCAGTGACACGATCTGCCGCCCCTGGTCGATGAACAGCGTGAAGTAGTGACACACGTTGTAGAACAGCGCGATCGGCAACAGCAACAGGCAGAACTGCCGCGCAAACGCGTTGCCATCCAGCGCCGCACGCGATCCCGCCGCACCGAGCGCGCAGAAGCCCCGGAACAGGCCGTGGTAGGCCAGCCCGACCAAGGCAAAGGTGGCCCACTGCCCGGCGAGCACGAGGTCTCCCGCTATCGCATAGTCGTTTTTCAACGCCGGAAACACCGCGACGATCAGCGGATAGATGCCGCGCCAGAAGAAGGTGTTCCACACGGCCGTATCGCGCAGGCCATCGTAGGCCGTCGACGACAGCATGAACGACAGGAAGATCACCAGGCTGGTGTCCAGCGGCCGTTGCGCTGCCATCGCGGCGACCGGATTCCTCAGCCTGACGCCGATTTCGCACGCCGACACGCGGCGCCATTCGAATGGCGACAGTCGTCCGCACAATCCGCACAGGATGCCGAATGCATCGAAATGCCTGAGCCATACGTCGCGGCCGAAGCAGAACGAACCGGCCAGCGCACTGGCCGCGTAGCCGACGAGAAACAGGCTTGCGTCTCGCGGCCTTGCCGCGCCGAACAGTTCCAGCGCGATAAGGGCAACGTACGCGAGCAGCGCCGGATACGAGGCGAGGCCCCGGGGATAGCGATATCGGCCCGTGTCGATAGACGGGATGCCGCGCGCCGCGATCCGCAGCAGCAACGCGAACGGATTGGTGAGCGCATGGAGGTCGCCGAACACCGCGCTCACGTAGATCGACCCCAGATAGAACCAGAGCCAGAATCCCGACATGCCGAGGTTGACGAACGGGTTCTGGGTGCCGGCGAGGCCCGACACGATCAGCAGGACGACGAAGCCCAGGCTGGCGGCCTGCCCCGCCGCGAGCGCCACGGCCGGTATCCGCCATTCCCCGCGCCATCGGATCGTCGGCGCTCGTGTGTCCGGAACCCGGGCGCCCGATCCCGAGCCCGATGCGAACGCGAGGATCATGAAGGACACCACGAGCGTGCCGGTGGCCGCGTACGCATAGAGCCACAACGGCACCGGCAGGAAGTAGGGAATATTCCACGCATGCGCATCGGCGCATGTCGGCACGCATGCGAGGAACGCCGTGGCCGTCGCAGCCCGCCACGCGTTGCAGCGCGGTACCCGGAAGTTGACGTCGACGGGGGCCGTCGCGCCGCGCGCACCGTATTCGAAGGCGTCGTGCATATCAGTAGTCGGATGACGAAATCAGTCCCGTGACCTTCCAGCCGGCCCCGCTGCTTCGCTCCGCCAACACGCCGATCGTGTCGTACGGCGCATCGAGCAGTTTGATCAACGCGACGGCACGCTTGTTGCCGTCGGCCGAATCCGGCAGCGAAAACACCAGGAAAGGCAGGATCGGCGACGGCTTGTCGCCCTCCACGATGAGCGGCAGCACCGCATCGTTCAGCGACTTGAAGACTGCAAACGACGCACGGTTGCGCAAGATCGCGCTGGCGCTCGCCGTCGGCTGCGAGGGCGTCCCGATGGCGAGGTAGGCGCCGTGATCCCGCAGGCGCCAGCCGGTCAACTGCTCGACCAGCGTGCCGTCGGGCTTGCCGGTGCGGCCGGCAGCCAGCGCGGGCAGCCAGCGCTTGTCCACCGGCGACGTCGTCACCCAGTCGTTGAAGAAGCGCGCGTAGAAATCGGCGAGCCCCTTGTCGACGCCGGATTGCGCGCTCGGCGAGACCGGCTTCGGCACGTCGCGCCGGCCGTGCCAGCGGACGGCCTGCCACGCGGGGCCGTCCGGCAGGCTCATGCCGTCGAGGAACGACGTGTCCGTCACGCCGTTCGCGACGAACCAGCCGGATTTCGCGTGCTTGGTTCGCGCGTCGATGAAACCGGCGAGCGTCGGCCGGACCTGCTCCCACGGCAGCGCATTTCTCGACGCGCCATCGATCTTCGGATAACGAATCATCTGGAGATACGTCGCCTTCGCCATCGCTTCCGTATCGACGGGCCAACGCCACGTCATCTCGGCGGCATGGCCGGCCGGGCCGCCGCGCTCGACCGGTGCGGCCATCGCGAGGCCGGCGTCGCAGTCGATGCCGTAGCGGCGCCAGTCCGGTACGGACGGCGTGCCCTGGTGCGCCCATGCATCCTGCAGCGCATGCAGCGCCCGGCCGAACTCGCCCAGCATGAATCCCGCGTTGCGCCCTTCGGCACGCCGCAGCGTAGCGTCGACCCAAGCCCGTGAAGCCGGGCCGTCCGGCACCACGACCCGGGCTGCCGCCGCGGCCGGCACCCGGGTCTCGCCCGGATAGTGCGCCGCCTGGGTATCCTGCGCGTCGGGCGCAAAGCGCGACAGGCAGGCGAACTGCAGCGGCGACGTCATGTACTCGATCGAGCCGGCATCCATCCGCTGGTCGGCGAGCGCAATCGCGTCGGCCTCGCCGGACGCGAACCCCGCCTGCCTCGCGAGCCAGAACGTCAGACCGAAATGCACGTCCGCTTCGAACCCCGAGCACGTCATCGGCAGGGCGAGCGCCGCCAGCAAGGCCAGCGCGGCAACGCCCGGATTGCGCCGGGCGCGGCGTCGCGCGCCTGCCCTGCCGGTTGCGCCCCCTTCGCGCGACTGCCCGCGAGCAACCTGTCTGCCGTGCATCAATTGCCGATCTCCGTCGCTTTCGTGCTTTCGGGGAACGGCCACGCGCCGTTTTCGAACGACAGCACGAGCAGGCCGTTGTCCTGGCACGCCGTAGTCAGCAGATGGCGGTCGAAGTCGAAATCGAGACGCGACGCACACCAGTCCGGGCCGCCCGGGCGGTACTGGCCGAACATCAGGTGCGCGGAACCGGCGCCGGGCGACTTTGCCGAAGGCGGGTTGTAGTACGCGATTTCCTTCGGCTTCGCCGGATCGCGAATGTCGAACACGCGCACGCCGGAGTTGAAGTAGCTACACGCGAGCGCCGTGGCGTTCTCCCGGTTGTCGACGCTGCAGTAGTGCGACCCGTACGTGAACGTGGAAAGGCCGAGAATGTCGGGTATCACCTTGCTGCAGTTCTGCACTGCGTGCGTTTCGAGTCGCAGTTCGGAGACGAGCTTGGGCGCCGCTTCGTTCGACATGTCATAGATGTGGCCCAGCGGGAACGGCGTCACCCCGGCATTGCATGCGGCCTTCACGGCCGTCGCGCCGGGATCCTGAAGCCCGCCCGATCCGCCTTCATCGACCTCGATCAGATACGGCTTGCCGCCCACGGAAAACGGGATCGTATGTTGTGCAACGCTACCGTCCCGCACCGGTTCAGTCGCAATTCGGCGCATTTGCGCATTGGGACGTCGGCTCTGCACTTCACTGGTATCGACAACGAAGAACCCGTTGTCGCCGGTCGCATTCGGGTTGTTCAGCGGCGGCGCACTCATACCGATCGCCGTGCCGCCGTTCCCCGACGCGACGAAGTACGCGCGGTTTCCGTCCCGGCTCACCGACAGGCCGTGAGAAATGGTCCCCATGCCAAGATCCGACACCGAGATGGCCGAGATCATCTTCGGCCGGGCCGGCACGGTCAGGTCGATCGCGTAATAGGATTTCGTAAAAGCGCCTCCGACGTAGTACGTGAACCCGTCCGGAGAAAACCCGCCTTCGTGGCCGAGCTGCTTGGTGGCCGGAATGATGCCGCCGTCGCTGCCCGTGCCCACGGGAACACTGGCGAGCAATTGCGGGCGCGTGCAGTCGGTCGCCACATCGTACAGGTCCACTTCGGGGCCGCCACCGCCACCCAGCCCGTTGTCGGCAGCGAGAATCCCGCGCGCGACGTTCACGCGCAGCGATTCCCACGGATCGATCATCGCCGTGGACGTCAGCGAACTCACCCGCACGGGCTTCGCCGGATCGGTGATATCGATCACCGGCACGCCCGGATTCACGCGCGGCGGCGCATCGGGGTTGTTGAAGGCCGGCGTGGCGCCCATCGTCGCGTGGTAGAAGCAGGTCCGACCCTGCCGGTCGGTGTAGGTCGCCGCCGACCACGACGCGCCCTCGCCCTGCACCTGGCTGACACGCTTCAGGTTGCAGTTGAAGCCGCCGAACCCGGACTGGCGCAGCGCGGCGGGCACCTGCCCTTGCAGCGCCGTCTCGGGCGTATCGCCCGCGCTGCAGCCCGGTACGCGCGGCACGACGTAATCCGCCACCGATACGGCGGGCGCCGCGCTCGTCGTGACGTTGTCGTCCCCGCCGCAGCCGGCGAGCATGAGTGTGCCGAGCGATAACGCGATCGCCAGGCGATTCAGTGCGTGCATCTTTGCCTCCTCCTGTTTCGAACTTCGTTTCGAATATCGTTTCGAATGTTTTTTTTTCGATCCGCCTTTATCGTTAGTTGTCCGGATATATCTCGATGACAGCCACCTCGATCTGCTCGCCGCTCCGGCTGTGAAAGTGCAGCGAAAAGCGCCCGGTGATCCCGACCGGGAGAATGTCCATCGACTGATCGGTTCCGGATGTGCAAGCCGCGAGCGCACCCGGTATTTCATGCGCCATCAGCACGCCCGCCTCTCGCGAATGCACCCGGATATGCGCCGGCATGCCTTCGCGAATCGCGATCACCGATCGCTCCCACGGCGCCTTGTCCCGATCGACGTCGACGGAAAAGACCTGTTGATCCGGTGGTCGTGTCGACGCGTGCGACAGATGTCGTGCCACACCGTAGGCGAACCCCAGCGCCGACACGGTCGCGATCAACGCGACGAGTCGGCGCCGCGGTCGCAGATTCCTCTCCTCCATCGCGGCGCTCCGTTCCATCGGCCTGCGTGCCGTGCGGGATCGTCGTGCCCGCCGGCCGGCCATCCGCGCGGCGCTCAGCCGTTCGACGAATGGTAGAGAGCGGCCCGGTGCAGAGCTATCTGCTTATTGCGGGTTGTCGGAAAATTGCGTCCGGAGTAACCCGAGCCGGCGCGGCCGGACAGGGTCGCACCCAGGATGACGGATGCGTCACACACGAAGCTCGCGCGCCGCGGACACCCGACGGACAGTTCACGCGCCACGCCGCCGGGCCGCTCGATCCGGCGACCGTTCAAACCGCCTTTCCGTATCCGTGATTCAATGACGATCGAACCGGCGTCGCGCAGTCGGGCGGCTCGGCGATTCGACACCTCATCGATTGACCTTCACTGGATCACCATGACGAACCCTGCCGAAATCAAGGCGCTCGTTTTCGATGTCTTCGGAACGATCGTCGACTGGAGAAGCGGCGTTGCACGCGGCGCCGCCGCGTTTCTCGATCGCTACGCACCCGCGCTCGACCCGCTCGAATTCGCCGATGCGTGGCGGGCCGAATATTCACCGTCGATGGAAGAAATCCGCAGCGGGCGTCGCCGCTACGTGCGGCTCGATGTCCTGCACCGCGAGAACCTCGTCCGCACGCTCGACCGCTACGGGATCGTCGACGTGCCGGACGCCGACATCGACACGCTCAACCTCGCGTGGCACAGCCTCGACCCGTGGCCCGACGCCGTCGCGGCGCTGCAACGGCTGAAGCGACGCTTCATCATCGCGCCGCTGTCGAACGGCAACATCCGGCTGATGGTCGACGTCGCGAAGCGCGCGGGGCTGCCGTGGGATGCGATTCTCGGTGCGGAAGTCGTCCGCGCATACAAGCCGTCGCCGCAGGTCTATAGCGAGACGGTCGAGATTCTCGGCGTCGAACCGGCCGAGCTGTGCCTGGTCGCCGCGCACAACGGCGATCTCGCGGCCGCGCGCCGGCAGGGGCTGTCGACCGCGTTCGTGCTGCGGCCGACCGAACACGGGCCCGGCCAGACTACCGACCTGAAAGCCGACGACGCGTGGGACTTCGACGTCAGGGACCTGAACGAACTCGCGGACCGGCTGGGCTGCCCGGGCTGAATGCCGGATTCCGGCGCGCAATCGCGGCACTGCCGGCCGCGATGCAGCGCTGGCGGGAGGGCGCATCGAGCGCGTCAAGCGTGGCGACAAACGACTGGTAGACTCCGCAAACCCTGTCCCGTCGCGGCCGCCTACCCTTATGTCGTCACCCCTGCGTCTTGTCGAAGGCAAACTGACCGCGATGCGCTTTCTCGAGCGCCCCGACCAAGGCACGGCCGGCAGCCGCCAGGTGCCGCCCGTCGACCCTGAAGCCCGCAAGAAATCGCTCGGCTACTGGTTCACGCACAACGTGGTGCCGGTCATGGCAGCACTCACCGGCAACGGGGCCGCCGCCAACGCACTGGTGTTTCAGCAAACCGACGAAGACCTCATCCTGGCCCGGTTGAACGCCGCGGCCGACAAGGTCGAGCATCCGGCCACGTGGTCATACGCGAACCTGCGCGAGACCAAAACTTTCGTCTCGGAAAACGCGTTCGTGACCGTCGGGAAGAACGGCAAGATCCTGTTCGCGAAGCTTCCGGTGGAAATCGAAATCGGCGACGAGTCGTACCGCGGGTTCCTGGGCGGGCAGTGCTTCGACGTCGGCGACGACGTGGTTGCCGTGGTCGATCGCCGCGGCCGCCTGTTCGCGCTGTCGTCTCCCGACCGGCACCGCATGGTGATGGATCACGCGTGCAGCGACACGGGGCTGGCAGGCCTCACGCACAGCCTGTGGCTGGCGTGGAAATGGATGTTCGTCGGCATGAACTGCCTGCTCATCCCGATCATGATCCTGGTGCTATGGACCAGCGACGGTGGCTTTTCCGACCTGGGTGTCGACCTGGCCATGCTGCTGGGCGGGCCGCTCGCGGTGGGCGTCCTGCTCGCGCTGCTCGTGGGCGTGCGGCTGTCGTGGTCCGACTGGCTGCCGGCGTGGCGCACGTCGAGCATCCTGAAGGCGCTGGGCCGGCCGGATCTGTGCACGCTCGATTTCCTCGACACGCGCACCCGGGCCGAACGCAACGGCCAGGTGCGTGACACGGATATCGGGCAAATCTACTACGCGCCCGCGGCGCGCCAGCCCTAGCGCGCCGGCGCCATCGCGACTGCCTGCCCCTGCGCCGCCATCGCGAGACGCCGCCAGTTGCGGGCCGCATACCGGTGCGCCTGCTGCAACGCGAGCCACAACCCGATCTGCCGGACCGGCTTGAACAGGCCCCGCGCACTGAACACGGTGCGTCGTTCGACGCGGGTCCTGCCGCCGTCGATGGGCGTCAGCGTGAATTCGTCCTCGAGCAGGCCGACCCAGTCGCGGCACCACACCGTCGACGCCACCATCCGGTAACGCAACCGGCGATGCTCGTCGAGCACGAGAATCCGCTGGTCGATGGTGCCGCGATCGGTCGTGCACTGTCGCGTGTTGCCGACGGCCGGCACGCCTTCGAGCACGCGGCAACTGACCGGCTTCGGCACGCCGAGGCGGAACAGCAACGGCCGCGTGTCGTCCATCCGGGCATGGAGAAAATGCGGCCAGACATGCTCGGGCCGGCAATCGAACGTCCACTGCGAATGAATTTCCACGACCGTCTCCTGGCGGTTGCCGGTTCGCACATGATGGCACAACGGCCCCACCACTTCCGTTACTTCACGACCGCCCGCCAGGCGGTTCGCGCGTAGATGATCAGCAACGGCAGCAGCGAGAGCGCGAACAGCAGGCAGAGCGCCAGCACCCACACCGGCCACGCCTCCGGATTCCCCTTCAACCAGTAGCGGTAAGGCACGCTCAGGAACCCGATTTCCATCAGCAGCGCGGCGAGCGGCACGAGCCCGTTCATCACCGCCGTCACGCCGAAGCGCGCCGCGCCGTCGATGTTCCGGCCGGCGCCGTACGCCGCGATCAGGTAGAGGAAGTACCCGATCATCGCGACCATCACCGCGCCGCCGGCCAGCAGGCCGACGCTGCGCACGCTGCGTTCGTGCCATTGAGCCGCACCGGGCGGCCACACGACATCGATCCGCTCGCCGATTTCCGGCGCGCCGCCGGAACGGACGTTGCCCGGCATCACCACGCGCTTGCCGTCGGGCAGCGCGGCTTCCAGTATCGACGTGTATTTCAGGCACTGATACCGTTCGGTCCGCCCGTCGCTGTCGCGGCGCTCGCAGGTATCCCACTCGGACGTGTAGGACACGACGGTCGCCTCGTATTTCGGCGAGACGGCCAGCACGTAGAACTCGTCGCCGATCCAGTACGCGAACGGGAAGAACAGCGACACCAGGCAAAAGCACACGAGCCACCAGAACGCGATCGCGCCGCGATTCGGCGCCCCCTTCGCACCGCGCCTGGCGCCGGACTGGCGGCGCACCATGCGCGACGCGAGCCAATAAGCGGCCACGGCAAAGACCGCCACACACACCACGAAGACCTTGCCCGCATGCGTCAATGCCATCTGTCTCGCCCCCGGTTCCCCGATGCTTCAATGCTTCGCTTGCCGGCAGGTTCGCCGCCGGGTCGTGTTCACGCCATGAACCGCACGGCCGCCTTCGCCGCGGCCACGTCACGCGCTATGCCGGCTCGCCGACGAATCTCAGTTTCCCCGATTCGCCCGACAGCAGCGCGCGATTCGCGTCCGCCGCCGCCCGCAGGTAATCCCACAGCGCGGTCACGCGCCGCAGCTTGCGCAGATCCTCGCGGCACGTCAGCCAGAAGCACCGCGTGACGACCACGTCGTCCGGCAGCACGGGCACGAGCGCCGGCTGCGTGGCCGCCATGAAGCACGGCAGGATCGCGAGCCCGCCGCCCTGCAGCGCCGCGAAATACTGCGCGATCACGCTCGTCGTGCGCAGCCCGGCCGTCGCGCCCGGCACCGCGCGGTCCAGGTACAGCAGTTCGTTGCTGAACGCGAGATCGTCGACGTAGCTGATGAACGCGTGCTGCGCGAGATCGTCCGTGCAGGTAATCGGATCGTGGTTCGCGAGATAGTCGCGCGTCGCATAGAGCCGCAGCTGGTAGTCGCACAGCTTGGTGACCACGTAAGGCCCGCGCTCGGGCCGCTCGAGCGTGATCGCCAGGTCCGCCTCGCGCTTGGGCAGGTTGACGAAATGCGGCACCGGCAGCAGGTCGACCGTCACGTGCGGATGCTCGGCGCGAAACTGCGCGAGCTGCGGCGCGAGGAAAAAGCAGCCGAACCCTTCCGTCGACCCGATCCGCACGTGGCCCGACAGCGCCTCGCCCGTGTTCGCGACCTGGTCGCACGCGGACTGCACGGTCGTCTCCATCGCGTCCGCATAGGCGACGAGCCGCTGCCCTTCGGCGGTCAGCGTGAAGCCGCCGGAGCGCGACTTGTCGAACAGCAGCGTGCCCATCGCGGCCTCGAGCGCGCGAATGCGCCGCGCGACGGTCGTGTAGTCGACGCCCAGCCGCTTGGCGGCGCCGCTCGCGCGCTGCGTGCGCGCGACTTCGAGGAAAAAGCGCAGGTCGTCCCAGTTCAGGTTGCCGGAAACCGGCTCGGTGGCGTGTCGCATCGGCGAGGGAAAAAGGGGCTGGAATCTCCGGGCCGGCCGTCGATATGCATAAATGCACATCCAACCGGTTTCTTTATCGGTACATGATGAATCTGCGCATAACTATACTCGACCGTGACCTGCGGACCACGAGCCGCGGCACCACCACGGAGACACCATGCAGACGCGATCCACCCTCGATGAGCATGCGACAGTCGCGGCGCCGGCGCCCGAGCGCACCGCGAAGCACTACCTGCTGGCCGGCTGGGCCAGCATGGCCGGCACCACGATCGAGTGGTACGACTTCTTCCTCTACGGCACGGCCGCCGCGCTCGTCTTCAACCGCATCTTCTTCCCGTCGCTGGACCCGGTCGTCGGCACGCTCGCCGCATTCGGCACGTTCGCGGTGGGCTTTATCGGCCGGCCGATGGGCGGCATCGTGTTCGGCCACTTCGGCGACCGTATCGGCCGCAAGTCGATGCTGATGATCACGCTGCTGCTGATGGGCGTGCCGAGCATGATCATCGGGCTGATCCCGTCGTACGACAGCATCGGCTACTGGGCCGCCGCGCTGCTGATCGCGATGCGCTTCCTGCAGGGGATGGCCGTCGGCGGCGAATGGGGCGGCGCGGTGCTGATGGCCGTCGAACACGCGCCGAAGGGCCGCAAGGGGCTGTTCGGCAGCCTGCCGCAAACGGGCGTCGGGCTCGGCCTGATCCTGTCGTCGGTCGCGATGGCCGCGGTGGCCGCGCTGCCGGAAGCCGACATGCTGTCGTGGGGCTGGCGCGTACCGTTCCTCGCGAGCATCGCGCTCGTCGGCCTCGGCTGGTTCATCCGCGCGAAGGTGCCCGAATCGCCCGACTTCGAGAAGATGCGGCGCCAGGGCAAGGCCGAGAAGTCGCCGGTGACGGCCGCGCTGCGCCGCCATCCGCGCGAGGTGCTGACGATCGTCGGCGCCCGTGCCGCCGAGAACACCTGGTTCTACATGGTCGTCACGTTCGCACTCGCTTACGCGACGCAGCAGCTGCACCTGCCGAAGGCCGAGATGCTGCACGCGATCACGGCCGGCGCGGCGCTGTCGCTCGTCACGATGCCGCTGTGCGGCCACCTGAGCGACCGCATCGGCCAGCGCCGGATGTTCGCGATCGGCCTCGTGCTGATGTGCATGTTCGCCGCACCGTTCTTCATGATGCTCGGCACGCAGCAGACGTCGTACGCATGGTGGGCGATCGTGCTCGGCCTCGGCGTCGTGTTCCCGATCCTCTATGCGCCGGAATCGCTGCTGTTCGCGCAGCAGTTCCCCGCGGAAATCCGCTACAGCGGCATCTCGCTGTCGGTGCAGTTGGCCGGCGTGATCGGCGGCGGCTTCGCGCCGATGATCGCGACGTCGCTGCTCAAGGCCGGCGGCGGCCAGCCGCATTACGTGATCGCGTACCTCGTCGGCTTCGGCGTGTTCGCGCTCGTGTGTACCGCGCTGATGCGCCCGGCACGCGCCTGAGCACGCCGGCCTGCCTTCGATCGATTTCAGTTCAGCCTGCCGACCGCCGCGCATGCTCGCGCGGCGGTAGCAGACACCCTTTTTGTCGTCACACCGATTACCGGAGAGTTCCATGAACGCCGCAGTTCCCCAGACCACCCTCGCCCTGCCCACCGCCAAGCTGCTGATCGACGGCGCGTTCGTCGAATCGCAAAGCACCGAATGGGGCGACATCGTCAACCCCGCGACGCAGGAAGTGATCGGCCGCGTGCCGTTTGCGACGCTCGACGAGGTCGATGCCGCGATCGCGTCCGCGCAGCGCGCGTTCCAGACGTGGAAGACGACGCCGATCGGCGCGCGGCTGCGCATCATGCTGAAGTTCCAGGATCTCGTGCGCCGCAATCTCGAACGGATCGCGCACACGCTGACGGCCGAGCAAGGCAAGACGCTGCCCGACGCACAGGGCGACATCTTCCGCGGCCTCGAAGTGGTCGAGCACGCGTGCTCGATCGGCACGCTGCAGCAAGGCGAATTCGCGGAGAACGTCGCGGGCGGCGTCGATACCTACACGCTGCGCCAGCCGATCGGCGTGTGCGCGGGCATCACGCCGTTCAACTTCCCCGGCATGATTCCGCTGTGGATGTTCCCGATGGCGATCGTGTGCGGCAACACGTTCGTGCTGAAGCCGTCGGAGCAGGACCCGCTGTCGACGATGCAGCTCGTCGAGCTCGCGATCGAGGCCGGCGTGCCGCAAGGCGTGCTCAACGTCGTACACGGCGGCAAGACGGTGGTCGACCGTCTCTGCACGCACCCGGACATCAAGGCGATCTCGTTCGTCGGCTCGACGCGCGTCGGCACGCACGTGTACAACCTCGGCAGCCAGCACGGCAAGCGCGTGCAGTCGATGATGGGCGCGAAGAACCACGCGGTCGTGCTGCCCGATGCGCACCGCGAGCAGTCGATCAACGCACTCGTCGGCGCGGGCTTCGGCGCGGCCGGCCAGCGCTGCATGGCGACGTCGGTCGTCGTGCTGGTCGGCAAGGCGCGCGACTGGCTGCCGGAGCTCGTCGAGAAGGCGAAGGCGCTGAAGGTCAATGCGGGCGCGGAAGCCGGCACGGACGTGGGGCCGGTCGTGTCGAAGGCCGCAAAGGAACGCATCCTGTCGCTGATCGACCAGGGCGTGAAGGAAGGCGCGACGCTGTTGCTCGACGGCCGCGACGTCAAGGTGCCCGGCTACGAGCAGGGCAACTTCGTCGGCCCGACGATCTTCTC
The DNA here is from genome assembly GCF_000012945.1 of Burkholderia lata. Lineage (NCBI taxonomy): Bacteria > Pseudomonadati > Pseudomonadota > Betaproteobacteria > Burkholderiales > Burkholderiaceae > Burkholderia > Burkholderia lata. The sequence continues at coordinate 2,331,653 of NC_007511.1, forward strand.
GGGCGTGACGACCGACATGTCGATCTACACGGAAGAAATCTTCGGGCCGGTGGTGGTCGTGCTCGAAGCCGACACGCTCGACGAAGCGATCGCGCTCGTCAACCGCAACCCGATGGGCAACGGCGTGGGGCTGTTCACGCAGAGCGGCGCGGCCGCGCGCAAGTTCCAGAGCGAGATCGACATCGGCCAGGTCGGCATCAACATCCCGATTCCGGTGCCGGTGCCCTACTTCAGCTTCACGGGCTCGCGCGGCTCGAAGCTCGGCGATCTCGGCCCGTACGGCAAGCAGGTCGTGCAGTTCTACACGCAGACCAAGACGGTCACCGCGCGCTGGTTCGACGACGACGCGACGGCCGGCGGCGTGAACACGACGATCGCGCTGCGCTGACCCAGGGAGCCTGTCAATGGAAATCGCATTCATCGGACTCGGCAACATGGGCGGCCCGATGGCCGCCAACCTGCTGAAAGCCGGCCACGCGCTGACGGTGTTCGACCTCGACGCGCACGCGGTCGACGTCGCGGTACGCGCTGGCGCAACGGCCGCCGGCTCGCCGCGTGAAGCGGCCGCGCGCGGCGCGATCGTGATCACGATGCTGCCGGCCGCGCAGCACGTGCGCGCGGTCTATCTCGGCGACGACGGCGTGCTGGCCGGCGCACGCGCCGGCGCCGCGCTGATCGACTGCAGCACGATCGATCCGGGCACCGTGCGCGCGGTGGCCGAGGCCGCCGCGCAGCGCGACTTCCCGCTCGCCGACGCGCCCGTGTCGGGCGGCACCGGCGGCGCGCTAGCCGGCACGCTGACCTTCATGGTCGGCGCGGACGCCGCGCTGTTCGAGCGCATCCGCCCCGTGCTGCTCGACATGGGCAAAAACGTCGTGCAGTGCGGCGGCACGGGCACCGGGCAGATCGCGAAGATCTGCAACAACCTGCTGCTCGGGATCTCGATGATGGGCGTATCGGAAGCGATGGCGCTCGGCGCCGCGCTGGGGATCGATCCGGCGGTGCTGGCCGGCATCATCAATACGTCGACCGGCCGCTGCTGGAGCTCGGACGCGTACAACCCGTATCCGGGCGTGAGCGACACCGCGCCGGCCGCGCGCGGCTACGCGGGCGGGTTCGCGGCGAACCTGATGCTGAAGGATCTCGGGCTCGCGACCGAAGCGGCGCGCAGCGCGCACCAGCCGGTGTGGATGGGCGCGCTCGCGCAGCAGCTCTATCAGTCGATGAGCCAGCAGGGGCTCGGCACGCTCGACTTCTCCGCATGCGTGAAGCTGTACGAGGCGCAGCCGGCGTAAGCACCGCCGCCTGCACCGGACGCGCGCCGACCCGCGATGTGCCTGAACGGCATCGCGGGTCGTTTCGCATGCGGGGAAGAAAAACGCGGGCGGTGGCGGCGCGTCGGCGCCGCCGGTCGCTCAACTGCGCGGGTTCGACGCCGTCTCGAAGGTCGGATGGCACTCGAACGCGAGTTCGGAGCGCGCGCCGACACGACTGCTGCCGGTCAGCGATTCCTGCTTCATGCTCGCGCGCATGCCGCGCTGCGTGCAGTAGTTGGTGGCTTCGTCGATGGCCTTCGTGTGGGCATCGGCCCACGTCGTCGACACGCCGACCGTGCGCGTCGTCACGGTGAACACGTTGGGGTTCGACGTCGCGGTCACGTCGGAAGCGGTCGAACACGCGGCGAGCAAGCATGCAGCAGCCGCGATGGTCAACCATCGCAAGGTTCGAAAGGAAACTGGAGTGGACATGGGGAGAAAGCGCGCGCCGTTCGACGCGCATTGAGCAACATAGGCGACAGTATGCCTGCTCGATCGCCGGAGATCATGCCCCTTTCAGTGAACACATTGTTTCGAATGGTTAAACGATGATGAAAATGGGGCAATATTTCCGCCTCAATTCCGGGCCAGATCGCGCCGGCGGGTAGTTTTGCCCGGTCGCCCCGCCGCATCGCGCTCTCCGGCGGCCGATCCGGGGATCGGCTCGCTGCCGGATCCTTCCGGTATTTCCACGAGGCGCCGCCATGCCGGCTGCCCTCAGCGCATGGCGCGGACGGGCGCGGCAGGTCGGCCATCGGCAGACCGTCGAAACCATCCCCCAGGCCCGGTGCGCAGCCCCGCAGGCACATCGCTTGCGCCATCCACGCGCCCGCCGCTCCGGCGGACAGCATCCTTCCCTCAACCGGCGCTGCGCACCGCGCGACCCTTCGCGCGGCGGTCCCGCATCGCAAGCAGGTTCCCTGAACGAGAGGACAACATGAAATCAATACGAACGCTGGTCGCGCTGTGCTCGGTCGTTTCCGTACTCGCGGCATGTGGCGGCGACGGCAACGACGTCGGCACCGAGCTCGGCATCTCGAAGCCGCAGGCGCGCTTCATCAACGCGGTGCCGGCCGGGCCGAACCTCGACTACTACCTGAACGCGAAGCTCGACCAGGGCGGTATCGCGTACAAGGGCGTGACGCGCTATCACGACGTCGACTCCGGCACGCAGAACGCGAGCTACGACATCTCCGGCACGACGTCGACCATCGCCGCGCAATCGTTCAGCGCGGCAAACGGCCATCACTACACGACGATCGCGCTGCCGAGCACGACGTCGCTGATCTCCGTGATCGACGATCCGTACGACAAGGGCCTGCTGTCGGACAAGGCGCGCGTGCGCAGCTTCAACGCGTCGCCGAACGCGCAGAACGTCGACATGTACGTCGTCCCGCCCGGCACCGACATCACGACGCAAAGCCCGACGCTCGCGGGCGCGGCCTACCAGAACGCGGTGCCGGCATCGACGCAGGATTCGATCTACCTGAACGGCGGCAGCTACCAGGTGATCGTCACGACGGCCGGCAGCAAGACGCCGATCCTCAAGACCGCGCCGGTCACCATCAACAACAACGCCGACTGGCTGCTGCTGACGATCCCGTCGGGCGGGGTCGGCGACGTGACGCCGAACGATATCCACGTGCTGGTTGCGCAGGGCAACGACGCCGATACGTCCGCGCAGGAGCTCGGCCCGCAGTAGGGACCGCCAGCCAACGGTTGTGGCGGCCGGCGCGATCGTGCCGCCCGCCGCACCTTCTCGTCACGCAGTCAGTTGTTGCGCTCCAGGACGATCACATGCTCGGCGCGCGTGCCGTCGCCGTGCGTCACGTCGACCGCGCCGACGTGACGCACGTGCCAGCCCGGCCGCGTCGCGATCTGCGGCAGGTTGCCGGACGGCCGGCTCTCGATCCCGCCGAGCCCCTCGTCGGGCGTCTCGACCGCTTCGTCGAGCGACGCGTTCGAATAAATCACGTTGTCATGCCACTTCGACGCGCCTGCGGCCGCTTCCATGCCCTTGCCGTCGACGTCGACCGTGCTGTCGGTCATCGCCATGTTCGCGTTGTCGAGCGTCGGGATCCGGGCAGCCGCCCGCCGTACGGGGTCGGCGCTGTCGGGCGCATGTGTGCCGCGCTCGATCGGCGGCAGGCCGGTCGGCGTCTTCGCGGCAACCATTTCGGGCGTCAACGGGTGCCCGCTCGCCGGATCGGGCATGCGGCGCGCCGCCGGCGCTGTCGCCGGGCGCTTCGCCGCCTCGTCTCGCCGATATTTCGGGTCAGGGTTCGATTCCGCGTTCTGCATCGCACCTCCTTGTCCGGCCGGCGCGCGCCGGCATCAGGCTGGCGCCGCCGGTCCGGGAATCGCTACAACGGTCCTTGCAAATCTTTCATGTGCTCGGCAAAGCACGCACACACCACCCGGCGCACGTGCCAGGCCGGCACGGCACCTGAAAGGCGGACGGCACGCCGTCCGCCACACGAGACAACGGCGGGTCAGCCGCCGCTCGCGCCGCCCGGCGCGGAGGCCGCGCCCGGCATGCTCGCGCCGCTGTCGCCGCTGCTGCCGGCCGCGCCGCTGCTCGGCGCGGCCGATGGCGCGGCCGACATGCCGCCCGTTGCGCTCGTGTCCGAGCTCGCGCTGCTGCTGTCGCTTTCGCTCTTCTTCTGGCAGCCCGCACCCGCCGCCAGGCCCGCAATCAGGAGGCCGGCGAAGACGGCTCGCGATACATGACGAAGTGAATATCGCTGCATGACACCTCCGCTGATGTCGATGTGGATGGAGCCCGCTGGCGAGCAATTCCCGTGCCGCACCGGCCGCCGCCGGCACCCGCATTCCATTCATTTTTCAAATGACGCCTAACCGAATATTTAATTTCCCATCACCGGGCCGGCCTTCCATACTCGCGAACAAATCCGAGACATAACGTCCACGGCGGCCGGGCCGGCGCAGCGTTCCCACGCGGCCGGTTTCGCGCCCCGCACATGGAAGGAGACAACGGCGTGCAATTGGAAGCCACCCACCGCCCGGGCATCGTGCTCGGCGCGGACGACGCATCGTATCGAACCGATTCGGCCGCGCGCGACCCCGCGCTGAGCCCGCGGCTGCACAACCCCGACCTCGCACCCACCAAGGCCGAGGGCCGGACGTGGGGCCGCTACAGCATCTTTGCGCTGTGGACCAACGACGTGCACAACATCGCGAACTACTCGTTCGCGATCGGGCTGTTCGCGCTCGGCCTGTCGGGCTGGCAGATGCTCGCGTCGCTCGCGATCGGCGCGGTGCTCGTGTACTGCTTCATGAACCTCACCGGCTACATGGGCCAGAAGACCGGCGTGCCGTTCCCGGTGATCAGCCGGATGAGCTTCGGCATCTACGGCGCGCTGCTGCCCGCAATGATCCGCGCGGTGATCGCGATCGCATGGTTCGGGATCCAGACCTATCTCGCGTCGGTCGTGCTGCGCGTGCTGCTCACCGCGATCTGGCCGAGCCTCGCCGCGTTCGACCAGAACGCGATCTTCGGGCTGTCGACGCTCGGCTGGGTCACGTTCGTCGCGATCTGGCTCGTGCAGATCGGCATCCTCACGTACGGGATGGAAATGGTCCGCAAGTACGAAGGGCTGGCCGGCCCGGTCATCCTCGTCACGACACTGTCGCTCGCCGCATGGATGTATAGCCGCACCGGCGGCCATCTCGCGATGTCGATCGGCAAGCCGCTGACCGGCTTCAAGATGTGGACGGAGATCTTCGCGGGCGGCTCGCTGTGGCTCGCGATCTACGGCACGCTGGTGCTCAACTTCTGCGATTTCGCGCGCTCGTCGCCGAGCGCGAAGACGGTGCGCGTGGGCAACTTCTGGGGCCTGCCGGTCAACATCCTCGTGTTCGCGACGATCAGCTTCGTGCTCGCCGGCGCGCAGTTCAAGCTGAACGGCCACATCATCCACAGCCCGACGGAAATCATCGCGACGGTGCCGAACAAGCTGTTCCTCGTGCTCGGTTGCCTCGCGTTCCTGATCGTGACGGTCGCCGTGAACATCATGGCGAACTTCGTCGCGCCGGCCTTCGTGCTGACGAGCCTGGCGCCGCATCGCCTGTCGTTCCGCCGCGCGGGCCTGATCAGCGCAACGGTCGCCGTGCTGATCCTGCCGTGGAACCTGTACAACAGCCCGATCGTGATCGTCTACTTCCTGTCCGGCCTCGGCGCGCTGCTCGGCCCGCTGTACGGGATCATCACGGTCGACTACTGGCTCGTGCGCAAGCAGCGCGTGAACGTGCCCGACCTCTATACCGAAGCGCCGACCGGCACCTACTTCTACACGCGCGGCGTGAACCGCAAGGCGCTCGCGGCGCTCGTGCCGTCCGCGCTGATCTCGATCACGCTCGCCGTCGTGCCGGCCTTCAGCGCGATGACGCCGTTCTCGTGGCTGCTCGGCGCGGCCATCGCGGGCACCGTGTACTGGCTGCTGGCCGATCGCAACCGGCACTACGAGGAGCGTTCGGGCGAGCCCATCGCGGTCGCCTGCGCCCAACACTGAAACACATGCATACGGAGTCGCAATGAGGATCCTGGTAGTCAACGTCAACACGACCGAGTCGATCACCGACGCGATCGCCGCGCAGGCGCAGGCCGCCGCATCGCCGGGCACGGAGATCGTCGGGCTGACGCCGCGCTTCGGCGCGGAATCGATCGAAGGCAACTTCGAGAGCTACCTCGCGGCGATCGCCGTGATGGATCGCGTGATGCGCTACGACGAGCCGTACGACGCGGTGATCCAGGCCGGCTACGGCGAACACGGTCGCGAAGGGCTGCAGGAACTGCTGACGGTGCCCGTCGTCGACATCACCGAAGCGGCCGCGAGCGTCGCGATGCTGCTCGGCCACCGCTACTCGGTCGTCACGACGCTCGACCGCACGGTGCCGCTGATCGAGGATCGCCTGAAGCTCGCCGGGCTCGATGCGCGCTGCGCGTCGGTGCGCGCAAGCGGCCTCGCGGTGCTCGAGCTCGAGGAGAACCCGGCCCGCGCGATCGAGTCGATCGTCGGCCAGGCGCAGCGCGCGGTGAAGGACGATCACGCGGAAGTGATCTGCCTCGGCTGCGGCGGGATGGCCGGCCTCGACCGGCAGATCGAGGAATGCACGGGCGTGCCGGTCGTCGACGGCGTCTCGGCCGCGGTCGCGCTCGCCGAGTCGCTGGTGCGCCTGAAGCTGAAGACGTCGAAGGTCCGCACGTACGCGCCGCCGCGTCCGAAGCGGATCGTCGGCTGGCCGGGCACCTTCGCACAATGACGCGCCGCCGGCCCGCTGCTGCGTCGCACTCGGGCATCGGGTCGCCAGGAGGTGGTTCGGCATGCGGGACCCACTAGATCCGAACGCCCTGCCCCGCGACGCGTCCGACGCCGCGGGCGCGCTCGACGTGCTCGATGCGCGGCTGATGCGCATCCTGCTCGTGCTGCTGACCGAGCGCACCGTGTCGCGTGCGGCCGTGCGCCTGAACATGTCTCAACCGGCCACCAGCGCCGCGCTCAAGCGCCTGCGCACGCTGCTCGGCGATCCGCTGCTGGTGCGCAGCCGCTACGGGATGGTGCCGACCGAGTTCGGCGCGCGGCTGATCGAACCGCTGCGCAACGCGCTGCGCGTGATCGACTTCATCCGCATCCAGCAGCCGACGTTCGACGCACGCACGTCGGTGCGCACCTACCGCATCGGCTGCCCCGACTACCTGAACGTGCTGTTCGTGCCGAAGCTCGTCGCGCTGTTTCGCGATCGCGCGCCGAGTGCGCAGCTCGTGTTCCATCCGCTCGGCGACGGCTTCGACGACGAGCGCGCGCTGGCCGATGGCGAGCTCGACGTCGTGATCGACAATCGCCCGGCACGCTCGTCGCGGTTCCGGCAGGACGACCTGTTCGACGACCGCGTCGTGTGCCTGATGCGCGCGACGCATCCGCTCGCACGGCGCGGCACGATGACGGCTGAGGATTTTGCCGAAGCGCCGCAGCTGTGCCCGACGCCGTCGTGGCTCGAAGCGTCCGGCGCGATCGACAAGCAGCTCGAACGCGTGGGCCTGCAGCGGCGGATCGTCGTCACGCTGCCGCACTTCGAACTCGCCGCGCATGCGCTCGTGCGCACCGACATGCTGCTGACCACCACGTACCGGCTCGCGCGGCACTATGCGAAGCTGCTGCCGCTCGCTGCCGTCGCGCTGCCGGCCGAACCGCCGGACATCGTGTACCGGATGACGTGGAACGAATCGGGCGAGTGCACCGAGGGCGTGCGCTGGTTGCGCGGGCTGATCGCGGAAGCGACGCGCGCGTGGCTCGACGCGGAAGCGAGGCTGCCGGCGGTTGCGGCGGTGGCCGCCGCCGGGACCGATGCGGATGCCCGGACGACCACGCCGGCCATCGCCGATACGCCCGAGCCCACACGACGTACGCGCCGCAGACAGGCGACGCATTGCCACGCATCGCGTCAACCGCGTGTCGCCCATGCGGCACGTATCCACCGGCTTGCGACGAAGTCGCATTGACCGGCGCGATCGACAGACGCAACGAAAAGCCAACATAGGCAGGCTCGAGCCCCGCCGACGGGCAGCACGGCACGACAACCGATCGCGAGACGCGCTGTGCGCTGACGTATTACGCGAACGATCGACCGCGCAACATCAGGCGTGCCGTGCCAGCACGAGCAGCACCGACAACGACACGATCGACCCGAGCGTCGACAGCAGGATCGTGCGCGACGTCACCTGGGCTTCGCGCCCGTAGAACTCGGCCAGCATGTACGGCCCCGTGCCGGTGGGCAGCGCGGCGAGCACGACGGCGATCTGCGCAAGCACCGGCGGCAGTGCGAACACACGCACGCCAAGCCACCACGCCAGCGCGGGCTGCACGAACAGCTTCACCGCGGTCAGCGCAACGCTGCCGCGCGGCGCCGCACCGGACGCCTCCCGCTTCTCCGCGAGAAACAGCCCGAGGCTGACGAGCGCGCACGGGCTCGCGGCCCCGCCGAGCAGCTTCAGGAACGTATCGACCGGCGCACCGAGCGGCACCTGCGCGGCCGACACGCAAACACCGGCCAGCGGCGCGACGATCAGCGGGTTGCGCAGCAGCGCGCCGACGACTTTCCACATCAGTTTCAGCGGCGCGCGGTCGCGCTGCAGCCCGATCTCGATCAGCACGATCGCGCCCGCAAACAACACGCACGCTACGAGAATGGTCGCGATCGTGGTTGGCGTGAGGCTGTCGGTGCCGAACGCGAGCAGGCACAGCGGGAAGCCGAGATACCCGGTGTTCGGGTACGACGCGGCGATCGCGTCGATGCTCGCATCGGCGAGCCCGCGCCCCGCGAGCAGGCGCCATGCGAGCACGCCGACGAAAACGAGCGCACAGGTCAGCGCGAACGTGGCAACGAAGGCCGGCTGATACAGCTGGTGCCACGACGCATGCGCCATGATCTGGAACAGCAGCGCGGGCAGCGCGAGCCACACGACGAAGCGGTTGAGTTCCGAGGCCGCCGCCGGCCCGAGTACGCCGCGCCGGCGGCACAGGAACCCTGCCGCGATCAGCCCGAACACGGGCAACAGAATCTCGATCGTCGATGACATCTGGAATACGCTGCGTGAAACCGGAACGCGCCAGCTTAATGGTTCCGCCGAATCACGTCCAATGTGCGGCGCGTGCTGCCCCGAGCGTCACGCGCCGTCGCGCATCGGTTGCGTAAGCAACTTGTAGGCCACGACGGCCGCGACCAGCGCGAGCCCGCCGCTCACCGTCAGCGCGTCGGCGAACCCGCTCGCGAACGCGACAGGCGCCGCCTGCGCGAGCGCACCGGCGGCCGACGGCGGCACGCGCTCGAGCGCCCGCGCCAGGTCGCCGGCCAGCAGGCTCGACATGAACGGCGCATCGGCGAATGCGCGCAAGCCGGGTGCTGCCGACAACAGCCGGTCGAGCCGCGCATGCGTGCTCGCCGCCAGCACCGCGCCGAGCACGCCGACGGCCGTCACGATCGCCGAGAAGCGTGTCGTCGTGCTGATGCCCGATGCCATGCCGGTGCGGTTCGGCGGCACGCACGCCATGATCGCCTTCTGCGTGTCGCCGTTCATGATGCCCGCGCCGCAGCCCGTCACGAACATGCCGAGCGCGACGAGCCGGTAGTCGCCGCTGGCCGTCAGCGCCGCGGTCGCGAGGTTGCCCGCGCCGATCAGCGCGAGCCCGCCCGCCAGCACGCCGCCGGACGACACGCGCGCGGCCAGCGCCGCGCCGAGCGAGGGCCCGGCGATCATCGCGAACGCGAACGGCAGCATCCCGAGCCCCGCGTCGATCGCCGACATCCCGAACGCGTTCTGCAGGTACAGCGGCAGGAACGTCATCATCACCTGCGCGCACGCCGCATAGCCGAACATCGCGAGCACGGCGCCGACGAAGCGCGGCTGGCGGAACAGCGCGAGATCGATCATGGGCCGCGCCTGCCAGCGCTCCGCGCCGATGAACGCCGCGAACAGCGCGGCGGCCAGCGCGAGCCGGCCGAGCGTCGCGGCCGACAGCCAGCCGTGCGACGGCGCGCCGATCAGCGCCGCGATCGCGCATGCGAGCGCCGCGCCGAACAGCAGGCTGCCGGCCGCGTCCACGCGCTTCGCGTGCGGATCGCACGACTCGTCGATAGCGGCACGCGCACCGGCCGCGAGCAGCAGGCAGACGGGCAGGTTCAGCAGGAACACCCAGCGCCAGCCGATCCATTGCGTGATCGCGCCGCCGACGAGCGGCGCGATGGCCGTCGCGATCCCCATGCACATGCCCCAGATCGCCCACGCGCGCGCCCGTTCGCGCCCTTCCGGAAAACGGTTCGCGATCACGGCGAGCGCGGCCGTCAGCAGCAGCGCGGCGCCGCCGCCCTTCACCGCCCGCGCGGCGATCAGCCAGCCGGCCGACGGCGAGACGCCGCAGCCGAGCGACGCGAGAAAGAACAGCGCGAGCCCTGCGAAGAGCATCCGCTTGCGCCCGAAGCGGTCGGCCAGCCCGCCGGCCGGCAGCAGGCACGCGGCGAACGCGGTCATGTACGCGCTCACGACCCATTCGATATCGGCGAAGCTCGCGTGGAAACTGCGCGCGATGCTCGGCAGCGACACGGCGACGACGTTCGTGTCGAGCACGATCAGCGAGCAGGTCGCGGACGCGACGGCGAGCGTCGCGGCGGCGGGCAGGCGGGCACCGGTGCGCGGGGCGGCAGCCGCGCCTGCGCGCGACGCCGGGGAAGACTGGGACATCGGCAACTCCGGAACAAGATCGACGAGTCGTATGCTAGGCTTGCCCGGTATTGCCTGTCATTGACACTCCGATGCTGTTTTATTGACGAAAATTGCAATCATGGACCGGCTCGAATTCCGCCACGTGCGCGCGTTCCTGAGCGTCGCGCAGCATCTGCACTTCGCCCGTGCGGCCGAAGCGCTCGACATGGCGCCGCCCGCGCTCACGCGGCAGATCCAGGAGGCCGAACGCGTGCTCGGCGTGCGCCTCTTTCACCGGTCGCGCCGCGCGGTCACGCTGAGCGCGGCCGGCGAGGCCTATCTCGCCGAGGCAAGCGCGGCAGTCGAGCACCTGCAGCGCGGCCGCGAACTCGCGGCCCTGGCCGAGCGCGGCGAACTCGGCCGGATCGAGATCGGCTACGTGTCGTCGGCCGTCTATTCGGGCACGCTGCAGCGCACCGTCGGCGCGTTTCGTGACGCGCACCCGCGCATCGAGCTGAACCTGCGCGAAGTGCCGATGGACGACGTCGCGAGCCAGCTCGACACGGGCCGGCTCGACCTCGCGTACGTGCGCCCGCCGCTGCCGCTGCCCGGCGGCCTGCGGGTCGTCACGCTGCAGCGCGACGTGTTCGTCGCGGCCGTGCCGGCCGGGTCGCGCTATGCGTCGATGGCCGCCATTCGCGCCGCCGACCTCGCCGACGCGCGCTTCGCGGTACCCGAACAGGAGCGCGGCACGCTCGAAGTCGCGCGCCGCGGCCGCTTCGCACCGCTGATCGCCGCACGCCCGGGCGGCCTGCTCGCGGTGCTCGCGTGCGTGTCCGTGAACGGCTGGGTGGCCGTGATTCCCGATGCGCTCGCCGGCTGCGTGTCGCTGCCGGGCGTCGTGTACCGGCCGATCGCGGGCAAGCCGATCACGTCGGAACTGGCGCTCGCGCATCGGCGCTTCGAGAAGGCGCCGGCGGTACGCGCGTTCCTGCGGACGGTTCCGTCGGCCGCGTAAGCCCCGTATACAGCCCGCACACAGCCCGCATGTGGCGATGGCGGCCATGCCGGCCGTCGCCGCACGAATATGCATTGCACGATTCGATGTTTGTCGGCCGGAAACCGATTCCGTAACCTGCCCGGCAGCCGCGCCGCCTGCGCGCGGATCACCGAGGACACCCCGCCGATGAATTCATCCTCCGCTCCGGCACGCCGCCGCGTGCTGCAGCGTCTTGCCGCCCTCGCCGCCGCACCGCTCGCCAGCGGTATCGCACAGCCCGCCCATGCGTCCGGCGCCGACCTGTCGGGCGTCACGCTCGTGCTCGGCGACCAGGCCGGCGGCCTGCGTGCGCTCGCGGAAGCCGCGCACGTGCTCGACGGCACGCCCTACCGGTTCCGCTGGGCCAACTTCCAGGGTGCCGCGCCGCTGTTCGAAGCGCAGCGCGCGGGCGCAATCGATCTCGCACCGGCCGGCGACCTGCCCGTGCTGACGGCCGCGCTCGGCGACCCGTCGTTGCGGATCGTCGCGACGCGCGTCGGCTCGCCGGCATCGCTCGGCATCGTCGTGCAGCCCGATTCGGCGGTCCGCACCGTCGCCGACCTGAAAGGGCAAACCATCGTCGTATCGTCCGCGCGCGGCAGCATCTCGCAGTACCAGTTGTACGGCGCGTTGCGCGAACACGGCCTCGCGCCGCGTGACGTCGACGTGCGCTTCGTGCTGCCCGTCGACGCGTTCGCCGCATTCGAGGCGAAGCGGATCGGTATCTGGGCGACGTTCGACCCGTACTACGGGCATGCGGTACGGCGCGGCGCGCGCATCGTCCGCGACGGCAGCGGCATCAATTCCGGGCTGGCGTTCCTCACGTCGCCGGTCGACACGCTCGACGATCGCGCGAAGCGCGCGGCGCTCGCGGACGTGCTGGCGCGGCTCGCCCGCGCGGGCCAATGGGCGCTTGCGCATCCGGCGGACTATGCGAGCGTCTATGCGTCGCTCACGCGCCTGCCGCCCGATGCGGCCACCGACATCGCGCGCCGGGCCGCGCTCGCGCAGCGCAGCCTCAGCAGCGCGGACATCGATGTCCTGCAGCGGGTCGCCGACCGCGCGGCGGCCGACGCAATCCTGCCGCGCCGCGTCGACGTCGGATCGATCGCGATCCGGAGTGTGTCCGCCTGAACGATGACGCGCGTGACCACGTTCAGCGTGGGCGCGCCATATCGAGATCCGGCACGTCGTCGCCGAACTTCGACGCGACGAGCGTGCGCATCGCGGCGACCAGCAGCGTCGGCCCCGACTGGTTGAACGTGCAGCGCTCGCCCGCGGCCGGCACGGCCCGGTGCAGCACGGCCCGCCACGCGCCGCGCCCGCCGTCGCGCTCGAATCCGGCGAACGGCGAGCGCTCGACGATCGGGCCGCCGTCCGCCCACGCAGTCGACGGCGCGAACGGCGTCGGCACACCGCCCGCGGTACGAATCGACGTGCACCCGGACGCATCGACGCGCGGGGCGTCGTGGCCTTCCGCGACCGCGACCCAGTAATCCAGCGGCGCACCTGTCAGCTCCTGGACTTGCATGACTGTCTCCGTGACGGTCGTCGTCAAGTCGACATGCTAACCGTTGCACATGCGTACGTTGCGGTCTCCGCTGGCGCCGCCGTGCGCTACGAGCGCGGCCGGTCCTGTCGCTCAAGCGTGACGCCCTGCTCCTTCCGCGCGGGGCGGCCAGGCGTCGAAACCCGGCCGCTGCGTCGCACGACACCGACGTCGACGCCCCCCGTCGACGCCTCCACCGCACCCGCATCGATTCGTGTTACGAATCCCCGATTCCTGCCTACAATGTTCAGAACGCCAGTCGTCCGGCCTGCCGCGGACGACAACCGGATCCATACGGTGCAGCGCAGGCCGGATCTCTCGGGGGACGTATGTCCGCGCATGCCAGAAAGCCACTGGTCTCGCTCGTCGTGCCGTTCCACGACGAGGACGAAGCCATCGATGCATTCTTTGCAACGACGCTGCCGATCCTCGAATCGGTCGAGTCGGTCCGTTTCGAGATCGTCTGCATCAACGACGGCAGCCGCGACGATACGCTCGGCAGGCTGATCGACGTCGCCGCCGGCGACCCGCGCGTGCGCATCGTCGATCTCACCCGGCGCTTCGGCAAGGAAGCCGCGCTCACCGCCGGCCTCGACGAAGCCGCCGGCACCGCGGTGATTCTGATCGACGCCGACCTGCAGGACCCGCCCGCGCTGATCCCCGCCATGATCGAACGCTGGCTCGCCGGCGCCGAGGTCGTCGCCGCGAAGCGCACCGACCGCATGTGCGACCCGCTGATGCAGCGCGTGGCCGCCGCGCTCTACTACCGCGTGCACAACCGCCTCTCCGAAGTCGAGATGCCCGAGAACGTCGGCGATTTCCGCCTGATGGATCGCCAGGTCGTCGACGCGCTGCGCGCACTGCCCGAGCGGCGGCGCTTCATGAAAGGCCTGTTCGCGTGGGTCGGCTATCGCACCGAGATCATCGAATACACGCGTGCGCCGCGCAGCGGCGGCCGCTCGAAATTCTCCGGATGGCGGCGCTGGAACTTCGCACTCGAAGGCATCACGAGCTTCAGCACCGTGCCGCTGCGCGTGTGGACCTACATCGGGCTCGCGTTCGCCGCGCTGTCGTTCGTCTACGGCACCTTCATCGTCTTGCGCACGCTGCTGTTCGGCAATCCCGTGCATGGCTACGCGTCGCTGATCTCCGTGATGCTGTTCGTCGGCGGCATCCAGCTGATCGGCATCGGCGTGATCGGCGAATACCTCGGCCGCATCTACCACGAGTCGAAGCAGCGCCCGGTCTATCTCGTGCGGCGGCGCTATCACGCGCAGCGGGACGCCGCCGCGCATCCGGCGTCGAAGCTGCTGCAGTTCCCGCTCAAGCGCACGCACGCGGCCCGCCGCCGGACAGCGCCGCCCGCGGCCGCCGGCCACGGCGTCGCGCGCAAAGCGTCCGTCAAGTAACCGCGCGCGCGACGCATGGATCTCGCCCGGCAATCGATACGATCGGCGGCCCCTCCCGTCCGTGCGTGGCTGACACCGCGGCGCGTCGTTGCGTACAGCGCCGTCGCGCTCGCGTGCTATGCGCTGTTCGTCGCGATCTGGGTCGCCGTCGTCCGTCACGCGCCCGCCACCGCGCCGTCACGCCCGGGGGCCGACTATGCGGTGTTCTGGTCGGCGTCGTACGTGATGCTGCACGGCTCGCCGTGGCAAGCGTACGACTTGCCGACCTTCTCGCGGCTGGCCGCCGACCTGTTCCCGCAGTTCCGCCGCGAAGACCTCGTCGCGTGGCTGTACCCGCCCACCAACCTGCTGCTCGTGACACCGCTGTCGCTGCTGCCCTATGCAATCGGCTATCCGCTGTTCGTCGCGTTCGGTGTGATCGTGTTCGGCTTCGCCGCATCGCGCGTATCGGGGCTCGGCGCGATTCCCGGCGCATCGCGCATCGGCGGGTTCGCGCTGGTCGCCGCCCCGTTCGTGTTCGTCACCGGAATGTTCGGGCAGAACGCGTTCCTGACCGCGTCGTGCGCGGCGCTGGCCGTCTGCTGGGCCGATCGTCGGCCGATGTGGGCCGGCCTCTGCATCGGCCTGCTGTCGGCCAAGCCGCAGATGGCGTTGCTGTTTCCGTTCGTGCTGGTCGCCACGCGCGCCTGGCGCACGATCGCGTGGGCCGCGCTCGCCACCACCGCGTTCGCGGCGTTGAGCGTCCTGATCTGCGGCGTCGAGTCGCTACACCTGTTCGTCGCCGGCACGGCGATCGTGCGCACGCTCCTCCTCGAGCAAGGCGTCGTGTTCTGGCTCGCGTCGCCGGCGCCGTTCGCCGCGTTCCGCCTCGCGGGCCTGCCGCCTGGTGTCGCGTATGCCGCGCAGGCGTGCATCGCGGCGCTGGCGATCGCCGCCGCCTGCATCGTGTGGACGCGCTCGCGCGACATCCGCTTGCGCGCGGCGGTGCTGGCGGTCGCCACGCTCGCGGCGAACCCGTACGTGTGGCACTACGAGCTTGCCTGGCTCGGCATCGCGATCGCGTGCATGCTGGCGATCGGCTGGCAGGACGGCTGGCTGCGCGGCGAGCAGGCCGCGATCGCGCTCATGTGGCTGCTGCCGGTCGTCGAATACCTGAACCCGTGGCTGCAATGGCCGCAGGTCGGCCCGGTCGTGACGCTGTTCGCGCTCCTCGTGCTGCTGCGCCGCGCCGGTCCCGGGGCTCAGAACGCGAGCCGCGGCGGCACGTAGATGCCGTAGTACGGCCCGACGCCGGTCGCAACGCCCGTCATCTTCACGCCGGCAACGAAATGACCCTGGATGTATTTGTACGAGCCGCCGAGCGACACGTCGATATGGAACGGCGCGAACGCGACGATCGGCACGGTGGTGCTGGTCGCGGTCTGCGTGACGACCGGCAGCACCACCGTCGTGCCGACCGGCACCGACGTATAGAGCGTCGCCTTCACGCCGGTCGCGAGATTAATGCTGTCGCCGATGTTGAGCGTCGTCGGATTGCCGGTTGTCATCAGGCCGCCCATCGTCGTCGTATCGGTCGCGGTCGACTGGAACGACGTCCACTGCCCGCCCATGCACAGCAGGCCGTAGACCTGGCCGTTCGTGATCGAGAATTCGAACGGCTGGCCCGTCAGCGGATTGATCAGCGGCTGGTTGGTCGACGCGTTCCAGTACAGGTTGTACACGCACTGGTCGATCGCGACCGGGAACAGCCCGCCTGCCCCGACCCCGCCCGGCGCCGCCAGCACCGCGACGGCGGTCGCGCTGTCCGATGCGCCGGGAATCCCCAGCAGTCCGCCCAGCAACAGCGGAATCGAGCCGCCGTTCACGCCGGGCGTGCGCGACACGGTGACCTGCACCGCCGGCACGTCGTACTGGCCGGGCGTGATGGTCGTCGGCTGCATGGATGCTGGGCTGCGCGTCACGTTCCAGTATCCGGTGGTCACCGTGCCGGTCGACAGCGCCGCGCCGGCCGCCGAGTTCTGCGCAATGACACCGTTCGCCGCCGGCGCGGCCTGCGACCAGTTCACCGCGCCGCCGCTCGGCGACATCATCGCATCGGCCCCCGCCAGCGCAGCCGCGTCGGCCGCGTTCTGCAACTGGTTGTTCACCGTGATCACCCACGCGATGTCGATCGCCAGCGCGCCGAACGACAGCAGCGGAATCAGGAACAGCAGGAAGAACAGCGCGACCGAACCGCGCTGTCGTTCGGCGCCGGCGGGTTGCGTGGCGATCGCGTCATTCATAGAGCATCACCGACGTCGCCGAGACCGTGACCGGGCCGGTGAGCGCGCTGAACGCGGAACCCAGCACGAGCCCCGAGTACGTGTAGGTCACCGTCACCGTCAGCGCGGTGCCCGCCGTCGTGCCGTTCGCCTGCGTCACGGTCACCGCCGGGGTCGTCGCGGTGCCGCCGGTGATCAGGCTGTTCTGCATCGCGTTCTGCGCGATGCTGGCGATCTGCGTCGTGGTCAGCATCGGCACGCGCAGCATGACGCCGGCGCGCGCCGCCTCGCGGCTCGCGTTCGTGATGACGGCCTTGTCGCACAGGATCAGGCTCGTATCGATGATGCCGATCAGCACCATCAGCAGGAACGGCAGCATCAGCACGAACTCGAGGGACACGACGCCGCGCGCGTGGCGCGCGCCCGCCACCCCGCGTGTCATTTTGCGGCCCCCGCACCCGGTGGCACGACGCCCGGCTCCAGCGCCGCGCCGGACAGCGGCGGCGCGCTACCGGCACTTCCGCCCCCCCCTGCGCCCCCGCGCGACGCGAGCCGCGCGCGCACCGCCTGGTAGAAACGCAGGTTGTCGGCCACCGCCGACGCGGGCAACTCCGCGGACAGCAGCTTCTTCGCCGAATCGGTGTTGCCGAGCACGCCGTACGCGAACGCGAGATTCTGGCGCGCCTGCCACGGCGCGGACGGCAGCCCGGCGACGTCGAGCAGCACGTTCACGCCTTCGCGCGGCCGGTTGCTCAGCACGAGCGACAGCCCGAGGTCGACACGCAGCCCCTGCGCGTCCGGGTGCGCACGCAGCGCGTCGCGATACACGACCTGCGCATCCGCATGACGCCCCTGCAGGTCGAGCACCGTGCCGAGCCCTTCCGCCGCGAGCGGATGGTTCGGCTGCGCGGCCAGCAGGTCGCGATAGCGCTGCGCCGCTTCGTCGAGACGCCGCTGCCGCAACGCGACGCGCGCAAGCCCGAGCCGCGGGCCGAGTTCCGCGGGCGCCTGCCGCTGCGCTTCGTCGTAGAGGATCCGCGCACGCTCCAGGTCGCCCGCGCGGTAGTTGACGTCGCCGAGCCCCAGGCGCGCCGCGAGCGAATCGGGATGCTTCGCGAGCACTTTCTCGTACAGCGTCGACGCGAGATCGACGTTGCCGCCGGCGAGTGCGCTGTCGGCGATGCGCAATTCGGCCTGCGGGTCGTCGCTCTTGTGCGACAGCACCGGCCGCGTCTGGATGCCCGGTGCGCCGCAGCCGCCGGCCAGCACCGGCAGCACGGCCGCAAGCGCGAACGCGCGTACGACGGATCGTGTCATCTGAATACCTCGAGCAGGCGAATCGCCGCCGGGCCCGCCGCGATCAGGCAGACCGTCGGCAGGATGAACAGCATCATCGGCAGCGTGATCTTCGGCGCAAGCTTCGCGGCCCGTTCCTCGAGCGCGACGATCTGCTCGGTGCGCTCCGTGCGCGACAGCGTGCGCAACGCCTGCGTGATCGGCGTGCCGAACCGCTGCGACTGCGTCAGCGTCGTCGCGAGCGAGCGCGCCGACGTGAAATCGACACGCATCGCGAAATGCGTGAGTGTCGCGGCCACATCGCCGCTCAGCGTCAGCTCGTCCGCGCACACGGTCAGCTCGTCGGCGAGCGGCGGGCAGATGCGCGCCAGTTCGTGCGCGACGCGCCGGATGCCCGACGCGAGACTGTTGCCGGCCATCGTGCAGATCACCAGCAGGTCGAGCGCATCGGGAAAGCACGCGGCGATGATCCGCCGCCGCCGCCGGATCATCGCGCCGAGCACGTATTCCGGCACGATCACGCCGATCACGAACGCGGCGATCATCGCCAGCGCGCGGATCACGAAGTAGTCGCCGAAGCGCGGAATCAGCGGGCTGAACACGATCGCGCCGCACGCGAACAGCACGCCGCAGCTCAGCTTGATCCCGATCATCACCGACACCGTGCGGCGCTCGCGAAAACCCGCGCGCGTCAGCTGCAGGCCGAGCTTCACGCGCTGCATCGGGTCGAGCACCGGCAACCGTTCGCCGAGCTGCGCGAGCCGGCGCGTCAGGTCCAGGCGGACGCCGCCCGGCTGCAGCCACCCCGCCACCGATGCCGGCGGATGCTGCCCGGCAGCCTGCCGCACGCGCGCGGCGATCCGCTGGCGGGTGCCGCCGCCGGGCGTGCCGAGCGCCACCGCGACACAGCCGAGCAACAACAGCAACTCGAGGCCACGGGCGGCCAGTATCGACATCGTCATCGCGCGGTATCCAGTTTCGAGATCTTGCGGATCACCAGCAGGCCGACCGTCAGCAACCCGGCCGCGATCGTCAGCATCGTGTTCCCCGGGTGCGTCGAGAACAGCAGCATCACGTAGTCACGGTTCACGAGAAACAGCGCGCCGATCATCACGAACGGCACCGCCGAAATGATGTTCGTCGTGATGCGCCCTTCGGCGGTCAGCGCGCGGGTCTTCAGGCGGATGTCGCGACGCGTGCGGATGATGCTCGACAGCTCGTCGAGCGTTTCGCCGAGGCTGCCCCCCGTCTCGCGCTGCAGCAGCAGGTAGACGGTGAAGAACGAGAAGTCCGCGATCATCAGCCGGTCCGCCGCCTGCGTCAGCACGTCCTTGAGATCCGCGCCGACACGCAGGCTGTCGCCCATCGAGCGGAACGTCGCGCGCACCGGCTCGGCCGCGCCGTCGCCGACCATGCTGATCGCCTGCGTGACCGGAATGCCCGCGCGCACGGCCCGCACGATCACGTCGATCGCGTCGGGGAACGCTTCGAGAAAACGGATCCGGAAGCGCTCCACCAGCGCACGGTAGCTGGCGCGCATCGCGACCAGCGGCAACCCGGCGTAGATCAGCGGACGCAGGAAGCCCGGCGGCCCGATCAGCTTCACCGCGACGATCGCCGCGATCGCACCGGCGATCGTGCTCGCGACGACGATCCTCACGCCGCCCTTGCCGCCGACCGCGCGCACGCGCGTCACGCGGCGCTGCAGCCACGCACGCAGGCGGCCCTGGCGGCGCTCGAGGTTGAACAGCGCGACCCCGGGCGTGGCGGACGCGTGCCCGTCGCGCCCGGCGAGCGACGGCGACAGCCGCCGCATCCGTGCGCGGATGCGCTGGGCCGGCGTGTGGCTCGCGCGATCGAACAGCGACGACAGCACGAGCCCGATCGCGAGGATCATCGCGAACGCGCCCACCGCGAACAGGTCGGCGGCCCTCATTGCCGGAACACCTCGGCGAGCGCATCCTCGACGCCGTAATACGCGGCGCGCGCCGAGAATCCCGGCCGCAGTGGCGATGCCTCGAACACGCCCTTCACCGAATCGCGCGTCGTGTCGCCTTCCTGGCGGAACGCGAACAGGTCCTGCGTAATCACTACCTCGCCTTCCATCCCGACGATCTCGGTGATCCGCGTGACGCGCCGCACGCCGTCGCGCATCCGCTCGATCTGCACGAACAGGTGCACGGCGCTCGCGATCTGGCGCCGGATCGACAGCAGCTGCAGGTTCGCGTTCGCCATCATGACCATGCTCTCGAGCCGGCTGATCGCGTCGCGCGGCGA
Source organism: Burkholderia lata (assembly GCF_000012945.1). Taxonomy (NCBI): domain Bacteria; kingdom Pseudomonadati; phylum Pseudomonadota; class Betaproteobacteria; order Burkholderiales; family Burkholderiaceae; genus Burkholderia; species Burkholderia lata. Next base: position 2,352,017 of record NC_007511.1, read on the forward strand.
ATTCGCGTGGATCGTCGTCATCGAGCCGTCGTGCCCCGTGTTCATCGCCTGCAGCACGTCGAACGCCTCGGGGCCGCGAATCTCGCCGAGGATGATGCGGTCGGGCCGCATCCGCAGTGCGTTGCGCACGAGATCGCGCTGCGAGATCCCGCCGAGCCCTTCGGTATTCTCCGGCCGCGTCTCGAGGCTCACGACGTGCGGCTGCAGCAACTGCAGCTCGGCCGCATCCTCGATCGTCACGATCCGTTCGTGCTGCTCGATGTGCTGCGACAGCGCGTTGAGCAGCGTCGTCTTGCCGGAGCCGGTGCCGCCCGAGATCACGATGTTCAGCCGGCACGCGCACGCGACCTTCAGCACCTGCAGCATCGGATGCGAGATGTTGCCCTGCTGCGCCATCCGTGCGAGCGTGATGTCGCGCTTCGCGAACTTGCGGATCGAGATCGACGGGCCGCGCATCGCGATCGGCGGCAGCACGACGTTCACGCGGCTGCCGTCGGCGAGCCGCGCGTCGACCATCGGGCTGCTCTCGTCGACACGACGCCCCACCGCCGCCGCGATCCGCTGCGCGACGCTCGCCACGTGCGCATCGTCGCGGAACTTCAACGACGTGAGTTCGAGCCGGCCCGCGCGCTCGACGTAGACCTGGTCGGGCCCGTTGACGAGGATGTCGGTGACCGTATCGTCGGCGAGCAGCGGCTCGATCGGCCCGACGCCGAACATGTCGTTCAGGATCGCATCGACGATCAGCACCTGCTCGCCGGCCGTGATCTTCAGGCGCTCGCGATCGACCGTGTGCGCAGCCACCTGCTCGATGCCCGCGCGCACTTCGTCGCGCGTCTTCATCAGCGCCGCCGACATGTTCATCGACGCGAACACCGCGGTGCGGATCGCGTCGAACTTGCTCGACCGGATCAGCGCTTCGTGGGTGTCGGTCGCCACGGACGTGCGGGCCGGGGTCGGCGCAGGCGTGTCGGCCGCAGTCGGGGCCGGCGCGGGCTCGCGCGCCACGGCGGGCGTCGCGGCCTGTGTCTCGGCCGGCGCGGGGTCCGCCGGCGGCCGGTTGCGGGTGCCGAACGTCACGTTCCCTTCCTCCACTTGACGAGCCGTGCATACCACGGCTCGGCGACGACCATCGGCTCGCCGGTGATGCCGTTCGCGAGCTGCCGGATCTGGTCCAGGAAGCCGTTCCGCTTCGCGCCTTCGATCGGCTCGCCGAGGTTCTCGGCAACCGCGAGCGTCTGCGGCTCGTGCGGCAGCTCGTGCAGCTTCGCGCCGCCGAACGCCTCCTCGAAATCGACCGGCTCGACGCGGCCCGCGACCGGTGCGAGCGGATTGTTCAGCACCATCGACAGCAGCCGCTCGCCGGGCAGTTCCCGCACGAAGCGCACGAGCCGCGCGGCTTCGTACGCGGCGTGCACCGAGCGGTCGACCACGACGTGGACGAGATCGGATGCCACGAGTGCGTCCTCGAGCAGCTTGCCGGCGCTGCTGCCGACGTCGAACAGCACGTAGTGGAAGCGGTCCTTCAGCATGTCGACCAGGCGCGCGACGGCCTGGTCGCTCAACGGTGCATCGGCACCGTAGGCCAGCTCGGCGGACAGCACGTGCAACCGATCGCCCTTCGTGACGAACATGCGCTCGAACAACGCGTCGTCGGGACGCTGCCCCATGTTCAGCAATTCGATCAGCCCGTTGTTGCTGGACAGCCCGAACATCGAGTTCGCGCCGCCGCCATGCAGGTTCAGGTCGACGTAGGCCACGCGGCGGCGCTTCTCGCTCGCCAGGAAGCGCGCGAGGCTCACCGTGATGGTGGTCGCGCCGACGCCGCCGCGCGCGCCAACGAAACTGACGACCTTGCCGGTGCGCGCCTGCACGACCGATTCGGTCGCGGTCAGCGCACGCCGCATCAACTCGACGGTCAGCGGCTTGACGATGTAATCCTGCACGCCGATGCCGAGCAGGTTGCGAAACAGCCCGACATCGTTCTGCGTGCCGATCGCGATGACACGCACCGACGGATCGCATACGTCGGCGAGCCGCATCAGGTCCGACACCGGCAGCACCGAATCCGACACGTCGATGACGAGCTGGCGCGGCGAACGCTCGTACTGCTGCAGCAGCCGGATCGCATCGTCGCAGGTGCCCGGCTGCAGGTGGGTGCGCGTGATCGACAGCTCCTGCGTGACGCGGCGTATCACGTCCTCGCTGCCCGAATCGGAGACGACCGCAACAAGATCGGCCGCACCCGCGGACGCGGCGCGCCGGGTGTTCTGACGGTCGAGGAGGTTCATGGGCGGCATCGTGATGGCATCCGGGTCGGTCAATGGCTGGGCGAGCCGGTCGTCTGCGTCTTGCCTGGCGTCGGCTGCTTCACGCGATCCTCGACGTAGCGGCGCACCGCGTCGGCCGCGGTCTGCGCGTCCGCGCCGCCGTATGGCACGGGTGCGACGAGATCCTCCGGCCGTGCGAGCATGGCCGCGAGGTTCGAGTAGGTCGCGCAGCCGAACGGCACGCCGGGCCGCGCGAACCCCGCATCGACGAGATGCGACGGCTGCATCAGCTTCGCGCAATCGGGCGCCACCGCGTGCGCGCCGTCGAAGCCGATCGAGCGCGCATCGGGCAGGTTGACCGGCGGCGGTGCCGACAGGCAGCCTGCCAACACCAGCGGCACCAGTGCGGCAACGGTCGATCGAATTCGCATGCGCGCTCCTCCGGTTCAGTACACGAAGCCCGCAGCGCCGACGAGGCGCGGCGTATCGCCCGACAGCAGGTCGAGCCCCAGGTTGTGCTGCACCGCGAACTCGAGGTCGCTGCTCGGCCGCGCGACGGTGTCGATCGCCTGCTCGAGCTGGCCGGGCCCGGTCGGCTGCACGATGTACGGCGTGACGATCACGACCACCTCGGTCTTGTTGTCCTGGAAGTTCTTCGACGAAAACAGCCGGCCGATGATCGGCAGCCGGCCGAGCCCCGGAATCTGCGACACGGTGTCGGCCGTCTGGCTCTGCAGCAGCCCGCCGATCGCGAAGCTCTGCCCGCTCGACAGCTCGACCGTCGTGTCGACGCGCCGCACCGTGAGCCCCGGCACCTTCACGCCGCCGGTCGTCACGCTGTTGTTCGTATCGATCTCGCTCACTTCCGGCCGCACCTTCAGGCTGATGCGGTTGTCGGCGAGCACGGTCGGCGTGAAGTCGAGCGACACGCCGAACGGCTTGAACTCGACCGTGATCGCGCCGGTCGACGAACCGGCCTGCGCGACGGGAATCGGAATCTCGCCTCCCGCGAGGAAGCTCGCGGTCTCGCCGGACATCGCGGTGAGGTTCGGTTCGGCGAGCATCGTGATCAGGCCTTCCTGGTCGAGCGCGTCGAGCACGACGTCGATCGACCAGCGCCCCGCGCGGAATCCGCCGAGCACCGAGAAGGCGCCCGTCGGCGACAGGTTGAACAGGCCGTTCGTCGGATCGAACAGCGTGCGCCCGTTGAACAGCCCGCCGACGAAGTTGCCGGCGCCGCCGAGCGAACTCCAGTTGATGCCGAGCTGCTGCGTGATGTTGCGGCTCACCTCGGTCACCCGCACGCGCAGGTTCACCTGGATCGGGCGCGACAGCGTGAGCCGGTTCACGATCTTTTCCTTGTCGTGCAGGTACGGCGTGAGCGACTGCATCACCGCGTCGGCATCGGCCGCGCTCGGCACCTTGCCCGACACCATCAGCGAACCCGGCGCACCGGACACCGACAGCTTCAGCTGCGGAAAGCGGCTGTCGAGCACGCCCTGCAGCGACGCCGTGTCGACCTGCACGATCACCGTCTTGCGCAGGATCGGGCGATGGTTCGCGCCGAGCGCAATCAGCGTGGTCGTGCCCGCCTTCTTGCCGAACACGAACACGGTGCGCGGCGACGGCACCTGGATGTCCGCGATGGCCGGATCGGCGACGAACATCGCGGTCGCGGGCTCGGGCAGCGACAGCAGTTCCCCCTTGCCGGTCGCGATCGACAGCGCCGCGCCCGCGTCCGGCGCGCGTGCGCCCTGCGCGAACGCGCTCCCGGACGCAACGATGCAGGCCAGGCACCAGCAAGCGATCCAACGAACCATGCGCACCATGCGTGTTCCCGTCAAATGCCGGCCGCCGGGCGGCCGGCCCGAATCGTCAATCCGTCATTGCGCCGCCACCGCCGGCGGCTGCGCAGTCGCCTCCGCCGCGACATTGGCGCCGGCCGTCGTCGCGGGCGTCGCGGGCATCGCCGGCCAGGTCGGCAACCCGGACGGCAGCGGCGGCAGGCCCGGCGTGCCGGTGCCGCCGCCACGCGATCCGTCGTCGACCGACGAACCGCGATAGATCACGACCGCGTTGCTCCGCCACGCCGGCCGCGCGCCCGACTCCGGCCCGGCGGACGGCTCGCGTGCGGCCTCGCGGGCCGCGCGCGACACGTCGCCGGCCCACACGGGCTGCGTATCGGGCTCCTGTTCGTCGCCGCCTGCCGGCTGCCGCCGGTCGCTCGTCGCGAAACTGCGCAGCGCGAGCGACAGCGAGCCGAGGCGGGTCGCCACCAGCACGACCTGCGCGGTGCGCGGCGCGACCTCGAGCGTGACCGTGCGTGCGCGCGCCGTCGCATCCGGTGCGCTCGCGGGCGCCTTCGCGCGCTGGAATTCGGAGCCGACCGCGAGCACGCGCGCGCGCCGCACCACCGTCTCGGCTTCGAACGTGCCGGGCGACGTCGCCGAGCCGCCGATCTGCTGCGTCAGCAACACGTCGACGAAGTCGCCCGGCTGGATCAGCCCCGCGTTGCCCGACACGTCGTCGACCGGCACCGAGATCGCGCGCATGCCCGGCTGCAGCGCGGCCGCAAGAAAATCCGGTGCCCCGGCCGGTATCACGTTCTCGACGCGAATCGGTGCGCCCGCACCGACGTGGTTGCGCAGCAGCGCGCCCTTCAGGTCCGCGCCCGGCTGCGACTCGACGAATGCGCCAGCCGGCACCTGTGCGCGCGGCATGCGCTTCCACGCCAGATCGTTGTCGCGCAGCAGCAGCCCTTCCGGCAGATCGGCGGCTGCGACCCGCACGCGCGCCTGATCCGTTTCGGTGGCCACCGACGGCGTCGACGCGGCGACGTACAGTTCGCGCAGGATGAACGCACCGATGCCGGCGGCAACGACGAGCACGGCCAGTCTCAGCGGTTTGGGCATGGCGGCGTGCGTCCCCCCGGCTAGGTAAGCGAAACCGTGTGTGGAAACGACGCCCAGACGGCCAGCGTGCCGCCGAGCGCGAGCGCAACGCCGTACGGCACGCCGCGCGTGGCGACCGCGCGAACCGGGGCGGCGCGCCGCGGCCGCGACGCCAGCAATGCGACGCCGCACAGAACACCGCCCGCGCCGACGCCCGTCAGCACCGGAAACGCCAGTGCCGGGCCGGCCCACAGGAATACCGCCGCCGCCAGCTTGACGTCGCCTCCGCCGATCCAGCCCGCGTGGCGCATGCCGCCGAACAGCAGCAGCATCGCCGCACCGGTCGCGACATGGCCGGCCAGCGGCGCGAACCCGTCGCGGGCGAGCGCCGCCGCGACGAAATACAGCGCCGCGAACGCCAGCACCCCGCGATTGGACAAGCGCCGGTCGCGCAGATCCTGCGCGGCGAGCGAGGCCAGCAAGACCGTGGCCACCGACTGCACGAGCGTGAGCATGGGAGAGCCGTCCGTCGACACGCCCCGGCCGGATACGTTCTACCGCTGCGGATCCCGGTGTTCGTCGGTGGCGCGCGGGTTCAGGGGATCAGATCAGGCTCGTCACCTTGTTGATCAGCGTCGTGAACACGCTCGGCAAGCCGCCGCTGGTGCTGCTGAGGATCACGCCGACCGCCGCCAGCGCGACCACGACGATACCGGCCAGCACGGCGTATTCGAGCGAGCTGACGCCACGTTCGTCACGCAGCAGGGACTTGACGTATTGCAGCATGGCAACCTCCGTGTAACGGGGTCGATGACCGACCATTGAACGCAAAAAACGCTCCGTTGCTCCGGCGGTTGCGCAGGACGTTCGCCCGTTGCGACGCATGCGCGCGACCCTGGCACGAGGTCGTTCGCATCCCCCGGAATCCTCTCGATCACTGCAACACGCGGTGTGCAACGACATCTTCGATCGTTGCGTGCCGGCATTCGTGGTGCGGTATTCCGCGCCCGATGCAACCGCGCTGATTCGTCTAGGGTATAGACAATTTTTCAGGCGAATTCAAATTATTTGGCGTCGGAATGTATTTATGGATTTCACCCTGCAACGATGAAATTTCAGCCGCTCATTTACGGTCATTTTTTCTCACAACATATCGAATGATTCGCAAATCGGAACAGGCATGCCGACTGTTGCAGCGCGTGATTTACCGACCCTGTTTCCATTCGATTTATCGGCATTCCCGGCCGATCCGCATGCGCGCGCCTCGCCGCGCCTGACCTGCCGCCCCCGGCAAACACAACGGGACCGCAGCACATTTCCCTGACTACCCGCCCCGTTTTTTCACGCTGATTCGGCGCGTGATTCCCGCGAGAATCGACGCGCGTCTCCGTCGCAACTTTCCAATCGGCCATTGCCTGATTCCGCATCCGGCTTCAATCGACTTGATTGGAATCCTGATTGAATGTCAGATGCATGTGAATGCCGTTCTCATCCGGATAGAACGAAACAAGCGGCGCAGCAACCCGGAAAACGGCGATAAGCATAGTTCAATTCGTTTCTTGTCCGGCCCCGGCACGTCATCGAGAATGCGCCGACGGGCTGAGGCCCGGCCACGCTCCCCAACGTTCCGGATTCGTCGATTCATGCTTCCATTGCGCCTGCTTCGATCGCTGCTGATCGCCTCCCTCATTGCGTTGCCGGCCGCCGCCGCGCACGCCGACAAACCCGCCACCATCCGCATCGGCGTCGCCCAGCAAGGCGCCGGCGATCCGCCGACATTCGGCGGATCGAGTGCCGCCACCGCGCAGCTGCAGCAACTGGTCGAAAAGGAGTTCGCGGCCGACGGCATCAAGGTGCAGTGGCTGTTCTTCAAGGGCGCGGGGCCGGCCGTCAACGAGGCGATCGCCAACAAGGCGCTCGACTTCGCGTACCAGGGCGACCTGCCCGCCGTGCTCGCCCGGGCGAACGGGATCAAGACGCGCCTGCTGCTCGCCGCGAGCGTGCGCTCGGGCGTCAAGATCGCGGTGCCGCCCGACTCCACCATCCGCTCGATCAAGGACCTGAAGGACCGTCGCGTGTCGATCTTCCGCGGCACGAACCTGCAGCTCGTCGCCGACAATGCGCTCGCGAAAAACGGTCTCAATGAACGCGACCTGCGCGTGATCAATCTCGACTCCGCGAGCTCGCTTGCCGCGCTCGCGTCGAAGGGCATCGATGCGTCGGTGGGCGACTACCAGCTGTACAAGCTGCGCGACGCGGGGCTCGCGAAGATCATCTACGAATCGCAGAACGACGGCCCGCAGCTCACGCGCCAGACCCACCTGCTCGTGCTCGACGATTTCGAGCGCGCGCATCCGGACATCGTGCAGCGCGTCGTCAACGCACTCGTGAAGGGCGCGCAATGGTCGTCCGATGAAGCGAACCGCGATGCGCTGTTCAAGCTGTGGGCAAAGAGCGGCGTGCCGGTTTCGTCGTGGCAGGCCGACTATGCGAACCAGCGGCTGAAGGACCGTTTGTCGCCGCTGATCGATCCGTTCGTCGTCGCGCGCTACAAGTCCGTCGCGCAGGATGCGCTGGCGTTGAAGCTGATCCGCCAGCCGGTCGACGTCGATGGCTGGTTCGAGCCGAAGTATCTCGACAATGCGCTGCGCACGCTGAAGCTCGAAAGCTACTGGCAACGCTACGACGCGGCCGGCAAGCCCCTTTCCTGAACCGGACCCGTCACGATGAGCGACACCGCGTTTTCCGTCCCGTCATCCGGGCGCCATGCGCTCGCCGTGCCGCCGCATCGATCGGCGGCCGTGAAGCGGTGGTCGTGGCGGCTCGCGCCGTGGCTGCTGCCTGCGCTGCTGTTCGTGCTGTGGAGCGTCGGCAGCGCACGCGGCTGGATCGCGCCGCAAATCCTGCCGCCGCCCGAACGCGTGTTCGACGCACTCGGGGATCTCGCGACGAGCGGCGACCTCGTGCGCCACACGCTGATCAGCCTGCAGCGCGTGCTGGTCGGCTTCGCCGCCGGTACGCTGCTCGGCTTCGCGACCGGCGTCGCGCTCGGCCTGTCGCGCACGCTGGAGGCCTACGTGCTGCCGAGCTTCAACGCGCTCGTGCAGATTCCGGTGCTCGGCTGGCTGCCGTTCCTGCTGCTGCTCGTCGGCGTCGGCGAACCGCTCAAGTACCTGCTGATCGCGCATGCGGCGCTCGTCCCCGTCACGCTGAGCACGTTGCAAGGGTTTCGCCAGACACCGCCCGCGCTCGACGAAGTCGCGCGCGTATTCGGCTACACGCGCCGGCAACGCATCGTGCACGTCGTGCTGCCCGCCGCGATCCCGACGCTCGCGACCGGCGTGCGGCTCGCGTTCACGAAGTCGTGGCTCGCGCTCGTCGTCGTCGAGCTCGTCGCATCGTCCGAAGGGCTCGGCTACCTGATCGTGTACGGGCGGCAACTGTTCCAGCTCGATCTCGTGATGGCGGCCGTGATCGTCGTCGGCGCGGTCGGCCTGCTGATCAACCGGCTGCTCGATACGCTCGAAGCACGCCTGCGCCGCGGCGTGCCGTCCGCGTTCCGCGGCTGAACTGCCGGCCCAGCCCGCGTAACCGAAGGAGTCCCACCCTTGACGCATTCTGCTGCCGCGCCCGGCGTTACCCCGCCTGCCACCACCACCGCCCGCCGCCTGCATGCGCCCGACTGGCGCGGCTTCGTGCTGCCGCTCGTCGCGTTCGCGCTGTGGTGGGCGGTCGCTTCCGCACACCTCGTGAGCAGCGGGCTGCTCGTCGGCCCGGCCGACGTGTTGCGCACCGCATGGGCGCAGGCCACGAGCGGCGCACTGGGCCGCGCGCTGTCCGCGTCGCTCGCGCGTGAAGCGTGCGGGTTCGCGATCGGCGCGACGAGCGGGCTGCTGCTCGGCGCCGCGCTCGGGCTGTCACGCGTCGCCGCGCGGATCGTCGGCCCGAGCTTCGACACGTTCAAGCAGATCTCGCTGTTCGCATGGATTCCGCTGATTTCCGTGTGGTTCGGCCTCGGCGACGTCGCCAAGGTCGTGTTCCTGTCGCTCGCCGCGCTGCTGCCCGTCGCCGCGCACACCTGCGACGGCATTCACGCGGTGCCGCGCGCGTATGTCGACGTCGCCCGCGCGCTGCGCTACTCGCGGCTCCAGCTCGTGCGCTACGTGATCCTGCCGGCCGCGCTGCCGTCGATCTTCACCGGGCTGTATCTCGGCCTGATCTATTCGTGGCTCGCGACGCTCGGCGCCGAATACCTGCTGGTTGCCGGCAGCGGGATCGGCAATACGCTGATCGACGGCAGCGAACAGTTCCGGATGGATCTCGTGCTGTTCGGGATCATCGTCGTCGGCGTGACCGGCTGGGCGCTCAACGCGATCGCGCGTGCGATCGAGCGCAAGGTGCTGGCCCGGCGCGGCGACCTGACGCGCTGATCGACTTTTCCTTCCCTGCCCCCTTTCCTCGTACCGCCATGACGACCCTCGCCTCCGATTCGCTCGACATCCTCCACGTGAGCAAGCACTACGCGCAACGCGGCGCCACGCTCGCCGTACTCGACGACGTGTCGCTGCACGTGCGCGCCGGCGAATTCGTCACGATCGTCGGTGCAAGCGGTTGCGGCAAGTCGACGCTGCTGCGGCTGATCGCCGGGCTCGACGCCGACTACACGGGCGAGATCCGGGCCGGCGCCGAGCGCGTGCACGACACGTCGCTGCAGCGCGGGATCGTGTTCCAGGATCACCGGCTGTTCCCGTGGCTGACCGTCGCACAGAACATCGAGGCCGCGCTACGCAACGCCCCGCTCGATGCGGCCGCGAAGCGGCGCGCGGTCGCCGATCACATCGCGCTCGTCGGGCTGAACGGCTTCGAGCACGCGTATCCGAACCAGCTGTCGGGCGGGATGGCGCAGCGCGTCGCGATCGCGCGCGGCCTCGTGAACCGCCCGCGCGTGCTGTTGCTCGACGAGCCGTTCGGCGCGCTCGACGCGCAGACGCGGGCGCGAATGCAGAACGAGCTGCTGCGCATCTGGGAACAGGAGCGCATCACGATGATCCTCGTCACGCACGACGTCGACGAGGCCGTGTATCTCGGCGACCGTGTCGTGACGATGGCGCCGCGCCCGGGCCGCATCGAACGCATCGTCGATGTCGCGCTGCCCCGCCCGCGCCGGCGCGATTCGCCGGAATTCGCGCGGTTGCGCGACACCGTGCTCGCCGATTTCGACGACCTCGACCCGCCGGGTGACGATCGCCCGGGCGGCAAGCGCATCGACGCGCCGCGCCCGCACCGGATCGGCGAATGGCGGCTGGCGTGGTAGCGCGCACGACGCGCCGAATTGCTCAGCATGACGATGCATATCGATCAGCGCTGCGCACACGCTAAGGTTGTGACGATTCATCGGTTCCGATTGCGCGCGGTCCCTGCTTGAATGGAGACTCGACCGACCCGACTCCAGGAGACTCCCGATGTCCGAAGTCCAGCACGCCGCTCACCCGTCTTCGCATGCTTCGCACGCCGCGCCGCGCACGGCCGCCGCCCCGCTCCAGCTTCGCCAGGTCGCCGGCCGCATCGGCGCAGAGATCGCCGGCGTGCGGCTGTCGGGCACGCTCGACGACGCGACGTTCGACGCGATCCAGGCAGCGCTGCTGCGCCACAAGGTGCTGTTCTTCCGTGGCCAGCACCATCTCGACGACACCGCTCAGGAAGCGTTCGCACGCCGCTTCGGCGATATCGTTGCGCACCCGACCGTGCCGCCCGTCGACGGCAGCGCGCACCTGCTCGAACTCGATTCCGCGCACGGCGCGCGCGCCAATTCGTGGCACACCGACGTGACCTTCGTCGATGCGTACCCGAAGATCTCGATCCTGCGCGCGGTCGCGATTCCGCCGTTCGGCGGCGACACCGTGTGGGCCAACACGGCCGCCGCGTACACGCACCTGCCCGACCCGCTGCGCGCGCTCGCCGACACGCTCTGGGCGCTGCACACCAACGCATACGACTACGCGTCGACGCACGTGCATGCCGACGATACGCAACTGAAGCGCTACCGCGAAGTGTTCACGTCGACCGTCTACGAAACCGAGCACCCGGTCGTGCGCGTCCATCCGGAAACCGGCGAACGCACGCTCGTGCTCGGGCATTTCGTGCAGCGGCTCAAGGGGCTGTCGGCGCAGGATTCCGCGCACCTGCTGCAGGTGTTCCATGAGCACGTGACGCGTCTCGAGAACACCGTGCGCTGGAACTGGCAGGAAGGCGACGTCGCGATCTGGGACAACCGCGCGACGCAGCACTACGCGATCAACGACTACGGCGATGCGCGCCGCGTCGTGCGCCGCGCGACCGTGCACGGCGACGTGCCGGTCGGCATCGACGGCCGCCAGAGCGTCGTGCTGAAGGGGCCGGGCGCGACGCTGCAATAACGCCCGCGTCGCGCGGCGGCGGTGCTCCGTGCGCGCCGCCGCGCCTGCCCCGCTTTCCGCTACCGGACACCGACCATGCACTTCCCGCCCCCGGACCGACGCGCACACGCGCCACGATGTCGGCCCTCCGCCCCATCCACTTCCGCCAGGAGCGTCGCATGAGCGCCTTACTCGAACCCGCCGCCCAGCCGGTCGACGTGATCCCGCTGTCCGCCCATATCGGCGCGGAAATTCGCGGCGTCGACCTCACGCAACCGTTGACCACAGCGCAGATCTCGGCGATCCGCGCCGCGCTGCTGAAGTGGCGCGTCATCTTCTTCCGCGAACAATTCCTCACGCACGAGCAGCACGTCGCGTTCTCCGCGCAGTTCGGCGAGCCGACGATCGGCCACCCGGTGTTCGGGCACGTCGACGGGCATCCGGCCGTCTACTCGATCGCGAAGCATCGCAAGGCGACGCGCTTCGAAGGCGAACCGGTGCGACGCCCGTGGACCGGCTGGCACACCGACGTGACGGCCGCCGTGAACCCGCCGTGGGCATCGATCCTGCGCGGCGTGACGATCCCGCCGTACGGCGGCGACACGCACTGGACCAACCTCGTGCGGGCATACGAAACGCTGTCCGCGCCGCTGCGCGGCTTCGTCGACGGGCTGCGCGGCATTCATCGCTTCACGCCGCCGGCCGGTGCGCGTGCGACCGGTGCATTCGACGACGCGGTCGAACGCCGCCCGCTCGTCACCGAGCATCCGCTCGTGCGCGTGCATCCGGAAACCGGCGAACGCGCGCTGTATGTGAGCCCGAGCTTCCTGAAATCGATCATCGGGCTGACGCCGCGCGAGAGCCAGGCACTGCTCGAACTGCTGTGGGAACACGTGACGCGGCCGGAATTCACGATCCGCTTCAAGTGGGAGCCACGCAGCATCGCGTTCTGGGACAACCGCGCGACCGCCCACCTCGCGCCCGTCGACATCTTCGATCTCGACTTCGATCGCCAGCTCTATCGCACGACGCTCATCGGCGACGTGCCGGTCGGCCCCGACGGCCGGCCTTCAGTCGCGCTCGAAGGCTCGCCGGTCGAAGCGGCGGCGGCGGTCGCACTCAACTGAACTGACCGGACCTGACGGCAGCCGGCGCGTACTGCATCGCGCCGGCCTGTGCTGCCTTCACACCGCGCGGACGAGAGCGCCGTCCGCGCGGCGCTCCCCTCAATCCAGCCACACCCCATCGAAGCGGTGCCCGCCCAGCGGCGAGAACGTCAGCCCGTGCACACGCTTGGACACGGGCAGCGACACGATCGACGTCGCGATCGGCGTGAACGGCACCTGGTCCTTGAACACGACCTGTGCCTGTTCGTACAGCGCCGTGCGCTTCGCGACGTCCCCGTTGGAACGCGCCGCGTCCACCAGCTTTTCGAAATCCTGGTTGCACCACTTCGCGAGGTTGCTGCCGTGCACCGCGTCGCAACCGAGCAGCGTGCCCAGCCAGTTGTCGGGGTCGCCGTTGTCGCCCGACCAGCCGTACAGGATCGCGTCGTGCTGCCCGTCGTGCTTCGCGCGGCGGTTGTATTCGCCCCATTCGTAGCTGACGATCTTCGCGCGCACGCCGATCTTCGCCCAGTCCTGCTGGATCAGTTGCGCCATCAACTGCGCATTCGGGTTGTACGGACGCTGCACCGGCATCGCCCACAGCGTCAGGTCGAAGCCGTTCGGGAACCCGGCCTGCGCGAGCAGCGCCTTCGCGGCCGCCGGATCGCGCGGCGCATCCTTCAGGCGCGGGTTATACGACCATTGCGAGGGCGGCATCGGGTTCGTCGCGATCTTCGCGTCGCCGTTGAACACGGTCTTCACGATCGCCGACTTGTCGATCGCGATGTCGAGCGCGCGCCGCACGTCGACGCGATCGAGCGGCGCATGCTGCGTGTTGTACGCGACGAAGCCGACGTTGAAGCCCATCCCCGAGAACAACGTCAGCTTCGGGTCGCGCCGCACCGTGTCGAGATCGGCCGGCCGCGGAAACACCGATACCTGGCACTCGCCGGCCACCAGCTTCTGCAGGCGCGCGGCCGGATCGGGCGTGATCGCGAACACGAGGCGCGACAGCTTCACGTCGTCCGGCTTCCAGTAGTCGGGGTTCGCGTCGTAGCGGATCAGCGCGTCCTTCTGGTAAGTGCGCAGCAGGAACGGCCCGGTGCCGACCGGGAACTGGTTGATGTCGGCCTCGCGATGGCGCGCCGCGAGCTGCGACGCGTACTCGGCCGACAGGATCGACGCGAACGCCATCGCGAGATTGCGCACGAACACGACGTCGGGCGTCTTCAGCACGAAGCGCACCGTGTAGTCGTCGACCTTGTCGATGCGCGCGACGTTGCGATCGAAGCCGAGGTCGCTGAAATACGGGAAGCTGACCGGATAGGCCTTGCGGAACGGATCGTCGGGATCGAGCATCCGGCGGAACGTGAAGACGACGTCGTCGGCCTGGAACGGCCGCGTCGGCTTGAACCACGCGGTGGTCTGGAATTTCACGTCGCGCCGCAAGTGGAACGTGATCGTGCGCTGGTCGGGCGATACGTCCCAGCTCGTCGCGAGCGCCGGCTCGAGATCGAGCGTGCCGCGCTTGAACTGCACGAGCCCGTTGTAGATCGGGTACGTGCTCGCGTCGAAATCGGTACTCGTGGTGTGCTGGCCCGGATCGAAGCCGGCCGGGCTGCCTTCGGTGCAATACACGAGCGTCTTGCCGGACGGCGCGGCAAGCGCGTGCGTGGCCGCGCCGGCAAGCAGCAGCGACGCCGCGATGCAGCGCAGGGTGGCAGCAGCATGGGGTACGCCACGCGCACGACGCGCAGCTGACGAAACGAAAGCGTTCTTCATGGTGGCGGAGACAGGAGAGAGGGCTGTCATGCAAATGACGACGGCCGATCTTCGCGCGCCTCCCGCCGATCGCTTACCAATTAATTTCGCGTTGCTTATCGTCGTGGATGCATCCCGCTGCCCGTGCATGAAAACGTCCACGCGAGCGCCGGGCGGCCGTCTCGCGCCGCCGTCTTCCGGCCCCCTGCAGATTCTCCCGAAATGGCGCATCGTATCGTCTGGCCAACGTCGGTACGGACGCACCGGGATCCGCCCGGCGCCGCCGCGCCGCCGATTCCAGGAGGACCCACGATGCCTGTCAGCTCCGATACGTCCGCTCGCCCCGTGAAGACGCCGGGCCCCGATCACCCGATCACGGTCGAACCGCACCCGCGGCGCGTCGTGGTCAAGGCGGCAGGCAGGGTCGTCGCGGATACGCGCCGCGCGCTGGCGCTGCGCGAAGCCGCTTACCCGGCCGTGCTCTACATCCCGCGCGAGGACGCCGACCTGACGCTGCTGCAGCGTACCAATCACGCGACGTACTGCCCGTACAAGGGCGACGCCGCCTACTACTCGATTCCGGCCGGCGGCGAACGCGCGGTCAACGCCGTCTGGACCTACGAGGCGCCCTATCCGGCCGTCGATGCGATCCGCGGGCACCTCGCGTTCTATCCGGATCGCGTCGATTCGATCGAGGAAAGCCCCGCCGGCTCCGATTGAGGGTCGCGGCAGTCGTTCGTCGAATGCCGGGCGGCCACGCGCGCCAAGTCGCGATTTCGCCGACGCGGCCAGTCGTGCTGGCGTGCTGGCGTGCTGTCGTGCTGTCGTGCTGTCGTGCTGTCGTGCCGGCGTGCTCTGACGGGTTCCGGCGGGTTCCGGCGGATTCTTCCGCTGATCACCGGCCCGAACAACACCACCGAGCCCGCCGCTGATTTGCATATGCGGATTCGTTGGTTGGCCGCCGGCCCGCACGGCCGTATCGTCCTGAATCCGGCGCGGGCCGGCCCGCGGCGCGCATCGCCCGCATCGGGCCCCGCCCTGCGCCGACCGCGACGGCTTTCCGCGCGGCCCGTGAACCCGCACGCAGGACGCCTCGATGAACGACTTACCGCACGCAGACGTTGAACCGACCCCGGCGAACCCGCATCGCCGCCAGTGGCTGCAAGGCGCGGCCGCCGGGCTGGCCGGGCTCGCGCTCGGCCCGCTCGCGGGCCTGCCTGCACACGCGCAAGACAGCGGCACGCGGCTGCGCATCGGTTTCCAGAAATACGGCAACTTCGTCGTGCTCAAGGCACGCGGCACGCTGGAGAAACGGCTTGCAAGCCAGGGCGTCACCGTGCAGTGGCTCGAATTTCCCGCCGGCCCGCAATTGCTCGAGGGCCTGAACGCCGGCGCGATCGACGTCGGCACGGTCGGCGAGACGCCGCCGATCTTCGCGCAGGCGGGCGGCGTCGATTTCGTCTACATCGGCAATGAGCCGCCCGCGCCGCAGGGCGAGGCGATCGTCGTCCTGCCCGATTCGCCGATCCGCAACGTCGCGCAGCTGCGCGGCAAGAAGGTCGCGTTCAACAAGGGTTCGAACGTCCACTTCCTGCTCGTGAAGGCGCTCGAACATGCGGGCCTCACGTATGCCGACATCCAGCCGATCTACCTGACGCCCGCCGATGCGCGCGCCGCGTTCGTGCAGCGCAACGTCGATGCATGGGTGATCTGGGATCCGTACCTGGCCGCCGCCGAGCGGCAGATCGGCGCGCGCGTGATCGCGAACGGCGAAGGGCTCGTGCGCAATACGCAGTACTACCTCGCCGCGCGCAAATACGCGGCCGCTCACCCGCAGGTGCTGCGTGCGCTGCTCGACGAAGTCGACTCGGTCGATCGCTGGGCGCGCGACCATGTGCCCGAAGTCGCCACGCAACTGTCGCCGCTCGTCGGCCTCGACGCGCCGACGCTCGAAGTCGCGCTCAAGCGCGCCGGTTACGGTGTGCAGCCGATCAGCGACGCGACGCTCGCGTATCAGCAGACCATCGCCGATACGTTCAGCACGCTGAAGCTGATTCCGGGCAAGCTGTCGGTCGCGAGCGCACGCTGACGCACCGCCGCTGCCGACGCACGGCGCGGTACGCGTGAATCAACGCGCGGGTGCCGCGCCGATGCGCCGCCATTCGTCGTAGTCGGTGACCAGGCCCGCATCGTCGACCGCGATATCGGCCGCATACGTGCCGCTTTCGTAGCGGTACACGCGCTCCGCCGTACGCGTATAGCGCTGCTCGCCGCGCACGAATTCGAAATCCGGAAAGCGCAGCCACGCGGTGTGGATCACGGCTGCGTCACCGACGGCCAATCCGAGCCGCCGGATCGGCAGCGTATTCGTCGACGGGCTGAAACCGAGATCGAGGTCGGTCGCGCCCGCGAGCGCCGGTACGTCGACGCCATCGATCGTCCAGCGCCCCGCGTCGCATGCGATATCCCACTGCCGCGGCGGCTGCGTGCCGCCCCACTGCGTGATGCGTGCCGAGCGCGTGAGCCAGTCGGCGCCGCATGCGATCGCGTACTCGACCCGAAACGGCGAGCCGTCGATCGCCCCCGACACCACACCGGACAGGTCGACTCCCGTTCGTGATTCGCCAAGCCGGCACCATTCGGCCGCCTGCCACGTCCGCACGATCTGCCATGCAACGCAGCGCGTGCGCACCGCGTCATCCTGTTGCGTCATGTCTTCGTCTCCAGTCGATCGCACGGAAGCGAATTGTCACCCATCGCACCGGCAAATACACGCGGCGTCGCCAACCGATGGTCAGTATCGGCTCGCCGCGCACCATCGCGCAGCCCTGCTTTGGTACCATCCGTCGATCGGCATCAACCGGAACCGGACAAGGGGCGCGACTTCATGGATTTGCTGGCGACGATGCGCATCTACGTGAGGGTCGTCGAGCGCGGCACGATGTCCGGCGCGGCGCGGGATCTCGACATGGGCCAGCCGGCCGTCAGCGAGCGCATCGAGCGACTCGAGAAGCATCTCGGCACCCGGCTCCTGTTGCGCAGTGCGCGCACCCTCACGTGCACGGAAGAAGGCCGGATCTTCTACGATCGCAGCAAGGAGCTGCTCGAAGCAGCCGACGACGCGGTCGCATCGGTGTCGAAGACGGAAAACGCGCTCGACGGCACGATCCGGCTCGCGGCGCCGCAATGCGTCGGCGAAGTCGTGCTGCCGGGTGTGCTGATGCATGTCCGCACCGCGTATCCGAACTTGCACATCGATCTGGTCCTGAACGACGACATCGTCGATCCGGTCACGGAAGGCGTCGACATCTCGATCCGCGTCGGCCAGCTCGGCGACGGCGGGTTCGTCGCGCATCCGGTCGGCGCGGTCGGCCGCCGGCTCGTCGCCGCGCCGTCGTATCTCGAGCGGCACGGCCCGATCGATTCGAAGGCCGAACTCGCGAACCATCCGTTCATCCGCGTGAAAGGCGTGTTCGCCAGCGAGCGGCTGCCGCTGCAGCGCGACGGCGACGCACTCGACTACGCACGCATCCGCACGATCATGACGACGAGCCACTGGCGCCCGATGTTCGACACGATCGTGGCCGGCGGCGGCATCGGCGTGGTCCAGCAGCCGGCCTGCGCCGAGGCGCTCGCGGCCGGCACGCTCGTCGAGCTCCTGCCGCACTACGTGATTCCCGACTTCGCGCTCAACGTGCTCGTGCACGCGCAGCGGCCGCTGCCGCCGCGCGTGCGGGCCGTCGTCGACCTGCTGAAGCAGGACCTCCCGCCGCTGCTGGCCCGCCCTGCCCGGTAACGGCGGCGAGCGCCGCCCCCGTCACGCCTGCAGCGACTTCCCCGGCTCCTTCACGTGGGCGTCGACTTCCATCTGGTAGAAGCGCGCGCTGACGAAGCCGAACAGCGTCCAGCCGAGGAACACGCACAGGCCGCCGAGCATCAGCGCCTGCTCGCCCGAGCTGAACAGCGCATAGAAGCTGTACGCGGTGGCCACCATCGCGATCGCGTTGGTCAGCAACGCCTTCGCCGGCGGCACCTTCGCAACCTTCTGGATCGTGATCAGCGCGGCCATCGACATCACGTAAGGCACGAGGTTCGTGACGACCGCGAGATCGACGATCTTCTGGAACTGGCTGCTCAGCTCCGGGCTGATCGTCATCAGCGCCAGCGCAACCTGCGCCACGAGCAGGATCACCATCCCGACGATCGGCGTGCCGGTGCGCGTCGCCCGCGCGAACACCGGCAGGAAGTAACCGACGTCCGCCGAGCTCTTGAACACCTGCGCGACCGTGAACTGCCAGCCGAGCAGCGAGCCGATACATGCGATAACCATCAGCGCGGTGACGATCGTGCCGACCGTCGGCGTGAACATCGTCGCGAACGCGATGCCGAACGGCGCGTTCGACTTCGCGAGGATCGCGTTGGGCACGATCCCCGCAATCACGTTGGTCGACACGATGTAGAAGATCGCCGACGCGATCGTGCCGCCGAGCACGGCGATCGGCACGTTGCGCTCCGGATTCTCGACGGCGTCCGAGTTCGCGCACGCCGATTCGAGCCCGAGGAACGCTCACAGCGTCACCGCGATCGAACTGCCGACGGCCGGCCCGAACGGGATGTTGTTCGGGTTCCATGCGGCGCCCCAGGTCGCGCCGCTGAACCAGAACCAGCCGATCAGCGACACGACGACGACCGGAATGATCACGCCCCACACCGTCACCGCGCCGATCCGGCCGGTGATGCGCGAGCCGCCGAAGTTCGCGACCGTCGTGAGCACGAGCAGGAAGATCGTCCACAGGCCGGTCTGCAGCGGCGACAGTGTCGCGTCGAACAGCACGGTGCCGTAGCCAACGGCCGTGACGCCGATCGCGACGTTGGCGATCACGAGCGACAGCCCGTACGTGTAGTTCGCCATGTAGTTGCCGGCCTTGCCGAACGCATATTCCGCGTAGCCGCCCATCCCGCCCGGCTTGCGGCTCAACATCCCGCAGCGCGCGAACGCATAGGCCAGGGCAAGCGAGCCGCCGGCCGTGACGATCCACGACAGCAGCGAGATCGTGCCGACCTGCGCGAGCTTCGACGGCAGCAGGATGATGCCGGAGCCCATCATGTTGACCGCCGTGAGGATGGTGAGCTGCCAGACGTTCATCCGGTTCTTCGGCGCGGCCGCGGGGGCCGCGTCGGACATGCGCGCTGTGTTTTCCATGATGTCGATCCTTCGATGTGAGGCCGTCGCGCGGCCGGTCGCTCGTTCAGGCCGTCAGGCAATACACGCGGTACGTGCCGTCCTCGACTTCCACGCCGTGCGTGTCGTGCGCGAAGCCCGGGAAGCGCCGGTCGTACGCTTCGAGCGCCTTCAGGTAGCCGAGCACCGGGCCGCCCGCAGGCCCCGCGTTCTCGCCCGGCATCAGCAGCGGAATGCCCGGCGGATACGGCACGACGCCGGTGGCGACCGTGCGCCCGGCCAGCTCCTCGAGCGTGACCTGCTCGACGCGGCCCTGCACCAGATGCTCGTACGCTCGCACCGGGCTCATCTCCGGCTTCGGCAGGATCGAGAAGGCTTCCGACATCAGCCGCGTCGTGCCGAGCTGCTCCATCGCCGCGAACATCGTGTCGGCCAGGTCCTTCA
Source organism: Burkholderia lata (assembly GCF_000012945.1). Lineage (NCBI taxonomy): Bacteria > Pseudomonadati > Pseudomonadota > Betaproteobacteria > Burkholderiales > Burkholderiaceae > Burkholderia > Burkholderia lata. The sequence continues at coordinate 2,372,066 of NC_007511.1, forward strand.
GCCCCATGCCCGCGTAGCGCGATCCGTGCTCCTTCACCAGTGACGGAATCGCCATGTCGAGCGGCAGGTTCGCATCGTAGTCGCGCTTGAAGTCGCACAGCGCGCTGACGAGCGAGCCCCACTTGCCCTTCGTGATGCCGATCGAGAACAGGAACAGGATCGTGAAGTCGGTGGTTTTCTCGACGACGATCCCGCGCGCATCGAGATACGCGGTCACGACGCTCGCCGGAATGCCGACCGGCATCAGCCCGCCGGCCGGCGCGACGCCCGGCGTGACGATCGACACCTTGATCGGATCGAGCATGCAGTAGCCGTCTTCGATATTGCCGAAGCCGTGCCATTGCGCGCCGGGGCGCAGCACCCAGCACGACGGGTCGCTCGCGAGCAGCTCGGGCGGCGCATCGTGGAACGGCAGCGTGCGGCCGGTGCGCGTCTCGAGCACGGTGTCGGGCTGCCAGCATTCGAAGAACCAGTCGCCTTTCGCGCCGAACTCGCTGTTCATCCGCGCGATCATCTGCCGGAACGCGACGGCCTCCTCGATCGACTCGTGCGTGAGTGCCGCGCCGCCGGGGCCGTCCATCATCGCGGCCGCGACGTCGTTCGACGCGATGATCGCGTAGTTCGGCGACGTCGACGCGTGCATCATGAATGTTTCGTTGAACTGGCCATGCGGAATCGGGTTGCGGCCGTCGCGCACGTGGATGTACGACGCCTGCGACAGCGCGGTCAGCAGCTTGTGCGTCGACTGCGTCGCGAACACCGTCGGGCGGTCCGCATGATGGTCGCGCGGGTCGCCGTGCATCGCATGGCGATCGCGGTAGATCGGGTTGAAGCGCGCGTAGCCGTACCACGCTTCGTCGAAATGCAGCCGGTCGACGCTCGCGCCGAGCAGCTCCTCGACGCGCGCGACGTTGTAGCACAGGCCGTCGTACGTCGAATTGGTGACGATCGCATGCTTCGGCTGGCGGTCGGCGAGCCCGGCCGTGAGCGGGTTCGACGTGATCGCTTCGCGAATCGCCGCCTGCGTGAGGCGCTCCGACGCGATCGGCCCGATGATCCCGTAGCGGTTGCGCGTCGGCACGAGGTAGGTCGGGATCGCGCCCGACATCGTCATCGCATGTTCGGCCGACTTGTGGCAGTTGCGGTCGCACAGCGCGATCTGGTCGCGGCTCACGCTCGCCATCAGGATGATGCGATTCGACGTCGACGAGCCGTTCGTCACGTGATACGTGCGATGCGCGCCGAACACGCGCGCCGCGTAGCGCTCGCTTTCGCCGATCGGGCCCGAGTGGTCGAGCAGCGAGCCGAGTTCGCCGACCGAGATCGACAGGTCGGAACGGAACAGCGCTTCGCCGAAGTATTCGAAGAACGCGCGGCCGACCGGCGATTTCAGGAAGCCCGTGCCGCCCGTGTGGCCGGGCGTATGCCATGAGTATTCGTAGACACGCGAGAATTTCGCGAGCGCGCCGAACATCGGCGGCAGCACGGTGGCGCGATAGCGTTCGATCGCCGCATGGATGCGCCCGCCGATGAAGTCGGCCGTATCTTCGAGCAGCCACACGAAATCGTCGACCTTGCCCATCACCGCGGACGGCACCGTCGATGCGACGCTGCGGTCGGCCAGCAGGAAGATCGGCACGTTGGCGTTGCGATGCCGGATCGCGTCGACCACGGCCTCGGACGGCCCGTGGCCGTCCACGCCGAGATCCCAGTCGAGCAGCACGCACTGGATCGACGGATCGGAGCGGATCAGCATGATTGCATCGTCGGCCGAGGTTGCCGTGAGCACGTCGATGTCGCGCTGCACGAGTTCCGCGCTCAGCGTACGGACCGCACGCCCGGTCGCGGTTTCCTGCGTGATCTCGTCGTCGACCAGAAGCGCGCGCATGCCGAGACGACGAATGCCACCGACGGAGGTATTCATGTTTTTGCCCTCGTTGTTCCGATGCTTCGTTGGGGTGATGCGTCTCACGAGCACGCGGACAGCAGGCCACGGGCGGCGGCGTGAGACGCTCGCAAATCCGGTTTGATTCGCCATCCAATTCGGAGCCGACTATGCCATAGATGCCATTTGATGAAAAGCAGACGATTCGGCGAAACGGTCGGCCGTTTTCAAATCGCATTTCACGATCGGTTCATTTTGATGTGCATTGCAGCACGCCGATTCCCGATTATTTGATCGTTCTCATCCCGAGCCGGCATTGTCGATTCCGGTCGATTGAATTCGCCCCGTTTTGTTGCTACGATCGGCTGCGCCGTGCCTTGACCGGTGGCGGCTGCACCGCGCCGCGCAAGGCTGCATCGTGCGGCGCGCCATTCGGCATTCAGCATTCGCGGGAGCGTTTCAATCGGCGCAGCGCGTGTCGGATTACGCGGATTACGCACCGGTGCGAATGCGGCTCCCGTTTTCCGCACATTTACGGGAGAGTTCGCGTGAGCCTGTTGAAAATCGCAGTCGAGCCGGCGCTGATTGGTGCCTTCCTCACCACGCACGAACAGGTCGATGTATTTCAGACCGATTTCACGAATATCGCGGCAATCGTCGTCGGAATCGATTCGGCGCAACAGGTGCTTAAAACCGTCGAAAGAACCGGATTCGCGATTCCGTTCTTCGTCGCGGTCGAGCCCGACCAGGAAGTGCCGCCGTCGATCCTGCCGAGCGCCAGCGGCGTGATCCAGCTCCGCCACGGCGGACGCCATTACTACGGCCGGCAGATCTCCGCCGCCGCCGACATCTACAGCGAGAACCTGCTGCCGCCGTTCTTCAAGGTGATGCGCGAATACGTGCAGCGCGGTTATGTCGAATTCGATTGCCCCGGCCACCAGGGCGGCCAGTTCTTCTCGAACCATCCGCTCGGCCGGATGTTCTTCGACTTCTTCGGCGAGACGATCTTTCGCGCCGACCTCTGCAATGCCGACGTCCGGCTCGGCGACCTGCTGATCCACGAAGGCCCGGCGCTGGAAGCGCAGCGCAATGCCGCGCGGATCTACAACGCGGACAAGACCTACTTCGTGCTGAACGGCACGTCTACGTCGAACAAGGTCGTCACGAGCGCGCTGCTCGCCCCCGACGATCTCGTGCTGTTCGACCGCAACAACCACAAGTCGGTACACCTCGGCGCGCTCGTGCTGTCGGGCGCGCGGCCGGTCTACCTCGAAACCGCACGCAACGCGTGGGGCCTGATCGGCGGCGTCGACAGCGCGGCGCTCGACGAAGCGCGCATTCGCGACGCGATCCGCGACGTCGCACCGGAACGCGCCGACCGGCCGCGGCCGTTCCGGCTCGCGGTGATCCAGCTCGGCACCTACGACGGCACGATCTACAACGCACGCGAGATCGTCGACCGGATCGGGCATCTGTGCGACTACATCCTGTTCGACTCGGCGTGGGTCGGCTACGAGCAGTTCATCCCGATGATGCAGGACTGCTCGCCGCTGATGCTGACGCTCGGCCCCGACGATCCCGGCATCTTCGTCACGCAGTCGGTGCACAAGCAGCAGGCCGGTTTCTCGCAGACGTCGCAGATCCACAAGAAGGACAGCCACATCGAAGGCCAGAAGCGCTTCTGCGATCACCGGCGCTTCAACAACGCGTACATGATCCATGCGTCGACGAGCCCGTTCTACCCGATGTTCGCGGCACTCGACGTCAACGCGCAGATGCACGCCGGCCCGGCCGGCAAGCGCCTGTGGCGCGACTGCGTGGCGCACGGCGTCGATGCGCGCAAGCTGCTGCTGAAGACCTGCCGCCAGATCCGACCGTTCGTTCCCCAGAACATCGACGGCCGCCCGTGGGCCGACTACCCGACCGAGCAGATCGTCGACGACCTGCGCTTCTTCCGCTTCCACCCGGCCGACACGTGGCACGGCTTCGAAGGCTATGCGGACGACCAGTATTTCGTCGACCCGTGCAAGCTGCTGCTGACGACGCCCGGCATCGATCGCGACACGCACGAATACGCGGCGTTCGGCGCGCCGGCGCCGATCCTGGCGCGCTACCTGCGCGAGCACGGCGTCGTGCCCGAGAAGGCCGACCTGTACACGATCCTGTTCCTGCTCACGCCGTCGGAGAGCTTCGGCAAGCTGCAGCATCTGATCGCGCACCTCGCGCAGTTCGAGCGCCATCTCGACCAGGACACACCGCTGCGCGAAGCCATTCCGTCACTGTGCGAAGCGTATCCGGAGCTGTACGGCAACATGCGCCTGCGGCAGCTGTGCCAGCGGATGCACGACTTCTACCGCAGCCACGACATGAAGCATCTGCAGAAGCTGATGTTCCGGCGCGCGCAGTTCCCGAAACAGGCGATGCTGCCGCAGGCCGCCAACGCCGAGCTGATTCGCAACAACGTCGAGCTCGTCACGCTCGATCGCATCGAAGGCCGGATCGCGACGGAAGGCGCGCTGCCCTATCCGCCCGGCATCTTCTGCGTGGTGCCCGGCGAAGCATGGGGCGGCCCGGCGCTCGACTACTTCCGCGCGCTCGAAGCCGGGATCAACGCACTGCCGGGTTTCGAGCCGGAAATCCAGGGCGTCTATCTGCAAACGCTGCCGGACGGCACGAAGCAGGCTTCCGCTTACGTCGTGGCAACCGGCACCGACGCGTCACGCGCGTAACCGGGCCCGGTGGGCACTCACCGCCCTTCTTCGAGGCCACCGCACGGCACCGGCGCGCGCGCAAGAATCCGCACTTGCGCACCGCCTGACCGTGCGGTACCGTCCTGCTTTCCGGGATAACCGAAGCCTCGCCTCGAAACCCATCCGTCGATTCGTTCCGATGCGGCCCCGCCCCCTGCCCGGCGCTGTCGCGTCGCGCGTACAGGAGGGGTTCCGTTGGACGTTCGCATCTACCTGCTGGCCGCCGCCGTGTTCCTGGCCGGCGTCGCCGAAAACATCTGCGTCGGCATCCTGCCAGCCATCTCAGCCGGGCTGCACGTTTCGATCGCCGCCGCCGGCCAGCTCACCACGATCTTCTCCGCCGTGTTCGCGCTGGCCGCGCTCGTCGCGGCAGCCTGCGTCGCGCGTGTCGAGCGGCGCACCGCACTGCTCGCGTCGCTCGGCGTGTTCGCCGCCGCGAACCTGTGCGCCGCGGCCAGTCCCGGCTATGCGAGCCTGTTCGCCGCGCGCGTGCTGATGGCTGCGAGCTGTGCGACGCTGATCCTCGTCGCGACGCGGTTCGCGGCCGAACTTGCGCCGGCGTCGCAACGCGGCCGCGCGATCGGCATCGTGTTCATGGGGATCAGCGCGTCGCTCGTGCTCGGCGTGCCGATCGGGATGCGGATCGCCGACTGGGCCGGCTGGCGCGCGGTGTTCGTGTCGATCGCCTTGCCTGCGCTGCCGCTCGCGATCTGGCTTGGCCGGCGATTGCCTCGCATGGCGCCGGCTGCCGTCACCGCCACCGCTGCTGCCGATGCCGCGGGCACACCGTCATATCGCGCGGTGCTCGCCCGCCCTCGGCTGGTGGCTGCGCAACTCGTCTCCATCGCGATGATCGGCGGTCACTTCACGCTGTTCGCGTATCTCACGCCGTATCTGCAGGCCGTGCTGTCGCCGAGCGCAGCCGCGCTCGAAGGGTTGTACGTCGCATTTGGAATCGCCGGCGTGACCGGCGCATGGCTTGGCGGACTCTTCTCGGACCGGCTCGGCGCATCGCGTGCGCTGTGGGCGTGCCCGGCCGTGTTTCTCGTCGCGATGGCCGTGCTGCCCGCGGCTGGTGTATCGCCGCTCGCCTTCGTGCCCGCGATGATGCTGTGGGGCGGCATCAGCTGGTCGATCTCGCCGATCGTGCAGAACTACCTGATCCACACTGCGCCGTCGCTGGCCGATGCGAGCGTCGGCATCAACGTGTCGGCCATGCATGCGGGTGTTGCAGTCGGTTCGGCGCTCGGCGGCGTGCTCGTCGAACACGACGCGCTGCGCGTCACGCCGTGGGCCGGATGCGGGCTCGTGGCCGTGGCGCTCGCGTGCGCCTGCCTCGCGGCGTGGCCCGCGCGACAGGCCGCGCGCGCATCGTGAATGCATGGCGGGCGGCGCAACGCGCCCGCCCGCCGCATCACCACGCCTGCCGGTAGATCTCCAGCGCGTCGGCCTCCGTCACCTCGCGTGGATTGTTCACGAGCAGGCGCGTCTGCAGCATCGCATCCGACGCCATCCTCGGCAGGTCATCTTCCCCGATGCCGACTTCGCGCAGCGTGCGCGGGATGCCCGTCGCGACGATCAGCCGGTCGATCTCGGCGATCAGCGCGTGCGTACGCGCTTCATCGCTGCCCGTCGCCGACGGCGCGACGATCGCCGCGAGTTCCGCATACAGCGGCGCGGCGGCCGGCGCGTTGAACCGCAGCACGTGCGGCAGCACGAGCGCATTCGACAGCCCGTGCGGCACATGGAAGATCCCGCCGACCGGATAGGCCAGCGCGTGCACGGCCGCGACCGGTGCATTCGCGAACGCCTGCCCCGCGAACATCGCGCCGACCAGCATCGCCTCGCGCGCGTGGCGGTTGTGGCCGTCGTCGCATGCCGCGAGCAGGTTGCGCGACAGCAGCGTCAGCGCGTGGGTCGCCAGCATGTCGGACACCGGGTTCTTCAGCCGCGCGGACGTGTAGGCCTCGATCGCATGCACCATCGCGTCGATACCTGTCGCGGCCGTGGCCGCACGCGGCAGGCCGAGCGTCAGTTCGGCATCGAGGATCGCGACATCCGCGAACAGGTGCGGCGACACGACGCCCATCTTGCGCGCCTCGCCGACCGTGACGATCGACACGGCCGTCACTTCGGAGCCGGTGCCGGCCGTCGTCGGCATCTGCACGAGTGGCAACCGCGCGCTCGTCACCTTGTCGACGCCGTACATGTCGGCCAGCGCCTGCCGCCCCGGCGCGAGCACCGCGATCAGCTTCGCGACGTCCATCGACGATCCGCCGCCCAGGCCGAGCACGATCTCCGCATCGGCCGCGACGGCCCGTTCGGTCGCGTCCAGCACCACGTGCTCGGGCGGATCGGCGATCACGTCGTCGATCACGGTGACTTGCCAGCCGTGCGCGGCGAGGCTCTCCAGCGCGGGCGCGAGCACGCCGCTGCGATGCAGGAAGGCATCGGTGACCACACACAGCCGCACGAGCGCCGGAAAGCGTTCGCGCAACAACTCGCCGAGCCGGCGCGCGGCGCCGAATTCGACGACCTGCGTCGGAACCGTACGGAATTGAAACGGGTTCATCGAGTGCCTCCCGGTGGCGTCGCCGTGCCGGTGTCCGGCTTCACCATGTAGCTCGACACTTCACGGCGATCGAGCAACGGAATGATCGCGCCGAACCCGATCCGCTGGAAATGCGGCGTTTCCCGATGCACGTCGAGGCCGTCCGCGTCGCGGTAGCGTTCGAGGATCACGACGTGGTCGGGGTTCTCCGGCGACCGGAAATACGCGTAGTCGAGATTCTTCGGCTCGGCACGCGTCAGCGGCGCGAGCTCCGCAAGCAATTCGATCACGCGATCGCCGTTGCCGGGTTTGGCGTAGAAATGCGCGATGACCTGCAGGTAAGGTTCGTTCATGTTGCGCTCCGTGTTCGACTGGGGGCCGTCACGACGACGGGTCAAAATTCCACCATGCGCTGTCGCTCGTCGACACCGCGACTGCACCGTGCCGCCTTGCGCTGCGCACGTCGTCCGCGTTGCCGACGAAGCCCGACGCGACGATCGGCGGCAACGCCTGCCGGTCGGCTTCGCTCAGGTGCGCGAGCATCGGCGCCGGCATCAGCTGCACGAGGTTCGGATCGCTCTGCTCGATCGCCTTCACGCTGCGCGGCCAGGTCGAGCGGTCGGTCACGAATACCTTCTGCATCGTGATCAGCCCAGCGCGGTTCGCGCGCTGGATCGTCGCGACGCGCGTGGAGACGAGGCTCGCGACGCCGATATCGGCCAGATATTCGACGCCGCCCTTGTCTTGCGACAGCCCGTCGCAACTGTCGATGTTGACGATCACGAACTTGCCGGCGCGGGCGAGCGCCACGACCACCGCCTGCAGCCGGCGCAGATCGACGTTCGCGACGATGCCGACCTCGGCCGCGCTATCGATGAAGCTGTCCGCCTGCTCGACGCCATACAGCGTGGCGATGACGGGATGACGGGCGAGACGCGCGCCCAGCGACTTGTCCATGACGTTTACCGGTCGACTCGCGGGCCGGTCTCGTCGCCGAGGCCGAGCTTGCCGGGGTTGAGAATATGTTTCGGATCGAGCGCGCGCTTCACCGTCTGCAGCACCGGGAACGCCGTGCCCAGTGAATCGCGCATGTACGGCGAACGCAGCAGCCCGACGCCGTGGTGATGACTCAACGTCGCATTGTATTGGATCAGCACGGCGTTCGCCGCGTCCCACGCCGCCCGGTACCACGCGGCACGCTCGGCCACCGCGACATCGCCGCGCAACGAGAAATACAGGCACGCGCCGTCCGCGTAGGCATGCGACTGGTGCGCGGATCCGGCCAGCGTACCGGGCACGGCCTGCAGCGCGGCCACCACGTCGCGATAGATCGCCGCGAGGTCGCGCCAGCGGCCGCACATCTCCAGCGTGTCGGCGACGAAGCCCGGGCTGCGCTTGAAGCCTTCCGCACTCTTGCCGGTCAGGTAGCGCGTGTCGAGCCACTTTTCGAAGATCGCGTCGCCGTCGAGCCTGCGTCCGCTTTCCTCGCACGTGCGCGCGCTGATCGCCATCACCGCGTCGACGATCTCCCGCGTGCCTTCGTCGGCGATCAACAGTACGTTCGTATCGGGCAGGCCGAACTGCACGCCGCTTTCCAGTTCGTCGTAGAGCCGCAGCGCGGCCGGGTTCGCGCCGCGCTGCAGGATCTCGCGGCACGCGTCGAGGCCGGCCGCGAACGTGTCGAAGCCGTACGCGATCGCGCGGCCGTAGTCCGGCAGGCGGTGCAATTTCAAACGTGCGCGCACGATGATGCCGAGCGTGCCCTCGCTGCCGATGAACAGTTGCTGCAGATCCGGGCCGACCGCCGCGCGTGAACCGCCGCCGAGCGTAACGAGGCTGCCGTCCGCGAGTACCACGTCCATCCCGAACACCATGTCCTCGATCTTGCCGTAGCGCGTCGACAGTTGCCCCGCGCCGCGGCACGCGATCCAGCCGCCCACCGTGCTGATCCCGAACGACGACGGCCAGTGCCCCATCGTCAGTCCGTGTTCGCGCTGCAGCGTTTCCTCGAACACGTCGCCGAACATCCCCGCCTCGACATCGACGATCTGGCTCTCGGTGTCGACGCCGATCAGCCGGTTCAGCCCGCACACATCGAGCACGATGCCGCCGCGCACGGGCAGCGCCGCGCCCGTCACGTTGCTGCGGCCGGCCGACGCCGTCACCGGAATCGTCGCCGCGTGCGCGATGCGCATCACGGCCTGCACCTGCTCGACGGTCGACACGCGCACGACGACCGCGTGCGGCGTCGCCGGCCGGCCCCCCGTCTCGGCGACCATCGACGCGGCCCACCAGTCGCGCGTCCACGCAATGACGTCGGCCGGCTGCGCCAGCACCTCGTCGGCCACCGCGCACAGCGCATCGACCTGCTGCGGCGACACCGTGACCGGAGCGCGCTGCATGCCGGCCTCGACCGGCGCGCTGCCTGCCGCCGGCAGGTTCAGCGAGTATGGCGGCGGCGTGTGCGCGCCGACGACGTAGTTGCCGCGGTTGTAGCCGCGCTTGATGGCTTCCTTGCTGATCATCCGATATCTCCCATGAGGATGGATTTTTCGAGGGCGACGGCGGCGACGTAGTCGCGCACCTGGCTGGCGACGGCCGCATCGGACAGGCCGAGCTCCGCCTTGAGTATTTCTCCGACGCGCGGTGCCGCGCGCGCCGACGCGTCGCGCGCCATCAGCCGCGCGCGGGTGCGCCGCGACAGCACGTCGTCGACACTGCGCGCGAATTCGTGGCGCACCGCGTAGAGCACTTCCGCTTCGCTGTACGGCAGCCCTTCGACGATCGGCGCAAGCAGCGACGGTGCCGCATCGGCGAGGTCGCCGACGAAGCGCGCTTCGGTGCCGTAGCGTTCGCCGAGATGCGCGGCGAGCCCACCCGATGCGACGATCGCCTGCGGGTCATAGCCGGCCGCGCCCAGCAGGTAGGCCGATTTCGTGTGGCAGCGCGTGCGGCGGCCGAGCAGCTTGCCGACCGTATCGATCGTCTGCTCGGCCATGTGCCGCGACGTCGTCAGCTTGCCGCCGACGATCGTCACGAGCCCGTCGGGCGCGACGTGGATCTCGTGATTGCGCTTCATCTCGATCGTCTTGCCGCCGGGCGGCCCGACAAGCGGCCGGCAGCCGGCGATGCTGCCGACCACGTCGTCCGCATTCAGGTCGACTTTCAACGCGGAACGCGCGCCTTCGAGCAGGAAATCGAGCTCCTGCCGCGTGCAGTGCACGTCGTCGAGATCGCCGTCGTAGTCTTCGTCGGTCGTGCCGAGATACGACACGTTGCCCCAGCGCGTGATCGTCGCGCGGCGGTTGCGGCCCGGCACGGGGATCGTCACCGTGCAGTCGTTGCGGATCTTCAGCCACGGAATCGCAACGTGTACGCCCTTCGCGGGGCGCACCTGCAACGCGGCCGTGTCACCCTTGCGCGCGCCGGTCCAGTCGCGCAGCCAGACGCCCGTCGCCATCACGACCACGCGCGCACGGATGCGCCGCTCGCGGCCGTCGGCATGCACGATCGCGCCATCGACCTTGCCGTGGCCATCGCGCGTCAGCTCGACCACGCGTGCATGGTTCGCCACGGCCGCACCGTGAAACGCGGCCGTGCGCACGAGGTTCAGCGTCAGGCGCGCATCGTCGACGCGCGCGTCGAAGTACAGGAAGCCGCCGGTCAGGTACGTCTCGTTGAAGGTCGGGCAATGCGACAGGACCTCGGCCTTCGTCAGCTTCTGGTGCAGGATGCCCTCGCGCCAGCCGCCGGCGATGTCGTAGGTCCACAGCAGGCTTTCGAAGGCTTTCGCGAGACGCGCATCGAACACGCCTTCGCGCTCCATCACCGGGAACAGGAACGGCAGCCGCTGCACGAGATGGCGGGCGTTGCGCCGCAGCCGCTGCCGCTCGAGCAGCGAATGGCGCACGAGCCCGAGATTGCCCTGCTCGATGTAGCGCAGCCCGCCGTGCACCATCTTCGACGATTTCGACGACGTGCCCGATGCGAAGTCGCTTTTCTCGACGAGCGCGACGCGCAACCCGCGCAGGCTCGCGTCGAACGCCGCATACGCGCCCGTCACGCCGCCCCCGACGATCAGCACGTCGAACGTATCCGTCTCGAGTCGCGCCAGGTGCTCGTCGCGATTCACGCGCAGCGGCTCGGTCCCCGTCATGCCGGCGCGGTCCGTCTGTGGTTTTCTGGATGGCAAAAACATCATGCTGGTCGTTCTCCGTGCTCACGCATGAGCGAAATCGGCCGCGTGCGCGAGCTCGGATGCGATCCGCGCATGCCAGGCCGCGCGCCGGCGCTGCCGGCTGTCCGCATCGATCGAGGGTTCGAAAACGGCGTCGGTGACGAGCGTCGCGCGGGCCGCGTCGAGCGAATCCCACAACAGCCCCGACGCACCCGCGAGAAACGCCGCACCGCGCAGGCTCGCGCGATCGCCCTCGCGCATCCGGCGCACGGGTACGCCGCTCACGTCGGCCTGGATCTGCAGCAGCGTGTCGCTGCCCGCGAGGCCGCCGCCGACGATCAGCTCCGATACGTCGGCCCGCGCGACGGCCTGGTTGGCCTCCATGCACGACGCGACCGAATGCGCGATGCCTTCGAGCACCGCGTACGCCACCTCGGCCTGCGTCGTCGCGATCGAGATGCCCGACAGCAGCGCACGCGCGTTCGGCTCCATCCGCGGCACACGCAGGCCGGTGAGCGCCGGCACGAACGTCACGCCGCGCGCCGATTGCACCGTGCCGGCCAGCGTGCTGATCTGCGCCGGATCGTCGAACCAGCGCAGTTTTTCGCAGACCCAGCGCAACGCCGAGCCGGTCGTCGCGACGAAGGTTTCGAGCGAGTAATGCGACACGCCGCCATGCCGCCGCGCGGTCATCGCCAGCGTGCCGTCGTGCGCGTGACCGGGTTGTGCGTGCGATCCGGCGTCGGGGCGTACCGTGCCGGTCAACAGGTCGACGAAGCTGCCGGTGCCATGCACGCACATCGCCTGGCCACGCTCGACGCAGCCGAGACCGACGGCGCCCGCGAACTGGTCGCCCGCACACGCGAGGATCGGTACGCCGATACCGAGCACGTCTTCGCGCGTGCGGCCGAACGCGTCGGCATCCTCGCGCAGCGCGGGCAACAACGCGTGCGGGAAACCCAATGCCTCGAGCCACGGATCGAAATACCGATGCTCGCCGAGCAGGTACGCGCTGGCGGAGGTTGCGTTGGTCGGCGTCGTCACGCACTCGCGCGCATCCGACAGGTGCCACAGCAGCCACGTATCGATCGTGCCGAACGCGAGACAGCCGGCACGATGCGCATCGGCGACCGCCCGCGACGAGCGCATCTGGTGCACGGCCCACAGATACGGCGAACGCACGCCGGCCGGCCGGCCGACCTGCGGCACGAGCACGCGATCCCAGTCGGCCGCGAGACGGTCGAGCTCGGCGGCATGACGCGTGTCCTGCCAGACCATCGCGGGCACGAGTGCGCGCCCGGTCCGCGTATCCCACAGCACGGCGGTCGCGCGCTGCGTCGCGAGCGCCAGCGCGACGACGCGTACCCCCATTCGCTGCGCATGCGCGAGCGTGGCGCGGCAGACCGCGAGCGTCTTGTCGAGGATGGCATTCGCATCCTGTTCGACGACGCCCGGCCGCGGGCTGTCGACCGACAGCGGCAGGTATTCAAGGCACGACACGTGCCCACTCGCGTCGACAAGCGCGGCACGTGTGCCGGACGTGCCTTCGTCGATGGCGAGAATGACGTTTCGGGAAGCGGTCATCGCGGCGTTTTCTCGATGGCGGGGTTCAGGTAGGCCGACGTGACGCGTGCGTCGTCGCCGAAGTGCGGCGCGTCGGGTTCGTTGTCGGGATTGATCGTCGTGCGCGTCGGATCCCAGCGGATCGCGAAGCAGATCGCACTCGCGACGCACGGCACGATCGCGAGGATCAGGAACGTGTGTTCGAGGCCGTAGCGCGCACGAAACAGCGGGAAGACCAGCAGGCCGAGCGCCGCGCCGATCGAGCCGAGCGCGCCGACGATGCCGTTCGCGCCCGCGCGCAGCTCGCCGCGAAACGACAGCGACGACAGGCTCTTGCCGTTCGCGCCGGGGCCGGCCGAGTGGAACAGGATGAACAACGACGGCACGACCACCGACAGCCACAGCGGCATGCGCGCATGGAACAGCCCGAGCACAACGAGCATCGCGCAGACCGCCGCGAAACCGATCGCGGACGCGCGCCGCAGGCCGACCCGGCGGCCGACCGCCGACGACGAAAAGCCGCCGACGATCCCGAACAGGTTGAACACGAGCGCGCCGAGCGTCGCGTAGACAAAGTCCTTGCCGAACAGCGCGGCACTGATCAGCGGCAGATACCAGCCGATCGCAAAGTACTCGATCGACTGACCGATTTGTACGGTCGCGGCCAGGATCGTGCGTGGCAGGTAGACCCCGCGAAAGATCAGCAGCACGTTCGCGAGGCCGCGCGTGGCCGGATTGACGATCGGCGTGCGTTCATGCGCGGATGCCGCAACGAATGCCTGCCCGTAGATGCGCGTCATCGCGCGGGCGGCGTCGTCGAGACGCTCCTTGCGCGCGAGCCAGATCGGGCTTTCGACGAGGAACGCGCATTGCAGCGCGAGGATCGCGACGCCGAACACCGCGGTGGCCGCCACCGAGTAACGCCAGATCGAATCGCCGACCTGCCACGCGTGAAACAGCAGCGCGAGCAGCAGGTTCAGGCACACGGCCGTGTACCACATGCCCTGCCACGTATTGAGCCGGCTCTTCAGGCGGCCCGGCGTGAACTCCGCGAGCATCGCCATCGCGATCGCGAAGTCGATTCCGTACGCCATCCCGACGAAAAAGCGCCCGGCGAGAATCGCGTTGAAATCAGGCGCGAACACCACCAGCAGCGCACCGATCACCGACAGCAGCTTCGCGGCGATCAGCGGCCGCACGCGCCCCCACCGGTCGGCCATCCAGCCGCCGATCGGGTTGAACGCGATCGCGACCCACGACGCAAACGACGTCATCCACGCGACCTGCGCGGCCGACAGATGCAATTCGTGCGTCATCGGCCCGAGGCCGGCGCTCAATGCCGAGTTGGAAAATGCGTCGAGAAACAGCCCGCCGAGCGACAGCCACCAGACGAGTCCCGCCCTGCCCGCAATACCGGGGCGCGCGTCGAGAAAGGAGATGACGTCTTCAATGCCATGAAGCTTGACCGCGATCGTTTGCACAATCGGCCTCCGTATATTTGTTCTGTAAGAGGCTCGACATTGCAGATGCGATCGACGCATGGAGAGACCATCTTACAGATAGTCTCTTATCTAGATCTGCCGGGGCAATTTACGGCGCCGGACGCGGGTATGTCAAGCGCATCCGGTTGTGCGACGCAGCGAGTGTCGTTGCGCACGCAACCATATCGGTAGTTTCCCGGGGACGGTGAATCCGCTCGTTCCGGCCGCGCCGCCCGGCGTCAGTGCGCGCTCACCACGGCACCGTCCGCCCCAGATAGTCGAGATACTCGAGCCCCGGGCGCACGCGCTTTGCGATCACCACGTCGACGAGACTCGGCACGCTTTCCTCGATCGTCAGGCGCGCATCGGGCCCGCCCAGTTCCGTGCGGACCCAGCCGGGCGCCATCAGCACCATCGCACGCCGCGTATCGGCCTGACGCGCCGCGAAGCTGCGCATGAACTGGTTCAGCGCGGCCTTGCTGCCGCGATAGACCTCGCGCATCCCGCTGACGTTGTTCGCGACGCTGCCTTGCCCCGACGACATCGCGCCAATCAGGCCGTCCGCAGTCACGAGATCCTGCAGCGTCTCGATCACGCGCATCGGCGCCAGCGCATTCGTGATCATCACGCGCACGAACTCGTCGGTCGTCACTTCGCCGATCGTTTCGGTCGGCTCGTTCGTCGTGCCCGCATTCACGAACAGCACGTCGAAGCGACGACCCGACAGCCGCTCGCTCAACGCGGCCAGTTGCACGGGCTCGCAGATGTCGAGCGTCTCGATGTCGAGGCGGCCGTCGAACCGGTCGGCGAGGTCGTGCAGCTTCGTGCGCCCCGATCCTGCGCGCACGGTGCCCGTTACGCGCCAGCCTTTGTCCAGGAACGCCTCCGCCATCGCCAGGCCAAGGCCGCGCGAGGCCGCGATGAGCAGGATCGCAGGTACGTTCCGGTTCGATTCAGTTGATTGCATGGTTTCCGCCTTTGCCGGGTTTCGTCACGCAGCCACTATAGGTGCGCATCACGGCAGGCGCCAGACGCACCGGATTCAATCCATAGTTGCGTCGAACGCCATTCCAAACCGTGCAGAAGCGTATCCTGTCGCCATGGAAGACATAGACCTGAATCTCGTCACCGCGCTCGACGTGCTGCTGTCGGAAGGCAGCGTGACCGGCGCCGCGCGCCGGCTTGGCCTGAGCACATCGGCCATGAGCCGCACGCTCACGCGGCTGCGGATCTCCACCGGCGATCCGTTGCTCGTGCGCGCCGGACGCAAGCTCGTGCCGACGCCGCACGCCGCCGCGTTGCGCGACCGCGTGCACGCGATCGCGAGCGATGCGCGCGCGGTGTTGCGGCCGGCGACGGCCGACGTGGACATGGCGACGCACGCATCCACGTTCACCATCCGCGCGGCCGCCTCGTTCATGGAAATGCTGTCCGGCCCGGTGGTCGCCGCACTCGGCGAACTCGCGCCGCACGTGCGCATCCGCTTCGTCCCGAAACCCGACCGCGATCCGCAAGCGCTGCGCGACGGCACCGTCGACCTGGAAATCGGCAAGCGCGGCGACGATGCCCCCGAACTGCACACCCGCATGCTGTTTCACGACTGGCACGTCGCGGTGGCACGCGCCGGGCATCCGCTGTTCGCATCGGGGAGATTCACGCCCGCGCGCTATGCGGCCTACCGTCACGTGATCGCGTCGCAGCTCGGCGATTTCGGCGGGCCGGCCGACGACGCGACCGACAAGGCCGGCTCGGGCCACACCGTGCACGTCGTCGTACCGGGCTACCCCGATGCGATGCGCGTCGCGGCCAGCACCGACCTGATCGCACTCGTGCCGCGCTCGAGCCTCGGCAACGCGTTCTCACCGGGGCTCACGGAAGCCCTCGGGCTGCGCAGCTTCGAGACCCCGGTGCGCCTGCCCGAGATCCTCGTATCCGCGCTGTGGCATCCGCGCATGCACGGCGACCCCGTGCACCGTCGCCTGCGCGATGCGGTCATCGTCGTCTGCCAGCGGGCCTATCCGGATGCCAGCGCGCCACGCCCGCCGGCACGCCGCACCGGCACGCGCACGGCAGGATGACACGCGGCTCAGACCAGCCGGCCACCGCCGTCGATGTGCAGGATCTCCCCGTTCATGAAGCCGTTGCCCAGCAGGAACGCGATCGCTTCCCCCACTTCATCGGCGCGCCCAACGCGGCCGCCGGGCAATGCCGCCGCGGCACCCGCGAGGATCGTGTCGCGCGCTTCCGGGCCGAACGCGTCGTACAGCGGCGTCTCGACGAAGCCCGGCGCGACGACGTTCACGCGAATAGGCTTCAGTTCCAGCGCGAGCGACTGCGCCAGCGCCTCGACGCCGCGCACGGCGGCGGCAATGACGGACACGCCCTGCGCGGCCGGACGATCCGACAGTTGTCCGCCGGTCAACACGATCGAGCCGGTCGCGGGCATCAGCGGCAACGCGGCCCGGATCGCGTAGACCGGCCCGGCGATACGCTCCTGCAGTGCGGCGAGCAGGTGATCGGGATCGGTCTCGTTCAGCTTGCCGGCAATGAACCGGCCGGCCGTGACGACCAGGTGATCGACGCGCGTGATCGTGTCGAATACGGCCTGCACTGCATGCCGGTCCGCGATGTCGGCCACCGCGACGTGCGCGCCGCCGATCGCTTGCGCGGCAGACTCGAGCTTCGCACGGGTCCGGCCGACCAGCGTGATGCTGGCGCCTTTCGCCTTCGCGGCCGCCGCGGCCTCGAGGCCGATGCCGGAGCTCCCGCCGAATACCACGACGTGCGCACCATCCAGTGCCGAAGATTGCGTTACCTCGTTCATGTCGACTCCTCATCAGGGATTGAAGGTTCACGAACGTTAGGTCATTCCCCATTGCGCAGGAACGTGGGAGACTTGAATAAGGTTCATGCCATAAAGGAATAAGATGGATTCACTGCGATCCATGCGCGTGTTCGTTCGCGCCATCGAGCTCGGCAATTTCTCGGCGGTTGCGCGCGAGGAAGGCACCGGCCAGCCGACGATCAGCAAGATCGTCGCCGCGTTCGAAAAGGAACTGGGCGTTCGCCTCCTCGAACGCTCGACCACGAGCCTCGCACCCACCGACGAAGGCCGCCGGTTCTACGATCGCTGCAAGCGCGTGATCGACGAATACGCGAGCGCGGTGGCCGAGGTGCGCGGGCAAACGGTGCGACCGGTCGGCAAGCTGGTCGTCAATGCGCCGCTGGGGTTGGGTGAACTGAGGCTGAACGCACTCGTGCTCGAATTCCTCGCCGCGTGGCCGGAGATCGAGGTCGAGCTGCAATTGACCGACCGCGTGATCGACCTGGTCGAAGAAGGCGTCGACGTCGCCATTCGCCTCGGCAACCTGCTGCCGCCGGATGCCGTGGCGCGCCACATCGCGTCGTCGCCGCGCTTGCTGGTCGCCACGCCGGGGTACGTGTCGCAGGCGCCGAAGCTCCGCCGGCCGGACGACCTCGCGAAGCACGAGTATGTCGGCTACGCGCGCGCCGACATCGCCAACGAACTGGCCTTCGCGCGCGGCGACGAGCAGGTCGTCGTTCCGGTGCGCGGCCGGTATCGCGTGAACAGCTCGATGGCACTGCGGGAATGCTTCCTGGCAGGCCACGCGGTGGGCAGCGGGCCCGCGTGGCTCGTTCAGGACCTGATCGACAGCGGTCAGCTCGTCCGGTTGCTGCCGAAGTGGGACATGGTGCCACCGCATACGCTGCACCTCGTGTACGCGTCGCGCCGGTATCTGCCGCTCCGGACCCGCACGTTCCTGCAGTTCATGGAGCAGCGAATTCCCGAGCTGCCCGGGTTCCATGCGACCACCGCGCCGACCACCACCCCGACCGCGCCCGCATCGCGGCAGCCCCGCTGACCGGCGGGCGCCGCGTACACGGCCGGCCCGGGCACCGATCCGCCACCGTTTTTCCGCTCCGTCGAATCCCCGCTACTGCAGCCCACCCGGCGGCGGCGACGGGCCGTTCGGCTAAAATGCCGCACTTTCCACCTTGTCCGGCCCGCTCGCCATGCAACCCGCCTCCCCCGCCCAACCCGCCGCCCACGGCGCCGACGCCGCAGATTCGGCCCGCGACCTCGTCTACGGCCCGAACGACCGGCCGGCGCCGATGGTCGCCTTCGTCGCCGCGCTGCAGCACCTGTTGGCGATCATCGTGCCGATCGTCACGCCCGGCCTGCTGATCTGCCAGGCACTCGGCGTCTCCAGTCGCGATACGACCCTTATCGTGTCGATGTCGCTGGTGATTTCCGGCATCGCCACCTTCGTCCAGTGCAAGCGCTTTGGCCCGCTGGGCGCCGGCCTGCTGATCGTCCAGGGCACGAGCTTCAACTTCGTCGGCCCGCTGATCGCCGGCGGCAGCCTGATGGTCAAGCAAGGCACGCCGGTCGAGACCGTGATGGCCGCGATCTTCGGCGTCGTGATGGCCGGGTCGTTCGTCGAGATGGGCGTATCGCGCATCCTGCCGTTCGTGAAGCGCCTGATCACGCCGCTCGTCACCGGCATCGTCGTGCTGCTGATCGGCCTCACGCTGATCAAGGTCGGCCTCATCAGCATGGGCGGCGGCTTTGGCGCGATGGCGAAAGGCACCTTCGCGAGCGCGGAGAACCTGACACTGTCCGGCCTCGTGCTCGGCACGATCATCCTGCTGAACCGCGTGCCGATCGTGTGGGTGCGCAGCACCGCGCTCGTCATCGCGCTCGTCATCGGCTATCTCGCGGCCGCGTTCCTCGGCCGCCTCGACTTCACCGGCATGCACCAGGCCGCGCTGTTCCAGGTGCCGACGCCGCTGCACTTCGGCATCGGCTTCTCGTGGTCGCTGTTCGTGCCGATGCTGATCATCTACCTCGTCACCTCGCTCGAAGCGATCGGCGACGTCACGGCCACCAGCAAGATTTCGAGCGAGCCGGTCGAAGGCCCGGTGTGGATGCAACGGATCAAGGGCGGCGTGCTCGTCAACGGCGCGAACTCGCTGCTGGCCGGCGTGTTCAACACGTTCCCGAGCTCGGTGTTCGCGCAGAACAACGGCGTGATCCAGATCACCGGCGTCGCCAGCCGCCACGTCGGCATCTGGATCGCGGGGATGCTCGTGGTGCTCGGCCTGTTCCCGGTCGTCGCCGGCGTGCTGCAGGCCGTGCCGGAGCCTGTGCTCGGCGGCGCGGCGATGGTGATGTTCGGCGCGGTGGCCGCATCGGGCATCAACATCCTCTCAGGCGTCCATCTCGATCGTCGCGCGCTGCTGATCATCGCGGTGTCGCTCGCGCTCGGCCTCGGCGTGTCGCAGGTGCCGGACATCCTCAACAGCCTGCCGCACGCACTGAAGAACGTGCTGGAATCGGGCGTGGCAACGGGCGGCATCTGCGCGCTCGTGATGAACTGGTTCCTGCCGGAAAAGAAGTAACCGGATGAACCGCACGACGCGCGGTGCGCCTGACGGGCTGCGCCGCGCGTCGTACCGGTCGGCACCCGCAACGCCCGGTGCAGGCTGCGCGATCAACGCATCGCCAACCGGCCGATTCCGGTCACGCCACCCGTCGCCCCGATGACACTCGGGGCCGCGTCCCCCTCAAAACCGCTCGTCCGCTATCGCCGGCATCACCAATTCCCGTACGAACGCCGCATCGGACAGATGCAGCAGCGTACGCACGACAGCCACCACGTCGTGAACCGGCACCAGCCCGCCATCGCCGCGCGCTGCGGCCTCGTCGACCGGAACGGACAACGCATCGTCGGTATTCAGGTTGCCGAGTTGCAGGCACGTGACGGCCAGCCGGCTGCCTCTGAATCCTTCGCGCAACGCATCGGCCACGCCGTTCAGCGCGAACTTCGACGCGCCGAACGCGACTTCCGGCCGCCCGCTTTGCCGAAGCGCGGACGTCGAACCGGTCAGGATGACTTGAGGCTTGCGTGATTGCAGCAAGCGCGGCACCAGGCGCTTGAGCAGCAGCAGCGTGGCCGTGATGTTGACGTTCACCAGATCGACGATCGCGTCGTCCGGCTCGTCCAGGAACGCATAGTCGCGCGTGAAGGCTGCCGCCTCCCAGATGCCCACGTTGCAGATCAGCACATCGAACGCGGACGGTGCGGCCTGCGCAATGTGCGCGGCGGCTTCGGCAGGCGACGCCATGTCGGCCTCGATCCACTGAAGCTCGACACCCGGCGGCAACGTCATTGCGTCCGGACGCCTGCGCGATACGCCGATGACGGTGTCGCCGGCACGGCAGACGCCTTCAACGAACGCACGGCCCAGCCCTCTGCTGGCGCCGACAATCATGATTCTCATGGCGGGTTTCCCGATGATTGTCGCGACCCACGTTACCGGCGGCCGCATTTGAGCGCGCCGTATCGGGCTCCCTGCGAAGCTGGCTCGCAGGGAAAGCGCATACGGACAGTCCGGCGATCGTAACGTATCGCGGCGATGCGAAGCGGCATACCCCCAACCGTCGCAAGGGCGTCCGGCCCGGCCGGACCATGCCATGTGTCCCGCACCCCACCCGGCATGTTCGACGTGTCTCCGGACAATCGGCCGCGTGTCGACGGCGATCAAACGTCAAACCCGGTCAGGCCGGCTTGGCCGATCGTTTTGTGCTGGTTAGAATCACTATATGTCCCAAGTCCCCGTACCCACCAACGCCCCCGAAGCGAGCGCCGTCCCGGTCAAGGAACGCGCGACCGTCGTCTGCTACCGCGGCGAACAAGTCTTGCTCGTTGCCCGCGCAGCGTCGCGCTGGGCTCTCCCGGGCGGCACGATCAAGCGCGGGGAAACGCCGCTCGAAGCCGCGCATCGCGAGTTGTGCGAAGAAACCGGCATGACCGGCCAGCATCTCGTCTACTCGATGCAGTTCACCGGGCTCGCCAAGATCCATCACGTGTTCTTCGCGGAAGTCGGCCCGGACCAGATGCCGCAAGCGAACAACGAGATCGAGAAATGCAAGTGGTTTCCGATCGACAGCGTCGATGGGTTGCGCGCCAGCATTCCGACGAAGCGAATCGTCGAACTCGTTTACCAACACGAAATCACCAAGGCGTAGCGCGTGACGGGCACGCGCCCCCATGAGCCGGCGGGCCGGCCCGGATCACCCTGCGTGGATCAGCGGGCGTGAGCGCTCAGTGCGAACGCCTTCTTCGCAACTCGTGCGTGGAATAGACGACCAGAAAGATGCCCAGCATCGCGGCGCCGGACGCCATGAAGTCATTTGCGCTTCCCGAGTTGCGCAGGACTTCAGGAAAAATGCCGAGACTCAATCCTGCGACAGCAAGCAGCAATCCTGCAGCCACGCCCCAGATCGGTCCGGTGGTCTTGTCGATTTTAGTTTTCATACAGCACCCGTCTACAGTCATTACCTGAACGGTATCGGCAAGGGACGCCGCGTCTACCTTCAGTGATTCGACTATAGCCCGGAAAAAATTCGCAAACTTTTAGTGCTTTTCCCGATCAAGTTTCGCCCGTCGCATTCGCTGGCACTACCGCGCTTCATTTTCATTCGATGCCGTGACAACCGGCGAAATGGCATGTCGATCCGCACCGGTCATTCATTCCAGCCTCAAATGGGCGACAAACCGGCTCTGCCGACCACGAACCACGTGCGGAATTCGCCCATCCCTTTCGCCGCGATCAACCCGCGCTCCTCGAAGACGAACGCTTCACCGAGCATGACTCGCGTCGCATCCGTCACCTGCACACGCCCGGCGACGCCCTGCGATTCCATCCTGCTCGCGAGATTGACGGCCGCCCCCCACAGGTCGTAGATGAATTTGCGCTTGCCGATCACGCCGGCCACGACCTCGCCGCTGTTGATGCCGATTCGCAATTTCAGGTTGCAGTGTCTGGCCGCGTTGAAACGGGCCAGCGCATCGATCATGTCGAGTGCCATGTGGGCGGCCCGCGTCGCGTGATCCGCAGCAGGAACGGGTAGCCCCGCGGCCGCCATGTACGCGTCGCCAATCGTCTTGATCTTCTCGAGGCCGCAGTGGTCGGCAATGGTGTCGAAGCCGGTAAAGATCTCGTTGAGCATTTCGACGAGCTGCTCGGGACGCATGCCGGCCGAGAAGCCGGTGAAGTCCACGATGTCC
Organism: Burkholderia lata; assembly: GCF_000012945.1. Classification (NCBI taxonomy): domain Bacteria; kingdom Pseudomonadati; phylum Pseudomonadota; class Betaproteobacteria; order Burkholderiales; family Burkholderiaceae; genus Burkholderia; species Burkholderia lata. The sequence goes on from NC_007511.1 coordinate 2,394,569, forward strand.
GCGAACAATACCGACACATCGGCGAAGCGGTCCGCGATCACTTCCGGAAAACTCCCGGCGATGTCGTCGAGATGCACCTTCAGCCGCTCGGCGATCGGATAGGGCAGCATATTGAGCAGCAGCCGCTCCGACACCTTCTGCTCGGCCACGACCTTCGCATACAGGCTCTGCAATTCGCTGCTCTGGCGGCGAATCAGCACATGGCTCGCCTCCACCTCCCGCACCTTCTGCTCGAGTGCGTCACCGCGCTTGCGCAACTCCCGGTGCAGCAACCGGACTTCCAGCATGTTGCGAACCCGCATCAACACTTCCGCCAGATCGAATGGCTTGCTGATGAAGTCCTTCGCACCGGCCTGCAACGCGCGCAGCTTGTGAGCCGGCTGCGCGGTGATCACGATGACCGGGAGATAGCTGTCCGCCTCGAGCGATTTCAGGCTTTCCATGACCTGGAAACCGTCCGTGCCGGGCATCTGCAGATCCAGCAGGATCAGATCGTAGTGGCGCCGGCGATGAAGGTCGTGGACGACGGATGCATCCGCTGTCGATTCGACGCGTGCATACCCCGCCCGGCGCAGGATCTGCTCGAGAAGCAGGATATTGGCTTCCAGATCATCGACGACCAGGATCCGGGCGTCGAGAATCGCTGACGAATCGATCATGGTTCCAGCCCTGACGACCTGTCCACACTATTTCCGCGCCGTCGCCAGCGCAATGGCTTCAACCAGCGCGCGCATGAACGGGGCGATCTTGATCGGCTTGATCAGATAGCGGAAGAAACCCGCCGCCAGGCCTTCCTCGACGTCATGCGGCATCGCATTCGAACTGAGCGCGACGACCGGAATGTCCGCCGTCTCGGGATACTTGCGCAACAGGCCGAGCGCTTCGATCCCGCTGATGTCGGGCAGGTTGATGTCCATCACGATCACCCGCGGCTGCACGCTGCGCGCCAGCTCCACGCCGAGCCGGCCCGTCGGGGCACCGAGCATGCGCAGGTCCGCGCGCCTCGCGATCAGTTGCTCGACAAGCTTCAGGTTGGCCGGATTGTCCTCGATATAGAGCACGGTATGCACGAACGCCCCGGCTGCATCGTTGCCGGTCCCGCCCGAGGCCGGCGTGCCGGGCTGTGTGGCACGTGTCGCGGCCATTTCCGGCGCAGGCGCCGAATCCAGCTCGATCCAGAAGACACTCCCCTTTCCGGGTGTACTGTCGACACCGATGCCGCCCCCCATCAACTCCATCAGCCGCTTCGCGACCACCAGACCGATGCCCGTGCCCTCTTCGGGGCCGGCTTCCTGTCCGAGGCGGTTGAACGGCTGGAAGAGCCTGCCCACCTGCTCCGGAGACAGGCCCGGCCCCGTGTCACTGACACTCACGCGAACCCGACCCGGCACGGGCGCGCTGCAGGTGACGTCGACCGCGCCCGACGGGCAGTTGTATTTGACCGCGTTCGACAGCAGATTGACCAGCACCTGCTTGACGCGCGTGCGGTCGGCGCGGACATGGCATGGCGCCTCGCCCTGCGGAAAGGTCATCCGGATACCCCGTTGCCCCGCCTGCGTCACGATCATCGAATCGCACTCTCGCAGGACGTCGTCCAGCGATACGGATTCGGGCGAGATTGCCACTTGCCCGGCGTCGATCTTCGCGAGATCGAGCACGTCGTTGATCAGTTCGAGCAGATGCCATCCTGCCCGCAGGATCTGGTCGATGCTCGCCTGTTGCGACGGGGTGGGCGGTGGAGAATCGGTCGCCATCAGTTGAGCGAACCCGAGGATCGCATTGAGCGGGCTGCGCAGCTCGTGGCTCATGCTGGACAGGAAGTCCGATTTCGCGCGGTTGGCTCGCTCGGCCGCGGCCAGGGCTTGCTTGCGGTCGTCGATGTCGGTGACCGTGCCGACCCACTTCACGATATTGCCGTTCGCATCCTTCAACGGCGACGCACGTTCCAGGTGCCATCGATACGTGCAATCGGACGCTCGCCAGATGCGCATTTCGATTTCGTATTCAGTCCCGCTTGCAATCGCGCGCTCCCAGTGCGCGACTTCGGTTTGCACGTCATCCGGATGGATCGTCGACATCCAGTTCCACCCCTCTACTTGAGCAAACCCCAGCTCCGTATATTTTTCGATCCGGCGGTTGACATAGTCGACCGAGCCGTCGGGCCTGGCCGTCCATACGATGTGGGGTATCGCATCAGCAAACGACCTGAAACGCCGCTCGGTGTCGTCAACTTCGGTTTCCGGACAAGCGCGATTCGTCGATACGAGCGGTTGTGTCATGATGCAACCCCAAATCAAACGCGGCAGCAACTGTGACGAAGCCACTGAACCCCGTGGGCACGGGTTTGGGTGCTTCCAGGATCAGAAGCGATCCGTCTAACGACATTCGACTGCGAGTCCACCCGGGCGCATTGCCATGTCACGGCCCTCAGCATCTCGCAAGCATCAACAATGCGCCAAGTACGAGGCAGTGTGCAAGGGCGCGCAGACCAACGCTTCCGCTGCTTCACGAATCGTTTCGTTGATATCCGGCGCTATAGCGGGCGACGATCTGCACGGCTGCTCGCTCGGCGCGAGGACGGGATCGATCAGGTCTCCGACAGAGTCTCGGTACCCGACGGCCGGTTTCCGCACCCCGCGGTTCGCAATCTGCCCATACCGGCCACTGCCATCCGGGTCATGACCCGGCGTCACCTCGTTCGGAAACCGCAGTGCGCTGCGTCGACGCAACTGTCGTCCAACCCTGTCGCCCCTACCCGCAAACCCACATTGCTACCCCTGCTTCATGAGGACAATGCGCGGGACGTCAAACGGTAGTCGCAAGCGCACCGCGCTCATGAATCACGCCGAAATCAAGGATAGAGAGGGTGTCTGCGGAAGCTATCGGAATACCGGATAGCCTTGACTGGCGGAAGGCAGCAGGAGTCGAACCTACCCGGGAGTGTCTGACACCCCCAACCGGGTTTGAAGCCCGGCCGTACCACCGGATACGAATGCCTTCCGTGGAGAAAAGTACGCCAGGCAGACGGCACATCTACCGGAGTCGAACTAACGGGCCCGGACAGGACGCCGCAGTGATCGAGCCAACCTGACAAGCGTTCGGAATGGCTCTCTACGTGCGCAACCCGAGCACGCCGAGGTAGGCATCGAGCGAGCGCTGCACCGACTCGGCCACCAGGCGCGTAATGCCGCTGTAGTCGCCGATCGTGCACGCCTCGTCCAGCGTATCGTAGTAAGCCAGCCGATCTTCCTTGCGAATGACCGCTGGCGGATAGCCAGACTTCATCAGTTCGAAATTCAGCAGCAACCGCCCCGTTCTTCCATTGCCGTCGACAAACGGATGGATCTTCACGAACCGCGTATGCAGTTCGGCGGCCCGTGCCACAGGATGCATCGCTCCCGCCTGCGTGTCCCAATCGATGAGCGCGGCCATTTCAGCCGGCAAATGCAGGAAATCCGGTGGCGTCGTGCTTGCGCCTGCGATCACGACGTTCTCCCGACGATACCTGCCAGCCTCGCCGTCGTCGATTCCCTTCAATACCAGCCCGTGAATATTCCGGATCTGCCACTCGGACAGCATCTCCTGCTTGCCGACAATTTCTTCGACATAGAGAATCGCGTCGCGATGATTGGTGGCCTCGAAATGCTCGCGCAGCGATTTTCCGCCGACCGTAATACCTTCGAGCACAACCTTCGTTTCCCGCAAGGTCAGCGTATTGCCTTCGATCGCATTCGAGTGATAAGTCCATTCCAGCATCAGCTTTTCGCGCAATGACGCCAGCGTATGCGGCGGAAGCGGTCGCGCCGCGTCCAGCTTTGCCTTGTCGGCATCGACGGCTTCCAGCAGAAGCGATACGGACGAATCCATGAAATCACCAAAATCGACCAATGCGCGCCATTTTACTCCGCGTCGGGAGTGGCGACTGGCGGAAGGCAGCAGGAGTCGAACCTACCCGGGAGTGTCTGACACCCCCAACCGGGTTTGAAGCCCGGCCGTACCACCGGATACGAATGCCTTCCGTGGGAAAAAGAATCAAAAGAACAACGAGCGCCTACGCCTGAATACCCACCCAACCGCTGTCAGGCCGCAGGAGGTGAAGATCGCGGTGGAAGCGAGTATACCCAACCCGGTCGAAGAACTCGAGAATCTGGATCGCGCGCTTGCGGCCGAGCCCCGTCGCGTCGCGGAACGTCGCGGCATCGAGCCCGCTGTCGCGCGACGTCGCGAGATGCGCAACCAGCTCCGCAAGCTCGCGCACGACATCCGCGTGATAGAACAGGTCGCGCACGACCTGGTGCACGTCGCCGCGCCGCGCGAGCTTGCGCAGCAAGGTCCGCACCGCGTCCTCGGCCGCGCCCGTGTCGCGGGCCAGGTCGCGCACCCACGGCGGACCGAAGCGCCCCGCGTGAATCAGCGGCAGCAGTTGCTGCGCCAGCGCCTCCTCGCGCGGCTCGAGGCTCACCGAATGCGACGGCAGGTGCAGCCACGGCCCGCTTCGCGCGACTTCGCCGCCGGCCACCAGCGCGTCGACAAGCGCGCGCCACAGCGCATCGCCGGCGAGCGGCGCAGCCATCCGCCGCAAGCGTGCGGCGTCGAGCCCCTGCTCGTCGGGCATGCGCTCGTGATACGCACGCAGCGTATCGATCGCCCGCGTCTGCAACGCACGCCAGTGCGCCTGGGCAATTACCGCGCCGTCGTTCGACGCGGCATCGCGCTGCCCGATCGCCAGCGCGTCTTCCGGCAGCGCCAGCGCATTCGGCGCGAAACCCGTCAGATGCGTGAGCGTCGCGCGCGGGATGCCGAGCGGCGCCTGCGCGAGCAGCGCATCGAGACGGCCTTCGTCGAGCCATTCGGCCAGCGCGTCGAGCCATGCGCGGCGCTGAGGCGTACGACGCTTGCGCGCCGGGCCAAACGGGTCGAGCACGCGACCGCCGCCAACCGTGCGCGTCGCCTGCGGATTGCGGACGATGAACCGGTCGCCCGGCAGCGCAAACACCGGCTCGTCGAATACCAGTTGCACGCGCATCCGCTGGCCGGGCGCGAGCGTGTCGCCGTCGAGCAGCGCGACATGCGCGACGCGATGCAGCGTGCCGAGATGCACGTGCAGCGGCGCCCAGTGCGTCAGCGTGAGCCCAGCCTCCGCGAGCAGCGTCAGGTCGACGTCGAGACGCGGCGACGTCGCGACGAGCCGCGCATCGGCGACGGTGTCTCCTCGCGCGACATCGGCCTTGTCGACCCCGGCCAGATTCAGTGCGCAACGCTCGCCCGCGCGGCCGGCCTCGACCGGCCGGTTCTGCGCATGGATGCTGCGCACGCGCGCCGCGCCGCCCGTGCGCACGATCGCGAGCGTGTCGCCGGTCGCGACGCGGCCCGCGAACGCGGTACCCGTCACGACGGTGCCCTGCCCCGCGAGCGTAAACACGCGATCGACC